>NZ_JAJPWS010000001.1:0-1424429 GCF_046549055.1 Amycolatopsis sp. lyj-112 | reverse complement strand
CGCTGCGGGAGCGCAGGATCAAGGCCACCATTCCCGAACGCGGCGACCAGATCGCCCGCCGCAAAGCGAAGGGCAAGGCCGGTGGCAGGCCACCGGCCTTCGACCCCGACCTCTACAAACTCCGCAACGTGGTCGAGCGATGCTTCAACCGGCTCAAACAATTCCGAGGCCTAGCGACCCGATACGCCAAACGAGCTGCCTACCACCGCGCCGAGATCATCCTCGCCTGCATCATCCTGCACCTCCGATGAAGATCCCCAGGACACACCCTAGGCGCTCGTCCGCGAACGTTGTCGTCCGCCGCGGGACCGTCCCCGGGCTCCGTCCTTGGTCCACAACGGCAGTGGTCATCCGCCGCAGGACCGCCCCCGGACTCCGTTCGGCTGCTCACGCCACGGAGCACCGGTCCGCAGCTTCCGCGGGATCGCGTTGATCACCTGTCGGTGCTCACGCCACCGCCGACCACCACCTGCTGCGGCCGCGGCAACGGCCCGATCACTGCCCACGCCGATCCCAGCCAAGCCGGGCCATCGGCCTCCCATCGTTGCCCTCGGACCGGAATCAAGATACCGTCACCATTCAGATGATATGAACATCTGACGTGAACATCCACACTGGGAGACCGCCTTGCCCGACGTTCCCGAGATCGCCCTGACCGACCCCGAGGTCCTGCACGACCCGTTCACCGTCTACGGCCGCGCCCGCGAGCGTTCCCCGCTCGCCAAGCTGGTCGCGCCCGGGTTCGGCCCGATGTGGACCTTCCTGCGGCACGAAGGCGCGCGAAGGATGCTCTCCGACACGCGCTTCGCCCTGAACGCGAACAGCTACCAGGGCCTCGACGTGCCGGACCACTGCAAGCCCTACATGCGGACCATGCAGGAGATGGAAGGCGCGGAGCACCTCCGTCTCCGGCGCCTGGTCGCCCCCGCGTTCACCCCGCGCCGCGCCGCCGCGATCCGGCCCGGCATCGAGCGGATCGTCGAGGGACTGCTCGACGACCTGCCCGAAGACGGGCCGGTGGACCTGATCACCGAGTTCGCCCGCCCGCTGCCGGTCGACGTCACCTGCGCGATGGTCGGCATCCCCGAGGCCGACCGGCTGCGGTGGCGCGAATACGGCGCCGCGGTCGCCGCGGGCGACGCCAAGGGCCTCGCGAAAGCGGTGCCCGGGATCGTCGAGGACTGCCTGTCCGCGATCGCGCACCGCAAGCTCGAACCCGGCGACGACGTCGTCAGCGACCTCCTGCGCATCCAGGCCGAGGACGGCGATCGCCTCGACGAGACCGAACTCGTCACCCTGGTCTGGCAACTGGTGCTGGCAGGCCAGGTGCCCGGCAACCTCATCGCCAACGCCGTGGAGACGCTGCTCGCGTATCCCGATCAGCTCGCCGCGCTGCGCGAGGATCCCGCCCTGCTGCCCGGCGCGGTCGACGAACTGATGCGCTGGTGCGGCCCGCAACTACTCACGATCCCCCGCCACGCGACCGAAGACGTCGAGGTCGACGGCGTCCTGATCCGCCAGGGAGAACCCGTTACCGTCGCCATCGCGGCCGCGAACCGGGACCCGCGCGCGTTCACCGACCCGGAGGTCTTCGACATCCGGCGCGCGCACGGGCCACTGTGGCATCTGGGGTTCGCCCACGGCCCGCATTTCTGCCTCGGCGCCCCGCTTGCCCGTATCCAGACCGAAGTGGCGCTCGCCGGGCTTCTGCGCCGATTCCCCGGCCTGGCCCCCGCCGAAGGGTCGCTGCGCATCCCCGACCCGGGCACCTGGCGCTTGACCGCCTACCCGGTCACGCTGCGGGAGCCGGTTGCAAACTGAAACACGTTCTAATAATGTGACCGGCTGTGAGACACGGGATCGTTCTGTTCACCAGTGACCGAGGTATCGCCCCGGCCGCCGCCGCGCAGGTGGCGGAAGCCGCGGGCTTCGACACCTTCCACGTCCCCGAACACACGCATATCCCGGTCAAACGGGAGGCACCACACCCGCGTACGGGCGATTCGTCGCTCCCCGACGACCGCTACCTGCGCACGCTGGACCCCTGGGTCGCGCTGGCCACGGTGGCGTCGGTGACCACGCGGATCCGGCTCGCGACCGCGGTGGCCCTCCCCGTCGAGAGCGACCCGATCACGCTGGCGAAGACCATCGCCAGTCTCGATCACCTCTCGGCCGGGCGGGTCACCCTCGGTGTCGGCTTCGGCTGGAACGTCGACGAACTGGCCGATCACGGCGTCCCGGGGAACAAACGCCGGACCGTCCTGCGCGAGTATCTCGAAGCGATGCGCGCGCTCTGGACGGACGACGAAGCCTCCTACGCCGGCGAATTCGTCTCGTTCGGCGCCAGCTGGGCCTGGCCGAAACCGGCGCAGGCGCATATCCCGGTGATCGTCGGCGCGGGCGGGACCGAGAAGACGTTCCGCTGGATCGCGAAGTCGGCCGACGGCTGGCTGACCACGCCGGGCGACACGGACATCGAGGACAAAGCCCGACAGCTGAACGAGATCTGGCGGGAGGCCGGGCGTTCGGGGAAACCGGAGATCTCGGCGCTCGGCGTCCGCCCGGATCCCGGGAATCTGGCCAAGCTGGAAGCGGCCGGGGTCACCGAGACGATCTTCGGCCTCCCGGACCGCTCCCCCGACGAGGTCGAGGCGTGGATCCACCGCCTCGCCGGGAAACTCGGCCTCAGCGCTGCGAGTCGATGAGGTAGCGGCCGTCCTGCTGCACCAGCACGAATGTCGCGGTCTCGGATTCCGTACCGCCGCCCTTGCGGACGTAGGTGATCGTGGCCGACGCCGAGTTCGCACCCCGTTCGGTCACGTTGGACACCGACACCGCCTGGAACCGGCCCCAGAAGTTGCCGTAGGTCGCCAGGGTCTGTCCCCGGCTGCGCTTGAAGTTGTCGCTCAGCAGCCCGAACGCGGCTTCGAGATTGCCGGGCAGCAACCCGTAGTAGGCCGAAAGCGCCTGGCCTGGCGTCTGCGCGGCAGGCGGCGGCGCTGACGACGACACAGGCGTGGACGGCGGAGTCGAGGGCGGCGCCGAAGACACCGACTGCGGCGGGACGACCGGCGCGGACGACGGCGGGGCGCCGGTCTGCGGCTGCGAGCTCGGCGGCGGTGCCGCGTCCGACGGTGTGCCGTCGCCCCTGGTCAGCACCACGACCACGATCGCGGCGGCGACCGCCAGCACGAGGAATCCGGCGATGAGCGCGATCAGGACGCCCTTGCGGCCGCGCGGCGGCGGCTCCTCGGCGACGAGCGTCGTCGGGGCCCCGATCGCCAGCGCCCGCAGTTCCCGCTCGGTCTCGGTCATCGTCGGCCTGCTGTCCGGCCGGACGTCGAGCAGCCGGGTCAGCAACGGGGTGAGGATGCCGGACTTGACCGGCGGGGTGATCTCGCCGCTCGACGCGCGGTACAGCAGCGCGATCGGGTTCTCGGCCGTGCCGTAGGGCGTGCCGCCCTCGAGCGCGGTGTACAGCGTCGCACCGAGCGAGAACACGTCGGAGGCGAAGGTGGCGTCCTCGCCGCGGGCGACCTCGGGCGCCAGGAACGCCGGCGTCCCGGAGATCTCGCCGGTCGCGGTGAGCTGGACGTCGCCCATCGCGCGCGAGATGCCGAAATCGGTGATCTTGACCGTGCCGTCGTCACCGAGCAGGACGTTGCCGGGCTTGATGTCGCGGTGCACGATGCCCGCCCGGTGCGCGGCCGCCAGCGCCGAGCACAGCTGGATCGAGAGGCGGATGACGTCGTCCGCCTCCATCGGCCCTTCGCGCAGTTTGTCCGCGAGACTGGTCGAGGGCAGGTACTCCATGATGATCCACGGGCGGTCCTGCTCGTCGATCACACCGAAGACGGTGATGGCGTGGGGATGCACCAGCCGCGCGGCGATCCTGGCCTCGCGCAGGGCGCGGTTCTTGGCCTCGTCCGACTTCTGTTCCCCTTGCCCGTGCGGCAGAAGCAGTTCCTTGACCGCGACGATGCGCTCGAGGTTGTCGTCGCGCGCCCGCCACACGGTGCCCATCGAGCCTCCGCCGACGGGCTCGATGAGATCGAACCGGTCGGCGAGGCGGCGGGTCTCCTCCATCAACGACGTCCCCCTGGAGCTGTGGTGTTCGCGCGAACCTTGCCAGCATGCCAGGAACGCCCCGGCGACCCGGACCCGGCACGGCCGTTTCCGGCGCGGTGTCCGTCACGTCCCGGGACGTTTCCGGCGCTGCTGCTACGAAGTGTGAGCGGCCGGTCCGGTTGGGCCGCTCACCGGAACCCCACCCCATCGGCTGCCCGAAAGTTCGTATCCGAGGCGGGCGGAAGCACACTTTACTTCTTCGGTGTGGCCTGTTCCGGCGAAAGGGCGGCGATGCGGGAACCGATCAGCGGACGCGGTGTGCTCGAGGGCGCGTTCGCGTTGCTCGAGGCACTCAACGAGCACGGCGGGCAGGCCGGGCTGACGCAGCTCGTGCAGGCCAGCGGGCTCCCGAAGACCACCGTGCACCGGCTGCTGGACCAGCTGGTCGACCTGGGCGCCGTCGAACGGTCGGACCGCCGGTACCGCATCGGCTCGCGGGTGTTCCGGCTCGGCCGGTTCTGGCAGCCCGAACTGCGGGAGCTCGCCAGGGAGTGGCTGCCGGTGCTTTCGGCGCGGATGCGCGCGAGTCTCGTGCTCGCGGTCCCGCGGGAGGGCCGCGCACTGGTCGCGGCCGGTGCCGTGCTGCCCGCGGACGACGTCCAGGTGTGGCCGGGGATGCCCCTGCCTCCGGGGACCGCGGCCGGTCGGCTCCTCGCCGCCTACCATCCGGCGCTCGCGGAACCGGACGCCGGCGCGCACGAGATCCTCAGCGCCGGGTACGCGATCGAATCGGAGACGATCGCGCCCGGGCTGAGGTGCGTCGCGGTGCCGGTCAGGACCCCGGACGGCCGGGTCGGGGCGGCACTTGCGGCCGTCCTGCCCGCGCACCGTGACCCGGTTTCCTCAGTGGCCGGGCTCACGAGTACCGCGCGTTCTTTCAGCGCGGCACTCGCCGCGTCCGCGCGGCCGAACCGGACGGGATGATCGACGAACTCCGAACAATGACCGATCAATGTACTTGCCGATTCGAAGGAATTGCGTGGGTGCAAACCGTCTCACGCTGCGTCCGCGGGCGGCCGCACGCAGTGCCGAAAACGGCACTTTTCCTTGCCCTGCACTCTTTTCCGTGACTGATCGCCTACCGGACGATTGTTCGGGCGCGCTTTCTGTTCCCTTTCTCCCGCGACGGCGTACCCGTACGGTTCGAGCATTCTTTCTACCAGGGAGGGAAATCCCTTGAAACGACGTCTTGCGGCCGTGTCCGCATTTCTCGTCATGGTGTTCGTCGCATCCGTCACCTCGGCCGTCCCGGCTCAGGCCACGTCGCATTCCGGGCGTCCGGTCGTCGCCGGAATCGACCTGGAGCGGGCGACGATCCCCGATCTGCAACGGGCGATGCGCTCCGGGCGGCTGTCCTCTGTCGAGCTGACAGCCTTCTACCTGCAGCGGATCCGCAAGCTGAACCCGACACTGCACGCCGTGCTCGGCACGAACCCGGACGCGCTGCGGCTCGCCGCGGCCAGTGACGTGCGGCGGCACCGGCACCAGTCGAAGGGGCTGATGGACGGCATTCCGGTGCTGCTCAAGGACAACATCGACACCGCGGACCGGCAGCGGACGACGGCGGGCTCGACGGCGCTGCTGGAATCCCGCCCCTACCGTGACGCCGGCGTGGTCGAGAACCTCCGCGAGGCCGGAGCGGTCATCCTCGGCAAGGCCAACCTGTCGGAATGGTCGAGCTACCGATCCACCAGTGGGTCGAACGGCTGGAGTCCGCTCGCGGGCCAGACCGCCAACCCCTACGTCCTCGACCGCAACCCGTGCGGTTCGTCGGCCGGTTCGGGTGTCGCCGTCGCGGCGCACCTGGCGACCGTGGCCGTCGGGACCGAGACGGACGGCTCGGTGACCTGCCCGTCCGGCGCCAACGGCATCGTGGGCGTCAAGCCGAGCCTCGGTCTGGTCAGCCGCAGCGGGATCGTGCCGGTGTCGAAGCAGCAGGACACCGCCGGGCCGATGGCGCGCAACGTGGTCGACGCCGCGATCCTGCTCGCGGCCCTCAACGGGGCCGACCGCCGCGACCCGATCACCGTGGGCGCCGCCCGGCAGTCGCTCGACGACTACACGAAGTTCTTGCGCCCCAACGCCTTGAAGGGCAAGCGGATCGGTGTCTGGCGCGAGGTGTACACCCCGGACGACGCGACGAAGGCGGCGTTCGACCAGGCACTGACCCGGCTCCGGAAGCTCGGCGCCACCACGGTCGAGATCGTGATCCCGTACCTGGACATCATCGCCGCCAACGAGTTCCCGGCGATCAGGACCGAGTTCAAGCACGACATCAACGCCTACCTGGCCTCCACCGGCGGCAAGCACCCGGCCGACCTGGCGGGACTGATCCAGTACAACCTGGACAACGCCGCGGTGGAAATGCCGTACTGGACCCAAAACCTGTGGGACCGGTCGCAGGCCAGCACCGGTGATCTCAACGATCCGGCCTACCGCGCGATGCGGGAAGCCGCGACGAGTGCCGCCCAGCGTGGTCTCGACGAGACCCTGCGGAACAACAAGCTGGACGCGATCGTGGCGCCGACCAACAACGCCGCGTGGAAGACGCAGCTCGGGACCGGTGACGGCGCGCTGCTCATCGATTCGTCGGGCCCGGCCGCGGTTTCCGGCTACGCCAACATGACCGTCCCGATGGCGTACTCCGGCCCGTTGCCGCTGGGGCTGTCCATCATGGGCGGGAAGTTCAGCGAACCGTCACTGCTGAGCATCGCCTACGCCTTCGAGCAGGACACGAAGGTCCGGAAGCTGCCGACGTACATCCCGTCCATCGGCTGACGCGTCCACGGGGGCTGAAAGCGTCCTTCACCGCATCTCACTCGGTGAAGGACGCTTTCACATCCGCTCCGCCGACCAGGAACGCGAGGCTGCGCTCGGCTTCCGCGACGGCGGAACCCGGCTCGACGTGCCCGTCGATCACCAGCGTGGCGAGCCCGTGGAGCAGGCACCACAGCGTGACGGCGAAACCGCCCGGATCGTGCCCCGCGAGCCGCTGATCGCGCACGCCGTCGGCCAGCACCGCACAGGTCTCCCGGTGCGCTTCGACGAGTTCCGGATACGCGGCCCGATCCCCGATCCCGGCGCCCAGCATCAGCCGGTACAACGCGGGATTCCCCAGCGCGAAGCCGATATAGGAGTGCCCGAGCGCGGTCACCGTCCCGGCGCCGCAGCCTCGCAGGACGCCCTGCAGTTCGGCGTGCCCTTCCAGGGCGACGGCTACGAGCAGCGCGTCCTTGTCCCGGAAATGCCGGTACGGCGCAGCGGTGGACGCTCCCACCTTCGCGACCGCGCCGCGCAGGCTCACCCCCTCGGGACCTCGCTCGACGAGGACCTCCCGTGCGGCCAGTACGAGCGCACGACGAAGGTCACCGTGGTGATAGGCACGTTTGACGACCATGGCGGACCCCCCAGCCCTTGATGCCACGCGAACGCCTCACCCTAGCCGGTTGTCGTGAGTGATTTGGGTCGTTAGGGCCAAGAGTGTTTGAGGTACCTACGTCGGGTTGGCGGTTCTGCTGACCGGTGCGCGGGCGGCGGTTTCGCGTGATCGGAGAGACGACACGCGTGTCCAGGCGGACGGCGAGCGTGTTCAGAGGGACGACATGGGGTGGAGCCCGGCCGCGGGCGTGTCGTCCGTCCAGTCACAGGTGTCGTCCGTCCGGTCACACGTGTCGTCCGTCCGGTCACGTCCGGGGAGGCCGCGGTGTCGCATGGCACGGGACTCGTGAGTGATTTGGGTCGTTAGAACGACCCAAATCACTCACGACCTGCCGACCGGAGCCGGACGCGCTTCGCCGAATCCGCCGTAGCGTCCGGCCTTCGCTCGCTTCCGGACCTCGTCGAAGTGCCGGTGAACCGCCTCCGCCGCGGCCTCGGCGTCCCCGAGGACCAGCGCGTCGATGATCGCCTGATGCCGTTTCGCGGTGCCCGACGGCGACGAGGACGGGCCGCCGAGTTCGGCTTCGGCCACCTGGTAGACGTCCCAGAACAGCCCGGTCAGTTCCCGGGCGAGGTCGAAGCCCGCCTCGGCACAGATCAGGTCGTGGAACTCGCGGTCGGCGACGGCGGCGTCCGGGCCTTTGCGCCGCATCCGGGCGACCCTGTCCTGGAGCTCTTCGATCAGCTCCGGACGATGATCCCTGGCGACCCTCGACGTCAGTTCGGTTTCGATCATTTCGCGGACCTCGAGCAGATCCCGCAACCGCCCGGCGTCGGACGCGCCCCGGGTGCGCGTCCGGAACAGCAGCCAGGTCTGCAGCGACTCCGACCCCGCCGAGCCGACGAAAGTGCCGTAGCCGTGCCGGATCTCCACGATACCGAGCGCCTGCAACGCTTTGATCGCCTCGCGGATCGAGTTCCGGCTGACGCCGATGTCCTCCACCAGGCTCAGTTCGGTCGGCATCGGCGAACCGGGCGGCAGCGCGCGTTCGATGATCAGATCGATGATCCGCTTGGTGATCTCTTCACTGCGTTGAGGACGCGCCAAAGCCATCTCCCGTGAGTCGTTTGTGCCGGCTCGCCGCCACCCGGAGGACATCCTACGTCATACGTCCACCCCTTCCGCGCCGGAAAGCAAAGTTCCGGCAAAGTGCGGATTTCCCCTTGACCAGCGCGAACACGAGTCCTATGGTTCGGCCAGGTCATAGGACGTCCCACGTCCTACTTCTCGGTGGACCTCTTCCTGGTGGCGATCACACAGTCAGGAGCAACGATGCCCCGAACCCCAGCGCCCGGCCAGGCGTTCACCCGCCGCGACGCGCTCAGGTACACCGGTCTCCTCGGCGCCGCGGCGGCGATCTCGTCGACGCTGGCCGCCTGCGGCGGGCCGGCTTCCACGAACAAGACCGGCGCCGCGGCGGATTCACTCACCGCGGTCCTCGGCTACGGCAACAACCAGACCTGGGATCCGTTGCAGACGGCGTCGGCCTTCTCGATGGCGGCGATCCTGCACTGCTACGAGTCCCTCGTGGAGGGTGATCCGATCACCCGCGAGCCGTTCCCCGGCCTGGCCAAGGCCCTGCCCGCGGACCTCAAGTCCACCACCCTGCGCTTCGAACTGCGCGACGGCGCGAAATGGCACGACGGCGCGCCGGTCACCGCCGATGACGTGGTGTTCACCTACGCCCGCGCGCTCAGTCCCCAAGAGAACGTGCTCGTGCACAGCTTCTTCTCGCATTGGCTGAACGAGGTGAAGAAGGTCGACGACCGGACGGTCGAGTTCGTCCTCAAGTTCCCGTTCCCGTACGCGCTGCACCGGATCCAGAGCTGCAAGATCGTGCCCAAGCACGTCTTCGAGGGCAAGTGGGCCGACGCGGCGGGGGGCAAGGTCGTCGGTTCCGGCCCGTACAAGGTGACCGAACAGGCGCCCCTGAGCCACACGGGCTTCGAGAAGTTCGCCGACTACAACGGCCCGCGCCCGGCCGCGTACAAGAAGATGACCTGGAAGTCCATTGTGGACGCCGCGCCGCGGGTGGCGGCCGTTTCCGGTGCCGCGCCGGAGGCCGTGATCGTGGAGAACATCCCGGCCGCCAACGCCGAACAGCTGCGCAAGGCGGGCCGGACCGTCGAATTCGCCGACGGCGGCAACAACCTGTTCCTGCTGTTCAACACCGCGCACGCGCCGTTCGGCGAAAAGCTGGTCCGCCAGGCGCTCCACTACGCGATCGACGGCAAGAAGATGGTCGAGATCGGGCTCAAGGGCGCCGGCACCCCGGCGACCTCGTTCATCAATCCGAAACTTCCGGCTTCCCAGCCCGCCGCACACGATTTCACCTATGACCCCGCAAAGGCGAAGGACCTGCTCCGGCAGGCGGGGATCACCGGGCTGAAGGTCACCCTGTCCACCACGAACACCTCACTGGTCGCCGACTGCGTCAAGGTGATCAAGGAGGGCTGGGACGCGATCGGCGTGGAGACCACTTTGGACTCCCAGGACACGAAGGCGCTGTTCTCCAAGCTGGACAACGGCAACGACTTCCAGGTCGTGGCGACCACGAACAACCCGCTGCAGTTCGGCAACGACCCCGACCTGCTGATCCGCTACTACTACTCGGACAAGTCGATCTTCACCACCCGCTACGCCCGCTGGACCGGCGCCGACGCGCAGGCCCTGCTGGCGCTGCAGGACAAAGCGGCCACCGAACAGGACGACGCGCGCCGCACGGCGCTGACCAAACAGCTCCTCGACCTGATCTCCGAACAGGCCGTCATCTATCCGGTGGTGTTCACCCAGCTCGGTACCGCGTGGGACCCGAAGGCCATCACCGGTGTGCGGGCGCAGGGATACCCGGGGATCTACCTGAACCAGGCCAAGCCCCTCTAGGAGAGTCCGTGATCGTCGTCGTGCGGATGCTGCTCGGCCGCGTCCTCGCCCTGATCCCGTTGCTGCTCGGGGTCATCCTGTTCGTCTTCGTCGTAATGCGCTTCTCCCCCACCGACCCGGCCATGGCCGCGTTCGACGGGGGCAACGCGACCGCGGAACAGCTCGAACAGTTCCGCCGGGAGAACGGCCTGCTCGACCCGCTTCCCCTGCAGTACGTCCATTTCGTCTGGCAGCTGCTGCAGGGGGACTTCGGGTCGAGCGTGATCACCCGGCAGCCGGTCGGCGAGACCATCGCGACCGCGCTCCCGCTCACCGTGCAGCTGACCCTGCTCGGGCTGGTCATCGCCCTGGTGCTGGCATTGGTGCTCGGCGTGACGTCGGCGCTGTTCCGCGACCGCTGGCCGGACCAGCTCATCCGCGTCGTCACCCTCGCCGGGGTCGCGGCGCCCGCCTTCTGGATCGCGCTGCTGCTGGTCCAATGGCTGGCCGTCGGGCAGGGGCTGTTCCCCACGAGCGGTTACGTCAGCATGAACGACTCGTTCGGCGGCTGGCTGAATTCCCTGGCGCTGCCCGCGATCTCGCTGGCGATGCCGGTGGCCGCGCAGCTGACCCGCGTCATCCGGACGTCGATGGTGGAGGAACTCGACAAGGACTACGTGCGCACGGCCCGCGGCGGCGGGCTGCCACCGGTCATCGTGGTCGGCCGCAACGTCCTGCGCAACGCGCTGGTCAATCCGCTCACCGTGCTCGGCCTGCGAGTCGGCTACCTGCTCGGCGGGGCGGTCGTCATCGAGACCATGTTCGCGCTACCGGGGATGGGCCAGAACATGATCCAGGCGGTCAAGGACGGTGACACGTCGAAGGTCCAGGGCTTCGTGATCACCATCGCCCTCGGATTCGTGCTGGTCAACCTCATCGTCGACGTCCTCTACCTGATCGCGAACCCCCGTCTGCGGAGCCACGCATGAGCCGCCCCGGATTCTTCAAACACGACCTGACCGAGCGGCTCTCGCGGCCGGGGATCCGGTTTTCCCGGCTGAACCGGGCCTCGTGGATCGCGCTCGGCGTGATCGTCCTCCTCGCCCTCGTCGCGGTGTTCGGCGCGTTCGTCGCGACGCACAGCCCGGACGCGCTGAGCACCGACACCGGCGGCCCGAGCGGCGAACACTGGTTCGGCACCGACCAATCGGGCCGGGATGTGTTCTCCCGACTGGTGTACGGCACCCGCTGGTCGCTGACGATCGGCCTCGGCGCGACCCTGCTCGCGCTCGCCACCGGCGCCGTCATCGGGTCCATCGCGGCGACCTCGGGCCGCAAGGTGGACGCGCTGATCATGCGGATCCTCGACGTCGTCATGGCGTTCCCCGGGATCGCGCTGGCGGCGGTGCTGGTCGCGGTGTTCGGCCGCGGGATCTCGGTGCTGATCCTGGCGATCGGCTTCCTGAACATGCCGTCGGTGGCCAGGGTGGTCCGCGCGAACGTGATGGCGCAGTACGGCGAGGACTACGTCGCCGCCGAGCGGATCATCGGCGCCAGAAGGCATTTCATCCTCGCCCGGCACGTCGCGGTCAACTGCGCCGCGCCGATCCTGGTGTTCTGCACGGTGATGGTGGCCGACGCGATCGTGTTCGAGGCGTCGCTGTCGTTCATCGGCGCGGGCATCCAGCCGCCCGATCCGTCGTGGGGCTCGGTGCTCTCGGACGGCAAGGACCTGGTGCTGATCGGCGGCTGGTGGGCGACGCTGTTCCCCGGCCTGCTGATCCTGCTCACCGTGCTGTCGCTGAACGTCCTGTCCGAAGGTATCTCCGACGCCTGGGCCGCCCCGTCCGCTCGCCGGGCGAAAGCGGGCGCCGTCGCGAAGATCGCCGAGGAAGAAGAAGCGTCGGAGAACGTGCCGCCGGTCCTCCCCATCGCCGGCCTCCGGGAAGCCGGAGAACGGCTCAGTGCCCAGGCGAAGGACCTCAGCGGACGCCGGACCGTGCTCGCGGTGGAAGGGCTGACCATCTCGTTCCCCGACCGGCACAACGGCGTCGACGTCGTCGAGGACGTGTCGTTCACCGTGCGGTCGGGCGAGGTCCTCGGTCTCATCGGCGAATCCGGCTGCGGCAAGTCGCTGACGTCGCTTTCGATCCTCGGCCTGCAGCCGCCGTCGGCCCGGGTCTCGGGCCGGATCCGGTTCGAGGGCGAGGATCTCCTCACGATGGCGCCAAAGACGCGCCGCCGTCACCTGGGCCACGACATCGCGATGATCTACCAGGACGCGCTCAGCTCGCTCAACCCGGCGATGACCATCCGGTCCCAGCTCAAGCAGTTCACCCGCCGGGGCGGCACGCGGACCCCGGAAGAACTGCTGGAGCTGGTCAACCTGGATCCACAAAGGACACTCCGGGCGTACCCGCACGAGCTGTCCGGCGGGCAGCGCCAGCGGGTGCTGATCGCGATGGCGCTTTCCCGCGGCCCCCAGCTGATCGTCGCCGACGAGCCGACCACCGCGCTCGACGTCACCGTGCAGGCCCAGATCATGACGTTGCTGATGCGGCTGAAGGACGAGCTCGGGTTCGCGCTTGTCCTGGTGTCACACGACCTCGCGCTGGTCTCCGACGTCGCCGACCGCGTCGTGGTGATGTACGGCGGCCAGGTCGCCGAAACCGGGACCACCGCGCAGCTCATCGGCTCGCCCCGGCACCACTACACCCGCGGCCTGCTGAGCGCGGTGCTGTCGCTGGAAGAGAACCAGGCGACGCTGACCCAGATCAAAGGCGTCGTGCCCTCCCCCGCCGATTTCGGGCAGGGCTGCCGGTTCGCCGGCCGCTGCCCGGCCGCGCGCGCGATCTGCCACGGCGATCCCCCGGTACCCGACGGAGACGGTGACGGTCCCGGGCATCTGGTCGCCTGCCATTTCCCCGCCGAGCGGACCCCGCTCGGCCCGGCCGCCGAGGAGGTGCGGGCATGACCGGCGCCCTGATCGAGCTCGACGCGGTGAGCGTGGTGCACCGGATCCGCTCGTCGAGCCTGTTCGGCCACGACAGCGTCCACGCGCTGACCGAGGCGAACCTGGCCCTCGAACCCGGGCAGACCGTCGGCGTCGTCGGCGAGTCGGGCTGCGGGAAGTCGACGCTGGCCAAGGTCGTCGTCGGGCTGCAGCAGCCGACGTCGGGCACCGTCCGGTACCAGGGCCGTCCGCTCGACGGGATGAATCGGGCCGAACGCGCCCGCGACTTCGGCCGGGACATCGGGATGATCTTCCAGGATCCCGCCACCGCGCTGAACCGGCGGCTGGCGATCGCCAAGATCATCCGCGACCCGCTGGACGTCCACGCCGAAGGCACTCCCGCCGAGCGCGCGGACCGCGTGCGTGAACTGATGTCGCTCGTCGGCCTGCCGGACAGTGTCGCGGACGCCGTCCCGTCACAGTTGTCCGGCGGGCAACGCCAGCGGGTCGCGATCGCCAGGGCGCTGGCGTTGCGGCCGTCGCTGCTGGTGGCCGACGAACCGACGTCGGCGCTCGACGTCTCGGTCCGGGCGCAGATCCTCAACCTGCTGCTGGACCTGCGCGAACGGCTCGGGCTGGCGATGGTGTTCATCTCGCACGACATCCAGACGGTGCGGAAGATGAGCGACCGGATCGTCACGATGTACCTCGGCCGGGTCGTCGAAGAGGCACCGGCCGAACGGCTGCCCGCCGCCGCGAGACATCCGTACACCCGCGCGCTCTTCTCCGCCACGCCGAGCCTGCTGGAGACGGTCGAACCGATCGCGCTCAGTGGCCCGGTCCCGTCCGCCACCGCGCCGCCGAGCGGCTGCCGTTTCCGTACAAGGTGCCCGAAGGCGACCGCGGACTGCGCGGCGTCGCTACCCCCGCTCGCCATCGCTGACGACTCGCCCGGCCATACCTACCGCTGTATCCACCCGGAAATCCCGCACACGACCGGAGCGCCTGCCTGATGCCGAAGTTCGCCGGAATCATCCCCCCGCTGTGCACCCCGTTCCACGACGATTTCACCGTCGACACCGTCTCTTTCCGGCGGCATGTCGAATCCCAGCTCGACGCCGGCGTGCACGGCGTGTTCGTCCTCGGCTCCTCCAGCGAGGTGGCCTTCCAGACCGACACACAACGCCGCGTGACCATCGAAACGGCCGTAGCGCAGGCCGCCGGTCGCGTCCCGGTGCTCGTGGGCTGCATCGACATGACCACACTGCGGGTCGCCGAGCACATCAAGACCGCCGAAGCCCTCGGCGCGGACGGCATCGTCGTCACGGCGCCGTACTACACCCGCACCCACCCCGCCGAGATCGAGCGGCATTTCCGGCTGCTGCGGGAAACCACGTCGCTGCCGATCTTCGCCTACGACATCCCGGTGGCGGTGCACAGCAAACTCGACGGCGGGATGCTGCTGCGGCTCGCCGAGGAAGGCGTCATCGAAGGGCTGAAGGACTCCAGCGGCGACGAAGCCGGTTTCCGGTTGGTACTGCAAGGAAAACGGGAACGCGGGCTGGACCGGTTCGCCGTCTTCACCGGTTCGGAGCTCCTGGTCGACACCGCGCTCGCCCTGGGCGCGGACGGCGCCGTCCCCGGCCTCGCCAACGTCGACCCGGTCGGCTATGTGCTGATCTACGACCACTTCCGCTCGGGCAACGCGCACGCCGCGCGCCGCGAGCAGGAGCGGCTGCTGAAGCTGTTCGCGATCACCGAGGTCGCGCCGCCGGGCCGGATGGGGCGCGGTTCGGCCGGGCTGGGCGCGTTCAAGGCCGCGATGAAGATGCGCGGGTTCGTCGACAACGCTGTCATGGCACCGCCGCAGATCGCGCTCGATGACGACGAACTCCTGCGGATCAAGGAAAAGCTGGCGGAAGCGGGGCTGCTCTGATGGACTTCGACCGGATCCACTACGGCGCCGACTACAACCCCGAGCACTGGCCGGAAGACGTCTGGGACGAGGACGTCAAGCTGATGGCCGAGGCCGGTGTCACGCTGGTCAGTGTCGGGATCTTCTCGTGGGCCCAGGTCGAACCGCGGCCGGGCGAGTTCGACTTCGGCTGGTTCGACCAGGTGATGGACAAGCTCGCGGCGGGCGGGGTGTCGGCCTGCCTGTCGACGATGACCGCGTCGCCGCCGCCGTGGCTTTCCCATCGCCACCCCGAAATCCTGCCGGTCCGCGCGGACGGCACCCGGCTCTCCCCCGGTGCCCGGCAGCAGTTCTGCCCGTCGAGCCTGGTGTTCCGCGAGCACGCCGCCCGGCTGGTCGAGCAGGTCGCGACCCGGTACGCCGGGCATCCGGCGCTCGCGCTGTGGCACGTCGGCAACGAGTACGGCTGCCATATCCGGGCCTGCTACTGCGACGAGTCCGCGGCGGATTTCCGGCGCTGGCTCAAGGACCGCTACGGCGACATCGACGCGCTGAACCGGGCGTGGACGACGACGTTCTGGTCACAGCGCTACGACGACTGGGCGGAGATCCTGCCGCCGCGCGTCGCCCCGACGTTCCCGAACCCGGCGCAACAGCTGGACTTCCACCGGTTCTCCTCGGACGCCTCGCTGGGCTCTTTCCTGGCCGAGCAGGAGGTGCTGCGGCGGATCACCCCGGACGTGCCGCTCACCACGAACTTCGTCGGGCTCGTGCAGAAGGCGCTCGACTGGAACCGCTGGGTGCCGCACGAGGACGTCGTCAGCCTCGACTCCTACCCGGATCCCTACGATCCGCGCTCCCACGTCGAAGTCGCGCTGGCCTACGACCTCGTCCGGTCCCTTAAGGACGGACAGTCGTGGATGCTGCTGGAGCAGGCGCCGAGCGCGGTGAACTGGCGCAACCGCAACAGTCCCAAGCCACCGGGCGCGATGCGGCTCGGGAGCTGGCAAGCTGTCGCGCAGGGCGCCGACGCGATCCTCTTCTTCCAGTGGCGGCAAAGCCGTGGCGGCGCGGAGAAATTCCACTCGGCGATGGTGCCGCACGGCGGCCCGGAGACCCGGGGCTATCGCGATGTCCGCTCGCTGGGACAGGAACTGGCCGCGCTGCCCCGCCTGGCGGGCACGCGGGTGCGGGCCGACGTCGCGCTCCTGCACGACTGGGAGAGCTGGTGGGGGCTCGAACTGGACTCCCACCCCTCCGGTGATCTCCAGCAGCTCGACGCGCATCTCGCGCACTACGCCCCGCTGTTCGACGCCGGCATCACCTGCGACGTCGTCCATCCGGCACGTGACCTGTCGTCGTACAAGCTCGTCGTCGTCCCGAATCTGTATCTGATGGGCGAGGCCGTCGCGGCGAACCTGCGGGCCTACGTCGCAGCGGGCGGGCATCTGCTGGTGTCGTTCTTCTCCGGGATCGTCGACGCGTGCGACCGCGCGTACCTCGGCGGCTACCCGGCCCCCTTGCGGGATCTGCTCGGGCTGCGCATCGACGAGTTCTGGCCGCTGCCCGAAGACGGCGAAACCGGTCTCCGGTTCGCCGACGGCAGCCAGGCGGCGGGCACGATCTGGTCGGAGTGGATCGAACTCGAGGGCGCGGAAGCCGTCGCGGACTTCGAGGGCGGCGAACTCGACGGGCGCGCCGCGATCACGCGCCACACCTTCGGCAAAGGGGTGGCGTGGTATCTGGGCAGCCGTCCCGACGCCGCCGGGATGCGCGCGCTGATGGACCGCGTCGCCGCCGACGCCGGAGCGCGGCCGGTTCTGCCGGGGCTTCCGGACGGTGTGCAGGCGATCGTCCGGCACGGCGACGGCGAGTCCTTTCTCTTCCTGCTCAACCACGGCACCGGCGAGGTGACCGTGCCACTCCCGGCGTCCGCCGCGGATCTGCTGACGGCTCCGGCCACACCGGTGGACCACATCACCCTCGGCCCCCGCGGGGTCGCCGTCGTCTCAGTCGACTGAAGGAGAACGGAAAAGTGAGATCTCGTTTCCTGATCGGATTCCTCGCCGTCCTCATGGCCCTCGCGGTCGCTCCGGCGACGGCGGCCGCTCCGGCCGTCGACCAGCAGGTGCTGTTCCGGCCCTCACTGGAACAGGGCTACCGCTGCTTCCGCATCCCCGCCGTCGTGAAATCCGCCAAGGGCACCCTGCTCGCGTTCGCCGAGGGACGGGTCAACGACTGCGGCGACACCGGCGACATCGACCTGGTGCTGAAACGGTCGACCGACGGCGGCCGGACCTGGTCGGCGCTTCAGGTGATCAACGAGGGCAACGGCGACACCCACGGCAACCCGGTGCCCATCGTCGACCGGCGGACCGGCCGGATCGTGCTGATCTCGACCTATAACAAGGGCCGCACCGACGACAAGGGCTGCGACGTCCCCTGCCCGCGGTTCCCGCACCAGCAGCACAGCGACGACGATGGCGTCACCTGGTCGGCCGCGAAGGACATCGGTGCGCAGACGAAGCTCCCCGGCTGGGATGCCTGGTACGCCTCGGGTCCGGTGCACGGGATCCAGCTCGAACACGGGCGGCACGCCGGACGGCTGGTGTTCGGGGTGAACGCCGAGACGAGCGACGGCACCCGGCCGATCGCCAACCACGCCGCCCTGATCTACAGCGACGACCACGGCGAGAACTGGCGGATCGGCGCGCTGGACAGCTATCCGTTCCCCGCGGGCGGCACCTACCCGCAGAAGCCGCAGGAGATCAGCGTCGCCGAACTCGCCGACGGCTCCGTGTACGCGGCCGGGCGCGAGCAAGGAGGCACGGATGTGGGCAACCGCGATTTCGCGGTCAGCCGGGACGGCGGCGAGTCGTTCAGCGGCCGGTTCACCACGATCCCCGACCTCGTGACGCCGATCGTGCAAGGCTCGGTGCTGCGGCTGCAACGTCCGGGAAAGCCTGACAGGCTCCTGTTCTCGTCCCCTTCGGACACCGACCGCCGCCGCTGGATGATGATCCGCTCCTCCTACGACAGCGGACGCAGCTGGGAGAACGCCGAACAGGGCACGCGGATCACCTCCGACTGGTCCGGGTACTCGGATCTGGTGCAGATCAGCGACCCACGCACGCGCACGGCCGAGATCGGGCTGCTCTACGAAGGCGGCACGGTCGACGCACGCGACGAAATCCGGTTCGCACGCTTCACCGAAGACCACCTCGGCTGGCGGAATCCGGCAGGTCCGTCCACTCCGGACGTTTCGCGGGAGCACGCCGACAGCTACCTTCTCGGCGGCGCGACCCTCGGTGACGGCCGGTACGGCAAGGGCGTCACACTCGACGGCGTCGACGATCGCGTCCGAGTGCCGTACGACTCCGCGCAGCTTCCCGGCGAAGGCGACCTCACCTGGTCGGGATGGTTCCGATACGGCGCCTCGCAAGGGAATCAGGTGCTGTTCTGGCTGGGCGGGATGGGCGGTACCGCGCCGCAGCTGTGGCTGCGCGGCGAACCGTCGGCGAACCGGCTGATCACGACGATCACCACCCCCAACGGGTCGAAGTCGGTCAGCACCACGCAGGCCTACGCCGATCAGGCCTGGCACCACGTGGCGCTGCGGCGCACCGGCGGGCAGCTGACGGTCTGGGTCGACGGCGCGCAAGCCGCGGCGGGCCCGGACTCGCCAGGCTCGGTCAGCCGGACGGTGTCGTTCCAGCTCTGGCTCGGCCAGCGCCTCGACGGCGGCATGTCGCTCAAGGGCGGTCTCGACGACGTCCGCCTCTACCGGCGCGCGCTGACCGACGCCGAACTGGAGCGGATCCGGCTGGGGAACGCTCCCGTCCGGGACGGTCTGGTCCTGCATCTGCCGTTCGACCGGTCCCGGTAGGCGAAGGACGAAGGCGTGACTCGCGTGATCAGA
The DNA here is from genome assembly GCF_046549055.1 of Amycolatopsis sp. lyj-112. Lineage (NCBI taxonomy): Bacteria > Bacillati > Actinomycetota > Actinomycetes > Pseudonocardiales > Pseudonocardiaceae > Amycolatopsis > Amycolatopsis sp. lyj-112. The sequence continues at coordinate 1,405,213 of NZ_JAJPWS010000001.1, read as the reverse complement.
AACGGAACTCACGTGACTGGATACCGCACTCGCATGTACGGCGTCTGATCACGCGAGATCCGTCTCTGATCACGCCGGGTGGTCGGCGAGGTCGTTGGCCGCGACGTACCCGAACGTCATCGCCGGGCCGATGGTCGAGCCGGCGCCGGCGTAGCTGGTGCCCATCACCGCCGCGCTGGCGTTCCCGGCGGCGTACAGGCCGGGGATGACCGAGCCGTCGCCGCGGAGCACCCGCGCCCGCGCGTCGGTCCGCATTCCGCCCTTCGTGCCGAGGTCACCGGGGACGATCTTGAACGCGTAGAACGGAGGCTCCCACAGGGCGGCGAGACACGAGTTCGGCAGTACGTACGGGTCGGTGTAGTAGTGGTCGTAGGCGCTGGCGCCACGGCGGAAGTCACTGTCCACTCCGGACAGTGCCTGGCCGTTGAACCGGTTCACCGTGGCGCGCAACGCCTGCGGCGGGACGCCGATCGCGGAGCCGAGCGCCTCCACGGTCCACGCCTTCTTCACCGCGCCCGCCGAGTACCACTCCTGAGGCAGCGGCAGTAACGGGGCGACGTCGCGGAAGAGGTACCGGTTCCGGTAGTGCTGGTCGACGACGAGCCACGCGGGAATGGTGGGCGACGTCGGATTCCGGTCGTACATCGTGTGCACGACGTCGCTGTAGGGCGCGGCCTCGTTGACGAACCGCTTGCCCGCGCCGTCCACCATCAGCCCGCCGGGCAGGGTCCGCTCGGCGAGACAGAAGTACGGTTCACCGGGCAGCGGGATCGCCGGGCCCCACCAGGCGTCGTCCATCAGGTCTAGGGCGGCTCCGGCGCGTTTGCCCGCCAGGATCCCGTCTCCGGTGTTCGACCGCGCGCCGACCGTCCACTGTGTACCGATCGGCTGGCGCTGGTACTCCGCCCGCATCGCGGCGTTGTGCTCGAAGCCGCCCGAGCCGACGATGACGCCGCGGCGCGCCTTCACCACACCGGCGGAACCACCTCGGGTCACCGTCACGCCGGTGGCCTTCCCGTTCTCGATGATCAGGTCGGTCAGCGGTGTGTTCAGCCAGACCGGGACGCCGGCGCGGAGCAGTCCCGCCCGCAATCCGGCCGCCAGCGATTGGCCCATGGTGAGCGGTTTCTGCCCGGCGAGCGCGGCCGCGGTGCCCCGGGCGAGACAGGCGGCGGCCACGGCGGTGCCCTTCGGGTTCACCGCGGCCAGGGCGAGCCATTTGTAGTCGGCGCTGAAGACGACCATCCCCGCCGGGGTGGCGAGGTACGGCGGGTTCAGATTGGACAGTTCGGCGCCGAGGACGTTCCCGTCGAGTTGATCGGGTTCGATCGAGCGGCCGTTCGGCATCCCGCCGGGCAGTTCGGGGTAGTAGTCGCTGTAGCCCTCCATCCACCGGAACCGCAGCGGACTGTTGGCCATCACGAACGAGAGCATCGCCGGCCCGTTGCCGAGAAACGCCTGCTGCCGCGCGACCGGAATCGACGGGCCGACGACAGCGGCCAGATACCGGGCGGCCTGCTCCGGCGTATCGCGGACGCCGGCCGCGGCCAGCACGGAATTGCACGGGAGCCAGATCCCCGCCCCCGAACGGGCGGCCGAGCCGCCGAACTTCGCCGCCTTCTCCAGGACGACGCAACTCAAACCGCGTTTCGCCGCCGTCAGCGCGGCGGTCATCCCGGCCGCGCCGGCCCCCACCACGACGACGTCGTACTCGCCGATCACCGGGGCGTCGGCGGCCGAGGCGGTACCGGCCAAGGAGAGGCCCGACGCGAGCGCGATCCCCGCGCCGGCGGTGCCGCGCAGGACCTGGCGCCGGGACAGGCGGGAGTCGGGGACCGGATTCATGAATCCTCCTCGCATTCAATCGAGCGAGGTCATGGTCTCCGTCCGGAGGCAAAAGTGGAACAAGTTCTACCCGCTTGGAGCACGCCGGGCCACGCGCGTTCGGCCGGTCACCTCATCACACCAGGGGCATTCGGCCGAACCTCAGCCGACGGCGCGGACCAGATCGAGCGCACGGCCGAGGGTGGTGAGCCGGTCGCCGAGCGTCTCCCCCGCCGGGTAGAGCCGGACGGTGCCGACGCCGGCGTCGCGCCACACGCGCAGCCGTTCGGCGACCATCGGCTCGGTGCCGATCAGCGTCGTGCCCAGCACCATCTCGTCGGTCACCAGCGCCGCGGCGCCTTCCCGGTCACCGCCCTGCCAGCGCTCCCGCACCGCCGCGGCGACCTCGGCCCAGCCCTGCCTGCTGTAGGCGTTGTTGTAGAAGTTCGTCTTCGCCGAACCCATCCCGCCGAGGCTGAACGCGAGTTCGGTCTTCCGGCCCGCGACCATCCCGCGCAGTTCGTCGTCATCGCGGGCGAACGCGACCTCGGCACCTTGGCAGACCTCGAGGTCCGCCCGCGACCGCCCGGCCTTGGCCAGACCCGCGTCGAGATGCGAGAAGTACGCGCCGGCCCCCTCGGGAACGAAACTGGTGCCCAGCCAGCCGTCGGCGATCTCGCCGGTCAGTTCCAGCAGCTTCGGCGAGAGCGTGGCCAGATGGATCGGGATCTCCGGATTCGGCACCGTCGACAGCCTCATCGGCTTGGCATCACCGGGCAGTGGGATCTCGAATTCCTTGCCGGAGAAGGAGATCTTCTCCCCCGCGAACGCTTGGCGGATGATCGCGACGGTCTCGCGCATCCGCGCCAGCGGACGGGCGAACGGAACCCCGTGCAGCCCCTCGATCACCTGCGGGCCCGACGCACCGAGGCCGAGCGCGAACCGGCCGCCGGACAGTTCGGACAGGGTCAGCGCCGCCTGCGCGATCGCGACCGGAGTACGGGTGCCGAGCTGGATGATCCCGGAGCCGAGCCGGATCCGCTCGGTCCGCGCGGCGAGAAAGCCCAGCACGGATGGCGCGTCCGAACCCCACGCCTCGGCGACCCAGCAGTCGTCGAGACCGAGTTTCTCCGCCTCCAGCACGAAATCCAGCGTCTCCCGTCCCGGACCCCGAGACGCCTCGACCGTGGTCGCCGTCCGCATCACGCCGGAGCCGCCTCGGCCCGTTCCTTGATCGCGGCGAGAGTGCCGGTGATCGCGTTCTCGAATTCGCGCAGCCGGACGAAGACGATCTTCTGTTCCTTGTCCGGCATCTGATCGATGGCCAGTGAGAGTCCCGACCGGCCCGGGCCCAGCTGCATCCACTGCCGCAGCTTCGTGCCGCCGTTCTCCGGCTCCAGCGTGAAACGCCACAACGCTGTCGGTGTCTCGGGATCGTGGACGGCCCAGGTGAACACTCGCGGCGCGTCGCATTCGACGACGTGCGACGTCGTCTCCCACTCGCCCAGCGCGTCGTGCTTGCTGCGGCCGACGAACCGCCTGCCGACCGCCGCCGCGCCCGCGGCGTCGTCACACCACTCGACTGACTGGAGCTCCCCGCTCATCTCCGGCATCAGCCGCACGTCCGAGACGATCGACCAGACCCGCTCCGGGTCGGCGTCGACCCAGGTCTGCACCTCGACCGTCGGTTTGTCGGCGTATCTGGCGCCGGTCCACTCCATCGTGGTCGCCTCCTGTGCTCGTGACCTCGATAGTTGCGTAGATAGACTTACCTTGTCAAACCTCGGTCGACTCCTGCGCGGCGAACCGGCGCACGACGTCGGGGCGGTTCGCCAGCTTGGGCGGGTATCCGGGCCCGAGCCGCGCCCGCGTGTTCTCCGCGGTGAGCGGCCCGGCGCAGTGCGCGCAGACGACCTCCGCGTGCGTGTCCTGCCCGCAGGTGTCGTGATGGAGGGTGATCGGCGGTCCGGCCTCACCGGAGAGCCACCGGTCACCCCAACGCGACATGGCGGCGAGCACGCCGTAGAAATCGGCTCCCTTTTCCGTCAGCACGTAGTCGTAGCGCACCGGTTCGGCCTGGTAGGCCCGCTTTTCCAGCAGTCCCTCGCCGACCAGGCGGCGCAGCCTGTCGGCGAGGGTGTTCCGCGCGATGCCGAGTTCCTGCTGGAACTCGTCGAACCTGCGGATCCCGTAGAACGCCTCCCGCAGCACCAGCGGTGTCCACCAGTCGCCGAGCAGGTCCATGGTGCGCGCGATCGAGCACGGCCACTGCGCGAACGAAGTCCGTTTCATGCCCGAGAGCTTACGCCCGGCGAATTGATCCGGTCATTCCTCCGCCCATTCTCCGGCGTTCACGCGCTGACGCGAAATGTGGCGATCCGGTCGAGCAGATCCCGGGCATTGATATCCGGAACGCGCTTCCGTACAGATTCCGAAAGCGGACGCAAACGATCACGCGTGCGCACCGAACGGATTCCGTCGGCGATCTCCATGGCCGCCAGCCCGACCTCGGCCGCACGGTCGAGATCCCCTTCCAGCGCGTGGTCGACGGCGAGCCAGATCATCGTCAGCGACCGGCTGCGCGCCATGTCCGCGCCGTACCCGTCGACGGCCTCGGTCAGTGCCGGAATGGCCTTCCGGCTGTGCCGCACGTCCACGAGCCTGGCGAGTTCGGTGCGTACCGTGCCGATCATCGCCGCCATGTCGTTGGCGGTGAAGAAAGCCGACCACGACGGCACGGAGTCACCGGAGGCATCGGCGAACTGTTCGGGCGCGAGGGAAATCTTGTCCAGCGCCTGCCTGACATCACCGAGCAGCGCGTAAGCCCACGCCTGATTGGCCGAAAGGATCGCCTGCGACAACGGCGTTCCGGCCCGGCGTGCCGCGCGTTGCCCTTGACCGAACTGGACGAGCGCCTCCGCCGGGGAACGGTGATGCAGATACACGCGGCCGAGCCGGTAGTGGACGTTCGCGGAGAGGTCGTCGTGGCCCGATTCCTCCGCGAGTTCGAGCGCGCGACGGAAATGCCGCTCCGCCCGGACAGGCCGGCCGGCGTCGAATTCCGTCCAGCCCATCAGGTTGTACAGATCGGCGACCACCCCGGCCAGCCGTCGCTCCAGTGCCTCGGACATCATCCCCCGCCGCAGTGCGGCACCGTAGGGTTGCAGTACCCGCAACAGTTCCCGGCAGGAGCCGCCGCCTTCCCGGTAGTCGCGCGCCCGGAGTGCGGCGACGACCCCTTCCAGCCGGTCGATGTCGGACTGCCCGACCCGCATCGGAAGGCGATCACTCACGGCGCCGCCCCTGGCCCCGCGGCACAGCCGGTTCACCTCCGTCGCCCGGCCGAGGCGGAACCGTCACGCAGCCGGGCAACGGCCGCCGTCGCGTCCCGTAAACGGCATCACGCCGCCGGATGTCCTCTTTGGGAATGGTGATACTTATTCGCACGCCCATTGATTTCTCCTTCCCGCCTGCAACGATCATGCTCGTCGAGGTCCGGGACGGAGCCGCGCCGGTCTTCAGAATTCAGTGAACGACGCCAGATGATGTTAACTGCGAAGAAAATCGAGTTCATCCGCCGATCGGTGGGCTCTTTTATTCCCCGGCAGCGTCATTCACCGGAGAATGCACGTGCGGAATCTTTTTCTTTTGCACCGGAAGACCGCCCCTTTATCGGCCGCTCACCGCACGTACACGGCGGGGACGGACAGTGAGCGTCTGAGACGCAGCTCTCAGCCGAACGTGTGAAAGTTGCCGACTCGGGTCACGAAAAGGCTTCACATTGCGTTATCAATAGCTGAAGATCAACTGCAACCGAACGTAAGGGGCTGAAGCGTTGGACAAGGAAAACGACCTCATCCGGGGGACGATCATCTTCGGCCTGCGTACATTCGGTGCCGACCCCCTGCCCGTCAACGCCGACCTCGAGTACGACCCGCAGGACCCCTACGCGATCGTGGTGGCCTACCACTCGGGCGGCGGGACGGTCCGCTGGATGTTCGGCCGTGACCTGCTGGCCGACGGCTTGCTCACCCCATCGGGTGAGGGCGACGTGATCATCAGCCCGGCCGACGACGCTTCGATCGTGGTGTTCGCGCTCAGCGCGCCCGATGGCTGCGCGGTGCTCGAAGCCAAGGCACAGGAACTGGCCGAGTTCCTCGATCGCACTTACGACGCCGTGCCCGCCGGTTCGGAGCCGGAGTGGTTCGACTTCGACCAGGAGATCGGCAAGCTCGTCACCGAATCCTGAGCCGGCGATCCGCGTTTAGTCCTCTACTTGCGTCGGTTGCTTGTCGCAATTAGAGGACTAAACGCGGCGGGCGGCACCACTACCCGTGCCGGCTCAGCCGAGTTCGCGAAGACCCGGGACGACCTGCTCGGAGAACGAGCGCAGGAACCGGTCCTGGTCGTGGCCGGGACCGTGGAAGACCAGGTGGTTGAACCCGGCTTCGACGTACGGCTTGATCTGCTCGACGGCGTCGGCCGGGTCGGAGGTGACGATCCAGCGCTTCGCGACCTGCTCGATCGGCAGCGCGTCCGCGGCCTTCTCCATCTCCGCCGGGTCCTCGATGCCCGCCTTCTGTTCCGGCGTCAGCGAAAGCGGCGCCCAGAACCGGGTGTTCTCCAGCGCTCGCGCGGGATCCGGATCGTAGGACAGCTTGATCTCGATCATCTTGTCGATGTCGCCGGTGCTCCGGCCGACCTGCTCCGCTCCCTCCGCGACCGCGGGCAGGAGCTTCTCGGTGTAGAGGTCCATTCCCTTACCGCTGGTGCAGATGAAGCCGTCACCCTGCTTGCCGACGTACTTCGCCATCACCGGGCCGCCGGCCGCGATGTAGATCGGCACCCCACCCTCGGGCCGGTCGTACACGGTCGCGTCGGTGGTCTGGTAGTACTCGCCCTCGAAGGTCACGCGCTCCTCGGACCACAGCTTCCGCATCAGTTCGATCGCCTCGCGCAGCCGCGCGAACCGCTCCTTGAACGCGGGCCACTCGATCCGGGCCACCGCGACCTCGTTGAGTGCCTCGCCGCTGCCGACGCCGAGCAGGACCCGGCCCGGATACAGGCTGCCGAGGGTGCCGAACGCCTGCGCAACCACGGCAGGGTTGTAGCGGAACGTCGCGGTCAGCACGCTGGTGCCGAGGACCACCCGCTCGGTGCGCTCACCGACCGCCGCCATCCACGCGAACGAGAACGGCGCGTGCCCGCCCTGGTGCCGCCAGGGCTGGAAATGGTCGCTGACCATCACGCTGTCCAGCCCGACCTGCTCGGCGAGCACGGAGTACTCGACGAGGTCGCGCGGGCCGAACTGCTCGGCCGACGCCTTGTAACCGATCTTCAGTGCCATCCGGGGTCACCACCTGGGGCTCATGGGGTTGGTCTGCTCTTCACCTTGGCACAGAGTCGATCAGGTCCGCCCATGCATCGTCGAGGTCGGTGATGTCGGGAACACCACGCCGGAGACGGGAATGCGGCCACCGTGGTGATCAGGATTCCGTGCACCGCGCCAGGACGTGGAAATGCCCCGTACCCACCCTCACCTTCCGGGACCGGCACGTGGTGATGAACTGTGCCGTTTGCGCCGTCACCTGTGCACTGTGCTGGGCTGAGTTGTGATCGGGGATTCGAACCCCACGCTGCCCGCCACGTGCCAGGAGGGGAGCCGGATCGACCGCCGGCCCTCGGCTTGTGCCCGCTTCCCGGAGGGCTACCTGCTTTCCACGTCTGGCGTCGAACTTCAGTCCAGGAGGTCGGTCTCCCAGTTGGTGCGCTGGATCTCGACGTCGACCGCCCGGATCTCCCCCGCGATCCGGTCCGCCCGGGACCGCAGTTCCGCCACCGGAAGGGCGGCGAAGAAGCGGAGTTCCGAACGAAGCTGGCGGCCGTAACCGCCTTGGTTGCGTCCGGCGGCGGCGTCGGCGGCCGCGGTGAGGACACCGTGACGCAGCCGGAGGACGTCGCGGCGCGCGATCGCGTCGGTGATCGTGCCTTCCCCGAGCGGGGTCGCGGCGTTGGTCCGGTTGATCCGCTGGATCAGCGTTTCCAGCTCACTCAAGGTCGTTTCGGCGTCGACGAGCAGGGCGGCCGCGTTCTCCGCGGGTTCCTCGCCCTCTTGGTGACGCGCGTTGTCGACGATCCGGGAGCGCAGCGCCTCCACCTTCTTGGTCGCGTCGGCACGCAGCGCGAGCGCTTCGGCCAGCTTGATCTGGGACATGCCGGGAAGTATCGCCAAGATCGACGACGACCGCATCCGGTTTTCAGCGGACCAGTGAATGCCTTCGATAAGAGGGATCCGGCTCGGTGAACTCGAGTCCGTTCTCGTCCAAGGCGTTGAAGACGGTGAACCGGCCGTGCGGGAAGACGAAACCGAGCGCGACCATGCCGTCGGCCATGTCCCGGGTCACGCACTCGAGCAGTTCGACGTCCTGGAGGATCTGTCCCTCCAAAGAGGACAGTTCAGGACTCGTGTCGTGCCGCCACGCCAGCGGGGTGTCTTCCTCGTCGCCGTAGAACCATTCCGGCTTGCCGTACGGGTCGATCGTGTTCCACGTCAGGGAAAGGTCATCGAATTTGAAGTGCGTGATCTCCAGCCGTTCGTCGCCGAAGTCCACCACGACGGGAGCGTCTTCCAGCCAGGCGTCCTCGTGGACGAACCACGTCAGGTGGACACGCTGGAGCCGGCGGCCCACCAGGCCGCGCAGACGATCCCCGTGGGCTCCCCGGACAGTGCCGAGTCCGGAGAGCCACACGGGTTCATAACCGTCGATGTCGAAGAAAGCCACGCACCGAGTATGCCGGTGATCAGCAGGAACTCGGCGCCGGTTTTCCGGCGAGGCGGTCGTTGAGGTAGGCCAGCGCGCCGGGTGCGCCCTGGACGGCCACGGTCACGTGCTCCCCGACCGGGATCCGGTTGTACTTGATCTTCACTCCGGCCGCGCAGTAGCTCGCGACCAGCTTGTCGACCGGCGGGATCGGCGTCAGTTCGTCGAAGATCCCTTGGTAGAAGTACGTCGGCGAGCCGGGTTTGTGGCCGCCCATGACGTTCTCGGAGATCACCTTCTTCACCGCGGGGACGTCGAGCAGTTCCGGCACGGTGACGTAGTCCGCCATCTTCCGGAAGGCCTGGCCCACGCTGAACTGGTTGATGCACTGCTTCCCGACTTCGGCGAAGGCAGCCTTGCCGCGTGCGTTGAGCAGGGTCGCGAGGTCGATCTCCGGATATGCCCGGCTGAGTCCGACGGCCGCTCCGATGTAGACACCCGACAGCGGCCCGCCGTCGATCTGCCGCGCGATGTAGCCCATGTCGGCCGGGACACCGCCCGCCGCGACGCCGGCGAACTCGAGTTCCGGCGCGTACGACGGCTGGATCTCGTTGGCCCACTGGCTCGCCAGTGCTCCGCCGGAGTAGCCCATCAACGCCGTCGGGGTGGCCGTACCGTTCAGCCGTGCGGGCGCGAAGCGTTGTGCCGCACGGATTCCGTCGAGGACGCCGTGCGCGGTGTTGAGCCCGGCCGTCCACTGGGAATCGGGACCTTCGTAGTCCGCGGTGACGACGGTGTGCCCGGCGGCCAGCAGCGGGATCATCAGGGCGAGTTCTTCCGCGGGCAGGCTCAGCCCGGTCCGCAGCGCGTACGACGGCGCGCAATCGGTGCTCAGGCCGTCCTGCGCGGTCTGGTACGAGACGAGTTTGCGCTGTCCCATGGGCGGAACGAGCGGTTGCAGGATCGTCGCCACGTCGGCGATCGGCCTGCCCCGGGTATCGGTGGACTTGTATTTGACCTGCCAGGCTCGGATCGGCACCGGCAGGGCGAGCGCCCGGATGGTGACCGGCCGGGAATCGAGCACGGTGCCGGGCACGACATCGGGGAACGGCGACGGCTGGGCGTAGAAGGGATCATTCCGCGGATTCTGCGGGAAATCGGCGGCTCGGACGGGCTGTGCGGCGACGACGATGACGGAAAAGGCGACGAAGGCTGCGGCCAGGACGGCCAGGGTGCGGCGCGCGTCGACGTTGACTGCGAACACGGGACCTCCAACTCGATACCGATCGGTATCGAGTTGTCTGAGTACCATATGAGACAGGTCACAGTCAACGTCGAAGGCCGCAGCTCAGCTGGTTGTACCCTCCGGTTTCATGGCCACCTCCCGCACTCCGCGCACCCGCCCGAGCCGGGCCGAAACCCGGCGGCGCGTGCTCGACGCGGCGACGGCCGTGTTCGCCCGCCAGGGCATCGCGGGCACGTCGCTCAACGACATCGCGGCCGAAGCGGGGCTCACCAAAGGCGCCGTCTACTCGAACTTCGCCGGCCGCGACGACCTGGTCCTGACGATCATGGAAGAGCACATCGTCGACCGGATGCGGGCCGCCACCACGGTCTTCGACGAGATCGCCGATCTGGAGGAGGCGACGGCCGAGGCCGGCGCCCGGTTGCTCAGTGGCATCGGTACCGACGCCACCTGGCACCGGCTGCTGCTGGAGTACTGGGGCCTCGCGATGCGGGATCCGGCGCTCCACGCCGGTTTCGCGGAACGCCGCGCCCGGCTGCGCGAGTCCATCGCCAGGGCGATCCGCAAGGCCGCGAGCGCCCACTCGATCGCGCTCCCGCTCCCCGCCGAGCAGCTCGCGGTGGTGATCCTCGCGCTGTCGAACGGCCTCGCCGTCGAGAGAGGAGTCGAGGCAGCCGCGGTCCCCGACACGCTTTTCACCGACGTCCTAAGGCTTTTGATCACCCCCAGGCCCGGCTAGCGCATCCGGCGAACCTCGCCGTTCCGTGGGACCTTGGAGCGATGCGAACCCGGATACTCGCCGTCACCGTCGACTGCCGTGAGGCCGAAGCGCTGGCCGCGTTCTGGAAAGAGGCGCTCGGCTACCCCGAGACCGAACGCTGGACCGACAGCCACGGGCTGACCTACCTAGAACTGAAGAGCCCGGAGACCACGAGCCTGCTCTTCCAGCAGGTGCCTGAGGAGAAATCCGGCAAGAACCGGCTGCACCTCGACATCGCCCCCACCGAACTGGAGCAGCGCGAGGAGGTCGCGCGGCTGGTGTCACTCGGTGCCAAGGTCGTCGCCGACTCCGACGACGACCCCTGGGTGGTCATGACCGACCCCGAAGGCAACGAGTTCTGTGTGCTGCCCCGCCGTTAAGCGGGCCCGTCCTTGCCTCAGTCGACGCAGAACTCGTGGCCCTCGATGTCCTGCATCGAGATGCAGGACTCGTTGACGCCGTCGGCGAGCAGCACTTGCACCTTCACCGCGCCGAGCGCGACCAGTCGTGCGCACTCGGCCTCGAGTGCGGCGAGGCGCTCGTCGCCCACGAGGCCGGTGCCGACCCGCACATCGAGATGCACCCGGTTCTTGACGACCTTGCCTTCGGGGACACGCTGGAAGAACAAGCGTGGGCCCACTCCTGTGGGATCGACGCAGGCGAACGCCGCCCCCTGGCTCTCAAGCGGCATGGAGCGATCGAAATCGGCCCACGTGGCGAACCCCTCCGGTGGCGGCGGTACGACGTACCCCAGCACCTCGCACCAGAAACGAGCGACACGCTCGGGTTCCGCGCAATCGAACGTGACCTGGAACTGCTTGACCGACGCCATGGGTCCACCATAGTGGCGCATCCCGTGTGGACTCAGACGGCCTCAGGCGGCCTCGTCGTCCTCTTCCCTGGTTTCCGCGGCGGGCCGCGAGTGCAGCCCGAGCATTTCCAGCAGCATCCGGCAGTCCGTCGCGTCACGCGCGTTGGAGGCCACCGTTTCGGTCGCCTTCCGCAGCACCGCGGCGCGCACGGCCGTCTCCCCGCCGTCGACCAGGTCGCCGACCGGGAGTAGTTCGTCGTAGTGGTTCCCCATGACACACCTCCACCTTCCCTGTCGTTGATACCCGATCCGGGCCGAGAAGACCCCATTCCTGCTTGCTGTTCTCGCCGCACCGGTCCTGTCGGCCGGACATCGGTGGTCCCGGCGGCGGACGCGCCGGTTTCTCTCTAGACTGGCGCCACTCGAACGAGCGGACGGAGCGGGAACTGACCACCGAGCTGCGCGGGGAGATCGTGGTACTGGCCCCGGTCACCGAAGCCCACGTCCCGGAACTGCGGAGGATCATCGGCACGGCCGAGGTCAGGGCGCGCTGGGGTGCGGTGGACGACTCCCCCACCTGGCCGTTCGACGACCCCATGACGGCCTGTTTCACCGTGCTGGAGGACAGCGTGGTCCGCGGCCTCGTCCAGTACGGCGAGGAAGAGGACCCGATGTACCGGCACGCGTCGGTCGATCTGTTCCTCGACCCGGCGGCGCACGGGCGCGGGCTGGGCACGGACACCGTCCGCACCATGGCCCGCCACCTCGTGCACGATCGCGGGCACCACCGGCTGGTGATCGATCCCGCGGTGGACAACGCCGCCGCGATCCGCTGCTACAAAGCCGTCGGCTTCCGCGAAGTGGGCGTGATGCGCCACTACGAACGCGACACCGAGGGCGACGGCTGGCACGACGGGTTGCTGATGGACCTTCTCGCCGAAGACCTCACGTAGCGGGTCAGCGCGACGCCGATCAGCACCACCGCCATCCCGGCGAACACGCGCGGGCCGAGTTCCTCGCCGAGCACGATCGCGCCCAGCGCCACCGAAACGACCGGCAGCAGGTAGCCGACGGTCGCCGCGGAGGTCGCGCCTTCGTCGGCGATGAGCCGGTAGTTGAGGTAGAAGGTGATGCCGGTGCCGAAGACGCCGAGCACGACGACGGCGATCAGCGCGGTCACGTTCAGCGGCCCTGGCGACGGCGCGTCGAAGGGCAGGGCGACCGCGCTCAACCCGGTGGCGGTCATCAGCTGTGCGGCGGAGATCGCGATCGGACCGGCGCCCTGGCCGACGAGTTTCCGTCCCATGTAAGCGAAAGCGACGGCGTAGCTGACGGCGGCGCCGAGCAGCGCCAGCGTTCCCCAGCCGAGCAGGCCGCTCTTCTGCCAGGGCGCGAAGATCAGCATGATGCCGGCGAAACCGAGGACGAGGCCGCCCACCCGGACCGCGGTGATACCGCGTTCACTGCCGATCCCGATGCCGATCAGCACCGACCACAGCGGGGTCGTCGCGTTCATGACACCGGCGACGCCGGAATCCACCGTGAGTTCACCGATGCTGAACAACGCGAACGGCAAGGCATTGCAGAAGAAGGCGGCGATGACGAGCCTGCCCCAGATCCGGCGTCCCCGCGGGAGCCGTTGACCGGCCCAGCGGCTCAGTACCAGGAGCACGGCCGCGCCGAGGGCGCAGCGGATGACGGTGACCTGCAGTGGCGACAGCCCGGTCAACGCCAGTTTGATCCAGAGGAACCCCGATCCCCACAACAGGGCGAGAACGCCCATCCGGATCAGGGTCCCCGGCGCGCCAGTGCTCACTATCGTCCTTTCGCCGAGCCGCTCGATACCTCACCAAGCTGCCCCGGGAAACCCGACAGGACAAGTGAAAAGATCTACACCGACGTTAAGCGGTGCTACATGTTCGAAAGGGTCACGCGGCCGTGGCCGCCAAGGAATAGGCGACCACGACCGGCTTACGACGGATCAGTACTCGCCCGGTTGCGCGCAGGCGGAACGGGGCCTGCTCACATTTCGCGGTCGCGCATGACCCACCTCCCTTTCGACTGGCGCACCGGTGGGGAACGGGCGCGTTCTCGCTCAGTTTGGGGTCTCTGTTCGCAGGTCCGTACACCCGGTGGCCGTGTTGTGACCCATGTAATGGGAAGGTTGTCCCACGCGGAGCCATTCCGCCCAGCGGTGAATCGGCAGATGGCCCTGCCCCCCGTCGCGCCGCTGTGGCACGATCTGCCGCTAAGTGGGGAGAAAGGTGCTCTCGGTGACCGAGAATTCCGGCTCGGCCAGCTCCGGCGAAACCGGGAAAGCACGGACGGGACCGCGACCGGTTTCCACCGCCGCGCTGCAGTTCGGGCGCGCCCTGCGACAGCGACGGCAGGCCAAAGGGCTGGCGCTGCGCGAACTCCAGAAACTCGCCTACGTCGACAAAAGCCTCATCAGCCGGGTCGAACGTGGACTCACCCCGCCGAGCGTGGAATTCGCCGAAGCGTGTGACCGCGCGCTGGACGCGGGCGGCACGCTGATCGTGCTCGCCGAAGCCGCCCGCGCGGAACCCTACGTTCACCTTCCCCCGCCGCCGAGCCATTTCGTCGGCCGTGAAGAGCACTTCTCCCTGCTCGACGAAAAGGTGTTCACCGGACCGGCGAAAGTGGTCTTCGTGGCGGGCCCGCCCGGGGTCGGGAAAACCGCACTCGTCCTGAAATGGGCGAATCAGCGGCAGGAAGAGTTCGACGGCGTCCTCTGGTCGGATCTGCGCGGCTACGCGGCGGGTTCTCCCGCGCAACCCGCCGACATCCTCGACGACCTTCTCCGCTGCGTCGGCGTGCGCCCCGACCGCATTCCCGCCGAAGACCACATGCGACTCGCGCTGCTGCGCGGTCTTCTGCGCGGGCAGCGCACGCTCGTCGTACTGGACAACGCGCTCGACTCGCATCAGGTGCGGCCGGTCCTGCCCGGCACCCCGGACACCACCGTGCTGATCACCAGCAGGCGACGGCTCTCGGGACTGGTCGTCGGCAGCGGCGCGGTCCAGGTTTCCTTGGAACCACTGGAAGATCTCGAAGCGGCGCGGCTCATGGCGGACCTCATCGGAGACGAACGCGCGGCGAGCGACCCCGAGGGCGTCGACGAACTCGTGCGGCTGTGCGCGGCGCTGCCGCTGGCGGTGAACATCGCCGCCGAACGGGTCGCCACGCATCCCCATCAGAGCGTCGCGGAACTCGCCGGTGAACTCGTCGCCGAAGGACGGCGGCTGGAACTGCTCGCCGTCGACGACGACGCCGTCGGGGTGCGGGCCGCCTTCAGCTGGTCCTACCGCGCGCTCGACCCCGACACCGCCCGCATGTTCCGGCTGCTCGGCCTCCACCCCGGCCCCCGGTTCACCGCCGGCGCGGCGGCCGCGCTCGCCGGGCTGCCCGAACACGACGCGCGGCGGCTTGTCGACAAATTGGTCCAGGCCTATCTCGTGCAGCAGGTCGGCGCGCAGTACTACCGGTTCCACGATCTGCTGCGGGTCTACGCCGCCGAGGAGGCCGCCGCCGAGCAGTGGCGGGACGAGCGGCAGGCCGCCGTCTCCCGGCTGACGCACTGGTACCTCTACGCCGCCAACGCGGCCGGCTGGACGCTGACCCCGGCGCGCGATCACCACGTCGACCTCGGCCCGGCACCCGAAGGCGTCGAGCCGATCCGGTTCGCGACGTTCGACGACGCCTACATCTGGTGCGCGGCGGAGATGCCGAGCATCACCGGCGTCGCCCGGCTCGCACTGGACCACGGGCTCTACGAGATCGGCTGGCGGCTGCCGGTGGAGATGTTCGACTACCACCTGCTCGGCCGTCCCTGGCAGACCTGGATCTCCAGCCACGACGTCGCGATCGAAGCCGCGAAGGCGGGCGGCGACCTCGGCGGGCTGGCGTGGTCGGCGATCAACCTCGCCGAGGCGCACCGCCGACGCGGAGACCTCGACCGCGCGCACGAACTCTTCAGCCAGGCCGTGACTCTCGCCGAGGAGATCGGCCCGAACCCGAGCCTCGGCTGGGCGCTGGTGGGGCTCGGCAACATCGCGCACGAGCGGGAGGACTACGACCAGGCCGTCCGGCTGATCCGGCAGGGCGTGGAGGTGTGCGCGGCGATCGGCTATCAGCTCGGCGAAGCGACGGCACGGGTCCACCTCGGGCGCGCCTACCGCGATCTCGGCGAACGCGACCTCGCCCTCGACCACGGCCGCCGCGCCCTGGACGTCTATGCGAAGGACGCCGACCAGCACGGCATGGGGTTCGCGCTGGTCCCGCTCGCCCGCACCTGCCGCCGGTTCGGCGAACTGGACCGGGCGATCGGCTACTGCGACCAGGCGCTGACCGCGTACCGGAACTGCGGCGACGTCTGGGGCCAGGCCGACGCCCTCGACGAACGCGGCTGTGCGCTGGCCGAACTCGGCCAGGCCGAAGAAGCGCTGGCCGTGTGGCGCAACGCGCTCCAGCTCGTGATGGATCTGGACGACCGCAAGGCAGGCGTGCTGCGGGGCCGCATCGAAGGCGCGGTCTAGAACCGCCTACAGCTTCACCGGCAGGTTGTGCAGCCCGCGAGTGATCGCGCTCGGCCACCAGACGAGCCGGTTTTCGGGCACGGTCAGCGTCATCGACGGCGCGCGATCGAACAGCGTCTCCAGTGCCGCGGCCGCCTGCATCCGGGCGAGGGCGGCACCGATGCAGATATGCGGCCCGAGCCCGAAGGCCACGTGCCGCACCGTGCGCTCCCCCGGCCGGAACGCGAGCGGTTCCGGATGCACCTCCGGGTCGCGATTGGCCGCCAGCAACGACAACAGGATCGCGTCGCCCGCCTCCATCCGCTGTCCGGCCAGTTCCATCGGCTCGGTGATGAAGCGCCAGCTCGTGTTCTGCAGCGGGGTGTCGCGGCGCAGGACCTCTTCGATCACCAGCGTCAGCTGCCCGCCGTCTTCGCGGGCGCGGGCGGCCTCTTCCGGATGCGTGATCAGGGTGAGCGCGGTGGAGGCGATCAGGCTGATCGTCGTCTCGTGCCCGGCGATCAGCGACAGGAACGCCGTCGCCGCGACCTCTTCTTCGGTGAGCTTCCCGGCGGCCTCCTGCGCGAGCAGGTCACTGATCAGGTCCGCGCCGGGTTCGGCCCGTTTCCGCGCGACGACATCGGCGAGCAGCCGGTCCAGCTCGTCGGTCGCCTTGAGCATCGACGGCATGTCGGTGACGTCCCCGGCGGCGACCACCAGTGCCGGCGGGCGGACGTCGTCCAGCAGCTCGTCGGGGATACCGATCAGCTCACAGATCGACCGGATTCCCAGCGGGTAGGCGAAATCCTCGACGAGGTCGCCCTCACCACGCTCGATGATCGGGTCGAGGAGTTCGTTCGCCAGCTGATGGGTGCGGTCGCGCAGGTGCTGGAGCCGTCGCGGACCGAACGCGCCGGCGCACGCCTTCCGCAACCGCGCGTGCTCCTCGCCCTCGACGTTGTTCATATGCCCGATCAGCGTCTGCCGGTGATCGGCGGGCAGCCCGAGATTCGCCTTGCGCCAGTGTTCCGTGGCCACCGACGGGCATTTGGACAACCGGGGGTCGGCCATCGCGGCGACGACGTCCTCGTGCCTGGTCAGCAGCCATGTCCAGGTGTCGCCGGGCAGCTCGAGCCGGTACGCCGGGGCGTTCGCGCGCAACCACTCGTAGGCGGGCGAGGGGTCCCGGTCGAACTCGGGGCCGAACATCACCGGGCCCGCTTCAGCGTCATATGCGGCATCAGGCATACGAATCACCCTGCCAGCTCCTGGCCCAATCTCTTCCGGCGAACGCAGGCATTGCCCTGTCTCACGCGATCGTCAACGCGGTCCCCCTGTCACCCTCTTGTGGTGACCAGCAAGATCGAGGCGGGTGCGGTGCGTAACGAGCGGGAGGTGGATCTCGTCAACGAGTTCGGACTCCGAGACGACCTGAAAGCCGTCTTGCCCGATCGCGACGCGGACGTGGAGCGGCCCGCGGGCTCGCTCCGCCGGTTCGCCGACACGGTCGGCCTCGCCGCCGCGCGTGTGTGGCGCCTGCGCAGTCGTGCGTGGAACACCCTGCGGCACCCGGCGGGCTGGGAACTGTGGCGGCTGCCCCCGACGGCGGTCGTCTGGATGCTCGGGACCGAGCTCGCCGTCGCGGGCTGGGCCCTCTACAGCGGTTTCAAGGCCTCCGCCACGACCGCGGACCTCGTCCGGTTCGCCGTGATCGCCGGCTGCGCCATCTGGTACCTGATCCAGACCCAGCACCCCGAGGAACAGCGCCGCGCCGACGACCGGCGGGGCGAGCACATCGACCAGACCGCGGTCTGGCTGGGCAGCGCGGCCGTGCTGCTGCCGCCCGCGTACTCGCTCGCGCTGCTGCTGATGGTGCGCGTGCAGCGCTACTCCATCGCGCACAAGGCGATGACGACGTTCCTCTTCACCACCGCCGCGCACGCCGCGTCCATCCTCGGCGTGCACACGATCACCGAACTGACGTCGCTGCACACCTGGCTCGAATCGGGCACGTTCCCCCAGCAGCCACGCGACATCGCGTTCGCCGCCGCGGCGCTGGTGGGCGCCGCGCTCTGGTACTTCACGTCGCAGACGCTGCTGATCAGCATCGCGCGTGGCCTGGCCTGGGGCGGCTGGCGACGGCAGAAACTCATCGGCAGCTGGACCGACAACGCGGACTTCGTCTACGCCCTGCAACTCGCCGCGTGCACCACGATCCTCGGCGCCGTCAACATCGCGCTCGTGCCGCTGGTGATGATCGGCGTCGCGCTGCGGTCGACCCGTCTCTCGCAGGCGCTCGCCGACACGATCGCGCGCAGCCAGCGCGACCGGAAGACCGGCCTGCTGACCGAGGACTCGTTCCACGCCCCGGCGGCCCTTCGGCTACTCGAAGACCAGACCGACCGGCGGCCGTCCGCGTTCCTCATGCTGGACCTCGACCACTTCAAGCAGTGGAACGACAAGTACGGGCATTCGGGCGGCGACATCGTGCTCGGCTGCGTCAGCGCGGTGCTGCGGCACAACACGCGTTCGAGCGACGTCGTCGGGCGGTGGGGCGGCGAGGAGTTCGCGGTGCTGCTGCCGGACACGAGCCGCGAGGAGGCCAGGCGGATCGCCGAGCGGATCCGGGAAGCCGTCGCGAACGCGGCGATCACCGGGCTGACGGAACTCGCCAGCGGCCACGCCACCAACGAACCCCGCGCGGTCGGGACGATCTACGGCTGCACGGTGTCGATCGGGGTCGGGCTCTCCCCCGAGCACTCGACGGACTACGGCGAGCTGTTCCGTACGGCGGACTCGGCGATGTACGAGGCAAAGCGGGGTGGGCGGAACCGGGTGGTCGTCGCTCCTTCGGCACCTCCGGAGCCTCCCGCGCCTCGGGCTCCTTCGTCGCCGCTGAGCCAGGCCCAGCCCCGCAATTAGTCCTCTAGTGGCGGGTCACGAGGCGAGTCTCGAGCAGATCGTCGACCACGCGGGTCTCCACACCGGAGCGCCGTTCGAACGCGGATCCACGCAGCGGCCACAGGGTGACCAGCACGATCCCCACCGCGGCCAGCGCGGCGAGCACCAGGGCGGCGACGAACTGGGCGGCGCCGGCGGTCGCCGTGCTCAGCACCGCGAACCCGATCAGCACGATCCCGGTCGGCAGGACGGCGGCGAGGGCGACCAGTGCGGCGGGCGTGCGGCGGAGGTCGCGGCGCCGGGTGGTCAGCCACGCCGCGAGGAGGCAGGCGAACGACGCACCCAGCAGGCAGGCGCCCGCGGTGTCGCTCAGCCGGTGCCAGCCCAGCGCGATCGTCGACGACGCGACCCACGCGACCACGATCCCGCCCAGCCCGATCATCACCGGACGGAAGCGTTGGGGCAGAACGAAAGCGAGTGCCATCAGGATCGCCATCGAGGCGCTGACGTGTCCACTCGGGAAACTGTTGTGCCCGGGCCCGGAGCCGCCGTCCGGCAGTTCCGGCCGCACCAGCACGTACAGCTTGAGCAACTGGGCCACGATGAGCGGCAGCACGAGCACGCTCAGCGCGGGCACGAGGAGGCCGGGTTTGCGGCGGAGCATGGCGAGCACGATCAGCACCAGCACCGAGGCGCCGATCACCAGCACCATGTCCTGGTCACGCAACGGCCCCGCCCAGTCCATTGTGGACCAGCGGCCGGACTGCGCGCTGCGGACGACGCCGTTCTCCGCGAGCTGGCCGGCCGAAGTGTGCACGAAAAGCACGTAGGTCACGACGAACGCGACGGCCAGTCCCAGTCCGGTGGCGAGCTGGAAGGCGGCCCTGGACAGGGTGAGCCTGGTCTCCGCGTGCCGCCCGGGCAGCGGACGGTGGGCGGGGGTCGGTTTCGTTTCGTGGAGGAGTACGGCCATGCATCTCACTGTCCCCACGCCGTTTCGCCGTGAGGTCCGGACAATGTCATGGTTCTGCTACAAGATCGGGCCGAGTCGCACACTCGCCGCGCCATCCGAATAATGGCGGCGTGGCAAGTGTCCTTTTGATCGAAGACGACGCATCTGTGCGGGAGGGTCTGGAACTCGCGTTGCGCCGCCAGGCGCATACCGTCCACGCCGCCGAAAGCGGTGAGCTCGGACTGGAGAAACTGCGGGTGTACCAGCCCGACATCGTCGTGCTGGACCTGATGCTGCCCGGGATCGACGGGTTCGAGACCTGCCGCCGGATCCGCGCGGCCGGCGAGGTGCCGATCATCATGCTCACCGCCCGCAGCGACGACTTCGACATCGTGGCCGGCCTGGAGGCGGGCGCCGACGACTACGTGACCAAGCCGATCGAGCCCCGGGTGCTCGACGCCCGGATCCGCGCGGTGCTGCGGCGGGCGGTGAGCGAACGGCCCGCCAGCGAGGAGGGCTCCGCCGCCGAACGGCACGGCGGCCTGGTCATCGACCGGTCCGGGCTGGTGGTCACGAAGAACGGCGTGCCGGTTTCGCTCACCCCGACGGAGCTGAAACTGCTGCTGGAGCTGTCCCGCACCCCGGGGCAGGTCTACAGCCGCCAGCAGATCCTCGCCGCCGTCTGGGACCACGACTACCTCGGTGACTCGCGGCTGGTCGACGCCTGTGTCCAGCGGTTGCGCGCGAAGATCGAGGACGTGCCCGCGAAACCCGACCACGTGCAGACAGTCCGCGGCTTCGGGTACCGGTTCGGCCGTTCATGAGGGTGCTCTCCGGGCTGCGGCCCCGGCTGATCCTGGCCTTCGCGGCGATGACGCTCATCGGGGCGGCCGCCGCGGCCGGCGCCAGCTACGTCTCGGCCCGCAACGCCATCCTCGAGGCCGTCCAGGACGCGGCGATGAACCAGCTGAAGGACCGGGTCGCCACCTATGGCCGCCCGCTGTCCGTGCCACCGACGCAGGAACAGCTCAACGACTTCGCCGGCAGCCTGCGGCTGAACGCGGTCGCGGTCTACCGGGACACGCGGTCGGTCAACGGGCCGGACCTGACGACCTTCTCGCCCGAAATGAAGGAGATGGTCACCAGCGACGACCGGATCCAGTTCCAGCGGCTGGTCCGCGACACCTTTCCCGAACTCCTGGTCGGGATGCCGGTCCTGACCCGGCAGCCGAACGGGTCGATGGGTCCCAGCGGGATCCAGGTGTACTCGCTGACCTCGCTCGGCCAGCAGCAACAGGCCATCGAAGAGCTCGCGAAATCCGCCTGGCAGATGGCCGCGCTCGCCCTGCCGCTCGCCGCCGCGCTCGCCCTGCTGGCGGCCAGACAGGTACTGCGGCCGGTGCGGGCGCTCAACACCGCCGCGGCGCAGCTCGGAGCGGGCAGGCTCGACGTCCGGCTGCCCGCCAAGGGGTCCGACGAACTGGCCGAGCTGGTCACGACGTTCAACAACACGGCGGCCGAGCTGGAACGCACGGTCGGCGAGCTGAGAGCGATGGAGTCCGACGCCCGCCGGTTCGTGGCCGACGTCTCTCACGAGCTCCGCACCCCGCTCGCGGCGATGAACGCGGTCACCGACGTGCTGGACGAGGACGCCGAGACCCTGCCTCCGGACACGGCCGTCGCGGCGCGGCTGGTCTCCGGCGAGACCCGCAGGCTGACCAGGCTCGTGCAGGACCTGGTCGAGATCTCCCGGTTCGACGCGGGCCGGGCCGAACTCGTCACCGACGAATGGGACCTCGCGACGGCGATCCGGGACAGTCTCGACGCCCGGGGCTGGCGCGATGGCGAGGACCTGGTCACCGACCTGCCCGAGGGCGTCCTCGCCCAGGTCGACCGGCGACGGCTCGACCTGATCGTGGCCAACCTCGTCGGCAACGCGCTCCGCCACGGCGCGGCCCCCGTCGAGATCCGTCTGAAGGCCCACACCGGCGGCATCACGGTGGAGGTCGAGGACCACGGTCCCGGGATCGACCCGGAGATGCTGCCGCACGTGTTCGACCGGTTCACCAAGGCCGACACCGCCCGCGCCCGGTCCGAAGGCAGCGGGCTGGGCCTGGCGATCGCGCTGGAGAACGCGCGCCTGCACGGCGGCGACATCACCGCCGCCAACACCGGTCAAGGCGCCCGGTTCGTCCTGAGCGTCCCGCACCGAGCCGAAGGGGTGACGCGATGAGGAAGGCGTGCGTTCTGGCGGTCTTCGCGGCCACGGCGCTGGTGGCGGCCTGCGGTGTCCAGCCGACCGGTGTCGTCGAGGCCGGTCCCGGACCGTCGATCCGCCCCACCACCGGATCGGCGGTAGCCGTCGGCGGCGTGACGTTGTACTTCGTCTCCGAGGGCCGGGTCATCCCGGTGACACGGCCGTCCGACGGATTCATCTCCCCCGAAGGCGCGCTCATGTTGTTGTTGAAGGGACCGAGCGAACAAGAGGCCGCGCAAGGCTTGACCACCTTCGTGCCGACCGAGGTGGGCGGGATCGGGGTGTCTTCGGGCGATCCGGGGTACATTTCGCTGCCGTTCAGCCCGCGGAAAATGTCCGGACAGGCCGTCAACCAGCTGGTCTGCACCGCGATCGCGGCCTATTCGGCGATGGGACGGACCTCGTCGGCCCCCGGCATGAACATTATTTCCCCGGACGGGGAGACTTACTTCCAAGCCTGCAAATCCGGCTGATTTCGTCACTCACAGTGCTCGGACAAAAGCACTTCTTGTGTCTGTACGGACGCGAGCACCCTTTGGTTCAACGATCAAGGTAACTGTGGGCGACAACACTCCGGCGTGACATTGCCGTGTCCATTTCGTAATGTTGCCCGGAGCTCGCGGCCCCCGACGCGAGTTCCCGTCCCCGAAGTGGTGAGTGATCAGAGAAATGGCCGGCAGACATCGCAAGACGAAAGCTCCGCAGTGGAAGCTCCCCGTAGGTATCGCGGCAGCCGTCGCCACGGCGCTCCCGGCGTCGATGTGGCTGACCACCGCAGGTTCCCCTGACGTCGAAGCGGCCAGTGCCGCACTCGCGCTGCAGGCTCCCCCGACCTCCAGCGTGACACCCCCGCCGTCATCCAGCAGCACCCCGCCTCCCTCGACGACCCCGCCCCCCTCGACGACCGCGGCTCCCCCCAAGCCGACGACGTCGACCAAGGCCCCCGCCCCGGTCAAGAAGACCGTGCCGGCCGCGACGGCGTCGTGTTCGACCAGCCTGTCCGGCACCAAGCCGCACGTGGCCCAGGTCGGCAACCACATCAAGGCGAAGTTCGGCGTCGACAACATCGGCGGGGTCGCCGGCCGCGCGAACGCCAGCGACCACCCCTCCGGCCTCGCGCTGGACTTCATGGTGGACACCTCCACCGGCAACGCCGTCGCCGACTACATCCTGGCCAACCAGAAGGACTTCGGCGTCACCTACGTCATCTGGCGCCAGCGCTACAACGACGGCAGCGGCTGGGACACCATGGAGGACCGCGGCGGCGCGACCGCCAACCACATGGACCACGTCCACGTGTCGTTCTCCAAGAGCGCCAAGGTCAACGTCAAGTGCTGAGCCACTAGCGACGTCGAGCGGACCGTTCGCCGGGCTGGACCACGGGTCGGCCCACGACCTCTTCCACGCCTTTGACGGCGAGCCGGTCCGCTCGCTCGTTCTCCGGATGCCCGGAGTGGCCCTTGACCCAGTGCCATTCGACGTCGTGCTGCGAGGCGGCTTCGTCGAGACGGCGCCACAGGTCGGCGTTCTTGACCGGCGTCTTGGCCGAGGTCACCCAGCCGTTGCGCTTCCAGTTCTGCACCCAGCTGGTGATGCCGTTCCGGACGTAGGTGCTGTCGGTGTAGAGGTTCACCGTGACGCGGCGTTTCAAACTCTCCAGCGCCTCGATGGGCGCTGTGAGCTCCATCCGGTTGTTCGTGGTCGGGCCGAGTTCCCCGCCGTAGATCTCCTTCTCGACCGTGCCGTACCGCAGCAACGCACCCCAGCCGCCGGGGCCGGGATTCCCGCTGCACGCACCGTCGGTGTAGATCTCGACCGAATCCGTCACCGGGTCACCTTAGCGACGGCGCCCGATCGGTCAGGCAAGCACGTCAGTCCGGCAGCAGTGGCACCCAGGGCTCCTCGGCCTGCCCGAGATGCACGGCACGGGTGATGGACTTCGAGCCGAAGCGGTCCCGGACGGTGTCGAGCGTCGAATCGAGCGCGTCCCTCGGCTTCGCGTCGAACGGCAGGGCCAGCTGGATCGCGTCGTCCTTCGACAGATTCGTGAGCGCGAGGCCGATCAGCGTGAGCCCGCGTTCGTCGATCAGCGGTCTCGCCGTGGCGAGCAGGTCACGGGCCGCGGCGACGATCGCGGCGTTCTGCTCGGTGGCCTCCAGCAGGGTGTGCGACCGCGTCGCCTTGGTGAAGTCGGCGAACCGCATCCGCAGCACGACCGTCCGGCACACCCGGTGTGCCGCGCGCAGGCGCCGGGCGAGGCGATCGGCGAGCGTCAGCAGGGTCGCGTCGAGTTCGGCGGGCGAACGCGGCCTGCTGCCCAGCGCGCGCTGCGCCCCGATCGACCGGCGACGGCGACCGGTCTGCACCCGCCGGGGATCGTCGTTGTGGGACAAGGCATGCAGATGGGCGCCGACCCCGCTGCCGAGCATCCGCACGAGTTCCTTCTCCCCGAAGCCCTCCATCTGCCCGACCGTCGTGACGCCGCGCTCGTGCAGCTTCCGCGCGGTCACCTTGCCCACGCCCCACAGCCGCTCGACCGGCAGCGGATGCAGGAACTCGAGTTCGCCGTCGTGCGGTACGACGAGCAGGCCGTCGGGTTTCGCGACGCCGCTGGCCACCTTCGCGAGGAACTTCGTCCTGGCGACGCCGACCGTGATCGGCAGGCCCACCTGCTCCAGGACGTCCCGGCGCAGTTTCGCGGCGATCTGGCTCGGCGTGCCCGCGATCTTCAGCAGGCCGCCGACGTCGAGGAAGGCCTCGTCGATCGAGATCCCCTCGACCAACGGCGTCGTGTTGTCGAAGACCTCGAAGACCGCCTTGCTCGCCTTCGAGTACGCGGACATCCGCGGCGGCACCACGATCGCCTGCGGGCACAGCCGCCGCGCCTGGCCGCCGCCCATCGCGGTGGCGACGCCGTACGCCTTGGCCTCGTAACTGGCCGCCAGCACGACGCCGCCGCCGACGATGACCGGCCGCCCGCGCAGGCTCGGGTCGTCCCGCTGCTCGACCGACGCGTAGAACGAATCCAGGTCGGCGTGCAGGATGGGACCCTCGGTCGTCATAGAACATATGTTCGCATCAAGTGGTCGAACGGCCAAGCCGCCGGAGTCTCGAATCGACACGCGCACGGAGGAGATCGGTCACCGATCGTCCGCCGCCGAGGGCACCCGGATCGCCTCGATCTGTTCCGGCACTGTGGATGCAGGAGAATCTGGCGCGCGACCTGAGTCTGGCCGACATCGCCGCGCGGGCCGGGCTGAGTACCCGGAAGTCGGTTTCGGTTCCCCCACGTCGTTTCGCGACCGGTTCAAGCGGACCACCGGCGTCAGCCCCACAGTTACCGGCGAGCTTTCCGATGAACGGAAAAGAAATCAGGCGACGAGCGAAAGAGCGGATTCAGCGGCGCGCACGCGGGCTTGTTCCGCGAACCGCCTTCGGGCGACGACGACTCTGAGCCATCGTTCCGAGCGCTCGGCGTCGAGATCCGACGTCGCCCGCGCGAGCACTTCGGCGGCGTGCGCGGCGGATTCGATCTCCGCGGCGGCACCGAGATAGTCGCCCGCCTCGATCAGTTTGTAGGCGTGCCGCATTTCGGTCTGCGCGGTCGAATAGATGGCGTAAGCGGTCAGGTTGTTCGCCAGCGGACCCAGTGAATGCGACATCGGATTCTCCGTTCCTTCGCGGTTTCGTTTCCCTTATCTACTGACACGTCGAACGGAGCCGCCACGGTTCGACATCCACCGGGATATTTTTCGAACTTCTTCGGACCGGAAGTCTGGAGCCGGACCTGAGGGTTGCGTAAAGTGGCCGCTTCACGACAGCCTGAAGCGCATGCCAGCCCGAGCGGCGTCGTTCCGCAGCGTGTTCGCGGTCGCCGAGTTCCGCCGGATCTGGCTCGCGCATCTCCTGTCCGTCGCCGGGGATCAGCTGGCCAGGGTCGCGCTCACGGTGCTGGTGTTCGACCGGACGTCGTCCGCGGGATGGGCGTCGGCGGCCTACGCGCTGACCTTCGTGCCCGACCTTCTCGGCGGCGCGCTGGGCGGCGTCGCGGACCGGTTCTCGCGACGCACCGTGATGGTGGTGGCCGACGTCGGCCGCGCGGCGCTGATCGCGCTGATGGCGGTGCCCGGGCTGCCGCTGCCCGCCGCGGCCGCGCTGCTGTTCTTCGTGCAGCTCATGGCGGGCCCCTTCTACGCGGCGCGCCAGGCGATGCTGCCGGACCTGCTCGACCCGGACCGCCTCGTCGTCGGCCAGGCGATCATCTCGTCGACGTATCAGGCCGGGCTCGTGCTGGGTTTCGGCGCGGGTGCCGCCGTCGTGACCGGGCTCGGGGTGCCCGGTGCGCTGCTGATCGACGCGGCGACGTTCGCGCTCTCCGCGGTCATGCTCCGCTTCGGGCTGAAGCGGTACCCGCCCGCGGCGCCGCGTCACCACGCGCGCCCGTCCCTGGTCGCGGGCTGCCGTCTGGTCGCCCGCGACCGCAAGCTGCGGTGGCTGCTGGTCATCGCGTGCTGTTGCGGGTTCTACGTCGTCCCCGAGGGCCTCGCCGTCCCGGTCGCCGCCGAACTGGGCGGTACCGGCGCGCTGCCGTGGCTGCTGGCGGCGAATCCGGTGGGTTCGGTGCTCGGCGGGATCCTGCTGAGCCGGATCCCCCGGGCACGGCAGGTCCAGGTGCTGGGCGCGCTGACGGTGGCGAGCAGCCTGGTGCTGATCCCGACCGGCTGGGCGCCGGGCCTGGTCACGATCGTTGTGCTGTGGACGGTGTCGGGAGTGTTCTCCGCACACGACATGATCACCCAGACGCAGTACAGCCTGGCCGCGCCGGCCGAACACCGCGGTCAGGTGATCGGCGTCGCGATCGCGGCGCTGCGCGCGGCCCAGGCGGTGGGTATCGCGGCCGCCGGGCTGCTGGCCCAGGTCCTCGCGCCGACCACCGTGGTCACCGTCGCGGCGCTCGCGGGCGTGGCGGTCGCCTGCGTCGCCGCAGTGGGGTGGTCAAGGACGGTGCCGCCCCGCCGAAGCTCCGAAGACCACGCTGATCACGGAGATCCCGTGGGTCCGGTCGGCGGGACGACACCCGTTGGCGAGCAGGGTTCCTGACCCGGCCGGTTCATCACGTCCAGTTGTTGTCACGCCGAGTGGTCCAGTTGTTGTCCCGCATGCCGTTCACCTCCCTCGGAATAGCGACGAATCTGGCAAAACACTCACCAGTTGTTGTCCTGCATCGGAACACCTCCCACGTTTTGGTTGGGCTGTCCGGGGGAATTCGGCGCCGTGTGTCCGCTCGTCCGGACAACGACGGTCTCGGCAGTCGCGGTTCTATTACGGTGTAGATCACCGACGGAAGAGGGTGTGTGGACGGACGACTCGGCAGCGCGCGGCGGTGGCTCGGTGCCTGGCACCTGTGGAGCCTGCCGCGATCCGTGCGTACCTACGTCCTGGTCGTGAATCTCATCGCAGTCCTCTCGACCGCCGCCACGGCTTGGCTCGTCCCGATCACCGGCACCGATCTCGTGCGGTTCGGTGTCCTGACCCTGTGCGCGGCCATCGCGATCGAAGGCACCCGGCAGATCGAACGCCAACGGGAGTACGACCGGTCGCCGTCGGTCGCCTACGTCGACACGAAAGCGGTCTGGAGCGTCGCCGCCGTAATCGCGCTGCCGCCGGTTCTGGCCGCCGCGATGGTCGTCGTGACCTACACCATCGCATGGTCACGGATCTGGCCACACCAACGACCGGTGCTCCCCCATCGGTGGATCTTTTCCGCCGCGACGGTGCTCTGCGGCACGCAGGCCGCCGTCGTCGTCCTCAGTCTCGGTATGCGGCACTACCCCGGCGCGCCCGACTCCGGGATGCTCGCCGGGCTGGGTGACCTCGCCGTCATCGTGGTGGCGGCGGCCCTGCGCTGGGCGATCAACACCGCGCTGGTGATGATCGCGATCTCGCTGTCCTCGCCGCCGAAGTCGATCGGCGAGCTGTTCTCCGGGTTCGGCGACCAGATCCTCGAGGCGGGCGCGCTCGGCCTCGGGCTGGTGACGGCCGTGGTGCTCGTCCAGGCCAACCCGCTGGTGCTGATCGGGGTCGTGCTCGCGCTCGTCGCGCTGCATCGCGGGCTGCTGCTGACCCAGTACCGGCGTGACGCGCATACCGACGCCACCACCGGGCTCGCCACGAAACGCCGCTGGCGCCAGCTGGCCGAAGAGCTTCTCGGGCGCACACGCGCGGGCCGGAAGCTCGGCGTGCTGTTCCTCGACCTCGACAATTTCAAGACGATCAACGACACCTACGGCCATCCCAACGGCGACCTCGTCCTGCGCGCGGTCGGTGACGCGCTCGGCGCCGAGATCCGCGATCAGGACGTCTGCGGACGCTGGGGCGGCGAGGAATTCGCCATCGTCATCCCCGACGTGCACAGCGAGGAGAACCTGCGCCAGGTGGCCGAGCGGATCCGGCACCGGGTGTCGGCGGTTTCGGTCGTCCTGCCCGATCGGGACACGGTGCTGACCGATCTGACGGTGTCGATCGGCGGTGCGCTGTACCCGGCCGAAAACATCACCAGCGTCGACGATCTCCTCGTCGCCACTGACACCGCGCTGTACCGGGCGAAACAGGGCGGCCGCAACCGCGTCGAACTGGCTCCGCCCGCCCAATAGACTCTTTCACCGGTGTCCCGGCAGGGGCACTGGCGATCACCGGCGCGGCCGTGTCACTCGTCGACGGCCTGCCGGTACTCGCGGTGTTTGTGGAGCGAGCTGCGGAATTACTACTGAGGCTTGGGGCGTTGCCGAATTTCGGTAACGGCTTTCGAGTGGCTGGAATTGTCGGTGGCCGGTTGTAGGTTTGATCTTGTGGACACACACAGATCCGCCCCCGTGGCGCTACTCGAAGACCTCACCCAGCCGAGTCTTCTGGAGGACATCAACGCATCCCTGAATTCGTTGGACGACAACGATTCCGTCGCTGTTGCTGTCGCGGCGTCCGCTGGGATCGCGCGTCTGGAAGCAGTCCGGTTCCGCGCCATAGCGCAGCTGAGCCGACACCGCGATGGCGTGGGCAGTGTCGTCCAGGAAGTCGCGTTCGCGTTGTCCGTTGTGGACGGTCATGCCACCGGGCTGGTCACGACCGCCCAAGCACTCGCCACCCGACTGCCCCGCACCCTGGACCTGATGGACCAAGGCCACGTCAGCGGCTTCGGTGCCACCAAAGTCGCTGCGGCCACCGCGTGGCTGTCCGACGACGACGCTCTCGCCGCGGACGCGCTGCTTGAGGATCGTTTGCCGGACAAGAACACCGACCAGATCCGCAAAGCCGCCAACCACGCCGCCATCACCATCGACCCCGACGGCGCCACCAGACGAAGCGAACACAGCCGCGCGGGCCGACGTCTCGTCGCACGTCAAGGCGACGCCGGAGTCGCCTCGATCGAGATCGAAGACGGACCCGCCGAGAAGGTCAACGCCGCCTATCTGCGGATCAACCGGGAAGCCCACGCCCTCAACACCTCCGCAGAGACCCGCACGCTGGACCAGCTCCGCGCGGACGTCGCACTCGATCTCCTGCTCAGCGGACAAGGCGGCACCAGCGAACGCGCGGAGGTGTTCCTTTATCTGGACCTCAACACCTACCTCGGGTTGAACGACAACCCGGCTGAGATGGCCGGGCACGGCCACATCCCCGCAGCTCTGGCGCGGTATATCGCGTCCGGGCCGAACACGGTGCTGCGCCGGATCATCACCGACCCGCTGTCGGGCCAGGTCAAGGATTTGGGCCGGGATCGGTACCAGCCGACAGCCGGGCTCGACGAGTTCGTCCGGGTACGGGACCGTGAATGCCGAAGACCCGGCTGCCACAGACCCGCCCAGGCCTGCGACATCGACCATTCCACACCGTGGCAATTCCACGGCAACACCGACGCCGCCGACCTCATCGACCTCTGCCGCCGCGACCACCGCCTCAAAGACACACCAGGCTGGAACTACCAGCTCGCCCCTGACGGAACGTTGACGATCACCACACCCACCGGACAAAACCACACCAGCACGCCTCCACCACTCCACGAACCCCGCATCGACGACGAAGCACCACCGTTCTGAGCTGTTGCCGAAAAACGGCAACGCCCTTTGGCGGCCGAGCCGCCCCACGTCGCCTCTCGACACGCACACCCCCACCCGGCCGCCGATGAAACCGGCGTGAACACCTGGTGACAGCTCTCGAACCTGCGCGTCACCCCCTCCCCCACCCAGGGCGCCCGATTGTCCACTTCATGACGTCATCCACCCCCTCAGCGGCGTGGGCCAGGCCACTTTTTGGCGGGTTCCTACAAGACCCGGCCCTCGGCATGCGTCACCGGCGACATTCTCGTACCGGCCGGTAGGAGGCAGGCTGTAGGCAGGTGCAGGCGACCGTTCCGCGCGCGATCCGGCGGAATGTCGTCTGCTGTGTGCTGTGTACTTGGGAGGCTCAGTCGGTGTTCAGTCGTGTCGCCATCGTCAACCGCGGAGAGGCCGCGATGCGGCTCATCCATGCCGCCCGCGAACTTTCCGCGGAGACCGGGCAGCGGATCGAGACCGTCGCTCTCTACACCGATGCGGACCGGTCGGCGACGTTCGTGCGGGAAGCCGACATCAGCTACAACCTCGGCCCGGCGTCGGCGCGTCCCTACTTGGACTTCGCGGTGCTGGAGCGGGCGCTGACCGAGACCGGGGCCGACGCGGCCTGGGTCGGCTGGGGTTTCGTGGCCGAGGATCCCGCCTTCGCCGAGCTGTGTGAACGGATCGGTGTCACCTTCATCGGGCCGAGCGCGGACGCGATGCGCAAGCTCGGCGACAAGATCGGCGCGAAGCTGATCGCCGAAGAGGTCGGCGTGCCGGTCGCGCCGTGGAGCCGCGGCGCGGTCGCGGATCTCGATGCCGCCATCAAGGCGGCCGAGGAGATCGGCTACCCGCTGATGCTCAAGGCGACCGCCGGCGGTGGCGGGCGCGGCATCCGCGTCATCACCTCCGCGGACGAACTCGAAGACGCTTACGAGCGCACCAGCCTGGAGGCCGAGCGCGCCTTCGGCAGCGGCGTCGTCTTCCTGGAGCGCCTGGTCACCGGCGCGCGGCATGTCGAGGTCCAGGTCATCGCGGACGGCCAGGGCACCGCGTGGGCCCTGGGCGTCCGCGACTGCTCGGTGCAGCGCCGCAACCAGAAGATCATCGAGGAGTCCGCTTCCCCGGTGCTGAGCCTCGAGCAGGCCGACGAGCTCAAGCGGTCCGCCGAGCGGCTCGCGCTCGCGGTGGACTACTGCGGCGCCGGCACGGTCGAGTTCCTCTACCACCCGGGCGACAAGCTGTTCGCATTCCTCGAGGTCAACACCCGCCTCCAGGTCGAACATCCGATCACCGAGCTGACCACCGGCATGGACCTGGTCAAGGCGCAGCTGCACGTCGCTTCCGGCGGCAAGCTCGAAGGCCCGCAGCCCGCCGAGGCCGGACACGCCGTCGAGGCGCGGCTCAACGCCGAGGACCCGGATCGCGACTTCGCGCCCTCTCCCGGCCGTATCGCCCGCTTGGACCTGCCCGCGGGCCCCGGCATCCGCGTCGACACCGGCGTCAGCGAAGGCGACACGATCCCGGCCGACTTCGACTCGATGATCGCGAAGATCATCGCCTACGGCCGCGACCGCGACGAGGCGCTCGGCCGTCTCCGCCGCGCGATGGCGCAGACCACGGTCATCATCGAGGGCGGCGCGACCAACAAGAGTTTCGTGCTCGACCTGCTCGGCAGGCCCGAGGTGGTCGACGGCAGCGCCGACACCGGCTGGATCGACCGTGTCCGCGCCGAGGGCGACCTGATCACGCACCGGCACTCGGCCATCGCACTGGCCGCGGCCGCAATCGAGGCTTACGAAGACGAGGAAGCCGTTGAACGCCAACGACTTCTCGCCACCGCGCACGGCGGCCGCCCGCAGGTGCAACACGAGAGCGGCCGTCCGCTCGACCTGAAGCTGCGCGGCGCGGCCTACCGGGTGAGTGTCGCGAGGATCGGCCATCGCCGCTTCCGGGTCGGCGTCGGCGCGGCCAACGGCGACGCCCACCTCGCCGATGTCGAGGTCGACCGCTTCGACGAGCACACCGGCCAGATCACCGTCAACGGCACCAGGTTCCGCCTGGTCACCGGCACGCACGGGCCGATCCACCTGGTCGAGGTCGACGGCGTCACGCACCGCATCAGCCGCGACGAGGGCGGCGTCGTCCGCTCCCCCGCGCCCGCGCTCGTCGTCGCGACGCCGCTCGAGGTCGGTGCGGAGGTCGAGGCAGGTGCCCCGATTCTGGTGCTGGAAAGCATGAAGATGGAGACGGTGCTCCGTGCGCCCTTCCGCGCGAAGCTGCGCGAGTGCGTGGTTTCGGTCGGCAGCCAGGTCGAGACCGGCGCGCCGCTGCTGCGGCTCGAACCGCTGGCGGACGAAGGCGAAGAGGTCGCCGAGGACACCGGCAGCGTCGAGATTGAGCTGCCCACCGCGCCGGACGGCGCGTCGCCGCAGCGGCTCGCGCGGGGTCAGCAGGATCTGCGCAGCCTCCTGCTCGGCTACGACGTCGACCCGCACGACGAGCGCCGTTCGCTCAGCACCTACCTCGCCGCCCGGTCCAAGCTCGACGACAACGGAGACCGCCCCTTGGAGGGCGAGGTCGAACTGCTGACCGTGTTCGCGGACCTCTCCGAACTGATCCGCAACAAGCCGGCCGGTGAAGAGACCAAGACGGACACCCGGGTGCACAGTGCCCGCGAGTTCTTCCACACCTACCTGCAGAGCCTCGACGTCGAGCGCGCCGGCCTGTCGGAGTCGTTCCAGAACAAACTCAAGAAGGTCCTCGGGCACTACGGCGTCAAGGACCTCGAGCGGACCCCGGAGCTGGAAGAGGCGGTCTTCCGGATCTTCCTCGCCCAGCAGCGCACCGCTTCCGACGTCGCGATCGTGACGGCGCTGCTGCGGCTGTGGCTCACCGAGGCCCCGCCGTTCGAGTCGATGCGCGAACCGGCGGGCAAGGCGCTGGAGCAGCTCATCGCCGCGACCCAGCTCCGCTTCCCGGTGGTCGGCGACCTCGCGCGCAGCGTGGTGTTCCGCTGGTTCGCCCAGCCGCTCCTGCGCCGCACCCGCGCGGAGGTCTACGCCGAGGTCCGCAGGCACCTGCGCCACCTCGACCAGAACCCCGCCTCGCCGGACCGCGCCGAGCGGATCGCGAGCATGGTGGCCAGCGCGCAACCGCTGGTGCGCCTGCTCGGGCAGCGGATCGGCCGCCCCGGCACCGACCACACCCCGCTGCTGGAAGTGCTGAGCCGCCGCTACTACGGCAACCGCGCGCTCACCGGCGTCCAGCCGGTCACCGTGGGCGGCTGCACCTTCGTCACCGGCGACTACGCCGACGACGGCGAGCGGTTCCACATGGCCACCACGGCCGTCGACCGCGCCGGGCTGCCCGGGGCGATCAAGGCCGTCGCCGACCTCGCGGCCGGGCTGCCCGCCGACACCGATGTCGAGGCCGACCTGTACCTGACCTGGGACGACGCCTCCGCCGACGACGACGCGATGGCGGCGGGCCTGCGTGAGATCCTCGCGGCCGAGTCGCTGCCCAGCCGGGTCCGGCGGATCACCACCACGGTCGCCGGGCACAGCGGCGCGGTGATGCACCACCACTTCACCTTCCGGCCGTCCTCGACCGGGTTCACCGAAGAGCGGCTGATCCGCGGCCTGCACCCGCTGATCGCGCAGCGGATGCAGCTGCAGCGGCTGGAGAACTTCGACCTCACGCGGCTGCCGTCGGGTGACGAGGACGTCTACCTGTTCAAGTGCGTCGCGCCGAAGAACCCTTCGGACCAGCGGCTGGTCGCGCTGGCGCAGGTCCGCGACCTGACGCCGTTGCGCGACAACGACGGCAAGCTGCTCGCGCTGCCCGCCGTCGAAGGCACGCTGGCCGCCTGCCTCGACGCGATCCGTGAGGTGCAGGCGAAGCTTCCGCCGAAGAAGCGCTTCGACACCAACAGGATCATGCTCTACGTGTGGCCGACCAGTGAGCTGTCCGGCGACGAGCTGAACACGGTCGCGCAGCGCGTGCAGCCGTCCACCGCGGGCGCGGGCCTGGAAGAGGTCCAGTTCCTCGGCAGGCAGCGTGACCGCACGACCGGCGACCTCACCGAAATCGCCGTGCGGATCGGCTACGACGTCAGCGGCGGCGTACAGATGTCGCTGGCCGAGCCCACCACCGAGCCGATCGAACCGCTCGACGACTACCGCCAGAACGTCCTGCGCGCCCGGCGTCGCGACACGGTGTACCCGTACGAGCTGACCGAGATGCTCGGTTCGTTCACCGAGTACGACATGGACGACAGCAACACGCTCGTCCCGGTCGACCGGCCGAAGGGGCGCAACAAGGCGGCGATCGTCGCGGGTGTGGTCACCACGCCGACCGAGCGCTACCCGGAAGGCGTCAAACGTGTCGTGCTGCTGGGCGACCCGACGAAGGCGCTCGGCGCCCTGTCGGAGCCGGAGTGCTCGCGGGTGATCGCCGCGCTGGACCTCGCCGAGCGGCTGCGCCTTCCGCTGGAGTGGTTCGCGCTGTCGGCCGGCGCCCGGATCTCGATGGAGTCCGGCACCGAGAACATGGACTGGGTCGCGGCCGCGCTCAAGCGGATCGTGCACTTCACCCAGGACGGCGGCGAGATCAACATCATCGTGGCCGGCATCAACGTCGGCGCCCAGCCGTACTGGAACGCCGAAGCGACGATGCTCATGCACACCAAGGGAATCCTGGTGATGACGCCGGATTCCGCGATGGTGCTGACCGGTAAGCAGTCGCTCGACTTCTCCGGTGGCGTGTCGGCCGAGGACAACTTCGGCATCGGCGGCTACGACCGGGTCATGGGCCCGAACGGCCAGGCGCAGTACTGGGCGCCGAACCTCGCCGCGGCCCGCGACGTGCTGATGTCGCACTACGACCACACCTACATCGCGCCGGACGAGACCGGTCCGCGCAAGGCCGTCACCAGCGACCCGATCGACCGGGACGTTTCGCCGTTCCCGCACGCGGCCGTCGACAGCGACTTCACCACCGTCGGGCAGATCTTCTCGCGGGAGTCCAACCCCGACCGCAAGAAGCCGTTCGACATCCGCACGGTGATGCGCGCGCTCTCCGACCAGGACCACCCGGTGCTGGAGCGCTGGCCGGGAATGGCCGACGCGGAAACCGCGGCCGTGCAGGACGTCCACCTCGGCGGGCGGCCGGTCTGCCTGCTCGGCATCGAGTCGCGTTCGGTGCCGCGCCGCGGCTTCCCTCCCACCGACGGCCCGGACACCTACACCGCGGGCACCCTGTTCCCGCGGTCGTCGAAGAAGGCGGCGCGGGCGATCAACGCGGCCAGCGGCAACCGGCCGCTGGTGGTGCTGGCGAACCTGTCCGGCTTCGACGGCTCGCCGGAGTCCATGCGGAAACTGCAGCTGGAGTACGGCGCGGAGATCGGCCGGGCGATCGTCAACTTCGAGGGCCCCATCGTGTTCTGCGTGATCTCGCGGTACCACGGTGGCGCGTTCGTGGTCTTCTCGAAGGCGCTGAACCCGAACATGACCGTGCTGGCGCTGGAGGGCTCGTTCGCCTCCGTGCTCGGCGGCGCACCCGCCGCCGCGGTCGTGTTCTCCGGTGAGGTCAACGCCCGGACCGCGGCGGACCCGCGGGTGCGGTCGCTGTCGGAGAAGCTCAGCGGAGCCTCCGGCGCCGAACGCGCCGCGCTGGCCGCGGAACTGGCCGACGTCCAGTCGTCGGTGCGGGCCGAGAAGCTGGGCGCGGTCGCGTCCGAGTTCGACGGCGTGCACAGCATCGAGCGCGCGGTGAAGGTCGGTTCGGTGGACGCGATCATCCGCGCGGCCGAACTGCGGCCGCGCATCATCGAAGCGGTCGAGCGAGGCTTGGCGAAGCAGTAGTAGTCGCCCCAAGAAGTGCTATGAACGACTCGTTACTTGCAAATTTTGCAAGTAACGAGTCGTTCATAGCATCCGGCGTCAGGGGAGTCAGGGGTTCGGCTTCGGGTCCGGGGGTGGCGGTTCACCGAAGTCCTCCGGCACGATCCGGTCCAACGCCGCCCGGAACTCCTCGACCTCCCGTTCCTGATCGACAGGGTCCGACGAGAGGGACGGCAGTTCCGCGTCGGGCCCGCTTCCCACGATCTCGACCCGCACCGAGGCGACGTCGAGCACCGAGTCGTCCACCTGGATCGGGACCTCGGCGCGCAACCCGATCGCGACCGCGTCGCTCGGCCGCGCCGAGATCCGGATGCCGGAATCGAGCACCAGGTCGGCGAAGAAGATGCCGTCCCGCAGGGCGGTGACCTCGACCCCGATCACGCGGTGCCCGAACGATTTCACCACCTGGCCGATCAGTTCGATCGTGCCCGGCCGGGGCAGCTTGATCTTCTCCTGGGCGAGCGCCACCGCGCTCGCCTCGGGGCCGCCGATCGTGATCGCCAGCCAGCGGCGGTCGCCTTCCCGTTCGCGCAGCAGCATCACCGGTGCCGCTTCCGGAGCCAGTACGGCCATTCCCTCGACTTCCATCGGGACCATGTGCGGTACCTCATTCCCTTTGTCGGTCAGAGCCGTCCGCCAGCACCTTTTCTTTGCGCTGTAACGGGTTCAGGTGCCCCTCGGCGCGGAGCCGGGGGACCATGTGCGGGTAGTGGAGTTCGAACGCCGGCCGTTCGGACCGGATCCGAGGCAGGTCGTGGAAGTTGTGCCGCGGCGGCGGACAGGTCGTCGCCCATTCCAGGGAGTTCCCGTATCCCCACGGGTCGTCGACCTCGACGACCTCCCCGAACCGATAGCTGCGGACGACGTTCCACACGAACGGCAGCACCGACGCGCCCAGCAGGAACGCGCCGATGGTGGAAATCGTGTTGAGCGTGGTGAATCCGTCGGAGGTCAGGTAGTCGGCGTAGCGGCGCGGCATTCCTTCGTTGCCCAGCCAGTGCTGGACGAGGAACGTGGTGTGGAAGCCGATGAAGGTGGTCCAGAAGTGCAGCCTTCCGAGGCGCTCGTCGAGCATCCTCCCGGTCATCTTGGGGAACCAGAAGTAGATTCCGGCGAAGGTGGCGAAAACGATGGTGCCGAACAGCACGTAATGGAAATGCGCGACCACGAAATAGCTGTCGTGCACGTGGAAGTCCAGCGGCGGCGACGCGAGGATGATCCCGGTCAGCCCGCCGAGCAGGAACGTCACCATGAACCCGATCGCCCACAGCATGGGCGTTTCGAAGGTCAGCTGTCCCTTCCACATCGTGCCGATCCAGTTGAAGAACTTGATCCCGGTCGGCACCGCGATGAGGAACGTCATGATCGAGAAGAACGGCAGCAGCACGGCGCCGGTGGCGAACATGTGGTGCGCCCACACCGCGATCGACAGCGCGGTGATCGCGATCGTCGCGAACACCATGGTCTTGTAGCCGAACAAGGGTTTCCGGCTGAACACCGGGACGATCTCGGTCACGATGCCGAAGTAGGGCAAGGCGACGATGTAGACCTCAGGATGGCCGAAGAACCAGAACAGGTGCTGCCACAGGATCACCCCGCCGTTGGCCGGGTCGAAGACGTGGGCACCCAGCCGTCTGTCCGCTTCCAGGGCGAACAACGCGGCGGTGAGGATCGGGAACGCAAGAAGGATCAGGATCGTGGTGAACAGGATGTTCCAGGTGAACAACGGCATCCGCCACATGGTCATCCCGGGCGCGCGCAGGCAGAGGATCGTCGTCAGCATGTTGACGCCGCCGAGGATCGTCCCGAGCCCGGACACGATCAGGCCCATGATCCACAGATCGGCGCCCACCCCTGGCGCGTGCGCGGCCGCCGAGAGCGGGGTGTAGGCCGTCCAGCCGAAGTCCGGCGCGCCGCCCGGGGTGATGAACGCGGTAAGCGTCATCGTGCCGCCGAAGAGGTACAGCCAGTAGGAGAACGCGTTCAGCCGGGGGAAGGCGACGTCGGGTGAGCCGATCTGCAGCGGCAGGATGTAATTGGCGAAGGCGAAGAGGTTCGGGGTCGCGTAGAGCAACAGCATGATCGTGCCGTGCATGGTGAACAGCTGGTTGTACTGCTCCTGCGAGAGGAACTGAAGCCCCGGCCTGCCGAGTTCACCGCGCATCAGCAGGGCCATGAACCCGCCGATGAGGAAGAACGCGAACGAGGTGCCGAGGTAGAGCAGGCCGATCGTCTTGTGATCGGTGGTGCGCAGCACGCTCAGCAGCACGCTGCCTTTGGGGCCGCGGCTCCTTCCGCCGAATCGGACGGCCTGGGGTTTGTGCGATGTCTTGACTGTGGTCATGGCGACTCCCAGCACGACGACACACCTTCGGAGAGCAGGTACCCCTCCAGGAGAGTCCCTACACCCGGCGTTTTCAAGCGGCTAGGCGAGTAAGTTCTCCAAGTGGTCGGCCGCGGTCGCCGCGCCGCCCGCCGTCCGGAACGAGGCGCCGACCTTTTCGGCGGCCGCCCGGTAGGCCGGCTCGTCGAGCACCCTGGTCACCGCGTCCGCGACACGGTCCGGTTTCGCCCGGCCGAAGCGCAACCGGATCCCGGCTCCCGCGTCGACGACCTGCCCGGCGACGATCGGCTGGTCGTCCCGGATCGGCGCGACGACCAGCGGCACACCGTGCCACAGGCTTTCGCAGACGGTGTTGTGCCCGGCGTGGCATACGACGGCGTCCACGCGCTCCAGAAGCGCCATCTGGGGCACCTGCGGCACCACGAGCACCTGGTCTCCCGTTGACCCCACGGATCCGACACAGCCGCTGGGATCGGCGATGACGGTCCTGATCCCGTCGACCCGCGAAAGCCCCTTCGCGGCCGCGTTGAGGAAGTCTCCGGCGGCGTCGGCGTTCGCGGTCCCGAGCGTGACGAGCACCGTCGGCACGGCCGGGTCGAGCCACTCCCACGGGAACTCTCCGGTGGCCGCGCGGCCGCCGATCGACGGCCCGACCAGCCGGACCCGGGACGGCAAGGTGGCCGGGCCGAGCAGTTCCCTCGTGGTGAAGGCGAGGACGCCGTGCGGGGACATCCTGGGGTCGGCGGGGCCACCGTCGATGCGCGCTCGCAGGCCGTCGAGGAGGTCGTCGAGCCAGGCCACCACCTTCGGCATCCCGGCCAGCGGGTCGACGAGTTCCGCCGACGTCGTCGCGGAGGTGACCCACGTCAGGCCGAGCCCGTCGGCGACGAGCCCGCCCGCGATGGCCTGCTGGTCGGCGACCACGACCTGCGGCCGGAACCGGCCGATCGCGGCGCGGACGCCCGGCGCCATCGCCTCGGCCAGCGGGATCAGGAACTCCTCCCACAGGAACCGGAACGCCGCCGGCCCCTTGAGACTCGCGTCGCGCTCGGGAACGTCGTCGGGGACCGCGCAGGGGAACACCTCGGCGTCGTCACCCGCGAGCCGCCGGATGATCTCCGGCTGCCCCGCCCAGGCGACCCGGTGGCCGCGAGCGGTCAACGCGGCCGCGACGCCCACCGCCGGGTTCACATGCCCGACCAGCGGTGGCGTGACGAAGAGGAATCTGCCCATTCAATCGACTCCGGCGGTCGCGCGCGAGTGCTCCCGGACCCAGTCGAGGATGAGCCCGGACGTCTCCGCGGTGCGCTCGACGAGCACCGAATGTCCCTGATCGGCCAGGACGACCGTCCGGCAGCGGGCGAGGTTCGCCTCCAGGTCCGGGACCTGGGCGGACAGCCCGGAGAGGTCCCCGAACAGCGCGAACACCGGACAGTGCACCGCCGAGAGGTCGTCGTCGATGGTCCGGCTCAACGGGATGTCCTCGGCCAGCGTGGTGGCCGCGAGGATCTTGAACGCCGACCGCGAGAGCCGGGCGGTGTGCGCGCCGTGGTTCTCGGCGATCCAGCCGATCACCTCGTCGTGGCCGAGCCGGGTCTTGGCGTCGGTCAGCCCGTCGGCCATATGCCCGGCCCAGGCCCGCACCGGCGGTTCCGCCTCGATCGCGATGACACTGGCGACGCGCTCGGGACGCGCGGCCGCGAGCCCGAAGGCGACCGAACCGCCGAACGAATTCCCGACCACGTGCACCGGCCGGTCGATGCCGAGCGCGGTCAGCAGGCCGTCGAGGTCGGCGACGAACTCCTCGAGCCGGTAGCCCGTGCCGGGCCGCGTCGTGCGCCCGTGGCCGCGAAGGTCGTACATGACGACGTCGATCCCCTGCGCCGCGAACGACGGCCCGAGCGTGAAGTAGTAGCTCGCCAGGCTGTCGGTGAGGAGGCCGTGGACGAACACCACGACCGGCGCCTCCCCCTCCGCCGGACCGAGGCGCTGGACGTGGACGTCGAGATCGCCGACGCGGACCTTGGCCATCCTCAGCCCTCTCCGGCCGCGCGCAGCGACGTCACGACGTGGTCCACCAGTTCGCCCACGGTCAGCGCGATGATCTCGTCCAGTTCGCGTGCCGCGATGAACTCGGCGAAGTTGACCTGGTCGCCGTAGTGGTCGCGCAGCTGCCCGGACAGCGCCACGAGGTCGATGCTCTCCAGTTCGAGATCGTCGTGGAACTTGGTGTCCCGTGCGATTTCGGCGTCGTCCAGCCCGTATTCTTCGAGCAGTTCCCGCAGCATCACGGTGATGTCGGTCAGCACTGTCCGGGCCGACACGGTTTCAGTGGTCATCTTCGTTCTCCGTCCAAGCCACGACGTAGTCCTTGTCCGGCGCGCTGATCGTGGTGTGCCACACCGGATACCGGGCCTGGCCCACCGCCACGGTGAGCCGCCCGCCGTCCACGCCGACGACGGTGAAAGCGCGCGGATCCCCGCGCAGGCCGGTCCGGAGCCGTTTCGCGACGGCCTCCTTCGCGGCCCAAAATCTGGTGAACCACAGGGCTTCCGGCTCGCCGAGCAGCGCCCGTTCGGCGTCACCGAGAGCAGCGGAAACCGTGCTCTGCGGACGATCTTCGACGGCTTCGATGTCGATGCCGCACGGCCCGGGACGGGCGATGGCCACACCGAGCGCGTCGCGGTGCCCGATCGACACGGTGAGCTCGGGCAGTTCCCGACCATAAGCGCCGGTCACGGCCGGTGCTCCCGAAGACGTGTTCCCGATCCGGAGTTCGGCGGGGAACACGTCCCCTTCGCCGTCCGCCCACAGCAGTCGCCGGACCGCGTCCTTGGCCGCGATCCGGCCGAGCAGCCAAGGCCGTTTCCGGCGCGGCGACTGCTTCTCGTACTGCTCCCGTTC
Organism: Amycolatopsis sp. lyj-112; assembly: GCF_046549055.1. NCBI lineage: Bacteria > Bacillati > Actinomycetota > Actinomycetes > Pseudonocardiales > Pseudonocardiaceae > Amycolatopsis > Amycolatopsis sp. lyj-112. The sequence goes on along the minus strand of NZ_JAJPWS010000001.1, from coordinate 1,363,925 downwards.
CGCGCCGGCCAGCAGGTTCCGCATGATCAGATCGCGGGTCGCCAGATCGGGCCACTGTTCGCGCACCAGCGCCCAGCCGCCCGGCTGGCCCTCGGACAGCGTGGCACGTTCGGGCCGCCGGTCCACCGCGCGGATCACCGGGTTGCTGTCGAAGCGGCGGTCACGCCAGCCCTCGACCTCCGCCCAGACCCGGCCGCCGCGGACGAGCTGGACGTCCGCTTCGAGTTCGGTGCCGGTGACCGAGACGATCCGGATGGCGCAGTCGAGCCACTCACCCGGCACGGGATGCTCGCCGTAGAACCGGATCCGCCGCATCCCCACCGGGAACACCGTGGTGCGGTCCGGGAGCCGGGACATGATCCAGTACCCGAGCAGCTGCCCGGCGTTGTCGAGCAGCGCACCCGGCGCCGCCGGGGTCCGCAGTACCCCGCGCACGTGCCGCTCCCCGATGCCGGTCAGTTCCGAGACGCCCTGGAACGCCGGACCGTGGAACATCCAGCGTTCGGTGTAGAGCTGTTCGGCGAGCAGGTCCGGCACCTCTTCCCCGGCGGCCGGGAACTTCCACGGTTCGGGCGGATCGGCCGGGAAGCCGTCCGCCAGTTCCACCTGCGCCTGGGAGTAGTCACCCAAGGACGCGCTGACCCGCGAAGATCCTTGCGGCACCACGGTCACCGGAACGTCCAACGCCGGGGTCGCGGCGATCCACTGGTTCAGCCGGACGTCGTCGAGCGCGACAGCGCGCTGTCCCGGCGCCGCTTGCTCGGCGAAGTCCATCAGGTGCCCGATCACCGTCGTGGCGGGCACGACCGGCCAGGCGTCGGCGGGGTCTGCGCCTGGCGGCTGCCGGAAGAAGCAGTGATCGAGCAGGTACGGCATCGTCTCCACGGACACGCGGAGTTCGGTCCGCAGCGGCCGGATCCGGGGCGCCGGCCTGGCGGCGAAGAGTTCGGCCGCCAGACCGGCGGTGTCGGCCAGCAGCCCGGAGAACTCGGCTGCCAGCGGGTTCCGTTCCCCGATCTGGTCCAAAGTGGACGTCGTGGTGGCGCCCGGCCGGAAGCGGCGCCGGGTCTTCTCGTCGAGGGAGACCAGCGCACCGCCGAGGTCGAGCCGGACGGCCCGCCCGCGTGGGGCACCGCCCTGGCCGGGCAGCAGCTCGAACGCCGGATCGGCGCCGTCCGCCCACAAGGCCGTCGCCACCCGGAGCAGTTGCGCGAGACCCGGCCGGTGCGCGGAATGCGCGGCGACGACGAGGTGGTCCCGGCTGTGCAGGGTGTTCCCGATCAGCGAGCCGAGCTGTCCCGCGCCCGTCTGCACGAACGCGCGGAACCCGGCCTCGTACATATTCTCGACGAGACTCCGGAAGCGCACCGGTTCCAGCAGGTGCCGGACGAACAGGTCGCGTACTTCACCGGCGGGCGCCGGATAGTGCCGTCCCGTGGTCGCCGACCAGACCGGGAGTTTCGCCGGATGCAGGGAATAGCGCTCGGCGGCCTCGCGGATCGGGCCGAGGTACGGCGCGAGCATCGGGGTGTGGAATCCGGACCGGAACGGCAGGACCTGGGAGATCACGCCGTCGGCGCGGAAACCGCGTACGAACTCGTCGACCGCTTCGGATGGCCCGCAGAGCATCGACTGGTTGGGCGCGTTGTCGTGGGAAAGGACCACATCAGACTGTCCTTTGAGGACATCCAGGACCACGGAGGCGGGCGCGCCGATCACCGCGAAGGCCAGCCCCGGCACCTTGAGCGCGTCGGGATCGAAGTCCGCCAAGAACGCGTCGACCTCGTCATCGGAGTGGATCCCGGCGGCGGCCATGGCCGTCCACTCCCCCAGGCTGTGGCCGGCGAGCGCGTCCGGGGTCACACGCAGCTTGCGCAACGCGGTGTCGAGCAGCCTGCCGAGCTGGAACACACCTTTGCCGTGCCTGCCGACGTCGCCGATGGTGACGTCCGGGGAATCCCAGCGGAGACCGAAGTGCCGGGCGATGTCGTCGGAATGGGCCTCGAACTCGTTCTCCAGCCCGGGAAAGACGAACGCGATCTTGCCGCCGCCGGGCCCGAGCAGTGGTTCAGGCACGAACCAGAGGTCGTTGCGGCCGCGCCAGGGTCTGCCCTTCGCGACCACCTTCCGGGCCAGGGTGAGCCGCTTGGGCGTCGGATCGACCAGGCCCAGCCGGAACCGGCCACGGCCGGGCTGCTGCTGGTGCAGCACGTCGTCGCCGTCCAGCAGCCGGGCGAGTTCGGCGACGGTCGGCGCGCAGAGCCGCAGGGCGCGTTCGGGCTCGCGGACTTCGACGGCGGGCCGGGTCGCGGCTTGTTCCAGCACGACGTGCGCGTTGATCCCGCCGAACCCGAAGGCGTTGACCCCGGCCCGCCGCACCGGCGCCCGATCGTCGGTCTCCCAGGCTTTCGCGGCGTCGAGCGTCTCGAACCGGGTCTTGGCCAGCGCGGGATGCGGCTCCTCGCAGTGCAGGGTCGGCGGCAGAACCCCGTGGTACACCGCCAAAGCGGCCTTGACGAGGCCCGCGACCCCCGCCGCGGGCATGGTGTGCCCGATCATCGACTTGACCGAGCCGAGTACCGCCGTCGGCTCGTCCGCCGGGCCGAAGACCTCCGCGATCGTCGCGAGTTCGGCGGTGTCGCCCGCCGGGGTCGCGGTCCCGTGCGCTTCGAGCAGCCCGACGGCGCCCGTGCCGGCCGGGTCGATTCCCGCGGCGGCCCAGGCCTGCCGCACCGCCCGGACCTGACCGGCGGAGTCCGGATTGGACAGTCCGGCGGTGCGGCCGTCGCTGGCCACGCCGGTTCCGGTGACCACGGCGTAGACCCGGTCACCGTCCTTTTCGGCGTCCGCGAGCCGCTTGAGCACGACGACGCCGGTGCCCTCGCCGATCAGCACTCCGTCGGCGTCGCGGTGGAACGGCCGGATCCGCTGGCTCCGGGACAACGCGCCGAGCTGGGAGAACACGCTCCAGAAGGTGATGTCGTGGCAATGATGCACGCCACCGGCCAGCACGACGTCGCAGCGTCCGGACGCCAGTTCCCGCACGGCATGGTCGACGGCGACGAGCGAGGAGGCACAGGCGGCGTCCACTGTGTACGCCGGGCCGCGCAGGTCGAGCCGGTTCGCCAGCCGGGAAGCGGCGAGGTTCGGCACCAGCCCGATCGCCGCCTCCGGCGCTTCGGGGCCGAGCCGTTCGGTGAAGGCCTGCCGGACCTCCTCCAGCCGTTCGCCGCCGAGTTCGGGCATCAGCTCGCCGAGCGTGCGGACCAGCTGGGCGGCCGTGCGGACCCGCTGGTCGAGCCGCACCAGCCCCGGGGTGAGGTAGCCGCCGCGGCCGAGGATGACGCCGACCCGCTGCCGGTCCGCGGGCAGCCGGTGCTCGCCGCCCGCGTCGGCGATGGCCTGGGCGGCCACCCGCAGGGCGATCAGCTGGTCGGGTTCCGTGCCGGGGACGGACGACGGCATCACGCCGAACCCGGTGACGTCCACCTCGGCCAGATCGCCGACGAAACCGCCGCGACGGCAATAGATCCGGTCCGCTCGTGCCGGGGCGTCGGGCGCGTAGAACCCCGGGTCCCAGCGGTCGGCCGGGACCTCGGTGATCGCGTCCGTGCCGTCGACGATGTTGCGCCAGTAGGTGTCGAGGTCGGGTGCTCCCGGGAAGAGCACCGACATCCCGACGATCGCGATCGGAGGAGTTTCAGGCACCGGTCACCACCCCGACGCGGTGTAGGTGACGGCCGTGAGGTCCTCGTCGCCCCACGCCAGTTCGCGCAACAGGCTCAACGTGCCCTCTTCGGGGTCGATCAGCTCGATCCCGCGCCGGGCGTAGTCCCGTACGAGTTCCGGGGTGACCATTCCGTTGTTGACCCCGGTCGGCGCCCACGGTCCCCAGTGGACGGTGAGCCCCCGACGTCCGTACACAGTGGACCATCGGCGCCCGAGCGTCTCCAGCGCGTCGTTCGCGGCGGCGTAGTCGGACTGCCCTCGGTTGCCCAGCGTCGCGGCGATACTGCCGAACAGGACGGCGAACTTCGGGGCCTCCGGCAGTTCGCCGGTCGCCGCGAGCAGCGTGCTCGCCCCTTCGACCTTCGTGCCGAAGACGCGGTTGAACGACGCCGGATCCTTGTCGGCGATGAGTTTGTCTTCGATGACGCCCGCCGCGTAGACGATGCCGTCGATCCGGCCGTGCTCGGCGTGGATCTCCTTGACCGCGCGGTGCACGGCCTCGGCGTCGAGCATGTCCACCGAGTGGTACCGCACCGGGCTGCCGAGGTCGCCGATGCGTCGCAGGGTTCCGCGCACCTCCCGCTCGGCTTCGATGAGCCGGATGGTCCGCTCGATCTCGGCCGGTTTGGTCAGCCCGCTCGCGATCAGGGCCGTGCGCAGTTCCGCCGTCGTGGCCGCCGCCGCGATCGCGGGCTCCTCACCTTCGATGGGCACGGCGGTGCGGCCGAACAACTCGATCCGGCAGCGCGACGCCGACGCCAGCGTGGTCGCCAGCCGGGCGGTGATCCCCTTCGCCCCGCCGACGAGGAGGACGACCGAATCGCGGTCCAGCCCGAGCGCCGCGGCCTCGGCGGCTCCCTCGCCCGCCGGTCCCGCCCCGGAACCGGCGAGCAGGCCCAGTGCCTCCTCGGTCATCCGCAACCCGCGTCGCGCACCGTCGCGACGGACGACGACCGGTTCCCAGTCCCCCGCGGACAGTTCGGCGAGCAGCGTCTCCACCTGTTCGTCCACAGTGGATTCCGGATGTTGTTCGACCACCCTGGCGACCATGTCCGGGTACTCCCGCGTCACCGTGCGGAAGAAGCCACGAGCGCCGTCGGCGGGGCCGTTCGCGATGAGCCAGCGCGGCTCGGTCGCCAAGATCGCCTGGTACAGCGGGAAGTCGTCGGGGAAGGACGGTGCCAGGTGGATCACGCCGTCGGCGCCGTGCTCCGGAATACCCTGGACCAATTCCGTTTCGGCGCCGTATCCGGCGAGACGGGCGGCGAGGGTTTCCGCGACCTGGCCTTCGCCGATGACCGCGAACCGGAGCCCGGCGAGTTCTTCGTCGACGGGTACGGGGTTCGCCAGGTCGAACTCCCGCATCACGTAACGCTTCGGTGCCACGACAACGGCTTCGGTTCCCACCAACGGTCCGGCGGCCGGTTCGGCGTTACCGCCGGTGATGAGGTCCGCGATCGCCGCCGCGGTCTTGGCTTTCGCCAGTTCCTCGGGATCACCGCCGCTCAGGCCCAGCCTCTTGGCCAGCTCTCCGGCGATCTCGGCACGTTTGATGGAGTCGACACTCAGATCCGCTTCCAGATCCAGGCCGGGCTCGATCATGTCGGCCGGGTAGCCGGTCCGCTCCCCGATGACCTCGACGACCACGGCCAGAACGTCGGGTACGGCCGGCGCTTCCAGGCCGGTGTTTTCGAGCAGGCTCGCGAGCTGCGCGGCCGTCCGCGCCTTGGCCAGTACTTCGGGATCGCCCTCGATCGCGCCGAGCCTCGTCGCCAGCTCTCCGGCGATCTCGGCGCGTTTGATCGAGTCGACACTCAGATCCGCTTCCAGATCCAGATCCGGCTCGATCATGTCCACCGGGTAGCCGGTCCGCTCCCCGATCACCTCGACGACGACCTCGAACACCGATCGGCCGGCCGGGACGGGCTCGGGCACGACCGGCGCCTCGATCCGCACGGGTTCGGGCATCGCGGGCAGGACCACGGGCGCGGCCGGGCGGGTGCCGGGATCCGTGCCGAAGTAGCCGAGCAGCACGTCGCGCTGGGCGGCGATCATCTCGCGGCTGGTGCGCAGGAACTCCGAGACCAGCGCTTCACCCCCGTCGGTTCCGATTCCGGTGCCGGGCCGGGATGTCACGATCGCCTCCGAGATTCGCTGGGCTGGATGCAGGGCGGTGGCCGGGATTTCGCCGTCCCGGGTGCGGACGAGGTGACCGTCGACGGTCCAGCCTGCCTTCTTCGGCGGCCGCGCGGTCAGCGCGTCCGCACACGCGCGGCCGGTGTAGAGCCAGCCGGTGCGGACGTCCACGCCCGCGACCGCCAGCCTGGCCAGTGCGGCGAGGAAGCCGGGAATCCCGGTGCGGCGGCCGCTCTCGACGGTGACCGTCCGATGTGGACGTCCGTCGAGGATCGCGCCGACGAGCCTGGTGAGGACCGAACCCGGCCCTGCTTCGACGAAGATCCGGGCGCCCGCCTCGTACATCGCTTCGATCTGGTCGGCGAACCGCACCGGGGCACCGATCTGCGCGGCGAGTTCGGCGCGGATCTCCCCCGGACCCACCGGATAGGCCCGGGCGGCCCGGTTCCCCCAGACCGGGATCTCGGGTTCGGTGACCTGGACGCCGTCGAGCACGCGGGCGAACTCCGCCCCCGCGGAGGCGACCAGTGGGCTGTGGAACGCGCAGGCGACCGGGAGGGCCTTCGCGCCGATTCCCCGGGCCCGCAACCGTTCCACGGCGATGCCGACGGCCGCCGTCGGGCCGGAGATCACCGTCTGCTTCGGCGCGTTCCGGTTGGCTGCCACGACCGACTCGTGCAAGCCTTCGGCCGTGAGCGCGTCGGCCACCTCGGCGGCACCGGCGGCGATGGCCGCCATCGTTCCCGGGTCCCCGGCTCCGGTGGCGCCGAGGATCGCCGCCGCCCGTGCCTCGCTGCATTCGAGCAGCGCCGTCGAACTCAGCGCACCCGCCGCGGTCAACGCGATCAGTTCGCCGTAGCTGTGGCCCGCGACCATCGACGGCCGTACCCCGGCCTTCCCCAGCAGGTGGTGCGCGGCGAGCCCGACGATCCCGAGCGCGGGCTGGGCCACGCGGGTGTCGGTGAGCCGCGCTTGCTGGGCCTCGCGTTCCGCCTCGTCGAACGCGGCGGGCGGGAACAGGACGTCGACGGTGTGCCCGCCCCGGGCGAGATACCGCCGCAGTTCGGGAAAGGCGACGAACAGCTCCGCGAACATCCCGGGCCGCTGGCTGCCCTGACCTGGGAACAGGAACGCGACCTCGCCCGCCGGGTCCCCCTCGGCGGCGAAGATCCCCGCCTTCTCGTCCCGCTCACCGGCGATCGCCCGCCGGAGCAGCACGGCGAGTTCGTCCACAGTGGACGCCACGACGGCGAACCGGGTACGGCCGCCTCGCGTGGCTTCGGCTCGACGTGACGCGGCCAGTGCCAGGTCTCGCAGGTGCCAGCCTTGGCCGGAGGCGGCCAGAACGTCTTGCGCCGCCTTGATCGCGGCCGCGTCGTCCTTGCCGGCGAACAGGAACAGCTCCGCGGGCCACTCGTCGAGGGTCTTCGCGGGTGGGACACCGTCGTGCGCGGCGAGGACGACGTGGAAGTTGGTGCCGCCGAAACCGAAGGCACTCACCCCGGCGACGCGTTCGCGTTCGGCCCACGGCCGCGCCTCGGTGTCGAAGGCGAACGGGCTGCTTTCCGGGTCCCACGCGGGATTCGGCTTTTCCAGGTGCAGGGTCGGCGGTTTGACCCCGGTGTGCAGCGCCAGGCTCGCCTTGATCAACCCGGCCAGCCCGGCGGCGCATTTCGTATGCCCGATCTGGGATTTCACCGAACCGAGTGCGCACCGGCCGGGTTCGGCGCCCGCCTCGGTGAACACCTTCGTGAGGGTCCCGAGTTCGGTGCGATCGCCGACGACGGTGCCGGTGCCGTGCGCTTCGACGAGCCCGACCCGCGACGGGGAGATCCCGGCGTTGCGATAAGCCCTGGTCAGCGCGTTGTGCTGGCCTTCCGGCCGGGGCGCGGTGAGCCCGAGCGCCCGGCCGTCGCTGGCGCTGCCCACGCCCTTGACGACCGCGTAGACCCGGTCGCCGTCACGTTCGGCGTCGGCGAGCCGTTTCAGCACCACGCAGGCGACACCCTCGCCCAGCGCGATCCCGTCCGCGTCGCTGTCGAACGTCGCGGACCGGCCGGACGGCGAAAGCGCGTGCACCGAGGAGAACAGCAGATAGTCGTTGATGCCGTTGTGCAGGTCCGCGCCGCCGCACAGGACGAGGTCGCTGGTGCCGGTGGTGAGTTCCTTGCAGGCGACGTCGACGGCGGTCAGCGAGGACGCGCACGCCGCGTCGACGGTGTAGTTCGCGCCGCCGAGGTCGAGCCGGTTCGCGACCCGCCCGGAGATGACGTTGGCGAGCACGCCGGGGAACGAGTCCTCGGTCAGGCGCGGCAACTGGCGGTCGAGGTCGGCGGGGAGTTCGCCCAGGTAGGACGGGAGCACGGTCCGCAGGGTCATCGCGCTGGACAGGTCGCTGCCTGCCTCCGCCCCGAACACCACCGACGCGCGCGACCGGTCGAAGGGGCGTTCGCCGTACCCGGCGTCGGCGAGTGCTCGCCGGGACACCTCCAGCGCCAGCAACTGCACGGGTTCGATACTCGCCAGCGACGCGGGCGGGATGCCGTAATCGAGCGGGTCGAACGGGATCTCGGGCAGGAAACCGCCCCAGCGCGACGGCGTCTTCTCGCCGTCGCCATCCGGTGCGTAGTAGAGCGACGGATCCCAGCGCCGCACCGGGACCTCGGTGACGGAGTCCACTCCGGACAGGATGTTCGACCAGAACGACGGCAGATCCCCGGCCTGGGGAAAGAGGCACGCCATGCCCACGATGGCGATGTCGAGCGGCTCCGGGGCAGGCTCTTCTTCCCTCGCGCTGAGGAGTTCGTCCGCCCGCGCTTCGAGAAACGCCACCGCGCCCGCGCCGACGGCTTCGTGCAGCCGGGCGATGGTCGTGACCTCGGACCTGAGCACGGCGACGTCCCCGGCCATGAACATGCCCTCGGTGAGCTGCCGGTCTTCCTCGACCTCGTGCAGTGCGTCGCCGACCCGCTCGATTCCCTTGCTGGCCAACCGAAGCCGCCCGACGTTCAGCTTCTCCAGCCGCTCCCAGGCCTCCCGGTCCGGTACGTCCCGCGACTTCAGTTCGCGCTTGAGTTCCGCGTATTCGCTCGTAAAAGCCGAACTCACACACCGTGTCGCGTGCCCCGGCGCGGTCTCCAGCAGGTCGGTGCGCGTGGCTTCGACGACCTGGCGCTGGAACAACGGCAGCACCGCCCCCGCACGGACGGCCTCCTCGGTGAACAGGTAAGCGGTCCCCATCAGCAGACCGATCGTGGCGCCGCTCCGGGTCAGCGGCGCGGCGGCCGCGGTGACCATCGCGGCCGACCGCTCGTCGTGCACACCACCGGCGAAGAACACCTCGATACCGTCGGCGTTCCCCGTGCCGATGAACTCGCGGAGTACCCCGATCTGGGCTTCCCACAAGGGAAAGCTGCTCCTCGGGCCGACGTGCCCGCCGCATTCCGCCCCCTCGAAGATGAACTTGCGGGCGCCTGCCTCGAGGAACTGGCGGAGCAGTCCCGGCGACGGGACGTGCAGGAATGTCGAGATGCCGACGTCTTCGAGCGCCTTCGCCTGCGCCGGGCGGCCGCCGGCGATGATCGCGTGGCTCGGCCGGATCTCCCGGATGACGTCGAGCTGCGCGGCACGGACGTCCTCGGCCGCGAACCCGAGCACGCCGACTCCCCAAGGCGTGTCACCGAGCGCCGTCTTCGTCTTTTCGAGCATTTCGCGGGTCTGCGCCGGGCCGGACAACGCCAGCGCCAGGAACGGCAGCGCTCCCCTGACGGCGACCGCTCCGGCGAACTCGGGCTGGTCGCTGACCCTGGTCATCGGGCCCTGCGCGAGCGGCAACGCGGTGCCGGACGCGGTGAGACCTCCCGCGATCGAGGCGCGGATGCCGCGGATCGCGGCCGGAAGCGTTCCCCACGTGTCACGGAAACGCCGGGACAGGAACGCGTCCTGCCCGGCTTCCAGCGCGGGGCCGTCGGTACCGCGACGGCGGACGCCGCGGATCCCGCCGTCCACTGTGGTCTCCGAGCCGTCGAGCCCTTCGAGTGCCAGCGTGACGTCCGAGGGGAGTTCCGCCTCGGGGAGCAGCGCGAACGCGGTGTCGAGCACGACACCGGCCGCGCCACCGGCGACCGCGGCGGCCGCCGTATGCTCGCCGATCCCGCCGTAGGCCCAGACCGGGACGGTGATCCCCGGGTCGGCGAGCAACTGCTGCAGGAAGACGAACGTGCCGAGGTCGCCGACCCGGCCGCCCGCCTCGTGACCTCGGGCGATCAGGCCGTCCGCCCCGGCGGCGACGGCTTCGGCCGCCTCTTCCCGGCCGGTGACCTCGGCCAGCACCCGCCTGCCACTAAAGTCCACAGTGGATATATCCGTCCCTGCGGCGAGCAGGACGGTATGCGCCGCGGCGGGAAGTTCGACGGCTCCCGCGACACGGACGCCGAACCCGGTGGCGAGCCAGTCCGCGGCCAAGTCGAGTTCTTCGCGGGCGGCCCGGTCTCCTCCGGTCAGGTCGAGAACGCCGAGCGCGCCGGCACCTGTCGCCGCAGCGGCGAACCGCGCCGACGGAACACCGAACGGATGAACCGCGATGAGCAGATCTGCCGTACCGGTCAACGTTGAGGCATCGGCGCCACGAATCGACTTACCCACGGGAAGCCTCCGAGCACGCGGAAGAGTGACATAGTTACCGGGCGTACTTAAACGCAGCCGGCGCTTCACGTCAATACTCGGTAGTAGGGTTTCCCGTCACAGGAACCGATACGCGACTCGCCGACCTGCGCCAGCCGGGGATCGTCGCGGAAAATTAGCGTTCCGGATACGCCGCCGACATCGAAGTCCCCGTGTTTTCCCGCAGTAGCAGGGAAGAACAGTCAACGACCAGGTGTCCCAACATCCGATACGCCATCCGGCGGCGTTACCGGGAGTTCACCATTGACGTTCCGAGCCGGACCACGGGAAATGGTGGTCCGGCCGCATTTCGGTGAATTGACGACGGTTCGCCCTATCGTCGGTATCACCCTGGCGATCATTTGGGTATCACGCGCGATTAACAAGCCGTTCACAGTAAACGTGAACAGATCCGATGGAATTTCAAATATCAGCCGCGCGCACTCCGGGAACGCACCGCCAAAGCCAGCAGTTCCGCGGCCGGACCGGCGAGCCGCCGCCCGGCGGGCCAGACCGCACGCAGTTCACGCCCGAACTCGACGCCGTCGACCACGACCGGGACGAGCCTGCCGTCGGCGACATCCCGGGCGACGTCCAGTTCGCTGATCACCGCCGGTCCGGCGCCCGCGATCACCGCGTTCCGGACCGCGGAGGCGGACCCCAGTTCCAGCAACGGTTTCGCCGGGCCCACACCGGCCTTGCGCAGCGCGGTGTCGACGGTTTCCCTGGTCCCGGAACCGGGTTCGCGGACCACCAGCGGCGTGATCGCGAGTTCCGCCACGGTCAGCGGACGGCGTCTGCGAGCCCACGGATGGGCCGCGGCCACGACGAGCACCAGCCGGTCGGTGGCCACCCTTTTCGACGAAAGTCCGGGCAGCGCCCCTGGCGACTCGACGAAACCGAGATCGACCTTGCCGTCCCTGGCCAGTTCCGCGGCCTGATCGGAGTTCGTGACCTCCAGTCCGAGGTACAGCCCCGGATTCGCGCGTTTGAGCTCGCCGATCCAGCCGGGGACCAGATGCTCGGCCAGCGTCATGCTCGCGGCGACCCGGAGTTCCGCCTCGTGCTGGGTGCGCAGGGCTTCGGCGCCGTCGAGCAGGCCGTCGAGTTCGGAGAGCACACGATGCGCCCAGCCCGCGATGACCCGGCCGTCGGGCGTGAGCGCGGAACCCCGCCGCGTGCGGTCGACCAGCACCAGCCCGAGCCGTCGTTCGACTGTGGACAGTCGTTTGCTGGCCGACGGCTGCGCGATCCCGAGCCTGGCCGCGGCCTGCCCGATACTGCCGAGCTCGTCCACGAGCACCAGCAGGCGCAGGGAGTCCAGGTCGGGTGTGGTCATAGTCCAAGTCTATGACCTACCCCTCGCTTTCCCGGCTACCGAGGCACGCGCCACCGGGTGAGGCTTGACGGTATGAGCACCGCGCACGCGAGACGGACGCACCCCTACCTGACCGGACTGGCCGTCACCGGGGCGGGCGTGGCCGCCGCGTACCTGGTGAGCACCGTGATCCCGGTCGTCGGCGCGCTCACCGTCGCCGTCGTGCTCGGCATCCTCGCCGGGTCGCTGCTCTCGCTGTCGGACGAGACCCGGAAGGCGATCTCAGGCGTCACGAAGAAGCTTCTGCGTGCCGGGGTCGTGTTGCTGGGGCTGCAGCTCTCGCTCCCGGCGGTGCTGGCGCTGGGCCCCGGCACGCTGATCGCCGTCGTGCTCACCGTGGGCATCACGTTCCTCGGCACGATCGGCCTCGGCAGGCTGCTCGGCGTGCCGCGCGGGCTGGCGATGCTGGTCGCGACCGGGTTCTCGATCTGCGGCGCGTCGGCCATCGCCGCGATGGAAGGGGTCGTCAAGCGGGACGACTCCGACGTCGCGACCGCGGTCGCGCTGGTCACCTTCTACGGCGGGCTCGCCATCGCCGCCGTCCCGCTGCTCGGCGGCTGGCTGGGCCTGGACGCGCTCCGGATCGGCGGCTGGGCCGGGCTCGGCGTGCACGAGGTCGCGCAGGTCGTCGCGGCGGCCACCCCGGCCGGGAGCGCCGCCGTCGCGGTCGCCATCGTGATCAAGCTCAGCCGGGTGGTCCTGCTGGCGCCGATGGTCGCCGCGGTCGGCGTGCACGAACGCCACCGGCCCGCGGACGGAAAGCGCCCGCCGCTCGTCCCCTTGTTCGTGCTCGGTTTCCTCGCGATGGCGGCCGTGCGCAGCACCGGGATCGTGCCGGGTGTCGCGCTCGACCTCGCCAAGATCACCTGCACGCTGCTGCTGGCCGGAGCGTTGTTCGGGCTCGGCTGCGCCGTGCGGATCGCCACGCTGGTCCGCACCGGCGGCCGCGCGCTGCTGCTCGGCCTGCTCTCCACCCTGCTGGTCGGGACCACCGCGCTGGTCACGCTGACCGTGCTCGGCTGAGGACTCCCACCGCGACCAACGCGAGCACCCCGCCCGCGATCATCACGGCCGAGACGGACACCGCGTCGACGACGAATCCGCCGAGCAGCGCGCCCGCCGAGAGGGTCGCCTGGAACGACGAGGTGAACAGCACCGACGCCGCTTCGGGAGCGTGCGGCGCGGCCTGCGCGAACCACGTGCCCGAGCAGACCGGGACGGCTCCATAAGCGAGACCCCAGACGACCAGCAGGACGAGCGCGCCGACGTCCGAGCCGCCGGCGAACGGCAACGCCAGCGTCGCGACGCCGATCAGGCCGGCGGCGGTGAGGAAGGTGAGCCGGAGGTCGCGAGCGATCGCCGCCCCGGCGGCGAAGTTGCCCACGATCCCCGCGGTGCCGTAGACCAGCAGGAACACGGTGATCAGCTCCGGGCTCACCTGCGTCACCTGCCGCAGAAGCGGCGTGATGTAGGTGTAGGTCCCGAAGTGGGCGAGCACGACCAGCACCGTGACGAGCAGCCCGAGCCGCGTCACCCGCAGGCGCGTCATCTCCCGCAGCACGTCCAGGCGGGTGGCCCGCGCCGAGGGCAGCGGAGGCAGCAACAAGGCCAGTGCGGCGAGGACGCCGAGCGTGAAGACGGCCATCACGGCGAACGCCGCCCGCCAGCCCAGCAGTTCGCCGATCAGCGTCCCCGCCGGGACACCGAAGACGGAGCCGAGCGGGACGGCCGAGAAGATCACCGCGGTCGCCGTCCCCGCGCGTCCGGGTCCCACCAGCCGCGCGGCGAGGCCCGAGCCGATCGCCCAGAACGCGCCGATGACCAGCCCGACCAGGACCCGGGAGACCAGCACGGCCCAGTACGCCTGCGCGGTCGCTGCGAGGACGTCGGCCAGTGCCAGCACCACCATCAGCCCGCACAACAGGATCCGCCGGTCGACCCTCCCCGCGCTGACGGTGACGAACGGCGCGGCGATCGCGGCGAGGAAGCCGGGCATCGTCATGGTCAGGCCCGCCGTCCCCGCCGAGATCCGGAAATCGGCGCCGATCGGGGTCAGGAGCCCGATCGGCAGGATCTCGGTGGTGACTAGGGAGAAGATTCCCAGCGTCACCGCGAGGACGGCGAGCCATCCCTTCACCGGGGTCCGTGCGGAGGTGTCGAGGGTCGAGGTGGTCATGTACCTCAGCCCATCACCGCGCGGACCCCGTGGTCTCGCGGATTCGCGACGTTGATCTAGCTTCGGGACCGCTGGGTCACCACGATGCAGGCGACGACGATCAACGCCGTCACCGGCGCGGCCGCCGGGAGATGCTCGCCGAGCAGCAGGACCGCCCAGATCAGCGTCAGCAGCGGCTGGGCCAGCTGGATCTGGCTCGCCTTGGCGACGCCGATCTCGGCCATTCCCCGGTACCACACGAAAAACCCGCCGAACTGCGAGATGAGCGCGACGTACAGCAGCCCGATGATCGCCTCGCCGCCGAGATGGAGAGGCTCCGTCACACCGCCGAAGACGGTGAGCGCGACGGTGACGGGCAGCGCGATGACCAGCGCCCAGGCGATGACCTGCCAGCCCGCCATCTCCCGGGCCAGCCGGCCGCCCTCGGCGTACCCGAACGCGCACAGCACGAGCGCGGCGAACAGGAACAGGTCCGCTGTGGACAGTCCGCCGCCGCTCTGGCTGACGGTGAACACCAGCACCGCGATCGCGCCGGCCGAGGCGGCGAGCCAGAACCGGCGGGACGGCCGATGACCGGTGAGCCTCGACGAGACGACGGCGGTGGCCAGCGGCAGCATCCCGATCACCACCGCGGAGTGCGCCGTCGACGACGTCTGCAACGCGAGTGTGGTCAGCGTCGGGAAACCGAGCACGCATCCGAGGGCTACGACGACCAGGCCGCGCCACTGGTCACGTCTCGGCAGGGGAACGCGAAAGACTCGGAGACAGAGGGCGGCCACGAGCGCGGCCAGGACACAACGTGCTCCGGTGGCGGTCCACGGGCCGAACCCCTCGAGCGCCCAGACGGTGGCGGGGAAGGTGAACGAGAAGGCGAAGACACCCAGCGCCGCCAGCACGGTCCCGGAGCGGACCGCTACTGTCCGGTCCGCGATAGCGCTATCATCCAGTCTCATGTCCGATGGTAGCAGCGTCATCAGCCTGGTCAAACAGCTGAGGTCTGAGCTTGAGCGCTATCCGATCGAAGGAAAGCTCCCGTCCAGCCGCGAGCTCGTCCGGCAGCTGAAGGTGAGCCCGGTGACGGTGTCGCGCGCCATCGCCGCACTGGCCGCCGAAGGCCTGGTGATCTCCCGCCCCGGGGCCGGTGTCTTCCGTGCGCCGCCCCCTCGCGACCCGATGCCGGCGGGCGACGTCTCGTGGCAGGAGGTGTCGCTCAGCTCGCAGGCGGGCGCACGCACGATCGACGCGACCGGCGTGCTCGCCGCGCTGAGCGACCCGCCCTCGGGCGTGATCGACCTCAACGGCGGCTATACCCACCCCAGCCTGCAGCCGGAACGGGAACTCGCGGCCGCCTCGGCCCGCGCCGGACGCCGTCCCGGCGCCTGGACCCGGCCGCCGATCTGCGGGCTGCCCGAACTGCGGTCGTGGTTCGCCCGCGACATCGGCAGCCCGGTGAGTGTCGAGAACGTCCTGATCACCGCCGGTGGGCAGAGCGCGCTGACCACGGCGTTGCGCGCGCTCGGCGCCCCCGGCGCGCCGGTGCTGGTGGAGTCGCCGACCTACCCGGGGATGCTGGCCATCGCCAGGGCGTCGGGCCTGCGGCCGGTGCCGGTGCCGATCGACCGCGACGGCGTCCGGCCCGACCTGCTCGCGGACGCCTTCCGCGACACCGGCGCCCGGCTGTTCGTCTGCCAGCCCGCGTTCCAGAACCCGACCGGCGCGGTCCTGTCCGCCGAACGCCGTACCGAGATCCTGCGGATCGCGCGAGAAGCGGGCGCTTTCATCATCGAGGACGACTTCGCCCGGCTGATGGCGCATCCCGGCAGCCCCGCGCCCCCGCCGCCGCTCGTGGCCGACGATCCCGACGGCGTCGTGGTGCACATCCGCTCGCTCACGAAACCGGCGTCGCCGAGCCTGCGGATCAGCGCGCTGGCCGCCCGCGGCCCGGCGCTGGAACGGCTGCGCGGGCTCCACGCCGTCGAGAGCTTCTTCGTACCGCGCCCCTTGCAGGAAACCGCCCTGGAGCTGGTGAGTTCTCCGGCCTGGCCGCGTCATCTGAAGGCACTCGCGGCCGCGTTGCGCGAGCGGCGGGACGTCGCCGTGTCCGCACTGCGGGAGTACCTGCCCACCTGGCGTGTCGTGCCGGTGCCGACCGGCGGTTACCACCTCTGGCAACCGCTGCCGGGGTCCGTCGACGAGGTGACGCTGACCAGCGCCGCTTTCCGCGCCGGAGTAGCGGTCACCCCCGGCAGGCTCTACTTCGCCGCCGACGCGCCGGGGCCGTACCTGCGCCTGAGTTATGTCAGTACCGCGACCAGTTCACAGCTGAAGGACGGCATCCGGCGCCTTTCCCAGGCGTACCAAGAAATCCCCGGCCAGGTTCGGCTCGTATGATCGCGCACGGAGGCGAACGACAGGCATGACACAGCCGGCGGCGGAGCCGCACGACTCACCCGGCAGGCTCTGGGAACTGCTCGACGACGGCCAGCGCAAGGCGCTGCGTGCCGAGGCCGAACTGCGCCGTTACCCGGCCGGGACGGTGATCATCCGCGAGGGCGACCGGTCCGACTGGGTGCTGATCCTGATGACCGGACGGGTCAAGATCACCTCGGTGTCCACCGGCGGCTACGACGCCGTGCTCGCCGTCCGGGACCCCGGCGACATCATCGGCGAGATGGCCTCGATGGACGGCAGTCTGCGCTCGGCGACGGCGGTCGCCGTCGAGCCGGTCACCGGGCTTTGGCTGTCCTCGCGCGCGTTCAACTCCGTCCTGCGCGAACACGCCGGGATCTCCGTGGTCCTGCTCCGGATCATCACCTCCCGTCTGCGCTACGCCAACTCGCGCCGCACCGAATTCGGCGACAGCACCGCCGCCGAGCGCATCGCCGCAATCCTGGTCGACCTCGCCGAGCGGTACGGCGTCCCCGTCCCCGAAGGCACCCTGATCGCCCTGCGGATCAGCCAGCAGGACCTGGCCGGTCTCGCGTCGGCGTCCCGGGAAGCGGTCGCGCGGACGCTGCGGACCCTGCGTGCGGACGGGCTGCTCAGCACCGGACGCCAGCGGCTGGTCGTCCGGAGCCTCCGCGACCTCAGGCAGCTCGCGCCCGACGAGCACTGAGCACCACACCCGTCACCAGCCAGGCGGTGATTTCGACCAGCATGAACGGCCGCACCCGGCGCAGCCATGGCGCGAAGCGGCGCATGATCAGCCACTCGCCGCCGCCGGTGGCGCTTACCCGCATCGTCGTCCCCCTCGGAACGGGATCCTGGCACAGATCCGCGGTCATCGTGGGGCCTTCGGGCGAAGCAACGTGCGGTGTCGTTCTACCCGCGCTCCCATCCGGGTGAGCACTTCGCGCACCGCCGGCTCGCCCGGATCGAACGCGGTCCGCCCGCGGAGCAGGCCGCCGAGTTCGGCGACCAAGGGCGCGACGAGCCCGTCGGGCACCTTGAGGATCGTCAGCGACGCGAGACCGTTCTGTTCCTTCTGCCAACCGAGGACATCGACCCTCGAAGGCGCCTTCCTGAACCGGCGGACGGCCTGCGACACCAGCCCTGCGAGGCCCTGGCAGAGCATTTCCAGCAACCTGACCGGTATCAGCAGGATCGCCATGAACACGTACATCACGATTTCGGGGAGCCCGTACAAGAAGAGCAGCACCATCAGGACGGTGGCGAGCTTGCCGGGTGGTTCGTCGCTCTTCGGCTCGGCCTCGTCGAGGAAACTCAAGTCGGGCTTGAGCCGGTAGTGCCGGTAGCCACCGGCGAACACCGCGAACGGCTGAACCCGCCGGCGCCACGGCGCGAAACGGCGATCGATCTCCCACTGACGCCCCTCGGGATCGTTCACCTTCATCGACCCTCCCCTTCCGATGTCGCGCCGGGCCCCGGCGCGATGACTTTGACACGGCCGGGGCCACCGCTCTGCGTCACCTGACACACAAAGCGAAACCGGGTTGTACGCGGCTTTGTACGGCGGCTGTACGGGGCGGAGGGACGCTGACGCCCCGTCACCCGGAATCGAATCCAGGACGGAGCACTCCCGTGAAGATCTCCCGCGTCGCACAGGGCCTGTTCGCGGCCCTCGTCGCCACCGCGGCGGTCGGCGCCTCCCCTGCCACCTCCCTCGCCACTCCCGTCGCCGAGCAGATCTCGGCCGCCGCCGTCGGAAACACGGTGGTGTACAAAGAGAAAACGGAAGGTTACGACTGCTTCAGAATCCCGGCCGTGGTCACGGCCGGCAATGGCGAACTGCTCGCGTTCGCCGAAGGACGCAAGGGCGGCGCCAGCTTCTGCAACGACCGCGGGGACATCGACCTCGTCGTGAAACGTTCGGCCGACAAGGGGAAGACCTGGAGTCCGTCGAAGGTCGTCATCGAAGGTTTCGGTGACACCAAAGGAAACCCGACACCGATCGTGATCCCCTCCACCGGGCGGATCGTGCTGCTGTCGGTGATGGAATGCGTCAAGAACCCGGACTGCAACCGCATTCCGCGCGTCTCGATCAGCGACGACCACGGCAAGACCTGGACGGCGCCGAAGGTGCTCACCACCCAGCTCGGGTTCAGCACCGCGCCGGGATGGCTCGCGACCGGGCCGTCGCACGGCATCGTGCTGACGCGCGGCGCGCACGCCGGCCGGCTCGTCGCCGGGATGAGCTACACCATCGGCGCGAAGAACAGCGGCGCGCTCATCTACAGTGACGACCAAGGGATCACCTGGAAACGCGGCGCCACCGACACCCCGGCGGCGTCGGCCGGGCTGAACCCGCAGGAGATCAGCGTCACCGAACTGATCGACGGCCGGATCCACACCGCGGCCCGCAACCAGGCCAACAACGACAACAAATGCCTCAGTGGCGGAGCGAAGAACCGCGCCTCCGCGATCAGCTCCGACGGCGGGGCGAGCTTCTCCGCGAAGTTCTCCTTCGAGGAGGACCTGATCACCCCGGTCGTGCAGTCCTCGACCGCGCGGATGACCGCGACCGACCAGGCGGGCAAGCACAACCGGATCCTGTTCGCCGGACCGTCGGTCTGCGACCGCCGCAAGGAACTGGTCGTGCGGTCGTCGTTCGACGAAGGCGCGAACTGGCAGGGCAACTCGGCCGGAACGCTGGTGTGGAGCGGCGACGCCGCCTACTCCGACATGGTCCAGCTGTCCTCGGGCTCGGTCGGCGTGCTGTACGAGGCCGGCCCGGCCGGGAACGCCAACGAGACCATCCGCTTCTCGACCGTCACCGAAGCTACCCTCGGCGCCCCGGCGTGCGGCGGCGGGTACGGCGTGATCGACTCGGCTCCGCTCGGGACCGCGGGCACGGTTTACCTGTCCTACAACGCTTCCAACGGACAGAACTGCGTCAGCACGATGAAGAGCACGTCCGCCGGAACCGCGACGGCGACCTCGGCCTACCTCGAAGTCCAGGGAGCGTCCCGGATCACCGACTCCGGCTCGTTCTCGTGGTTCGCCGGACCGGTCCGGGCGAGCGCGGCGGGCAAGTGCGTCCGCTGGGGCGGTTCCGCGGGCGGCGTCACCTACAACAGCCCGCTGGAACACTGCGACTGACTTGAGCCCGATCAAGGTCGTCTGCGTTTAGTCCTCTAGTTGCGACCTGGCAGGCGGCAGGAACGTGTCCGCAGTAGGTACACGAATCAAGGTTCACCAGAACACGAATCGCCACTCACGACCAACCCGTCCCAGCGCGTTCTGGCTGTGGGCATGACGAGGGGCCCGTCGCCGGTGTGGCTGGCGGGCTCCTCGGTCAAACGAGAGTGGCGTGCAGCGTGTTGCGCCTCGGGGTCTGTAGCGGATCCAGGTATTGGGGCGGAATGAATTCCGGTAGCCCGTCGGCGGCCATGCGGACTTCCCAGTCGCCGTGGTGGATGAGTCGGTGGTGGAATGAGCAGAGCAGGCACATGTTGCGGAGATCGGTGTGTCCGCCGTCTGCCCAGTGATGAACGTGGTGGGCGTGACAGCGCTTCGGTCTCCGCTGACAGCCAGGGAACGAGCAGCCCCGGTCCCGGGCGTTCAAGGCTCTTCGCTGGCCGGGGGTGACGAACCGTTTGATCCGCCCCACATCGAGGGGTTCTCCGGCTGCGCTCATCACGATCGGCAGCATCAAGCAGTCACAGGCCGCCATCCGCGCTTCGCGGGCGGTCATCTGACCGACAAAGTCCACACTGGCGGTCCCGAGACCGGTTTTGAGTTCCTCGAAGCCGACCAGGACATGCACCATCGTCCGATACCCGCAGGTGCCGGGCTGGTCCGGGCTCGCGATCGCCAGGTCAAGCAGGTCGACCCAGGCGTCACCCTGCCGCTGCCAAACCGTCCGCAGGTCCGCTTGGCCGAACTCGTCGACGGGGCGGGGTTTCGCATAGGCCTCGATCGCCGCCATCGTCCGCGCACCGGCTTCGTCATCCAGCAGGCCGGTGAGTTTCCAGAACCCGTCTTTACGGCGGTGCACTCTCAACTCCCGGCGCGGCTGGACCGGTTCGGGATCCTTCGGCTCATTGCCGTCCGGGTCCAGCCAGGCCATCAAGCCCTCTTCAGCGGCCGCGATCTGCCCAGGACCCCCATCACGAGCCAGATCAGCGAGGATCTTCTCCGCAGCCTCACGATTCTCCACCGACACATGACCGGGGATCCTCTTCAACACCGCCACGATCTGATCGATGTGCTGCTCCCCGACCGCACCTTCGGCTGCAGCCACGGCGGTGGCGGGTGCGAGCGGCGGCACTTCGGTGCCGTCCAGGGCGCGGGTCGGGTTCAGCGCCACCGCACGATCCACGAGTTTCTTCGCATCGGCAGGAGCAATCCGCGCCACATCGGCAAGCCACATTTTCGTGTTCGCATACCCGTACAGATCCTTGGCGCCACGGGATTCGATTTCCGCTAGATATGTGCCCAACACAGCGGCCGCAGCACGCATCAGCGTCAAGGTCTCAGTCACTCCGTGGGCAAGCTCCAGTTTCCCGGCACGCCACAACTCCTGCGGCGGCTGAGGAAGAACGGGAGTCTCGGACACCCCTCCATAATACCGCACATTTGTCGAACATGTGTTCGCGATTATCTGCAACAATGAACTGGCTCGAATAACACCAAAGGGTGATCGGAACCCATGCCCGATTATCCGAAAGGCGCCAGTCAGTGGCAATGACGGTTAGTGAGACCCCAGCGTGGTCATCCGGAGCGCTGAACCACCGGCGCCGACGCGGACCGAGACCGTCCCTGCGGGCGCGTCGGAATCGATCTCCGGGTAGTCGTCGCTGGACACCGTGAGACGGAGCGTGTGCCCGGCCGCGAGGCGGTAGTGCGTCGGCCAGACGTGCACCGCGGTGCGGTACCAGGCGCCGGGTCGCACGGGCGACAGCTCGGTGTGGCCGTCGCGGTGGCTCAGCTTCAGCCAGCCCGAGGTGATCCGGGACGCCGTGCCGTCCGGGGCGACGTCCTCGACGACGGCCGCGAGATTGCCGCCCGCCGCCGTGGTCGAGACCTCGAGGTCGGCGGTGAGATCCCCGGCGAGCACGAGATCGCGGGAAAACGGCCGGGCGCGGGCGCCCCGGACGGGTCGGCGGGCCGGTGCAGACGGCAGGCGAGGTGACCACCGTCGCGGACGGGCACCCGGACGTCTTCCGAATGCACCGCGTAGGTCGCCTCGCGCTCATACGAGAAGAACGAGCCGGCCGCCGCGACCGGAGCGGCCGTCGTCGCCGCGACGGCCAAGGCGACCGAAGCCAGCACACAACCGCGGTACAACGCCTTCATGGTCACTCCTCGATGTCGACCGTCATGGACAGCAACCGAAAACTCAGGCCTTTGCCGTGGGTGTCGACCGCGAGTGACGTCGTCACGCCGCCGTCGAGCGCTTGGCGGCAGGAGAACTGCAGCGCGCAGAGGTTCGGCAGGACATGCCGGACGATCTGACCGCGCACCTGCCCGGCCAGATGCGCCGCCACGCGCTCGACGGTCACCTCGCGCACCAGATCGTCGAAAAGCTCGTCCCGGTAAGGGAAGAGCGAAAGGATCGAGGTGTCACCCTTGTCGCCCGCCCGGCAATGGGCGATCTCGTACAACTTCACCATCACTGCCCCTCGAAGACGGTCACCGCGGGTTCGGCGATCTCGCGGTCGGCCAGGGTGGACACGATCCCGATCACTTCCGACGTACGGGTGCGGACACCACCACCACCGGCGGGACCGTTGGTGTACAAGGACTCCACCTCGTGACACACGCGCTCCGCGAGGCCCTGATCCGGAGCGAGCGAAGCCACCCGGAGCCGGGATTCACCGCCGTCCTCAGTGGACAGTACGTCGACCCGGAGACGCACGTCGCTGCCACCGAGCCGGGTGGTCACGATCTCTCCGGCCAGCCGCGCCCGTCGCGGCGAATTCGGCCCCATATAAGAGATCTCCGCTTCCGCGCGGAATCCGGCGCGGTAGCCGACACTCACCTTCAGGCGATCCGGCCGGGGCCTTCCGACGGCACCGCTGACCGCGACCCGGTCCGGCCCGATCTCGTCGACGAGGACTTCCCGCAGGTCCAGCACCACATCGGGAGTGACGTACCCGGTCGGGTCGGTGATCTCGTACAGCAGTTGCTCGCGGACGGTCGCCCGCGACACCACTCCCCCGGTGCCGCCCGGTTTGCCGATCACCGCCGCGCCGTCGGCCTCGACGTCCGCGAAGGGGAAGCCGAGGTTTTCGAGCCCCGGCACGTCTTTCGACCCCGGGTCGGCGAAGTAGCCGCCGGTGATCTGCCCGGCGCATTCGAGCAGGTGCCCGACGAGTGTTCCCGCCGCGGCGATGCCCGGCTCGGTCAGGTCCCAGCCGTGCCGGTCCGCCAGCGCGGCGAGGAACAGCGACGGGTCGGCGACCCGGCCGGTCAGCACGACGTCGGCGCCGGTGGCGAGCGCGGGCATGATCGCGTCGGCGCCGAGGTAGGCGTTGGCGGACACCAGTTCGCCGTGCTCGCGCAACGGACGCCCGTCCTCCATCGCCGGACTCGCCGGATCGAGCCGGGAGAACACGTCGTCGCCGGTGACCACCGCGACCCGCCGGGCGATCCCGAGCCCGGCCGTCACCTTCCCCGCGGCCAGGGGGTTCGCCGCGCCCATGTTGCTCAGCACCCGGACCCCGTGTTCGGCGGCGATCGGCAGGAGCCTGCCGAACCGGGCGACCAGCAGGGGGTCGTACCCGGTGCCGGGATCGGCGAGCCGGCGCTGCTGCCCGAGCGCGATGGTGCGCTCGGCGAGACATTCCAGGACCAGGTCGTCCAGCCCGGCTTCCCGTACCAGTGTTTCGGCCGGTTCGAAGCGGTCGCCCGCGAAACCCGCCCCACTGCCGATCCGCACCCGTTGTGCCCGCATCTGTCCTCTCACCATGAGATCGCGCCGGTGAGCAGGGCGACGACGGTCATCACGAGCGTCGTGCCGAATGCCCATTTGAAGATGAACCGCTGGTGTTCACCGAACTGGACCCCGGTCATGCCGAGGAGAATGAAGGTCGACGCGGTCAGCGGGCTGAGCGGGAAGCCGGTGGTCATCTGCCCCAGCAGCGCCGCCCTGGCGACCTCCGCCGGGTCACCGCCGAGCGCGGAACTGGTCTCCGCGAGTACCGGCAGCACACCGAAGTAGTAGGAGTCCGGGGTGAACACCAGGCTCAGCGGCATGCTGGTGACGGCGGTCAGCACCGGCAGCGCGCCGTCCGCCCAGCCCGGGATGACGCCGACGAGCGCGCGGGCCATCGCGTCGATCATGCCGGTGCCCGAAAGGACCCCGGTGAACACGCCCGCGGCGAAGATCATGGTCGTCACCAGGACGACGTTGTGGCCGTGCTTCTCGAACAGCTCCTGCTGTTGTGTCCACTTCGGACGATTGATCAGCAGGGCGAGCACGAAGGCGATGATGAACACCACCTCGAGTTTCGCCAGCTGCGCGAGCAACGTGGCGACCAGGGCCAGCGTCAGGACCACGTTGCACCAGAACCGGACCCGGCCCTTGCGGTCGCGGACGGACTCCTCCGGGGCGTGCTCGTCCGGGTCGAGGGTGACGACACCGAGCCGTTTGCGTTCCGCCCGGCCGATCAGCCACGCCGCGACCAGCACCCACAGGATCCCGGCGATCATCGCGGGCAGCAGCGGCAGGAAGATCGACCCGCTGTCCCGGTCGAGCGCCGCCATCGCCCGCGCGGTCGGCCCGCCCCACGGCACCATGTTCATCACCCCGGCGCCGAGGCAGACCACGCCGGCCAGGACGACGGGACGGATACCGATCCGCCGGTAGAGCGGAAGCATGGCCGAAACCGTGATCAGGAACGTGGACGCGCCGTCGCCGTCGAGGGCGACCAGCACGGTGAGCACCGCGGTGCCGACGACGATCTTCAGCGGATCGCCCTTGGCCCACCGCACGATCCGGCGCACCGCCGGATCGAACAGGCCGGCGTCGCTCATCAGGCAGAAGTACAGGACGGCGAAGGTGATCATGATCGCCACCGGGGCCACCGTGGTGAGCCCCTTGCCGATCAGCTCGCCGAGCCGCGGCCCGGCGCCGACCGCGAGCGCCGCGACGATCGGGATGACGGTGAGTGCCAGGAGCACGGACAGCCGGCGTGACAGGACCCCGGCCAGGAACACCGCGATTGTCAGGAAACCCGCTACAGCAAGCATTTCCCGGCCTTTCGAGGAACGAGCGGTCAGCGTTGACTCGTTGACTGTGATCCAGGCCGCCTATAGAGGTCAAGCAAGAGTTTCGCATAGACTGATGCACTATGCGCATGGATCTGACGGTGCAGCAGCTGCGGGCGGTGGTCGAGGTCGCCGACGCGGGCGGCTTCACGACCGCCGCGAAACGGCTGCACCTGGCGCAGTCGTCACTCAGCCGGGCGATCGGGGAGGTCGAACGGCGAGTCGGGGTGCCGCTGTTCGAACGGACCACCCGCAGCCTGGTGCTGACCACCGAAGGCGCCGAATTCGTCCGCATCGCGCGGACCGTCGTCGAGTCCTTCGACACCGGGATGCGGCATTTCACCGGCTTCCTCGCGGGTACGCGGGGCAAGGTCCGGATCGCGACGCTCCCCTCGCTCGCCGCGATCCTGCTGCCGCCGGTGGTCGCGGACTACCGGCGGCGGCACCCCGGCGTCGAACTGTCCATTGAGGACGCGCTCTCCGGGGAAGTCCTCGAGAAGGTCCGGGCGGGCGACGTCGACCTGGCCGTCACGGTGGTGTCCGAGCCGCTGCCCGGTCTGCGCGTGCACGACCTCGCCGCCGACCGGTTCTGCTGTGTCTTCCCGCGAGGACATCGGTTCGACGGGACGGAGACGCTGTCCTGGACGGATCTGACGGAGGAACCGTTCATCACCTTCTCCGCGGCGAGCAGCATCCGCGGCCTCGTCGACCGGACGCTGCGCGCCACGGAAACGGTGCCCGGCCGGGCGATCGAAGCACGGAACATCGCCGCCGTCGCCGGGCTGGCGGCGGCCGGTCTCGGCATCTCCGTGATCCCGGGGCTCGTCCTGCCGCTGATCGAGTTCGCCGGGCTGCGCGCCGTCCCGCTCGAGTCACCCCCGCTGGAGCGCTCGATCGCGGTGGTCCTCGATCCGGATCGCCCGCAGGCGGCCGCCGTCAAGGATTTCCTGGCGGCACTGCTCGGCGCGCGGGACACCGCGACCGCGTTGCCCCGCCACGCCCGGTGGGTGCATCCTACTTAGGCGGACGCAGCCGCGGGGAAAGCTTGGTGAGCGCCAGTTTCTCCAGCTGAGCCGAGATCTCCGCGAGTCCGGCGTCGAACCGGTCCAGGTCGACGCCACGCTCGGCCAGGTCGCCGCGGACGTGCTTCTCGACCTTCGCCCAGTCGTTGCGGTACCGGGTGGCGAGTTCCTTCCACGGCACACCGGCCAGCTCGGTGGCCCGCTCCCGGTCGTAGGTGATCAGCCCGCGCTCCATCAGATAGGCGATCCCCGGGTAGCCGAGGTAGCCCTGCCAGTACGAGCCGTTGTCGTTGGCCGTGATGGACCCCGCGGCCGGATCGTGGCGCACGTCGTAGGTCTTGGCCTTGTCCGACGACGCCACGCGCGCGGTGTCACCGTCCAGCTCGACCCGCCCGTCGGCCACCGCGCCGAGCGCCTCGTAGACCTTGATCACCGGTGACGGCTTCCATTCCGCGGCCACTCAGCCCTCCAACCGTTCGAGCAGGACGACGTCGGTCCAGCCACCCTTGTCCATGGGGGAACCCTACGACAGGGCACCGACGAAAACGGCGTTTCAGAGGGTGACGCGGATACGCACGCTACGGCCGACGTCGCGGGCCCAGGCACGGATCGTCGGCCAGTCGCGGAAGTCGCCCGCCCAGGGACCGGAGGCCATGACCTTCCAGAACAGGCCGCGCGCGGTGGCCGGGGTGAGCCTGCCGCCGAAGGTGGCCGTGCGCTCGGCGTCGATCCGCGCGGCCAGCAGGGCGATTCCCACCGGAAGGCTGACGCGCTTGCCCGCGGCCAACGGCCCGCAGGGACCACTGTGGAACAGCCAGACCGGCCGCCGTCCGAGGGCTTCTTCGTGCTCGGTGAGCAGAGAGACCGCTTCCGGCATCCAGCGCCGGCGATACAGGGCGCTCCCGACGACGACCGCGGCGTACGGCTCGACGTCCGTGACGTCGGCGGCGTCCCGCACGTCGACCGG
Source organism: Amycolatopsis sp. lyj-112 (assembly GCF_046549055.1). Taxonomy (NCBI): domain Bacteria; kingdom Bacillati; phylum Actinomycetota; class Actinomycetes; order Pseudonocardiales; family Pseudonocardiaceae; genus Amycolatopsis; species Amycolatopsis sp. lyj-112. Next base: position 1,337,181 of record NZ_JAJPWS010000001.1, on the reverse strand, counting down.
CAACCCGGCCTCGCGCAGCACCTCGGCGATCACCTCGGCGATCTCCCTTGTCCCGCCGGATTTCCCGGCGTGGGCGACGAGTACTGCGGCCATTCCCCCATTGTCCGCCCGGGCGCAACCCGTACCGCCGTCCGGCCGATCGACACGCCGCATTCGGCTCACCCCTCACCCGTCGGGGCGCATGGAGCGCCGCTTACTCAGGAGGCAGGAAGGCCGGCCTCACGGCCGGATCCGGTTCGTCGTAGTAACGGTGGAACACGGCGGTCTGCGCGCCGGACATCGGCGGAACGATCCAGCTCCACTCCGCCTGGCAGCGGCGGCCCGCCCGTTCCTCCTTGGCGATATGCGTGAGGAACCGCCGCGATTCGCTGTGATGGTCGGCGACGGTCACGCCCGCCGCGTCGAAGGAGTGCTGGACCGCGAGCGTCAGTTCGACGAGCGCGCGGTCGCGCCAGAGCGTCCGCTCCGACGCCGTCGACAGGCCCATCAGGTCCGCGATCACCGGAAGGAGGTCGTAGCGGTCGGAATCGGCCAGGTTGCGCGCGCCGACCTCGGTGCCGAGGTACCAGCCGTTGAACGGTGCCGCCGCGTACTGGACGCCGCCGATGAGCAGCCGCATGTTGCTGATCGCCGGTACCGCGTGCCACCGCAGTCCCAGCCCGGCGAACCAGCGGTGGTCCGGATGCGACAGTGGCACCTCCAGCACGGCGTCGGACGGCAGGCGGAAGAGCCGCCGCTCGCCCGGTTCGGACTCGATCAGCAGCGGGAGCACGTCGAAGGAACCCTTGCGCTCCGGCGGTCGCCAGCCGTGTCCCTGGACGTCTTCGGTGAAGTCGGCGTAGCGCGGGTCGCCCAGCACGGAGCCGTCGCTGAGCCGGTAGCCGGCGTAGCGGATGAGCTGGTCATTGTGGATTCGCGGGCCGGGCCCGTCGGGTCCGTCGGGAGCGAACACGGTGATGGTCGAGCGGATCCGGCCCGCCCGGGTCGCGTCACGCAGGTGGGCGACGCATTCGTCGGCGATGGCGGCGGCTCCGGTGACTTGGCGACGGTCCCGCACCTTCAGTCCCTGCCAGTACAGCCTGCCGATGCACCGGGCGGAGTTCCGCCAGGCGACCCGCGCCCCGAATTCGAGTTCACCCGCGGTGTGCCGGTACGTGCCGGTCTCCTGGATTTCGGCGCGGACCCGGTCGAGCCGCTCGTGAAGCCGCGCCTCCCCGATACCCGACTCGTGGTGGAACAGCCGGAGGAAGTCCTCGGCTTCGGCCACATCGACGCTCCGTCGCGGGGGACCAAGGTCCGGAGGCAAGCGGGGGATATCCGTCACCCGCATGGAGGCAGTCGAGACTTCAGCTTCCCACTCTCCGAATTCGACGCCGGTACCGGCGGCGGGAACGATCACCATTCCTCCTGCGCTTCGCAAATTACCGGAGGATCAAGCCGCTCGGTGAGCTGGCCGGGTCCAGACCAGACGAGGAACGATACCCCACAAAAACACCAACACGCTCCACCAAATGGCAGAAGCCCCGCCATGGACACGGTTCTAGCAGGTAGAAAGCGTGCGGGTGACAATATTTAGAATTGCGTCCGACTTCGCAGAAGATTCACCGAATTACACTCGGTAAAATGATCACGACCATTCAAGATCCCGTTATGATCGTTTTAGCCGACACCATTAGTCACACTTTCGAGTGCATTTACCCGCACGGCCTTCTCCTTTTTCCCCGGACCGGTGTATTGACCGGCACCGGCCGTCGCTAGAGTGCGGGGAACTCCGGCGGAAAGGAAACTCGTGGTCGACAGGCGGATCCCGGTCATCCTGGTCGCGGGCTTCCTCGGTTCCGGGAAGACGACCCTGCTCAACCACCTGCTGGCCAACCGCCAGGGTGCGCGGATCGGCGTCGTGGTGAACGACTTCGGGAGTATCGCCGTCGACGCGATGGCCGTCTCCGGCCAGGTCGACACGATGATGTCGTTCGGCAACGGCTGTCTGTGCTGCGCCGTCGACGCGAGCGGCCTCGACGCGATGCTGGCCAAGCTTTCCGAGGCCGAAGCCGGTATCGACGTCATCGTGGTCGAGGCCAGCGGGCTCGCCGAACCGCGCGACCTGATCCGCCTGATGATCGCCAGCGAGAACCCCGCCATCGCGTACGGCGGTTTGGTCGAACTCGTCGACGCGGCCGAGTTCGAGGCGACCAGGCAGCGCCATCCGGAACTCGACGAGCACCTCCGCTTCGCCGATTTGATCGTGCTCAACAAGACCGACCGGGTCGGCGAAGACGCCCTCGTCAAGCTCGGCGGCACGATCGACGAGATCGCGCCCGGCACGCCGGTGATCACGACCTCCCACGGCCGGATCGACCCCGCGCTGTTCTTCGACGCCCGGCCGCGCGAACGGGCCGGGCAGATGTCCTTCGACGACCTCCGCGAAGAAGAGCACGACCACGAGCACCACTTCCACACCGCGTACGACAGCGTCGCGTTCACCTCGGACCGGCCGCTGGACCCGCGCGGGCTGATGGACTTCCTCGAACAGCGCCCCGGCGGGCTCTATCGAATCAAGGGCTTCCTCGACTTCGGCCCGAACGGCCCGCGGTCACGGTTCGGCGTGCACACCGTGGGCTCGTTCATCCAGGTCGAGCGGTCGGCGTGGCCCTCGGGCGAGCCGCGCCGGAGCGAACTGGTGCTGATCGGCTCGGGGATCGACACCGAGGCCGTCACCGCGCGCCTTCAAGCCTGCGTCACGGACGATCACGCGGCCGTGGACGAGCGCGGAATGCTCCGCGTCCTGCGGTTCATTCAGGACTGACAGGACTGACACGCCGAAAGGCGGAAATACCGGGAATCGCCGCGTGTCTCATTGACACTGGCGTGCGGAAAGAATCTCGAGCTGGACCACCTGTATCGGGAGGACAGTTCCATGACGAACGCCGCCGGACGCTGGTATCTGGTCGGTGCGCTGCCGGAGGACTCCCCCGCCGCACATCTGATGACCCGCTCCGAAGACCTCCGCTATCGCCGTTCCGCCTGCGGGGACAAGGAATCCCGCATGTGGACGCCGGTGGATCTGGCCGCGACCGACGTCGCCCCGTGCCCGCGGTGCGCCGCGACCCTGCCGGGTCACCGTTCCGCGCGCAAGGCCGAGCCGATGGCCGGCGCGCAACTCGCCTTCGACCTGCCGCTCTGAGCCAGTGGTTCCGATCGTGACCACTAGTCGGCTTTCTTGGCCCGGCTCGGCGCGACGCGAGGCGGTTCGTTCGGCATCTTCGGATAGACCGGCGGCCATGGCGCGTCCATGAGCCCGTCCTCCATGTCCTTCCTGGACATGGCCAGCAGCGGCTCGATCGACTGTGGTTTCGTGTCCGCCCAGGGATCCCCGCGTTCGGCGAAGCGGGCGGGCACTGTGGACAGCGTGAGCTTGTCGGGCTCGACGGTTTCGAGTTCGTCCCAGCCGATCGGCGTCGACACCTGCCCGCCGACCCGCGGCCGTACGCACCAGGCACCGAACACGGTCTTGTGCGGCGCGTTCTGGTTGAAATCGACGAACACCCGGGAGCCGCGCGCCTCCTTCCACCACTGTGCCGTCATCTCCTCCGGATGGCGGCGTTCCAGTTCGCGGGCGAGCGCGACGGCGGCGGCGCGGACCTCGTAGCCGTCCCATTTCGGTTCGAGCGGCACATAAAGATGCAGCCCGCGCGAACCGGACGTCTTCAGCTGCGCGGTGATGCCCAGTTCGTCGAGCAGCGCCTTCGTCAGTACCGCACCCTGCCGCAACTCGGGGAAGCCGATCCCGGGCGACGGGTCGAGGTCGACGCGCAACTGGTCGCTGATGTCCGGTGCGTCGGCCCGGTTCGGCCAGACATGGAAGCCGAGGCAGCCCTGGTTGACCGCCCAGATGACGTGCGCGAGGTCCTTGGCCACGAGAGCGTCCGAAGTGGTCCCGTTCGGAGTGGACACCACCGTCGTGGTCAGCCAGTCGGGCGCGTTCTTCGGGACCCGCTTCTGGAACCAGGACTTGCCGCCCGCGCCGTCGGGATAGCGCTCCAGCAGCAGCGGGCGCCCGCCGAGCTGCGCCAGCAGCGGCACGGAGACGGCGCGGTAGTACTCGACGAGGTCCAGTTTGGTCTCGCCGTTCTCGGCGAAGTAGACCTTGCCCGGATTGGACACCGTGAACTCGACGCCGTCGAGGTCGAGCGTGACCGGCTCCGCCTTCATGCTTCCCCCAGCTCGGTGAACAACGTGGCCAGTTCGGCCGGCGGAACCTCTTCGAGCTGCGCGTACGTGCACGAGGCCGGATCCCGGTCCGGGCGGAAGCGCACGAGCCTGCCGCCGTGGCGGAACCGCGTCCCCTCGACGTGTTCGTAGCGGACCTCGGCGACCCATTCGACGCGGACCGGCTCCCAGCTCAAGTCCTTCTTCGGCGCCCACCGGCTCCCCGCGCCGGGCATCTGCCCGCCCGCCTCTTCGTGGGCCTCGACCCACTCTCGCCAGGGGTGGTTCTCCAGCGCGTTCTCCCGCAGCGGCGCGAGTTCGCCGACCAGTTCCCGGCGCCTTTCGGCGGTGAAACTGCTGGCCACGCCCACGTGATGAAGGATGCCTTCGTCGTTGTAAAGCCCGAGCAGCATCGATCCGACGCCGGCACCGTCCTTGTGCCACCGGAATCCGGCGACGACGCAGTCGGCGGTGCGCTGGTGCTTGACCTTCCACATGAGCCGCTTGTCCTGCTCGTACGGCGCGTCGGCGGATTTGGCCATCACGCCGTCGAACCCCGCGCCTTCGAACCGGGTGAACCAGTCCTGGGCGACGTCCGCGTCCTCGGTCAGCGGGGTCAGGTGCACCCGCGCGAACTTCGTGTCGACGACGCTTTCGAGCAGTTTCCGCCGCTCCCCGAACGGCTCCGGGGTCAGATCCCGGTCGTCGAGGGCGAGCAGGTCGAACACCACGAAACTCGTCGGCGTCTCCGCGGCCAGCTTGTTCACCCGCGACGCCGCCGGGTGCAGGCGCAACTGCAGCGCCTCGAAGTCGAGCCCGCCCTCGGTGACCAGCACGATCTCGCCGTCGACGACGCACCGCTCGGGCAACGCGTCCTTGAGCAGGTCGACCAGTTCGGGGAAGTAGCGCGTGAGCGGCCTGTCGTTGCGCGAGCCCAGCACGACCTCGTCGCCGTCGCGGAAGACGACGCAACGGAAGCCGTCCCACTTGGGCTCGTACAGCAGCCCCGGCGTACGCGGCAGTTCGTGCACGGCTTTGGCCAGCATCGGCTTCACCGGCGGCATCACGGGCAGGTCCACGAGGGCGATCCTAAGCCGGGCCTCCGACAAAAGCTCCTCGGAAAGGACTCCCTAGACGTCGGCCAGGAGGAGGCCGCTGCGCGGTTTCGGCGTGAAATACGTGGCCTTCCTCGGCATCCTCAGCCCGGCCGCGTGCACGGCGAGCACCTCCGCGTACGGGACCGGGGCCAGCAGCAACACCGCGTCCGCGTCTTCCGGCACCGGGGCGCCCGGAAGCAGCGGCCGCACGCCCGGCCCGTCCGGATCGACGCCGAGCGCGCCGCGGAGCAGGTCCTGTTCGACGACGGCGTGGTCACCGCCCGCCTTGCCGAGCAGGACCCGGAACGCCGACTCCCCCACCACCACGGTCACCTCTCCGGCTTCGGTGGGCGGCGAAGGGAGTCCGGGCAGGACTTCGAACCCCGCCTCCAGCCAGCGCCGGACCAGCGTGCCCGCGTCGAAGCCGGTACCCGTGAGCACCCGGTGGATGGGGCCGATCCGCAGCCCCGGCCCGCCGGTCACCAGCGCCAGCAGCGCTCCGCTCCCCGACGCCGCGGCGGCCGCGACCCGGTGGTTGCCGTCCGCGACCAGGAGATCCATCTCGTCCAGCGCCGCCAGCAACGCGTCCTGGCCCGCACCGGGGCCGGCGAGCCACAGTTCGTGCTTGCGGCCCACACCGTCCACTGTGGACAAAGTGGGCTCGAGGCCGCCGCAGATCTGTTCGACCAGCGCGGTGAACTCGCGGCCACCGGTGGCGGGCACCAGCATCGCGGCGCTGGTCGCGCAGCCGAGCCCGGCGAGCATCGCGGCCCGTTCCGCGACGACGTCCGGATAGACGTCCTCGGTGTGCCGGACCCTGGTCATCCCGTTGTCCCGGACCGCCGCCGGGTCGACCAGGCAGAGCACGCCCAGCGCGACACCGTCCGGCCCGTCGATGCGGTAGGGCGCGACGACGTCGGCCACCGGACGGTAGTGCCGCTCGCGGATCCGCTCCAGGGTGTCCCTGGCCTGCGGCAGCGCTTCCTCGATCGACAGGCCGCCCGCCAGCGCGGCCGGGGTCCTGGCCGGATGCTGGACGGCCAGCAGGCTGTCTCCGGAGGCGACGGCGAGCGCGGCGACCACCCGGTCCGGGTCGGCGAACTCGTCGACGTCGGGCCCGGGGACGGCGTCGCGGACGACCCAGCCGCGGCGGAGGGGGCGGATCCAGGTGCTCATCCGATCCATTTTGCGGGATAACTCACCGAATAAATCGATCCCATGACCGGGTGTCTCCATGGAATGCTTACCCATGCGAAGCAGTTGCCGCCGTTCATGAGCCCGAGGAGATCGCCACAGATGACCACCCCGGCCCCGGACACCGCGAAGGAAGGGGTCGGTTTCCGCTCCGAACGCGGCCCCGTCCTGATCGCCGTGATGCTGTGTTCCGGCCTGATCGCGCTGGACTCGACCATCATCGCGACGGCGGTGCCCTCGGTGGTCGCCGATCTGGGCGGCTTCTCGCAGTTCCCGTGGCTGTTCTCGATCTACCTGCTCACCCAGGCCGTCACCGTGCCGCTGTACGGCAAGTTCGCCGACGTCCTCGGCCGGCGGCCGGTGATGTTCTTCGGGATCGCTGCGTTCCTGCTGGGCTCGGTGCTCTGCGGCGCGGCCTGGAGCATGCCGGTGCTGATCGCCGCCCGCGCGGTGCAGGGCATCGGCGCGGGCGCCATCCAGCCGATCGCGCTCACCATGGTCGGCGATATGTACACCGTCGAGGAACGCGCCAGGGTGCAGGGCTATCTCGCCAGCGTGTGGGCCATTTCCTCGGTGGTCGGGCCGACGCTGGGCGGCGTGTTCGCCGAGTACCTCGACTGGCGCTGGATCTTCTTCATCAACCTGCCGCTCGGCGCGCTCGCCGCGTGGATGCTGCACCGGAACTTCTCCGAGCGCGTCGAACGCCGCTCGCACCGCATCGACTACCTCGGTGCCACGCTGTTGACCCTGGGCTGCTCGCTGCTGATCCTCGGCCTGCTGGAAGGTGGCGTCGCCTGGGGCTGGGCGTCCGTGCCGAGCCTGCTGATCTTCGGCGTCGCGCTGGTCATGCTGGTGAGTTTCGTGCTGGTGGAACGCAAGGCGGACGAACCGGTGGTGCCGTTGTGGATCTTCACCCGGCGGACCCTGATCGGCGGGAACCTGATCGCCGTCGTCGTCGGCATGCTGCTGATGGGGCTCACCTCGTATCTGCCGACCTACGCGCAGGGCGTGCTCGGCACCGGCGCGCTCGTCGCCGGGTTCGCGCTGGCGGCGCTGACCGTCGGCTGGCCGATCTCGGCGTCGCTGGCGGGCCGCGTCTACATGCGGATCGGCTTCCGGGACACCGCGCTGATCGGCAGCGTGATCGTCATCGCCGGCGCCGCGATGACGGTTTTCCTGGCGGCGGGGTCGTCGATCTGGCTCGCGGCCGCGGCCGCGTTCGTCCTCGGTATCGGCCTGGGCCTGGCGTCGAGCCCCACGCTGGTGGCTGTGCAGTCCACCATCGGCTGGGAACGCCGCGGCGTGGTCACCGCGACGAACATGTTCAGCCGTTCGCTGGGCAGCGCCGTCGGCGTCGCGATGTTCGGCGCGATCGCGAACGCGACGCTGGCGAACCGCTTCGCCAACCCGCCCGCCGGGGTCGAGAACCTGCCGTCCGGCGTCGACGCGACCAGCGTCGTCCTGGAGGGCAACGGGCCCGCCACGCCGACGACGACGTTCGTGCGTGACGCCCTCGCGGACGCCACGCACCACGTCTTCCTCGCGATGCTGGTGATCGCGGTGCTCAGCGTGGGCGCGCTGCTGCTGATGCCGCGGCGGACCGAGCAGCTGAAGTTCGACTAGTTCTGCAGCGGGATCGCGTGGTCGACGAAGTTCTCGACGAACCGCTCGATCGGCTCCGGTCCGGCAGGGTAGAGCACGAACTTGCTCAGCCCGGCGTCGATGTACTCGCCGACGAGGTCGCGGGCGGCCGCCCAGCTGCCCGCGATCAGACGGGACGGGTCGGCGTCCGAACGCGCCGCGATCGAGGCCGCGAGCGCGTCCGGGATCCCGTTATCGGCGACGATGAGGCTGATCCCGAAGTGGTCGGCCTCGACCTCGCGGCCCGCCTCGGCCGCCGCGTTCTGGATCGCCTCGCGGCCGGCCCGGGCCTCCTCCGGCGTGAGGAAACTGGCCAGCCAGCCGTCCGCGAGCCTGCCGATCCGGCGCAGCGCGCCCGGCGCCTTCCCGCCGAGCCACAGGTCGAGCCGCTTGACCGGGCGCATGCCGAGGCTCACCCCCTCGACGCGGAAGAACTCGCCCTCGAAGGTCACCTCCTCCTGCGTCAGCAACGCCTTGATCAGCCGCAACGACTCGTCGAACACCCCGGCGCGGCGACCTTGAGGCACCGGGAAAAGTGGCAGTTCCGGGTCGCGCGCGGGCTTGAGCCCGAACACCGGCAGGACCCGTTTCGGGGCGAACGCGGCCAGCGAGGCGAGCTGCTTGGCGACCAGCACCGGATCCCGGCCCGGCAGCACCATCACCCCGGTGCCGACCTTGAGCTTCGCCGTCCTGGCCAGCGCGTGCGTCATCCCGACGACCGGGTCGACCCGGGGCGAGTACACCGCCTCGGGCAGCCAGAGCGAATCGACGCCCTCTCGTTCGAGCAGATCGACAGCGGCGCCGAACTCCTCCGGCGCCGTCCCGGTCCCCAGCCCGACGCCGAGCCTGATCTTCAGGTCCTCCGCCACACTCGCTCCCTTCCGCCATGCCCCCGTACCCCCAGTGTTCCAGGCGGGACCGACAGTGCCGGGCGCTTCGACCAGCTGGGCTGCTCGTCTCACTGCGGAGCCCGGCATCAGTGGCGAGGCAAGGGGGTGTGTGGAAATAGAGACGTTGAGTGTCCCTATTTCCACACAGCCTCCGTCCTGGTCCTGGGGTCGCAGGCGGCCCGGCGTCAACCACGCCACCTTCGCCCTCCCACCCCATAACCCGAATCGCCACTCACGACCCCGCAAGCGCCCCGCACGTGATGGATTGGTCCGACGTGTCTAGGTCGTGAGAGCCGGCCGCGTTTAGTCCTCTAATTGCGTTCAGGCCGACCCGCGCTCAGAGGCCTTCCTTGCCGGTCGCCCAGTAAGGCCTCGTCGTGATGGCGCGACGCGGCAGGACCCGACGGTCGACGAGCACCCGCCGTTGGTCCTGAATGGACTGTGCGTGCCCCAGCAGCACCGCCCCCTCCAGCCCGTCGAGTGTGCCGTCTTCAGCTCGCTTTCGCGCCGGTTCCCAGGGAGTGCCATGACGTCGGAGCAGCGCCGGATCCAGCCACGTAAACAGCCTCGCCAGGTCCGGGCCGAGCTGCTGATCCGCCACCTCGACGGCGACCGGGCCACCGCGACGCTCCGCCGTCACGAAGACCTGCCGGAGTCACTCGAGGACATCATGCGGGTGTTCGTGCGAACGGTGATCGAGAACCATCTCGACGACCCGGAACTGCTGCGGATCATGATCGAGCATGCGCCCCGCTCCGGCGAACTGCTGGAGAAGGTCACCCGGCAGGAGTGGGAGCTGATCGGTGATCTGCGGGACCTGTTCGGCCGCCACCCGGAAGTCCGGGTCCAGGACAAGGACACGGCCGCCCGGCTCGTGACATCCACTGTGGAGATGACCGTGCACCAGCTCATCGCCGCGCCCGGCTCCATCGACACCACACGGCTGGAGAACGAGCTCGTGGCGATGATCACCGGCTATCTTCGTACGGACACGGCGAGCGAGTGAGCCGCGGACCGCTGTCCCGCCGACAAGACGCGACATGCACCGCACACCATGGACTCGGCCCGCGAATCCCCCGTACATTCCGAACATGCGGGGACGATTTCCACGCGGAGAAGGGGGAATTCCGATGACAGCGCAGGCTCCACACGGCTGGACGCGACGCTTCCACCCGGCGCCTTCCGCCGGGATGCGGCTCGTCTGCTTCCCGCACGCGGGCGGGTCGGCGAGCGCCTATTTCGCGCTGTCCGCGGCACTCTCCCCCGCCGTCGAGATGCACACCGTCCAGTACCCGGGCCGCCAGGATCGCCTCGCCGAACCGGTCATCGACGATCTGTACGTCCTCGTCGAGCGGCTGGTGGACGTCGTTTCCGCCCTGCCCCGGCCGTTCGCCCTTTTCGGGCACAGCATGGGCGCCAGCATCGCGTTCGAGGTCGCGCGAAGGCTGGAAGCGCGTGACATCGTCCCGTCTGCGCTGTTCGTCTCGGCACGGCCCGGGCCCGGAAGGCTCAAGGAGGAGTGGACGCACCTCGACGACGACGCCAGGTTCCTCGCCGAGGTCAACCGGCTCGGCGGTATGGACACGAAGATCCTCGACGACCCCGACCTCCTCGAACTGGCGTTGCCCGCGCTGCGCGGCGACTACAAGGCCATCGAGACCTATCGCTATCGGCCGGGGCCCGGCGTGAGCTGCCCGGTCGTGGCACTCGCCGGCGACGCGGACCCGATTCTGGACCTGCGCGACGTCGAGACCTGGCGCGAGCACACCACCGGCCCGTTCGCGATGGAGACCTTCGCGGGCGGCCACTTCTACCTCGACCAGCATCTCGACGCGGTGGTCGCCCGGATCCTCGGCAGGCTGACCGTCAGTCCCTGACGACGCCTTCGCGGCTCGCCCACGCGACGACCTCGGTCCGGTTCGCCAGCCCCAGTTTCGCCAGGATGCTGCGGACGTGGCTTTCCACCGTGCGTTCGGAAAGCACCAGCAGTTCGGCGATCTTGCGGTTGCTCAGCGCGTCGGCGAGCAGGGCGACGATCTCGCGTTCCCGCCCGGTGAGCGGGTCGGCGGCCCGGCGTCCGGCGCGGATCCGGTCGAGCAGCGCCGAAGCCCTGGCGAGTGGTCCCGGTATGGCCAGGCGGCGGAACTCGTCCGAGGCCTCTCGCGCGATCCCTTGGGCGCGCACAAAAGCGCCTTGGGCGGCCAGCGCTTCGGCGAGCCACAGTCTCGCCCAGGCGACCGCGGGACGCGCGCCGATGGCCGTGTTGATCGCGATGGCCTGTTCGAACAGCCGCGCCGCTTCGTCGTTCCTGCCCAGCACGGCATTGAGCCGGGCGGGCTGCTCCAGCGTCGAGCCGGTGCAGAAGACGCCGGCGCCGCCGGACACGATCGGCCGGACCTCGTCGAGACGGCGCAGCAGATAGGCCGCCATCTCGACGTCTCCGAAAGCTTCGACCAGCGGCACGAGGTTGGGCAGCGCGCCGGTCGCGTGCAGCGCGAACTCCGGGCTCCGCACCAGCGGCGCCAGCTGCTCGTACCGCACCCGCGCCTCGTCGGCCTTGCCCTGGAGCAGGCTCAGCAGCGGCCGCGAGACCAGCGTGACCGGCAGGTGCGGCGCCCGGTCCAGCAAGCCCTCGTAACCCTCTCCCAGATCGCCGGGATCACCGGTGAGCAGCATGAGCTGGGTGCGGAACGCGTACGACATCCCTTTCGCGGAGAAGTCGTCCACGAGTTCGGTGTCGGCCAGTTCTTCGGCCTCGAAGTCGAGTTCGCGGGCCTCGGCCAGATCACCGCGCATCGCCAGCACCGAACTGCGCAGGCGCAGATCGTGCCAGCGGATCAGCGGGAGCCTGGTCAGCCGGGCCAGCGTCGTCACCGCGACGAGTTCGTCGTCGACGAGCGCCATCCGGCCGTCTTCCAGCGCGGCGTCGATCCGCCATTTGTGGCCCCACAAGGAGACCATCGGCTGCCCGGTCCGCGCGCCCAGCTCGGCCGCGAGAGCGCCCAGCCGCAGTCGTTCGGGCCGCGGGAGGGTGTCCGGGTCGACCTTCATCCGGGAACGGACGGCGTCGACGAGCGCCTCGGGGTCGCCGGACTCCTCGGCCACCGAGAAGGCTTCCTCGGCGAGCGCCCCTGCCTCGGCGAAGCGGCCGAAGTCGGCTTCCACCGACGCGCTGTGGGCGAGCAGGCGGGCTCGCGTCGCCTTGTCGACTCCGTCGACGGCCAGCGCACGGGTGGCCAGATCCCGGATTCCGGGCAACAGGTCCGGCGCCGCGACATCCCGCACCACCAACGCCGCCCGCGTGACCAGCCCCAGTTCGGCGGCACGCCGGGCATGGTCGAGGCTCCGCACGAACCGGCCGGTCCGGTACTCGGCGACGGCGAGATCGAGCAGCAGCCCGGCACGGTCCACTTCGGACACCCCGGCTCTCGCGCGGGCGTCCAGCGCCATCGCGAGAAACCTCGCCGCCTCGTCGAAGGCCAGCGCCCGGTTCGCTTCGGCGGCCGCGATCGCCGCCCACTCCGCCGTCTTCCGCGGCGCCGTCGCCGACCGCAGCCAATGCCCGGCGACCGTCCCGGCGAGCGCGGGATCGAGCGCGGCGCGCTTCTCCAGCGCGGCCGCGGCGCGTCCGTGCAGCGCCTCCCGCTCGCCCTGGCCGAGGTCGGCGTAAACGCCGTCCCGGACGACGGCGTGCGCGAACCGGCCCAAGCTCAGCACTCCGGCCCGCACGGCCTGGTCGAGCCCGTCGGCGACGTCTCCCAGAGATTCGCCGGAAACCTCCGCCAGCACGGAAGCCTCGACGTCCTCACCGAGCACGGCCGCGATGGCGAGCAGCCGCCGTACGTCCGGTCCGAGGGCGGCGACCGCCGCGCGGACGAGATGACCCAGCTCCGACCGGCCCGCCGACCGCGCGATCGCGCCGAGGTAGAGCGGATTCCCGCCGGAGCGGCGATGCGCGTCGCGCACGTTCTCCTCGGCGGGCGGCACCCCGGCGAGCTCGGTGAGCAGCACCCGGACCTCGGTCACGGCCAGCGGCGGCAGCGTGAGACTTCGCGCGCCCGGGCGGCGCAGGAGATCCGGCAGGGCGGCGTCCAGCGCGGGGGTGTGCCCGGTGTCCCGGTGCGTCGCGATCACTGCCAGCTTCGAACGCCGCAGCTCCCCCGCCAGGTGCCGGAGGAGACGCAAGGACGCTTCGTCGGCCCAGTGCAGGTCTTCCAGGACGATCACCAGGCCGTCCGGTTCGGCGGCGGCGACCAGCGCGTCGGCCGCGGCGGCCACCAGCCGGAACCTCGCCGCCTGGACGTCCGCGGCGCCTTCGGATTCGGCGAACGCGGTGGTCACGGCCGAATCGACGGACGGGAGCGCCTCGACGACGCGACGCCACGGCCACAGCGGCGGCGCGCCCGGATCGTCGGCGCACCGGCCCCACACCACCGCGGGTGCCGTGGTGGTCGCCTCCTCGACCAGGCGGGTCTTGCCGATCCCGGGCGGCCCGGAGACGAGCACCAGCCCGCCGGAGCCGGCCGCCGCGTCCGCGATCCAGCCCCGCAGGCCGGCCAGCTCGCCTGCCCGGCCCACGAACGGTTCCCGGCTCACGGAAGGAGTATCGCTCCCCGCGGCCGATTCCGTACCGGGCTGCGTACTGGCACTGATGTCCGGGCCCCGCCGTCGGCGCAGAGTCCAAGGCGTCCGAGAGGGAAGGAAAAGCCCATGTACGCCACCGTCCACCAGTTCCGGCGCTCGCTCGAAGGCGAGACCGACGGCTGGGCCCACGCCCTGGCCGCGGAACTCCACCCCGGCACCGGTTCGCCGGGTACCTGCACACTCGCCCAGGTCGGCGGGGTGACCGGGCTCGTCGTCGCGCTGTGGCGCGATCGCGGCTCCGCGCTCGCCGCCGCCGACCATCGCACCCCGGGCACCTTCGACGCCCGCGTGTTCGAAGTCGCCGACGTCGAAGTCGGGACGGCCGAGGCCAAGATCGCGCACGCGACCTGGTTCGACCGTCCGCTCACCCAGGCCGAGGCCGACGCCGCCGAGTTCGGCGGCCGCGAACGGATCTGGCCCGCCGTGCGGAAACTCGGCGGCGTCAGCGGCTTCTACGTCCTGACCGCCGAAGACCGGTCCACCCTCGTCCTCGGCTTCACCGAGTCGATCGAGGCGATGGAAGCCGCCCAGAAGGCGATCATGAGCACCGAGTTGCTGCCCGGCGAGGATCCGGCGCTGCTGCCCGGCCCCGACCGGGTCGACGTGCACCACGTGCTCCACACGTCCCTGCCCTCGCTCGGCCTGGCCCCGGCGGGTGAGCGGCGATGACCACCGGGACGTCCATGCGCACCGGCACCTGGACCGTGCTCGCCGACCGGACCGAGGCCGCGTTCACCGTCTCGAACTTCGGCTTCCGCGAGGTCCGGGGCACCATCCCGGTCACGCTGGGCTCGGTGCGGGTCGACGAAGACGGGGTCAGCGGCGTGGAGGCCGCGCTCGACCTCGACCGCATCGACACCGGTATCGCCAAACGCGACCTCGACCTGCGCAAACCGGGTCTGCTCTCGATCGAAGCGCATCCGGTGCTGACCTTCGCGGCGGGCCGGGTCGAAGGCGGCCACGGCAAGTGGTCGGTCGAAGGAACGCTCGGCGCGCGAGGGACTTCCTGCCCGCTCACGCTGACCGCGTCCGGACCGGAGGACAACGGCGACGGCACCTGGCGGGTCCACGCCAGAGGCGTCTTCGACCGTCAGGCGATCGGGGTCCGCGCGCCGCGGTTCATGATCGGCCGGATGATCACGATCGCCCTCGACGCGGTCCTCACTCCGCCCGGCTGAGCGTTCAGGCCCAGGCGGAAAGCTCCTTGGCCAACGCGGACGGTCCGCCGGCGGTACGCAGCGTCGGCGGGCCGGGCCAGCAGTCCTGGTGGTCACCCGTGCGCAGGGTCTCGACGAACCGGGCCACCCGCCGGGGCTGCGGCGCCACCATCCGGCCGCCGAGATAGCCGACGACGACGTGGTGGTCGTCCCCCGCGTGTTTCGCGACCGCCGCGGACCAGCCGTGCTCCTCGTGCCACAGCAGATCGACGTCACGCTCGGGGAAACCGGAAAGACGCCACTCGAGTTTCAGACAGGCCGTGACCGGACCGGTGAGGTCGGCGGTGCACGAATTCATCCCTATCCCCAGGGCGGAAGCCACGTCCTCCAGGTACGCGTTCAGCCGGGTCATCAGGTCCAGGCTTGATTCCGTGGGGGCGGGGGTCGAGGTGGTCACGGGACCTCTGCTTCCTGTCATCTTGAGTTGGCGTGACAGAAATTACCCACCCCGGACCGGGCTCACACCCTTATTTCGTCACACCCTCGTCACAGTCCGCTCACGCCGTGGCTTCGATGACCCGGGTGAGCGCTTTGTGCAGCGCCTCCAGCTCGGAGACCTCCATTCCGAGCGTCTCCACGACGCGGTACGGGATCTTCTCCGCCTCCGCCCGGAGCGCGCGGCCCGATTCCGTCAGCTCGACGGTCAGCAGCCGCTCGTCCTCGGTACTGCGCCGCCGGGTGACGTAACCGATCGCCTCCAGCCGCTTGAGCAGCGGCGACAGGGTGGCGGCCTCGGCGCGCAAAGCCGTCTTCAGGTCCTTCACCGACTGCGGGCCGCGCTCCCACAGCGCCAGCATCACCAGGTACTGCGGATGGGTGAGACCGTGCGGCTCCAGCAGCGGCCGGTAGATCGCGATGACGCTGCGCGAAGCCACCGACAGCGCGAAACACACCTGCCGCTCCAGCGCCAGCGGGTCCTCGCCCAGGTCGATCGTCTTCATCTCCGGCCCCTCCGCGTTCATGCCGCCGATCCTAGCCGTGGCGTCGGCAACACTAATGATTAGTGTACTAACGATTAGTGTACTGTGACGAGATCGAAGGAAGGGAGTCGTCCGATGCCCCGGAAGCGCCCGGACGTGGTCCGCTGGCTGTGGTACTCGCTGGGCGGCAGGTTGCCCGAGCGCTACCACGACTGGATCCTCCACGACGCGACCACCGGAAGCTGGCGCCTGCGTCACGTCGCCCGCAGCACGGTGATGATCGCGCCGCTGTGCGCGGTGTGGCTGCTCCTGCCCGGCCCGCTCCCTCTGCGGCTGGCGATCGTGCTGATGGCCGCGCTCGTGGCGTACTTCTATTCCATGGCCTACATGGAGGAGAGCATCGAGCACCGGCTCGCCAAGAACGGCTTCCCGCCGGGTATCGGCCGCCGGACCCGCGCCGAGGCCACCGCGATCGCCGAGGCCGACGTCACCGAGCGCTATCTGGCCCGGTACCGCGACCAGACCGGCTCCTGAACCGGCCCCGGCTAGGCTGCGGGGCGATGAGACGCAAGCTCCGCCCGCCGCTCCCGCCCCGGCACGGGCTCGATCCCGCGAGGCTGAAGATGCCCGCCGAGGGCCCGTGGACGACGTTGCGGGAGCACCTCGCCGAGCGGCTCCCCCGCGTCGATCCCGTGAGGATCGAAGAGATGCTCCGCGAGGAACGCATCGTCGGGCTCGACGGGCCGCTGGGCGTCGACGCGCCGTTCGTGCCCGACTCGTTCATCTGGTTCCACCGTGACCTGCCCGACGAGGTCGAAGTCCCGTTCGAGATGTCCGTCGTCCACCGGGACGAGCATTTCCTGATCGCCGACAAACCGCATTTCCTCGCGACGATCCCGCGCGGGCGGCACATTCTCGAGACCGCGCTGGTCCGGCTTAGGCGCGAACTAGACCTCCCGCAGCTCATCCCCGCGCACCGGCTCGACCGGGTCACCGCGGGTCTCGTGCTGTTCGTGATCACCCCCGAACGGCGCGGCGCGTATCAGACGATGTTCCGGGATCGGTTGGTGCACAAGGAATACGAGGCGATCGCGCCCTACGATCCGGCGATCGCGATGCCGCGCGAGATCAGCAGCCGCATCGTCAAGGAACGCGGGGTGATCGCCGCGCAGGAGGTCGACGGGCCGCCCAACGCGGAAACCCGCGTCGAACTGATCGAGCACCGCGACGGTCTCGGCCGCTACCGGCTGCTCCCGGCGACCGGCCGCACCCACCAGCTCCGGCTGCACATGAGCGGCCTCGGGCTGCCGATCCTCGGCGACGACTTCTACCCCGACCTGACCGAGACCCCGCTCGACGACTTCACCGAACCCTTGCAGCTGCTGGCGAAGGTCCTGGAGTTCACCGACCCGATCACCCGGGAACGCCGCCGCTTCGAAAGCGGGCTCAGCCTGCGGGCGTGGACGGACCTCGACGCGTGGCGCCGAGGTCCGTGAAGCCACACCGGTTCACTTGCGCCAGAACTTGACCCCGCTCCAGGTCACCTTGACCGGCCCGGCCCCGCTGGCCGTCCGGTAGGCCCCGAACTTGTCGTAGTAGCTGCCACCGCTGCTGCTCACGGTCTGCTTCAGCGAACCGTTGATATAGGTCTTGTGCGTACTTCCCACCTGGTGCACGGTGTTGACCCGCACCGAGGTCCCGACGGTGGCCCCGCTGCCGAGGGTCGCCCCGCCGTGGACGGCGTAGAGCCGCCCGCCGCGTTCGACCGCGAGCATGAAGTACGGGCCGGCGGTCGGCGCGTCGCGGAAGGTCTGCTTCAGGCTGATCCGGGTGCCCGCCATGCTGGTGATCCGGAACGAGCCCTCGAACTGCCGGGTGCCGCCGGTGTAGGTCACGTAGCGGCGCTCCGCCCGCTGGTCACCGCTCCCGGTGGAACAGGTCAGTTCGAAGGTGAGCCCGTCGACGTTGCCACACCCGCGTTCCTGGACGTTGAACGAGGGATTCTCCGCCGTCCAGGGCCCCGTCCCGACCTGCGCGCCCGCCGGCATCGCCGACGCGACCAGCCCGAGCACGGCCGCCGCGACCACCCCAGCGGTCCGAAGTCGTCTCCGCATCCTGCCTCCTGCACACTCAGGGCGGCGGTGGTCCAGACCAGGACCAGGCTGCGACTGTACGAGCACGAACCGTCATCCGACAAGAAGTTGACGCGCCGATGTCCCGCTGATTGGGTAAATCCGGTGATCCTCTCCATGACGGTCCTCGAAGGCCTGGAAGCCGGGACGATCGACCTGGTGTTCCGGCGCTGGGCGAAACAGAACGTCCGCCCGGGCGACACCCTGAACCTGTCGGCCGGGGTGATCGCCGTCGACTCGGTCGAGATCGTCGACCCCGCCGCCATCACCGACGCCGAGGCCGTCCGTTCCGGGGCGGACTCCGCGAACGCGGTCCGCGGGACGCTGCGTGGCGCCCCGGACGCCCCGGACGCCCCGGTGTACCGCATCCGCCTGCGCCACCTCGGGCCCGATCCACGCCACGCGCTCAGCGCGGACGCCGAACTGTCCGAAAGCGACGTGGCCGGCATCGGGAAGCGGCTGTCCAAAATGGACAAACGCGGTCCGTGGACCCACGAAACGCTACGGCTCATCGCCGACAACGCCGGCCGTCGCGCGCAGGAACTGGCCGAGATCCTCGGCCGCGAGAAGGATCCGTTGAAGGTCGACATCCGCAAGCTCAAGAACCTCGGCCTGACACTGAGTCTCGAGGTCGGCTACCGGATCTCCCCGCGCGGCGCCGCCTATCTCCGGGCGATCAGCGAGGATCCCGGTAGAACGCGCTGAGTTCGGGCACCAGCCGCTCGGCCGGGACGTTGTGGAACTCGCCGTCGAGTTCGACGTGCCGCGCTCCCGGAACGGCCTTCGTGGTGACCACGGCGGCCGTCTTCAGCCAGTCCGTGCTGCCGTTGCTGTTCACCACGAGCGTCGGCGTACCCGCACGTCGAACGCGGCGGTGAGGTCTTCGAACTCCTGCTCGACCGCGTACGGTGTCGCCGCTGCGGCGCAGGCCATTTTATCCGAATCGAACACGCGTTCGACAAACCGTCGTCATCGGGGTACGTTCGGTCGCCATGACCCCCGCGCTTCAAGCCTCGTTGTTCGACGAGTGCGCCACCCTCGGGCTCGGCTCGCTCGGTGCCCTCCGGCGCACTGAGCTGTCCCACGGCGCCTGGATCGACGTGCTCCCGGGCTGGCTCACCGGCGCGGACGAACTGTTCACCCGACTCGCCGAAGACGTGCCGTGGCAGGCCGAACGACGGCAGATGTACGACCGTGTCGTCGCCGTCCCCCGGCTGCTGAGCTACTACCGCGAGGGTATGCCGCTCCCCCATCCGATCGTCACCGAAGCGCGGGACACGCTTTCCGCGCACTACGCGGACGAACTCGGCGAGCCGTTCGTGACCTCGGGCCTGTGCTATTACCGGGACGGCCGGGACAGCGTCGCCTGGCACGGCGACGACACCGGCCGCTCGCGCACCGAGGACACCATGGTCGCGATCGTCTCGGTCGGCGCGGCCCGCCAGCTGGCCCTGCGCCCGCGAGGCGGCGGAGGCGAGACCCTCCGGCACGCGCTCGGCCACGGCGACCTGATCGTCATGGGCGGCAGCTGCCAGCGGACGTGGGAACACGCCGTCCCGAAGACCGCCAAACCGGTCGGGCCCCGGATCAGCATCCAGTTCCGCCCGCGAGGAGTCGCCTAAGGCTCAGTCCAACTAGAGGCTCAGTCCAACAGGACAGGCAGCGCGTCGACGCCGTAGACGATCGAGACCTTCCGGAAGTCCACCTCGTCCGGCTCGATCGCCAGCCGCATCTCCGGGAACCGGCGCACCAGCGCGGGATAGGCGGTGCGCAGTTCCATCCGGGCGAGCTCGGCGCCGATGCAGCGGTGGATGCCCCAGCCGAAGGCGAGATGCGAAGTCGGTTCGCGGGTCGCGTCGAACTTCTCCATGTCGTCACCGAGGACGCCATCGCGATTCGCGACATTGAGCGAGACCAGCACGATGTCGCCCTTGGCGATGCGCACGCCGGCGACCTCCATGTCCTCCTTGGCGAACCGGGGGAAGGCCATCTGCACAACGGTCAGGTAGCGGAGCAGTTCCTCGACGAACTTGTGGACGGCCTCGTCGTCGCCGCGGACGGTCTCGAACAGCGCGCGGTCCTTCAGCAGGACCAGCGCGCCCAGCGCGAGCATGCTCGCCGTGGTCTCCAGCCCGCCGGTGAGCACCCCGTCGGCGAGGCCCGCGAGTTCCCGGTCGTCGATTTCGTCGCCGTGTTCCTTGATGAGCATGCCGAGCAGGCCGTCGCCGGGGTTCTCTCGCTGCTTCTTGACGATGTCGTCCAGATAGGACAGTGACTCCGTCATCGCACCGAGTGACGCGCCCGCGCCGCCGAAGAGATCGAACCGCGCGGTGCTCAGCCGCTGGAAGTCGTCGCGGTCCTCGTACGGGACACCGAGCAGCTCGCAGATCGTCAGTGACGGGATCGGCAGTGCGAAGGCCTCCCACAGGTCGACCGGGCCGTCCGCCTTCTCCATGGCGTCGAGCTGGTCGGCGACGATCTCGTCGATCCGCGGCGTCAGCCGGGCGAGGCGCCGCATGGTGAACTCCGGTGTGAGCAGGCGCCGCAACCGGGTGTGCACCGGCGGATCGGCGAACCCGAGCCCGCCGGGGTTCTGGTCCTCGGTCACGCCCGCGTTCCCGACCAGGTTCGTGAAGTCGCTGCTGAACTCGGTCACCTTGCCGAGCACGGCCTTGGCCTCGTCGTAGCCGGTGACCAGCCAGCCGTTCATCCCGAACGGCAGGTCCAGGTGACTGATCGGCTCCTCGGCGCGGATCCGGCCCAGCTCGGGGACCGGGTCGAGACCGTCGCGCTTGAGCGGCCTCAGCACGTTGTCCGGGATGATCGACATCTTGGACAGGTCGAAACCGTTCTTCTGCTGCCGTGCGAGGTAGCGGCGGCCGATCCACGCCACCACCCGTGAGCGAATGCTCCCCATGCTTCGCACACTACTCCAGCCACGTAGCACCTGACCTGGTACAACAGGCCTCGTTCGCCCGGCCGGGCACGAATTTCGGCGGCGGTTCACCCGCTGTCCCACTCGATTCGTCACAAGGAGGAGGTCGCTTCCGGGCCCCGCGCGGTTCCCAGCGAGTGGGAGACGTCGATCACCAGGCCGCGCTCTCCGGCGCCGCACCGAGCCGGGGTGGTGCCTGACAACCGGTGGGAGTCGTGAGATTGTCGGACCCCACTGGGAGGATTCGGACATGTCAGCCGCGCTTATCGGACGCGACCATCCCGCGGGTGTCCTCCGCGCCGAAATCGGCCGCGCCGCCGAAAGCCACGGCGGGCTGGTGCTGGTCACCGGCGAGGCCGGGATCGGCAAGACCACGCTCGTCACCGGCGCCGCCGAAGAGGCCAAGCGCCTCGGTGCCCTGGTGCTCAACGGGTCCTGCTGGGATTCCGCGAGTGCGCCGGGGTACTGGCCGTGGACGCAGGTGGTGCGCGGGCTGCGGCGCTCGATCGAACCGGGCCGGTGGGCCGCGATGGCGGGCACCGAACTGGACGTCCTGCTCGGCGAGGCCAGGGGTGACGCCGCGGCGGACGGGTTCCGCCTCTACGACGCGGTGACGAGCGCGCTGGTGGCCGCGTCGCAGGACCGGCCGGTCGTGGTGGTGTTCGACGACCTGCACTGGGCGGACACCGCGTCGCTGCGGCTGCTCGAATTCGCCGCGCAGCACACCTGGTTCGAACGGCTGCTGCTGATCGGCACGTACCGTGACGTCGAGGTCGAGGCGGACGGCCACCCGCTCCGGTCGCTCATGCTGCCGCTGCTGGCGAAGGCCACGTCGGTCACCCTCACCGGTCTCGAACCGGACGAGGTCGGTGCGCTCATGGCCAGGACGGCGGGGGCGGAACCGGACGAGGACCTGGTCACCGAGGTCCACCGCCGCACCGGCGGCAATCCGTTCTTCGTCGAGCAGACGGCGCGGCTGTGGCACAGCGGCGGTTCCGCCGAGACGATCGCGCCCGGTGTCGCCGACGCGCTGCAGCGGCGGCTTTCCCTGCTCCCCCAACCGGTTCTGGACCTGCTGACCACCGCCGCCGTACTCGGCCGGGAGTTCCACCGCAGGCTGCTCGCCGGGGTGGCGTCGGCACCCGTCCCGCACGTGGACAGGCTGCTGGACCAGGCCGTCGCGGCCCGGCTGGTCATGGTGCACGGGCAAGGCCGCTTCGCGTTCGCCCACGACCTCGTCCGCGAGACGCTGTACGCGGACCTGCCCGAAGCCGACCGGCGACGACGTCATGCCGCGGTCGTCGCGGCGGTCCGCGCGTCGCCGAAGTCGCCGGACCGGCTCTTCCCCGCCGACCTGGCCCGCCACGGCCTGCTCGCCGGCCCGGAACTCGAGCCCCAGCAGGCCGTCGACCTGCTGCTGGCCGCGGCGATCGACGCCACCGGGCGGATGGCGGCCGAGGAGACCGCGGCGCACTACCGGCGGGCGATGGAGATCGCTGCGGACCCACGACAGCGAGCGGTCATCGCGCTCGAACTGGGCGCGCATCTGACCCGCCACCAGGAGAGCGAAGAGGGACGGCAAGTCCTCGACGAGGCCTCGGTGCTCGTCCGCGAACTCGACGAGGACGATCTGCTCGCCCGGCTCACGCTCACCCTGATCCGGTCGGATCACCTGGGCGCGCGCGTCGAAGAGACCACCGAACTGCTCACCGAGTCGCACCGGCGGCTCTGTGGCAGTAAGCCCGGGGACGATCTCTCCGTCGACCGGATGACGCAGGAACTGACCGCGACGATCACCGTGGCCGCCCGTGACGACCAGGACGATTCCGCGCTGCTGTTCGGCTTGTGGGCGCGGCACGACGCGATCTGGGGTCCGGGCAGCGCCGCGGAACGGGAGAAACTCACCGACGAGCTGATCGTGATCGGCCGCCGCACGGACAATCCGGAGCTGGTGCACTACGCGTCGTCGTTCAAATGGGTCGCGCTGCTGGAACAGGGCGACCCCCGCTATCTCGACCAGTACCGGGACTTCATCGCCATGGCGGGCGACGGCCGGGTGCCGAGTTCCCATCTGGCGTCGATGATCGACCAGAGCATCATCGCCACGCTCCAGGGCCGGTTCGCCGAAGCCGAAGCCTTTCTCCAACAGGCGAACCAAGGTCACGAGGGCCACACTCACCCCCATTTCGGCGATCTGAACCAGCAGCAGCGGTGGATGCGCTGGTGCCTGGAGGGCCGCTACGACGACCTCGCCACGCTGCACCGCGAAGTCGCGAAGGCCGGCTATTCCTACGGCCGGATCATGGCGGCGATCACGGCCTCGGAGAGGGAGGACGCCGAGGAAGCCGTGCGGCTCACCGACCTCGCGGCGGAGGCCGAGCCGTATCCCCGTGAGCTGGAACTGCTGTGGATCCGTTGCCAGGCCCAGGCGGCCGCCGTGTCCCGGGATCCGGAGCGTTGCGAAGCGGCCCGTGCGGCGTTCCTGCCCTACAGCGGGCAATGGGTGATCGCGTTGTTCGGCTGCGACATCAGCGGACCGGTCGACCTCTGGCTGGGCAGGCTGGATCTGGCGCAGGAACGCTGGAATGACGCCGTCGAGCGGCTCACCGCGGCGGCGCGTTCGGCGGACCGGCTGCGCGCCGTCCCCTGGGCGGTCGAAGCCAGGTCCCAGCTGGTGAAGGCACTTCTCGGACGCAACCTCGAAGGAGACGCCGGCGCAGCCGCGGCACTTCTGTCCGAAGTGGACAGAGAAGCCACCGAACTCGGTATGCGCCATATCGTGGCCCGGGTCGCCGAGATCCGGAACCGCGCGCAGGCCCCGGCGGCACCGGCCGCCGAATTCCGCCGCGACGAAGCGGTGTGGACACTGCGCTTCGACGGTGTCACCGCGCATCTGCCGGATTCGAAAGGCTTGCGGGACCTGCATTTCCTGCTGGGCAGACCCGGTTCGGAGGTGCCGGCCGTGCGGCTGCTCGATCCCGAGGGTGGTGAGGTCGTGGTCGCCGCCAAGAGTCTCGGCGGCGACGACGTCCTCGACGACGAAGCGAAAGCCCGCTACCGCCGCCGTCTGGACGAACTCGACGAACTGATCGACACCGCGACCGGGCTGGGCCAGGACGCGCGCGCCGCGACGCTGGACCGCGAACGGGACGCGCTGCTCGCGGAACTGCGGTCGGCGGCCGGGCTCGGCGGCCGCACCCGGCGCTTGGGCGACGAGGCCGAACGCGCCCGCAAGACGGTGACCGCCCGGATCCGCGACACCTTGCGCAAACTCGACGAACTGCACCCGGGGCTGGCCGCGCACCTGCGCGCCTCGGTCACCACCGGTTCGTCGTGCCGCTACGCACCGGAAGACAAGGTCCCCTGGCGGCTTTGAGCCGCCAGGGGACCTTGTCACCCCCGGTCATTTCCTGTTGTAGAGCCGCATCGTCAGCGTGCCGAACACCGCGAGGATGACCCCGCCCGCGATCAGCACCCAGGTGATCTCGCCGCCGTCCCAGCTGCCGTCCATCATCGAGCGGACCGCCGCGACCACGTGGGTCACCGGGTTGACGTTGACGAAGGCCTGCAGCCAGCCCGGCATCGTCTCCGGGTTGACGTAGATGTTGCTGAGGAAGGTCAGCGGGAACAGCACCATCATGCTGACGCCCATCACCGACTTCTCACTGCGCAGCAGCAGGCCGAACATCGTCCAGATCCACGAGAACGCGAACGAGAACGCCAGCAGCAGGAGGATCGCGGCGGCCACGCCGCCGAACCCGCCGCCGGGACGGAAGCCCATGATCAGCCCGACGCCGAGGATCACCAGCGACGCGATGAGGTAGCGCAGCATGTCGCCGAGCAGATACCCGACCATCGCCGACGGCCGCCAGATCGGCAGCGTGCGGAACCGGTCGAACACGCCCTTTTCGATGTCGGTGTTGACCGAGATGCCGGTGTACATGGTGATCATCAGGATGCTGCTCGCCATGATGCCCGGCAGCACGAACTGCAGGTACTCCGTCGGCGAGCCGGACAGCGCGCCGCCGAACAGGTACGTGAACATCAGCGTCATCATGATCGGGAACGCCGTGACGTCGAACAGCTGCTCGGGCACGTGCTTGATCTTCAGCATCGCGCGCCACCCGAAGGTGACCGAGGCCGACAGCGCGCTGGGGCGCGGCGGGCGGTTCTTCGCGATCAGGACGGCGGCGAGATCCTCCGCCTTCGGTGCCGCGAGAACGGTTTCGTTTTCTTTGACTGCCGTGGTGCTCAAGCTGCACTCTCCTCAGGCGTGGCGGTGTGGTCGGTCAGGGCCAGGAAGACCTCGTCGAGGCTCGGCTGGCCGAGGGAGAAGGTGTCGACGACGATTCCCGCGCGGGCGAGTTCGGCCAGCGCACGCGAGGCGTGCTCCGCCGCGCCCTGCTCGGTGCTGTCGCCGGCGAGCCGCGCGGTCAGCGCGAGTGGATCGGACTCGAGCTGCACCTGCGCCTCGAGGACCCGAGTGAGCAGGGTTTCGGCATCGGAACGCCGGTCCGCGTCGCGCAGCCGGACGTGGACCGCCCCGGCACCGACGGACGCCTTCAGCTGCCCCTTGGTGCCCTCGGCGATGACCTTGCCGCGGTCGATGACCGCGATCCGGGACGCCAGCTGATCGGCCTCGTCGAGGTACTGCGTGGTCAGCAGGACGGTGGTGCCGTGCTGCACGATCGCGCGGACGATGTCCCAGACCTGGTTGCGGCTGCGGGGATCGAGACCGGTGGTCGGCTCGTCGAGGAAGAGCACGTCCGGGGTGTTGAGGATGCTCGCGGCGATGTCGATCCGCCGCCGCATCCCGCCGGAGTAGTTCTTCACCTGCCGTCCCGCGGCCTCGGTCAGGCCGAACGCCGCCAGCAGTTCCGCCGCCCGGTCCCGCGCGGCGGGTTTGCGGTGGCCGGTCAGCCTGGCGATCAGGATCAGGTTCTCGGTCCCGGTGAGATCCTCGTCGACCGAGGCGTACTGCCCGGTCAGGCTCACCATGGAGCGGACCGCGTCGGCGTCGCGGACGACGTCCTTGCCGAAGATGCGAGCCTCGCCGCTGTTGGGGCGAAGCAGGGTCGCGAGCATTTTCACGGCGGTGGTCTTGCCGGCGCCGTTGGGCCCGAGGACGCCGTACACGGTGCCGGCGGGGACCTTGAGGTCGATCCCGTCGACCGCCCGGTTGTCCCCGAACACCTTGACCAGCCCCGAGGCCTCGATGGCCAGTTCAGTCATTTCCTTGTTCCTTTCAGAAGCTTCAGCAGACGTACGGGCGAGAGGTGCGCGCTTCGCGCAGGGCGAAGCCCCACCAGGTGAGCTGGTCGAGCAGGGTGGTCACGGCCTGGCCCTGCCCCTCGGTGTCGAACGGGGTGCCGTCGCGGGCGAAGGTCCCGTCGAGAAGGTTGAAGGCGACCGTGTCCCGCATCGTCACGGTGTGCAGTTCGGTGAAGACCGATCGCAGCTGCTCCACGGCGTAGAGACCCTGCGAGCGGTAGCCATAGGAGACGAACCCGACCGGCTTCGCGCGCCACTCGTCGTAGGCGCAATCGATCGCCTGCTTGAGCGACGCCGGGAAGCTGCGGTTGTACTCCGGGGTGACGACGACGAACCCTTCCGCCGCGTCGACCCGCTCGGTGAACCGCGTCATCTCGCGAGTCGCCTGCTCCGGCAACCCGGCGGGCAGGTCGAAGTCGGCGAGGTCGAGGACGTCGACGACGAGGTCGTTCCTGATCTCGGCGCGGCCGGTGAACCATTTACCGACGGCATCCCCCACCCGCCCCTCCCGGGTGCTGCCGATGATCACCGCCACCTGTAGTGGGCTTTCGTTCACCGGGACCTCCTCTCGCCTCACCCCCTAGGCGCGAGAAAGCCGCCGGGCCTTCGCTAGATCGGATCTAGCGAAGGCCCGGCGGCTTCGGTCGGTGATCTCGCCGGTGGGGTCGTGAGTGGCGATTCGGGTTCTGGCGGAGGTGCGGCCGGAGAGCGGAGCGAGTGTCCTGGTGAACGCCCCAGGTCGCGGCTGGGTGTGCCTTGATCAACGGAGGATCGCGGGACTGTGTGGATTTTGGGACGTCAGATGTCCCAAAATCCACACAGTCACAAGCCCTGCTGCCCCTCGCGCGCGGTCAAGCCCGCCGGAGACGCGGCCCCCGTTCCCGTATCGGATCCGAGTAAGGACCTGTGTGGAAATAGGGACGTTGAGTGTCCCTATTTCCACACAGCCTCGGCCCAGACGACCGCGTGCCATGTCCCGAAAGCCAGGACCGTGCCGATGGCGTGTCTCTCAAACTGTCGCTAGGCTCCCAGCGCCAGCGCGATCGCACCCAGCAGGGACGCGTCCTGGTCGAATTTCGCCGATACCAGTTCCGGCGGGAACGGGACGGCCTGCGCCAGCCGCTCACGCAGCGCGGGCAGCAGGACGTCGGCCGAGCGCACCAAGCCGCCGCCGACGGCGATGCGCTGCGGGTCGAGCGTGATGGCGAGGTTCGCGACGTGCATGGACAGTTCGTCGAGCGCGGCCGTGACCAGTTCCTTCGCCTGCGCGTTCTCCTTGGCGAGGCCGAACAGTTCGCCCGCGGTTACCGGGCGGCCGAGCAGCACACTCGCCCGGCCACCCAGCCCACGCCCACCGACGGCTTCCTCCAGCGGCGCCGCTCCGCCGGCGAAACCGTCGGTGTCCTGCGGTGAGAGGAGGTTGTACCCGATCTCTCCCGCAGCGCCATTCGCGCCGGCCAGCAGCCGGCCGCCGACCAGGACCGCCGCGGCGATACCGGTCCCCAGCGAGAGGAACACCGCCGGATCGGTGTCCGCCAGTGCCCCCCATCGCCATTCCGCGAGCGCCGCCGCCTTGGCGTCGGTGCCCACTTCGATCGGGATCGAGCCGAACTCGGCGGCGACGAGTCGCCTCAGCCGCAGTTCCTCCCAGCCCGGCACGTTCGGGGCCAGCAGGATGCGGTCCTCCAGCACGATGCCGGGACTGACGACGCCGATCGCGACGAGGTCGTCCGCGGCGCCTTCGTCGGCGAGCAGTTTCCGTGCCGCCGCGAGCGCGCGGCTCACCACCTGCTCGGCGCCCGCCTCCGCGTCGGTGTCGAGCCGCCGGGTGGCCAGCAGGCTCCCGGCTCTGTCGGCCAGCCCGATCGCCACCTTCGTGCCCCCGAAGTCGATCCCCAGGATCAGGTCTTCCCCCGTCACTTCCCAGTCCCCTCTGCCGCCCCTGCGAACGATTCCTGAATGCCGGTGGGCCCGAACGGCCACACCCGCTCCGCCTTCGCGTAGGCGAGGAACGCCACCACGCCGATCGCGATCCACCCCACCGAGAGCCCGATCGAAAGCCACGTGGCGGAGAAGTAGATGTAGACCCAGCCGAGCAGCGCGATGATCGTCGGGATCGGGTACAGCCACTGGCGGTAGGGCCGCTCCAGCTCCGGCCTGCGACGCCGGAGCACCACGATCGCGGCGACCTGCGCGAGCGACTGGATGAGCACGAGCACCGTCACCGCCGCGTTGATCACCGCGGTCAGGGTGAACAGCGAGCCGACCGCGGCGATGGCGCCCATCGTCAGCACACCGGCGGTCGGCAGGTTCAGCTTCGGGTGCAGTTTGGCGAACACCGGCAGGAACACCTTGTCGCGCGCGGCCTCGAAGGGCACCCGCGAGCCGCCGAGCAGCCCGGCGAACACCGAACCGATCGCGGCGATCACGATGAACACGGTGATGACCTTGGCCGCACCGGTGCCCCAGGCCTGTTCCAGCACGGTCGAGGCGACGGACGTCGCGTTCTTCAGCTCCTCCAGCGGGATCGAGCCGAGGACCCCGAGCTGCAGCAGGAAGTACAGGCTCATGATGCCGAGGATCGAGAAGAGGATCGACCTCGGCAGAGTCCGGCCCGGGTCGCGTACCTCGCCGCCGAGGTACGCGCTGGTGTTGTAGCCGAGGTAGTCGTAGATCGCGATGATCAGGCCCGCGCCGAGCCCGGCCCAGAACGCGCCGCCGTCGAACGAGAACGCCCCGGGCGTGAAGGCGAACGCTTGCGCGGCGTCGAAGTGGGTGAACGCCGCGACGATCACCGAGAGCGCGGCGAACAGCATGATCGCGAACAGGACGGTGGTCAGCTTGCCGATCTCGCCGATCTTGCGGAACAGCGCCAGCACGACGAGCGCGATGACACCGAGCCCGATGACCTTGCCGAGCCCGGTGGTCCCGCCCTCGTCCGACACCCCCGGGATCAGGTACCCGAGGTACTGGACGAGGCCGATGATGCCGGTGGACATGATCAGCGGGATGAACAGCACCGCGCTCCAGGCGAACAGGAACGGCATGAGCCTGCCGGTCCGGAACCCGAACGCTTCGCGCAGGTAGACGTAGGTCCCGCCGGCACCGGGGAGGGCGGCGCCGAGTTCGGCCCAGATCAGGCCGTCGGCGAGGGCGATGAGCGCGCCGATGAGCCAGCCGAACATGGCCTGCGGGCCGCCCAGGGTCGCCACCATCGCGGGGATGGTGACGAACGGGCCGATCCCGCACATCTGGGTCATGTTGATGGCCGTCGCCTGCAGAGGCCCGATCTTCCGCTCGAGCCCCGGCTGCGGGGATGAACTCAAAACGCGCCTCCCTATTAGTTAGTAAAGTTTCTTAACATATTTTGGAGCCGGTCGGAAGCCTGGTCCGCAAAGTTGTCGCCCTCCGGTCCCCCTCGAACTGCCCGAAAAGGCGGATCGCGCGAAATACCCCTGAATGGACCAAAGCAGGACGTATCAGGGAGCCCTCATTCCGCGTCCTTAATCAGGAGAGACGTCTTCCAGGGACGGTGAGGTCGATGAAACGGCTGCTCAGCGCGGTGGCGATGATCGCCGCCCTAGGACTCGCGGCGGGATGCGGCGGGACGTCCGCTCCCCGGGACACCGCACCGGCCGACCAGACCGGCACCGGCGTGGCCACCGAGACCGCCCCGACGGCGTCCGCCTCGTCGCAGCCGTCCGGCGAAGGAGGCGGTCGCACCGAGAACCCCGAGCGGCCGGGAGTGCCCGGCAGCCCGATCACCTACGACCACACCCGTCTCGGCGCCTCTCCCCCGATCGCCAAATCGGATATCGAGGACGACATCCGGCGCGGCTGCCCCGACGGGAGTCTGTGCGGCGTGAAGGTCGTGATCAACGGCTTGGGCGAGTGCATCAGCACCATCACGCATTCACCGGTCAAGCCCGGCGGGACGGTCACGATCCGGGCCGTCGCGTGCAAGTCCGAGGTCACCGAGGAGTCGACGACGTCGGAGAGCCCGTCCCCCGGCAATGAGCAACCCGGCGAGACCACGTCCGGATGACCTCGCGGCGCGGCCTCCGCAGACCCGAGCCGAAAGCGGCAGAGCCCGATCCCGGCCCGCCGCGGGCGCTCAAGCTGATCGGCACGGTGCTGGCCAACACGACCCTGCTCACCGCGCTGCTCTACTTCTTCGGGCTCATCGACACCCAGACGTTCTTCGCCTATTTCCGCGTGCACTACACGCTGCTGGGACAGACACCGGACGAGATCTTCGCGCGGGGCATCGACGGCGTCCTCCTGCCGCTGGCCGGCGCGGCGGGCGCGGTACTGGGCTTTCTGATCCTGGTCGGCTTTCTCCGGCTCCGCCTCACCGGACACGCCTGGGCGCGGCTGCTCCGCGTCTGCACGCCGATCGCCGCCGGGCTCGGCGTCGTCCTGATCGTCGCGACGGTGCTCGTCGCGCTGAACCCGGAGCCGTTCCGCGACCGCCCCGGACTGCCGGGGCTCGGCTTCGCGCTCGGCGTGCTGATGGTGCTCTTCGCCTGGCGCCAGTGGGCGTCCGTGCCGAGGTCGAGCCTGCTGGAGCTCTTCCTGGGTTATGTCCTGGTCACCATCGGGCTGTTCTGGGCCGTCAGCGACTATTCGAGCGCCGTCGGGGTCCGGCGCGGGTTCGAGGTCGCGGCGCAGATCCCCGCCCGCCCCGCCGCGACGATCTACAGCGCCGAAAGCCTCAACCTCACCACGAACGGTGTCCTTCAGGTGAAGTGCGCCGACCCCGCGGCCGCCTACAAATACCGGTACACCGGGCTGAAACTGCTGTTGCAGTCCGGCGGCCAGTACGTGTTCGTGCCGTCGAACTGGCGGGCGGGCAGCGGTGTCGCCTTCGTGGTCCCGAAAACCGACAAGCTGCGGCTGGAATTCGGTCCCGCCCGGTCCGCGCCGCCCGCCGCCTGCTGAGCCTCGTCAGCCGAGGTGGCGCACCAGCCATTCGGTGACCTCGTCGTCGACAGCCTTGGCGATCGGCAGTTGCGGCGCGGGCTCGATTCCCGGGTCGTCGGCCAGCGGATGCGCGAGGCCGGGCACCCGGGTCAGCCGGACGTCGTCCGGGACGGTGTACTGCCCGCGCAACGCGCCGACGAGATCGTCCGCGTCCGTGCGCAGCGACGGGAAATCCTCCTCGCCGCTCACGACCAGCAGCGGAACCTGCTTTTCCCTGGCCGAAATTTCACCCGATCGTGCGACGAAGTCGAGCTGATCCGCCGCCTGGTCCGACTCGTCGTTCCACTGATACGGCTCCCCCACAAGGCCTTCCACCAGTCCGACCACCGAACGGGCGCGGACCGCCGGGTTGACCAGCGCCGCGGCGCGGACCGGGATCTCCCGCGTGGCCAGGATCGTCAGCGCCACGGAACCGCCCAGCGAACCGCCGGCGACGGCCATCCGGGAGGTGTCGAAACCGCAGCGTTCCCGCAGTTCAGCCAGTGCGGCGGGGAACTCCAGCGCGGCCTGGCGGACGATCGGATCGACGTAGGCGAGCATCGCGTCGCGCCGGGCGCGTTCGACGAGGGCGTCCATGCTGCCGTCGATCATTCTCGCGCCGCACAACGGCATTCCGAGGTACACGCGCCACGCGGGCACTCCCGCCAGCGGCAACGCGGCCGCGAACGCGGCGTCGGTGCGGGGCGAATCGATCATGTGCCAGGCGACGACCACCGGCGCGGGGCCGCTGACCTCGGCCGATGGCGGCAAGGCGGTGAACGGCACCCCCGCCGCCGTGCCGGTAACCGGTTCTCCCACCGTGGTCCTTCCTCGTGTCCTGTCGATCTCCACGATATCCAGGACGCACGGGAGGTGGACCTCGTTCCGCCACAAGCGAAACAGTATGACCGCGGGTCACCCCGACGCGCCGCGGAGGTGGTTGCGGCCCCGGCACGGCGGCCGAATAGTGTTGCGGCCCGGCCCTTTGGAGGTGAACCGCCCGTGCCCGATGTCGATTACTACGACGTGCTCGGCGTGGGCAAGGCCGCCTCGGCCACGGAGATCAAAACCGCCTACCGGCGGCTCGCGAAGTCGCATCACCCGGACGCCGGCGGATCCGCGCTGACGTTCCAGCTCGTCCGCGAGGCCTACGACACGCTCAGCGATCCGATGCTGCGCGCCGGGTACGACGCGGACGGGCGCTCCGTGCGGGTGCCGATCCGGCCGCGACCGCGACGGCCGTTCGGCGACGAACCGGGGTATGTCCCCGAACAGGTCGTGATCGATCCGGACGACCTGGAGTGGTGGGAATTCGCCGCGCAGGACGCGCGCGTGCGCCACGGACGGCGACGCGGCCCCGGGCACACCCCGGTGGTGGCGGCGGTCTGCGGGATGGTGCTGGTCCTGCTGCCGGTGCTGACCGGCGTCGGGTTCTCGGCCCCCACGCTGATCGTCTGGCTGATCCTGACCGCCGGGACCGCCCTGCTCGTGCAGCGGCTCGCCCGCGGCTACCTCGCCGCTTCCCGCGCCAGGAACCGGTTCGCCGCCGAGTTCGGCGGGAAGCGG
Source organism: Amycolatopsis sp. lyj-112 (assembly GCF_046549055.1). Taxonomy (NCBI): domain Bacteria; kingdom Bacillati; phylum Actinomycetota; class Actinomycetes; order Pseudonocardiales; family Pseudonocardiaceae; genus Amycolatopsis; species Amycolatopsis sp. lyj-112. The sequence continues at coordinate 1,304,503 of NZ_JAJPWS010000001.1, read as the reverse complement.
GTGTTCGGCGCCCCCGGCACCGAGCCCGACGAACTCGCCGAGCGCCTCACCGCCGACCTGCTCGAGCGCTACCTCACCCGGCTCCCGGGCGCGCGGATCTTCCACGGCCTCTCGTGGCCGGACTCGGTCTTCGCCGACGTCGACCACGCTGTCCTGTGCGGGAAACGGCTCGTGCTCGTCGAATCGAAGCTGTGGCTGCCCGGGCACTACGAAACCGGTGACGGCGATCGCCTGCTGCGCAACGGCCGCGCCTTCCGCGGCGGCGGGAGCCGGCTGACCGAAAGCCTCGCCGAATACCGGCGGATCCTGCCCGGCGTCACGCTGTGCGGGGCGATGATCGTGTACCCGAGCCGCACCGGCGAGATCACCACGGACGACGATGACCGCTCCCCCGCGCCACCGATGACGCCGGAGCAGTTCCTGCACGAGATCGGCGGCTGGCTCGCCGCCGAGCCGTCCACAGTGGACTCGGCGACCATGCGGATCGTGCGGGACCGCGTCGTCGGCACCGCCTGACCCGGCTGCGCGTGAAGGCCCCCTTCCCTCGGCTCAGTCGAGGGAAGGGGGCCTTCACGCGCAAATGACTGACTGTTACCGGCGTTCCTTGTTGGCGCGCGCGGAACGGGTGCAGACCTCACCGACGTCGACCGTCTGGCCGCGGTCAACGTAGACGTCCGCGAGCCCGACGAGCTTGCCCTTCGGCGACGTACAGGTCAGCTGGTACGCCTCCTTGGGGCCGTAGGTCGGCGGGATCGGGGACTGGAAGGACACTCCGCCGGTCCAGTCGTCCACAGTGGACGGGCTGGCCTGCGCGTAGTTGACCATCACGGCCGTGTAGTCCCCGGCGGGCGGGTCGTACAGGATCGCGTGTTCTTCCGTGGTCGAACCGTTCGCCGACGACGAGACCATGTTGCCGGCCGCGTCGAAGATGTACAGGTCCCAGTCGGTGTCCTGACTGGCCCACTTGACGTCGACGCTGAACTTGCCGTTGTCCACCTTGGGGAGCCCGTCGACGTGGAACGCGAAGCTCTCGGACGCCGGGTCGGTCGGGTAGTTGGTGTTGATCGCCGGCACGCCGGCCGGGTTCGTCACCGCGATGTTCGGCTGCGCCGGTCCCTGCGGCTCGCGGCCGTAGCGGCCCGCGACGTAGGGACGGGTCGACGGGTTGACCGACCACGCGAACCGGCCACCGGTCGAGGCCAGCGACGAGTTCAGGTTGTCGGTGACGTAGACCGGCGGCTTGGTCGAGCCGTCCGGCTGCACTACCGGCGACGTCGGCGTCTGGAAGGTCTTGTGCAGCTTCAGCTGGTAGCCCTTCGGCGCCGAACCGATCAGCGTCGAGTGCGCCGCCGGGTCGGCGGTGTTGGCCAGCATGTCGATGAAGGCCGCCCGGTTGCCGCCCTTGCCCGCACCTGCCGCGGGAGCGACGCCGGTGTACTCGGCGACGACACCGCTGGCGAACGGCGGGTGGAACTCGGTCGCGCCGATCTCGAACGTGAAGCCCCAGCCACCGGTGGCCCAGTACGACCAGTCCTCGGTCGAACCGGTCGTGTCATAGAGCGCCCACGACGGCTGGCTGGTGTACCCGTTGCGCGTGGCCATCTTGTCGCCGAGCGCCTTGTACGCCGGCTCGTCGAGCGGCGGCCGGACGGCGGCGACACCCGGCACGCGCAGCACCAGGTTCGAGAAGGTGTGCAGGGTGATCAGGTTGGTCACCTGACGGTTCGACACGATGGAGCGGATGTTCTGCGTCTCGGGCTCGGAGAACGGGCCGGAGCCGCGGAAGGTGTCGCTGCGCCACAGGGTCGACGCGCCGGCGCCGCCCCAGAAGCCCGCGTAGTTGCGGTTCGGGTCGGTGCCACGTTCACGGCCGCCGGGGTTCGCCTTGCAGACGCCGGTCGCGAACTCCTTGGGCGAGTCGTTGACGTTGCAGTTCTTACGCTTCATCTCGTAGTCGAAGCGCGAGAAGTCACCCTTGGGCTCGGCCTCGCGAGAGATCTCGAAGCCGTCGGCGTTGACGATCGGCACGACGATGTTGCGCGTGCGGCCGACCAGTCCCCGGATCTCGGGGTTGTTGCTCGTGTAGCCCTTGACCAGTTCGGTGGCCCATTCCATGGCGTGCTCGCCGGCCGGCCATTCACGGGCGTGGTGCACACCCATGGTGAAGTTGACGGGTTTGCCGTCGGCGATGTTCTTGACGTCGCTCGCGATCTCGATTCCGACGACGTCGCGGCCTTCCCAGGTCGGCTGCGGCAGCGTGAACGCCGTGACGATCCTCGGGTTCTTGCGGGCCAGTTCCTTGACCTCGAACTGGTAGTCGTAAAGGTGCCGGTAGCTCGTGCGCCCGGAAGGCAGCGTGGAGCCCGGCGTCTTCGCGGCGTACTCGCGGTCGGTCTTGGCGTTCTGGATCGACCGCGCCGAAAGGTCGGCGTCGACGACCTTCGACTTGAAGCCGTTGTCTGCCAGCGTCTTCCGGTCGGCGTCGTTGGCGAGAACGACCTCGACGCCGGTGGCGTCGGCCTTCTCGGTGACGTCCAGGCCGAGCCGGAGCAGCTTGTCCTTGTCCTGCTTCGCCGGGGTTTCCACCCGGACCAGTTCGGCGCGCTGCGTCGCGGGCGCGGCGCCGGTCGCTGTTCCCTGCGGGGTGAGCGCGAGGAAGTCGACTCCCAGCAGCGCGTCGCGTGCCTGACCGGCGTACCGGCAGGTCTGCACGATCAGCTGCTGTCCCTTCTTGACGAATCCTTCGGCGAGCTCGTGGCTTCGCAACGCGGCGGACGCGGCGACCACCGCGCCGCTGGCCTTGTCGAAGACCGCGAGGTCCCAGTCGCCTTCGCCACCGCCGCGCGGCGCGATCCGCGCCTGCAGCAGACCGTCTACAGTGGACGTGAACTCACGCCGGTCGGTACCCGACGTGCCGGATTTCTGCACTGCGGCGAAACAGGACCGTGCCACGGCCTGATTGGCGCGCACCACGTTGTCCGCGGCCCCCGCCGTCGTGGCCGACGGAAGTGCCACGAACGTGCCGGCGAGCACCAGTGTCGCCGCCGTCCATCCCGCTCTTCGCCGGTTTGGTGAATACCCCACAGACTGACCTCCTTGGACAGTCCGGTGACCGGGTGAGGTCACCGGTAGCGAGACCCTAGACCCGTGACCCCACCTGAGGGACCCGCCACAAGTCGCGGACACCCCTTTCGGCCCAGCGATCTCACCGACGGTGCCGGAACGATCACTGCGATGTGGCCGGGGTAACAGGACATTCCTGTCGATTCCGACAGGTTGGCCTAAGAGAATCTTCAGGTTCGATGGTTACCTTTTGACTATGACGACGCCCCAGCTCACCGCCAGGTCCCCCTTGGCCCTGCTGGCCGCCGTGGCCTCGGTCGCCGGTGGAGCCCTGCTGATCCTGCTGCTGCAGGTCCTCCCCGCCACCAGCGACATCAGCCCGGTCTCCCGCACCATCAGCGAATACGCGCTGAGTGAGAACAAGTGGATCTTCGACGTCGCGGTCCTGCTGGTCGCGATCGGCTCGGCGATCGGCTTCGGCGTGCTGATCCGCCGCAAGCACATCCCGGCGCTGTCGGCGGCCTCGGTCTTCTGCGCGCTCTGGACGCTCAGCCTGGTGCTGATCGTGGCGTTCCCCAAGAACAACTGGGCGATCGGGCCGAGCACCGGCGGCACGGTGCACCGGATCGCGAGCGTGGTGGCCTTCGTCGCCCTGCCGCTGGCCGTGTGGTTCGCCGCGAAGGCCGTCTTCCCCTCGTCCCCCGCCCGCCGGGCGGTGACCCGGGTGCTCGCGGTCGCGGCACTGGCCTGGTTCGGGGTCATCATCGGGGCGATCGTGGTGTCGATGAACGGCGGCCAGCCGTGGTGGCGGGCGATCCCGCTGGGGCTGGTCGAACGCGCCATGGCGCTGACCGGGCTGATCGCGCTGGGCTCGCTCCTCATCCCGGCACGGGTGGTCACCGCTCCGGTCGCCGAGCAGGCGGAAGCCCTGCAGACGGCGTCCTGAGGTCCGATGACCGAGCACGCCGGATACCTCGCCCGCATCGCCCGCGGCTGGGACGAGGCCGTCGACGGGTACGAGGCCTACTACGTCCCCCGCTTCGCACCATGGGTCGCCGCGGCCGTGAAAGCCCTCCCGCAAGCGCTACCCGAAGGGCCCGTTCTCGTGCCCTGCTGCGGCACCTTCCCAGAACTGGACGTGCTCACCGAGCACCTGCCCGGCCGGGAGATCATCGGCATCGACCTGTCCGCGGGCATGGCCGCCCGGGCTCGACGCCGGGCCGCCGGGAACCCGCTGGTGCATGTCATCGAAGGAGACGCCTCGACGCTCGATCCGAGCCTCTCCGCGGCGGCCGTCGTGTCGGTCTTCGGACTCCAGCAACTGCCCGAACCCGACGCCACGATCCTGTCGTGGGCGGGGACTCTGCGGCCCGACGGGCTGCTCTCGGTCGTCTATTGGCCGGCCAGCACCGAACCGGGCGGGGCCTTCACGGTGCTGTCCGACGTCCTCCGTGCGCACGTCTCCGCCGGGGACCGCTCGTGGGAGACCCGCCTCGTGCCCACGCTCGAGGCACAAGGCGCGACGGTGGAGCGGGACGAGGAACCGTCCTTCCCGATGGTCCATCCGGACGCGGACACGTTCTTCACCGCCCATACGCGGACCGGCCCGCTGAGGCCGCTCGCCGACTCTCGCGGAGAGGCATTCATCGAGCGGCTTCGCGAGGAGTTCCTCAGGCGAGCCCCGGCCCGCGAATGGCGTCACCGGCCTCCTGCCCGGCATATCGTCGCCCGGCGGACGTCCCGGGCATGACGGGGACCAGTCCCCGGCCGACCACGTAGCCTCCACCGGGTGAGCCGGTTTCCTGGTCTTCTGGCCCTGTCCTCGCTTGTCATGGCCCTGCTCGTCACGGCCTTGTCGGCAGGTTGCTCGGCCGAGGACGCGCCACCTTCGTTCCCGCCCGATTTCGGCCTGCGGCCGGTGACCATGCCCTACGGCGACGGAATCGCCTACGCCCAAGAGGAGCCCAGCGCGCAACTGCTTTGCCAGGCCCTCGATCCCGCGCGCTGGCGTGACGTGCTCGGCGCACCGGTGAGCCGGAAGGTCCAGAACACCGTCTACCGCTCGGAGTGCCTGCTCGACAACGCCACCCTGGCGATGGAAGTGAGCACCGAACGCTTTCCCTTGGCGGAGATCGGTTCTCGCCCGGAGAGTGTGCACGGCCGCCCGGCACGTATCGGCGCGGACAGCGACAAGGCGATGCACGGGGCGGTCGAACTGCTGTCGGCCACGACGGTGGAGCCGGACAAGGGGACGAACCTGTACGTCCGGGCCGTGGCGAAGCAGGGCGCCGAGCCGGGACTGCCCGGCATGGTTCGCCGGACACTCGAAGCCCTGCTGCCCGTGATCCTCGACGACAAGCCGAAATCGCCTGGCTGGCCACTGAAATTCGCACACACCGAGCCGGTCGAAGGCGTCGCGCTGCTCGACCTCCCCGCTCCCGTGCAGGCCAGGGTGCTGTGTTCGGCTTTGTACGACGATGCCGGGATCGGGCCGCTCGCCTCCGAAGCCGACCTCGTCCAGTCGAATGGCTGTTCCGTGCTGAAGTCCGATGAAACGCGACAGGTGAGACTCGATACCGAGGACACACTTCGAGACAGCATGGGCGGTGAATTCACGATCGCCGGGCTTCCGGCACGCGTGAACGACGACGAGGCGCGCCTCATCCTGCGCGCGGTGCCGGGAGAACCGTCCGGCACCGTCCACGAGGTGCTCGTGCTCAAGCGGGCGGGACTGGGGGTGGCCGCGTTGCGCGTCTGGGCCGAAGCCATGGCGACGCGGTTACGGGTCGGCCCGGAGAGCCCGATTTCGCCGGGACCCGCCGGGGCCGAGCGACCGAAACAGCCCAAGGCCTTCGCCTGCGCTCCTTACTTCGAAATCGACCCGGCTCTGCTGCGGCCTGGACCGGTCGTTCCCTTCGAGGACGGGGAACTCGTGTTCGCGATGTCGTCGACCGGAAGGCTGGTGAACTGCAACACCAGCAGCCGCATGACCGGGACCGACGGCCCCTATCAGCTGCCACCCGGCGTCAAGCTCTCGCCTGCCGCGGCGCAGACCATCCCGTACCGACCGGGCCACCTCGGCTGGGGCCGGACCGCACCCGAGGTGGCCAAGGTCGAGGTCCTGCTGCCCGATGGCTCGATCGTCCAGGTCCAGGTGGCGAGTGGCGCGTACGCCTACTACGCCCCGAACACCGATTACAAGGCGGAGAAGACCTTGCGTGCCTACGACGCGGCGGGCAAGCAAATCGGTTGACCTGCGTTCCTCAGACGAGCCCCGGCCGGCGAAGGGTGCCACCGGCCTCCTCCGCGGCATATCGTCGCCCAGCGGACATCCCGGGCGTGACGACCGCGGGGCTTTCCTCCGCGTCCCGCCGCAGCCGCGCGTCGCAGACCGAGAGGTGCACCAGATCTGCACGCCGATGATGTCGGTACACATGGACATCGGCGGCGAAGCAGGCCGCGGCGAGCAAGGCGCGACGCTGTTCGATGCGCTCGTAGCCGACCCCCGCGGGGCAGAACACGGTGACATCGACTTCGTCGCCGTGCGCTTTGGTCCACAGGATCACCGGGAGCCTGCCGTCGAGAGTGCAGACCCGCGCCCGGGCGAACCCCGTGCGCAGCCGGTGCTGGACGACGATCGAGCGGAGCCGGCCGCGGAGGAAGTTCCGGGCCGCGCGCCAGTAGAACAGCCAGTTGACGACACCGAACAGCACCACCGCCGCCCAGACCGGACCGACGGCCTGGAACAGCGAGACCAGCGCGTACGGGAGGACCAGCAACGCGGCGATCTCGTACCGCCAGTGATAGAGGCCGATGATGGGGTTCGGCGTCCGGACGACCGTGACCTCTCTGGCCAGCTCCACGATCGCTTGGGGTTCCTGCCACTGGTTCATGGCCTTCCTCCTGTCCGTCCGGCGGGTTGCTCGGCGGCGGCGGCCACCGTGGGGGTGGATCGGACGACTCCGGTTCCGGTGCAGTCCGGGCAAAAGACGGCGTCGGACGGGCGGATCCCCGTGCCCAGGCACACTTCGCAGGCGTGCACGGTGTCCCAGCGGGGATCGCGGTAGACCCGGCGCCTGCTGTTCGGCACGCGCCTGACCTGCCGGCCGCGTGCGGTGGCAACGGCGTCGTCCTCGGTCGCGTTGAGCCAGTTGTCGAAATGGTCGAGCAGACGGTCGAACCGGCTACGTCGTTCAGCCGTGTAGGTCTCGTGGTGGGTCATGGGGTTCACCCCCGATGCGGCGGTGCGCGGACTCGGGTCGGCACACACGACGCCTACTCCGGCATTCGTGTGGCCCGCAGACGGCTGAAGCCGAGACGGATGCGCACAGTCACCTTCAGATGGCTTAACGCATCCGCGATCCGGCCGAGCCCGGGTCGTACCGGCCCCCGCCCTCAGGTGGGTCGCGTACGCCGGGACCTGGCAGAACGGAGCCCGGCACCGCCCCCGACACAGCGAGGCAAGGCGTTGACCGACGCGCCAGCGGAAGCCGATCCGATTGCTGTACTCTCCCCGTTGTGTGCACGTTCAGTCACCACCTTACATTGCCTACACAAGGTAGGTAAGCCCGTGTCTAGTGCCTACATCAAGCCTACATCGGCCGGGGACGGGCCGGTAAGCCCTGATGCGGAAACCGTTACCGCGTCGGGTGTCGGGAGTGAGCTGCGGCGTCTCCGCAAGGCCGCCGGAGAAACGCAGGCCCAGACCGCTCAGGTCGTCGGAGTCACCAGGGCGAACCTGACCCAGTGGGAGACCGGAAAATACCTGCCGTCGACGCATAACGCCCGGCAGCTCGACGATCACTTCCGCGCCGCGAACTCACTGTTCACGCTGGTGGAAACGGCCCGATCGCCTCAGGAACACGTCCCCGCCACCGCCGGTGACGCCGGAGTCGTCGACACGTCCCGGTCGCTGCTGCAGGTCTTCCACACCGTCGGGACGAGGCTGGCCGAGCACCTGATCCGCGACGAGGACGGCAGGCCGCTCGGCTGGCGGCACAACCTGCAGAAGACCTCCGGGCCGACCGCGCTCAGCACCGCCTACGGCATCAGCACGATGCTGGTGGTAGGCGAGCCCTACATCGACCTACATACGCTCGCCGAGGATCTCTACGCGCTGGGTTCGGACGAGGGCTGGCAAGGCCGGTCGGGCGGGAAACGGCCCGAGACCACCTCGGCGGCGGTGGACGCGCTCTTCCGGACGAGCACGATGTCCGCCGGCAAGGGATTGGACCTGCTCGAGCGGTCGCTCGACTCGTACAGCAGGACCCGCCCCTACCTGTTGTCCGCCGTGCTCCACACGGCGGTCCGGCTGCGACCGGACGCCCCGCTGACCGACAGCCTGATCGACGCCCTCCTGGCGGCCCGGCTCGACTTCGACGGCACATACCTGTGGCCGGAGAAGAACGAGGCCGGACTGGTCGCCCCGGAGGCCTCGGTGGCGCACACCGCCCGAGCCGTCGTCGCACTGAGGGACGTCCTGCGCAGCCGCGCTGATCGCAACGACGTCCGGGACGCCGCCGACGAAGCCACACAATGGCTCGTCGACCGGACGCACCCGGATGACGGCGTGGCCGAGGATCTCGAACGACCTCGCCCCGACGGAGACGGGACGACCCGGATCATCATCCGGCACTTCACCTCCGCCTGGGTCGTCCAAGCGCTGGCCGCCGCCCCCTTCCTGCCACTCCCCCGGCTTAACCGGGCGCTCGGAACCCTTTGGGAGCGCTACGAGGCCGACCAGGGGCTGTGGGCTTGGGGAAGCGGGGACCTACCCATCTGGCAGACGCTGGACGCCGTCACCGCCCTCCGCACGGCCGCATTCGCCGCGGCCGTTCCCCCGCTCAGCCCCCCAGGAACACTTCGATGACCGACAATCCGCCCTCGCCCGCCGATTCACCTGACGCGCACGCCTTTCTCAGTGGTGTCACGGAATCCCGGCCCGGCGACGGCCTCGCGGACCTGTCCTGGCTGCGCGCGATGGCGCACCGGGTCCAGGACGACCGCGAGACATTCCTTTCGTGGCTGGAGGAAATCCTCCGCGACGAGGAATCCGTCCGGGCCGCGGCCAAGCGCTCCTACTGGCACCCCAACGGCTTCGCCAAGATGGTCCTCCATTCCTCCGCCGATTTCCGGATCCGGCTCCACGTATGGCCGTCGTCCGAGAAACCGTCGCGCGGTGAGTCCAACCCGCACAGCCATCGCTGGGAATTCGCTTCGACCATCATCGCCGGTGAAGGCATGCACATGGTCGAGTACAACGAGACCGGCGAAGGCGGTAAGCCGCACGATCGGTACCGCTACGGCGCCGATCCGGCCGATCCCGCGGCCTTGCTCGCCGACGGGGAAGCCCGGCTCAAAGTGGTGAAGTCACCGCATGTCCGGCGCGGCGAGGTCTATTCGTGCGACACCGGCATCGTCCACACTGTCCGGCCGATCGACGCCGGGCTGACCGCGACGGTGGTGATCCAGGGGACGCATCGCACCCCGACCACCGTCGTCTACTGCGAGCCCGGCCAGACCGACGACCAGCCCAACGGTGACTTGACCGAGCACGATTTCCGGATGCTCGTCGGTGCCGTCGTGAGGGCCTTCGGGAACGCGTCCGTTGAAAACGCGTCCTTCGAAAACGCGTCTTTCGAAAACGGAGCGTCGTCATGTCGATAACGTGGCCCCGCCGGGGAGTGCTCACCGACCGGGCGATCAGGCGAGCTCACGGCACCGGGGAACTCACGATCAGCCCGTTCGACCCAGCCCTCGTCCGCCCCGCCGCGATCAGCCTGCGGCTCGGTCACGAGGCGTTCGAACTGGTCACCACGGGAACCGTCGACATCGCCGACCGGAGCACCTATCCGGAATTGCGGCCGAGGGAATTCGACGCCGAGGGCAGGCTGCGCGTCGAGCCGGGAGAAGTCGTTCTCGCGCCGACACTGGAAAAGATCGGCCTTTCGGAGAAACTCGTCGGCCTCGTCGACGGCACGAGCGATTACGCGCGTCTCGGGATCAGTGTGGTCCTGTGCGGTCAGGTCAGTCCCGGCTTCGGCAGGCAGGACGGCGCCGTCCTCACGTTGGAGATCGTGAACCATCTGCGGCACGCGGTACTCCTGCATCCCGGTACCCGGATCTGCAATCTGATGCTGTTCGCCAGTACCGGCAGCGATCAGCCCTACGGCGAAATGCCGCACAACTACTCCAGCGACCATTACGTCGCCCCGTCCCGATTGGCGGATCATGCCGGGCGTAACTGAAATCTCCCCCGTCGGGGACGACATCCGCCTCGGCGACCTCGGCGAGCACGCGATCCTCGAGCACATCCTGCGACCGAGGTACGGCGGAGTCCGGGGGTTCGGTGACGACTGCGCCGTCCTCGACGCCGACGATCTCCCCGGCGGCGAACTGGTCGCCACCACCGACAGCTGCCCGACTCCTCTGGTCACCATCCTGGGTGAAACGGATCCATATCACGCGGGCTGGCTGCTGGCGACGATCAACCTGTCGGATCTGGCGGCGGCCGGAGCCACGCCGCTCGGCCTGGTCGTCAACTACACCCTGCCGAAGGAGACCACGGCCGGGGAGTTCCGGCGGCTCCTCGACGGCGTGGACGACTGCACCCGCGCCCACGGGACGAAGGTCGTCGGCGGGGATCTGCGCGACGGCCCGGTCCGCCAGCTGACCGCGACCGCGATCGGCCGCTGCGTCCCGGATGCCAGGCTCGGGCGAACCGGCGCGTCCGAGGGCGATCGCCTGCTGCTGGTCGGTTCGCCCGGCTATCTCTGGGCGTACGCGCTGCTCGCCGGAGAACAGGCGAGTCTCCCGGATGACGCCGTCGCCGAGATCCGCGAGCGTGCCTGCCGTCCGATGGCGCAGGTGCTCGCCGGGAGGATGCTCGCGACCCGGTCCCTGGCCCGTGCCGCGATGGACGTCTCCGACGGCCTCTTCCCCACGGTGCGGACCCTCTGCGACGCCAACGGGCTCGGCGCGATGATCACCACGGACATCCGGCTGGACGACGCGCCCGCCGACGTCTGCGCGCAAGCCGGGCTCAGCCCGTTCGACCTCGCTCAGGCTTGGGGCGACTGGAACCTCCTCGTCGCCGCGCGGCCGGAAGACGTCGAGCTCATCAGGAAGAGCCTCGCCGCCGAGGGCGTCTCGGTTCACGAGATCGGCGGTCTGACCCCACGGGAAGGCGGGATCCAGCTGGCCGACGGCGACCTGATCGCGCCGTGGCAAGGGATCGCGCAAGAACGGTTCTCGGCCACTTCGTGGCACGGCGGCGAACTGCCCCGGCTGATCGACGAGGTCCTCGGCAGGCGGGCGAGCTGAACCGCGGGTCCGGCACGAATTCCCGAGTGAGATCCTGCGCGTTCCCTTCCAAAGCGACTGCTTAGTACGGCAGACTCGGCGGCACTTCACACTCAAAGACGAGGAGGTCCACCCGTGACCGACCACCCCTCCCGCGTAGCGATCGTCACCGGCGCAGGCCGTGGCATCGGCGCCGCCGTCGCCACGCGGCTCGCCTCCGACGGGTTCGCCGTCGGCCTGCTCGACCTCGACGAAGCGAGCGTCAAGCAGGGAGCCGAGGCGATCGTCGCCGAGGGCGGCAAGGCCGTCGGTGTCGCGCTCGACATCAACGACGCCGCGCAGGTCGAGGCCTCGGTGACCCGGGTCGCCGAAGAACTCGGCGCGCCGACCGTGCTGGTCAACAACGCCGGCATCACCCGCGACAACCTGCTGTTCAAGATGACCGAGCAGGACTGGGACTCGGTGCTGGGCGTGCACCTCAAGGGTTCGTTCCTGATGACGCGCGAGGTGCAGAAGTACCAGACGCAGGAGAAGTGGGGCCGCATCGTCAACCTGTCCAGCACCTCGGCGCTGGGCAACCGCGGGCAGGTCAACTACTCCGCGGCCAAGGCGGGCATGCAGGGCTTCACCAAGACCCTCGCGATCGAACTGGGCAAGTTCAACGTCACCGCGAACGCCATCGCCCCCGGCTTCATCGCCACCGACATGACCGCGGCGACCGCCGAGCGGATCGGCATGTCGTTCGAGGACTTCAAGGCGGCGGCCGCGGCGCAGATCCCGGTGCAGCGCGTCGGCACGCCCGACGACATCGCCAACCTCACGTCGTTCCTGGTGAGCGACGGCGCCGGATTCATCTCCGGCCAGGTCATCTACGTCGCCGGCGGACCGAAGGACTAAGGACATGCGCGAATTCGCCTCCCTCCAGGATTTCGAGAACGCGGTCGGTGAGCACTTCGGCTACAGCGAATGGCTGACGCTCACCCAGGAACGGGTGAATCTGTTCGCCGACGCGACCGACGACCACCAGTGGATCCACGTCGACGTCGAGAAGGCGGCCGAGGGCCCGTTCGGCGCGCCGATCGCCCACGGGTTCCTGACGCTGTCGCTCATCTCGGGCTTCGTCGGGAAGATCTACCGGGTCAACGGGCTGAAGATGGGCATCAACTACGGCCTCAACAAGGTCCGTTTCCCCCAGCCGGTCAAGGTCGGCGCGAAGATCCGGGCCGGCGCCGAACTGATCGAGGTCACCGACGTCGCCGGTGGCAAACAGGCCGTCGTCCGGTGGACGATCGAGATCGACGGCGAGGCCAAACCGGCCTGCGTCGCCGAGATGGTCGCCCGCCTCATCGCCTGAGCAGGTGACCTCCGGCACCCTGTGCCGGTGCACCACTGTACGACATACCGACTGGTCGGTACTGTACCCGGAAAGTCAGCTGCTGGAGGCGCCATGAACCAGACCGACCTGCCGGGCCTCGACCTGGCCAGGCTCAAGGCCCACCTGGACGAGCACCGGCCCGGGCTCGTCACCGGGGACCTGAGCGGCCAGGTCGTGGAAGGGGGCCGGTCGAACCTCACCTACATCGTGGGCGACGGCCGGACCCGCTGGGTGGTCCGGCGGCCGCCCCTGGGCCACGTCCTGCCCACCGCGCACGACATGGGCCGCGAGTTCCGGGTGATCTCCGGCCTGCACGGCACGGCCGTCCCGGTACCGGAAACGGTGCTGCTGTGCGACGACACCGACGTCCTCGGCGCACGGTTCTACGTGATGGAGTTCGTCGAAGGCACGCCCTACCGCACGGACAACGAGCTTGCCGCGCTCGGCCCCGCCCGGACGAGGGCGATCGCGGACGAGCTGGTCGACACGCTGGTCGAGCTGCACGCCGTCGACCCGGAATCGGTGGGGCTGGGCGACTTCGGCCGCCCGGAAGGCTTCCTCGAACGCCAGTTGCGGCGCTGGAAGAAGCAGCTCGACGGCAACCGCAGCCGCGACCTTCCCGGCGTCGACGAACTGCACGACCGGCTCGCCGCGACCGTGCCGGTTTCGGGCAAGCCGTCGATCGTCCACGGGGACTACCGGCTGGACAACGTGCTGGTGAACACCGACGACCGGATCACCGCGGTACTGGACTGGGAGATGTCCACCCTCGGCGACCCACTGACCGACCTCGCGCTGCTGGTGGCCTACGCCGAACGGGACAAGGTGTCGTTGCAGTTCGTGTCCAACGCCAGTTCCGCGCCGGGTTACCCACGCAACGACGAGGTCATCGCCCGGTACGCCGAGCGTTCCGGCCGCGACGTCTCCCGGCTCAACTGGTACGTGGGCTTCGCCTTCTTCAAGCTCGCGGTCATCTTGGAAGGCATCCACCTCCGCTACAGCAAGGGCCAGACCGTCGGCACCGGATTCGACGGTATCGGCGCGGGCGTCGTCCCACTTATCGCGCACGGCAACGAGACTCTCAAGGAAGAGGGATAGAGATGGACTTCGCCTTCGACGCGAAAACCGAAGAACTGCGCGGAAAACTCCTCGAGTTCATGGATTCGCACGTCTACCCCGCAGAGCCGGTCTTCGAGGCTCAGCTGGCCGAGCGCGACAGTGAATGGTCGCAGCCGCCGATCGTCGAAGAGCTGAAGGCCGAGGCCCGCAAACGCGGTCTGTGGAACTTCTTCCTCCCCGGCGACCACGGCGCGGGGCTGACGAACCTGCAGTACGCGCCGCTGGCCGAGATCACCGGCCGCAGCCTCCGGCTCGCCCCGACCGCGGTGAACTGCGCGGCCCCGGACACCGGGAACATGGAAGTCCTGACCATGTTCGGCACCGAGCAGCAGCAGAAGCAGTGGCTGCAGCCGTTGCTGGAGGGCGAGATCCGCTCCGCCTTCGCGATGACCGAGCCCGACGTCGCCTCGTCCGACGCCCGCAACATCGCCACCAGCATCCGGCGTGACGGCGACGAGTACGTCATCAACGGCCGCAAGTGGTACATCTCCGGCGCGATGAACCCGAACTGCAAGATCTTCATCGTGATGGGCAAGACGGATCCGGACGCCCCGCCGCACAAGCAGCAGAGCATGATCCTGGTCCCCCGCGACACCCCCGGCATGACCGTCAAACGCGGCATGCACGTGTTCGGCTACACCGACGGCGACCACGGCGGCCACGCCGAAGTGGTGTTCGAGGACGCCCGCGTGCCCGCGGAGAACCTCATCGCCGGCGAGGGCGACGGGTTCGCCATCGCGCAGGCCCGCCTCGGCCCCGGCCGGATCCACCACTGCATGCGCGCCATCGGGATGGCCGAACGCGCGCTGGAACTGATGTGCCGCCGCGCCTTGTCGCGGGAGACCTTCGGCAAGCCGATCGCCGAACAGGGCGTGGTGCAGGACTGGATCGCCGAGGCCCGAGTCAAGATCGAGCAGCAGCGCCTGCTGGTGCTCAAGACCGCGTGGCTGATGGACACCGTCGGCAACCAGGGCGCGCACACCGAGATCCAGGCGATCAAGATCTCCACGCCGATCACCGTCGAGTGGATCCTCGACAAGGCCGTGCAGGTGCACGGCGCGGGCGGGGTCAGCCAGGACTTCCCGGTCGCCGAGATGTGGGCGCAGGTGCGCACGCTGCGCCTCGCCGACGGCCCGGACGAGGTGCACAAGCGCTCGCTGGCGCACCGCGAACTGAAGAAGTACCGCACGGAGGCGTCACGGTGACATTCAAAAACATGACGACGCCAGAAGACCTCAAGAAGCGCGTGGCCGATCTACTGGCCGCGCATCCGCCGGAAAGCACGCCGCGCCAGGACTTCCTCGACGCGCGGTTCGACGCCGGGCTCGCGTGGATCCATTTCCCCGAGGGCCTCGGCGGAATCGGCGCCCCTCGTTCGCTCCAGTCCGTTGTGGACACCGAGCTCGCCGCCGCGGGCGCGCCGGAGAACGACAAGCGGCGGATCGGCATCGGCCTCGGCATGGCCGCGCCGACCATCCTCGCCTTCGGCACGCCGGAACAGCACCAGCGCTTCCTGCGTCCACTGTGGACCGAGCGGGAGGTGTGGTGCCAGCTGTTCAGTGAGCCGGGCGCCGGATCCGACCTCGCCGCGCTCGGCACCCGCGCGGTACGCGACGGCGACGACTGGGTCGTCACCGGCCAGAAGGTCTGGACGTCGGGCGCGCACAAGTCGCAGTGGGCCATCCTGGTCACCCGCACCGATCCAGACGTGCCGAAACACGCGGGCATGACGTACTTCCTGTGCGACATGACCGCTCCGGGCGTCGAAGTCCGGCCGCTGCGCCAGATCACCGGTGAGGCCGAGTTCAACGAGGTCTTCCTCAGCGAGGTCCGGATCCCCGACGCCCACCGCCTCGGCGCGGTCGGCGAGGGCTGGAAGGTCGCGCAGACCACGCTGATGAACGAGCGCGTCGCGATCGGCGGGGCCGGTTTCCCGCGCGACGGCGGCATGGTCGGCGTCGTCGCGGACACCTGGCGCGAGCGCCCCGAACTGCGCACCGCCGAACTGCACGACAGGCTGCTGAAACTGTGGGTGGAAGGCGAAAGCCTGCGCCTGGTGAGTGCCCGGCTGCGGCAGCAACTCGCCGTCGGCGCCCCGGGCCCGGAGGGTTCGGCGGTCAAGGTCGCGTTCTCGGAGCTGAACCAGGCCGCGTCGGGGCTGGAGATCGAACTGCTCGGCGACGACGGCCTGCGCTACGACGACTGGACGATGCGGCGTCCCGACGGGGTCGACTTCTTCGGCCGGGAAGCCGGCTACCGCTACCTGCGCGCCAAGGGGAACTCCATCGAGGGCGGCACCTCGGAGGTCCTGCGCAACATCATCGCCGAGCGGGTGCTGGGACTGCCGTCCGAGCCGCGCATCGACAAGGACGTCGCCTGGAAGGACCTGCCCCGATGAGCGACCTGTTGTACTCCGAGGTCGAAGAGGACCTTCGCGCCAGCGTCCGCGATCTGCTCACCGACCGCACCGAAGCGGCCGCGCTGATCACCAGGACGGAGACGGCCGAACCGTACGACCTCAAGCTGTGGCGCACGCTCGCCGCCGACCTCGGCACGGCGGGTCTCGCCGTGCCGGAGGCGCTGGGCGGGCACGGCGCTTCGGCGCGTGAAGTCGCCGTCGTGATGGAGGAACTCGGGCGCAGCGTCGCCCCGGTCCCCTACCTCGGCAGTGTGGTGCTGGCGACGTCGGCGCTGCTGGCGACGGACACTTCGCAACCGGAAGTGGTGGAAAAACTCGGGAAACTGGCCGCCGGCTCGCTCATCGGCGCGCTGGCGATCCCGCTGTCGACCGCACCCGGTGCCGCGTTCCCCACGACGGTCACCGCGGCCGCGGACGGGACGCTCAGCGGCCACGTCCGCAGCGTGGCCGACGCGTCGGTGGCCGAACTGATCGTCGTCCCGGCGGTGGGTCCTGACGGCCCCGGGCTCTACACGATCGACGCGGCTTCGGCCGGGGTGACGGTCTCCGAGGCCATCTCGCTGGACCTGACCCGGCGCATCGCCGACGTCACGCTGGAGAACGTGGCCGCGAAACGCGTCGCCGACGCCGCGACGGCACCGTCCGCCTTGGACACCGCGCTCGTGACGGCGGCGGGCCTGCTCGCGTCGGAACAGCTCGGGATCGCCGAATGGGCGCTGACCGAAACCGTGCGCTACCTCAAGGAGCGCTACCAGTTCGGGCGCCAGGTCGGTTCGTTCCAGTCGCTCAAACACCGGCTGGCGAACCTGTACACGGATCTGGCCAACGCCAGGGCGACCGCGCGGTACGCCGCCGACTGCCTGGCTTCCGGCGACGACATCCCGATCGCCGTCGCGGTGGCGCAGGCGCGCAACTCCCTCATCGCCGTCCACGCCACCGAAGAGGCGATCCAGTTGCACGGCGGGATCGGCATGACGTGGGAACACCCCGCGCATCTGTACCTGAAGCGCGCGAAGAGCGACGAGATCGCCTTCGGCACTCCTGGGCGGCATCGCGCGGCCCTCGCGCCGCTGATCAACCTTCCTGCCTGACTCGTTTCGGCGGGGTCCGGAAAGTGTCGGACCCCGCCGGTAGACCTGTTCGAACATCAGAGCGAACAGGGAGTCACCATGAAACTGCTCGTGGCCACCTCGGAGACCCAAGGTGCGCGGGAAAACGACTTCAACGACTGCGTCGAGGGCGAGCTGATCTGGATCGCCCCGAGCTGCAGCGACGGAGACCTCTCGGCCGATTCCGAATGCGGCTGCAGCCGGTCGTTCGGCGGACTGAACTCCCACTGCGGGACGACGACGGCGCGCGTGGCGGACCTGCCGGGATTCACCTACTCCGACTACGCCGAAGCCCTGCGGTCGAGCCTGGCCGCCCAGGGCTGGCCACCCGAAGCCGCCGAAGAGGTGGCGACAGGACTGCTGGCCTTCACCTCGGGGTGGGAGGTGGGAACGGTGCTCGAACGGCGGTGTTACTGGTTCGCCGAACGCCTCGTACCCGCACCACCCGGCTGAGCCTCTACTCGGGACGCAGCGCGGCCAGCAGGAGATCGGCGTAGTGGTCGCCGATCTGGCGGGCCGAGAGCGCGCCGCCGCGCCGGTACCAGGAACCGAGGTGATGCACGGAACCGAAGAAGAAGTCGACGATCACGTCGGCCGGTTTGTCACCGCGGAACTCGCCCGATTCCTGGCCTTCCTCGATCAGCGTGCGGAACCGCTCGTGGTACTTGCGGCGTTCCGCGCGGACGGCCTTCTGCTTCTCCACGCTGAGCTGGTGCATGGACTGCATGAAGATCGTGTTGTCGTCGAGGTTGTCGATGGTGCTGACGACGACGTCCGAGGCGGCCGAGCGCAGCCGCTCCCGCAGCGGCGCCTCGCTCGAAGCCACCTTCTCCAGCTGTTCGGTCTGCGCACGCAGCACCCGGGCGTAGATCTCGTAGAGGAGGTCGTCCTTGGAGCCGAAGTAGTGGTACATCGCCCCCTTGGTGACCCCGGCCGCCTCGACGATCTCCTGCACGGAGGTGCGGTCGAAACCCTTCTTCGCGAAGAGCTTCGTGGCGTGCGACAGCAGACGGCGGGGCACGGCGGCCTGGTCGTCGCCGCTCGCCTCGGCCGTACCCGCCTTACGGGTGGTCGCTCGTGTCATGGCCGGCTCCTTCTCGTGCGGACGCTCAGCATACCGGCCGGTTTGTCGACGTCAGGGGAATGGGACTAATAGCCGCCGATGTGCTCGAAGAACCGGCGGGGGTTGTCGACCAGCATCGTCGTTATGTCGGATTCGGGCACCCCGCGCTCCCGCAGGGCGGGCAGCACGTCCCGGGTGATGTGGAGGAAATGCCAGTTGGGTGCCACGGCGGCCATCTTGTCCCGCTCGAACCAGTCGATGAAACAGGAGGCGTCATGTGAGAGGACCATGCTTCCCGCGTAACCGCGCTCGCACATCGCCGCGACCGAGGCGACGCGCTCTTCGAACGACAACAACGGGTCGAGCCCGAAGCGGTCCATCCCCAGCAGCGACCCCTTGTCGGCGATCTCGGTCAGGTAGGCGAGGTCGGTGCTGTCCCCGCTGTGCCCGATGAGGACCCGGCTCAGGTCGACGCCTTCGGTCTCGAAGATCGCCTGTTGTTCGAGCCCGCGCCTGGTCGGCGCGTGGGTGTGGGTCATGATCGGTGTGCCGGTCTCACGGTGCGCCCTGGCGACCGCGCGCAGCACTCGTTCGACGCCCGGGGTGACGCCCGGTTCGTCGGTCGCGCACTTCAGCAGGCCCGCCTTGACCCCGGTACCGGCGATCCCGTCGACGATGTCGCCGGTGAACAGGCCGATCAACGGGTCCTCGCCGTCGTCGAAGATGAGGCCGGGTCCGCGGTGATGAAGGTAATGCGGGACGTCATTGTAGGTGTAGAGCCCGGTGGCGACGACGATGCGGAGATCGGTCGAGGCCGCCACCTTCTGGACACGCGGGATGTAGCGGCCGAGCCCGATCACGGTCGGGTCGACGATCGTGTCGATCCCGGCGGCCTTCAGTTCGTTCAGCCGCCGGATCGCCTCGGCGACGTGCTCGTCTTCGCGGAAGCCGTCGTGCTCGGGATGGTTCGCCATGAACTCCGGGCTGAGCACGAACAGGTGCTCGTGCATGAGCACCCGGCCCAGTTCGGCGGTGTCGACGGCCCCGCGGACGGTCTCGATCCTGGTCATCGGCGATCAGCCCCTGGCTCGGAGTTCACGGCGGAGGATCTTGCCGCTCACCGTCTTCGGCAGTTCGTCGAGCACCTCGACCACCCGCGGGTACTTGTACGCGGCGAGGCGTTCCTTGCAGAAGGCGACGAGGTCCTGCGGGTCGGGCGTGCTGCCCGGCGCCGGGCTGATGTAGGCCTTCACGGTCTCGCCACGATAGTCGTCCGCGACGCCGACGACGGCCGCTTCGCGTACCGCCGGATGCGTGTAGAGGACGTCTTCGACCTCGCGCGGCCACATCTTGAAGCCGGAAGCGTTGATCATGTCCTTCTTGCGGTCGACGACGTAGACCCAGCCACGCGGGTCCATGAAGCCGATGTCGCCGGTGAGGAGCCTGCCGCCGGGTAGCGCCGCTTCAGTCGCTTCGGGCCGCTTCCAGTAGCCGGGGATCACCATCGGACCTTCGACGGCGATCTCGCCCGCCTGCCCGAAAGGCAGTTCCTCGCCGTCCTCGCCGAGGATGCGCACGACCGTGCCGGGCACGGGCAGGCCGATCGAGATCGTGCCGGATTCTTCGTCGATGGGCGCTTCGAGACTGCCCGGCACGACGATGCAGCCCGCGGTCGTCTCGGTGAGCCCGTAGCCGTTGTGGATGTAGTGACCGAACCGCTCGCGGAACACGTCCACGACGGCGGGCGGCAGCGCGGCTCCGCCCGAGTACAGCAACTGGAACGACTCGAAGTGCTCGCGGCGGACGTCGGGCTGGGCCATCAGCGCCATATAGGCCGTCGACGGGCCGACCGTGTACGCGGGCTTGTGCTCCAGGAAGGCGTCGAGCACGACGCCGGGTTCGAACCGGTACGCGAGCGCCAGTGTGCCGCCGATGTCGATGGCGGAGGCGATTTCGCAGACCATGCCGGTGATGTGGAACAGCGGCGCCAGGCCGAACAGGGTGGAGCCTTCGCCGAGGCCGCTGAAAGTGCTGAGCACGGCCGCGTTCACGCCGAGGTTGCCGTGGGTGTTCATCGCACCCTTCGGCGTTCCGCTGGTGCCCGAGGTGTAGCTGATCAGCGCGACGTCGTCCGGCCCGAGGCCGAGGTCCGGTGGAGGTCCGCCCGCCGCGGCCCGGGCGACCTTGAGCAGATCGGCGGCGCCAGGGGTCGGTTCCCGCACCGTCTTGACGAAGACGCGCGGATCGTCGCGGGTCTGCAGGTCGAGTTCGCTGGTGGTCAGCGCGATCGTCACGCCGCTGCCGGGGACCAGCGGGGCGATACGGCGGTTCCATCCGCTCTGGGAGCACACGACAGCGCGTACGCCGGCGTCGTCGAAGACGTGCTGAAGTTCCCGTTCGCGGTACATCGGGTTGACCGGGACGACGATCCCGCCCGCCTTCCACGCGCCGAGCAACGCCAGCACGAACTGCGGGATGTTCTGCAGGATCAGGGCGAGCCGGTCGCCGGGGGCGAAACCGGACGCGATCAGGTGCCGCGCGATGCCGTCGGAGAGCTCGTCGACCTCGCGGTAGCTCATCCGGCCGTCGAAGTAGGCGATCGCGGTGGCATGCGGAGAGCGCAGGACCGTCCGCCGGAAGGCCGACGGGAGCGTGGTCATCTCCGGCACTTCCGCGGCCTTCATCCGGTCGTCGTAAGCGGCCAGCCACGGCTTCGCATCGTAGGGGCTCATGCAGGGGTCCTCCTCGACAACGCCACACCGACCAGTCGGTACGACCGACCGTAGAAGCCGGGCGGCGGGCACGTCAAGGTCTCGACGAGGCCTAAGCGAACGCTTAGTATGACTACGAGGCAAGGAGGCCGACGTGACCGATCAGCTCTCACCGTCCGATTTGGACACTGTGCGCTACGCCGCCGACGGTACCGTCGCGACGATCACCTTCGACAAACCCGAGCGTGGCAACGCGATGGACCAGGCGATGCAGGTCCGCTACGGCGAACTGCTGGGCAAGGCGTCCGCCGACCCGGGAGTGCGCGCCGTCGTCGTCACCGGCAGCGGGCGTTCGTTCTGCCCCGGCGCGGATCTGGGACTGCTGGAGGGAATTTCGTCGAGCGGCGCGGCCGTGCCGGAACAGGAGGGGCCGGAGCACGAGGGCTTCCGCAACGTCCTCGCCGCCGCGTATGCCGATATTCCCGTCGTCGCGGCGATCAACGGCGGCTGCGCCGGCCTCGGCTTCGTGATCGCCTGCGCCGCCGACGTCCGGTTCGCCGCCGCGGGCGCCAAATTCACCACCGCGTTCGCACGGCGCGGTCTCATCGCCGAATACGGCGTCGCGAAACTGCTGCCGGAACTCGTCGGCCGCGGCCGGGCGCTCGACCTGCTGCTGTCCGGCCGGACCTTCACCGCCGAACAGGCGCACGAGTACGGTCTGGTGCAGGAAATCGTTCCGGCGGAAGAACTCTCGCTGCGGGCGCACGCGTATGCCACCGAACTCGCCACCTACAGCGCACCCCGCTCGATGGCGCTGATGAAACGCCAGATCACGCGAGAAGCTGGTCTGTCACTGGAGGAATCCGCCCGCGAAGCCACCGCGCTGATGCTCGATTCCTTCACCCGCCCGGAACTTCCCGAAGGACTGGCCAGCTGGAACGAACGCCGTCCGCCGAATTTCCCGCCCTACCAAGGAGACTAGGCCGCCCCGGGTTTATGAACCTGGGGCGGCCTCGCCCTGGATCAGACCGTTTCGCGCGTGGTCACCGCGGCCTTCTCTGCGGCCAGTGCGGTGCAGGTGCGCACCCACAACTCCCAGCCCGCCAACGCCTGGTTGCAGTTCCAGCCGGTCCAGCGCATCGCCTGCGCGCCTTCGTTACCGGCACGGTTGCAGGCGGTTTTGCTGCTCCAGCCCTGACTCTGCTTGCGGTACGGCGTGCACGAAGCCGCCGCGACATCACCCGACGCGCCGACCGCGCACGGCTCGGCGGTGCTCGCCATCGCCGAGCCCGCGGTGAGCATCGATCCCGCGACGGCCGCGGAAAGCACGAACCCGCGGACCACAAAGCGTTTGCTCATTGAGTTTCCTCACTGCGGACAAGACCCCGCTCCCACAGTGGCCGATCCCCCGGCGAAGATCAACCGCCGAGCGGGCCCGCCTTGCATGGGATCGCCGGCCTTGGCAGGCTCCGGCCATGACGATCGCCGTACTGTCCGACATCCACGGTGTCCTGCCGGCACTCGACGCCGTTCTGGCGGAACCCGATGTCGCCGAAGCCGATCGCATCGTGCTCACCGGGGACATCGCCGCGGGCCCGCAACCGGTCCAGGTCCTCGACCGGTTGATCTCGTGGGGAGACCGGGTCGTCTGGGTACGTGGCAACGCGGACCGCGAACTGGCCGCCCTCGCCCGCGGCGGTCGTACGGACATCCCGGACCCCATCGCGCCATGGGCCGCCTCGCAACTTCGGCCGGACCACGTCGCCTTGCTGGCCGGGCTCCCCCATCCGGTCACCCTGCCGGTGGACGGCTTCGGGAAGATCGTCTTCTGCCACGGCACTCCCCGGGATGACGACGAGGTCGTCCTCGTCGACAGCACACTGGATCGCTGGGCGGAAGTCCTCGCCGATCTTCCGGCCGACGTGTCGACCGTGCTGTGCGGGCACACCCACATGCCCTTCGTCCGGCTCGCCCACGGCAGGCTCGTGGTGAATCCCGGCAGCGTCGGCATGCCTTACGGCCGCCCTGGCGCGCATTGGGCGCTGCTGGCCGACGGCGCCGTGAGCCTTCGCCGCACCGAATTCGACGTCGAACACGCACGGGCCGCGATCCGCGCCGGGTCGTCGTACCCGGACGTCGACGAATGGACGGACTACTTCCTCAACGCCCGGGCGAGCGACAGTGAGGCACTGAGCGCTTTCGGGCCGCGGGATGGTCGCACGGTCCAGCGGGTCGTAAGTGACGATTCAGGTTCTTAGGGCGAGGTGGCGTGCCGAGTCGCCGCACGGTTCTTGCCGTGGGCATGCCGAGGGGCCCGTCGGCGGTGTGGCTGGCGGGCTCCTCGGCTCAGACGAGAGTGTGATGCAGCGTGTTGCGACTCGGCCGTTGTAACGGATCCAAGTACTGAGGCGGGATGAACTCAGGTAACCCATCCTGTGCCATGCGGACTTCCCAGTCGCCGTGGTGGATCAGGCGGTGGTGGAAGGAACAGAGCAGGCACAGGTTGCGAAGGTCGGTCATGCCGCCGTCTGCCCAGTGGTGAATATGGTGAGCGTGACAGCGCTTCGGTCTCCGCTGACAGCCAGGGAAGGAGCATCCTCGGTCGCGGGCGTTCAAGGCCCTCCGCTGACCCGGGGTGACGAACCGCTTGATCCGCCCCACATCCAGGGGTTCACCGGCGGCACTCATCACGATCGGCAGCATCAGACAGTCGCAGGCGGCGATCCGCGCCTCGCGGGCCGTCATCTGACCCACGAAATCCACGCTCGCGGTGCCGAGACCCGATTTCAGTTCCTCGAAACCGACCAGGACATGCACCATCGTCCGATACCCACACGTCCCCGGCTGGTCCGGACTCGCGATCGCCAGATCGAGAAGATCCACCCACGCGTCACCCTGGCGCTCCCACACCGTCCGCAGATCAGCTTGGCCGAACTCGTCGACCGGACGAGGCTTGGAGTAAGCCTCGATCGCCGCCATGGTCCGCGCACCTGCTTCGTCATCGAGCAGGCCGGCGATTTTCCAGAACCCGTCCTTCCGACGGTGCAACCTCAACTCACGACGCGGCTCAACCGGCTCAGGATCCTTCGGCTCATTGCCGTCCGGGTCCAGCCAGGCCATCAAGCCTGCTTCAGCGGCCGCGATCTGCCCAGGACCCCCATCACGAGCAAGATCAGCGAGGATCTTCTCGGCAGCATCCCGGTTCTCGACCGAGACATGCGCGGGGATCCTTTTCAACACTTCGATGATCCGGTCGATGTGTTGCTCCCCGACAGCGCCATCCGCAGCTGCCGCCGCGGTGGCGGGTGCGAGTGCTGGAACCTCGGTGCCATCGAGTGCGCGGGTCGGGTTCAGCGCCACCGCGCGATCCACGAGTTTCTTCGCATCAGCCGGAGCAATCCGCGCCACATCAGCCAGCCACATTTTTGTATTGGCATAGCCGTAAAGGTCCTTGGCGCCCCGGGATTCGATTTCCGCCAGATACGTGCCCAACACAGCGGCCGCGGCACGCATCAACGTCAACGCCTCAGCCACTCCGTGGGCAAGCTCCAGTTTCCCGGCACGCCACAACTCCTGCGGCAACGGGGGAAGAACGGAGGTCTCGGCCACCCCTCCATAATACCGCACATTTGTCGAACATGTGTTCGTAATTTTAGGTGACCGACAAATAGCGTGGATAACACTATTGAGTGATCATAGAGTACGCGTCAGGTCCGATTTGTTTCCGGTGCCGTGAATCCCACTCACGCCCGTTCGATAACCGAAAGCCCGCAGCTTGGCGCATCCACCCGACCGACGAACTCCTGGCCAACAACGCCGGCTACGCCGCGGGTTTCTCCGGGCCGCTGCCTCGGCCGCCCGCCAAGCACGTCGCCGTGCTCGCCTGCATGGACGCCCGCATCAACGTCTATGGAGTACTCGGCCTGCAGGAAGGCGAGGCGCACGTCATCCGCAACGCGGGCGGTGTCGTCACCGAGGACGAGGTCCGCTCTCTCGCGATCAGCCAGCGACTGCTCGGCACCGAAGAGATCATCCTCATTCACCACACCGACTGCGGAATGCTGACCTTCACCGACGACGAATTCAAGAAGTCCATCGCCCGGATCAAGGGCAGCCCGTTCATTCCCAAGAAGGATTCCGTCCGCGGCTTCGTCTTCGATGTCGCCACCGGAAAACTGAACGAGGTCGTCTGAACGCGGGACACGGCGCCGCGACCGTGCGGAGACGGTCGCGGCGCGGGGTCATTCGCCGACGACCTGTTCGATCTTGCGCTGCAGTTTGTTCATCCCGCCGAGCCAGCGGTCGGTCTGGGTGGCCCGCGCGGCGTAGTAGTCCGCGACCTCGGGGTGCGGCAGCACCAGGAACCGTTCTTCGGCGATGGCCTCGAACAGCGCGTCCGCGACCTGCTCCGGCTGGATCGCCGAAGCGCCCATGAGCAGTTCGCCCGCGGGGCCGGTGTTCTCCAGCATCGCGGTCCGCACGCCCTGCGGGCAGATGGCCTGCACGGTCAGCCCGCGGTGGCGGTAGGTCGCGGACAGCCATTCGGCGAACGCGAGCGCGCCGTGTTTGGTCACCGAGTACGACGCCGAGCCGAGGGTGGTCAGCAGACCCGCGGCGGACACCGTCGAGATGAAGTGCCCGCGTCCGCGTTCGAGCCACGGAGGCAGCAGCAGCCGCGCCGCGCGGACGTGCGCCATCACGTTGACGTCCCAGATCCGCGCCCAGTCCTCTTCGGGCGCGTCGACGCCGCCCATCGGAGCGATCCCGGCGTTGGCACAGAAGACGTCGACCTCGCCGAGCGTTTCTCGGGCGGTCTCGATCAGGGAGGCGACTCCGGCCTCGCTCGCGGCGTCCCCGGCGACAGCCGTGCCGCCGATCTCCTTCGCGACTTCGGCCGCGGCGTCCCCGTTCAGGTCGGCGACCACGACACGGGCGCCCTCGGCGGCGAACCGGCGGGCGAGGACAGCACCGATGCCGGCGCCTCCGCCGGTGACGACCACCCCGGCTTCGGTGAACGATGCGGTCACAGGCCACCCGCCAGCGTGACGCCGCCGTCCAGGACGATCGTCTGCCCGGTGATCCAGCCCGCCTCTTCCGAGAGCAGGAACGACACGGCGCTCGCGATGTCCGCCGGTACGCCGAGGCGCTTCATCGGGTACGACGCCGACACTTCTTCTTCGCGGCCTTCGTACAGCGCGGTCGCGAACTTCGTCTTCACCACGGCCGGCGCGACGGCGTTCACCCGGATCTTCGGGCCCAGCTCGAAGCCGAGTTCCTTGGTGAGCCGGATCAGCGCGGCCTTGCTGACGCCGTACATGCCGATTCCGGGCGACGCGCCGAGACCGGCGACGGACGCGACGTTCACCACCGAACCGCCGTGCTCCCCCATCCACGCGTCCCGCGCCCGGCGGGTCCACGAAAGCGGCGCGAGCACGTTGACGGCGAAGATCTTCGCGGCGGCCTCGGGGTCGATGTCCAGCGTGGGCCCGTACACCGGGTTGATGCCGGTGTTGTTGACCAGCATGTCCAGTCGTCCGAAGGCCTCGATGGTCTTGGCGACGGCCTCGTCCTGGTGCGCGGTGTCGTCGGCCTTGCCCGGGACGGCGATGGCGACGCCGGCGCCGCCCAGCTCGTTGACGGCCTCGGCCAGCGGTTCTGGCTTGCGCGCGGTGATGCACACCTTCGCGCCTCGCTCGACCAGGTCCTTGGCGATCCCGAGCCCGATACCCCGGCTCGCGCCGGTGACGATCGCGACGCGATCCTTGAACGAGTTCACTCTTCGATCTCCTCTGTGTTCACTAGCGAGCGCGGCACTAAGCGAGCGCTCACTTACAATGGAAAGGACCGGAGGCGGTGTCAAGCCCACCATCCGGTACGAGCGTCTGGGAGGATCTGCGGATGACCATGTCGCTTTCGGCCGAACTGTGGCCGGACGTCCAGCCGGAGACGGCACGACGGCTGATGCTGGCCGGGGTCGAATCGTTCGCGCGCCGCGGCTACCACGCGACCACCACCCGGGACATCGCCTCCGCGGCGGGCATGAGCCCCGCGGCGCTGTACGTGCACTTCCCGTCGAAGGCCGCACTGCTGTTCGCGATCTCCAAATACGGCCATGAACAGACACTCTCCCTGGTCGAGAGCGTCGTGGCGCGGGAGACCGATCCGGTCGAGCGGATCCGCCTGCTGACCGAGGACTTCGTGGCCTGGCACGCCCGACGGCACACCGTGGCACGCGTCGTGCAGTACGAACTCCACGCGCTGCCGGACGAGGAGTTCGAGGTCGTCGCCAAACTGCGCCGCCGCATCGAACAGGTCGTCCGCGAGGTCATCACCGCGGGCACGGACGCGGGCGTGTTCTCCGTCGGTGATCCGCATACGGCGGCCCGTGCCGTACTCTCGCTCGGCGTCGACGTCGCCCGCTGGTACACCGACCGGGCCCGCCAGACGCCGAAGGCGCTGGGCCAGGAGTACAGCGAGCTGGTGCTGCGCATGCTCGGCACGAAACTCTCCTGACCAGTACTGATCCGACATCACCGGCGATACCGCCACCAGAGTGACATACCAACCAGTCGGTATCGAGAAATACCCGCTGAGACGTTGACCACATACTAAGCGGTTGTTAACTTGCCCCGGACGCATCGCCGCAGCAGCTGCCGACGAAGGGCATACAGATGGCCGACAGCGCACAGAACGCCCCTGGAACCGCCCCGGATTCCTCCGCCGAACCGACGATCACCACCGCCCAGCGACGGAGGGCCGCGACAGCCGCGGCACTCGCCTCGTCCGTCGAGTGGTACGACTACTTCGTCTTCGGAATCGCCGCCGCCCTTGTCTTCGGCAAGACCTTCTTTCCCACCACCAACGCCGCTGCCGGGGTCCTCGCCTCTTTCGCGACCTTCGCCGTCGGCTTCCTCGCCCGGCCGATCGGCGGGATCATCGCCGGCAGCCTCGGCGACAAACACGGCCGCAAACCCGTCCTGGTGATGGCGATCGCGCTGATGGGCGCCGCGACCACGCTGATCGGCCTGCTCCCGACCTACGAGTCCATCGGTATCGCCGCACCGATCCTCCTGGTGCTGCTGCGGCTGGTGCAAGGTGTCGCCGTCGGCGCGCAGTGGGGCGGCGCGATGCTGCTCGCCACCGAATACGCGCCGCCCGGCAAACGCGGTCTCTACGGCAGCCTGGTGCAGCTCGGCGTCCCGATCGGCGTCGTACTGGCGAACACGGTGTTCCTGGTCGCCGCGCAGGTCGCGCCGCCGTCGGACTTCCTCACCTGGGCGTGGCGCATCCCGTTCCTGGTCGGCATTCTCGTGCTCGGCCTGGCCTGGTACATGCACGTCCGGATCGACGAAACCCCGGAATATCGCCGTGCGGCGGCGAAACTCTCCGCCGAGGAACGCGGCCGCGCGAAGTCGCCGCTGCGCGAAGTGCTGAAGAACCACAAGGGCACCGTGCTGCTGGCGGGCGGCTCGTTCATGGTCAACACCGCGACCTTCTACATCCTGCTCAACGGTGTTCTCGACTACGCCACCCGCCATCTCGGGATGTCGCGGACCACCGTGCTGGTCGCGACCCTGCTGATCAGCACCCTGCAGCTGGCGATCATCCCGCTGTCGGCGAAACTGTCCGACCGCATCGGCAGGCTCAAGATCTACACCTTCGGCGCGGTGGGCGTCGCGCTCTGGGCGATCCCGATGTTCCTGCTGATCGACACGGCCTCGCTGCCGTTGTTCGTGGTCGCCTCGTTCGTCGGTTCGCTGTTCCTGGGCATCATGTACGGCCCGCAGGCGGCGCTGTTCGCGGAACTGTTCACCGCCGAGATGCGCTACACCGGCGCCTCGCTCGGCTATCAGATCAGCGCGGTCGTCGGCGGCGGGCTCGCGCCGTTCATCATGGTGCTGCTGCTGGAATCCACCGGGACGTCGATGTCGGTTTCGATCTACATCATCGTGCTGTCGCTGATCTCGCTCGGCTCGATCGGCCTGCTGGCCAAGCGGGCGAAGGCCGCACGGTCCACTTCGGACTCCGAATCAGACCCCGAATCAGCTGACCGCGCGCAGGAAGCGGTCGGCGACCAGCCGTAGCCGCTCCTTGACCTCGTCCGGCGCCTCCTCGATGACGAAGTCGACCTCCCACTGGGCCAGGTAGTACGGCACCACGGAAAGGTTGTTGGAGCCGACGCGAACGCGGCAGGTGTGTTCGTCGATGGCCTCGATCGTCCCGATGGTCCGCGGCACATACTCGGCGAGCGCGTCCGCGGACGCGCTCACCCGCAGCACCAGCTGGTGCGGGTACGGCGATGTCGTGATCCCGCGGGAGACGTAGACCGCCAGATCCTCGGCCGGAGGTTCCCTTGGCGTGAAACGGAAACTGGTGTCCGGGACGCCGTCGATCCGGTCGACGCGGAAGGTCCGCCAGTCGTCGCGATCGAGGTCGAACGCGACCAGGTACCACCGGCGCCCGGTGTGCACGAGGCGCAGCGGCTCGATGTACCGCTCGGTGACGTCGCCGTTGTAGCCGCTGTAGCCGAACCGGAGGCGCTGGTGGTCCCGGCACGCGGAGGCGATGACCGTCAGCGCCTCCGGATCGATCATCGGCACCGTGCCGCCGAGCGGGATCATCGCGGTGTTCAGCGCGGACACCCGGTGGCGCAGCCTCGCGGGCAGCACCTGCTCGAGTTTCGCGAGCGCGCGCACCGAGGTCTCCTCGATCCCGGACACCGTCCCGTTCGCGGCGGTGCGCAGCCCGACCGCGACCGCGACGGCCTCGTCGTCGTCCAGCAGCAGCGGCGGCAGCGCGGCCCCGGCGCCGAGCCGGTACCCGCCCGCGACACCCGGCGTGGCGTGCACCGGGTAGCCGAGTTCCCGCAGCCGCTCGACGTCGCGCCGGACCGTGCGGACGTCGACCTGGAGCCGGTCGGCCAGGTCCGCGCCCGGCCAGTCGCGCCGCGCCTGCAGCAGCGACAGCATCCTCAGCAGCCGCGCCGACGTGCCCGTGGTCATCGCTTCGCTCGCTTCATGGAAGGGAGTCTGGCAGACAACGCGGACAGGTTCGGTCCTTGATCGGGCGAAGTAAAGTAGCCGAGTGATCGTTCCCGCGAACCTGCTGTCCATCGCCCGCGAGGAAGCCGAACTCGGCAAGGCCGAGGGCGGGGTCCCGATCGGCGCCGCGCTGTTCGACACCGACGGCGTCCTGCTCGGCCGCGGGCACAACCGCCGGGTGCAGGACGGCGACCCGTCGATGCACGCCGAGACCTCCGCGTTCCGTGACGCGGGCAGGCGGCCGCACTACCGCGACACGATCATGGTCACCACCCTGTCCCCCTGCTGGTACTGCAGCGGGCTCGTGCGCCAGTTCGGCATCGGCCGGGTGATCATCGGCGAGGCGGCCACCTTCGAAGGCGGGCATGGCTGGCTCGAGGAGAACGGCGTCGAGATCACCCTGCTCGACGATCCGGCCTGTACCGCGCTGATGACCGAGTTCATCGAGCAGCACCCCGAACTGTGGTTCGAGGACATCGGCGTGCCCACGACCCCCGGCTAGTCCAGCGGCTCTTCGGTCTCGAACACGACGGTCCGGTTGCGCCCGGCCGCCTTCGCCGCGCGCAGCGCCTGATCCGCCGCGCCGACGAGCCGGTCGAGGGTCTCCCCGTCAGCGGAATGCGACGAGACGCCGATCGAAACGGTCGTGCCGGCGAACAGCGGGTCATCCGGGCTCGTCACACCCAGTGACACCGAGGTCGACGCGATCCGCAGCCGGATCCGCTCGGCGATCGCGAGGGCGTCGAACCGGCTGGTGCCGGGCAGCAGGACGACGAACTCCTCACCACCGAACCGGCCGACCAGATCCGCCGCGCGGATCTCCGCGCGCAGGGTGTCCGCGACGGCGCGCAGGAGGTCGTCGCCGACGCGCCTGCCGAGCCGGTCGTTGAGCCTGGCGAAATGGTCGAGGTCGAGCATCAGCAGGGAAAGATCGGGGCCACGGCCGCGAAGCAGGTCGAACTGGGTGCGAGCGCCGTCCATCCAGGACGATGCGGTGAGCAGCCCGGTACCGGCGTCGGTGCCGGCGTGCCCGCGCAGGGCTCGCATCGTTCCCGCGCGGTGCAGCACCACGAGCGCGCTCGCGAGCACCAGCGTCACGAACGGCCAGTCCGCGAAAGACCACGCGAGCAGCAGTCCGAACGCGACCATCGCCGCGTCGAAGGCGAACCCCGAGGGTTCCGCGCCGAATTCGGCCGCGGGGGCGGCCAAGGCGGCATCGACGGACAGGAAGACCAGTCCGGTGCCCAAAGCCAGCACGAAACTGGGGAAATCCCTTGCCGCTTCGGTGAAAGGCGCCGCTCCCAGCAACACGGGGACGAGCGAGGCACCGAGTGCGGACAGCATGGTGGCGGCGGCCGCGAACACCTGGCGGTGCGGGATCCCGCGCCGGATCCGCAACCAGCGGTAGGCCGCCGAAGCCACGACGAGCGCGGCGGCCAGACCCGGCGGCAGCAGCAGCGCGCCCGCGAAGATCCAGGCGGCGTCCAGCCCGGCACCGAGCCGGGTGTCGGCACGGGACCGCTCAACGGGACGCGAAAGCTCCGCGCTGAGGATCATTCCGCCCAGCAGAGCGGAAAACGGGATCAACGACGCCGACGCGGGCGGCCTTAGGGCGAAGATGTAGATCATGGCCGCGAGGGCGGCCACTTCGACGAGGAGCAGGTACCCGATCAGGCCCCGCCTGGGTAGTTCCCACAGGCTCCAGGCCCCGAGTACCCGCCGAGGCACGGCGAACCGGCCAGTTCGGCCGCCGCCTCCGGTCGCCATCAGGGAGTCCCCCACCATTTCGGCAAACTAGCCGGTTCGAGCGGTGCTGTCACTCCGCTTTCCGGGTCATCACCCCCTACTAAGGTCGGTCGTTCTCCCCGGGGTTTCCGGTGAATTCTTGACAGTCCTCAATGGTCTAGTCCACCGTGAGAGAGCACACAGTGACCTCCCGGTTGATACGCCGCGTCAAGACGGAGGTGCTCCAAACCTGCGCGCTCGTCGCGTGCGTACCAGTTGGAGGACCTATGAAATCTTTACGACGCTGGGCGACCCTGGCCACCACCGTCGGCGCCGCTCTCGCCACGGCTGTCGGCCTGGCCCCCGTCGCCTCGGCGGCCCCGGATCCGGTGCTCGCTTCGCCTTATCTGTACCAGTGGTCGGGACAGACGGACCCGATCGCCGCGATGAACGCCACCGGAGTCAAGGCCTTCACGCTGGCGTTCGTCCTCTCCGACGGCGGCTGCAACCCGAAGTGGGACGGCAGCCGTTCCCTCACCGGCTCCGACGCCACCCTGATCAACAACATCCGCGCCAAGGGCGGGGACGTCATCCCGTCGTTCGGTGGCTGGTCCGGCACCAAGCTCGGCCCGAAGTGCGGCACACCCGCCGCGCTCGCCGGCGCCTACCAGAAGGTCATTGACGCCTACAAGCTCAAGGCCATCGACCTCGACATCGAAAACACCGACGAGTTCGAGAACTACACCGTCCAGGACCGGATCCTGAACGCCATCAAGATCACGAAGCAGAAGAACCCCGGCCTGCGCGTGGTCATCACCATCCCGACCGAGGTCGGCGGCCCCAACTCCCACGGCAAGCGACTGATCAACCAGTCGAAGACGCTCGGCGCGGGTGTCGACGCGTGGTCGGTCATGCCGTTCGACTTCTCCAGCGGCGGTGACATGGCGGGCAAGACCCGCAGTGCCGTCGACGGGCTGAAGAATGTCGTCAAGTCCACCTTCGGCCTGAGCGACGACGCTGCCTACCGGCGCAGCGGGCTCTCGTCGATGAACGGGAAGACCGACGTGGCCGGCGAAACCGTCAGCGTCGCCGACTTCCGCGCGATCAAGGACTACGCGGCGAGCAAGCACCTCGCCCGGCTGTCGTTCTGGGCGGTGAACCGCGACTGCAACAACTGTGCGGGAATCGGCCAGGGCAAATACGACTACACCAAGATCGTGGCGGGTTACACCGGCTGACTTCCGTTCCCCACCGGTGGTCGGTGAAGGGCCGTCCAGGACTTCCCGTCCTGGACGGCCTTTCCTTTCAGCCGTTGCAATCCTCCGCCGTGTTCAGCGGGCGCCCCCGCGACCAGACCAGGTCGACCGGATGCACCGAACCGTCCGCGTCGATGGACAGGATCGGCAGCGCCTTGTCGAGCTGGTTCCCGGTCGACTGGTCGAACGCGAGGAACCCGGTCGCGCCCGGAACCGCTGAGTTGCAATCGATATTGCGCAGGTGGTTCGCCACCGAAACCGGATCCGACGACACGTTCTTCGTCGCCGCCTCGACCGCGACGGCGACGGCGTCGTGCTCGATCATCGCGGCGCCGTCCCACAGTTCCGCCAAGGCGAACTTGTGGGTCTCGGTGAATTCGCGGACGAAGTTGGCGTAGTTCTTCGCATACGTCGGATACGCGGGATCGGCGGTGAACATGCGCCACTGATCGGGATACGCCAGCGCGGTGTACCGGAGCCGGACACCGATGTCCTTGTCCAGCGGCAAGGGCTTGTCGGCGAGTGTGCTCGCGTCGTCACCGGTCATCACGGTCACCGAGGCGAGTTGTTCGCAGGCCCCGTCGTCGGCCAGTGCCGTGACGAGCGCGCCGAGATCCAGCCCTCGGCCGGCGAAATAGATCAGGTCCGGCCGGGCACCGCAGATATCGGAATGCCAGCTGCCGAACAGATTCCGGAGATAGACCTCGCGCCGGATGTCGGTGAGCGGTTTGAAGTCGTACTTCTTCGTGAAGATGATCGGCACCTTGGCCGTGCTCCGGAAGGCCTCGGCGAGCGTCGTCGCGTAGGTGTCGTCCTCGCTGGTGCCCTGGATCATCATCACGCGCTGGAAACCGTGCGCCGCGATGTACCCGGCGGCGGCCCGCGCCTCGTCGGTGTTGGTCGGGCCGACCCGGAAGAAGTTCTCGATCCGCGTGCCCTGGGGATCGGTGTTCATGTTGTCCGCGGTGACGGTGGCGCCGATCGTCGCGATGCCGTGCTTGGAGAGTTCCGCGACCAGCGCCCGGCTTTTCTCGGAGCTGACACCGACATCGGTGACCGCGACGATCCGCTGACTCGCGGCCGCCGCGACGATCTCGTCGACCACCGTGCGCCAGTGGTCGGCGTTGCTGCCGTAGTTCGCCAGCAGGAGCTTGATGCCCGCAGGCCCGTTCTTCGGCCACGCCGCGGCGATCGCGCCCATGATCTCGCGCTGCACGAACGGGAACGGCTGGCTGTCGACCTTCGGGTCCGGCGCGAGATTCTCCAGCACCACGATGGTCTTGAAGTCACCCGTCACCGCGTCGTTGCGGTCCTTGATGCGTTGCTCCAGCCAGCCGAGCGGATCGTTCTTCCGCACCGGCCCGGAATCGAGGTTGAGCCCGACGCAGACATAGGGCGAGCCCACGGAATCGGAGTTCGCGTCCTCGGAATGCAGCCCGGCACCACAGGTTTCCCACGGTTTCATCGCCATCAACAGTGCTGCCAGCAGTACCGCCACGACCGCCGACACCAGCACGCGATGCCGGTGCGCCCAGCCGCGCGGGCGCACGGGCGGGCCGGCCGCGGCGCGCTCATGGGCTCGGGACAGTCGAGTTCTCAACGCGGTGAACCAGGACATGGTGAGTTCCGTTCCGGGATCAGGGAAATTCGCCGCGACGGGCGAGATCGATGGCCGACACGAGGTCGCCGACGTCGGGCCGCTCCGAGGTCCTGGCCAGCGCGGCCAAGGCGTTCACGATCACCTTGGGCTGGTCCTGGCCGCGGACCGCGAACGGATCGGCGGTCAGCCAGCCCGCGGCGATCAGCCGGGCGATGTTGTTGCGGATCTCGGTCCGCTCGGCGGGCCTGGCCGCGGTGTCCAGGTTGACCAGGTCGTCGTACAGGTCGGCGTGGACCCGCTCGGGCGGCAGGTCGTCCGGGGCGTGCAGGACCAGGCTGAGTTTCGCGAGCCACGCGGCGTGCGGGATCCGGTTGAACTCGCGTTCGAAGAAGGTGACGACGTCGCCGATGTCCCCGACCGCGAGGGTGCAGTAGGCCAGGCGGACGGGGTCGTGTTCGGTGTCCGGGTCGTCGCGCAGGGCGGTGAACTGGTCCTTGTAGGTCGGCCCGGTCCCGCGCCGGGCCAGCGCGGACACCAGGTTCGCGGCGATCCACGGATGCAGTGCCGCCTGATCGTCGGTGGTGCCGGCCGAACTCTTCGCCGTCACCCACAGCGCGGTGCGCAGTTCGGTCAGGATCCGCCCCACATGCGGTTGCTGGATCCGGCTCTGCGCGGCGTCCGGGATCAGCCACGGCGCAGTCGCGTACGGCGCGGCCGTGACGAAGTCGTCGATGTGCACGTCGTCGAGATGATCGGTCAGCCCCAGCTCGGTCAGCCTGAGGTAGCAGGGATCCTGACCGTCATCGAACTCCTTGGTCAGCACGTCCCGAGCGCCGTCACGGACATCGCGGCCGCGCAGCGCGTCCGTGACCTGCTCGACCGCCTTCGGCAGGCCACCGGTCGCCCGGTGGACGAGCCCGACCTTCGGGGTGTTCGCGCCCGCGTTGAGGATTCCCGCGATCTCCCCGGCCGGCTGCGGTGCGAGCATGACCGGGTAGTAGGGCGATTCGAGCGCCCCGCGCGGATTCGCCCAGTCGTCATAGGACGCTTCCCGGCACTCCACCACCGGCCGGACCGTCGACGACGCGCCGGACGCCGGCTTCCACGGCGCGAGCCACCCGGTGCCCCATTCCCGGTGCCATCTCCCGCTGGTGGCCATGACCAGCAACGCGTCGTGCGCCTCGTGGTCGTTCGGATGCTCGGCCGCGTATCTCTCCCGCGCGGAAGCCAGATCGGCCAGGAACTCGACCCCGCCGGGATGGTCGACGTCGTCCAGCAGCAGGACCCAGTTGTGCCAGTGCCGTCGACGCTCGGAGTTGTCGCAGGCGCACGGGCTCTTCTCTTCCGGTTTGGCCATCCGCCGGTGGTTCTCGCGGACGTCGCCCAGGAACGCCGCGGCCAGCCATTCCGTGACGGCCTTGGCGTCCCGGGCCCGGCCCTGCGCGAGCCGGTTCAGGTCGACCAGCGCGTCCAGCGGCGATCTGCCTTCCGCGTGCGGGAAATCGGCCAGCGACCACAGCGCCTTCCCGAGCCGCGGCCGGACACCGCGGATCAGCTGGGGGAACACGCGGCGGAACAGTTCCGCGTAGGCGGGCTCGACGAGGCTCGTTTCCTGCGCCGCGTCGGCGAGCGTGTTCACCAGTTCGTCCAGCTGCGGTGTCCACCGCATTCCGTGGAAATTATTGATCAAAGATCGCAACTGTTGCCGGTCCGCCTCACGATTCTGACCGGAAAGCTGGGCCCGGACTGCGATCAACGCAATGGCGAACCGAATGAACTGCGGTTTCGATCGATTACGCCATTTGATCGACAACTCGTACGCGAGTTCCGTGAGCACGTCGACCGTGCCGACCGGCCCCTCCTGGCCGAAACCGAACCGCGCGTGCACGACGCCCCAGCCCAGATCCCGCCGGATCGCCTCCAGCGTGTGGGATTTCCCCGAACCGACCGGCCCGAGCAGAATCGTCACCGGTTGCGGACGGGACGGCTTCCCCACCTCGCGATTGATCAGCATCCTTCGGACGAGCAACACCGAAGGATAATGTCGACCGGCACTCATTATTCCTGATCAGCCCCTGCCTGCGATCCGGGAAACGTGGAGAGTGCGGACCATAGTAGGTTCCCGGGCGAATACAGGAAACGGGAAGAATGACACCTGACACGAAGGTGGGAAAAATCAGGAAAGCGGGAATCATCGGCCGATGATGTGCGTCAGCGGCCGCCGTCCCATTGCGGCTGGCGACCGCCGCCGTGGTAACCGCCGCGATATCCGCCGCCCCGGTTCCAGTCGTCGTAGTACCAGCCATAGTCGTGATAGTCGGCCCGCGGATCGTACGAATACTCAGGAGCGGCCGTCGACGTGACCGGAGCCGGTGCGGGAGAAGGGGTCTCCGAACCGTTCATCGACGCGGACAACGGCGGCGGAGGCGCCACGTTGCCGCCCGGGGGCCCCGACGGGGCGGGCGAAGACACCGCGTCGTCCGGGACCTCGACCGCCTGCGGCGCGATGGTCAGCGATGGCGGCGCGAGCGGAAGACCGGGGATGACGTCGGCCGGGTCGGTGGGCGAGAGCAGCACGATCACCAGGCCACCGACGACGACTCCCCCGGCCGAAAGCACGGAGATCCGGCGCAGTTTCCCGCCTCCGGGCGGGCCTGCCTTCGCCTCGCTCGACGGTTTGGCGCGATGTCGCGGCCCGCGCGGTCCACGGCGCCGTGGTTCGGCCCCCGCTTCCCGCATCAGTTCGCTCAGGGCGTCCCCACCGTCGGCGTGGCGAGCCGTGCGAGCCATCGGCACCTCCAGAAACCCCATGCCCGTCGCGCACTGCGACGGCCTCATCCCGGAGTGGATCCTAGGAACGGAGGAGCCGGTTGTAAACGGTGTCGTCCACACCGGACAGACGAGCGGTCAGGCGGCGGCCGTGACGGCCAGCGCGGCGTGGCCGGCTTCGGTCAGTTCGGCGGACACGCGGCCGGTGACCGCGGTGAGGCCGGTGGTCTCGGCGGGCTTGATGTAGCCGCCGCGGGCGAGGGCGCGCGCGGTCATCTGATCGCAGCAGGCGAAGCCGTCGATGAACAAGTCCGGCTCGCAGCTGCACGACATCTGGGCGCGGCGGGCCGCGACCGCTCGCAGCATCGCCATGGCTCGATGGGACAGTTCGATCTCTGAACCGGACACCGGACAGACCTCTCTCGATCAGCTACCTGGATCAGCAGCACTCACACCGTGTTATCGGTCGCTGCTCCATCAGTGTTAACAAGATCTCAGACGTTGTCCGTGACTTCTTGGTTCCGCTACGTTTTCGTGTTCTTCGCCGGTACCAAGGTCGGCTCGAGGACCCTCGCCCATTGGGCCACGATCTGCTTGCGGCGCTTCGTGTCATCGGTCAGCAGATTCGCCAGGCCCAGGCCACGGGCAAGATCGAGAGTGGCCTGGACCAG
Source organism: Amycolatopsis sp. lyj-112 (assembly GCF_046549055.1). Taxonomy (NCBI): domain Bacteria; kingdom Bacillati; phylum Actinomycetota; class Actinomycetes; order Pseudonocardiales; family Pseudonocardiaceae; genus Amycolatopsis; species Amycolatopsis sp. lyj-112. The sequence goes on along the minus strand of NZ_JAJPWS010000001.1, from coordinate 1,266,281 downwards.
CTCACGAACGCCCTGGTGAGCCTCGTCGGCGCCGAGCAGTTCGACCGTCACCCGGTGTGCTTCCCGGCCGACCCGCGCCTCCAACGGCACCAGGGTCGCGCGCAGCGACTCGTCGGTCGAGGCCGCGACCCACAGGTGGAGGGCGGCACGGAACATCGGGCCGCTGTACAGGTTGAGCACCATGTCCACGGCCCGTTCGATCCGCGACCGCCCGCTCGGCAGGTCGGCCGCGCGGGAGCGCAGTTCCACGATCTGGATCTCGCCGACGTGTTCGACCGCCGCCGCGACCAGGTCCTCCCTGGTCGGGAAGTGGTGCTGGGCCGCGCCTCGCGAGACCCCGGCGCGCTCGGCGATCACGGACACCGTGGTGCCGTTCCAGCCCAGCTCGCCGATCGTCTCGACGGCGGCCTCGACCAGCCGCCGCCGCGTCGTCCGGCTGCGTTCCTGCTGTGGTTCGCGGATCATGGCCCTGATTCCGGGGTACGCGCGTCCACTGAGTCTGATGGGGTCTCAGCGGGAAAACGTGCTTCGACCCAGAAATCGAGCTGCAGGTCTTCCTCGGATCCGCCGATGCGGTACTTCGAGAAGTCCGTGACGCCCTCGGCGGCGAGCACCTCGTCGTCGATGTAGAAATTCCCCGACGCTTCACGGCTCGGTTTGGTGAGGATCGCGTGCGCCGCGTCCGCCATGATCTCCGGTGTCCGCGACTTCGCGGCCAGTTCGGCGCCGACGACGTTGCGGATCGCCGCGGTGTCGATCGTGGTCCGCGGCCACAGCGAATTCGCCGCGATCCCGTCCTGCCGCAGTTCCGCCGCGAGCCCGACGGTCACCAGGCTCATCGAGTACTTCGCGATGCTGTACGCGAGATGCCCGGCCTGGAACCACTTCTCGTCGAGGCTGATCGGCGGCGAAAGCGTCAGGATGTGCGCGTTGCCCGACAGTTTCAGATACGGGATGGCGAGTTTCGACAGCAGGAAGGAACCCCGCGCGTTGATGTCCTGCATCAGGTCGTAGCGCTTCATGCTGACCGCCTCGGTCGGCGTCAGATCGATCGCGCTGGCGTTGTTGAGCACGATGTCGATCCCGCCGAACTGCTCCGCGGTCCGCGCGATCGCGGCTTCGACCGAGGTGTCGTCGCGGACGTCGCCGACGATCGGCAGCGCCTGGCCGCCGGCGTCCTCGATCGCCTTGGCCGCGGTGTAGACCGTGCCGGGCAGCTTCGGATGCGGCTCGGCGGTCTTGGCCAGCAGGGCGATGTTCGCCCCGTCGCGGGCGGCGCGGATCGCGATGGCCTCGCCGATCCCCCGGCTGCCACCGGAAATGATGATCGTCTTGCCGTTGAGCGTGCTCATGGTGGACCTCTCAGTAGGACCGGGGCAGGCCGAGGCTGTGCTGGCCGACGAAGTTGAGCACCATCTCGCGGCTGACCGGGGCGATCCGGCCCAGCCGGACGGCCGCGACCAGCGTGCCCAGCCCGTACTCGCTGGCGAGCCCGTTGCCGCCGTGGGTCTGCACGGCCTGGTCGACGGCGCGGATCGCGACCTCGGCGGCCGCGTACTTCGCCATGTTCGCCGACTCGCCCGCGCCGAAGTCGTCACCGGAGTCGTAGAGCGACGCCGCCTTCTGCGTCATCAGCTTGGCCAGTTCCAGTTCGATCTTGATCTCGGCCAGCGGATGCGCCAGGCCCTGGTGGGTACCGATCGGCGCGCCCCACACCTTGCGGTCGTTGGCGTAGGCGACGGCCTTGCCCAGCGCGTAGCGCGCGATGCCGAGCGAGAACGACGCGCCCATGACGCGTTCGGGGTTGAGCCCGGCGAACAGTTGCGCGATCGCCGCGTCCTCCTCGCCGACCAGCGCGTCGGCCGGCAGGTGGACGTCGTCGAGGAACAGGCCGAACTGTTTCTCCGGCGAGATCAGATCCATCTCGATCTGCTTGTACTCGAAGCCGGGCGCGTCGGTCGGGACGATGAACAGCGCGGGCTTGAGCTTGCCGGTCTTCGAATCCTCGGTGCGGCCGACGACCAGCACGGCGTCCGCCTCGTCGACGCCGGAGATGTAGACCTTGCGGCCGCTGAGCACCCAGTCGCCGCCGTCGCGCCGGGCGGTGGTGGTGATCTTGTGCGAGTTCGACCCGGCGTCGGGTTCGGTGATCGCGAAGACCATCCGCCTGCTGCCGTCGGCGATGCCGGGCAGCCAGCGCTTCTTCTGCTCGTCGGTGCCGAACCGGGAGATGACCGTGCCGCAGATCGCCGGTGAGACGACCATGAGCAGCAGCGGGCAGCCCGCCGCGGCGAGTTCTTCCAGCACCGCGGCGAGATCCGCGATTCCCGCTCCCCCGCCGCCGTACTCCTCGGGCAGGTTCACGCCGAGGTAGCCCAGCCGTCCGGCCTCGGACCACAGTTCCTCGGTCTTGAGCCCGGCCCTGGCCTGTTTGCCGTAGTACTCGTGCCCGTACTTCTTGCCGAGTTCGGCGACCGCCGCCCGCAGCGCGACGCGCTCCTCGGGCTCGGTGAAGTTCATCGCGTTCATTCGTTCTCTCCTACCACCGCGAGGATCATGCCCACTTCGACCTGCTGCCCGACGACCACCGGGAGTTCGGTCACGACACCGTCCGCGGGCGCCGCGATCCGGTGTTCCATCTTCATCGCTTCCAGCCACAGCAACGGATCGCCGGTCTTGACGGTGTCGCCGACGGCGACCGCGAGCCGGACGACCGTGCCCGGCATCGGCGCCACGAGCGAACCGGCGGCCAGGCCCGCGTCCGGATCCGCGAACCTCGGCGCCGCCGTCAGGTCGACCGCGCCATCGGGAGAATCGACGTAGACCGCGTCGCCATAGCGGGCGACTTCGAACGCCCGCCGCACACCGGCGGTCTCGAACACGACCCGGCCCGCCTCGGCGGAAACCAGTTCGACGCCCTCATGACCGTCGGCGCGCAGGCCGTCCCGCGTGAGCGTGTAGACGACGTCGATCTCGTTGTCTCCCTGGAAGAAACGTTTGCGCTGCCCGGCTGACCGGACGTTGCGCCAGCCGCTCGGCAGCCGTCGCTGCACCTGGGCTCCGCCGCGATTCGCCGCGGCACCGGCCAAGGCGGCGGCGAGCGCGGAGAGCCGCACGGTGTCCACTGTGGCCAGTGGACGGGCGAGTGTTTCCAGCCCGTGCCGGTCGAAGAACGCCGTATCGGTCTCCCCGGCGAGGAAGGCCTCGTGCCGCAGCACGTTCACCAGCAGGTCGCGGTTGGTCACCACACCGTGGATCTCCGCGCCGGCCAAGGCTCCGGCCAGCGCCCGCGCCGCGCTCCGGCGGTCCGGGGCGAACGCGATCACCTTGGCGAGCATCGGGTCGTAGTGCACGCCGACGGTCTGGCCGCTGACGAAGCCCGAGTCGAGTCGCACACCCTGGCCGACTTCGAACTCCCGCCGGGTGGCGGGGACCTCGAAGCGGTGCAGGGTGCCGGACTGCGGCTGCCAGCCCGCAGCGGGGTCTTCGGCGTAGAGCCGGACCTCGATCGCGTGGCCTCGCGTTTCCGGCTCCTCGATCGGAAGGTGTTCCCCTTCGGCGATCCGCAGTTGCAGCGAGACGAGGTCGAGGCCGGTCGTGGCTTCGGTGACCGGGTGCTCCACCTGGAGCCGGGTGTTCATCTCCAGGAAGTAGAACCGCCCGTCCGGCCCCGCGAGGAACTCGACCGTGCCGGCGCCGACGTAGTCGATCGCCTGCGCGGCCTTGCGCGCGGCGTCGAACAGGGCTTCCCGCATGGCCTCGTCGACGAACGGCGACGGGGCTTCTTCGACGACCTTCTGGTGACGGCGCTGGATCGAGCATTCCCGCTCCCCCACCGCCCACACCGTTCCGTGGCTGTCGGCGAGGACCTGGACCTCGATATGACGCCCGGTCTCCAGATACCGCTCACAGAACACGGTCGCGTCGCCGAAGGCCGACGCCGCCTCCGCACTGGCCCCTTCGACGGCCTCCGCCAGTTCACCGAGCGACCGGACCACGCGCATACCGCGTCCGCCACCCCCGGCGGAAGCCTTGACCAGCAAGGGAAGGTCGTCCGCGGTGACCGTGTCCGGGTCCAATTCTGACAGGATCGGAACGCCCGCCTCGGCCATCATCCGCTTGGACTCCACCTTCGAGCCCATGCTCTCGATGGCCTCGGGCGGCGGGCCGACCCAGGTCAGCCCGGCGTCGAGGACGGCGCGGGCGAACGCGGCGTTCTCCGACAGGAAACCGTATCCGGGATGGATCGCGTCGGCGCCGGTCTCGACCGCCGCCTTGATGATCAGTTCGGCACGCAGGTAAGTGTCGGACGGCGCGTTGCCCGGCAACCGGACGGCGACGTCCGCCTCGGCCGTATGCGGCGCGTCGGCGTCCGCGTCGGAGAACACCGCGACGGTACCGATCCCGGCGTCACGGCAGGTACGGAACACGCGGCGGGCGATCTCGCCGCGGTTGGCGACCAGGAGTTTCTCGATCATGCCGCTCACATCCTGAAGACGCCGAAACCCTCGGCGCCCTTCACTGGTCCATTGTGGATGACGGACAGGCTGAGCCCGAGCACCGTACGGGTGTCGCGGGGATCGATGATCCCGTCGTCGTAGAGCATTCCGGAGAGGAACATCGGCATCGACTCCGCCTCGATCTGCCCTTCCACCATGGCGCGCATGGCGGTGTCGTGGTCCTCGTTGTAGTCCTGGCCCCGCGACGCCGCGGCGGCACGGGCCACAATGGACAGCACACCGGCCAGCTGCTGCGGTCCCATGACCGCGGATTTGGCGCTGGGCCACGCGAAGAGGAACCGGGGATCGTAGGCGCGGCCGCACATGCCGTAGTGCCCGGCGCCGTAGGAAGCGCCCATGAGCACCGAAAGATGCGGGACCTTCGAGTTCGACACGGCGTTGATCATCATCGCGCCGTGCTTGATGATGCCGCTCTGTTCGTATTCCTTGCCGACCATGTAGCCGGTGGTGTTGTGCAGGAAGACCAGTGGGGTGTCGATCTGGTTGGCCAGCTGGATGAACTGCGCCGCCTTCTGCGACTCCTCACCGAAGAGCACGCCTTGGGCATTGGCGAGGATGCCCACCGGGTAGCCGTGGATATTCGCCCAGCCGGTGGCGAGACTGCTGCCGTACAAGGGTTTGAACTCGTCGAAGTCGGAACCGTCGGCGACCCTGGCGATCACCTCGCGCGGATCGAACGGCACCTTGAGGTCGGCGGGCACGATGCCGAGCAGGTCTTCGGCGGAGTACAGCGGCTCGGCGTAGTCCGGTTTCGGTGTCGGCCCCTGCTTGGTCCAGTTGAGCCGCTTGATGATGCTGCGGCCGAGCCGGATGGCGTCCTCTTCGTCGGCGGCGAGGTAATCGGCGAGACCGGAGGTCCGGGCGTGCATCTCGGCGCCACCGAGCGATTCGTCGTCGGACTCCTCACCGGTGGCCATCTTGACCAGCGGCGGCCCGCCGAGGAACACCTTCGCCCGTTCCTTGACCATCACCACGTAGTCCGACATGCCGGGCAGATACGCGCCGCCCGCGGTGGAGTTGCCGAACACCAGCGCGATCGTGGGCACCTTCGCCGCCGAAGACCGCGTGATGTCGCGGAAGATCCGGCCGCCGGGGATGAAGATCTCCTTCTGCGTCGGCAGATCCGCGCCGCCGGACTCGACGAGGTTGATCACCGGCAGGCGGTTCTGCGCGGCGATGTCCGCGGCGCGATAGCTCTTCTTGGCCGTCCACGGGTTGCTCGCCCCGCCCTTGACCGTCGGATCGCTCGCCGAAATCATGCACTCGACACCCTCGACCACACCGATCCCGGTGATCACACTGGCGCCGACCCGGTAGTCCGAACCCCAGGCCGCCAGCGGCGAGAGTTCCAGGAACGGCGAGTCTTCGTCGAGGAGCAGTTCGATCCGCTCGCGGGCCATCAGCTTGCCGCGCTCGCGATGCCGGGCGACGTACTTTTCGCCGCCGCCCGCGATCGCCTTGGCGTGTTCGCCGTCGATCTCCGTGAGTTTGCCGAGCATGGACTCACGGTTGGCGGCGAACTCCTCGCTCCGCGTGTCCACTCCGGACCTGATCGTGCTCATGCGGTGTATCCCAATCGCTTCGCGGCCAAGCCGGTGAGGATCTCGTTGGTGCCGCCGCCGATGCCGAGGATGCGGACGTCACGGTAGTGACGCTCCACTTCGGCCTCTCGCATGTAGCCGAGCCCGCCGTGCAGCTGCACGGCCTCGTTGACCACCCATTCGGCGGTCTCGACGGCGGTGTTCTTGGCGAAACAGGCTTCGGCGATGACTTCTTCGCCCGCGACGTGCCGCAGGGCGACCTGCCGGGTATAGGTCCGGGCGACGTCGATCTTGCGGGCCATCTCGGTGAGCTTGTGCTGCACCAGCTGGCGGGAGATCAGCGGGCGGCCGAACGTCTCCCGCAGGCGGCACCAGTCCAGCGTGAGATCGAGTGCCCGCTGCGCGTGCGCGTATCCCTGCACCGCCAGCGAAACCCGTTCGGTGACGAACTGGGTGGCGACCTGGGCGAAGCCGCTGTTCTCGGCGCCGATCAGGTTCTCGGCGGGCACCCGGACGTCCACATAGGACAGCTCGGCGGTGTCCGAGCAGAGCCAGCCCATCTTTTCGAGCTTGCGGGACACGGTGAATCCCGGTGTGCCGCGTTCGACCACGATGAGCGAAAGGCCGTGGGCGCCGGGTTCTCCGGTGCGGACCACGGTGGTCACGAAGTCGGCGCGGCAGCCCGAGGTGATGAAGGTCTTGGCGCCGTTGATGACGTACTCGTCGCCCTCGCGCACCGCGGTGGTGCGGATCCCTGCGACGTCGGAACCGCCGTCGGGTTCGGTGACCGCGAGCGAGCCGATCTTGGCGCCTTCCAGCGCCGGCCGGACCCAGCGTTCGATCTGCACCGGGTCACCGGCCGCGGCGATATGCGGGACCGCGATCCCGCAGGTGAACAGCGAGGCGAACAGTCCGCCGGAGCCGCCCGCGTAGTGCAGTTCCTCGGCGATGACCACCGCGTCGAGGTAGTCGCCGCCCCCGCCGCCGACCTCTTCGGGGAAGCCGACACCGAGCAGTCCGAGGTCTCCGGCCTTGCGGTGCAGATCGCGAGGCAGTTCGCCCTCGCGCTCCCACTCGTCCAGGTGGGGCAGGACCTCGGTTTCCGCGAACTTCCGGACCGTCCGGCGCAGTTCGGCGCGTTCCGGCGTGGTGAAGAGGTCGGTCACAGCAGGGCCTCCGGGATGTCGATCTCGCGGGAGCGCAGCCATTCCCCGAGCGCCTTCGCCTGCGGGTCGAACCGCGCCTGCGACGCGACGCCCTCGCCGAGGATGCCTTCGACGACGAAGTTGATCGCCCGCAGGTTCGGCAGGAGATGCCGCTGGACTTCGAGATCCGCGGTCTCCGGGAGCAGCAGTTTGAACTCCGTGACGGTGAGCCGGTGCGCGAGCCAGCGCCACGCCTCGTCGGAACGTGCCCAGACGCCGACGTTCGCGTTACCGCCCTTGTCCCCGCTGCGGGCCCCGATCACCTTGCCGAGCGGTGCCCGCCGGACCTGCGCCTGGGTGTAGGGAGCGGGCAGGCCGTATTCGTCCACATCGGACAGTGTCAGCGTTTCGGCGGCGGGAGCGATGTCCCGGCGCGAACCGTCCGGCAGGACGGCGACGTGCGGAACCTCCCGCGCGTCGACGAACGCGGCCCGATAGACGCCGTAGGGCGATGCCGCCGTGGGTGGCGCGGTGACGTGGAAGCCCGGGTAGCTGGCCAGAGCGAGCTCGATCGCCGCGCCGCTGAAGGCGCGCCCGGCGACCTCCGGGTCGGCGTCTTTCACCGCGACGTGCAGCAACGCGCTCGCCTGCTGTTCGGTTTCGGCGTCGGGCCGGTCGGTGCGCGCCAGCGTCCAGCGGACCTCGGCGGGCGGCCGGGCCTTGAGCGCTCCTTCGAGCTGTTCCTTGATGAGCACGGCTTTCGCCTCGATGTCCAGTCCGGTGAGGACGAACGTCGTCTCGTTGCGGAAGCCGCCGAGGCCGTTCAGGCAGACCTTGAGCGTCGGGGGCGGCGGTTCGCCGGTGACACCGGTGATCCGGACGCGATCCGGACCGTCGTCGGCCAGGGTCAGCGTGTCGAACCTCGTCGTGACGTCCGGTCCGGCGTAGCGGGCACCGGTGATCTCGTAAAGCAGTTGCGCGGTAACGGTTCCGATGTTCACGACGCCCCCGGTGCCGGGGTGTTTGGTGATCACGCCGGACCCGTCGGCGGAGATCTCGGCGATCGGGAAGCCGGGGACGCCGATCTCGTGTTCGGTGAAGAACGCGTAGTTGCCGCCGGTGGCCTGCGTGCCGCATTCGATCACGTGCCCGGCCGCGACCGCGCCGGCCAGCGCGTCGTAGTCGTCGCGTGCCCAACCGAAGTGCGCGGCGGCGGGACCGACGATCACCGACGCGTCGGTGACACGACCGGTCACCACGATGTCGGCACCGGCGTTCAGGCATTCCGCGATCCCCCACGCGCCGAGATAGGCGTTGGCGGTCAACGTCTTGCCGAAATTCAGCTCTTCCGCGCGCTGGAGGAGGTCGTCCCCTTCGACGTGCGCGATGGCGACGTCGGCACCGAGTTTCGCGGCCAGTTCGCGCAGCGCGCCGGCGAGCCCGGCGGGGTTGAGCCCGCCCGCGTTCGCGACGATCTTGACGCCCTTTTCCTTGGCCAGCGAGAGGTTCTCCTCCATCTGGCGGAGGAACGTCTTGGCGTAGCCGCGATCCGGGTCCTTCATCCGGTCCCGGCCGAGGATGAGCATGGTCAGCTCGGCCAGGTAGTCGCCGGTCAGCACGTCGAGCGGGCCGCCGGTGAGCATCTCGCGGACGGCCGAGAACCGGTCACCGTAGAACCCGGAGGCGTTGCCGATCCTGAGGGGGGTGCTCACGAGAACTGCCCTGGCTGCCGTCCCGCGCCGGGAGGCCCGGCGAAGGCCTGCGCGATCCCCAGCCATTCCTCGACGTCCGCGCCGATGGCGACCAGATCGGTGTCTTCGCGATGACGGCGCTGGGTGATGACGAGGCAGAAGTCGACGGCACTGCCGGTGAGCCGCTGCTCGGCGTCCTCGGGGCCGAACTCCCAGGTGGTGCCGTCCGGCGCGGTCAGCTCGACCCGGAATTCCTCGGTGGGCGGGGCGAGCGAGTTGAGTTTGTAGGCGAAATCGCGCGTGCGGGTGCCGAAGCGGGCGATGTGCCAGAGCCTGCCGGTGTTCTCCCGCTCGACGCCCAGCGCGTCGAAGATGTCCTGGCCGTGTGCCCAGGTCTCCATGAGGCGCGCCGTCACCATCGACGCGGCGCTCATCGGCGGGCCGTACCAGGGGATCTTCTGCCCGTCCGGCACGGCGGCGAGCGCGGTGGCGAGGTCCGCCCGCGTGGCCCGCCACTGCTCCAGCAGCTCACGGGGTGGCGTTTTCGCGCCCTCGACCGCACCGTCGTCGACGTAGGTCTCCCCCGTCGCGAGCAGCCCTTCGATCTCGCTCTGCCACTCGGCCTCGGACCCGCGCGCCGCGATCAGCGCCTTCTGGTCCGTCCAGGCCAGGTGGGCGATCTGATGGGCGATCGTCCAGCCTTCGGCCGGGGTCTGCCGCGCCCAGTCCGACGCGGGCAGTTCCGCCACCACGTCGTCGATGGCCTGCGATTCCGTCGCGAGATCCCCAAGGATCACGCCAAGGTCAGCCATGCCCGCCTCCTCGCGTCTTTTCCAGGCTCGCACCCTCCGACGGAAAAATCAAGCACGCCTGATTGTTTTGTTCCGGAGGCCCTCAGTTCCCGTAGAGGGCGCCGACCGCGGCGTGCACCGACGTCGAGTACACCGGGTCATAGGTGTGCCGACCGGCGAGGACGTCTCCACCCTTACGGCTGAAACTCCATCCGCCGGCCGCCTCGAAGCCCGGATTCGCGACATGGCAGCCGGTCAGGCTGATGTCGTCCATCCGGGCGGTGACCGAATAGTTCGTGACGGCCTTCTTCTCGTACAAGCGCAGCGTGAGCGTCGCCGACCCGCCGCTCAGGCGCGGGGTGAGGTCGATCGGCGCGGCGGTGTACCAGTCGGTGCCCTCGCTCGCGACGTCGCGCTCCCACACCAGCGCCCCGCCGACGATCGCCTGCTTCGCGTGATGGCCGGCCGGGCTCGTGGCAGGCCGGTCGTCGGTGTGCCACACGACCATCCGGCACGACGTCGACCCGGCGTCGAGGCGGACGGTCGTGCTCGCGGCGGCGTAGTCCCCGGCGGTGGTGGCGTTGTCGGGCTGCACGGTGAACACCAGCGCGCTGTTGCCGGTGTGCGCGACCCGCTCATCACGGGACTGCGCCCGGCCCGGGGTGAGCGGCAGCGCGTACTGGATGACGCCGGCGGTCTTCCCGGCGGCCGCGTACTCCATGCCGACGGCGGTCACCGCGTGGACGTACTCGACGTCGGGAGTGATCGTGGTGCGCGACAAGCTGGAGGCGTACACCATCAGGATGACCTTGCGGCTCTTGTTCGCGAGCCGCGCGACGATCTGGTCCAGCTGCGGGCGGAGACTCCCGGTCCACAAAGTGTTGCGGTACGGGTCGTCGCGGAAGGGCAGGATCAGGCTGTCGATACTCGCGGCGTAGGCGTCCACAAAGGACTGCGTGACGGCGTTGGCGTACACCACCGGATAGAAGTCCAGCGTCGGCTGGATCACCCGGGCGGTGTTGCGCATCTTGGCCGTGTAATCCGCGGGGAAAGTGCTCGCGTTGGCGTTGAAGTCGTCCATCGCCCACGCCTTGAGGACCGGATAACGCACCGAGAGCCGGGCGATCGCCTGACCCCAGGCGACGTAGTCCTTCTTGTAGGGCAGGTACTCCGCACACGACGTGCCGACGGGGCACTCGGTCGGCGGGACCAGGTAGACCCAGACCGCGAGCCCGCTCGCCTGCGCGGCGGGCAGGAATTCCTGTTCCAGGTCGGCCCAGTCGGTGGACTTGTTGACCAGGAACGCGTAGGTGTCCGCGTTCATCGCGCGGAGGCGGTCCACCGTCGCCTGCGCGTCGACGTGCCCGTCGGCCTTGCGGACGGGATTGGCGTAACTGGCCCGGATCCCGGACGCGGGCGCCGCCCCGGCGGACGGCGCCGCGGCGAGCAGGGAACCCAAGAACGCGAACAGCAGCGCGATCACGGACCATCGGGCGGCCTGCCGCGAGGACAAGGTTGTCGTCATGGTCCCCGAGGCTGCCGGGACCGCGCATAAGTTCCGTACACAGACCTCGCCTAACGTACGCCGCATGAGCGACACAAAGGAAGCGATCCGGCTGCGAGAGCAGGGCACCGACGAGGCCCGCCTGCGGCTGGTGGATCTGGCGGAGCGCAACCCGCGGGACGCGGTCATCGCCTACCAGACCGCATGGGCACACGACTCCCTCGGCTTCGAGGCCGAAGCCGCCCCCTATTACGAACGCGCGCTGGCCAACGAAGGACTGTCCACTGAGGACAGGCGTGGCGTGTTCGTCGGGCTGGGCAGCACCTACCGCGTCCTGGGCCGATACGACGAGTCACTGGCGACGCTGCGCCGCGGGCTGGCCGAGTTCCCCGCGGATGCGGCCCTGAGGACGTTCCTCGCGATGGCGCTCTACAACGTCGGCGAGGCGCGCGACGCGGTGGGAACCCTGCTGAAGGTGCTCGCGGAGACCAGCGGCGACGCAGGAGTCCAGCGGTACCGGCGGGCGGTCGAGTACTACTCGGATCACCTGGACGACGTCGAGTGATCCTTATTGACAACTTGTCAACACTAGCCGGTTACCTTACCTTCACGTCATGAGCGCGTACGCCGAAATCACCTACGAGGTCGCCGACCGCATCGCGACGGTCACGCTCAACCGGCCCGAGGCCCGCAATGGCTACACCATCCGCATGGCCGACGAACTCGGTGACGCGATGGATCGCGCCGACCGCGACGAGGACGTGCGGGTGGTGATCCTGACCGGCAACGGCAAGGACTTCTCCGTCGGCGCCGACCTCTCCCAGGGCGGGTTCGACTTCGACCCGGCGACCGGCCCGGACGCGGCCTGGCAGGAACCGGCGGGCCGCTGCTCGAAGCGGATCTTCACGATGAACAAACCGGTGATCGCCGCACTACGGGGCGCCGCGGTCGGCGGCGGCGTCACGATCACCCTGTCGTGTGACTACCGGCTGGCCTCGACGGATTCCCGCTTCGGTTTCGTGTTCGTCCGCCGCGGGATCTACCCCGAAGGCGCGTCCGCCTGGTTCCTCCCCCGGCTCGTCGGGATGGGGACGGCACTCGACTGGATGATCAGCGGTCGCGTCTTCGGCGTCGAAGAAGCGAAGAGCGCCGGACTGGTCCACAGTGTTCACGAGCCCGAGGAAGTGCTCGGCAAGGCCCGTGAGCTGGCTCTTGAACTAGTTGCGACCACGTCCCCGGTGTCGGTCGCGGTCACCCGCCAGCTGCTGTACCGGATGGCGAGCGCCCCGTCGCCGTTCCCCGTGCACGAACTGGACTCCCGGCTGATCGGCGGCCTGGGCACCAGCCCGGACGCCATCGAAGGGGTCATGTCCTTCCTGCAGAAACGACCACCGGAGTTCTCGATGCGCGTCGACACCGACCAGCCCGGCTACCTGCCCTGGCGGGACGCATGACCACCTATCCCCCGGAGCCGTGGAACCTGGCGGGCCAGGCGTACCTCTCGCTGTGGCGTGTCCCGGTCAGCGAACTGCCCGAACTTCCCGACGGCGTCGAACCCGTCGTCGCGGGTGGCCGCGCGCAGGTCTTCACCGCCTGGATCGACTACCAGGAACCCGGACAGCTGCGGTACCACGAACTGCTGGCGACGGTCGCCGTCCGCGGCAAACGCCTCTCCAGCTCGATCACCGACATCTGGGTCGACAGCGAGGTCTCACTGGCAGGCGGACGCGCGCTGTGGGGCATCCCCAAGGACCTCGCCGTGCTCGATTTCACCCACGGCCGGACCTTCACCGCCTCGGCCGCCACCGACGAGGACTGGATCGCGACGGCCGCCTTCACCGCCCGCCCGGGGCTCCCGCTGGCGCTGCCCGCCGCCTTCGACGTCGTCCAAATCCTGGACGGCGGGATCAAGCGGAGCCCCGTCCGGGCGAAGGCACGCCCTCATCCGGCGGCCGCGGACTGGAAGATCAACGAAGCCGGGCCGCTCGGCTTCCTCGCCGGTCAAAAGGCCGTCCTGAGCGCTCACCTGCGGGATTTCAAGATCGTTTTCGGCGGTTGACCAGCCGCTGAGCGTGATCGCCTAACCCGGCAGGGTGAGACGATGACACGCCACCCATTGGGGCACGTGCAGCCTCCGACCCCTACATGTAGTCTCTGGGAACCGGCACCGCCCAGCGACGGGGAGACCGCTCGGGAGCGGTTGTCGGACAGCTTTGTGAACGTGCAGCGCACGGCCTTGGGAGGCCTTGTGGTGCTTCAACGCGCCCAATTGGAGACACGCATGTCATTGGAAACCGGTCAGCGGCCGCCCTCATCTTCGGACACAGCGCCAGCGACCGTGCGAGTCATCCGGCGGGACGGCAGCGTGTCCCCCTTCGACGCGAACAAGATCTCGGTCGCGGTGACCAAGGCCTTCCTTGCCGTCGAGGGCGGTGACGCGGCCGCTTCGTCGCGGATCCACCACTTGGTCAACGAACTGACCGAGCAGATCGAAGCCACCCTGCTCCGCCACGCCGGGCCTGAGACCGCTCTGCACATCGAGCAGATCCAGGACATCGTCGAGCTGGCGCTGATGCGCGGTGAGCACCACAAGGTCGCCCGCGCCTACGTCCTCTACCGCGACGAGCGCGCGAAGGCCCGCGAGTCCGAGAAGCCGGCGTCCTCCGACGTCAAGATCAGCGTCAAGTCCGCCGACGGCACCGTCCGCCCGCTCGACTGGGCCCGCGTCTCGCACGTGGTCGGCGAGGCCGTTTCCGGACTCGAAGACGTCTCGGCGGCGCCGGTGCTGGCCGAGGCCAAGCGCAACCTCTACGACGGCATCAGCGCCGACGAGCTCGCCCTCGCCCAGATCATGGCCGCGCGGGTGCTCGTCGAGCAGGAGCCGAACTACTCCTACGTCAGCGCCCGGCTGCTCGCGGACAAGCTCCGCGGCGAGGCCCTCAGCTACCTCGCGGGGTCGCCGCAGCTGGCCAGCCAGGACGAGATGACCGCGCGGTACCCGCAGTACTTCCGCGACTACCTCAAGCGCGCCATCGAGCTGGAGCTGGTCAACCCCGAGCTGCAGACCTTCGACCTCGACAAGATCACCGAGGCCATCCACGCCGAGCGCGACCTCGACTTCGGCTTCCTCGGCCTGCAGACCCTGTACGACCGGTACTTCCAGCACCACAACGGTGTCCGGTTCGAGCTGCCGCAGGCGTTCTTCATGCGCGTCGCGATGGGACTCGCGATCCGCGAGGACAACCGCGAGGCCCGTGCCATCGAGTTCTACGAGCTGCTCTCGTCGTTCCACTTCATGGCGTCCACCCCGACGCTGTTCAACTCGGGCACCACGCGCCCGCAGCTGTCGTCCTGCTTCCTGACCACTGTGGACGATGACCTGGACTCGATCTTCCAGGCGTACAAGAACAACGCGCTGCTGGCGAAGTACTCGGGCGGTCTCGGCAACGACTGGACCCCGGTCCGCGGCCTCGGCGCGCACATCAAGGGCACCAACGGCCAGTCGCAGGGTGTCGTGCCGTTCCTCAAGATCGCCAACGACACCGCCGTCGCGGTGAACCAGGGCGGCAAGCGCAAGGGCGCGGCGTGCGCGTACCTCGAGACCTGGCACGTGGACATCGAGGAATTCCTCGATCTGCGCAAGAACACCGGTGACGACCGCCGCCGCACCCACGACATGAACACCGCGAACTGGGTGCCGGACGAGTTCCTCCGCCGGGTCGAGGCCGACGCGCAGTGGACGCTGTTCTCGCCGAACGAGACCCCGGACCTGCACGACCTCTACGGCAACGAGTTCTCCGCCCGCTACGCCGAGTACGAGGCGATGGCCGAGCGCGGCGAGCTGAAGGTGTCCCGCAAGATCCGCGCGGTCGACCTGTGGCGCCGCATGCTGACGATGCTGTTCGAGACCGGCCACCCGTGGATCACCTTCAAGGACCCGTGCAACCTGCGTTCGCCGCAGCAGCACGTGGGTGTCGTGCACTCGTCCAACCTGTGCACCGAGATCACCTTGAACACCACCACCGACGAGGTCGCGGTCTGCAACCTCGGCTCGGTGAACCTGCTCAAGCACGTCACCCCCGACGGCCTGGACACCCAGCGCCTCGAGAAGACCGTGCGCACCGCGGTCCGCATGCTCGACAACGTGATCGACATCAACTTCTACACGATCCCGGAGGCGCGCCGCTCCAACCTGCGTCACCGCCCGATCGGGCTGGGCCTGATGGGCTTCCAGGACGCGCTGTTCGAGATCGGTGTGCCGCTGTCCTCGGACGAGGCCGTCCAGTTCGCGGACACCAGCATGGAGCACATCAGCTACTACGCGATCTCGGCTTCGACCGATCTCGCCGAGGAGCGCGGCCAGTACCAGACGTTCGAGGGTTCCTTGTGGAGCAAGGGAATCCTGCCGATCGACTCGCTGCAGCTGCTGATCGACGCCCGCCAGGGCGACGCGCTCGACGTCGACACCTCGTTCACTTTGGACTGGGCGCCGCTGCGGGAGCGGGTCAAGACCGTCGGCATGCGCAACTCCAACGTGATGGCGATCGCGCCGACCGCGACGATCTCCAACATCTGCGGTGTCGGGCAGTCGATCGAGCCGCTGTTCCAGAACCTGTTCGTCAAGTCGAACATGTCCGGCGACTTCACCGTGGTGAACCCGCACCTGGTCCGCTCCCTCAAGGAGCGCGGGCTGTGGGACGAGGTCATGGTCTCGGACCTGAAGTACTTCGACGGCAGCCTCGGCCAGATCGACCGCGTGCCGGACGACCTGAAGGCGCTGTACGCGACCGCGTTCGAGATCGAGTCGCGGTGGCTGGTGGACGCCGGTTCGCGTCGTCAGAAGTGGATCGACCAGGCCCAGTCGCTGAACCTGTACATCGCGTCGCCGAGCGGCCGCAAGCTCGACGAGCTGTACCGCTACGCCTGGCACAAGGGCCTCAAGACCACGTACTACCTGCGGGCGCGGTCCGCGACGCACGTGGAGAAGAGCACCCTGCGCGGCACCGACGGCAAGCTGAACGCGGTCTCGGCCACCCCGGCCCCCGCCACGCCGAAGCCCGCCGCCCAGGCTCCCGCACCCGTCGCTTCGCCTGCCCCGTCGGCGTCCGCCGCGGTCTCGCCCAGCCCGGCCGCCGCGGTTCCGGCCGTGCCGGTGACCCCGGCCGCCAAGCCGGAGTCCAAGGAGATCCCGCAGGTCTCCGACGTCGACTTCGTCGCCGCCGACGGTGCCGCCTGCCGGATCGACGACCCCGACTGCGAAGCCTGCCAGTGACCGCCGCTCGTGAGTGGTAATGACGGTTCTAACCGTCATTACCACTCACGACCCCCTCCCTAAGTGAGCCTCTCTATGACCACCTTTGACGCCTCCGCCGACGCCACCGGCCTCGGCGAGATCGAAGTCGGCGCCGCCCGGATCAACGTCGACGACAAGCGGATGATCAACGCCCGCGCCGACGTCAACCAGCTGCTGCCGATGAAGTACACCTGGGCGTGGGAGAAGTACCTCGCCGGCTGCAACAACCACTGGATGCCGACCGAGGTCGCCATGCAGGCCGACATCGCGCTGTGGAAGTCGGCCGACGGCCTGTCCGAGGACGAGCGCACCATGCTCAAGCGCAACCTCGGCTTCTTCGCCACCGCGGAATCGCTGGTGGCCAACAACATCGTGCTCGCGGTGTACCGCCAGATCACCAACCCCGAATGCCGCCAGTACCTGCTGCGCCAGGCGTTCGAGGAGGCCGTGCACACGCACACCTTCCAGTACATCTGCGAGAGCCTCGGCCTGGTCGACGGCGAGCTGTTCAACATGTACCGCGAGGTCCCGTCCATCTCGGACAAGGACGCGTGGGCGCTGAAGTACACGCAGAACCTGGAGAACCCGGACTTCGAGACCGGGACTCCGGAGGCCGACCAGGCCTTCCTGCGTGACCTGGTCGCGTTCTACGTGATCTTCGAAGGCATGTGGTTCTACACCGGCTTCGCGCAGATCCTCTCGCTCGGCCGCCAGAACAAGATGATCGGCATCGCCGAGCAGTACCAGTACATCCTGCGCGACGAGTCGATCCACCTGAACTTCGGCATCGACTGCATCAACCAGATCAAGATCGAGAACCCGCACCTGTGGACCGAAGAGTTCCAGGCCGAGATCCGGACGATGCTGACCGAGGCATGCGAGCTCGAGGTCGCCTACGCCCGCGACACCATGCCGCGCGGCATGCTCGGGCTGTCGGCCGAGCTGATCGAGCAGTACATGCACTTCATCACCGACCGGCGTGCGCAGCAGATCGGTCTTCAGCCGATCTTCGGCGAGACCGAGAACCCGTTCCCGTGGATGTCGGAGGCGATGGACCTCAAGAAGGAGAAGAACTTCTTCGAGACCCGCGTCATCGAGTACCAGTCCGGTGGCGCCCTCGACTGGGACTGACCCCGAACTCACGTGATCAGAGACGGAACTTGCGTGATCAGAGGCGTAACTCGCGAGTTCCGTCTCTGATCACGTGAGTTACGCCTCCAGTCACACGAGATCCGAATTGGGTACGCTCCGGGGTGCTACTGGTTCGCCCGGCCTCCCAGGCCGGTCGAGGTAACAGGGAACCCGGTGTGAATCCGGGACTGCCCCGCAGCGGTATGTGGGAACGAAAGCCGTCACCGTGCGAGACACGGTAAAGCACTGGGCATGGCGCCCGGGAAGCGACGGCCGGTAGGCGCGAGCGAGTCGCCCACGAGTCCGAAGACCTGCCCGTGGTACGTACGCCGACGGCGTGCGTGAGTCCGGGCCTCGTGGGATGGGCGCGACCGAACGGCGGTCACTCCTGCGCGCTCCGGGCTCTCTCGACAAGCTCGCGAGGAGAGAGCTGTGACCGATATCGGCACCACTGTGCTGGGCTACCCCCGGATCGGACCGGACCGGGAACTCAAGCGTTCACTCGAACGCTACTGGGCGGGCAAGGCCGACGAGGCCGCGCTGCTGGAGACCGGCCGCGCTCTGCGTACCCGGACCTGGCGGCAACTCAAGGACGCCGGGCTGGATTCCGTCCCTTCGAACACGTTCTCCCATTACGACCAGGTACTCGACACCGCCGAACTGTTCGGCGCGCTGCCCGGACGCTTCACGAAGCTCGGCCTTTCGCCGCTCGACACCTACTTCGCCGCCGCACGCGGGGTACAGGACGCGACGGCGATGGAGATGACGAAGTGGTTCGACACGAACTACCACTACATCGTCCCCGAACTCGGGCCGGACACCCGGTTCTCGCTCACCGGCACCAAACCGCTGGACGAGTACCGCGAGGCCCGCGCGATCGGCGTCGAGACACGGCCGGTGCTGGTGGGCCCGGTGACGTTCCTGCTGCTCGCGAAGGCCTCCGAGGGCGCTCCGGAGGGCTTCCGGCCGCTGGATCTGCTCGACGACCTCCTCGACGGCTACGTCGAACTGTTGCGCCGTCTGCACGATGAAGGCGTCGAGTGGGTCCAGTTCGACGAGCCCGCTTTCGCCGCCGACCGCACCGAGCCGGAGCTCAACGCGCTCATCCGCGCCTACCACCGGCTCGCGAAGGAGACCGCGCGCCCGAAGATCCTCGTCGCCGGCTACTTCGGCGGACTCGGCCGCGGACTGGGTGTGCTCGCCCGCTCTCCGATCGACGCCCTCGCCGTCGACCTCGTCACCGATGAGTCCTTTGTGGACGCCGTCGCGGCCGAACCCGCCTTGCGGGACAAGGAGGTCCTGGCCGGCGTCGTGGACGGGCGCAACGTCTGGCGCACCGACCCCACCCGCGCGCTCAGCCGGGCGGCGACGCTGCTCGGCACGGCGAAGTCGGTCAGCGTGTCGACCTCGTGCTCGCTGCTGCACGTGCCTTATGACGTCGAGCGTGAGACCGAACTGCACCCGCGGCTCAAGGGCTGGCTCGCGTTCGCCAAGCAGAAGGTCGACGAGGTCGTCCTGCTCGGCCGCGCGCTGAAGGAGGAGGGCGTCGACCTCACCGCCGCCCGGGCCGCCATCACGGACCGCGCCACGGCGGCCGACCTCGCCGACGCCGGGGTACGCGCCCGGCTGGAGGCGCTGCGCCCGGAGGACACCGTCCGTTCGCCGTATGCCCGGCGTGCGGCCGCGCAGCAGGCGGCGCTGGACCTGCCGCCGTTGCCGAGCACCACGATCGGCTCGTTCCCGCAGACCACCGACGTCCGCAAGGCGCGCGCCGCGCACAAGGCGGGCTCGCTGGACGACGCGGGCTACGAGGCGGCGATGAAGGGCGAGATCGAGCGCGTCATCCGGCTGCAGGAGGACCTCGGCCTGGACGTGCTGGTGCACGGTGAGCCCGAGCGCAACGACATGGTGCAGTACTTCGCCGAGCGGCTGGCCGGGTTCGCGGCCACCGACTTCGGCTGGGTGCAGTCCTACGGCTCGCGCTGCGTCAGGCCGCCGATCCTGTACGGCGACGTCTCGCGTCCCGAGCCGATGACGGTGGCCTGGGCCCGCTACGCGCAGAGCCTGACCGCCAAGCCGGTCAAGGGGATGCTCACCGGGCCGGTGACGATCCTGGCGTGGTCGTTCGTCCGCGACGACCAGCCGCTGGGCGAGACCGCCCGCCAGGTGGCGCTGGCCATCCGCGATGAGGTGCACGACCTGCAGGAGGCGGGCCTCCGCGTCATCCAGGTCGACGAGCCCGCGCTGCGGGAACTGCTCCCGCTGCACGCGGCGGCGCACGAGGCGTACTTCGCCTGGGCGGTCTCGTCGTTCCGGCTGGCGACGTCGGGTATCGACGACGCGACGCAGATCCACACGCACATGTGCTACTCGGAGTTCGGCGAGGTGGTCAAGGCGATCGACGCGCTCGACGCCGACGTCACCAGCATCGAGGCCGCCCGGTCGAAGATGGAGGTCGTCACCGACCTCGGCGCGGCGGGCTTCGGCCGCGGCGTCGGGCCGGGCGTGTACGACATCCACTCGCCGCGTGTCCCCGACGTCGACGAGGTCAGCGGGCTGCTGCGGACCGCCGTGGGCGCGGTGCCCGCCGAGCGGATCTGGGTCAACCCGGACTGCGGCCTGAAGACCCGCGGGTACGCCGAGGTCGAGCCTGCCCTGCGGAACCTGGTCGCGGCCGCTCTCGCGGTCCGGGCCGAACTGGGCTGACAACTGTCATGAAAGGGTCTTTCAGGACGAAAAACGTCCTGAAAGACCCTTTCATGACACTCGGGCGATGTACTTCCGCCGGAGTATTGTCAGGACGTCAATAAGGATGCGATGGTGGCGGTAACCGATCTCAGCGGGGAGATGGTCACCATGGCGAACGCCGTCGAAAAGGTCACCGGAGTGCTGCGCGAGCGGGTCCCCCCGCTCACCTCGATCCCCCTGCCGCGTTCGGTGGACCAGCGCTGGCTCGGTGCGACCTGGCCGGTCCGGGAACTCGCGCCCGCCCCGCCGGGCCTCAAGCCGGTCCTCGGCGACGAAGGTCCGCCGGTCATCGGGCACGCGCTGGACTTCATGCGGTTCGGCATCGAGTTCGGCCTCAAACGCTACGAGACCTACGGCCCGGTGTCGTGGATGGGCGCGTTCGGCCGCCGCATCGTCGCCCTCTCCGGCCCGGAGGCCACCCAGATCGCGTTGGTGAACAAGGACAAGGCCTTCTCCCAAGAGGGCTGGAAGTTCTTCATCGAGCACTTCTTCGACCGCGGCCTCATGCTGCTCGACTTCGGCGAGCATCACCTGCACCGCCGGATCATGCAGGCGGCGTTCACCCGGCAACGGCTCACCGGCTACGTCGACCAGATGGGACCGGCGCTGCGGGAAGGCATCGCGACCTGGGCGGACAAGCCGAACCCGCGGATCTACTGGTCCCTCAAGCAACTCACGCTCGACGTCGCGACACGCGTGTTCATGGGCATGCGCTCCGGGGACGAATCGGCCGCGATCAACCGCGCCTTCGTCAACTCCGTGCGCGCCGGCACCGCCATCGTCCGCTTCCCCGTGCCCGGCGGCCGCTGGGCGGCGGGCCTGCACGGCCGCAAAGTCCTCGAACGCTACTTTTCCGCGAACCTGCCGTCGAAACGGCGCAGCGACGGCGACGATCTCTTCACCGCGCTGTGCCACGCCACCACCGAAGACGGTGACCGGTTCACCGACTCCGACGTCGTCAACCACATGATCTTCCTGATGATGGCCGCGCACGACACCACGACCATCACCAGCGCGGCCGCCGCGTACCACCTGGCGAAGCACCCCGAATGGCAGGAACGGGCGCGACAGGAATCCCTCGCGCTCGGCGACGATCTGCCGGATATCGAGGCGCTGGAAAGCCTGAAGACGTTGGACCTGGTGATCAAGGAATCCCTGCGCCTGGTGGCCCCGGTTCCTTCCCTGGCAAGGAAAACGGTGAAGGACACCGAGGTTCTGGGGCATTTCATCCCCGAAGGGACCCTGGTCGGGGTTTCCCCCACCGTCAATCATTTCGCGCCGGAGTACTGGACCGACCCGATGCGTTTCGACCCGGACCGCTTCGGCGAGGAACGCCGCGAGGACAAGTCGCACCGCTTCGCGTGGATGCCGTTCGGCGGCGGCGCGCACAAGTGCATCGGGCTGCACTTCGGGACGCTCGAGGTGAAGGCCCTGCTGCACGAGATGCTGCGGGCCTACCGATGGTCGGTCCCGGAGAACTACACGGCCCGCTGGGACTACGTCTCGCTGCCCGTCCCCGCGGACGGCCTGCCGATCCAGCTGAAGCCCTGCTGATTCCCGACCAAAGGGACAAACACGATCGAGTACTCTTGGTAACCTCTGGTCACCTCTCGTGTGGCTGCCATCACCCTTTCAGCCGGTAGACACGCCGTTTCGCGCATGGTGCCGTGGCACTACTCCCGGTCGGCTCATACCTAGTGTGGGTCCGTGGGTTCGGACACCCTGTCTGAGCTGGCCATCAACCGCGCATGAAGAGGTGAAGCGTGCCTGAGCCTGGTGCCGCGCCAGGGTTGGTCGACGTCGCTCGAAGATGGGCCGCGACGCTCGCTGACACTAAAGGAGTATCGCTTCCCCAAGAGCAACTCGAGCAGCTCTTGCTCGGCGTCGCCCAGGACGCCGTCCAAACCGAGCCGAATCACCGGCCCGCCCTGCTGCGGTTCACCAAGCTCTATTCCGCCTCGCCCATCGGGATCGCGCTCGCCGACCACGACGGCGAGATCGTCGAGGCGAACGCGGCGCTCGGGAAGCTGCTCGGCTGCCGTCCCGCCGCCCTGCGCGGGCGGCGGATACCCGAACTCGGCTCCACCGAGCACGACGTCTCGCGGCTGCGGGGCGGGCTCGACCAGCTCCGGAAACTCGGCCAGCAGACGCACCAGGAACGCCTGCTGCTGGACCACAGCGAGGAAGGCACGCTCTGGGTCGACGTGACCCTCGCGGACCTCCCCGGAGACCGCCCTGGCTCGTCCTACCCGGTGCTGATGGTCTCCGACGCCAACGAGATCCACCTGCTGCAGGAACAACTGCTGCACCAGAACGTGCACGACGCGCTGACCGGCCTGCCGAACGCGACGGCGTTCACCAACGCGCTCGAATCCGCGCTGGCGGGCCCGGGCCTGGAACAGGTCGCGCTGGTCTATCTCGACGTCGACGGCTTCAAGGTGATCAACGACGGCCTCGGCGCCGGCGTCGGCGACCAGGTGCTGCGCGGGGTCGCGAACAAGCTCAAGGCCGTGTTCACCGGCAAGCACAACGGTTCCGTCGCCCGGCTGTCCGGCGACGGTTTCGCCGTCCTCCTGCGCGGCGAGTTCTCCCCCACCCACGTCATCGGGCTGGTCGAACAGGCGCTGGAGGAACTGGCCGAACCGATCTACCTCGGCGGGAACGGGATCGGCGTGAGCGCGAGCGCCGGTATCGTCGTCCGCTCGGTCACCGACGGCGGGCCGGAAGAACTGCTGCGCGCCGCGGAGATCGCCTTGCACCGCGCCAAGGAAGCCGGCAAAGCACAGTGGATGCTCTTCGACCCCGAACTCGACGCGCGCGATCGCGGCCGCTACCGGCTCGGCGCGGTCATCGCGGGCGCGCTGGAGAACGGCGAGTTCTCGCTGATCTACCAGCCGACGGTGAAGCTCGCAAAACCCGATCAGCTGGCCGCGGTCAACGCCGGGCTGCGCTGGAACCACCCGGAAAAGGGCGAGCTGGACTCCGACGAGTTCTACCCGCTGGCGCAGACCACCGGGATGACCATCCCGCTCGGCCGGTGGCTGCTGGCCGAATCCCTCGCCGCCACCGCGCGGTGGCGGCGCCGGTTCGGCGAGGCGGCTCCGGACGTCTGCGTGCGGCTGCCGAACCGGCTGGCCATCGAGCCCGATCTGGTGCTGCTGGTCAAGGAACAGCTCGACCGGCACAACCTGCCCGCGCACGCGCTACGGCTGTGCACGGACCGCGAATCCGTCCTCGACCCGCGCGGCGAGGTGCTGGACTCGTTCGCCGTCCTCTCCGATCTGGGTGCCCAGCTGGTGCTGACCATCTCCGGTTCGGCCGATCTGGAACTGATCCCCCAGCACCGGCTCCCGGTCCGCCACGTGATCCTCTCCGGCGCGGTGATCGACGCGCTGGCGGCCGGCGAGGACGAGGCCGACGTGCGGCACCTGACCCAGCTGGTGTCCCGCGCCAAGGAACTGAACCTGCGTATCGGCGCGGAAGGCGTCCGCAACCACGACCAGGCCGAACGGCTGCGGCGGCACGGGGTGCTCGCGGCCCGCGGCTCGTTCGTCGCCGATTCCGCGACCGGGGACGAGGTCGACGAGCTCATCGAACGGCACGCCCACTGACATGGCAGGATCCGTGCATGGACCAAGGTGACTTCGCCCCGGACTTCACTCTGCTCGACGACCAGGGTGAGGAGCGCACACTGTCGGACTTCCTGTCGTCCGGCCCGGTCGTGCTGTTCTTCTACCCGGCCGCGATGACCAGTGGCTGCACCGCGGAAAGCTGTCATTTCCGTGACCTGGCAACGGAATTCGCCGAAGCCGGCGCGCACCGCGTGGGGATCAGCCCGGACGCCGTCGCCAAACAGCGCGAATTCTCGTCGAAGCATGACTTCGACTATCCGCTGCTGTCCGATGTGGACGGTGTGGTGGCGAAGCAGTTCGGTGTGTGGCGCAAGTTCAGCCCGTTGCACGCCAAGCGCCACACCTTCGTGATCGACACCGATCGCAAGGTGCTCGAGGTCATCAAGAGCGAGCTGAAGTTCGCCGTGCACGCCGACAAGGCGCTGGCCGTCCTGCGTGAACGTACGGCTAAGGACGTTTGAGCCGCCAGATCTTGTGGACGCCCTTACAGGCCGGGGCGAGCGGCGGTTCCGCGACCTCGTCGCCGACCATCGTGAACCCCAGCCGCGCGGGCACGGCGCCGCTCGCGGTGTTCAGCTCGTCGTGCCGGATCTCGACCTCCGGCGCGCCCAGACGGAAGGCCTCGGCGGTCAACAAGCGGGCCGCTCTCGTCACCAGGCCACGACCGGTGTGGTGACGGCTGAGCCAGTAGCCGATCTCGATCCGGCCGGGACGCGTGATCATGCCGGTGCCGCCGACGACGTCGCCCTCGGTGAAGATCGCGAAGTCGTAGGTCTTGCCGTCGGCCCAGTTCCGCGCGGTGCTCTCGAGGAACTCCTTGGCTTCCGGCTCGCCATAGCCGTGGGTGGCCCAGATCATCCAGGCGCCGATATGCGCGGCGGAATCCCCGGCGACGTCCGCCAGCACGCGCAGCTGCTCCGGCCGCCAGCGGCGGAGTTCGACGACTTCGTCGGCGAGGGTTTCGGCGGGCGCTTCCATCACCCCATGGTGACCGAAAACGCGCCTCGATGCCTCCGGTTTTCCGGGGGTCGCCAGATGCTATGAACGACTCGTTACTTGCAAATTTTGCAAGTAACGAGTCGTTCATAGCGTTTTCGTGACCCGGGTATCAGGTGAGGATCGCGCTGTCCGGGATCTCCGTGTCGTTCTTCAGCGCGTCGAACAGCAGCTTCGACTTCGTCTTGTCCCAGTTCTCCGCCGAACCGCTGGTCACCGGGACGGTGGTGGTGACCACGCCGCCCGAGGAGATCCCGCGCATCGCCAGCGCCAGTCCCACCAGGTTGTGCAGGTGGTCGCCGGAGTCCATCGTCAGCGCGTCCGGCGCGGTGGACAGCAAGGGGAACAGCGTGAACGGGTTCAGCAGCGTGCCGGGGCTGCCGATCTCGCTGACCAGCGCGCCGATGAACTTCCGCTGGTTGGCGACGCGGTCGAGGTCCGACCGCGGGGTGGCGTCACTGTGCCGCATGCGGACGAACCCGAGCGCCTGCGGGCCCTGGAGGTCCTGACAGCCCGCGGGGATCTTGATCCCGGTGAGGGTGTCCTCCATCGGCTTCTCGACGCACATGTTGACGCCGCCGATCGCGTCGACGATCTTGGCGAACCCGCCGAAGCCGATCTCGGCGTAGTGGTCGATGCGCAGGCCCGTGGCACCTTCGACGGTCTGCGCGAGCAGCGTCGGGCCGCCGATCGAGAACGCGGCGTTGATCTTGTTCTTGCCGTGGCCGGGGATGGTCACCTGGGAGTCGCGCGGCAGGCTCAGCAGCGTCGGCTTGGTGCTGTTGTCCGGGACGTGCGCGACCATGATGGTGTCGGTCCGCCTGCCGCCACCGGCGGCCTTGCTGTCGCCGGTGACCAGCTTTTCCTGCTCGGCGGCGGTCAGCCCGTCCCGGCTGTCGGAGCCCACGATCAGCCAGTTGGTGCCTTCGGCCGCGGCGGGGCGGCCGGAGTAGTCGGCCAGCGCGTCGACGCGGTTGATGGAGAACTCCAGGTACACCCACACGCCGGCGAGGAACACCACGAACACGGTCAGCAACGTGACCAGCACCTTGCCGAAGCCCCAGCGACGCTTGCGCCTCGGCGGGCGCGCTCCGTCCGCCGAACGGCCCGGAGGCGGTTGCGGCGGGCCTGGACGGCGTGGTGGCGGGCCCGCGGGACGCTGCTCGCCCCCGTGGCCCATCGGCGCCGTCCGCTCGTCGTACGGGCTGCTGCCCCGGCCCGGCAGCGGCATCATCTGCGCGGGCTGGTGCTGCCGGGGGCGGCCGGACGGCGGCCGTTGTGGCGGCATCCGTCGCCCTCGGTCGTCGCCTCCATACGTCATGCCGAATCACCCGTCCCGATTTCGCGTGTGGGCCCAGTCAACCGCAGACCCTAGGTGAAAGACGCGCGGCACCCCGCATCGGTTGGGTGGCGCTCACCGCCCGTCGGCGGCGAAACCGAACTGGTGGACCTTGAGATACCCCGATCGGAACCCCGCTTCGGAGTACGCCAGGTAGAACTCCCACATCCGTTTGAACACGTCGTCGAAGCCCAGTTCGGTGATCTCGTCCCACCGGTGGGTGAACTTCTCCCGCCACAACCGCAGCGTGTGGGCGTAATCCTGGCCGAACTCGCGCACCCCCTGCAGTTTCAGCCGGGCGTGGTCGAGCATCCCCTGCTCCACGGACTCCGTCGACGGGATGAGGCCGCCGGGGAAGATGTACTTGTGGACCCAGGTGTAGGACCGGGCCGCGGCGAGCATGCGTTCGTGGTCCATGGTGATGGCCTGCAGCCCGAGCCGACCGCCCGGCCGAAGCCGCTTCCCGATGGTCTCGAAGAACGTGGGCCAGTACGCCTCGCCGACGGCCTCGATCATCTCGACGCTGACCACCGCGTCGTACTCGCCGGTGGAGTCGCGATAGTCACACAGCCGGACGTCGACCCGGTCGGCGAAGCCCGCCGCGGCGATGCGCCGGGTGGCCAGCGCCGCCTGCTCCTCGGAAATGGTCAGTGACGTGACGCGGGCACCGCGGGCGGCCGCCCGGATGGAGAGTTCGCCCCAGCCGGTGCCGATCTCCAGCACGGTGCTGCCTTCGCGGACGCCGGCGTAGTCGAGCACGCTGTCGATCTTTCGGTACTGCGCGGCGGTGAGATCGTCGTCCGGGCCGAACAGCGCCGACGAATACATCATCGACGGGTCGAGAAAAGCACCGAACAGATCGTTGGAAAGGTCGTAGTGGCGGTGGATGTTCTCCCGCGACCCCTCGATGGTGTTCTCCTCGCCCGCGGGGTGGCCGCGGTCGACGAACCGGCGGAACCGTTGCAGCAGCGGCGGAATGAGCGTCGCCATCCGCTCCGCGAACGGGGTCAGCACCTCGGCGAGGGCGTCGGTGGTCCAGTCGCCGACCATGTACGCCTCGCCGAAGCCGATCTTCGCGTCGACACCGAGGCGGTGGAAGAAGGCCGCGGGACGGTTGATCCGCATCTCGGGCGAGCCCGGGCCGCCGGAACCGAGCTGGGAACCGTCGGGCATCCGCACGCGGACGTCCAGCGGGTGCACCGCGCGGCGGAACAACTGCTCGGCGATCCGCGCCCGGAACGGCGAATGCGGCGGTGCGGCCAATCCCGGCCACCGCGTTTCGTCGGGCGCGGGCAGGCCGGACGGGCCTACCGCCTGGTCGACGCTTGACGTGGTCATAAAGGTGCTCCCTCCTGCCCGGTCTAGACCGGGATCCGCAGCCGTTCGGAGCTCGGCCGATCCCAGGCCGCGCTCAGCGTCTCGTCCTTTCCCCCGGCTTCGATCAGTTCGAGCGTGAAAGCGCGTACCAGGCGATTCCAGACGCCGGACCTTCGAAGCATCGCGTGCCCCTCGCCGCCGATTTCAAACCGCGCGGACCGCGACGTCACCTTTTCGGCGCGTTCCGCGAAAGCGTGCGATGCCACCGGATCGGTCATCCGGTCCTTGGTCCCGTGCGCGATGAGCACCGCGCGGCCCTCGACCGCCCCGACCGGTTCACCCGGTGGTGTCCACGGCGCCAGCCCGCACACTCCGACGACGGCGGGATCGTCCGCGACGCGCAGCGCGACCCGCCCTCCCATCGAGTGACCGACGAGGACGACCGGCAGTCCCGGATGGTCTTCGTGGATCCGCGCCAAGGCCCAGCGCGCGTCGGCGATCGCGTCGGTACCCTGGTCATTCCAGCCGTAGACCCGGTTACGCAGCAACCGCACCTCGACCCCATGCGCCCTCCCCGCCCGGTGGACGTCCTTGGCCAGCGGAACCATCCGCTGGTACGCCAGCCGCCACCGCGCAACGCGGGCATGACTGTGCTCCGCGCCGCCGTGCAGCACCAACACCACGGCTTTCGCCTGGCCACGCGCTCGCCAGGTCCGCACCGCGGGATCCGCCTCGCTCACCCTGGATCCTCCAGTCTCCGAAAACCCCGGCCACAGCGATCGGGTCACCCTCGATCATCTCCCGATGTATTCCACTCCGGCCATTGGTCCACGCGATACATTCGTCGCTGATCTCCTGACGGAAGGGTGGATGTGGTGAGTACCACCGAACGTTATGCAGACGTCGCCGAAAGGCTCGCTGAGGCCGAACGGGGTAACGCGGAGCAGATCCGGAAATCGGCCGAGCTGGTACTGGGGGTCATCCGGGCCGACGCGCTGGTGTTCACCGCCGGCGCCGGGCATTCGCTGGCCGCGGTCGCCGAGACCTTCTACCGCGCGGGCGGCCTCGCCTGCGTGTACCCGCTGTACCACCCCGAACTGCTGCCGCTGCACGGCGCGCAGCACAGCACCAAGACCGAACGCCGCTCCGGGCTGGCCGAAGAGGTGCTGGCCGAGCGGGCGCCGGGACCGGACGACCTGCTGGTGGTGTTCTCGACCTCGGGCGTCAACCCGTATCCCGTCGAACTGGCCGCCGGAGCGCGGGCCCGCGGCGCGGCGGTCATCGCGGTGAGTTCGGCCGCGTCCGTGGCGGCGGCACCGAAACGCGCGCCGACGACGCTGATCGAAGAAGCCAGTATCGTGCTCGATTCCCATGTCCGCCCCGGTGACTCGAGCTACCCGGCGGACGCGCCGCGGACCGCGCCACTGTCCACAGTGATCAACGCGTTCCTGTGGAACCTGGTTCTCGCCGAGGTCGTGGACCTCGGTGCGGCGCAGGGGGTCGACATCCCGCTGTGGCGCAGTTCCAACGTGGACGGTGGCGACGAGGCCAACGCCGCGCTGCTGGCCAAGTACGGCGCCCGGGTCCCGGCACTGCGGTAAGAATCCCGCGCGGACGAGCCTCTTGACTCGTCCGCGCGGGGCTTCTACGGTCACATACCGACCGGTCGGTGTCCTCACGCCGCCGGTGACCGAAGGAGGTCGCACGCTCATGACACTTCCCGAGATCCACGGCGAATGCGCGGCGGGATTCGAGCCCGTGCGGGCCGCCTTCGAAGAGAACTTCGCCCGGCGCGACGAGATCGGCGCCGCCTTCTCCGTCACCCATCGCGGCGAGCCGGTGGTCGATCTGTGGGCGGGCTGGGCGGATCCGGACCGGACGGCCCCGTGGCGGGCGGACACGCTCACCAACGTCTGGTCGACGACCAAGGGCATGACCGCGATCTGCGCGCACCGCCTCGCCGACGGCGGTCTGCTCGACCTCGACGCACCGGTCGCCGAGTACTGGCCGGAGTTCGCGGCCGAGGGCAAACAGAAGATTCCGGTGCGCTGGCTGCTCTCGCACCGCTCCGGGGTGACCGGGATCGGCCTGGACCGGCCGGTGGCGGTCGAGGAACTCTACGACTGGGAACACATCACCGGGCTGCTCGCGGCACAGGCACCGCTCTTCGAACCGGGCACGGTCAGCGGTTACCACGCGCTGTCGTACGGCTTCCTCGTCGGCGAAGTGATCCGCCGCGTCAGCGGGCAGGACGTCCACACCTACTTCGCCGAGCACGTCGCGGGCCCGCTGGGCGCGGACTTCCAGATCGGCCTCGGCTCCGACGCGGACCTCGACCGCTGCTCCACGCTCGTCGAACCCGTGCTCAGCACCGAAATGGCCGGCGCGCTGGCCCAAGCGTTCGCCAACGCCGGGCCCGCCGCCCTCGCCGCGTTGGCGAATCCGCGCGTCCAAGGCCGCAACGCCAACGATCCCGCGTGGCGGCGGGCGATCCTACCCGCGCTGAACGGGCACGGCACCGCCCGGGCGATCGCGACCGTCTACGGCGCGCTCGCCGATGGTTCCGAGCGGCTGCTCTCGAACGCCGCACTGGCGAGCGCCCGGGAAGGCCAGGGCCGCGAGGTCGACGTCGTCGGCGGGCTGGGCAACGAATGGGCGCTCGGGTTCTACCTCGGCAGCGAGGAACGCGGCTTCGGCCCGAACCCGCGGGCGTTCGGGCACGACGGGCTCGGCGGCTCGTCCGGCGGCGCGGACCCCGAAAACGGGATCGCCTTCGGCTACACGATGAACCGGATGGGCCCGCTGATGCGCGACGATCCGCGCAAGATGGCCCTGGTCGAGGCCGTGTTCTCCTCGCCCGCCCTCGCTTGAGTCCCGTAAACGCTATGAACGACTCGTTACTTGCAAATTTTGCAAGTAACGAGTCGTTCATAGCGTTTACGGGAGGAGGGTCACGCCACCGCAGGCTCCTCCGAGAACTGCGTCAGGTACAGCGTCGCGTAGCGCCCATCGCGCGCGAGAAGCTCTTCGTGCGTCCCTCGCTCGACGATCTCCCCGTGCTCGAGGACCAGGATCTGGTCCGCCGCCCGCACCGTCGACAGCCGGTGCGCGATGACCAGCGCGGTCCGCCCGACCAGCGCGTCGGTCAGCGCCTCGCCGACGGCCGCCTCCGACTGCGAGTCCAGATGCGCCGTGGCCTCGTCGAGGATCACGACCCTCGGCTGCGCCAGCAGGAGCCGGGCGATGGTCAGCCGCTGGCGTTCCCCACCGGAGAGCCGGTAGCCCCGCTCCCCCACCACCGTCTCCAGCCCGTCCGGCAGTTCCCGGATCAGGTCGGCGAGCCGCGCCCGCTCCAGGGCCGACCAGATCTCGGCGTCGGCGACGCCGGGCCTCACGTATTCGAGGTTCGCCCGGATCGTTTCGTGGAAGAGATGCCCGTCCTGGGTCACCACACCGACGGTTTCCCGCAGTGAGGCGAAACTCAGCTCACGAGTGTCCACACCGGACAAGCGCACCGAACCACTGTCGACGTCGTAGAGCCGCGGCAGCAATGAGGCGATCGTCGACTTGCCCGCGCCGGACGAACCGACCAGCGCCACCAACTGACCGGGTTCGGCACGGAAGTTGATCCCGTGCAGCACCTCCTCACCGCCCCGGTGGTCCAAAGTGGACACATCTTCGAGCGAGGCCAGCGAATACCGGTCCGCCGCGGGGTACCCGAACCGGACGTCGGAGAACTCCACCGACACCGGGCCTTCGGGCACGCCGCGCGGGGCGGGCTTCTCCTCGATCATCGGCTTGAGGTCGAGCACCTCGAAGACCCGCTCGAACGAGACCAGCGCGGTCATCACGTCCACCCGGACGTTCGCCAGCGCGGTGAGCGGCGAGTACAGCCTGGTCAGCAGCAACGCCAGCGCCACCACGGTGCCCGGCGCGAGCGCACCGGTCAGCGCGAGGTACCCGCCGAGGCCGTACACCAGCGCCTGCGCGAGCGCGGAGACCGTGGTCAGGCTGGTCATGAACCAGCGGGTCAGCATCGCCGTCCGCACCCCGATGTCGCGCACCCGCCCGGCGCGGGCGTTGAAGTCCCCCGCTTCCCTCGTCGGGTCGCCGAAGAGCTTCACCAGCGTCGCGCCGGGCGCGGAGAACCGTTCGGTCATCTGCGTGGTCATCGACGCGTTGAGCTGCCCGGCCTCACGCTGCAGCGCGGCCATCCGCTTGCCGAGCCGCCGCGTCGGCAGGATGAACACCGGCAACAGCACCAGCGCCAGCAGGGTGACCTGCCAGGACAGCGTCATCATGACCACCAGCGAAAGCACCAGCTGGATCACGTTGGTGACCAGGCCCGACAACGTCGCGGTGAAGGTGCGCTGCGCGCCGATCACATCGTTGTTGAGCCTGCTCACCAGCGCACCGGTTCGCGTACGGGTGAAGAACGCGACCGGCATCCGCTGCACGTGCCGGTACACCGCGACGCGCAGGTCGAGGATGATGTTCTCCCCGATCCTCGACGACTGCGAACGTTCCGCCAGCCCGAGTGCCGCGTCGATCAGCGCCAGCGCGCCGATCACGACGGCCAGCCACACCACCAGCGCCACGTCGTGGCCGCCGATGATCGCGTCGACCACCTTCCCTGCCAGTACCGGGCTGCTCACCGCCAGCACCGCCGAGACGACGGTGAGCACCAGGAATATCAGCAACCGTCGCCAATGCGGCCTGGCGAACCGCGCGACGCGGCGCAGGGTCCCCTTGTGCAGTCCCTTCGGAACATCGGCCGACTTCATCGCCGAGTTCATCAGCGTCCACATGTTCTCCATGGGATCCCACTTCCTTGCCCCCACAAAACCTCGACATTGGTCGAGATTTTTTCCGGATATAACCACGACCAACACCCCAGGACACCGGATGCTTCCCGATTTCCGCGTCCTCTTTTCAGCGAGCCCGGCCGCGTCGGTAGCCTGAGCCGGTGACCAAGGACCCGGGGGCCGACCACGTCGACCGGCGACGGCTGACCATCGACCTCGCGTTCTACGCCGGGTGCCTGATCTTCGCCGTCGTCAACACCGCCTTGGCGGAATTCTACGGATACCGCGTGTGGGCGAATTTCGCTGTAGCAGGTTACGGG
Organism: Amycolatopsis sp. lyj-112; assembly: GCF_046549055.1. Taxonomy (NCBI): domain Bacteria; kingdom Bacillati; phylum Actinomycetota; class Actinomycetes; order Pseudonocardiales; family Pseudonocardiaceae; genus Amycolatopsis; species Amycolatopsis sp. lyj-112. Next base: position 1,233,508 of record NZ_JAJPWS010000001.1, on the reverse strand, counting down.
CTCGCTCTCGCGCACACGATCTGGCTGGCCCTCTCCGCCCGGCGCGGCGTCCGGCCCGCCGGCGCGCTCGGTTCGCGGTGGATCGGTATCGGCGCCATCGGCCTGTTCGCGATGATCCTTCCGTTGGGAATGCTGGTCATTCGCCGCCTGACCGGAGTGGACTGGCTCATCACGCCGATCTCGTGGGCGGCACAGCCCGAGGTCTGGGTGATCGAACGGTCGGCGAAACTCCTGCTGGAGAACGGAACCCCGTACATCGATGTCACCGCGCTCGGTCGCGCGGTGGAAGTAAACGATTACACGCCATACGGTCCGGTGATGACGGTCTTCGGCCTGCCGCGCGCGTTGTTCGGCGGCGGCCCGGTCGCCGACGCGCTCACCGACGCGCGCTGGATGTTCGCCCTGGCGGCCGTCGCGTGCGTGCTGGTGTCACTGAAGCTCCTGCACTGGCCGAAGATCCCGGTGAGCGCCGCTCAACTCGCGATGGCCTGCCCGCTGACCGCGCTGACCTGGGCCGTCGCCGGTCCCGACCTCGCCATCGTCGGCCTGCTCGTACTTTCCTTCGCGCTGGCCACGACCGGTCGCGCGATCTTGGCGGGTTTGGTGCTGGCACTGGTGATCAGCGCGAAACTCATCGTCGCGCCCGCCGCGGTGGTGCTGGGTGTTCTCCTGCTCACGCGGCGTGGTCCCCGCGCACTCGGCGGATACGCGGCGGCACTGGTGGTGACGACGGTGGTCCTGCATGTACCGGTGTACCTGGTGGACCCGAAGGCGTTCGTCGAGCATGTCTTCCGGTTCCCCATGGGAATCGGCGTGCTCAAGTCACCGGCGGCGAGCCCGCTGCCCGGCCACCTCATCGCCTCGCTCGGCCCTGTGGGCACCGCGATTTCCTTCGTCCTGCTCGGGATCGCGGCCGTCGCGATCCTGATCTGGCTGGTGCGCCGGCCCCCCGCGACCGGTTCCGACGCGCTGTTGCGCATGGCCGTCGGGCTCATCGCCCTGATTCTGCTCACCCCGGCCACAAGGTACGGCTACCTGGTCTACCCGCTGGTCCTGCTCGGAGCCAGGCTGGCCTTTCTTGCAGACGAACACCGCCTAGCCGGTGAATCCCGTGAAGCCGCGGTAGTCCCCGGAAAGGGAACTGCGCCCCCCGCGCAGCAGTCCGCTACTTCTTCTTGACCCTGGTGGCACCACCACGGCCACGCAGCTGGACACCGGACTCGGAGAGAACCCGGTGCACGAACCCGTACGAACGACCCGTCGACTCCGCGAGGGCACGAATGCTCGAGCCCTTCTCGTATTTCTTCTTCAGGTCAGCGGCCAGCTTGTCACGCGTGTTGCCGGTGATCCGCGCGCCTTTCTTGAGATCAGCCACGTCGATCGCCTTCCCGCCGAGAGTGTTCTGGGCCACATTACGGCCCCTGTCGCCGCAATGATCGAACACTGAGCGCCGGAATGCCAGACGACGAGCGCAAAACTGCCGAAACCGCGATCACATTGGGCCATTTCAGTGGCCGGATGGCATCGATCAAGCACCCGAACGGACGCAGGCCTCACGCAAGCTGGACAAGTTCCAGATAATCCGGGGACCAATGGTCCTCGGTTCCGTCGGGCAGCAGGATGACGCGTTCCGGCTCCAGCGCCTCGACGGCGCCCGGGTCGTGCGTCACCAGGACGACGGCGCCGGCGAAGCTGCGCAGCGCGTCGAGGACCTGGGCACGGCTGGCCGGGTCCAGGTTGTTCGTCGGCTCGTCGAGCAGCAAAACGTTGGCAGCGCTGGACACCAGACCGGCCAGCGCGAGCCTCGTCTTCTCGCCGCCGGAGAGCGTGCCGGCGGGCTGATCGAGTTGCTCGCCCGTGAACAAGAACGACCCGAGAAGATTCCTCAGCTCCTGTGCGCCGGTGTCCGGCGCGAGGTGACGGATATTTTCCCACACGGACGCATCGTGGTCGAGCGTTTCATGTTCCTGTGCGTAATAGCCCAAACGCATTCCGTGACCCGGAATGGTCTCGCCGGTATCCGGAGTTTCCATTCCGCCGAGCAGCCGGAGCAAAGTCGTCTTTCCGGCACCGTTCAATCCGAGTACGACGACCTTCGATCCCCGATCGATCGCGAGGTCGACTCCGGTGAAGATCTCGAGCGAACCGTAGGACTTCGAAAGCCCCTCCGCGGTGAGCGGGGTCCGGCCGCACGGGGCGGGCACGGGGAACTTGATCCTGGCGACCTTGTCGGCCTGCCGGGTGTCGTCGAGCGAGGCGAGCATCTGGTCGGCGCGGCGCGCCATGTTCTTGGCGGCCACCGCCTTCGTGGCCTTGGCACCGAGTTTCGCGGCCTGCTGATGCAGGACGGACGCCTTCTTCTCGGCGTTCGCGCGCTCGCGGCGGCGGCGCTTCTCATCGGTGGCCCGCGCGTCGAGGTAGCGCTGCCAGCCCATGTTGTACAGGTCGAGCTCGGAGCGGGTCGCGTCGAGGAACCACACCTTGTTGACGACGTCCCCGAGCAGTTCGACATCGTGGCTGATCACCACGAGACCACCGTCGTGCTGCTTGAGGAACCCGCGCAGCCAGTTGATGGAGTCGGCGTCGAGGTGGTTGGTGGGCTCGTCGAGCAGCAGGATCGTCTCGGATTTGCCACCCGCGCCCGCCTCGGCGGCGGCGAACAGGATCCGGGCCAGCTCGACGCGGCGGCGCTGACCACCGGAGAGGGTCTGCAGCGTCTGCGCGAGCACCCGGTCGGCGAGACCGAGGTTGGAGCAGATCCGCGCGGCCTCACTTTCGGCGGCGTAGCCACCGAGCGAGGCGAACCGCTCTTCGAGACGGCTGTAGCGGTTGATCGCCTTGTCGCGCTCCTTGTCGTCCACCAGCTCCGACATCGCGGTCTGCGCTTTTTCCATGTTGCGCAGCAGGGAGTCGAGGCCGCGGGCGGAGAGCACGCGGTCCTTCGCGGTGACGGACAGGTCGCCCTCACGCGGGTCCTGCGGCAGGTAGCCGAGCTCGCTGCTGCGGCGGACCTCGCCGGCGTGCGGCTCACCCTCCCCCGCCAGCACCTTGAGCGAGGTGGTCTTGCCGGCGCCGTTACGGCCGACGAGGCCGATGCGGTCGCCCTGCTGGATGCGGACGTTGGTGTCTTGGAGCAGGATGCGCGAACCAGCGCGCAGCTGCAGGCCAGAGGCCGTGATCACAGGAACTCCCAGAACAAGGGGTGGATGGGTGAACAGCTTCGACTCCCCGGCACTCATGCCGGGGAGGAGCTCACTCCAAGAGGATGTCCACGCGATCAGTGTACGGGCCGCTGTCGACAGGTTTTATCGGACCGTGCCCGAAGTCACGAACCTCGCAAGGTGATCTCCACCGCGACGGCGCGTTCGGCGGCGTCGTCGAGCACCGTGCGCCGCGGTTCGGCGATGTCGAGGACGCGGGGTTCCGCGCGGGCGAACAGCGGCGCCAGCCGCCGGTCCTCGCGCAGTTTTTCCAGCGCCCGACGGTCACCGCCGAGGACGACAGCGTCCACTTCGGACAGTTGCGGCACGAGGACTTCGAACGCGTCGTCGGCGGCGGAGCGGAGCGCGTTTCGCGCCTGGCCTTCCCGCCGCCGCGCGAACCGTTGCTGAGACCAGCCGCCCGCCGCGGACCGGCCCTGGACGAGATGGCGGTCGGTCCTGGACTGGACCACCACCCCGCCACGCGCGATCCCGACACTGTGGCCGCCGCGGCGGACCAGCAGCAGCGCGATCCGGCGGGAGACCAGCGCGTGCTCGATGAGCGGGCCGACGGCCAGCCCGTCGACAGCTAGGCCGTCGACGGTCCCTTCGGCGTCCAGTGGTCCGAAAGGGACGGACGCGATGGCCACGACGCCGTTGCCGGCGGTGACAGCGACGGTGTGCGGCGTCAGCTCCGTCGAGCGGACGCCGTCGTTGCGGACGGCGAAGCGGGCGTACCAGCCTTCGAGCCGGTCCGGGGCGACCTCGACCGCCCGGCCCCCGCCCGCCACCTGCCGCTCCCGCATCATGCCCCTCAAAGTACGTGAAGGCCCCCTTCCCTACCCTCAAGGTAGTGAAGGAGGCCTTCACGGAAACAGTGCCCGGCTAGACCGGCTTCACCGGGCCCTTGCCGACGGACTTGCCGACGGACGCGGGCCGCTCAGCCACGGCAGGCTGGGCGAAACCGTTGATGTGCAAGGAAACCGAGCGGATCGACCCGGTGTCGCCACCGGCGACGTCCACCGCGGAGAACGTCCAGGTGCCGTCGGCGGCCGCGCCGGTGATCAGGCCACCGAACGCCTGCGCCGGCCGATAGGTACCGGTGAACGGGGCATTCGCCGCGGACACCGAACTGAACGCGGCGGCCGCGCCGTCGGCGAAGACCACCTGGCACAGGTTGTTGCCCGAGCCGCCGCTGCGCTGCAGCACGGTCGCCTTGGCGCCCGAGGGCGAGGTCAGCGTGCCGACCAGGTCACCGACGTACGAGTGGTTGATGCCCACGGTCGCCGAGGTCTGGTCGGTGGTGCACGTGGCCCCGTCCACCGAGAACGTCAGCTTCGACGCGCGCCCGACACCGCTGACCGTGATCGGCACGCTCACGCCGGTCGGGTCGCTGTCCGGGATGGCCACCGCGTCACCGGCGTAGGCGAAGTTCTGCGTCACCGGCGACGGAGTGCCGACCGGCAGGGAGAACGACGTCGTGGTCGGCGAGAACGAACCCGCGAAGGTCACGCGGGCGTTCAGCACCACCGGCACACCCAGTTCCTGCGTGGCGGGCACGGTGATGGTGAAGTCGTTGACACCGGTCTGCCCGGGGCTGATCGTGCCGTACGACTTCGACCGCGGCGCCACCGTGACACCCGGGGTCGGGCTGGTGAGCACCACACTGGTCGACGACGCGGTGCCGTCACCCCTGTTGGTCACCGGCAGGGTCACCTTCGCGGTGTCGCCCGGGTCGAGCGCCGAACCGCCGTCGGCCGGGGTGACCGTCGGCTGGCCCGCGGTGGCCAGCGGCTGCGGGCTGGCACCGGTGTAGGCGAGCACCTTGTCGGCGAGGATGACGCCGGCGCCGCTGGAGTTGTCGCGGCCCGGGGTCAGGATGTCGACGGCGGTGGTGATCAGCGCCTCGCGCACCTCGGCCGGGGGCAGCCCCGGGTTACCCGAGAGCACCAGGCCCGCGATCGCGGCGGCGTGCGGCGCGGCGGCCGACGTGCCGTAGAACGTGGTGAAGCCGGTGACGCTGGTGGACACGCCGTCGGCCGCGGTGATGTCCGGCTTGGCGCGGACCTCACCACCGGTCCCCGAGACGTTTCCGGGGGTGATCGGCGTGCCGTCGGCCTGGTAGAACACGCGCCTCGGACCGTCCGAAGTGAACCGTTCGACCTTGGTCGACGCGCTGAACGCACCCGGGAACGGGCCGGCCGGGTTGGCCGGGTCGCCCGGTTCGAGGGCCCGCGGGAACGCCTTGGCCGCCGGAGCCGCCGCGACGCTGAACGCGTCCCGCGCGGCCGAGTGCCCGACGGTCACTCCGGGACTGGTGTAGGCCTTGAGCCCGTCGGCCGAGTCGGTGAAGCGGCCGCGCAGCGCGGACAGCGACAGGTAGCGGCCCTCGCCGGAGAACTTGACGATCGCCAGCCGGAGACCGGCGCCGCCCGTGGTGTCCACCCGCTCGTAGGCGTCCTGGGTCCCGGTCTGGTTGTCCTGGCTGAAGTCGACGACGTTGCCCGCCGCGTTCAGCAGGTACAGGTCGTAGTCGTTGTTCGAAGCGCCCAGCGGGTCCGACCAGAACAGCGTGACCGGCACGGCGCCGGACGCGCTCGAGATCGGCTCGAAGATCTGGTTGCCCGCGGCGCCGGCGAAGTTGTGCGCCGTGCCGGCGAACTTGCCGACACTCTTGCCCGAGTCGACGAAGTCGCCTTCCCAGTGGCCCGAGGTGCCGTCGGCGACGTTGCCCTCGTTACCGGCCGAGGAGAAGTACAGCGCGCCGTTGGCGGTCACGTCGTTCACGGCCTGGGCGATGATCCAGTCCTGGAACGGCGATTCCTTGAAATACAGGACGTCGTCGACGATGACGTCGCAGTGCGCGTCGAACCGCAGTTTGCGGATGTTGTCGGCGAAGCTGGCGTCGGAGTTGAACGCGCTGGCGAAACCGAGCGACGCGTTCGGCGCGAGATCGTGGATGATCTCGAGCATCGCGGTGCCCTCGTCGCCGTCACCCTCCTGGCCGGGGATGACGTCGACGCCGGCGGGCAGTTCGCCGCGGGCCTGCGACGTCGCGAGCGAGTCGATGCCGTCGGACAGCGCGCAGATCTTGGTGCCCACGCCGGTGACGCCGAACTGCTGGCGCGCGGTGTCGGCGTTGTGGGCGCGGTCGCCCTCGCTGTTGATCGGCCCGGCGGCGATACCGACCTGGCCCTGGGCCTCGACGGCCTTCTTCAGTTCGGCCGCGATACGGGCGGCCTTCTCTTCCTTGCTCTCCCGTTTGACCTGCTTGCCCGCACCGGCGGGCTCGGCGAGCTCGCGGGCGGTGAACGCCTCGTTGGCGGCTTCGACCTTCTTGACGTCCTCACGGCCGGCGATGGCCGGGACCGCGTTCAGCGGAACCTCGGCGCGGACGCTGCCGTAGTGCTCGGAGACCGCGCGAATTCCCGCACCGGATTCACGCAGGCTCTTCAGGAGTGCGTCCGAGACCTTGCCCCGGATGTCCACGAGTACGGTGCCGGCCGCGGAAACATTCGCCCCAGACCCCAGTGCGGGAACCGCGGAGGCCGACATACGCTGTGCGCGGAGTTTCTGTTCGACGAGCAGTCGGCTGTCCACTTTGGACTCACCGGCGCTCTGGCTCTTCTTGATCGACTGCAGGGCCTCGATCTGCCGGACGGTGTTCTCCGAGAACGCGTCCGGGGACTGCCCGGTTTCCGCCGCCGCGATGGGCGGACTGACCAGGCCGAGCGCGGTGACGAGCACCGCGGTGCCCGCGGTCAGGATCGTTCTTCTTCTCCTACTAGAACGGGTTGGACGCACGTGCGCCTCCGATTCCTAGGCGCGTGCCCCGACTCACGCTGACCGACACCGGCGATCACCGGCAGGATCAAGCTAAGTACTGCCCGTGCACAGTCCACAGCGGCCGTTCGAGTGACGTCGGATGGGTAATTTCCGTTTCTGGTCCTAGGTTGTAGGCCGTTCAGCGTAATCGTGCGATCACAGGGTGCTCGAAGACCGGCCTTAAAGGACGAATGAGTCCGACCACGGTTGCGACGATCGTCCGGACAGTCCGTCCAAGAGGGTCACCGCCTGCTTGTCCGTCAGCGACGCCACGAAGTCGACGACGGCGCGGCCGCGAGCCAGCCCGCGCACGGCGTCCGCCCCGCTGACCGGTTCCCCGGTAGCCCCGATGAGCAGTTCCGGCGACGTCCGCGCGAGTACGGAGAACTCCCCCTGCGCCAGTTCGACCAGATCGTGCAGCCGCCGCGGGAGCCGGTAGAACTCGTCGCGGTCGAGCAGCCAGGCGTCGAGCGCGTCGACGAGCGTCGTCACCAGGCTTGCCTGGCCGCGCTGGTGCAGCGCCAGTTCCGGGCGCAACAGGACGAATCGCCGGTGCACGAACTTGAGCACCTGCACCTCGTGCCACTGCGCGGGCCGCAGCGTGAGGTGCCCTGTCCGGGTCGAGGGCGAGGGCACCACCTGCACGCCGTCGACCAGCCGCGCGGTCCACTTCGCGGAGAACGCGGCCGTGGCCTGTTCGGCCTCGATCGAGCCGTCGAAGCCGGTGGCCAGCAGACCGTCGACGAGTTCGGCGCGGACACGGGCGATCGCGCTGGTGAAAGCGTCGTCGTCGACGATCCAGCCGTCCTTGACGTGCATCCGGCGGCGCAGGCGTTCCAGCGAACGCCCCGGGAGCCGCCGTTCGGCGGTCAGCGTCGCGTCGTCCAGCCCGGCCAGTTCGACGGCGTGGTTGATCCAGCCGGCGAACTCCGCCGCGACCGGCGCGTGCTGCAGAACGCCGATCCGGTGGAAGTCCTGGAGGTCGTGGATGGCGTAGGCGATGTCGTCCGCGGTGTCCATCACGGACGCTTCGACGGTCTGCTGCCAGGGTTCGATCCGCCCGTCGAAGGGCGCCCGCGCCTGGGCGAAGTCGTCGAGTTCGGTGCTGTAGGCGGAGAACTTGCTCGCGCCGGTGCCGGGCGCGTCGCCGGGCTCGGCCGCGCCACGCGGCTGGACCTTCATCGACGTCGGATGCGGATCGGGCACGTGGAGCCGGGCCCACGGGTACTTCAGCACCGCGGCGCGCACCGCCGTGGTGAGGTCGAGCCCGGACGCGGACGGCCCGCGCACGTCGGTGGTGGTGATGATCCGGAACGACTGCGCGTTGCCCTCGAACCCGTCGGCGAGGCCGAACCGATGCCGGGCGATGCGGTCCAGGGTCTGCTCCCCCAGGTGCCCGAACGGCGGGTGCCCGAGGTCGTGCGCGAGCGCGGCCGCCTCGGCGACGTCCGGGTCGCAGCCGCCCAGTTTCGCGGCGAGTTCGGCGGAGTCGCTGGAGGAGTTGATCCGCTCGGCGATCGCGCGGGCGACCTGCGCGACCTTGAGGCTGTGCGTGAGCCGGTTGTGCAGCAGCCCGGCTCCCCCGGCGCTGACCACCTGGGTCACCCCGCCGAGCCGCGCGAAGAACGGCGACGCCGCGATCCGGTCCCGGTCGATCCGGAACGGGCTCGTGGCGAGGTCGGTGAACCCGGCCGCCGCGCTCTCCGGATCGCGCCGCCATGCCCTCGGGTCCGTCTGTTCCATGCGTCACACCGTATCCGTCGCGGCGGCATGGTGAGATGCCCAGGTGGCGGACGTGGTGATCGCGGGTGGCGGCCCGGCGGGGCGCGCGCTGGCCCGTGCCTGCGCCCGCCGCGGCCTCGCGACGGTCCTGATCGATCCGGCGCCGGCCAGGCGCTGGCAGGCGACCTACGGTCTGTGGGCCGACGAACTGCCGTCGCTACCCGCGAGCGCCGTCGCCTGCGCACCCTCGACGACGCTCGCCTTCGGAACCGGGCCGCACGCCCTGGACCGGCAGTACCTCGTGGCGGACAACGACGGTCTGCGCGAGTGGCTGAGCGGCGGCTACGACGTCGTCGCCGGGACGGTGTCCGAGGTCGTCCCCGGGCGTCTGGGCTCGTCGGTGCGGCTCGCGGACGGGCGCGCGTTCGCGGCCGGAGTGGTCTTCGACGTCTCCGGCGACCGCCGGATCCTCTCGGGCGGGACGCCGAAGGGCAGCCGGTACGAGCAGACGGCGTTCGGTGCCGTCCTGCCCGCCGAAGACGCGCTGCGGCTGGTGGACTGCCCGGACGCGGCGGTGTTCATGGACTGGCGTGGCACGGAATCCGGGTTCCTGTACCTGCTGCCGCTCGGCGACGGCACCGTCCTGGTCGAGGAGACCTCGCTGGCCAGGAAGCCCGGACTGCCGCTGGAACTGCTGGCGGCCCGGCTGCGGGCACGGCTGGCCGCCGCCGGGCTGGATTCCCGCGGCCGCGAGGAACGCGTGCGGATCGTGCTCGACGTAGGAGTACCCCGCCGTGGTCCGGTCGTGCCGTTCGGCGTCGCGGCCGGGCTGGTGCATCCCGCGACCGGGTACAGCGTCGCGACGTCGGTGCGGCTGGCGGATCCGGTCGCCGCCGCCGTCGCGGGGGCGTGGGACCGGGGGCCCGCCGAGATCGCGACGGCGGCTCGCCGGGCACTGTGGCCGTCCTCCGCCCGCACGGTGCACGAGCTGCGGAGACACGGGCTGCGCGCGCTGTGCGGGATGCCGCCCGAACTGGTCCCGGTGTTCTTCGACCTGTTCTTCTCGCTGCCCATCGGGCTCCAGCGCGCTTTCACCTCCGGTCGCGAAGATGTTTCAGGTACCACCGAAGCGATGACGGCACTTTTCCGGAGGGCGCCTTGGCCGGTCAGGCGTCACCTGATCGGGTGGCCCGGCCGTCGTGGATTGCTCCGTTCCGGGTAACCCTGGTGCCTTCCCGATGAACATCAGCTGACACGTGTTTCGTTTCCCCCCTTCACCCGCGAACATTCGATGGTGACGTTGCAGATCGCTGTCCGCTTCGCCTACCAGCCGCTATACAGCCTGCACACCGGTGGCGTCGTCGCGTTCGAGGCGCTGGCGCGGCCGGGGCGCGGCACCGCCCACGAACTGCTCGCCGATGCCCGGCGCAACGGCAGGCTCGCCGAGGTCGACATCGGCCTCGCCGCCGAAGCCGTCCGCCAGCAAGCCGAGCCGCATGCCGCGCTCCCCCTGCACCTGAACCTGTCCGCACGGACCCTGGCAGCGCCTCCCACCCGGTTCGAACCGCTGGCCGAGGCGCTGAGCCTGTGCGGGCGCCGGACCAGGGACGTCGTGCTGGAGATCGGGCCGCCGTTCTCCCAGGTCCCCGCCGACAAGGTGCTCATGGGCATGCGGCGGCTCACCGAACTCGGCTTCCGGCTCGCGCTCGACGGCCTCGGCCGCGGCGACCTCCCGCTCACGCTGCTCGCGTCCGCACCCATCGACCTGGTGAAACTGGACCGCACCGTGCTGCGCGGCCTGCCGCACGACCCGGCCGCCGTCGCGGTGGTCGAGGCGCTGCTGCACTTCACCTCGCGCACCGGCAACCGGCTGGTCGCCACCGGGCTCGAAACCACCGAGCAACTGGAGTCCGCGCGGAGGCTCGGGGTGCGGATCGCGCAGGGCAACCTGCTCGCCCCGCCCGACGGCGACCACGCTCCCCTGCCCGCCGCCGAGGGGCCCGGCCCGGTGCTCCCAGGGACCGCGCGGGCCCGTCGCGTCGGCGACTTCCTGCGTCCCGCGACCACGCTGCCCGAGGCGGCCACGTGCGACGACGTCCGCGAGGTCCTCGCCGCGGCCGACGCGCCGAGCGGCATCGTCGGGATCGACGACCGGCACCGTCCACAGTGGTCGATCGACCGGACGCGGTTCCTGGTCGCGGTGACCGGGTTGTACGGCCATGCCCTGCACGCCAAGCGTCCCGCGTCCCGGCTCGCCGACCGGCCGCACACGATCCACGCCGACGCCAGCGCGCTCGAATTCCTGGAACTGGTCACCGACGCGGACTGGAGCCGGACCGGCGACGACGTCGTGGTGGTCGACGACCGTGGCCGCTGCGTCGGTGTCGTGCTGGTGAACGAGGTCGTCCGCGGGGTGGCGGAGGCGAAGGTCGAGGAGGCCGTCTCGCTGAGCCCGCTGACCCGGCTTCCCGGCAGTGACGCCGTCGCCAGGGACGTCGACCGCCGGATCAACGCGCGGGAACCGTTCGTCGCGGCCTGGCTGGACGTCGACTCGTTCAAGACGATCAACGACACCGCCGGGTTCGCCGCGGGCGACGACCTGATCCGCACCCTCGGCCGCACGCTCACCGACCTGGAATCCCGGCTGCGCCGGATGCGCGTCAGCCACGTCGGCGGCGACGACTTCCTGATCGCCTGCGACGTCGACGAAATCGGTACCGTCGCGACCGCGCTGCTGGACACGCCCTGGTCGGCCGACGAGCTGCCGGTGACGGTGTCGCTCGCGACGCTGGTATGCGGCAGCGGCGCGATCCGGTCCTACAAGGACGCTTCCCGGCTGCTGGCACCGTTGAAGAAGCGCGCCAAGGAGGTGCCCGGGTCGAGCTGGGTGCTCGGACGGCCGGGTTCGGAACGCGTCGAGGTACTGCGGGGGATCACGACGCGTGGCCTCCCCGCCCAGCGCGCCGCCGCGAGCTTCTAACGCCTTCCGCGATTCGTCCTCTAGTTGCGGTAGTTGCACGTGCAACTACCGCAACTAGAGGACGAATTGCGGGGTCTCAGAGGTCGTGGGCGGCGCGGTAGGCGGAGAAGCGTTCGTCGACCTCGCCCGAGGACAGGCCGAAGTCCGCGAGGTCGTAGCGGTGCACGGGTTTCCTTTGCCCGGAACTACTTTCGGCGTGGACGGCGGTCATCGCGTCCCGCGCCTCACCGCTCAGAGGTAGTTCGAAGTGCCGGTAGACACCCTCGACCGTCCCGATCGGATCGGCGACGAAATCCTCATACCGGACGTCGCAGAACTGCGCCGGATCGTGCCGTTTCCTTGCTTCGAGTGACCTTTCCGCTCCGCGCGCCCACAGATCGAGCTGACCGCGGCCGATCACGTCGCCGCGAAAGACGTCGGACCAGCCCTCGGACGCCTGTTCGTTCAGGCTGCACACCGAAGCGATGATCGTGCTCGGCGCGCGATGGGTCTGCACGATCAACGCGTCCGGGTAGACCTCCAGCAGCGCGTCGAGCGCGAACAGGTGACTCGGATTCTTGAGCACCCAGCGGCGCCCGGCGTCGGGCAGGCCGATCAGCTGAAGGTTGCGCCGGTGCCTGCGGTAGGCGTCGGCCCAGTCCTGGCCGTCCAGCCAGCGGGAGTACGACGGCACGTGCGCGAGGCATTCGTAGGACACCGACTTCAGGGACTGCCGCAGAAGCTGCCAGCATTCCTCGACCTGATCGGCCGACATGTGGTGCAGGCCCATGAACTCGGGATGCTCGACGTGGTGCTTCTCGTAGCCCGCCTGGATCCCTTGGAACACCGGGTTCTCCGCCCAGGTCTCGCGCGGCGGCCGCGGCTGCGGCACCTCGGTCAGCCAGACCTCCAGGCCCTGGTGCGCGGGATCTTCGGTGAGCAGCCGGTGCAGCGCCGTGGTCCCGGTCCTCGGCAGCCCGGTGACGAAGATGGGCCGTTCGACGGAAACCTCGGCATGGGCGGGATTCTGCTTCCACGACGCTTCGCTCAACGACCTCGCGATCAGCGCCCCGCGCAGGAACGCGCGCTGGACTTTGTTGCCATACGGCGTCAAACCCGCCTCACCGGCGTACGACTCCAGCAGCACTCGCAGGCCTTCGAGATGGTCGTCCCCGCCGAAGTCGTCCAGCCCGGTGAGTTTCGCCGCGGAAGCGTGCAGATCCTCGACGGTGCCGACGTTTTCCCGCCCTGGCAGCATGGTCTCCCCTTCAGTGGTGGTATTCGCCGGCGTTGACGTCGAGACATTGGCCGGTGACGCACCGGGCCAGCGCCGAGGCCAGGAACACGATGGTGTCGGCGATCTCGTCCGGTTCCGGCAGACGGCGCAGGTCGATCGTCTCCGCCGTCTCGGCGTACACCTGCTCCGGCGGCACGCCGCGTTCCTTGGCCAGATAAGCGAAGTACCACTTCAGCGAGTCCGCCCAGATGTAACCGGGCGCCACGGAATTGACCCGGATCCCGCGCGGCCCCAGTTCCGAGGCGAGACTTTGCGCGAGCGCGAGAAGGCTCGACTTCGCCATCTTGTACGCGCCGAACGTGCGCCGGGAATGCCGCAGCACGGCCGAATTGATCATCACCACCGAGCCGCCGCTCTCTTCGAGCGAAGGCGTGAACAGTCGCGTCAGCCGGAGCGCGGCGAGCACGTTGGTCTCGAAGCCCGCCCGGACGGCGTCCAGGTCGACGTCCGCGAGGTCCATGATCGGCGGGATCGCGAAAGCGTTGTTCACCAAGGTGTCCACCCGGCCGAACGCCTCCAGCGCGGCCTCGGCGAGGTTCGCGGCCGAGGCGTCGTCAGTGATGTCGGTGGGCACGGTGACGGCGCGGCGGCCGAGCGCGTCGACCTCCTTGGCGACCTCGGCGAGCCGGGATTCGGTGCGGGCCGCGAGAACGACATCGGCGCCCGCCGCGGCACAGCGCACGGCGATGGACCGGCCGAGCCCCGGCCCGACGCCGGAGACCACGACCACCTTGTCCTTCAAGAGATCCATGTCAGCCCAGCATCCTCGCCGCGACGGCGCTCTGACGCGCCGAGATCCGGCTCGTCCATTCCTCCTGGGTCACCCTGGCTTCGTCGTGGAACGGCAGCCTGTCGGCGAGTTCGTCGAACTTCACGACCTCGACTTCGGGGCCGTCGGCCTTGTCCAGCTCCCGGGAAAGCCGTTGCCAGCGGATCTGGACGTAGCCGCGATCGTGGCCGGTGCGTTCGAGCCAGTTGGCCACGCCGGGGTCGCGTTCGCTGATCACGAACCGGATCTTGCCGTCCGGGTCGACCCGCGCCTGGTCGGCGGTGAGGCTGGTCTGGTGGTTGATGTAGTCCAGCGAGAGGTACCAGATGCTGCCCAGCTGGATGCCTTGGTACGGCGCGTCCGAGCGGGGCACGGTGACGATCATGACCTCCTCGTCACCGAGTTCGTAGTGCCCGGCCGACGAGTACTGCGTGGTCAGGCCACCGGGCGTCGGACGCGGTTCCGTCATCGTGTTGACCGGCAGGTTCAGATAGAACCACTTCGGGAAGGCGAGGAAGGTCTTCAGCCTGCTCAGCAGGATCTTGCCGGTGACGCCGTACCGCTTGGCCAGCACGTCGCGGGTGAGCGGCGCGGGAGAGCCACCGGCGGTGTCCGCGCACTGGATCTGGATCGTGCCGCGGCGTTCGGTGGCCCAATCGCTGTGGACCTCGCGGACCACCAGCATCGACGAACCGGGGCCGAGGATGAAGTAGTTCGGACCGGGGTCGGGTTTCGCCGGGCCGAAGCGGAGTTCGAACGAGCCGTCGTCCTCGATCCGGATCTCGCGATCGTCGAAGGCGGCGAGGCTGTCCGGGACCTCGACCGGCGAATAGTCGCCGTTGAGGATCTGGAAGCTGACGTCGGCCGTGGTGCCCCGCGTCCCGGTGACGACGTACTCGCGGTCTTCACGGATGTTCGCGTTGAAGTACAGCGTGTCCGGGTTGTCCAGGCCCATTTTCGTGTACGGGCCGGTGGACTGGGTGAAGTACGGATAGTCCCGTTCGTAGGCCCACGCCATCTGAAGGGACGCCCGGATACTGCCGGCGAGGTAGTCGTACCCCTCGACCAGATCCTGCTCGGTCCGGATATGCGGCGCTTCGGCGATGACCTTCTCGGCTTCGACGATCGCGTCGGCGAACGGTTGAGTGAGCACCGGCGACTCCTCATACTGGTACAAATACGTACCGACTTGGTACGTTCCTCGCGAGATCAGACTAGAACGCGTTCTAAGGATGGGTCAATGACCGTGACTCGGCGCTCTCCGCCGACCGAACGGGTCGTGCGGCTGCTCGACTTCTTCGCCGCCCGTCCGGGGAAACGCTTCGGCCTCTCGGAACTCGCCCGCGAACTGGACCTGGCCAAGCCGACCTGCCTGGGCATCGTGACCGAACTGGCCGCGGGCGGATACCTGGTCCGGGACCCGCGCACGGTCACCTACCGGCTCGGCCCGGCGATGATCGCCGCCGGCCACGTCGCCGGGGAGGGTTTCGGCGCGAGCGAAGTCGCGCGGCGGCATCTGGAGGACCTGAGCGGGCGGTACGCCGCCACCTGCACCGCGTCCGCGGTGGTCGGCGACCGGATCCTGATGCTGCAGAGCGCGGGCCCGGGCCGGGTCAAACTCGGCGAGACCTACCCGTTCGCGCCGCCCGTCGGGCTGATGTACGTGCTGTGGGACACCGACGCGGCCTTCGACGCGTGGCTGGCCAAGCCTCCGACAGTTCCGGTGCGGCTGGACGAAACCCACCTGCGCCGCGTCGTCGCGGAATGCCGCGAGCACGGCTACCTCGTGGAAAGCCTGACCTCGGCCGGGCGACGGCTCTATGCGCTGATGGCGGGCGTCGACGCGGACGACCTGCCGGCCGACGTCCGGGGGCTGGTCGGCGAACTCGTCTCGAGCCTCGGCGAGCGCGTGTACCTCGGCGCCGACCTGGAACCGCGCCACAAGCACGCGGTGAGCCTGCTCGCGGCGCCGACGTTCGACGCCGCCGGACGGCAGGAACTGGTGCTCACGCTGTCGGTCGGCGAACCGATCACCGGTGCCGAGATCGCCCGGCGAGGCGCCGCCCTGGTCGCCGCCGCCGACGCCGTCACCACCGAATCCGGCGGCCGCCGCAAGTAGTCCTCTACTTGCGGGCTTCGGCCCACCGGTTCGCGGTGAGCTTGAAGCTCGGCTGATCGTCCAGCGAGACCATCGACTCGTACAGCCGGTCGTACTGGGTCGAGGCGAGCAGCCACGCGCCGTCCACGCGCCGGTAGGTGTCATCGTAGAACGCGGCGCCCTCGATCATCACGCGGTGCTCGGGCACGATCACCTTGTCGTGCATCAGCCAGGTGCCCTGCGCGCTGTCGCCGTCGATCTCGATCTCGGGATGACCGGCGACGTGGACCGTGGTCACCCCCGGCCCGACGGCGTTCCGGAAGAAGCCCAGGATCGCTTCACGGCCTTCGAAGTTCAGGGGTTCGCCATAGGACGGCGTGCCGTAGCGCGCCCGCGCGTCCACGGTCAGGGTCCCGGCCATCTCGTCCCACAGCTTCAGGTCGAGGCACCGGAGGTAGCGGTATTTGACGCGTCGGATCTCTTCGAGTGCGACCAAGTCCATGCCGACAGCGTCCTCCACCTCTTGACCAAGCACAAGAACTTGTTCTACTTTCTTGATCTCGAACCACGGAGGTCACGATGGCGTCCCCGGCCTACGAGCTCACCCACCTCGAAGCACTCGAAGCCGAAGCCGTGCATATTTTCCGGGAGGTCGCGGCGACCTTCGAACGACCGGTGCTGCTGTTCTCCGGCGGCAAGGACTCGATGGTGATGCTGCACGTGGCGGCCAAGGCGTTCTGGCCGGCGCCGCCGCCGTTCCCGGTGATGCACGTCGACACCGGCCACAACTTCGACGAGGTACTCGAGTTCCGGGACCGCACCGTCGAGACCTACGGCCTGCGCCTCGTCGTCACCAGCGTCCAGGACGACATCGACGCCGGCCGCGTCGTCGAGGATCCGAAGGCCGGACGGAATCGCCTCCAGACCGCGGCACTGCTGCGTGCGATCCGGGAGAACGCTTTCGACGCCGTCTTCGGTGGCGCGCGGCGCGACGAGGAGAAGGCCCGCGCGAAGGAACGGGTGTTCAGCTTCCGTGACGAGTTCGGTCAGTGGGATCCGCGCAATCAGCGGCCGGAACTGTGGGACCTCTACAACGGCAGGCATCGCAAGGGCGAGCACATCCGCGTCTTCCCGCTGTCGAACTGGACCGAACTCGACATCTGGCAGTACATCGAGGCCGAGGACGTCGACCTGCCGTCGATCTACTATTCGCACCGCCGCCCGGTGGTCCAACGGGACGGGATGCTGCTCGCGCATACCCGGTTCCTCACCCTGGACGAGAGCGAAACCCCTTACGAGGCAACGGTTCGTTTCCGCACGGTCGGCGACGCGACCTGCACCGGCTGTGTCGAGTCGACGGCGTCCTCACCGTCGGAAGTCGTCGCCGAGGTGGCCGCCACCCGGGTGACCGAACGCGGCGCCACCCGCGCCGACGACCGGATCTCCGAGGCGGGTATGGAAGACCGGAAGAAGGAAGGCTACTTCTGATGGGTGCCTCATTGGTCCGGCTCGCCACCGCGGGCAGTGTGGACGACGGGAAGTCGACGCTGATCGGCCGTCTGTTGTTCGATTCGAAGACGGTGTTCACCGACCAGCTCGAAGCGATCGAACGCACCAGCCGGGACCGCGGCGAGGCGTACCCGAACCTCGCGCTGCTGACCGACGGCCTTCGCGCGGAACGGGAACAGGGCATCACCATCGACGTCGCGCACCGCTATTTCGCGACGCCCCAACGGAAGTTCATCATCGCCGACACCCCGGGACACGTGCAGTACACCCGGAACATGGTCACCGGAGCGTCCACGGCGGACCTCGCGCTGGTCCTGATCGACGCCCGCAAAGGCGTTCTCGAACAGTCTCGGCGGCACGCGTTCCTGGCGAGCCTGCTGGGCATTCCGCATCTGGTGTTGTGCGTCAACAAGATGGACCTCGTCGACTGGTCGCAGGAGCGCTTCGAAGAGATCCGTGAGGACTTCCGCCGCTTCGCCATGAAACTCCAGGTGCACGACCTGACGTTCGTGCCGATGTCGGCGCTGCACGGGGACAATGTCGTGCACCGGAGCGCCAGCATGCCCTGGTACGAGGGAACTTCCCTGCTGCATCACCTCGAACAGGTGCACGTGGCCTCGGATCGCAACCTCATCGACGCGCGATTCCCGGTGCAGTACGTGATCCGGGAGCACAGCCGCGATTTCCGCGGCTATGCGGGGACCATCGCGGGTGGGGTGTTCAAGCCCGGCGACGAGGTCACCGTGCTGCCGTCGGGATTCACCACCACGGTGCGGGCGATCTGGGGACCGGGCGGCACCACGATCACCGAAGCCTTCGCCTCGCAGGCCGTCACGATCGAGCTCGCCGACGACCTCGATCTCGGCCGTGGCGACCTGATCTGCCGCCCCGGGAACCGCCCGCACACCAGCCGGGACGTCGACGCGATGGTGTGCTGGTTCTCCGAGCAAAGCGCGCTCTCCCCCGGCGCGAGCTACGTCGTGCGGCACACCACCCGCGAGACCAAGGCCGAGATCCGCGAACTCGACTACCGCCTCGACGTCACCACACTGCACCGCGACGAGACCGCGAAGTCGTTGTCCCTCAACGAGATCGGCCGGATACGGCTGCGCTCACGGCAGCCGCTGCTGTTCGATCCCTATCGCCGCAACCGATCCACCGGCGGCTTCCTGCTCGTGGACGAGCATTCCGGCGCGACGGTCGCGGCGGGCATGATCACCGGGCCGAGCGTGACGGCGGCGAACGTCGTCTGGCATACCGCCGCCGTCACCAGGACGGAACGCGCGACGCGCGGGCTCACCGTCTGGCTCACCGGGCTTTCCGCGTCCGGCAAGTCGAGTGTCGCCGTCGAACTGGAACGCAGGCTGGTCGCCGCCGGCAGGCCCGCGTACCTGCTGGACGGCGACAACCTCCGACACGGGCTGAACGGGAATCTCGGGTTCAGCCCGGCCGACCGCGCCGAGAACGTACGCCGCGTCGCGGAGGTCGCGAAGCTGTTCGCCGACGCCGGTGTGGTGTCGGTGGTCTCGCTGATCAGCCCGTACCAGGCGGATCGCGAACTCGCCCGCGCCGCGCACGAGGCGGCCGGGCTGCCGTTCCTCGAGGTCTTCGTCGACACCCCCCTTGAAGTCTGCGAAGACCGCGACCCCAAGGGGATGTACGCGAAGGCCAGGGCGGGCGAGATCAGCGGCTTCACCGGTGTCGACGCCCCCTACGAACGTCCCGAATCCCCGGATCTGGTGCTGCGCCCCGAAAACGGGGACCCGGCCGCGATGGCCGCGCTGATCATCGCCGCCCTGGACTAGCTACTCGGCCAATTCGTGGCCAGGAGAAAGATCTCCGGTGTCGCGTGATCTCAGGGAGAACACGCGTGACTGGATGGCGATCACGCGTGATTGGAGGCGGAACACACGGCGGAATCCGGCCGCGGTGAGTTCTCCGTTCAATCACGCGAGATCGCCGTTCAATCACGCGTGTCCTCGATCAGCCGCCGTTGGAGGCGCGGTACGGAGCGGTCGAGTAGGTGCGAGCGGTGGTCGCGGTCAGCTTCTCGACCGCGCGGAACATCGACTTCCCGAGCTTCGCGCGCGCCTTCAGCGCAGGGTGCGTCGCGGCGTAGTCGTCCTTGTTGACCGCCGGGTCGCCCGCGAACTCGCCGGAGGCGAACAGCGAATAGGTCAGGATCGGCTTGCCGTCCGCGCTGAACATCACCCCGGCCTCGTTGCGGCCGTCGTTGAACCAGCCCGCCTTGGTGGCGACCCGCAGCCGCTCGGCCGAGGTCAGGTCGAGCCGCACCCCGTCGGTGAACGCGCTCAGCGAGCGCAGGATGTTCAGCAGGTACGCGGTCGACTTCGCCGAAAGCAGCGTGCCGCCGACCAGTTTCTGCAGCAGCGTGTGCGTCTCGGCCGGGGTCGTCGTGCCGAGGAAGAACCGGTTCGGGTTCGCCACCGGGACGACCTGGGTGTGCACGAATCCCTTGCCGCGCAGGATCTCGTTGAGTTCGGCGGCCGGGCAGACCAGCCCGCACAGGCGAACCGCGGTGTTGTCGGACAGCGTGAGCAGCGCGGCCATGGCGTGCCCGAGGGTCACCGAACTCGGGTATGCGCCGTCGAGCCCGAAGATACCGTCGGTGTCTTGGATGACGATGCCGGAGGTGACGTCGACCCGCTGGTCCAAAGTGAGCAGTCCGCGGTCGATCTTGTCGAGCACCGCGGTGGCGACCGCGATCTTGTTGACGCTGTAGGCCTCGACCACCGTGTCGGCCCGCACCGAGACCGCGGGCACCAGAGTCCCGGCGGAGTCGGCGACGCTGATGTAGGACGACCAGGTGCCGCCCGCCTTCACGGTTTCCCGTTCGTAGACACGGGAAATCCGGCGAGCGGCGGCGGAGGCATCGGCGGCGGCCGTGTCCACGTCGTCGGCCCCGGCGGCCTGAGCGATCTGCGCCGTTCCGAGCACCGCACCCGCGGCCGCGACCGTGCCCAGGCCGAGCAGGCGCCGGCGATTGACGTTCGTATCCACCCAGGAACTCCCTCACATCAGGGGCGTGTATGTGAAAATCAACCTACCGCGTTCAGCCGGCCGGTGTGACGAATCCGGTGTCGTACGCCTTGATCACAGCTTGTGTCCGGTCCCTCGCGCCGAGTTTCGAGAGGACATTGCCGACGTGCGTCTTCACCGTCTGCACCCCGAGATACAGCTCGCCCGCGATCTCCACATTGGACAGCCCGCCCGCCATCAGCCGCAGCACCTCGCGTTCGCGTTCGGTGAGCCCTGCCTCGGCGAGCCCTTCCTGCGGCCCGCGTTTGGCCTGCTGTGCGGCCAACCGCCGGATCGCGGCCGGGAACAGCAGCGACTCCCCCGACGCCACGGTCCGGATCGCCGCGACGATCTCCTCGGGCCGGGCTCGTTTCAGCAGGAAGCCGCTCGCGCCGGCGAGCAGCGCGTCGTAGACGTAGTCGTCGTTTTCGAAGGTGGTCACCACGATCACCTTCGGCGGGGTGTCCATAGTGGACATCAGATGCGCGGTCGCCCTGATTCCGTCGACCGACGGCATCCGGACGTCCATCAGCACGACGTCCGGCCGGAACCTCGAGACCAGGCCGGGCACCTCGGCCCCGTCGGCCGCCTCCCCCACCACTTCCAGATCCGGCTCGGAGGCGACGATCGCCCGCAACCCGGCCCGGATCAGCTGTTCGTCGTCGACCAGCAAGACACCGACACTCATCGCCGTTTCCCCCATGGCACCGCAACCTCGACTTCCCACTGTTCGCCCGCGCGGCCCGCGGTGATCGTGCCGCCGAGCACGTCCACCCGTTCCGCCATCCCCCGCAGCCCCCGGCCACCGCCGTCACGCGACGGCTCGGCGGCACCGAGCGGGTTCGACACCCGCAGCCGCAGCAGTTCCGGCCCGGCGTCGACGAGCACCGTCACCGGCACCTTACCGGCGTGCCGCAGCGCGTTGGTCAGACATTCCTGCAAGATCCGGTAGGCCTCGCGAGAGACGACCGGCGGCACTCCCGAGGGCTCGCCCCGCACCTCGGCCTCTACCTCGGCGCCCGCCAGCCGTGTCGCCGTGACCAGCGAAGACAGCTCCGCCAGTCCGGACTGCGGCGTCCTGGCCGAAGCCTCCTCGCGCAGGAGGCCGAGCACGTGATCGAGGTCTTCGAGCGCGGCGCGGGCGGACTCCTCGATCGCGGTGAGCGCCTGCTCGGTGAAGTCCGGATCGGTCCGGAGCGTCCGGCGGGCGGCCCCGGCCTGGATCGTCACGACACTCAGCGCGTGCCCGACCGAATCGTGCAGTTCCCGCGCCAGCCGGTTGCGTTCGGCGAGCTGTTCGGTGCGTTTCTCCAGCTGGGCGATCCGCTCAGCGGCCGACATCCCCAGCAGGCTGCGGGCGACGCGGGTGAGCAAGGCACCGGCCAGCCAGACGCCGTATGCCAGCGCGACGAGGCCGAGCAGGAGCGCCGCCGGGATCCACGCGCTCGCCCAGCCCTTCGGCACCAGGATCGGATCCTCTGTGGACAGCACGATACGGCCGGAAAACGGTGCCGCGACCGCGAACCCGAAGGCCACCGGGACGACCAGGCTCACCAGGCTGACGACACAACCGGATCCCACGTGCAGCAGGAACATCGCGCTCGACCGCAGCCGGACCGGCCAGCTTCCCGCGGGCCCGAAGGTCACTCCGGGCACCGGGTCGTCCAGCAGCTCCCGCACGGCCGCGCCTTCCAGCACGCGGACGGCGGGGATGAACGACGACGCGATCATCACCAGGACGACGGTGATCATCGCGATGACCACGCCGCGCCCCACCGTCACGACGAGGGGCAGCAGCGAGGGCACCACGATGGCGGCGAAGAGCAGGTACGGCACGCTCAGGGCGCCGCCGAGGATGAAGTACACCCACCGCCGGTAAGTCGCCCGGTCGAGTAGCGGGCCGAAAAGTCGCATGTGCTCTTTCTAGCGGGTGACGGCCCGGC
The DNA here is from genome assembly GCF_046549055.1 of Amycolatopsis sp. lyj-112. Classification (NCBI taxonomy): domain Bacteria; kingdom Bacillati; phylum Actinomycetota; class Actinomycetes; order Pseudonocardiales; family Pseudonocardiaceae; genus Amycolatopsis; species Amycolatopsis sp. lyj-112. The sequence goes on along the minus strand of NZ_JAJPWS010000001.1, from coordinate 1,211,147 downwards.
GCGGATCCCTCAGCAGTATCTCCGCGATCTCCCTCGCCAGCGTGACACGGTGCGCGTCGCCGTCGATGCCGGTATGCGCCACCGCGCCTTCCAGCAGTAGGAAGAGCTGCTCCGCGAGCCGCTCCGGTTCGCCTGCTTGGGGCACGTCCTCGCGGAGGAGTTCGGTGAACTTGGCCCGCACCGCCGCCTTGTGCCGCCGGATCACGTCGAGCCCGGGATGCCCCGCGGGCAGCTCGGCGGCCGCGTTGAGGAACGCGCAGCCCCGGTCGCTCCCGAGACGGGGGTGATCGATGTAGGCGTCGAAGACCACGAGGGCCCGCGGCGCACCGGCCTCGGCCAGCTGCTGTTCCAGGTACGCCCACCAGACGTCGTGGCGGCGCCGCAGGTACGCGATCGTGAGCTCCGTCTTCGACCCGAAGCACGCGTAGAGGGTCTTTTTCGTGACGCCGGCGGCCTCGGCCACGGCCGCGACGCCCACCGCGTTCAGGCCGTTCCGGTAGAACAGCTCGCTCGCCGCGCTCAGGACTCGCTCGCCGGCCGGTGTCAGCATGCCTCGACTATACCGATCGGTTGACCTGAGCGCCGAATGCAGGAACACTCCCTGGGTATACCGATCGGTATACCTCTGGAGGAGCACTGATGGTTTCTTCGCACAAACGAGAGCTGACGCTCACCGCGGCGGGGCTGGCCCTGATCGCGGTCTCCTACGGGCTCGCGCGGTACGCGTACGGCCTCTTCGCGCCGACGCTGCGGGCGGAGTTCGACCTCGACGGCGGCACGCTCGGCGCCATCGCCGCGGGCAGTTACGTCGCCTACTGCCTCGCCGTCGCGGCCTCGACCGCCATCACGGCCCGCTGGGGCGCGCGGGCCGGAGCGCTCGCCGCCGGGACGACCGCGACCACGGGGACCGCGCTGATCGCGGCCGCCCCCTCGGCGGCCCTGCTCACGCTCGGCGTGGTCCTGGCCGGAGCCAGCACCGGCCTGGCCTCCCCCTCGCTCGCGGACGCGGTCTCGCGCACCGTCCGGGTGACCCGCCGCGACCGCGCCCAGACCGTGGTGAACGCCGGAACCGGGCTCGGGGTGCTGGTGTCGGGTCCGGTCGCGCTCCTCGCCGTCGGCGACTGGCGGCTGGCCTGGTGGGCCTTCGCCGCGACATCGGCGCTGGTGACCCTGTGGATCGCCCGCGTCGTCGCGCCGGGCGGACAGGCGAAGCCCGGCGACGGGCTGCCGGTGCCGCTGTTCCCGCCCGCGACCGGACGGCTGCTGCCCGCCGCCGCGATGCTGGGCCTCGCCAGCGCGGCGATCTGGACGTTCGGCCGCGACATCGCCGTCGGCATCGGCGGGCTCGGTGAGACCGAGTCGACGGTGGTGTGGATCGTCCTCGGCGCTTCCGGCTTGATCGGCGCGTTCACCGCCGAACTGACGTCGCGGGCGGGACTGCGCCGAACCTGGTCGGCCGGGATGGTCCTGTTCGCGGTCGCGACCGCCCTGTTCGCGCTCGCCACCCGTTCGCTACCGGCGCTGATCGTCGCGGCCGCCCTGTTCGGCGCTGTCTACATCGGACTGACCAGCGTGCTGATCCTCTGGGGTACCAGGGCCTATCCGGCGTCGCCCGCGTTCGGGGTCGGCGTGGCTTTCCTGATGCTGGCGCTCGGACAGGCCGCCGGAGCGCCGCTCATCGGGTTCCTCGGCGACGTCGCCGATCTCCGCGTCGGGTTCCTCGCCGCGGCGGTGATGGCGCTCCTCGGTGTCCTGTTCGCTCCGCCGGAACAGACCACGACCTACAACTTCGGGATCCGCTCCCTCTCAAGGGTGAGCTCCGTCCCGCCGCAGCGGGAATCCCGGGCGGGCTGCGCGTGATGTCCTCATCGCATGAACCTGCTGCTCGGCCTGCTCACCCTGCCCGTCTACGCGCTGATGCTGTGGCCACTCGTGGTCGCCGCCCGCCGCGTGCTGGGTGTGCGGATCGGCGTGGTCCGCGCGTTCTGCGCCGCCGGCTTCGGCTGGCTCGTCGCGGGCGGCATCCTCAGCGCCTTCCCGAAGCCGATGTTCGCCGGCGGAGGCGCTGTCGCCGGTCTGATCATTCCCGTGGCGGGCGGCGCTTTCCTGGCGACGCTGATGTTCTTGTTCGTCGCGGAATTCATCCTCCCGGCGGGTTCCGGGCTCGGGCTGATCGGCCGGATCCGGTCCTTGCGCCGCCGCGCCGCCCGCACCCGCCGGTACTCGCAGATCACCCGGATCGCGATCAAACACGGCCTCGGCCGCTACCTCACCGGCCGCCGTGAACCCGGGCTCGCCACCGTGCGGCACGCCAAACTGGCCCGCTCACTCCGGCGCGCGCTGGAAGAGGGCGGCGTGACGTTCGTGAAGCTCGGCCAGCTGCTCTCGACACGTTCCGACCTGCTCCCGCCGGTGTTCATCGACGAACTGAGCAAACTCCAGGACCAGGTCGCCTTCGCCGACGCCGACGAGGTCGCGACGGTGCTGCGAGAGGAACTGGGCGGCAACCCCGACGAGATCTTCGCGGAATTCGACCCGGAACCGATCGCGGCCGCGTCGATCGCGCAGGTCTACCGGGCGAAACTGCGCGACGGCCAGGACGTCGTGGTCAAGGTGCAGCGGCCGGGGGTGCAGTCACTCGTCGACCAGGACCTCGACATCGTCCGCCGGGTGGCGGCCGCACTGGACCTGCGCGCGGACTGGGCCCGCTCGCTCGGCGTCGTCGACCTCGCCGACGGGTTCGCCGACGCCTTGGTCGAGGAACTCGATTTCCGCACGGAGGCAAGGAACATCGAAGCGGTCAGCGCCGCCTACCCGCATACCGAGGTCGCCCTGCCGACCGTCCACAAAGCACTGTCCACCGAACGCGTGCTGGTGATGCGGCGCCTGGACGGCAAACCGCTCGCCAGTGCGCGTGAACAGGTCCCCGCGGCGGAGCGCGCCAAGCTCGCGCGGTCGATGCTGCGGTGCGTGCTCGGCCAGGTGATGGGCAGCGGCGTCTTCCACGCCGACCCGCATCCCGGCAACGTCCTGCTGCTGACCGACGGCAGGCTGGGCCTGCTCGACTTCGGCTCCGTCGGACGGCTCGACTCGGGACTGCGCGGCGGGCTGCAGAACCTGATCCTCGCCCTCGACCGCGGCGACCCGGCCGCACTGCGCGACGGCCTGCTAGAGATCGTCGACCGGCCGGACGAGATCGAGGAGCAGCGGCTCGAACGGGCACTGGGATCGTTGGTGGCCAAGCACTTCAACCACGGGCAGGCCCCTGATCTGGACATGTTCACCGACCTGTTCCGGGTGATCGCCGACTTCCGGCTCAGCGTGCCCCCGCCGATCGCCGCGGTGTTCCGCGCACTGGCCACTTTGGAGGGAACGCTGGGCGCGCTGGCACCGGGCTTCAACATCGTCGTCGAATCCCGCGCCTACGCCGCCGAGCAGGTCGGCGCCGGCCTACGGCCCGAATCGTTGCGCTCCACCGCGACCAACGAACTGATGGCGCTCCTGCCGGTGCTGCGCCGCCTCCCCCGCCGCATCGACCGGATCGGCAACGCGCTGGAGCAGGGCAGGCTTTCGGTCAACGTCCGGCTGTTCTCCGACGAACGCGACCGCGACGTCGTCACCGGCCTCGTGCACGAACTGCTGCTGGCCTTCGTCGGCGCGGCGACCGGGCTGATGGCCGTGCTGCTGCTGGGCGGCGCGACCGGCCCGGAGGTCCTTCCGGGGGTCACGCTGCACCAGATGTTCGGCTACAACCTGCTGGTGGTCAGCGCACTGGTGGGCTTGCGGCTGCTCTTCGTCGTTTTCCGGCGAACCGGGCAACGCTCCCGATCGAGCCGCTGACGACCAGCCCGACCGCACTCCGAGGTGCGGTATAGGTCGTTATACACAAGCAGAAGTGGCCGATGTGACGGCTGAGGCGAGGCCCAAGTACGTGAAGGACTCCTTCCCTACCTTGAGGGTAGGCAAGGACCCCTTCACGTACTTCCACGAAGCGACCCACGCCGCAACCCGGAGCCCCAAGCGCGTGAAGGCCCCCTTCCCTCGGCTGAGCCGAGGGAAGGGGGCCTTCACGGACAAAGAGAGAGGGTCAGACGGTGAAGCCCAGGGCTCGCAGCTGTTCGCGGCCGTCGTCGGTGATCTTCTCCGGGCCCCACGGCGGCATCCAGACCCAGTTGATCCGGAAGTCCTTGACCAGTCCCGTTCCCCCGCCGACGAGCGCGGCACCGACCTGGTCCTCGATGACGTCGGTCAGCGGGCAGGCCGCGGACGTCAGGGTCATGTCGATGGTGGCGGTGTTGTCCGGCTCGACGCGGATGTCGTAGACCAGGCCGAGGTCGACGACGTTGATGCCGAGTTCGGGGTCGACGACGTCCCGCATCGCCTCTTCGAGGTCCTCGACCTTCGCCAGGTCGGCCGTATCGGGCGCCGCGGCGGTCTCGGCGTCGAGGTCGGCGGCCGTGCGCCCCTCGCGGGTTTCGGTCTGCTGTTCGGTCATGCCGTCTCAACTCCGTTGGTCGTGCGGGCGACGGCGTCCTTGAACGCCATCCATCCGAGCAGGGCGCATTTCACTCGCGCCGGGTATTTGGCCACGCCGGCGAAGGCGATGCCGTCTTCCAGCACGTCCTCGTCCGGCTCGATCTGGCCCCTGCCCTGCATCAGCTCGACGAAGGCGTCCATGGTGGTGAACGCCTCCTCCACGGTGTGCCCGACGACGAGATCCGTCAAGACCGACGTCGAGGCCTGGCTGATCGAGCAGCCCTGTCCCTCGTACGAAATGTCGGCGACCTTCCCGTCGTCGACCTTCACCCGCAACGTCACCTCGTCACCACAGGTCGGGTTGACCTGGAACGACTCGGCGTCGAACGGCTCGCGCAGACCGCGGCCGTGCGGGTTCTTGTAGTGGTCCAGGATGATCTCCTGGTACATGCTCTCGAGATTCACTGCGCAGCACTCCCCTGGGCCACCCCGAAGAACTTCTGCGCCTCACGCACACCCTGCACCAGTGCGTCCACTTCGGACAGTGTGTTGTAGAGGTAGAACGACGCGCGCACGGTCGCCGGGACCGCGCAGGCGCGGTGCAGCGGCCACGCGCAGTGGTGCCCGACGCGGACGGCGATGCCGAGACTGTCCAGCACCTGTCCCGAATCGTGCGGGTGCACGCCGTCGATGACGAACGACACCAGCCCACCGCGGTCGGTCATGTCGGTGGGGCCGATGATCCGCACGCCCGGGATCTCGCCGAGCCCGGCCAGCGCCGCCTCGGTGAGAAGGTGTTCGTGCGCCGCGACGCGGTCCATGCCGATCGCCGACAGGTAGTCGACGGCGGCGGCGAGGGCGATGGCCTCCGAGGTCATCGGGGTGCCGGCCTCGAACCGCTGCGGCGGCGGGGCGAACGTCGTGGCCTCCATGCGGACCATCTCGATCATCGAGCCGCCGGTCAGGAAGGGCGGCATGACCTCGAGCAGCTCGCGACGTCCATAAAGGACACCGATGCCGTACGGGCCGACCATCTTGTGCCCGGCGAACGCGGCGAAGTCGACACCCAGGTCGTGGAAGTCCACGGTGAAGTGAGGCACCGACTGGCAGGCGTCCAGCACGGTCAGCGCGCCGACCTCGCGGGCCTTCTCCACCAGGATCTTCACCGGGTTGATCGTGCCGAGCACGTTGGACTGGTGCGTGAACGCGAGCACCTTGGTCCGCTCGGTGATCAGTTCGTCCACATCGGACAGGTCGAGCCGTCCGTCCGGCGTGACCGAGAACCACTTCAGCGTGGCGCCGGTGCGCTGGCAGAGCTGCTGCCACGGCACCAGGTTCGCGTGGTGTTCCATCTCGGTGATGACGATTTCGTCGCCGGGACCGATCTTGAACCGCTCGGCCTCGGGACCCGCCGTGGCGGCATTGCTCATCGCGTAGGCGACGAGGTTGATGCCCTCGGTGGCGTTCTTGGTGAACACCAGCTCCTGCGGGGTGGCGCCGACGAACTCCGCGATCCGCGCGCGGGCGGACTCGTAGGCGTCGGTCGCCTCCTCGGCGAGCTGGTGCGCGCCGCGGTGTACCGCGGCGTTCGAGGTCTCCAGGAACCGGCGCTCGGCGTCGAGCACCTGCACCGGTTTCTGCGACGTCGCACCGGAATCCAGATACACCAAGGGTTTTCCGTCCCGAACGGTACGGGACAGGATGGGGAAGTCGGCCCTGATGGCCGCTACGTCCAGCGGTACAGCAGAGTTAGCCGTGGTGGTGGTCATCGGGCCAACTCCTCTCGGTGTAGTCGTGTGCTTCCAGGATCAGGCGGAGCGCGATCAGACCGCGGCGGTCTCGGTGGAACCGGTGTACTTGACGTACCCGTTCTCCTCCAGCTCGTCGGCCAGTTCGCGGCCGCCGGACTCGACGATCTTGCCGCCGGCGAAGACGTGCACGAAGTCGGGCGTGATGTGGCGCAGGATCCGCGTGTAGTGCGTGATCAGCATGACGCCGGCGTCGTTGTTCGCCTTGAACTCGTTGACACCGTCGGAGACGACGCGCAGCGCGTCGACGTCGAGGCCCGAGTCGGTCTCGTCGAGGATGGCGATCTTCGGCTTGAGCAGCGCCAGCTGCAGGATCTCGTGACGCTTCTTCTCGCCGCCGGAGAAGCCTTCGTTGACCGAGCGCTCGGCGAACTCGGACGAGATGTCGAGCTTGCCCATCTCCTCCTTGACCTCCTTGACCCAGTGGCGCAGCTTGGGGGCCTCGCCACGGACCGAGGTGGCCGCGGTGCGGAGGAAGTTCGACATGGACACGCCCGGAACCTCGACCGGGTACTGCATGGCGAGGAACAGGCCCGCGCGGGCACGCTCGTCGACGCTCATCTCGAGCACGTCCTCACCGTCGAGCAGGATCTGCCCGGAGGTGACTTGGTACTTGGGGTGGCCGGCGATGGCGTAGGACAGCGTGGACTTGCCCGAACCGTTGGGGCCCATGATCGCGTGGGTCTCACCCGACTTGATGGTCAGGTTGACGCCCTTGAGGATCTCCTTGGGGCCCTCGTCGGTCGTGACCGAGGCGTGCAGGTCCTTGATTTCCAGGGTTGGCATTTCAGTGATTCCTAAAGTCTCTTGTGGACGGACGCGCGCGATGAGGCCGCTGAGTCAGACACCGACTGCTTCGAGCTCGGCTTCGATCGCGGCCTCGAGACGCTCGCGCACCTCGGGCACATCGATCTTGACCAGGATCTCGTGGAAGAACCCGCGCACGACCAGCCGACGCGCGGCGTCTTCGCCGATTCCGCGCGACTGGAGGTAGAACAACTGCTCGTCGTCGAACCTTCCCGTCGCGCTCGCGTGCCCGGCGCCTTCGATCTCGCCGGTCTCGATCTCCAGGTTCGGGATCGAGTCCGCCCGCGCGCCCGGCGTCAGCACCAGGTTGCGGTTGAGCTCGTAGGTGTCGGTCGCCTCGGCGGCCGCCCGGATCAGCACGTCGCCGACCCACACGGTGTGCGCGCCGTCGCCCTGCAGGGCGCCCTTGTACATCACGCGCGACTTGCAGTTCGGCACGGCGTGGTCGACGAAGAGCCGGTGCTCCTGGTGCTGTCCCGCGTCCGCGAAGTACAGCCCCAGCATCTCGACGTCGCCGCCGCGGTCGGCGAAGGTCGCCGTCGGCGAGACGCGGACCAGGTCACCGCCGAGCGTGATGACGATGTGCTTGAGCTTCGCGTCGCGACCGAGGTTGAGGTGCTGCTCGGACACGTGCACCGCGTCGTCGGCCCAGTCCTGGACGCTGACCACGGTGATGTTCGCCGAGTCGCCGATGACGAACTCGACGTTGTCCGCGTACGTCCCGGAACCGACGTGGTCCAGCACGATGGTGGCCTTCGAGAACGCTTCGGCACGCACCTGCAGGTGCCCGTAGGCGACCTTGCCCTCGCCCGGGCCGGAGATCCGCAGGACCGCGGGCTTCGCGGCGCTGATCTCCTTCGGCACGGTGACGATGGTGGCCTTGTCGAACGCGGAGTACGCCTGCGCGGCGATCCGGTCGCTGGGCACACCGGCGGCGCCGAGACGCGAGTCCTCACGGCCGACCGTCTCGATGACCAGCTCATCGGCGGCCTCGATAGCGACGGTGACTTCGCCGGACTTCGCCGCGGAGCCGTCGTGCAGGCCTCGCAGTCGCTTCATGGGGGTGAAACGCCAGTTCTCCTCACGACCGCGAGGCGCTTCGAAGGCCTCCACGTCGTACGAGGTGAACCGCTCCCCGCGGGAGGCCGCCGGAATGACGGCCCCCTCGCGCAGAGCTTCGGCAACGTTGTTGTCTGCCACTAGCCGACGGACCCTTCCATCTGAAGCTCGATCAGGCGGTTCAGCTCGAGCGCGTATTCCATCGGCAGCTCACGCGCGATCGGCTCGACGAACCCGCGCACGATCATCGCCATGGCCTCGGCCTCGTCGAGACCGCGCGACATGAGGTAGAACATCTGGTCTTCGCTGACCTTCGAGACCGTGGCCTCGTGGCCCATCGACACCTCGTCGTTGCGGATGTCCACGTACGGGTACGTGTCCGACCGCGAGATGGTGTCGACCAGCAGCGCGTCACAGACGACGCTGGACCGCGAGTGGTGCGCCCGCTTCGCGACCTTGATCAGGCCGCGGTAGGAGGTGCGGCCACCGCCGCGCGCCACCGACTTCGACACGATGGTCGAGGAGGTGTGCGGCGCCAGGTGCTCCATCTTCGCGCCGGCGTCCTGGTGCTGGCCCTCGCCCGCGAACGCGACCGAAAGGACCTCGCCCTTGGCATGCTCGCCCATGAGGAAGACCGACGGGTACTTCATCGTCACCTTGGAGCCGATGTTGCCGTCGATCCACTCCATGGTCGCGCCCTCTTCGCACTTGGCGCGCTTGGTGACCAGGTTGTAGACGTTGTTCGACCAGTTCTGGATCGTCGTGTAGCGGCAGCGAGCGCCCTTCTTCACGATGATCTCCACGACCGCCGAGTGCAGCGAGTCGGACTGGTAGATCGGCGCGGTGCAACCCTCGACGTAGTGCACGTAGGCGTCTTCGTCGACGATGATCAGGGTCCGCTCGAACTGGCCCATGTTCTCGGTGTTGATCCGGAAGTAGGCCTGCAGCGGGATGTCCACCTTGACGCCCTTGGGCACGTAGATGAACGAACCGCCCGACCACACCGAGGTGTTCAGCGCGGAGAACTTGTTGTCCCCGGCCGGGATCACGGAGCCGAAATACTCCTTGAAGAGTTCCGGGTGCTCCTTGAGCGCGGTGTCCGTGTCGAGGAACAGCACACCTTGGGCCTCGAGGTCCTCACGAATCGAGTGGTACACGACCTCGGACTCGTACTGGGCCGCGACACCGGCGACGAGGCGCTGCTTCTCCGCCTCGGGGATGCCGAGCCTGTCGTAGGTGTTCTTGATGTCCTCGGGCAGGTCTTCCCAGCTCGTCGCCTGCTTCTCGCTGGACCGCACGAAGTACTTGATGTTCTCGAAGTCGATCCCGGAGAGGTCCGCACCCCAGTTGGGCATCGGCTTCAAGCGGAAAAGCTTGAGCGCCTTCAGTCGTGCTTCGCGCATCCACTCCGGCTCGGACTTCTTCGAGGAGATGTCGGTGACGACGTCCTCGTTCAGCCCGCGGCGGGCCGTTGAGCCCGCCTCGTCGGAGTCCGACCAACCGAACGCGTACTTGCCAAGGGACTCGATGGTCTCTTCCTGGCTCATGGGCGCGGTGGTGGGAGTGCGCTGCTCGGCAGCGGCAGTCATGCGGGTTTCCCTCCATTCGGGATCCGTGCTGTGCGCCCTGGGGAGGGCGCCGTGCTTCCCGGCCGGGGTGTGGCCGGGTGACCCGTCGAAGCGACGGGTACGTGTGTGGTGCACGCGTTGTCACCGCGTGCGATGGTCGCCAGCCGCTGTACGTGAGTACCCAGAAGATGCGCGAATGCCTCGGTTTCGGCTTCGCACAGTTGGGGGAACTCGGCGGCGACGTGGGCGACCGGGCAATGGTGCTGGCAGAGCTGTTCGCCGGCACCGACCTGACGGGTCGACGCAGCGTAGCCCTCCCTGGTCAGGGCGGTGGCGAGGGCCTCGGCGCGGGCAGCGGGGTCGGTGTGCCCGAGGATCGCGTCCCGGTGCGGGCCGACCAACGAGGCGACGCGAGCCTCGGCGAAGGCCTTCACAGCGTCTTCGCCGGCGTGTTCGGCGAGGAACCGGATGGCTGACGACGCGAGGTCGTCGTAGGCGTGCCCGAACCGGGCGCGGCCCGCTTCGGTGAGCAGGAAGTTCTTGGCGGGACGGCCTCGTCCGCGCGGTCCGCGGCGGGGCACGTCGCGGGTCTCGGCCTCGCCGTCGGCCAGCAGCGCGTCGAGATGCCTGCGGACGGCCGCGGCGCTGATCCCCAGCTGCTCGGCGACCACGACGGCGGTCATCGGACCCTGTTCCAGCAGCAAGCGGGCCACTTCATGCCTGGTCCGCCCCTCGGGGCCGACCTGCGCGGGGACAGCCTGAACCGCGGCGGCGTGCATGTCGCCACCGGCCTGGTTCGCCGTCCCCGTCTTTTTCACAACACAAGTGTGACGTATTTCCGGGGAGACGGCAAAGAGGGGTGCCTCACGGAGTGGCGAGGGTCACTTTCGCCGGACATCGTCACGGAGAGCCGCCGGTCATGACCTCGGTAACCACGTACCCGTTCAGTCTGTTCCCGCGATCGCTACCCTTCGTGCGTGGCAGTGGGCGAACACCCCGCACGGCGGGACACGGACGGGGCGGAAGCGGAAGATCCGGCGGCAGGATCGGTGGCGACGCTGTCCCCGGTGCGCCCGCAGGAGCCCGAGCCACTCGACGCCAAGGAAGAACGCGGCCTGAACGTGGTCCGCCGGTTCGGTGCGGTCGGCTCCCTCTTCCTCGCGCTCGGCTCGCTCGGCGCCGGCGCCGCGCCGGTGATCAACCCGGTGCAGAACATCCCGGTCCTGCGGCTGTTCACCCGCATCCCCACGGTTTCGCTCTCGATGGGCCTGGCCGGGATGACGATCATCGTGCTGAGCTGGCTGATGCTCGGCCGGTTCGCCCAGCCCGCCCGCCGCCGCCTCGCCACCCAGGGCCAGCTCGCCCGCACCATCGCGCTCTGGTGCGCGCCGCTGCTGTTCATCCCGCCGCTGTTCTCCCGCGACGTCTACAGCTATCTCGCGCAGAGCGAGATCGTCGCCCGCGGGATGGACCCGTACTCCCTCGGACCGGCCGAAGCGCTCGGCGTCTCCGACCCGCTGACGTCCGGCGTCTCCAACATGTGGCGCGAGACCCCGGCCCCGTACGGTCCGCTGCTGCTGCGCCTCGGGGGCTGGCTCGCCCCGCTGAGCAGCGGCAACATCGTCACCGGCGTCCTGCTGCAGCGCGGCCTCGCGTTGATCGGCGTCATCCTGATCATCTGGGCGCTGCCCCGGCTGGCCCGGCGGTTCGGCGTGCAGCCCGCCACCGCGCTGTGGCTCGGCGCGGCGAACCCGCTGCTGATCTTCCATTTCGTCGCGGGCGCCCACAACGACGCGCTGGCGATCGGCCTCATGGTGGCCGGGCTGGAGATCGGCATCCGGCGGTTGCCGGTCCGGATCAAGGGCGACAGTCCCCCGCCACTGGCGAAGGGCGAATTGCTCTTCATCGGGCTCGGCGTGGCGATCATCACCCTCGGGGTCGGGGTGAAGCTGAACGCGATCCTGGCCCTCCCCTTCTTCACGGTGATGGTGGCCAGACGCTGGCACGGCAGGCTCAAGGACCTGCTCACCGCGGCGGTGCCGATGGCGCTGCTGTTCGGCGTGGTGCTGGTGGCGGTCTGCTACGGCACCGGGCTCGGTTTCGGCTGGGTCGGCGCGCTCGGGACACCGGGACTGGTCCGGTCGTGGATCTCGCCGACGTCGGAACTCGCCGCGCTCGGCGGTGTCCTCGGCATCGTGCTCGGCCTCGGCAACCACACCAACGCGATGGTGCCGATCCTCGGCACGCTCGGCTATCTCGTCGCGGGCGCGGTGACGGTCAAGTTCCTCTGGGACAGCTTCAAATGGCGCTACCGGCCGATGATCGGCCTCGGCGTCTCGCTGGGCGCGGTGATGGTCCTGCACGTCGCGCTGCAGCCCTGGTACCTGTTGTGGGCGATCATCCCGCTGGCCGCGTCGGCGGGGACTTCGCGGTTCCGGGTCGCCGCGACGATCATCACCGCCGTCCTGCCGTTCCTGCTTCCCACGACGGGCAGCACCTTCGACGGCCGGGGGTACGTCCTGCCGTTCGCGTGGGCCGCCGCCATCGTGGTCACGCTCCTGGGGCTGTTCATCGTCCACCGCATCTCGCCGCTGCTGCTGTCCAGACCGTCCCCGGAACAGTCGGTCCCGGCATGAGGCCGTATCGTGACCTGTCGTGAACGCCCCCGCCGTCGAGATCACCGGGCTGGTGAAACGCTACGGATCCACCACCGCGGTCGATGGACTCGATCTGCGGATGGACCGCGGCACACTGCTCGCTCTGCTCGGCCCGAACGGGGCCGGCAAGACCACCACCGTCGAGATCTGCGAAGGCTTCCTGCGGCCTGACGCGGGAGACGTCCGTGTGCTGGGCCTGGACCCCAAGCGTGACGGATCCGCGCTGCGGCCCCGGATCGGCGTGATGCCGCAAGGCGGCGGCGCGTACCCCGGCGTCCGGGCGGACGAGATGCTCGGCCTGGTCGCCGCGTGCGCCGCGAACCCGCTCGATCCCGCTTGGCTGCTGGACATCCTCGGCCTCGCCGGGGCGCGGAAGACGCCGTTCAAACGGCTCTCCGGCGGGCAGCAGCAACGTCTTTCCCTCGCCTGCGCGCTCGTCGGGCGGCCGGAACTGCTCTTCCTCGACGAGCCGACCGCGGGGATGGACCCGCAGGCCCGCCGTCTGGTCTGGGACCTGCTCGGCGCCCTGCGCGCCGACGGTGTCAGCGTGCTGCTCACCACGCATCTGATGGAGGAGGCCGAGACGCTGGCCGACACCGTGGTGATCGTGGACCACGGCAAGGTCGTCGTCGAAGGCTCGCCGCACTCGCTGACCGTCGACGCCGGTGAGGCTGCGCAACTCCGCTTCAAGGCCCGCACGCGGCTCGACACCGTCCTGCTGACAGCGGCCCTGCCCGAGGGGCACCTCGTGCGCGAGTCGGCGCCGGGGACGTACCTCGTCGAGGGCCCGATCGACCCGCAGGTGGTGTCGACGGTGACGGCCTGGTGCGCCCAGCAGGGCGTCATGCCCGAGGAACTGCAGGTCGGCAAGCGCACGCTGGAAGAGGTCTTCCTCGATCTGACCGGACGGGAACTGCGCGCATGACGACCCTGCCCACGCCGCCGCCCGCCCCTCGGTTCACCGCGGGCACGTTCACCCCTGCCCCCGGCCGCGGTTCGCTCGGCAAGATGCTGCGCACGCACGCGAAGATCGAGGCGAGCCTGACCCTGCGCCACGGCGAGCAGATCCTGCTGACCCTGCTCATCCCGCTGGCGCTGCTGATCGGCCTGTCGCTGCTGGACATCCTCCCGTCGGCGCAGCTCGGCTCCGCGTCCAAAGTGGACTGGATCACGCCGAGGATCCTGGCGCTCGCGGTGATGTCGTCTGCCTTCACCGGACAGGCCATCGCACTCGGCTTCGACCGCCGTTACGGCGTCCTCAAACGACTTTCCGCAACCGCGCTGCCCCGCTGGCTCCTCGTCGCCGGGCGGGTCGCCGCCGCCCTCGTCGTGGTCGCGCTGCAGGCCGTCATCCTCGGTGTGGTGGCCGCGCTGCTGGGCTGGTCGCCGTCACTGGGCGGACTCCTCGGCGCCGTCCCGTTCCTGATCATCGGCACGTTCGCGTTCGGCGCGCTCGGGCTGCTGCTCGGCGGGGCGTTGCGCGCGGAGGCCGTGCTGGCGCTGGCGAACATCGTCTGGTTCGTGCTGCTGCTCGCCGGCGGCATCCTGCTCGCGCCGTCGACGATGCCGCCGGGCCTCGCGACGTTCGTCGAACTGCTGCCCTCGGGCGCGCTCGCCGAAGGACTCCGGTCGGTGCTGCTGGACGGGTCGTTCGGCTGGGGCCCGTTCGCGGTGCTCGCCGGCTGGGGCGTCGCCGCCGGGGCGCTGGCGACCAGGACCACTCGCCTCACCTGAGGCGGCCGACACAGCGAGTACGGCCGGTGGAACGCTCTCAGGTGAAGCGTTCTAGCATCGGGCGGTGCCGTTCCAGAGCCTTGTAGCGCGTCTGCCGTATCCCTCGTTCGCTGTTCAGCGAGCGGTCGCGATCGCGGCGGTGATCGCACAGGCCGGAATCGGCGTCACCGGTTCGGTCGTCCGCGTCACCGGCTCCGGCCTCGGCTGCCCCACCTGGCCACAGTGCGTCGAAGGCAGCATCGTGCCGGTGGCCCACCCCGAATTCGACGCGCTCACCCAGTGGATCGAATTCAGCAACCGGATGCTCACCGGCGTCGTCATCGCCGTCGCCGCGCTGTGCGTGATCACCGCGTGGCGCGTGCAGATCGAGCACCCGAACCGCCGCCGTCTGGTGAAACTGGCCTGGACGATGCCCGCGGGGGTGATGCTGCAGGCCGTGGTCGGCGGGATCACCGTGCTCGCCAAGCTCGAATGGTGGACCGTCGCGCTGCACTTCCTGGCCTCCACTCCCCTGGTCTGGCTCGCGGTCCTGCTGCTGCGCGCGTTCAAGGAAGGCGACGAACCCGGCCGGTGGCTGATCCCGGACGCGGGCCGCAAGACGCTGATCGTCCTCGCCGCCTCGATGTGGGCCGTCCTCGTGGCGGGCACCACGGTCACCGGCGCGGGCCCGCACGGCGGTGACCCCGGCACCCACCGGCTCCAGGCGCCGATCGAGACGCTCACCCAGGTCCACGGCGGCCTGCTGGTCGTCTACCTGATCGTGCTGGCCGTCTTCGGCCTCCAGTTGATGCGCGGCAGCGCGCCGAAGCAGTTGTGGCAGCGCTACACGATCGTGTGGGTCGTCGCGCTCGCGCAGGGCGTCCTCGGATCGGTCCAGTACGCCCTCGGAGTCCCGGAGGCGTTGGTCTCCTTCCACGTCCTCGGCTCCGCACTGGTCATCATTGCGACCGCCGCACTGTGGTGCGGATCACGCGATCGCGGTCCCGCTCCGATTGCCGATGCCCCTGACCGGGAACTCGCCGCTTCGAACTGACCCATCGGCAAACCGGACGTAACCCCCGGGCGGCGTGTTCGCCAGACGGTGCCCTTACGCTGCGTTCGGTGGCCCACATGGGGGCCACCACCGAGTCGAGGCACGAGGTGTCGTATGACCGCCAGCACGGAGCCGGACGCACCGGCAGGCCAGTCCAAACCACTGATCTCCCACCGACGCGGCGGGGGTGAGATGCTGATCCTGAAGACCTTCCTGCTGGTCCCCTTCGTCGCGCTGCTCGCCGCCGTGCCGATCGTGTGGGGCTGGGGCATGACCTGGGTCGATCTCGCGCTGGCCGCGGTGTTCTACACCGTCGGGACGCTCGGCGTGACCGTCGGATACCACCGCTACTTCACCCACGGCGCCTTCAAGGCCGGGCGGCCGCTGCGGATCGCGCTCGCCATCGCCGGGAGCTTCGCGGTGCAGGGCTCGGTCATCTTCTGGGTGGCCAGCCACCGTCGTCACCACGCCTTCGCCGACCGCGAAGGCGACCCGCACTCCCCCTGGCTGTTCGGGACGTCGCCGTCGGCGCTGCTGCGCGGGTTCTGGCACGCGCATATGGGCTGGATGTTCAGCCGTGAAGTGACGAACTACGAGCGGTTCGCCCCGGACCTGGTGGCCGACAAGGACCTCCGCGTGGTCAACCGCTACTTCTGGCTGTGGATCACGCTCAGCCTGCTCCTGCCCGCCGTGCTGGGCGGGCTGATCAGCTGGTCGTGGTGGGGTGTGGTGACCGGGTTCTTCTGGGCCGGGCTGGTCCGGATCGCGTTCCTGCACCACGTCACCTGGTCGGTGAACTCGATCTGCCACATGGTCGGCGAGCGCCCGTTCGTCAGCCGGGACAAGGCGGCGAACTTCTGGCCGCTGGCGATCCTGTCCATGGGCGAGTCGTGGCACAACTCCCACCACGCCGACCCGACCTGCGCGCGCCACGGCGTGCTGCGCGGCCAGCTCGACGTGTCGGCGCGGGTGATCTGGCTGTTCGAGAAGTTCGGCTGGGCGCGGGACGTGCGGTGGCCGAAGCCCGAGCGTTTGGCCGCGAAGCTCGTCAAACCCGCCTGACACCCTCGCGTTTCGTCCTCTACTTGCGGTCCTTGCGCGTGCAACTACCGCAAGTAGAGGACGAATTGCGTCAGGCGAGTTGCTGGCGCACGGCCGAAGCGAAGCGCCAGGCGGCGGTCACGTCGGTCTGACGGAAGCCGAGCGACGGCTCCACCAGTTCCAGTTCCAGCAGTAGCGGCCTGCCGTCCGGCCCGGCGACGAGGTCGACGCGGGCGTAGAGCAGTTCCGCGCGCAGGATGCCGAGCAGCGCCGCGGTCGCGTCGAGCGCGTCTTCCGCCAGCGCCCGGAAGGCGGCGGCCGGCTGCAAAGGCGCGAGCTTTTCCGTGACGTACAAACCGGATTCGTCGAGTTCCCGGCCCAGCATCGCGGCCTTCGAGAACGCGTGCGAGTACACGCCGCCGAAGTACACCAGCGCGCTCTCGCCCTGTTCGTCCACACTGGACTGATACGGCTGGAGCAACGCGGTGTGCCCCTCGGCGTGCAGCCCGGCGAGATGGGCGGCCGCGGCGTCGGCGTCGCCCGCCTTGAACCGCCCGGCGCCACGGGACCCGGCACCGATCGCGGGCTTCAGCACGAAGTCGGACTTGGGCCAGCGAGGGGCTTTCTCGTCCGGCGCGATCAGGGTCGTCGGCACCACCGCGACCCCGGAGTCGCCGAGTTCGGCCAGGTAGGACTTGTCGGTGTTCCACCGCGCGACCTCGGCCGAGTTGGCCAGCGCCGGCACGGATTCGGCCCAGGACAGGAACTCGTCGCGGCGCTCGGCGTAATCCCAGGCGGCGCGCACCACGACGATGTCCGCGGCGCCGAAGTCGACGGTCGTGTCGTCCCAAGCGGCCCAACGGGTCTTGAAGCCGAGGTCGGCCAGCGCCTCGGGAACGGCGTGTTCGTCGCCGTCGCCTTCCGGCAGATCGGAGCAGGCGACGAGGATCGCGGAACCGCTCACTTGCCCGCCATCCGGCGGCGGTGCTCGGCACCGATCTTGGTGGCGTTGACGGTTTCGCTGTCCCACTCGGCGGGTTCGAGGTCCTCGACGGCCTCGACCAGCGCCTCGCCCGCCTCGGTGGAGGCGACGACCACGTCGCCCAGCGCGCCGTCGGCGCCCACCAGGACGACCCGGGCACCGATCCGGCCGATGTTCTCCACCACCGCGCGCGACGGCTTCCCGTGCCGCTTCACGAAGTCACGGGCGGCCGCGACCTGGCGCGACGTGGGAGCGGAGGTCTCGGTCTTCTCTTCGGTCTCAGCCACGGGCCGAGCTTAACCTCAGGACGCTCGGCACGCGGAATAACCGTGGCGTCGGCCATAGTTGTCCGAGTCGGAAAGACCATGAACGAGGAGGACGTATGCCCACGGCAGTACAGATCCGGCGAACCGGCGGACCCGAAGTCCTCGAACTGGCCGAAGTCGAGGTCGGCGAACCCGGTCCGGAAGAACTGCTCGTGGACATCGCCGCGGCGGGCGTCAACTACATCGACACCTATCACCGCGCGGGCACCTACCCGGTCGACAAGCCGTTCATCCTCGGTATGGAGGGCGCGGGCACGGTGGCCGCGGTCGGCTCCGGAGTGACCGGTTTCGCCGTCGGTGACCGCGTCGCGTGGCAGGGCTTGCTCGGCAGCTACGCCCAGCAGCGGCTGCTCCCCGCCCGGATCGCGGTGAAGATCCCGGACGGCGTTTCGACGGAGACCGCCGCCGCGACCATGCTCCAGGGCGTCACCGCGCACGCGCTGATCGCTTCGACCTACGAGGTCAAGGCCGGGGACGACGTCCTCATCCACGCGGCCGCCGGTGGGATGGGCCTGCTGCTCGTCCAGCTGGCCAAGGCGCGCGGCGCCCGGGTGATCGGCACCGTGTCCACCGACGAGAAGGCCAAGCTCGCGACGGAGGCGGGCGCTGACGACGTCATCCGCTACGACCAGGTCGACTTCGCGAAGGCCGTCCGTGACCTCACCGGCGGCACGGGCGTCTCGGTGGTCTACGACGGCGTCGGCAAGTCCACTGTGGACGGGAGCCTGGCGAGCCTGAAGATCCGCGGCCTGCTCGCCCTCTACGGCGCGGCCAGCGGCCCGGTACCGCCGATCGACCCGCAGTTGCTCAACCGCAGCGGCTCGGTGTACCTCACCCGTCCGACCTCCGCGCACTACGTGCTCACCCGCGAGGAACTGGAATGGCGGGTGAGCGAAGTGTTCGCCGCCGTCCAGGACGGCTCGCTGAAGATCAGTATCGGCGGCCGCTACCCGCTGGCCGAAGCTCGTCAGGCGCACGAAGACCTCGAGGGACGACGCACCACCGGCAAGCTCCTGCTGATCCCATGACGACGCCATGGCCGGAGAAGGTCTGGCTCACCGGTGAGGATCTGGTCCTGCGCGACTGGATCGAAGACGACATCGCGCTGATGCCCGGCCTGTTCGACAACGCCGCCGTCGCGCGGTTCACGCCCCTGCCGTCGCCGTTCCACGCCGCGGAGGCACAAGCGCACTACGACAAAGGCGTCGTGCGCCGCGCGCAAGGCGTGGGGCTGCGGCTCGCCATCACCGACGACGGCGGCGAACCGCTCGGCGAAGCGGTGCTGTTCGTACCGGAGGAAGGGGCCGGCCCGGCCGAACTCGGCTACGCGGTCGGCCCGGCCCATCGCGGCCGCGATCTCGCGGCCCGGTCTCTCCGGGTGCTCACCGCGTACGCGCTGGAACTCGGCCTCGGACCGCTTCGGCTGCAGATCGACGCCCAGAACGCGGCCAGCGAGGCCGTCGCGCGCCGCGCCGGCTACGTCCCGGCCGACCTGCCGCCGACGACGAAGGTCGAGAAGGGACTGGAGATCACCCTGCTGACCTGGGAGCACGCCGGAAGCTGACAGGACTCCCCTCATGCGATGCAGCGAAGGGCCCTTCACCGCGTGAGATGCGGTGAAGGGCCCTTCAACTCTGCGGAAGCTCACCTACCAGCAGGTGTCACATCCAGCGTGGTCGAGAAGCCGTTTGCGATCGTCCGAGCAGCGACATTGCCGCAAGGCCCACAGAACATCGAATAATGGAACACGAACTTGAGATTCGCCTTCCCGTTCCCCTTCACGCTGAATGTACAGCTTCCATAGAGATCATACTTCGTATTATTAGAGCGATTACCTTGAACGGTCGAATGCCAGAAGTAGTCGACCGGAATATTTGAGTGCGCATCATGATAAGAAAGTTGCATATGTCCCGCAGTGCAGTTCATCGAACTGGTCGCGATCGCCTGGACCGCGGGCGCGACACGGAAGGACCAAGTCATCGGCACCGCCTGACCTGGAATCGTCTTCGCCTGCCCCGTGAACCTACCGTGAGTATCAGTGGCATCGAACTTCGTGTTGGCTTGCGTAAAAGTAAAGGAATGCTCCGCCTGAGCAGGTCCGATGGTCAAGCCAACGAGGGCCAGCACACCGGCGAAAATGACGCCAACTCTACCGATTTGAGCTCTTTTCATCCCGATTTCCCCCTATCGATCGCACCCATAAAGCACGCAGATGAAACTCATCTTGCTCGGCATGTTCGACCGTGATCTCGACCTCGTCGCCGACGAAGAGCTGAAGAAAACCGTCGGCGAGAATGCCACGACTGTCCTCGGACACCGTGGAGTAGTGCACCCAGATCGGATCCGCGAAACTCGGAGACTCTACTACACCCCAGCCATCGTCAACATGCCACAGGCGAACGAAACCACGATAGGTCCGCCCGTCCGAATGTCCCATTCCGGAATCTCACCCCCTTACCAGCCAAACTAAAGACCGAGGCGGGGCGAGGTCAATATCTCGACACCGAGGACACCCGAACGAGCGGAATTGTCAACGTTGGGAAGACGTGATTTCTACGCTCCCGGCACGGAAACCGCATCTGTGACGAAAGCGAGTGTTTCGTTCGGCTTGATCCCCCGCTGCCCTTCACCGTAAGCGAGGTCCGGCGGAATGATCAGCAACCGCCGCCCGCCCTGCTTGACGCCAAGAAGCCCCTGATCCCAGCCCGGAATAACCATGCCGGCGCCAAGAGTCAGGTCGAGCGTTTCGCCACGATCAAATGAACTGTCAAGCTTTCGTTTGTCCGACCATGTCACAACGGTGTAGTTCATCTTCAGGTTCGCGCCGGCCTTGGCGCCCTCGCCGGTGCCGGGCTCGAGGTCCTTGGTGATGAGCTTCTTCGGCGGGTCGCAGGTGTCCGGGATGGTGATGGTCGGCGCCTCGCCGAACTTCCCGGTGGTCTTGACGTCGTCCGCCGTGCACTCCTTGCCCTTCGGGGCGGCCGGAGCCTGCGACGAAGCCGACGCGGGGGCCGCACCGGACGACGGCTGGGCCGAGCCTGCGGTGTTCTGCTTCTCGCCACAGGCCGCCAGGGCGAGCACGCCCGCGCCGATGACCACGATCTTGCCGAATTTGCGCATGCGGCCGACCTTAGCCAAGACCCTTGAGCGCCGGAACAGCCTCACCGGTCTGTACCACGCCGAGCCGGCGGGTCGCCCTGGTCAGGGCCACATAAAGATCGTTGAGCCCGCGCGGGGATTCGGCGACGACCTCGTCGGGGGCCACCAGTACCACCGAATCGAACTCCAGGCCCTTGGCCCGCTCCACCGGCAGCACCGACACTCGGTCCCCCGCCTCGCCGAGCGTCTCCGAGACCTCGTCGACCAGTGAAGCCGGGCACAGCACGGCGACCGTCCCACCGTCCACAGCGGACAGTTCGGCGTCGATGAGAGCGGGCAGTCCGGCGGTGAGACCGTCCGGTGCCACCGAACGCAGCCACGGCTCGAAACCCGTCTCCCGCACCGAAACCGGCGCTTCCAGTTCCGGATTGACCTCGGCGAGTACCCGGGACGCGACGGCCATGATCTCCGCCGGCGTCCGGTAGTTCACGGTCAGTTCTTCGAGCTTCCAGCGGTCCGCGACGTACGGCGACAGCACCTCGCCCCACGACCGCGCGCCACCGGCCGAGCCGGTCTGGGCGACGTCGCCGACCAGCGTCATCGACCGGTTCGGCGAGCGGCGCATCAGCAGCCGCCAGTCCATCGCGGTCAGTTCCTGCGCCTCGTCGACGATCACGTGCCCGAAGGTCCAGGTCCGGTCCTGCGCGGCCCGCTGCGCCGCGGTCATCTCGCTGCGGCGATGCTGGCGTTCGGCGAAGAGTTCGGCGTCGAGGACGTCGCTCACCCGCAGGAGTTCCTCGTCGATGATCTCCTCGTCCTGTTCGAGGATGTCGAGGACGCCTTCCGCGTAGGCGCGGTCTTCACGCTCGCGGCGGACGCGTTCGGCACGAGCGTCGGTGTCGTCCTCGCCCAGCAGTTCGGCCAGTTCGTCGAGCAGCGGGACGTCGGCGGGGGTCCACTTCGCGTCGGTCGGGCTGTAGAGATGCTCACGATCGGTGTCGGACAACGCTTTTCCGCCCGCGCTGCGCAACCGTTCGCGGTCGGCGAACAGCTCGTCGAGCACGATCTCCGGGGTGAGCTTGGGCCACAGCGAGTCGAGCGCCGCGGCCACGTTCTTGTCGGCCGCGACCTCGGCCCGGATGTCCTGGACGTCGCGCGCGTCGAGCAGGTCCTCCCCCAGTTTGCGGGCGGCCTGCCTGGTCAGCGCGTCGAGGAGGTCGGAGATGAAGATGCGCCGGGCGACGTTGTGCGGACGCCGCGAGCGCCGGGCCCTTGTCCGGGCTTCGGTACAGGTCTTGCGGTCCAGCATCAGGATCTCGCGCTCGAACTCGATCTCCAGCACCGGTTCCGGCACCTGCTGCCGGTCGCGGACGGCGGCGGCGAGCACGTCGGCCATCTTCGGGCGGCCCTTGACCTCGGCGGCCTCGCGGGTTCCCTCCCCGGTGGCGTCGAGGCCCGGGTACAGCTGCCCGATGGTGGCCAGCAGCACCCCAGTCTCGCCCAGCGACGGCAGCACCTGCCCGATATAGCGCAGGAACGTGCTGTTCGGCCCGACCACCAGCACGCCACGCGTGGTGAGCTGCTGGCGGTGGGTGTAGAGCAGGTACGCGGCGCGGTGCAGCGCCACCGCGGTCTTGCCGGTGCCCGGCCCGCCCTGGACCACGAGGACGCCGTTCGGCGTGGCGCGGATGATGCGGTCCTGCTCGGCCTGGATCGTGGCGACGATGTCGCTCATCTCACCGGTGCGGCGGCGTTCGAGCGCGGCGAGCAGCGCGGCCTCACCGGCCAGCCCGAGGTCCTGGCCCTGATCGGCGGCGGAGAGATCGAGGATCTCGTCGTCGACGCCGACGACCTTCCGGCTCAGCGACCGGAGGTGGCGACGGCGGCGGACGCCTTCGGGCGAGGCGGCGGTGGCGAGGTAGAAGGGCCGCGCGACCGGCGCGCGCCAGTCGACGAGCAGCGGACGGTACTCGTCGTCCTCGTCGAACAGCCCGAGCCGCCCGATGTAGGTCGTCTCCTCGGCGTGCCCGGGGACGAAGTCGAGCCTGCCGAAGCACAGGCCCTGCTCGACGGAGCTCAGCTGGGCCAGCCTGTCGGTGTACAGCGTCGTGGCGACGTCGCGTTCGGTGCGCGCCTGCGGGGTGCCGCCGGTCTGGCGCAGGGTCTCGTCGAGCCTGCGCTGCGCGTCGACGCGTTCGGCGTCGAGCTTGCGGTAGAGGGTGGTGACGTACTCCTGCTCGAGCGCGACGTCCTGCTCGAGCGCGTCGAGTTCCCGGTCCGGGGACACGGACAAAAGCAGCCTGCTTTCGGAGGTGGGACAGGGGCCGAACGGATTACAACGGCGCCCGCCATCATCTCATTCCCTCGCGCGCACCCGGACCAGGAGGAAGGCCAGCAGCGAAAGACCGGTGGCGGCGCTCGCCCAGACGATGTTCTCGTGCAGCAGGACGGCGAACGTGGCCGCGACGCCGGCGATGGACTGCGCGACGAAACCGCACAGCGCGACGGCGTAGGCGCCGTGTCCGGGCACCTCGCTCACCGCGACGGCCATGCTGCTCGGGAAGAGCGCGGCCTGGCCGAAGGTGATGCCGCAGTACAGCGCGATGAACGTCACGAGCGAGGCCGTGAGCGGGATCCCCGGCAGCAACCACAAGGCGACCGTCAGCGCGCCCGCGCCGGTCATGACCAGCGCGCCCGCCCGCATCAGCCACGACGAGCCCTTGCCGCCGGCCAGCCGGTTCACCAGCAGCGCGCCGCCGAAGTAGGCCAGCCCGATCAGGAGCCCGACGTTGCCGTACTCGGTCACGCTGAGCCCGAAGTGCCGCTGAAAGACGAACGGCGCGACCTCCTGCAGGAGCACGATCGTCGCGAAGCCGAGCCCCGCGGCGACGGTCGGCAGCAGGAACGCCCGCGTGGTGAGGATCCGGAAGTAGATCCGGACCATGCCGGTCGTCTCTTCCCGGCCGCGGCCGGGATCCAGCGAAAGGGTCAGCGTGCCGATGACGCAGATCACCCCGACCACCGTCAGCACGGCGAACCCGATCTGCCAGTCGCCGATCAGGCCACCGAGGAACTGCCCGCCGCCGAGCGCGGTGACGAACGCGATGGACAGCACCGAAAGCCGTTTCGCGAGCGCGTCACCGCCGCCAAGGTCCCGCGCGGCGATACGGGCGATAATGGCCGCGCCCCCGGCGCCGATCCCTTGCAGGGAACGGAGGATCAGCAGCCAGGCGGGCGAGGTGTTCACGATCAGGACCGCACTGGCGGCGACGAACAGCCCCAGCGCGGCCAGCATCGCGCCGCGTCGGCCGTAGCGGTCGGCGGCCCGGCCCCACAGGACCACCGGCGCCGCCGCGCCGATGACGAACAGAGAGACCGACAACGCCGCGAAGCTGCGCGACACCCCGAAGTCGTGCTCGATCACGGGGAGGGAGGGAAGGTAGATCGTGGTCGCCATCTGGGCCATGAAGACGACCACGCAGGCGATCGCCATGGTCCGGCGTTCACCCTTGATCGTGGCCGGGCGCTCCGTTGTCCTCGTCACCTTGCCGGACCGTACCGACGGGTAACCCGGCGCGGCAACGCGCACCACCCCTTGGGAAAGCGCGACAGGCTAGAAAGGCAGGCCGATCACCGGCATGCCGATGGCCGAGTCCACGGCCAGGGCGACGAACACGATCATCAGGTACGTGTTCGACCGGTGGAACAGCGACATCGGCTTGGTCTCCTCGCCGCGCCGCACCGCCGCGTTCAGGCTGTGCGCGTAGAAGAGGAACCAGCCGCCCGCGAGCAACGCGAACGTGGTGTAGATCCAGCTCGTCACCGGGACCAGCAGCAACGTCCAGGCGACCATCACCCACGAGTAGATGACGATCTGCCGCGCCACGTGCTGCGGGCTGGCGACCACCGGCAACATCGGCACGCCGGCGCGCTCGTAGTCGTCGCGGTACTTCATGCCCAGCGCCCAGGTGTGCGGCGGGGTCCAGAAGAAGATGACGCCGAACATCACGAACGCGGGCCACTCGACGGTGCCGGTGACGGCGGCCCAGCCGATGACGACCGGCATGCAGCCGGCCGCCCCGCCCCAGACCACGTTCTGTGACGTACGCCGCTTCAACACCAGCGTGTACACGAAGATGTAGAACAGGATCGTCGCGATCGCGAGAATCGCCGAGAGCAGGTTCACCGTGAAATAGAGCACGACGACCGACAGGACACCGAGCACGAGACCGAAGATCAGCGCGCCTCGCCGGGATACCGAATCCTTCACCAGCGGGCGGCGCTTGGTGCGGTTCATCACCTTGTCGATGTCCGCGTCGATGACGCAGTTCAAGGCGTTGGCGCTACCGGCGGCCATGGTGCCGCCCACGAGCGTCGCGAGCACGAGCCAGGGCGACGGGATTTCCCTGCCTGCCAGGAACATCGCGGGAATCGTGGTGACGAGGAGAAGCTCGATCACCCTGGGCTTCGCGAGGGCGGCGTAAGCGCCGACGACCTGGCGGATTGTTCGCCGGCCACCGTGCGGTCGTTCACCGGTCGGATGTACGGCGCTGGTGTTGTCACTGCGTCCGTGCGCAGCGTTCACCAACGACATTTCACTCCCTGCGTCAGTTTTCGGGGCGGGCCCATCAGGCTTCCGGGTGATGTGGCGGGCCCCGGATCCCTTCGATCTGAACCCTTCCCCGATGTTAGACGTGCTGTTTCCAGAGGGTGATCGCGGGTCCTCGACCGGCCGAACCATTAGGCTGGCCGCGGTAGGTCGCAGCGTGCCTCTGCGAACGGCCCGGAGCAGGAATATCGTCCCTTCCGGATCGATTGAGATTAGTAGCGGTACGCGTGGGTTACCCACGAGGGAAGAGAAGCCACAACCTGATGACGGGGAGTCCGAGTTCAGTGTCCGAAACCGCCTCTACCAGCGAGAAGAACCCACTCCTCCGGCGCAACGTGCCCGCCGACTGGACCGATCTCGACACGCGGGCCGTCGACACCGTTCGGGTGCTCGCCGCGGACGCGGTCGAGAACTGCGGCAGCGGTCACCCCGGCACCGCGATGAGCCTCGCGCCGCTCGCTTACACGCTGTTCCAGCGGACGCTGCGCCACGACCCGGCGGACCCCGAGTGGCCCGCCCGTGACCGCTTCATCCTCTCCGCGGGACACTCGAGCCTGACCCTCTACATCCAGCTGTACCTGGCCGGGTTCGGCCTGGAGCTGGACGACCTGAAGCAGCTCCGCAAGTGGGACTCGAAGACCCCGGGTCACCCGGAGTACCGCCACACCAAGGGTGTCGAGACCACCACCGGCCCGCTGGGCCAGGGCCTGGCCAACGGCGTCGGCATGGCGATGGCGGCCCGCCGCGAGCGCGGCCTGCTGGACCCGGAGCCCGCCGTCGGCGAGAGCATCTTCGACCACCACATCTACGTGATCGCCTCCGATGGTGACATCGAAGAGGGCGTCACCGCCGAGGCCTCGTCGATCGCCGGGCGCCAGGAACTGGGCAACCTGATCGTCTTCTGGGACGACAACGAGATCTCGATCGAGGACGACACCAAGATCGCGCTGTCCGAGGACGTCGTGAAGCGCTACGAGGCCTACGGGTGGCACACCCAGGTCGTCGAGGGTGGCGAGGACGTCGTCGCGATCGAGGAGGCCATCAAGGCCGCCAAGGCCGAGACCGAGCGCCCCTCCTTCATCGCGCTGAAGACCGTCATCGGCTTCCCCGCGCCGAAGAAGATGGGCACCGGCAAGGCCCATGGTGCCGCGCTGGGCGCCGAAGAGGTCGCCGCGGTCAAGGAGATCCTCGGCTTCGACAAGGAGCAGAACTTCCAGGTCGACGACGAGGTCATCGCCCACACCCGCCACGCCGTCGACCGCGGCAAGACCGCGCGCGCCGAGTGGCAGGAGCGGTTCGAGGCGTGGGGCACCGCCAACCCGGAGCGCAAGAAGATCGCGGACCGGATGGCGACCCGCACGCTGCCCGACGGCTTCGCGGACAACCTGCCGTCGTGGGAGCCGGACGCCAAGGGCATCGCGACCCGCAAGGCCTCCGGTGAGGTGCTCAACGCGCTCGCCGACCCGCTTCCCGAGCTGTGGGGCGGTTCCGCGGACCTCGCGGAGAGCAACAACACCACCATGAAGGGGGCCGACTCGTTCGGCCCGGAGAAGGCTTCCACCGACATGTGGAAGACCAGCCCGTACGGCCGGACGCTGCACTTCGGCATCCGCGAGCACGCGATGGGCTCGATCCTCAACGGCATCGCGCTGCACGGCGGCACCCGTCCCTACGGCGCGACCTTCCTCATCTTCTCCGACTACATGCGCCCGCCCGTGCGGCTGGCCGCGCTGATGAAGGCGCCGGTCACCTACGTGTGGACGCACGACTCGATCGGCCTGGGCGAAGACGGCCCGACGCACCAGCCGATCGAGCAGCTCTCCTCCCTGCGCGCGATCCCCGGCCTCAACGTCGTCCGCCCGGCGGACGCCAACGAGACCGCGTACGCGTGGAAGGCCGTCCTGGAGGACGTCCACCACCCGTCGGGTCTCGCGCTGACCCGCCAGAACGTGCCGGTCCTGGAGGGCACCAACGCCGAGGGCGTCAAGCGAGGCGGTTACGTGCTCGCCGAGGCGTCCGACGGCGATCCCCAGGTCGTGCTGATCGCGACCGGCTCCGAGGTCCAGCTGGCCGTCGAGGCCCGCAAGACCCTCGAAGCCGACGGCATCACGGCGAGCGTCGTCTCGATGCCGTGTGTCGAGTGGTTCGACGCGCAGGACCAGTCCTACAAGGACTCGGTGCTCCCGCCGTCGGTCAAGGCACGCGTCTCGGTCGAAGCCGGTATCGCCCTGTCGTGGCACCGCTTCACCGGAGACGCCGGGGAGAACGTTTCGATCGAGCACTTCGGTGCGTCGGCCGACGCCGGCACGCTGTTCCGCGAGTTCGGTTTCACCGCGGAGGCAGTCGTCGAGGCCGCCCGTCGCTCGATCTCCAACACCAAGAACTGAAGGGATTGACACAGCACATGAGCAACGACAAGCTCGCGCAGCTGTCCGAGGCCGGTGTTTCGATCTGGCTCGACGACCTGTCCCGTGAGCGCCTGAACACCGGCAACCTCGCCGGGCTCGTCCGCGACAAGCACGTCGTGGGTGTGACGACCAACCCGACGATCTTCGCCAACGCGATGTCGAAGGGCGAGGCGTACGACGAGCAGACCAAGGAACTCGCCGCGCGCGGGGCCGACGTCGAAGCCACCATCCGCGAGCTGACCACCACCGACGTGCGCAACGCCGCGGACCTGTTCCGCGACGTCTACACCGCCACGAAGGGGGTCGACGGGCGCGTGTCGATCGAGGTGGACCCGCGGCTGGCCAAGGACACCGACAAGACGGTGGCCGAGGCGCAGGACCTGTGGAAGACCGTGGACCGGCCGAACGTGCTGATCAAGATCCCGGCCACCGAAGAGGGCCTCCCGGCCATCACCGCGACCCTGGCCGAGGGCATCAGCGTGAACGTGACGCTGATCTTCTCGGTCGAGCGCTACAAGGCGGTCATCGAGGCCTACTTCGCCGGCCTGGAGCAGGCCAAGGCCAACGGCCACGACCTCAAGGGCATCCACTCGGTCGCGTCCTTCTTCGTGTCCCGTGTGGACACCGAGATCGACAAGCGGCTCGACGCCCTCGGCACCGCGGCGGCCACCGCGCTGCGCGGTGAGGCCGCCATCGCCAACGCGCGGCTCGCCTACGCGGCGTTCGAGGAGCTTTTCGCTTCGGACCGCTGGAAGCCGCTCGCCGAGGCCGGCGCGAACGCGCAGCGTCCGCTGTGGGCCTCCACCGGCGTGAAGGACCCGCAGTACTCCGACACCCGCTACGTGGACCAGCTCGTCGTCAAGGACACGGTCAACACGATGCCGGAGAAGACCCTCGACTCGGCCGCGGACCACGCCGACGTCACCGGCGACACGGTGACCGGCAAGGGCCCCGACGCGCAGATCGTCTTCGACAAGCTGCGTGTGGTCGGCATCGACATCGACGACGTCTTCAAGGTCCTCGAGGACGAAGGCGTCGAGAAGTTCGAGAAGTCCTGGGTGGAACTTCTCGAGACCGTCACCGGGCAGCTCGAAAAGGCAAAGGACTGATCTGGACCATGGCAGGGGAAACGACCGGCGTCGAAATTGTCGACGCCGCCCTGGCCGGCGAAGCCGCTCCGTTCGCGGAGCGGCTTGTCGCCGATCAGGTCGCATCGAAATTGGCGTCCCAGGACGCCACACTGTGGGGTCCCGAAGCCGAGTCCGAAGCGTCGATCCGTCTCTCGTGGACGGCGCTGCACAAGTCCTCGCGGCCGTTGATCGGCGAGATCGAGGCACTGCGGACCGAACTGCGCTCGGAGGGCGTCGATCGCGTCGTCCTCGCGGGCATGGGCGGTTCGTCGCTGGCACCCGAGGTGATCACGGGGACGGACGGCGTCGCGCTGACCGTCCTCGACACCACCGACCCGGGCCAGGTCGCCGACGCTCTCGCCGGTGACCTGGAGCGCACGGTCCTCGTGGTTTCGTCGAAGTCCGGCGGAACCGTCGAGACCGACAGCCACCGGCGGATCTTCGCGAAGGCCTTCACCGACGCGGGCATCGACGCGGCACGGCGGATCGTGGTCGTCACCGACCCCGGCTCCCCCTTCGCGGAACTGTCCGAAAAGGAGGGTTACCGCAAGGTCTTCCTCGCCGACCCGAACGTCGGCGGCCGGTACTCGGCGCTGACCGCGTTCGGGCTCGTCCCGTCCGGCCTCGCCGGCGCGGACGTCGCCCGTCTGCTCGACCAGGCCGCTTCGGTCGCCGAAACGCTCGCCGCCGACTCGGCGGACAACCCCGCGATCAAACTCGCGGCGGCGTGGACCGCGGCACACGAGGGCGGCGCCGAAAAGGTCGTCATCGCCGATACGGGTTCCGGCATCAAGGGCTTCGCCGACTGGGCGGAGCAGCTGATCGCCGAATCCACCGGCAAGCAGGGCACCGGGCTCCTCCCGGTCGCGGTCGACGGTCCGGACGCTCCCGGGTTCGCCGACGCGAAGGCCGATGCCACCCCGGTGGCGGTCGGCCCGGCTCAGGGCACCGCGAAGATCTCGGTGACCGGCCCGCTCGGCGCACAGTTCCTGTTGTGGGAGTTCGCCACCGCGTTCGCCGGACGGCTGCTCGGGATCAACCCGTTCGACCAGCCCGACGTCGAGGCCGCCAAGAAGGCCGCGCGGTCGCTGCTCGACAACCCGGACGCGCTCAAGGGCGGCGAAGAGCCGTCCACTGTGGACGGCTCAGTCCAGGTATTCGGCTCGGAAGGCGTTGCCACGGACGGAAAGCTCGCGGATATTCTGCGGGCTTTCTTCGATTCCGCCCCGGAAACCGGCTACCTCGCCGTGCAGGCCTACCTCGACCGTCTCGACGACGCGTCGACGTCGATCCTGCGTGGCGAGGTCGCCAAACGCACCGGACGGCAGACCACCTTCGGGTGGGGGCCGCGCTTCCTGCACTCCACCGGGCAGTATCACAAGGGCGGGCACCAGAACGGTGTCTTCCTGCAGATCACCGGCGCCGTCGAGAGCGATCTCGACGTGCCGGACCGGCCTTACACACTAGGAGTGCTGCAGCACGCGCAGGCACTCGGTGACGGCCAGGTGCTCGCGGACAACGGGCGCCCGGTGTTGCGCCTGCACCTCACCGACCGGGCCGCCGGCCTGGCCGAGCTGGTCCGCGCTGTACAGGAGGTGGGCGAGTGACCCGAGCCTGGAAGAACCCGCTGCGCGATCCGCGCGACAAGCGGTTGCCGCGGATCGCCGGGCCGTCCAGCCTGGTGATCTTCGGCGTGACCGGCGACCTCGCCCGCAAGAAGCTGATGCCGGCGATCTACGACCTCGCCCACCGCGGACTGCTGCCCGCCGGGTTCTCGCTGGTCGGTTTCGCCCGCCGGGACTGGGAGCACCAGGACTTCGGCGAGCTCGTGCACGACTCGGTCAAGGAGCACGCGCGGACGCCGTTCAAGGAGTCGGTGTGGAACCGGCTCGCCGAAGGCATCCGTTTCGTCCAGGGCACCTTCGACGATGACGACGCCTTCGACAGGCTCGCGCAGACGGTCAAGGACCTCGACGCCGAACGGGGAACCGGTGGCAACACCGCGTTCTACCTGTCGATCCCGCCGAGCGCGTTCCCGGTGGTGACCAAGCAGCTCGCCCGCTCCGGCCTCGCCGACGCGAGTGACGAGACCTGGCGCCGCGTCGTCATCGAGAAGCCGTTCGGCCGCGATCTCTCCAGCGCCAAGGAACTCAACGAGATCGTGAACGACGTCTTCCCCGAGGAGTCGGTGTTCCGCATCGACCACTACCTCGGCAAGGAGACGGTGCAGAACCTGCTGGCGCTGCGCTTCGCGAACCAGCTGTTCGAGCCGATCTGGAACGCCAACTACGTGGACCACGTGCAGATCACCATGGCCGAGGACATCGGTCTCGGCGGCCGCGCGGGGTACTACGACGGCATCGGCGCCGCTCGCGACGTCATCCAGAACCACCTCCTGCAGCTCCTGGCGCTGACCGCGATGGAGGAGCCGGTCTCGTTCGCGCCGCGCGCGCTGCGGGCGGAGAAGGTCAAGGTGCTTTCGGCGACGAAACCGCTGGGACCGCTGGAAGAGACCACCGCGCGCGGCCAGTACGCGGGCGGCTGGCAAGGCGGCTCGAAGGTGCCGAGCCTGCTGCAGGAAGACGGTTTCGCGAAGGACTCGACCACCGAGACCTACGCCGCCGTGACGCTGGAGGTGCAGAACCGCCGCTGGGCGGGGGTGCCCTTCTACCTGCGGACCGGCAAGCGCCTGGGCCGCCGGGTCACCGAGATCGCCGTGGTGTTCAAGCGGGCACCGCACCTGCCGTTCGATTCGACGTCGACCGAGGAGCTGGGCCAGAACGCGCTGGTGATCCGGGTGCAGCCCGACGAGGGCATCACCCTGAGGTTCGGTTCGAAGGTGCCGGGGACCACGATGGAGGTCCGCGACGTCACCATGGACTTCGGCTACGGGCACGCCTTCACCGAGTCCTCGCCGGAAGCCTACGAGCGGCTCATCCTGGACGTGCTGCTCGGCGAACCGTCACTGTTCCCGGTGAACGAAGAGGTCGAGCTGTCCTGGGAGATCCTGGACCCGATCATCGACCACTGGGCCAGGAAGGGCTCGCCCGAGCAGTATCCGCCGGGGTCCTGGGGACCGCAGTCGGCGGACGAGATGCTGGAGCGTACCGGCCGGAACTGGAGGCGTCCGTGATCATCGACCTGCCGTCGACCACGACGTCGCAGCTGAACAAGAAACTCGTCGAAATCCGCGAACAGGGCGGGCAGGTGGCGCTCGGACGAGTGCTGACGCTCGTCATAGTGGCCGACGACGACGACAAGCTCGAAGAGGCGATCGAAGCCGCCAACGAGGCCAGCCGGGAGCACCCGTCGCGGGTGATCGTGGTGGCCAAGGGCGCGCGGACCGCGGCCCCGCGGATCGACGGCCAGATCCGGGTCGGCGGCGACGCCGGCGCGAGCGAGGTCATCGTGCTGCGGCTCTACGGAGCTTTGGCCGCACAAGGGCAGAGCGCCGTCGTGCCGCTGCTGCTGCCGGACGCGCCGATCGTCACCTGGTGGCCCGGCACGGGCCCGAAGGCACCCGCCAAGGACCCGCTCGGTGAACTGGCCCAGCGCCGGATCACCGACTCCGCGGCGGAAAAGGCACCGGTGCGGGCGCTCACCACGCGGGCGAAGTCCTATGTGGAGGGCGACACCGACCTGGCGTGGACCCGGCTGACCCACTGGCGCGCCCAGCTGGTGTCCGCTCTGGACCTTCCGCCCTACGAGAAGGTCACCTCGGCGACCGTGACCGGCGAGGCCGACTCGCCGTCGACCGAGCTGCTCGCGGGCTGGCTGGCCGAGTACCTGAAGGTGCCGGTCAAACGGGTCAAGACCACCGGCGCCGCGGGCATCATCTCGGTGACGCTGGACCGGCGTTCCGGACCGGTGGAACTGCACCGGCCGGACGGGCGGGTCGGCGCGCTGACCCAGCCGGGCCAGCCGACGCGGCGGATCGCCCTGCAGCGGCGGGACAACAAGGACTGCCTGATCGAGGAGCTGCGGCGGCTCGACCCGGACGAGGTCTACGAGGCCTCGCTGAACGGGCTCTCCAAGATCTCGTCGGGCACCGCCCCCAAGGCGGCTCCGGCGAAGAAGGTGGCTTCGGCGGCCAAGAAGCCCGCGCCCGCGAAGACCGGGAAGAGCGCCTCATGAGCAAGACCGAGGTCGTCGTCTACGCGAATCCGGACCTCCTGGCCGCCGCCGCGGCGGCCAGGCTGGTCACCCGGCTCGTGGACGTCCAGGCGGCCAAGGGCTCGGCGTCGGTGGTGCTCACCGGCGGCGGGACCGGGATCGCGATCCTGAAGGAACTGCGCGAATCCAGTGCCCGGGACGCCATCGACTGGTCGCGTTTGGACATCTACTGGGGCGACGAGCGGTTCGTCCCGGCGGATTCCGACGAGCGGAACGAGAAGCAGGCCCGTGAGGCCCTGCTCGACCACGTTCCGCTCGACCCGAAGCGGGTGCACGCCATGGCACCTTCGGACGGCGAATTCGGTGACGACGTCGACGCGGCCGCGGCGGCCTACGCCGACGTGCTCGCCGCGAACACGCGTCCCGAAGACCACGGCGACGTGCCCGCGTTCGACGTCATGCTGCTGGGCCTCGGCGGAGAGGGGCACACCGCCTCGATCTTCCCCGAGACCCCGGCGGTGTACGAGCAGGAGCGTTCGGTCGTGGCGGTGCGCGACTGCCCGAAGCCGCCGCCGACCCGGGTGTCGCTGACCCTGCCCGCGATCCGTCGCGCGCAGGACATCTGGCTGGTGACGGGCGGCGACGCCAAGGCGGACGCCGTCGCGCTGGCGCTGGCCGGTGCCGGCGAGGTCCAGATCCCGGTGGCGGGAGCGCGCGGCAGCCGTCGCACGCTGTGGCTGCTGGACCGCGGTGCCGCTTCGAAGCTGACGAAGGTCTACCAGCCGCCCACGGCTTGACCTTGTAAGTACGTGAAGGCCCCCTTCCTTGCGTCTAGCGCGAGGAAGGGGGCCTTGATGTACTTAAGGGGCCGGGGGCTCGACCGACCGAACGTTCATGCACTTGTCCGCAGAGCGGACAGTGGACGGACGCACCCTAGCCCGACTGGGGGAAACTTACCGCCCTAATACATCCACCCGTTAGCATCCGCACATTTGTTCGTTCCTGCGCGTCCCGATCGGGCGAAGAACACGTCTCATCATTCAAGTCCACAAGACGAGTGAGGTCGCCAGCGATGAGCACAGAGGGTATCTCGATGCCAGGTATCTCGGTGGGCGGCTCCGGAGCGGGGGCCGCCGACCGGATGCGCCGCGCCGCCGGGGTCATGTCGTTCGTAAAGGTCAAACGTCCGGCGCTGGCCGCGCTGGGGGTGGACACTCTCGCGATCTTCCTGGCCGCGCTCGACGTCTGGCTGGTGATCCCCGAGAAGGCCCAGCCGTACTCGATCTACCTGTCCGGCGCCGCGTGCCTCGGCCTCGCCTTCCGCCGCAAGCTGCCGTTCCTCGCGGTGATCGCCACCGTCCCCGGTTTCATGGCCGGCTGGTCACAGCTGGCCGCGATGATCGCGCTCGGCTTCCTCGCCACCCGCAAACAGATGCACTGGCAGACCTGGACCGGGTTCGCACTCGTCTTCACCTGCCGGTTCGTCCAGTGGCCGCTGCCCGACTTCGTCGAGCTCAGCTGGCGCGAACACGTGCTGGACGGGATTTACGGCGTCATCGTCGCCGGGATGCCGGTGGCCATCGGCCTGCTCATCGGAGCGCGGACCGAGATCTCGCAGAAGCTCGCAGAACTCGCCGCCAGCCGTGATCGCGAACGCCGCTTCCACGCCGACGCCGTCCGCGCGGAAGAGCGCGCCCGGCTGGCGCGGGAGATGCACGACGTCGTGTCCCACCAGATCACGCTGATCGCGATGCAGGCCGGCGCGCTGCAGGCGCAGACCAATGACGCTCGTTCGCTCGAGACCGCCCTGGTCATCCGGAAACTGAGCACCAAGACGCTCGAAGAGCTGCGCTCCTTGGTGAGCGTGCTGCGCTCGGGCTCCGAGGACGACGGGCCGCGGCCGGGGATCAACGAACTCGACCGGCTGATCCGCGGCTCGGACGTCCCGGTGCACCTCACCGTCGAGCGGATCCCCGATCTGCTCCCCAGCCAGGTTTCGGCGGCGGCCTACCGGACCGTGCAGGAATGCCTGACCAACGTGCACAAACACGCGCCCGGCGCCACCGCGACCATCCGGATCCAGGGCGAGCACGGGGCGCTCAAGGTCGAAATACGCAATGAGCGCGCCCGGACGTCCGGTGCGGCCCTGCCCTCGGGAGGGCACGGGCTGACCGGTCTGGCCGAACGCGCTCGACTGCTGGGTGGGAGTTTCGAAACCGCCGACACCGAGGACGGCGGGTTCCGGGTGCGTGCCCGGTACCCGCTCGACCGGTGAGCGGCTAGATCTCCCGGCGCTGGCGCAACCGCTCCAGCGCCTCGGTGAGGATGGCCTCACCGTCGGCGTCGGAACGCCGTTCCTTCACGTACGCGAGGTGAGTCTTGTAAGGCTCGGTCCGCGGCGCGGCGGGCGGGTTCTGCTCGTCCTGCCCACCGGGCAGCCCGCACCGAGGGCAATCCCACTCGTGGGGAATCTCGGCGTCCATCGAGAACGAGGGCTGAGCCTCGTGCCCGTTGGCGCACCAATACGAGATTCGCCGCCTTGGCGCCGATTCACCCCGTTCCGATTCGCCCGAAGGTCCGGCACCCACACGGGTGCCCCGAATCGCATTACCGCCAACCATGAATCCTCACACCTATAGGGATCGGCGGCGCGCCCCCCATAGGCACGCCGAAACACCTGGATGGATCAGACCTTGAGCAGGAGCCCCAGGCCGATGATGCTGATCAGCCACACCGAGCCCAGCAGCACCGTGATCCGGTCGAGGTTCTTCTCGGCCACGCTGGAACCGGACAGGCTCGACTGCATACCGCCACCGAACAGCGAAGACAGACCGCCGCCCCGGCCGCGGTGCAGCAGAACGGCCACCACCAGGAAAAAGCTGGAGGCGATCAACAGGATTTGCAGGAACAGCTTCATGTCATCCTCTGCGCTCTTGGAGAATGCAGGAAAACGGTGTGCCACCAGCGGCTCATGACCACCAGAACACACCGTACTCCTGGACTCGTCCACTGCTGTGTGACGGACCGGATACCCAGGCTACCCGGTTGATGCCCCGATCAGGGCAGGGGCCCGCCCGCGGCGAGTGCGCAGAGTTTGGTGAACTCGTCACCATCCAGGCTGGCACCACCAACGAGCGCACCATCGATATTCTCGCAGGCGACGAGGTCACTGATGTTGTTGGCCTTCGCCGAGCCGCCGTAGAGCACGCGGACCGAGGACGCGACCTCGGCTCCGTACTTCTCGGCGAGGGTGGCGCGGATGGCTCCGCACACCTCTTCGGCGTCGGCCGGGGTCGCGACCTTGCCGGTCCCGATGGCCCAGACCGGCTCGTAGGCGACGACGACGTCCTTGACCTGCTCGGCCTTGAGCCCCTTGAGGCCCTCGACCAGCTGGGTCGTGGTGTGGGCGATGTGCTCGCCGGCCTCACGGACCTCGAGCTTCTCCCCCACGCACAGGATCGGCGTGATGCCGTGCTTGAGCGCGGCCTTGGCCTTCTTGTTGACCAGTTCGTCGGACTCGCCGTGGTACTCGCGCCGTTCCGAGTGCCCGACGGTGACGAAGCTGCAACCCAGCTTCGCCAGCATCAGGCCCGACACGTCACCGGTGTAGGCACCGGAGTCATGCGGCGACACATCCTGGGCGCCGTAGGTGAGCGACAGCTTGTCGCCGTCGGTCAGCGTCTGGACGCTGCGGATGTCGGTGAACGGCGGCAGCACCGCGACGTCGACCTTCGCGTAGTACTTCTCCGGCAGGGCGAAGGCGATCTTCTGAACCAGCGCGATGGCTTCGAGGTGGTTCTGGTTCATCTTCCAGTTGCCGGCGATGAGCGGTTTGCGCGCCACTAGTCGTTCTCTCCCAGCACTGCGACCCCGGGCAGTTCCTTGCCCTCCAGGTACTCCAACGACGCACCGCCGCCGGTCGAGATATGCGAGAAGCCGTCCTCCGGGAGGCCGAGCTGCCGTACGGCCGCGGCGGAGTCGCCGCCGCCGACCACGGTGAAGGCGTCGCTCTTGACGAGCGCCTCGGCCACGGCACGGGTGCCGCCGGCGAAGGACTCGAACTCGAACACGCCCATCGGGCCGTTCCAGAACACGGTCGCCGCGTCGGCCAGCTTGCCCGCGAACAGCTCGCGCGACTTCGGGCCGATGTCGAGACCCATGCGGTCGGCCGGGATGGCCGACGCGTCGACGACGTCGAACTCGGCGTCGGCGGCGAAGCCCGTCGCGGCGAGGAAGTCCACCGGCAGGATCAGTTCGACGCCACGCTTCTCCGCCTCGGCGAGGAAGCCGGCGACCTGCTCCAGCTGGTCTTCCTGCAGCAGCGAGTTGCCGACCTCGTGGCCCTGGGCCTTGAGGAAGGTGTACGCCATGCCGCCACCGATGAGCAGCCTGTCGACCTTGGTCAGCAGGTTGGCGATCACCGCCAGCTTGTCCGAGACCTTCGCGCCGCCGAGCACTACCACGTACGGCCGGGTCAGGTCCTCAGTGAGCTTCTTGAGGACCTCGACCTCGGCCAGCACCAGACCGCCCGCGTACGCCGGAAGCGCCCGCGCGATCTCGTAGACCGAAGCCTGCTTGCGGTGCACGACGCCGAACCCGTCGGAGACGAACGCCCCGCCCGGGACGAGCGCGGCGAGCTCGGCGGCCAGTGCCTGGCGCTCCGCCTCGACCTTGCTGGTCTCGCGCGCGTCGAAACGCACGTTCTCCAGCAGGGCTACCTGGCCGTCGTTCAGCCCGGCGACGGTGGCCTTGGCGGACTCGCCGACCAGGTCACCCGCCAGCGGGACATCGATGCCGAGCAGCTCGGTGAGCTTCGCGGCGACCGGTGCGAGCGAAAACTTCGGGTCCGGCTCGCCCTGGGGACGGCCGAGGTGCGCCGTGACGACCACCTTCGCGCCCGCCTCGGCGAGCCGCTTGAGGGTCGGCAGGGCCGCGCGGACGCGGCCGTCGTCGGTGATGGTTTCCCCATCGAGCGGGACGTTCAGGTCGGAACGCACGAGTACGTACCGACCTGAGACGTCCTCGCCCAACAGGTCTTCGAGGTTCTTGACGGCCATCAGGAGAGCTTGTTCCCGACCAGGACGATGAGGTCCGCGAGGCGGTTGGAGTAGCCCCACTCGTTGTCGTACCAGCCGACGACCTTGACCTGGTCGCCGATCACCTTGGTCAGCGGCGCGTCGTAGATGCACGAGGCCGGGTCGGTGACGATGTCCGACGAGACGATCGGGTCGGTGTTGTAGCGCAGGATGCCCTTGAGGGGGCCGTCCGCGGCGGCCTTGTAGGCGGCGTTGATCTCCTCGACCGTGGCGGTCTTCTTCAGCTTGACCGTGAGGTCGGTGGCCGAACCGGTCGGGACCGGGACGCGGAAGGCGAAGCCGTCCAGCTTGCCCAGCAGGTCGGGGAGCACCAGGCCGATGGCCTTGGCGGCACCGGTCGAGGCCGGCACGACGTTGACCGCGGCGTTACGGGCGCGGCGCAGGTCCTTGTGCGGCGCGTCCTGCAGGTTCTGGTCCTGCGTGTACGCGTGGATGGTGGTCATCAGGCCGTGCTCGATGCCGAACGCGTCGTGCAGGACCTTGGCCAGCGGGCCGAGGCAGTTCGTGGTGCACGAGGCGTTGGAGATGATCGTCTGCGAGCCGTCGTACTTGTCCTCGTTGACGCCCAGCACCACGGTCAGGTCCTCGCCGGAGGCCGGCGCGGAGATGATGACCTTCTTGGCGCCACCGGCGAGGTGCGCCTTCGCGGCCTCGGCCTTGGTGAAGAAGCCTGTCGACTCGACGACGACGTCCACGCCCAGGTCGCCCCAGGGCAGGTTCGCCGGGTCGCGCTCGGCGAGCGCCTTGATGGTCTTGCCGTCGACGACGATGCCCTCGTCGCTGACGCTGACCTCGCCCGGGAAACGGCCGAGGATCGTGTCGTACTTGAGCAGGTGGGCCATCGTGGCGACGTCGCCGAGGTCGTTGAAAGCGACAACCTCGATGTCGTGACCGGCGGCCTGCACGGCCCGGAAGAAGTTGCGGCCGATGCGGCCGAAGCCGTTGACACCTACGCGAACCGTCACTACTGCCACTCCCTTGAGACTCGTCCGGGATCGCCCCGGTAAGACGTCCGTTACTCGGGCGCAACCCTAGCGTGCGAGCCAGGGCGGCCCTCTTTGCCCTGACGAGACTTCCACCACTCGGTGGGTCAGGTCAAGAATCGATTAAGTGGTTCGCCACCAGCACCTCTGTTGCGAACTCTCAGCTTTCCTGTGCTAGGCGCTGTCCGATAAGTCTGCTCGATGGGCTTCGTGATCCAGGTGGTTCCTGGCGGTGCGGGCGGGTCGCCCTCGTACCGGGCCGTACTCGGGTGATCCCGCCCGTGCCGTCAGGGACCACCTGGGCGCGAAGACCGCGAGCAGACTTATCGGACAGCGCCTAACCGTCGCTCCAGCGGCGTCCGCATCCGTGGCGTGACTCGCACCTCTCCGAACCACTCGGCCAGGTGGTTCGCCTCCGCTTCGACGGCTCGCTCGACGTCCGCACTGACGTCCTCCAGGAAGTGGTGCACGACCTCGCCGTCCGGACGCTGCGCCCAGCCGCCGACGATCCGGCCGTCGGCCCAGACGGTGGGCCCGATGTTGCCGGTGCCGTCGAACAGCGGCGCCTTGTGCGGGCCGAGGTACCACTCGCGCTCGATCCACCCCATCGAGGTCGGATCGAGCGACGGGAGCAGGGCGACCCAGGGCTCGGGCTCCGCGACCGGCTCCAGGTCGTCGGCGAGCACGACGCCGGGGACGCCGTCCAGATCGACCTCGACGGGTTCGATGGCGGCGAGGGCCTTCTTCGTCTGGCCGACCGTCCAGCCCATCCACCAGCGCAGGTCCGCAGCCGGGGCGGGGCCGTAGGAGTACAGCCACTTGCGGGCGAGCTCGACCCTGGCCGCGTCGGCGTCCCATTCGGTGAGGCCGTGCGACAGCCAGCCGGACATCGGGGCCCAGTGGTACTGGCTGCTGATCCAGCTGCCGCGCGGACGGCCGCGCACGATGCGGCCGTCGACGGCGAGCTGGAACAGGACACGGCTGGTGACGTTGGCGATCGCCTCGTACGGCTTGCCCTTCGCCATCAACAGCTGCTGTTTGAGCCGCGGCTCGTCCTCGCTCAGTTGCTGCGCCGTCGCGGAGCCACGGGCCTTGAGCGCCCGCTCGGTGGCGTCCTCGACGTCGGCCAGCCAGCGCTCCGGCTCGGGCACGTTCTCCGGGTGACCCTGCTGCCCGAGATGCTGTTCGAGCAGGCGGCGCTGCTTCTTGGCGATGTCGGCCGAGCAGGCCGCCTGGATGAGCGCCGCGTTCTCGTGCCCGACGACGAAGACCGTGCGGCGCATGCCGAGCATCCGGATCA
Source organism: Amycolatopsis sp. lyj-112 (assembly GCF_046549055.1). Taxonomy (NCBI): domain Bacteria; kingdom Bacillati; phylum Actinomycetota; class Actinomycetes; order Pseudonocardiales; family Pseudonocardiaceae; genus Amycolatopsis; species Amycolatopsis sp. lyj-112. The sequence goes on along the minus strand of NZ_JAJPWS010000001.1, from coordinate 1,170,918 downwards.
GCGTGCGCTCGTCGTAGAGCGCGTTCTCCACCTCCGCGACGCCGTCGCCCTTGACCCGCGCCCACGCGGAGAGGTGCACCGACGCCGGATCCGTGGCGTGCAGCGCGACGACCGCGTCCGCCGCGTCGTGCACCGACGCGGCGGGCGTGGCGAGGCGATGCCGGGTGGCCAGGCGAGCACGGCGTTGCCGGATGCCGATCTTGAGGGTCACGGATCGTTCCTACCACCGGACGCCGACAGAGCGTGGGATCAGTCCGCGTGCGGCCTGATCGTGTGCTTCGCGTCGGCACCGCAGACGAAGACGTTGACCGACGAACCCGCCAGCTCCCAGCCGGGCCCGTCGTCCGGCTGATCGCAGGAGCACTCGCCGTCCGGACCTTCCGAGCTTTCCAGGGCCAGCAGGAGTTCGAGCCCGGCACCGCAGTCCGGGCAGATCAGCGGGAAACTCCGGGAGTCGGACGTCCACCAGACGTTCAGGCCGCCGAGCTTGGAGCCGGTGGCCAGCGGAGGCCAGGCGGCTTCGGCCTCGCCATCGACGAAATCACCATGCTCATTCGTGAAGGGCAGCGTCGCGTTGAGCTCGGCCGGTAGCTCCGACGGATGCGGATGGTCGACGACCTCGCACGGCGCGAACGAGCAAGGCCGGGCGGGAAGGTACTCGTAGTGGTCGCTCTGGAACGGCTCAGGCGGGCTCTCGAGCAGAGCGGTCACTCCGGCGGAATTCCGCCAGACCACCTGAACACCCGGCCCCCAGTAGCCTGGACCGTCGTGCGGGTCCGGGCAGAACAGCACCTGCAGCAGGTCGGTGCCGTCCGGGAAGGGCAGCTTCGGGAAGTCCCGCCGGAAGAACTGCGCCACGCCTCCCAGCGGCATCGCCTTCTCACAGGGATGCGCCGCTTCCAACTCGGCGGCCGGGGTGTGGATCACGCCCGGCGCCGCCTCGTTCCGCGCGGTATCGGGACAATGCGGCCAGGGCTCGTCGACTGGCCACAGCAACGGTCCGCCGATGTGGCTGTCGTGCGCGGTCGGTGTACCCGCCCGGGGATGCAGGCGGACGGCTGCCCGGGCGTAGGAGGTGAGGTCGGGGATTCCGTCGCCGTTTCCCGGCGAATCCGAAGGCATGACACGGATGCTAGAAACAGCACGGCGGCCGTCGGTCGTCTTTCGCTTCTTTCCTCACCGTCGGAAATCCGCTGCGCCTCGCCCGCCGCGCGCCGTAACCTCCGGGCATGGTCTCCGCCGGGCAGTTCGCGGCCTTCGCCGCCCTCACCTTCCTGATGATCGTCGTACCGGGTCCGAGCGTGTTGTTCACCATCAGCCGCGCGCTGACCGTCGGCAGGCGCGAGGCGCTGCTCACCGTCGCGGGGAACGCCGTGGGCGTCTACCTGCAGGTGCTGGCCGTCGCGTTCGGGCTCGGCGCCGTCGTCACCGGGTCCGCCACGGCGTTCACCGTGATCAAGCTGGCGGGCGCGCTGTACCTGGTCTATCTCGGGGTGCAGGCGATCCGGAACCGCCGCGAACTCGCCGACGCCTTCGCGGCCGAAGTCCGGACCACGCCGGGCCGGACGCTCACGGTCCTGCGCGACGGGCTGGTCGTCGGCTTCGCGAACCCGAAGTCGATCGTCTTCCTCGCCGCGATCCTGCCGCAGTTCGTGGACGCGTCGGCCGGTTCGGTCCCGGTGCAGATGCTCGTGCTCGGGGTCTGCCTGCCGCTGATCGCGCTGATTTCCGACACGGTGTGGGCGCTCGTCGCCGGGACCGCGCGGACGTGGTTCGCGCGGTCACCGCGACGGCTTCAGCTGGTGGGCGGGACCAGCGGGCTGGTGATGATCGGGCTCGGGACGTCGCTCGCCTTCACCGGCCGCAAGGACTGACGGCGCGTGGCTAGATCCGCTCCAGTTCGATCACCGGGATGACCCGGCTGGTCTTGCGCTGGTAATCGGCGAACTGCGGCTGGACGGCGGACTGCTTGGCGTAGACGTCATCGCGCTCGGAACCGGTGAGCACCCGTGCGCGGATCGGGAAGGTCTCGGTGCCGAATTCGGCCTTGGTCTCCGGGTTGGCCACCAGGTTGTGGTACCAGGACGGGTTTTCGTCGGCACCGCCCTTGCTGGCGAAGATGAAGATCCGGTCGTCCTCCAGGAACGGGACCAGCGGCGCGATCCGTTCGGTGCCGGACTTCGCGCCGGTGTGGTGCACGAGCACCAGCGGATAGCCCTCGAACATGCCGCCCGCCTTGCCGCCGTTCGCCCGGAAGTCGGTGATCACGGCGCGGTTCATCTCGTCGAAGTCGATCGTGTCTGCCATGAACTTGATCATATGACGCGCAATGTGGTCGTATCGATGCCTGAATACGCCACGAACATATCCATCTGTCGCACTATCCTCGATGGCATGGACCTGTTGGCCGAAACTCTCGCCGTGGGCGGTGTCCGGGGCACCGCCGGAGCCCGGATCGAGGCGTCCGGGCCGTGGGGGATCCTCTGGCACGGCATCGCCGGCGCGGCCTTCTACGCCATCACCTGCGGTACGGCCTGGCTGGACCTGCCGGGCCACCCGCCGAGGCAGCTCATGCCCGGCGACGTCGTCCTGTTGCCGAACGGACCGGAGCACACCCTGCGCAGCGCCCCGGACGCCCCGATCATTCCCGGGCTCTGCACGGCGGCGGAGAAGGCACGGGACTGTGGCGGCGTGCTGCGCCTCGGTTCCGGGGAGGTGCAGACCCATGTCCTCGGCGCGTCCTACGACTACGACCCGGCGGTGTCCACCCAGGTGCTCGCCACCCTGCCGGAACTGGTGCACATCCGCGCGAACCACGGCGGTGGCGGGCTGGACGACACCGTCCGGCTGCTGTCGCGGGAACTGGCCCAGCCGCAGATCGCCACCGAATTCGTTCTCAACCGGCTCGTCGACATCCTCCTGGTCCAGTTGCTCCGCGTGTGGCGGACCGAGAAACCCGCCGAGACGCGCGGAACCTGGCTCGGCGTCCTCGGCGATCCGCTGATCAGCGTGGCGCTGGTCAAGATCCACGAGGACCCGGCAAAACCGTGGACGACCGACCTGCTCGCGGCGGAACTGGCGACCTCGCGCAGCACGCTGACCCGCCGCTTCCGCGAAACCACCGGCCGGACCCCCGGCGACTACCTCACCCGGTGGCGGATGGACCTGGCCGCGGTCCGGCTCCGCGACACCGACGACACGATGGACACCATCGCCCACTCGGTCGGCTACACGTCGGTGTACGCGTTCAGCCGAGCCTTCCGGCGCGTACGCCGCCAGGCCCCTGGGCAGTATCGGACCGCGAGCCGCTCTCGGCCTACTCCGGCCGAGTAACCGGGACGACGTCGAGAAGTTCTTTCAGGCCTTCGAAATCCTGAGGATTCGTGGTGTACAGCGGCATCCGGTGCGCAACGGCGACACTGGCGATCATCAGGTCGGCCACCCGTCGCCGCGGCGTCCTGCCCATCGCGAGCACCGACGCCGACACCCGGCCGAAGATCCGCGCCGCCTCCGTGCCGAACGGCAGCGGGTCGAACTCGGACTCCACCCGTTGCAGCAGATCCGTTCGCCGGGCCCGCTCCTCGGGATCGATGGCGTAATGCGGACCCGCCGACAACTCGGCGAGCGTGATCGTGCTGATCGACATCAGATCCGGCAGCTGGGCGTGATCGATCGCCCGCCGGAGGATGAGGATGTTCGTGTCGAGCAGGCCGTGGACCTCAGCGGCCATAGGGATCGTCCGCCTCCCCCGCGAAAGCGTCGTCGAGGTCCGCGCGGAACCTGTCCGGATCGATGAGCGGAGCGTTCGCCGAGACGGCCGCGAACTGGTCCCGTGAGACGGCGTGCCGACGGCACAGCGGGACCAACTGGGCGATGGGCGAGCCGCTACGGGTCACGGTGAAGGTTTCTCCGTGCTCGACCGCGTCCATGATCTCGCCGGATCGGTTCCGGAGATCACGCTGGGAGATCTCATGCTGAACGCCCATAGCTGCATCGTAGCACCCTGTGCCACCCTGTGCTACCTTGTCGTCAGGCCGTCTCCACCTCCGCGTCCTCGGGCGCCTCGGCGGGCCGCGTGAACAGCCGCGTCGCCGAAAGCCGTGCGACGCCGTCAGGCTCCCCGAGTTCGTCGGTGGCGCTCCGGATCGTCGCGTCGACGGACAGGTACTTCCGCCCCGCCCGCAGATCGGCGTCGTTGCGCAGTCGCACGATCAGCGGGAACTCGCTCAGCGCGCCGGCGTCGAACAGGCCGGTCGTGTAGATCAGCTGGACGCCCAGCGCCTCGGCGACCGCCCGCTGCAACTCCAGCAGGTACCCGGCCGACGCCCGGCCGATCGGGTTGTCGAGGAACAGCACGCCGGAGTGCCGGTTGCGCGCCTTGCCGCGGTTGTTGGCCCGCAGCGCGGCGAGCGTGCAGTACAGGATGATCGCCGCGGTCAGCTGCTGCCCGCCGGAGAACACGTCGCGGATCTCGGACACGCGCTGCCGTTCGGTCCGCAGCACGGAGTCCGGCTTCAGCATGTCGACCCGGAAACCCTTGGGAGCGGCGGCCTGCACACCGCGCAGCACCAGGGAAAGCCCGTCCCGTTTGACGTCGCGGCCATCGGAGGTCTTCCCCACTGCTGCCTCGTCGACGACCTCGCCCAGTTTCTCGGCGAGCACGTTGTCCTCGAGTTCGGTGAACCGGATCCGCAGGAACTCCTGGCCGGACCAGTCGCCGAGGCCGTCCGGCAGCCGGGAAACCCGTTGTGCCGCACGGAGTGTGCGCAAGGCACCGTCGACCATGCCCTGCAGGCGGGTGATGATGCCGCCGCGGTGACGGTCGATCTGGGCCAGATCGTCGGTGAGCGTGCGCAGCCGGGGCCGCAGTGCCTCGGCCCACTCGGCGGCGTGCGCGGGCAACTGGTCGCGGCGGACCGAGATCACCTGCTGCCGCACCGGCGTGCTGAGCTTCTCGAACCGCTTGTCGGTGGCGTACTGCGCCAGCTGGTCGGCGGCGGCCCGGACCCGGCGGTCGCCCGCGTCGGCGGCCTCCTGCGCTTCGGTGAGCGACGCGTTGAGCCGGGAATGCTTGGTGCGCGCGGATTCGACGTCTCCGTCGAACGCCGCCGAATCATCCTCTTTGGACAGCAGGAGCGCCATCGACTCGGCCAGCAGGCCGAAGCCGGACGCCGACGTCTTCGCGGATTCCAGCGTCGCTTCGGCCTCGGCGCGGCGTTCCTGGAGTTCCTCCCACTTCCGGGCGGCGGCGGAAACCTCGAGGCTGGCGTCGTCGATCAGCGCCAAGCCGTGCTCGATGTCCTTCGGCCGCGCGTCGGAAGAGATCGCGGCGAGCGCCGAGGGCTGTTCTGGAAGCTGGCTCAGTTCCGCCTTGCGGGTCGCGACCAGGCCGACGATCTCGGTGCGCTCGTCTTCCAGCACCGCGACCGCCCGGTTCGCCCGCGCCTGCGCGGCCGCCCGCGCCGAAGAGTCGGACCCGTCCGGCGTCTCCAGTAGTTCGGCGGCCCGTTCGCGGACCGCGTCGTCGAGCGCCTCGATGGCCGCCCGTGCCGACGCTTCCACGCTTTCCGCCTGGTCAAGTTCGGCCCGCAGATCGCTGCCGACCTCGACCTTCGCGTACGCCTCGGACGCCGACGCGAAAGTCCGCCGCAACGCGTCGACCGGTTCGGCGGGCGTGGCGTCGTCCTCGGTGACATCGCTCGATCCCGGCACCTCGGCCAGTTCCGACTTCGCCGTCGTCACGGTGCGCCGGTGACCGTCGGCGGTGCGCTGTTCCTCGCCGGCCTGCTCGCGCAGCCGGGACGCCTTCACCGCGGCCTCGGACGCCGTCGACTCGGCCCGCTCGGCGACCTCGGTCGCCCGCTCGACGTCGTCCGTCCACTCGGGAATCTTCCCCGCACGCGTGGCGAGGGCTTCCAGCCTGCGTGCCCGCTCCCCCGCCTCGCCGGACGCCGTGCGCAGTTCGGGAACACGCTCTCGAAGCGTGTTCGCCTTCTCGCCGAGGCGCTGGAACTCCTTCTCCGCCTGATCCAAAGCGGTGTGCGCGGTCTCCTGCGCGGTACGCGCGCTCTGCAGCTGTTCGGCCAGGGTCGCGATGCTGCCGGGCGGGTAATCCTCGCGCCAGGTCTTGAGTTTCCACGACAGCGCGCCGTCCTCGGCCAGCGAGGTCGCCAGCGCTTCCAGCCGTCGCTGCCGTTCCGCGTGCCGGCGCGCGATGGCCTCACGCTCGGCGTCGGCCGCTTCCTCGTCGTACATCGCCGGGTTGGGCGGAACGAGGAACTCGATCCCGGCTTCACCCGGCAGGCGATCGGTGGCGGTGGCTTCGGTCGTGGCGACCGGGATGATCGTGGTGGGCAGCAAGCGCCGTTCGGCGAGCACCTTTTCGGCGAGCCGGACCTGCTCCGGTTCGTTGAGCAGGATTCCCGAGACCAGCTGGGGCGCCCTGGCCAGCACGGCCGCCCGCCGCTTCGGGTCCAAAGTAGACAGATAGCGCCAGCCGGACCACGCGTTCATCCCCGCGGCTTCCAGCGCGTCCAAAGCGGCCTGGACCTCTTCGGTGGCGGGCAGGAGACCACCGGAACCGAGCGCGGCCAGCGCGCGCTCGTCGACGGATTCCTCCATCCGCAGGGAGGTCTGTTCCTTCTCCGCGGTCGCACCGGACTCACGAAGACGCTCGAGCAGCACCGGAAGATCCGTCTCCAGCGCGACGTCGTCCACGCCCAGAAGCTCGGTCAACCGGGGTTCGACGGCGAGCGCGTCGGTGCGCCGGTTGGCCCGGTCCAGTTCCTCCGCCGCGCGCTCCAAACGGTCCTTTGTGGACCCGGCCAGCCGGTGCGCGTCGTTGACGGTCGACTGCGCGGAGCGCAGATCCTCGGCGACCCGTTCGAGTTCCTGTTCGCGCCGGACGAGTTCCGCGGCGGTCGTCTCGGCTTCGGTCCGGGCCGAACGTGCCGCTTCGGCGACGTCGGCGCCGGCTTTGAGCGCACCGGCGCGGACGACTTCCGCGATCTCCTCGCGGATCTCGGCGATCCGCGCGCCCAGTCCCCGGGCTTCCGCGCGGCGCGAGGCCGCGAGGTTCGACGACTCGTCGCGCTCCGACTGGGCCTTTTCGGCCTCGGCACGCAAGGCACCGACATGGGCTTCGGCCTTCGTGGCCTGCTCGGCCGCGTTCTTGGCCAGCGCCAGCAACCCCCGGGCGAGCGCGGACGCGGCGGTGTTGCGCGCCTGCAGCGCGGGCTGCGCCTTCTGCTCGCGATTCCCCACCAGTTCCCGGAAATCGCGGGCCTTGCGCGCGGCGTTGAGATGGTTGAGCACGGTGGCGCATTCACGCCAGGCCTCGGCGGCCGTCTTGGCTTCGGAAAGTTCGCCGTCGATCCGCTTCTTGCTCTCCTGCGCCTCGTCGAGCCGCAGCTTCCCCACCAGCCGCCGCAGTTCGGTGACCCCGGCGGTGAGCCTGCGATGGTCGCCCTCGGCGAGTTTCTCCGCCGACTTCACCTCGTCGACGTGCTGGTCGAGCCCGCTCAGCCGCTCGTTCTCCAGCTTGTCCCGGCCCTTGACCTGACCGGCCAGCGTCCGCATCTCGGCGCGGGCGGCGTCGGCGAGCTTCCGCGACGCGGCGGCCACACCTTCCTCCTCGGCCAGAGGTCCGAGCAGATCGAGCGCTCCGGCGACGAAGTCCCGCTCCGCCAGCAGATCCCCACGCTGGGCGAGGTTGTGCGCATAGGTCGAGACGACCTCGGCGAGGTCCTTCGGCTCGTCCTCGGAAAGCACCGCGCGCAGCAGGAATTCGATGAACGCCTCGTCGGTGTTGAACGCGAACGCGTCCGCCGCCTCGCCTTCGCCCGCGTTCATCGCGCGCTGGTACCGGAAAAGCTCGGTGTCGAGCCCGAGCCCGTCCAGCCGGGACGTCCACTCGTGGTGACGCCGGGTCCAGAACAGCTCGAGTTCCGGTTCCCCGCCGTGCACCTTGTCGAGCTTGTCGTGGAATCCGGACATCGTGAGCAGCCGGCCGTCCGAGGTCAGCGGCAGCGAATCCATGTCGAGTGAAGGTGTGGGGCGGAAGCAGTACCAGGAGTCGGCCAGGTTCTCCGAATCCGACGACACCACGTGCCCGCGCCATTCCGACACCTTGCCGGTGATCACGCGCTGACCAGTCTCGACCTGTAGCCACTCCAGCACGACGTGCGAGACGTCCTTGGCGGCGACGAACTTCTCCAGCACCTTGGTGTTCGTCGTGCCGACGACCTGACGGCGGCCGGGCAGCATGACCGAGAAGATCAGCTTGATCAGGACGGACTTACCGCCGCCGTTCTCCAGGAACAGCACACTCGCCGGCGACGGGCGCCGCGGCGGGCCTTCCCCGGCGAGGTGGATCCCGGCGCTGAACAGCGCGTCCTGCTTGGGCGCGGTGATGGCCGCGCCGACGCCGCTGAAGTCCAGCACGACGTCCTGGTACCGCGCGCCCGCCGGGCCCACCGAGTGCAGGCGAACCCGCGAAAGCTCGTACATCTTCTCCCCTTTAGAGCGTGTCCGACGCGGTCGCGCGCAAGGTCCCGCCGCCGTTGGCGACCGAGACCACGTTCAGCGCGAGCAGATCGTCGAAGGCCGCGTCGGCGGCGAGTTCGCGCACCTGCACCTGGTAGCGCGGCGTCGTCCGGTAGGTCCCGCCCTGTTCCCCGCTGACCTGGACCAGAAAGCCTTGATCGGCGAGGAAGCGCAGGGCGCGCGCGACCATGCCGCGCGTGGTGTCCGAGGCCAGCCTGCCGTCCTTGGTCGCCGCCGCCGCGGGTCGACGGGCGTAGGCGCGCCAGGCCTGTTCGAGTTCGGGCGCGTCGGCCAGCGGGTCGTTGTTCGCTTCGGCTTCGGCCGCACGCTCGTCGAGGATCCGGCAGGCCTCCCGGACCATCGCGTCCACCTGCTCGACGCTGACGCGGCCGATGTAGGTGTCATTCGCGAGGTCGTCCGGGCGCGGGTAGCCGAGCGCGGCGGCGGCGAGGTGGATGAGCCCGTGGAGGACCTTTTCGGTCTCGCGGCGCTCACGGATCTTGCTCTGCCGCGCGTAGCTGTCCATCTTGATCTCGAAGACCGACTCGTCGGTCGCGGCCAGCACGGCACCGGCCTGGAAGTTGACCTCCAGCACCATCAGCCCGAGCCCGGCCGCGACCGCGTGGGTGAGCTGCTTGAACGCGCTGTCCTCGCCGTAGCGCCGGACGAGATCGCCGTAGACGACGTCCCTCGACGGCAGCTGCTTCGGGCGCATTCCGAACGAGACCAGCCTGGCCGCGGATTCGACGTCCCCTGTGGTCACCGGCGTCACGCGACGTCCTCCTCTTCCTGGTCGTGCCGATCGACCCGCGCCGACGAAAGCAGCAGGTCCGCCCCGCCGAACTCCGGATCTTCCAGCAGCGTGCCGTCGTCGACGGCCAGCAGCACCTGGCGCTCCCCCAGCCGGAGCGCCGCACCGACCTCGGGACTGTAGGCGTGGACCGCCCGCAACGCGACCAGGGCGGGCAGCGAGCGATCGATCCGGCGGGCCTCTTCGAGCAGCCCGGACAGCCGCCGCGGCACCTCGGGCAGATCGAGCAGGTCGTCGGCGAGGCGCCACTGCTCGTCACCGAAGCGGTCGGTGACGTCGGCGGGCATGAGTTCGGGTTCGGGGATCTCTCCGACAAGCTGGTCGCGTTCGGGCGCCGGCCGCAGCAGCAGCGACACCAGCGAGGACAGCGACGGCACCGTCGGCGGCGAGATACCGGCCCCGGCGTGGAAGAACGACTCGGCGGGCGCGACGGCGTCGGCGATCGGCAGGCCCAGCGTCGGCATCAGCAGCTGGCCGAACAGGTCGATCGTGGCGCGCTGCGGCGGCCCGGAGAACTGCTGGCGGTCCTGTTCGGCGCGGAACACCGCCCCGGCGTCGGCGAGCCTCGACTGCAGCCTGGTGTGCCGGCGGATGCAATCGCTGACGATGTCGACGAGCTCGGCGGCACGACGCTTGCGGTCGAGGTCCTCGGTCTCGTCGCGGGACGCGGTGATGTTCTTGAGGATCGCGTTCTCCGCGCGGAAGCGGGACTCGATATGGGAAAGCGCCTGGTCGAGCAGGTCCGGTACCTCCCGCTCCCAGTCGACCGCGCGCACGTCACGCCGGGTGGCGTCGAGTTTGGCGCGCAGGGTCTCGCCGTACTGGACGGTGCGGTAGCGGGCCTGCTCGGCGGCGAGCTTCGCGTCGGCGAGACGGCCGCGGTTGATCAGGTTCTCCAGTTTGACCTCGGCCGCGATCTGCGCGGATTCGACGTCGGTGTCCAGCGCGCCGACCAGGACGTTGATCGCCTCGTCGGTGGCGCGCAGGTAGACCTCGCCGTCGGGCGCGGCCAGCTCGACCAGCAGCTTGAAGTCGAACTGACGCCGCTGGTAGCCGCCGCCCGGGCCGATCGAGCCGTAGACGCGGCGGAACCCGCGATCGGTGGTCCCGACGTTGATCAGGTTGTCGAGCACCCAGCGGGCGACCTTGGCGTGTTCGTCCGGCGTCCGGCCCGGGGCCTGGAGCGCGACGAACGGCAGTAGCCGCACGATCACCTGTTCGTGGTCGGCGCCGGTGTCGAAATCCATCGATACGGTGACCTGGTCGATCGTATGCAGCGCGATCTCGGCCATCTGGTAGATCGTGGCGTCCGCCCAGTCCAGCTTCGCCTTGCGCCCGTCGAGGTCGTGCAAGGGCGCGGTGCAGGCCAGCGCCTTGAGGCGGCGGGTCAGCCCCTCGTCGGCCAGCCCCATCCCGGTCAGCTCGTCGTCTCGCACAGCAGGCCAGGCTAGTCGGCACCCCCCGCACCCGCACGGGTGACCGGGGTGCCGGTCTCCGCGGACGCCGGTAGCGTCTGGTTCATGCGTGAAATGAGCCGGGACGAGTGGTGGAACTTCGCGAGTGAGGGCACCCGCACGGGCATGCTCGGCCTGGTCCGCGCGAACGGGGCGCCGATCGTGACGCCGGTGTGGTTCCTGCTGAACGAGGGCCCCGGCGGGGACGAGCTCATTTTCACCACCGGCACGGACACGCTCAAGGGGAAGGCGCTGCGGCGCGACCCGCGGCTTTCGCTGTGCGTCGACGACCAGAAGCCGCCGTACTCGTATGTGCAGATCACCGCCGAAGCGGAACTGCACCACGACTACGACGAGATGCTCGAATGGGCGATCAGGCTCGGTAGCCGGTACATGGGCCAGGACAACGCCGAGGCCTACGGCAAGCGCAACGCCGTACCCGAGGAGTCGTTGGTACGCGCCAAGATCGTGAAGGTCATCGCGCGGGCGGACATCGCCGGCTGAGCCCTCTCTTCCTTCGCGTTTAGTCCTCTAGTTGCGGTACTTGCACGCGCAAGTACCGCAACTAGAGGACTAAACGCGTTGTCCCGGTGGCCGGTGACACCTGGATGCGCAGGCTCGTCATGACACCCGGTGACGAACCAAGTCGAGTATTGACACGAAGCACCCACTGGTGTGTGATCTGTCCCATAGATAGGAAAGTTTCCTAACTAAAACTCCCGCTCTCCCCCGGGCCTCGCCCGGCCCGCCGTTGTACCTCCCTACCCCGACTTCACGCATGGAGGAACCAGTGGCACCCCGACCCCCGTGGCGCGCGCTTCTCACGTGTGCCGCCGCATCGGCGATCACCTTCGCCCTGGTGCCGGCGCTCCCCGCCGGCGCGGCACCGACCGAGCACGAATCCGAAGCCGCGACGATCTCCCAAGGCGCGGTCGAGTCGAACCATGCGGGCTATTCCGGCTCCGGGTTCGTGAACTTCGACAACATCGTCGGCAGTTATGTCGAGTACACGGTGAACGCCGCGCAGGCCGGAACCCAGACGCTGACCTTCCGCTATGCCAACGGAACCACGGTCGACAGGCCGGTCTCGCTGAGCATCAACGGCACCGCGGCCGGGACGCTTTCCTTCCCGGGTACCGGCGCGTGGACCACGTGGAAGACCGTCACGAAGGACGTCGCGCTGACGGCCGGGGCGAACAAGATCAGCACCACCTCCACCACCGCCAACGGCGGCCCCAACGCGGACAAGCTCACCGCGAGCGGAGTGACCGACGCCGAGGCGCCGACACCGCCGAAGAACCTGGCGGCCAAGGACATCAAGGCCCGCTCGGCCACCTTCACCTGGGAAGCCGCGACCGACAACGTCGGCGTGGTCCGCTACGAGGTCATGCGTGGCGGCAACATCCTCAAGACCGTCGACGGGAACACGCTCACCGCGACCGTCGACAACCTGACGCCGAACACCGCCTACGACATCTCGGTCGGCGCCTTCGACGCGGCCGGGAACCCTTCGCAGCAAAGCAATGTCGTGCAGTTCACGACTCCGCCCAGCGGCGACACCACACCGCCGACGGTACCCGGGAACGTACGCTCGACGTCAGTGACGGCCAATAGTGTTTCCTTGGCGTGGAACGCTTCCACCGACAACAGTGGCACCATCTCGGGCTACGACGTCTATCAGGGCAGCGCAAAGGTCGCGACGACGCCTTCGCTCGAAGCCACGATCACCGGGCTGACGCCGAACACCTCCTACACGTTCACGGTGAAGGCGCGCGACCCGGACGGGAACACCTCCGCGGCGAGCAGCGCGGTGACCGCCAAGACCAGCGGTAACGCGGGTGGCGGAATTCCCGAGTACGACAAGGACATCACCAAGGTCGACCTCGCCTGGTCCGTCGACTTCCTGCCGGACGGCACGGCGCTCGCGACCGAACGGGACCGGTTCGAGATCCTGCGGATCACGCCGTCGGGCCAGAAGACCACGCTGGGCAAGGTTCCGGGCGCGGTGGGGACCAATGGTGAAGGTGGCCTGCTCGGCCTGGCGATCTCGCCGAACTACGCCACCGATCACACGATCTTCCTGTACATCACGGCTTCCGGCGACAACCGGATCGTGAAGATGACCTACGACAACGGAACCCTGTCCTCGACGGCGACACCGGTGCTCACCGGGATCGCGAAGAACCGCTACCACAACGGCGGGCGGCTCCGGTTCGGTCCGGACGGCAAGCTCTACGCGACCGCCGGTGACGGGCAGAACAAGGACACCCCGCAGAACAAGGGTTCGCTCAACGGGAAGATCCTGCGGCTCAACTCCGACGGTTCGGCGCCCGGCGACAACCCGTTCTTCTCCACCGGCGGCAACGCCCGGTACGTGTGGAGCTTCGGGCACCGCAACCCGCAGGGCCTGGCGTGGGACTCCCGAGGTCAACTGTGGGCGTCGGAGTTCGGGGACGGTACTCAGGACGAGCTCAACCTGATCCAGAAGGGCGGCAACTTCGGCTGGCCGCAGTGCGAGGGCTCCACCGGTAGTTGCGGTGGCACGGTCGCGCCGAAGAAGACCTGGCCGACCAGTTCCGGCGGGCCCAGCGGGATCGAGATCGTCAACGACTGGATCTACGTCGCGGCCGTCACCAGCCAGCAGGTGTTCGCCACGCAGATCAACGCCACCGGCACCGGCGTCGGCTCCGTGCAGTCGCTGTTCTCCGGCCGTTGGGGCAGGATCCGCTCGGTCACCAAGACCCCGGACGGCGGTCTGTGGGTCACCTCGACCAACGCCGACAAGAACGGCGGCACGCCCAGCGGGATCGACAACGTGGTGGTGCGGCTGAAGTTCCCGGGTTCCTCGCAGCCGGGCGCGTTCAAACTGAACAGTTCCGCGTTCGCCGACAACGCGTCCATTCCGGCCAAGTACACCTGCGCCGGTGACGGCTCCGCGGGCCAGGACACCTCCCCACCGCTGGCGTGGGGTGCCGGGACCACGGGCGCCAAGGGTTACGCCGTCGTCTTCGCCGACGTGGCGAACAACGGCAACAAACTGCACTGGGCCATCTGGGATATCCCGGCTTCGGCCGCATCGCTTCCCGAAGGTCTCGGAGCGGGTTTCACCGTCCCGAACCAGAACGGCGCGAAGCAGAAGGCCATGAGCAGTGGGGCGAACTCGCAGAAGTACTTCGGCCCCTGTCCCGGCGGATCCACCCACCCGTACACGTTCACGCTCTACGCGCTGAACACCGCGACGGTGCCGGGACTGACCTCGTCCTCGACGATGGCGCAGATCGAGACGGCGATCAAGAACGCCTCGAGCGCCAACGTCAAACTGCGCGGCAACTCCAACGCCGCGACCTGAGCACGGTCGGGGTGTCCGGAGCGGCGCCGGGCACCTCGACCGTATCCAGGAAGAACTGGAGGAACGCCACCCCGTCCGGGATTTCCCGGCGGGGTGGCGTTTTTTGTCAGAAAGTACCTCGTTGACGGGGCCTGCACGGCACGGCAGGATCACCGGTAGCAGGTGTTCTGGTCGGGGCCCAGTGGAGACATCTGCGACGAACTGGGGAGCAGAGTGCGTAATCTCAAACGGTTCTTGGTATCCGCGACCGTCCTTGCCGGATTCTCGGCGCTGTTCGTCGCGCCCGCCGCGCAGGCGGCCGAGCCGACCAAGGCGGTCAGCGCCGGCGAAGTGAAGCTGCGCCCGGCGAAGGTCCGTGGCGCCGGACTCGCCATGCAGCAGGTGGCCTACTACATCGGCCCGGCCACGGACGAAACCCGGTGCCTGGACGCGGATATGAACTCCATCAACGGAAACGGCACGAAGGTCCAGCTGTGGACCTGCCTGATCGACGAGAACGAGACCGTGCCCGCCAACCAGGCGTGGTACATGTCGAAGAACCCCGAGGGCTACTACCGGCTCCAGAACGTCCACAGTGGCCGCTACCTGGACGCCGACCTCAACTCGATCGGCCGCAACGGCACCAAGATCCAGCTCTGGGACTTCGTGGCCGGCAGTAAGAACCAGTGGTTCGGTATCACCGAGAACCCCGAAGGTTTCCTGCGCCTGCAGAACGCGCACAGTGGCCGCTACCTCGACGACGACGCGAACACGACCGGCAATGGTTCCAAGGTCCAGCTGTGGGACTTCGTCGCGGGCGCCAAGAACCAGTGGTGGTTCTGACCTGGTCTTCTGACCGGTCCTTCACCGGCGGCTAGGGCTGCCGCCGGTGAAGGACTGGAAGTTCTGCCCTCGCTGCGGCGCGGGCACCCGGCACGCCGGTGACGGCGAAGCCCACGTCGAGTGCCCCGCCTGCGGGTTCACCAAATACGACAATCCACTGCCGACCACTCTCGGGCTCGTGCTCGAGAGTGGTCGGCTTTTGTTGCTGCGCAGGGCACATGAACCGCGGAAGGGTCATTGGGACACCGTCGGCGGATTCCTCTCCGGCGCCGAGACCGCCGAAGAAAACCTTGTGCGCGAAGGCCTCGAAGAAGAGAGTTCCGAGTACGCCTGGTTCCCGCTCACCGGTCTACCCGAAATCGCTTTCGCCGACGGCCGGGCGGCGGTGGCGGACCTGATCGCGCTCACCAGCCGAACAGGTTCCGCATGATCCGCGAGCATCGGTCGGTCATCGCCGCCGCGTCCTGATCGGGCTGATCGATCCACCAGCTGATCAGCGAATCGACGACCCCGGTCCACACCTGGGCGATCGCCTCGATGTCGCGATCGTCGTCGAGCCCGCGTGAGCGCATCAGCTGGGCGGCGCCGATCAGCGCGAACCCGTCGAGCCGGAAGCGGTAGTCGACCGCGACCCGGGCGATCTCGCCGGTCGAAGGCACCGTCGGGTCGCGGAGCAGTTTCCACGCGTAGCGGTCGTGGTCGAAGGTCTCGAAGATGGCCGAGAGCACCGCGAGCGGCATCCGCTCCGGCGGCCGGTCCGCCGCCGCCATCGTCTCGGCGACTCCCTCGGTCAGCCTGTCCCCCGCCCGGTTCAGGCACACGAGGTAGAGCCCGTCCTTCGAGCCGAAGTACTGGTACAGCAAGGGTTTCGTGACACCGACCCGGCGGGCGATCTCCACCATCGACGCCCCGGCGTACCCGTTCTTGCCGAACTCCTCCGTGCCGGCGCGCACGATCTGGGTTTCCCGCTCTTCGCGGGGCACGCCCTTGGTCCCGACGGCCCTTGCTTCTGTCACGGCCGGTATCTTACCCTGTGGTAAATGACCCTAGGGTAAGTTACCTTAAGGTCAGTTAGCGGCGCTGCAGAGGAAGAGGGTGCGGTTCGGTGGCGGATTTCCTTGTCCATCTGAGTGACCCGGTGCTGATGGCGACACCGGTGTTCCTGCTGTTCGTCGCGATCGAGATCCTCGCGCTGCATGTGCTGGGCCATGACGACAACGTCATCGGCTACAGCGTCAAGGACACCCGGACCAGCATGTCCATGGGTGCGGTGGCCGTCGTGATCAACGGGGTCTTCCGGATCGGGATGCTGTTCGTGTTCGCCGCGCTCTACGAACTGGCGCCGGTGAAGTTCAGTCCGGGCGACTGGTGGACCTGGGTCCTGATGCTGCTCGGCCAGGAACTCGTCTTCTACGCCTACCACCGGGCCAGCCACCGCGTGCGCATCATGTGGGCGGGCCACCAGGTCCATCATTCGAGTGAGCACTACAACTTCTCGACCGCGCTGCGCCAGAAGTGGACCCCCTACTTCCAGCTGCCGTTCTGGTCCGTCCTGGCGTTCGCCGGCATCCCGCCGTGGATGATCCTCACCGGTCTCTCCATCGACCTCGTCTACCAGTTCTTCGTGCACACCGAGAAGATCCGGAAGCTGCCACGCTGGTTCGAGTACGTCTTCAACACACCTTCACACCATCGTGTGCACCACGGCAGTGACGAGGAGTACCTGGACGCGAACTACGGCGGGATCCTGATCATCTGGGATCGCCTGTTCGACAGCTTCGTCCTCGAAGGCAAACGGCCGACCTACGGGCTGACCAAGAACATCGAGACCCACAACCTGCTCAAGGTCGGCTTTCACGAGTACGGCTCGATCCTGCGCGACGTCCGCGCCGCCGGAACCTGGCGGGACAAACTGGGCTTCGTGTTCGGTCCGCCGGGCTGGCAGCCCGCGAAGACGCTGAGCCACACGGGAAGCTAAGCGGACAAGGCGGCGGAGAGGACTTCGCCGGTCCGGCGCTTGGCCAGGTAGAACGCCGCCTCGTGCGGTTTGGCCCCGTTGTCGACGGTGTAACCGCTGTCGAGGACGCCGTCCGCGCCGGGGAACATCGGGCCGAGGTCCGGCTTGGCGGCGACGAGGTCGTCGCGGTCGGCCAGGTTCACCCAGCGCGCGACGCCGGGCGGAACGGACGGCGGCTGCGGGCGCGTCCGCTCGTAGACCACCGTGCGCAGACCGAGCGGCGAGCCCACGGTGAGCAGCAGCGGCAGCGGGCCGCCGTGCCGGTGGGCGGCTTCGTAGGCGACGACGGAACCGAGGGAATGCCCGATGATCACCTCGGTCTCCGGTCCGATATGGGCGGCGACGCGCTCCTGAACGCGTTCGCGGATCGTCTCGTCGGTGAGGTACAGCGTGACCTGTTTGAGTGCCTTGACCAGTACGCGTTCGGCGAAGGCGACCCCGAGCCGGGCGAACGGCCGCAGTCGCACCAGCGCGTTCAGCACCGGACGGGCGGCCGCGCGCACACCTTGGTACTCCTCGGACACTCCGCCCAGGTGAGCCAGTTCGGTCCGCGCCAGGTTCCGATCGCCTTCGCGCGACGAGCGGAAGGCCGCGTTCCGGAGCCACTCCGCCGCCAGTGCTTCGGCGAGCGCCCCTTCCTCGACGGTCAGTTCGTCGGCGCCGCCCTGCTGCCCGTCGCGGAGGAAAAGGTCGCCGTAGAACGCCATCCGCGCGCCGGCCGCGCCGGGCCGGGCGTCCCGCCACAGGTCGTCGGCCAGCACGGTGTCCCCGGCGAGCCGGATCCCGCCCGCCAGGCTCGGCAGCCATTCCGCCTCGAGGGTGTCCGCGGACTTCTGTTCCTGGGCGATGCCGTGCACCAGAACGATCCGAGCCATGGCGCCCAGTATGGCCGAAGTGCTTGCCGGTGCCCCGCCGATGCGACAAAGTGATCGCCGTGGGAGAGCGGAGGTCGTTGGTCGTCGCGGCGCAATGCGCTTCGCTGAACCTTCTCTCCTTCCTCCCGGACGTCGGCCACGCCGTTTCGAAGACTTTGCTCGATCCCGAAATCGGCGGCTGCGTGCCGGCGCTCGCGGACGGCCGCGGCCTGCTCATCGACCCGACGATGGTCGAACTCGACGACGCGCTCGTCGAGGCCTTCGAACGCGCGTCGGAAGACGAAGCGACGCTTTTCCTTTCGCTCGTCGGGCACGGCGAGTACGCCGACGACGACTTCTACTTCCTCACCAGGGAAACCAGCCTGCCGGTGGACAGCCGGAAGTCGTTCCTGTTCGCCCAGCGGATCAAGGAACTCCTCGGCCGCTATTCCACTCTCGACGGGCTCGTGATCCTGCTCGACACCTGCCACGCGGGGATCGGCGCGATCCAGGCGGGCAAGCGCTGGCTGCGGATCGTCAGCGAGGCGGGCAAACGGTTCGACCTGCTCACCGCCTCCGACGACCGGGTGGCGGCCAACGGTTGCTTCAGCCGCTCGCTGGTGACCGTGCTGCGTTCGGGGGACGCGAGTCTCGGCGAACGCGTCCGGTGTGCGGACCTCAAGCGGGTCATCACCGGGCTGTGCCCGGCGCAGACCGCCGTGCACCTGGGTTTCGACGGCACCCGGGAGGTGATCGGGGCCGATCAAGGGCTGTGGCTCGCGCTCAACTCCTCCCCCGCGTGGCGCCGTTCGCCGCTGGCGGGCAATCCCGCCGCTCCGGATATCGAACGGCTGACCGCGAACTACCGGCAGAATCCGCAACTCGGCGAGACCGTCGGGCATCTGCTCACGGGTGCCCGGCTGGTCGCGATCAGCGGCGCGGCGGATGCCGGGAAATCGACCATGCTCGCGGCGCTCGCGCGGCCGTCGGTGGCCGGATCGTATGTGCCGCCGGACTTCCTGCACGCCGTGCTGTTCGCCTCCCGCGGCCAGACCGCGGAACAGCTCGCGCGGGAACTGGCGCGCCAGTTGCGGCGCACCGTCCCCGGTTTCGCCGAGGCCGGTGAGGCGTTCCTGAGCGGGCTCGACGACGCCGCGCGAGCCGGCGCAAGCGCTTTCGATCTGGTGATCCTCGGCCCACTGCGCACCCTCGCTCCACAGTGGACGGACAGTCCGGTGCGGATCGCGGTGGACGGTCTGGACGATCTCGATCCCGACGTCACCTCCCGGCTGACCGGTCTCCTGCGGAGCCTGTCCACCGATCCGGAGCTGTCGTGGGTGACGACCGTGGTGGCGACGCGGGACCCGAAGGAGCTCCCGGCCGCGACCGTGGTGCGGCTGGTCCCGGCGCCCACGCCCGGCAAGCCGCCGACCTTCGATCCTCCCCGCATCTCCAAACCGGGGCACGTTCATGCGGGGCGGCTCCGGCCGGACCGACCGCAGGACGAGTCAGAGCGGCGGACGATCGACTGGATGGACGGCTCGGAAAAGGGCAACGGCTCGCCCACCTCGCCGAAGATCACACCCGCCACGCTGATCATCGACGTCCCCGGACAGCCGATCGTCGAACACGAACTCTCCTATGGGCTCATGACGCTCGGCCGCAGCAGGCGCGCCACCCTCCGTGTCAGCGATTCGCGCGTTTCCCGGCTCCACTGCGAAATCCGGTGGGACGGCACGACCGCGTGGCTGTCCGATCTCGACTCCGCCAACGGCACGCTCGTCAACGGGCGGCGGGTGCTGAACGCCGAACTGGCACATCGCGACGTGATCAAGCTCGGCGATGCGAAGGTCACCTTCATCAGCGTCGGCCAGGAGGAGAAAGGGGCGGAGGCCGAAGAAGAAGACACCGGCTCTCTGCCCTCACCCCGGCCCACGCGGGCGATCCTGCTGGATCTGCTGTGCCTGGCGGCCGACCGCGGTCCGATCCCGATCTCGATCCTGACCAAGGCGAGCGCCGCGAGCGGCGGCCCGGACAGGGCGGTGCACGTCCGTGATGTCCTGGCCGGTCTCCGGACCGCCGTCCGCCGGACGCAGGCCGGTCTGGCGACCGAAACCGTGCTGTGGAGCGGCCCCCTACTCGAGGTGACGCCGCGGCTGCACGCTCGGCTGGCGGCCGCGACGTCGGATATCGAACCGGTGTCCGGAGACGAGGAGCCGACGGTGGAACAGGCCTACGCGGCCGCCAACGAGGCCGAATTCCTGTGGCTCGCGGGCCTTCACGAGGACGCCGTCCGCTCGGTGGAGCGCCGTGCGTCGGGGATTCCGGTGGAGAACCGGGAAACCTGGGCGGTGTGGGCGAACCGCGCGGCACGGGAACTGGGCGAGAAAGACCGGATCACCTTGCGCTGCAAGGCCTCGCACGCGACTTGGGCGGGTAGGACAGGTCACTCGGGGGAACGGCCGGAGACGGATCGGTGAGTGCGCTGCGGATCGCGCTGCTGAGCTATCGGGGGAACCCTCGTTCCGGCGGACAGGGCGTGTACGTCCGGCATCTGAGCCGCGAGCTCACTGAGCTGGGCCATCAGGTCGAGGAACTGGCCGGGCCGCCCTACCCGGACGTCGACGAGGGTGTGCGGCTGACGAAACTGCCGGGGCTGGACCTGTTCGCCGAGCCGAACCCGTTTCGCACCCCGAAGCCGAGGGAACTGCGTGATCTGCCTTCGTGGGTGGAGTTCCTCGGCATGCGCCGCGGCGGATTCCCTGAACCGCTGGCGTTCTCCCTGCGTGCCGCCCGGCATCTCGCGAAACGCCGGGCCGAGTTCGACATCGTGCACGACAACCAGGGACTCGGCTACGGAACACTCCACTGTGGACTTCCGGCGACCGCGACGGTCCACCACCCCATCGCGGTGGACCGCGACTTGAAACTCGCCACGGTCGCCGGCCCGGAAGCGGAGCGGGTCAAGCGTTGGTACGGCTTTGTTCGCATGCAGCATCGCGTCGCCCGGCGCTTGCCCACGCTCACGGTGTCCCAGGCTTCGCGCGACGCGATCGCCCGCGAGATGGGCGTGCCGCACGAACGGATCCGGGTCGTGCCGCTCGCCGCGGACACCCGCGTCTTCAAACCCCGTCCCGAGATCGCGCGGGTACCGGGCAGGGTCGTCACCACAGCGAGCGCGGACGAGCCACTCAAGGGCCTCGACCGGCTGCTCACCGCGTGGGCGAAGGTCGACGGAGAACTGATCGTGGTGGGTAAACCGAAACCGGACGGCCCGGCCGCGCGGGCCCTGGCGGATCTCGGCCCCGACGCGAACGTGCGTTTCGTCAGCGGCCTGTCGGACGACGAACTCGCTCACCTCATAGCCTCCGCCGAAATCGTGTGCGTGCCGTCGCTTTTCGAAGGATTCTCGCTACCGGCCGCGGAAGCGATGGCGTGCGGGACGCCAGTGGTCGCCACGACCGCGGGAGCGCTGCCCGAAGTCGTCGGGGACGCCGGAATCCTTGTCCCACCCGCCGATCCCGATGCCCTCGCGGACGCGATCAGCGCACTGCTCGGCGACAGGCGTCGGCGCGCCGATCTGTCCGCGATAAGTCTCGACGCCGCAAGCACCTTGAACTGGCGGCGGACGGCCGAGGAAACCGCGAACCACTACCGGGAAATCCTCGGACAGGCGTCGAACCGGGAGCGGGCCGAGTGCTGACCGTGGACTTCGACCGGTTCCCCGTCGGCCCGGGTGACCGGGTGCTCGACCTCGGCTGCGGGGACGGACGGCATGCCTACGAGGCCTACAAACGCGGCGCGGACGTGGTGGCCGCCGATCTCGACGACACCGCGTTGAAGCACGTCCGGGACATGTTCTCCACCATCGCGGACGCCGGCGAAGCTCCGATTTCGACGTCGGCGCTGGCAGTCCGGGCGGATGCCCTCCGGCTTCCGTTCCCGGACAAGGCCTTCAACCGGGTGATCGTCGCCGAAACACTGGAGCACATCCACTCCGACCGAGCCGTGCTCGCCGAGGTGAGCCGGGTCCTGTCGCCCGGCGGCCTGGCGGTGGCGACGGTCCCGCGCTGGTGGCCGGAGCGAATCTGCTGGCTGCTCTCGGACGCGTATCACGAGGTCGAGGGCGGACACATCCGGATCTACCGGCGCCACGAACTCCTCGACCGCATGGCGAGCGCGGGACTGCGGACGATCGGCAGTCACCACGCGCATGCGCTGCATTCGCCTTACTGGTGGCTGAAATGTGCTGTCGGACCCGACACCGGTCATCGGCTTTGCGAGCTGTACCACCGGTTCCTGGTGTGGGACATCATGCGGAGTCCTCGCCCGGTCAGATTCGCCGAACGCGTGCTGAATCCGTTGCTCGGCAAGAGCCTCGTCGTCTACGCCCGCAAACCGTGAAGGCCACCGCCGCCACGATCGCGGCCGTCCAACGACCGGATGGCGGGATCCCCTGGCAGACGGGCGGTCACCTCGATCCTTGGAACCACATCGAAGCCGCCATGGGTCTGGACGTCGCGGGGCTGCACGCGGAAGCCGAGGCCGCGTACGGCTGGCTCGCGCGGAACCAGCGTCCTGACGGCTCCTGGGCGGCCGAGTACCGCGGCGACGAAATCAGTCTGTCCACTATGGACACGAATTTCACGGCCTATGCGGCCGTCGGGGTACGGCATCATTTCCTGCTGAGCGGAGACCACTCGTTCGTGGAACGCTTGTGGCCCACTGTGGATCGCGCCCTGGACGCAGTCGTGCGACGGCAGCAGCCGTCCGGTGCCATCCCCTGGCGAACCGATCCCGGAGTCCGCCTGATCGCCGGGTGCAGCAGCATCCACCACGCCCTGACCCAGGCGAGCGCCCTAGCGTCGGAGCTGAGTCAGGAGCGTCCGCACTGGGAGTCCTCGGCACGAAGTCTTCGCACTGCCCTTGTCGGCGAACCGGACCTGTTCGCGGTGAAACCGCACGCGATGGACTGGTACTACCCGATCCTGGGTTCCGTCGTGACCGGATCCGTCGCCGCGGAACGGATCGCCGGCGGCTGGGACCGGTTCGTCGAACCGGGGCTCGGGGTGCGCTGCGTCGACCATGAGCCGTGGGCGACCGGTGGGGAGACGGCCGAACTCGCTCTCACCCTCGCCGCTCGCGGTGACCGCACCCGTGCCGCCGAACTCCTCGACTGCGTCACGCGGTTGCGGCACGACGACGGCTCGTACTGGACGGGATACCAGTTTTCGGACCAGGAGTTCTGGCCGGACGAGCGCACCACATGGACCGCGGGCGCCGTCCTGCTGGCCACCGCCGCGCTTGAGGGCGACCCGGCCACTTGCACGGTCTTCGGCGAGCAGGTGCCAGATCGCGATGCGCGTGAGGGCCACCCTCAGGGACTCTGAGTGTGGCCCTCACGCGCATCCTGATGCTTGCGCACGCAACGAACGCAAGTAGAGGACTAAACGCGGGTCGGTGAGCCGCTAAGCCTCGTCTTCTTCCAGCATTTCGGGCGTCACAGCGGATTCCGTGTCCGGGATGCCCTGTTCCTTCGCCTTCTTGTCGGCCATGGCGAGCAGGCGGCGGATCCGGCCGGCGACGGCGTCCTTGGTCATCTGCGGGTCGGACAGCTGGCCCAGTTCTTCGAGCGAGGCCTGCCGGTTCGACAGCCGCAGCCTGCCCGCGGCGAGCAGGTGATCCGGGGCGGAGTCGCCGAGGATGTCCAGTGCTCGCTCGACCCGGGCCGCCGCCGCGACGGCCGCGCGGGCCGAGCGGCGCAGGTTCGCGTCGTCGAAGTTCGCGAGCCGGTTCGCGGTGGCGCGCACCTCGCGGCGCATCCGCCGCTCTTCCCACGCGAGCACGCTGGTGTGCGCGCCGAGGCGGGTCAGCAGGGCGCCGATGGCGTCACCGTCGCGCACCACGACGCGGTCCGCGCCGCGGACCTCGCGTGACTTGGCCTGGATGCCCATCCGCCGGGCGGCGCCGACGAGCGCCAGCGCGGCCTCCGGGCCGGGGCAGGTGACTTCGAGTGACGACGAGCGGCCGGGTTCGGTGAGCGAACCGTGGGCCAGGAACGCGCCGCGCCAGGCGGCTTCCGCGTCGGCGACGCCGCCGGAGACGACGGCGGCGGGCAGCCCGCGTACCGGGCGGCCGCGCTGGTCGATCAGGCCGGTCTGCCGGGCGAGGCCCTCACCGTCCTTGACCACCCGTACGACGTACCGCGTGCCCTTGCGCAACCCGCTGGAAGAGATGACGTGGACGTCGGACTGGTGTCCGTACAGTTCGTGGATCTCCTTACGCAGCCGCCGGGCCACCGAACCGGTGTCCAGTTCGGCCTCCACCACGACGCGGCCCGCCACGATATGCAGCCCGCCCGCGAATCGCAGCATCGACGCGACCTCCGCGCGGCGCGGGCCGATCTTGGTGATCTCAAGCCGGCTCAGCTCGTCCTTCACGGCGGCGGTCATCGCCATCGCTGCCCCTCCATACCTTCAGCTCCTCCCCCGGTGAGACCGAGAGCGTCCCGCATACAGCCCGCGAGCGCATCAGGATCATGCCGCCCCGTCACGACCGGGTCAGCCACCGCCCCCAGCAACGCCCGGGCGCCGAGTCTCCCGGCCGCGTCACGCAACCGGGCAGGTGAGGGGACCGAGTCGCCGTCGGCGATGACCGCGTCCACCCGCAACTCCGGGGCGTGTTCGAAGAGTACGTCCAAATGCTTCTCCGGGGAGAACCCCGCGGTCTCCCCCGGCTGGGGGATCAGATTGAGAATGACCACTTTCGTGGCGTTCGTTCGGAGCAACGCGTCGTGCAGGTCCGGCACCAGCAGATGCGGGAGCACGCTGGTGAACCACGACCCGGGCCCGAGGAACACGGCGTCCGCGCCGAGCACCGCGTCGACCGCTTCGACGCAGCCTCGCGGCGGCCGGTCCGCCTGACCGGTCGGGTGCAGGCTGATCCGGTGCACCTGGCCGGGCGTGGTCGCCACCGCGACCTGACCGCGGATCCGCCGCAACGCCGAGGGATTCTCGACGTCCAGTCCCGAGACCTCACCCTGGATTTCCAACGGTTCGGGTGACATCGGCAGGACACGGCCGGAAATGCCCATGAGCCTGCTCGCCTCGTCGAGCGCGGCGACCGGGTCACCCAGCACCTCGAACAAGCCGGCCAGCAACAGGTTCCCGACAGCGTGCCCGGCGAGCGCGCCGTCGCCGCCGAAGCGGTGCTGGAACACCTCCGCCCACAGGGTCCCGCCGTCTTCGGCGGCGAACGCGGCGAAGGCCTGCCGCAGATCGCCCGGCGGCAGCAGCCCCAGTTCGCGGCGCAGCCTGCCGGACGAGCCTCCGTCGTCCGCGACGGTGACCACGGCGGTGACCTGCGAGGTCACCCGGCGCAACGCGGTGAGGGTGGCGTGCAGGCCGTGCCCGCCACCCAGTGCCACCGCGCGCAGGTCGCTACTCGCGGCCAAGGTCGCGGTGCACCACCTTCACGGCCATGCCGTCCTCATTGGACAGACGCTGGGCGAGTTCCTCGGAAATGGCGACGCTGCGGTGCTTTCCGCCGGTGCAGCCGACGGCCAGCGTCAGGTACCGCTTGCCCTCGCGCTTGTAGCCGGCGCCGATCAGGCGCAGCAGCTGGTGGTACCGGTCGAGGAACTCGTCGGCGCCTTCCTGGCTGAGCACGTAGTTGCGGACCTCGCCTTCGAGACCGGTGTGGTCGCGCAGTTCCGGGATCCAGAACGGGTTCGGCAGGAACCGGACGTCCATCACCAGGTCCGCGTCCATCGGGAGGCCGTACTTGTAGCCGAACGAGAGCACGGTGACCCGGGTCTGCGTACTGGACTCGGAACCGAAGGCGTCCTCGATCTTCGCCCGCAGGTCGTGCACCGAAAGCGACGACGTGTCGAGCACTAGGTCGGCCTCGTCCCGCAGCGGCTCCAGGAGCGCGCGCTCGGCGGTGATGCCGTCGGCGAGCCTCCCGTCACCCTGCATCGGGTGCCCGCGGCGGACGGCTTCGAACCGGCGCACCAGCACCGCGTCGGTCGCCTGCAGGAACAGCACACGCGGCTTGTAGCCGCGGGCATCGAGGTCCTTGATGACCGACGCCAGGTCGTCGGTGAAGGCACGCGAACGCACGTCCATCACCACGGCGACCTTGGTGATCGCGCCCCGCGCCTGCGCGCCGAGCTCGACCATGGTGGCGATCAGCTCGGGCGGCAGGTTGTCCACCACGAACCAGCCCAGGTCCTCCAGGCATTTCGCCGCGGTACTGCGGCCGGCCCCGGACAATCCTGAAACGACCGCAACCTCCATTCCGGAACCGCGGCCTTCTTCTTGCGCACTCACGATGGTCCTTTCCCCGATCATCACGTAATACCGGACTCCCCTGTCCCCACGGGCTCCCCTGCGAGCGCCGCGACGACCGCTTCCGCGGTGCGCCTGCCGAAGCCGGGCACCGCCTCGATCTCCTCGATCCGTGCATCACGGAGTTTCTTCACCGAGCCGAAATGCTTGATCAGCGCGGTACGGCGAGCTTGCCCCAGTCCCGGCACACCGTCCAATGCGGACACCTGCATCCGCTTGGACCGCTTCTCCCGGTGGTACCTGATGGCGAAGCGATGTGCCTCGTCACGCAGCCGCTGCAGCAGATACAGCGCGTCGGAGGTGCGCGGCAGGATCACTGGATCGGGATCGCCGGGCAGCCACACCTCTTCCAGCCGCTTCGCCAGCCCGACCACGGCCAGATCGGTGATGCCGAGTTCGGAGAGCACGTCCGCGGCGGCGGTGGCCTGCGGGCCCGCGCCGTCGACGACGAGCAGGTTCGGCGCGTAGGCGAACTTACGCGGCCGGCCGGTCTCCGGGTCGATACCCGGCCGGTCCGGATCGACCGGCGCGTCCTCGGCGGTTTCCTTGAGATAGCGGGAAAAACGGCGGCGGACGACCTCGGCGATCGACGCGACGTCGCCTTCCTCCGCGGCCTCGCGCAGCGCGAAGCGCCGGTACTCGGACTTGCGCGGGATCCCGTCCTCGAACACCACGAGCGACGCCACCACGTCACTGCCCTGGATATGGCTGATGTCGACGCATTCGATGCGCAGCGGCGGGGTTTCCAGTGCCAGGTAGTCCTGCAGTTCCGCGAGCGCGGCCGACCGCGCGGTGAGGTCGCCGGCCCGGCGCAGCTTGTGCTGCGTGAACGCCTCCCCCGCGTTGCGCTCCACGGTCGCCGCCAGCGCGCGCTTGTCCCCGCGCTGCGGCACCCGGAGGCTCACCCTCGAACCGCGCAGCCCGGAAAGCCATTCGCCCAGCGCTTCGGCGTCGGCGGGCAGTTCGGGGACGAGCACCTCGCGCGGCACGGGCGGTACGCCGTCGTGATCGTCGGCCCGATCGGCCTGTTCGCCGTAGAACTGCGTGAGGAAGTGGTCGACGAGGTCCTTGACGTCCATCTCCTCGGCCTTGTCGATCACCCAGCCGCGCTGCCCGCGGACCCGGCCGCCGCGCACGTGGAAGACCTGGACCGCGGCCTCGAGTTCATCGTGGGCGAAGGCGACGACATCGGCGTCCGTGCCGTCGCCGAGCACGACCGCCTGCTTCTCCATCGCGCGCCGCAGCGCGCCGAGGTCGTCACGCAGCCGGGCCGCGCGTTCGAACTCCAGCTCTTCGGACGCGGCCGCCATTTCCTGTTCCAGGCGGCGGATCAGCGCGTCGGTGCGACCGGCAAGAAAATCACAGAAGTCTTCGACGATATCCCGGTGCTCATCCGCGGACACCTTGCCGACACACGGCGCGGAGCACTTGCCGATGTAGCCCAGCAGGCACGGCCTGCCGATCTGGCCGTGCCGTTTGAAGACCCCGGCCGAGCAGGTGCGCGCGGGGAAGACGCGCAGCAGCAGGTCGAGCGTCTCGCGGATGGCCCAAGCGTGCGCGTACGGCCCGAAGTACCGGACGCCCTTCTTGGCCGCGCCGCGGTAGACGTGCAGGCGCGGGAACTCCTCGTTCATGGTGACGGCGAGGACCGGGTAGCTCTTGTCGTCGCGGTAGCGGACGTTGAACCGCGGGTCGAACTCCTTGATCCAGTTGTACTCGAGCTGGAGCGCCTCGACCTCGGTGCTCACCACGGTCCACTCGACGCTCGCCGCCGTCGTCACCATCTGGCGCGTGCGCGGGTGCAGGCCCGTGAGGTCGGCGAAGTAGGAGTTCAGCCTGCTTCGGAGGCTTTTCGCCTTGCCGACGTAGATGACCCGCTTCGTGGCGTCGCGAAATTTGTACACGCCAGGTGCGTCCGGGATGCTCCCCGGCGAGGGACGGTAGGTGGTCGGGTCAGCCACGTCGTCAAGCCTATGGGGCCCCACCGACAGTCTTACGAGGCCCCGTCCTAAGCCAGGGTCCGGTCAACCCATCGAGTGGCCATTCCCACGATGCGGTCCGCATTTCGCAACGTATACCGACCTAAGTCGGGTATTCGACCGGACCAGACGTTCGTTGGTTCCTAGCGGGTGAATGGGTGATTACTTTCCGTCCCAGTTCCTTTTCACTCGGTTCTTCGTCCTCATGACGCTCGAAAGGACTCCTGCACCGTGAGCCGTCTTCGTACTTTGGGCGCCGCGTCCCTCGCCGCCGCCGCACTCACCCTGACCGCCGGCGCGGTCGCCTCCGCGGGCACCCCCACCGGGGTCCAGCCCAACATCGTGGGCGGCGGCACCGCCCCCACCGTCAGCTGGGGCGCCCAGGTCTACGTCAACACCCCCGGCCGTCAGTGGGACGGGTTCAACTGCTCCGGCAGTGTCATCGCCCAGCGCTGGGTGCTGACCGCCAAGCACTGCCTCGACTCGGACGGCACCGGTATGCGGGTCCGCGTCGGCAGCAACGCGCTGCAGGGCGGCCGCGTGATCGCCGTCGACCGCAAGGTGTCCTCGCCGACCGGCGCCGACGTCTCGCTGCTGCACCTGGTCTCCGACGCCGGTGTCACGCCGATCGGCCTGGCCAGCGCGAACCCGTCGGTCGGGTCCACCAACCAGCTCTACGGCTGGGGCCGTGAGACCCCGACCGGCCCGCCCGCCTCGGCGCTGAAGGTGGCCAACGTCCGCGTGTCCGGCAGCTCGTCCGACGCCTACGGCGGCCCGGCCATCCAGAGCGTCGGCATCAACGGTTCGGCGTGGAAGGGCGACTCGGGCGGCCCCCAGGTCTCCAACGGCGTCCAGGTCGGTGTCGCTTCGACCGTGCAGAACCAGAGCGGCTCGAACACCCGCGGCACCAACAACTACGGGAGCGTCGCGTCCAGCCGCTCCTGGATCCGCTCGACCACCGGGGTCTGACCTCCACTCCCGGCGCGTGCCATGAACGGCCCGTTACTTGCGAATTTTGCAAGTAACGGGCCGTTCATGGCATCCGGGAGCCATTGTTGTCGGTGCGGTGTGGGATTCTCGCGGGCATGCGGATCGCGACCTGGAACGTGAACTCGATCGGGCCCCGGCTGCCGAGAGTGCTGGACTGGCTCGGGTCGGTGCAGCCGGACGTGCTGTGCCTGCAGGAACTCAAATGCGGCACGGACGCGTTCCCCTTCGACGCCGTGCGGGAACTGGGTTACGAGACGGCGGCGTACGGCAGCGGGCGCTGGAACGGCGTCGCCGTCGTTTCGCGGGTGGGGCTGGAGGACGTGACGCGCGGGCTGACCGGCGAGCCCACCTTCGAAGAGAAGAACGACGCGCGGGCCATCGGCGCGACCTGCGGCGGGGTGCGGCTGTGGTCGGTGTACGTGCCGAACGGGCGCGAACTCGACAACCCGCACTACACCTACAAACTCAACTGGCTCTCGGCGCTCGAAGCGACCGTGCGCGAGGAGCTGACGCGGGGACTGCCGTTCGCGGTGCTCGGCGACTTCAACATCGCGCCCGCCGACGTGGACGTCTGGGACATCGGCGTCTTCACCGAGTCGACGCACGTGACCGAGCCCGAGCGGAAGGCGCTCGCGGCGCTGCGTGACCTCGGCCTGTCCGACGTGTTCCCGCGGCCGCTGAAGTACGACCACCCGTTCACCTACTGGGACTACCGGGCCGGGAACTTCCCGAACAACAAGGGAATGCGGATCGACCTCGTCTACGCCGACACGAAGGTGGCGGGGGCGGTCACGGATTCCTATGTGGACCGTGAGGCGCGGAAGGGCAAGGGTTCCTCGGACCACGCGCCGATCGTGGTGGATTTCGAGCTTTGAGTGGTCTGCCGAACGAACGCTATGAACGGCCCGTTACTTGCAAAATTTGCAAGTAACGGGCCGTTCATAGCACGCGGGAGTCGCCAGAGAGCGCGAAGGGCGTCAGCCGTTCCAGGCCGCTTTGTGCAGCCGCCGCAGCGCCCGCACCGCGTCCACCGCTCGTTCCCGGTCCACCGCCTGGACGGCCATGACCGAGTAGTACTCGTCGTCCGGCAGCTCGAGCCGTGCCCACGAGGCACCGTCCGGGAAGCTCACCGAAAGCACCTCGCTCCACGCGAATCGCTTGGTCAGCAGCACGTTCCGGACCTCGATGCCGTCGGCGTCGGCCTTCACGCGCGCCAGCGCGAACAGCATCGTGCCCGCCGCGAGCAGCACGCCGATCCCGATCATCGCCGCCTGGTCGGACGGCTGGAAGATCACGCCGGTGTCCGAGCCGCGCAGCAGCACCGCGACGACCACGAACGTCGCCAGCAGGATCACCGCCAGCACCGAGCACATCACCAGCGCGCGGCGCGGCCGCACCACCACGACCTCGGTTTCTGTCATCACATCCGCCTCGACGCTCACACGAAGCCCCGCTCGGTCCACGGCTGGCGCAGGTTCCGCAGCGCGTGCGCGGCGTCCAGCGCCGCGATCGTCGCTTCGTAGCCCTTGTCCTCGATAGAGCCCGGCAGGCCGGAGCGGTCGAGGGCCTGTTGTTCGGTGTCGCAGGTGAGCACGCCGTTGCCGACCGGGGTGCTCTCGTCGAGCGCCACCCTGGTCAGGCCCGCGGTGACCGCGTCGCAGACGTACTCGAAATGCGGCGTGCCGCCCCGGACGACCACGCCCAGCGCGACGACGGCGTCGTGGGTGCGGGCCAGTGCCTGCGCGGCGACCGGCAGTTCGACGGCGCCCGCGACGCGCACGATCGTCGGCTCCTCTTCGAGCTCGGCCGCCTTGACCGCGGCCAGGGCGCGCTCCAGCAGGGCGGTCGTGATCTTCGTGTGCCAGCGTGTGGCCACGATCCCGAGCCGGATGTTCTTACAGTCGGACAGGTCGAGTTCGACGTCCGGACGGCCTTCGCCGCTCACCGCGAGCCACCTCCGTTGCCCTGGTCGACCTCGGCGCCGACCTGGTCGAAATGTTCCAGCTGGGACAGGTCGTGCCCCATCCGGTCCCGCTTGGTCTTGAGGTAACGCAGGTTCTCCGGGTTCGGCGAGATCGGCAGCGAGACGCGGCCGGTGACCCGCAGGCCGTAGCCCTCGAGGCCGACGCGCTTGGCCGGGTTGTTCGTCAGCAGCCGCATCGAGCGGACCCCGAGGTCGCACAGGATCTGCGCGCCGGTGCCGTAGTCCCGCGCGTCGGCGGGGACGCCGAGCTGCAGGTTCGCGTCGACGGTGTCCGCGCCGGCGTCCTGCAGCTGGTAGGCCTGCAGTTTGTGCAGCAGCCCGATGCCCCGGCCCTCGTGGCCGCGGATGTAGAGCACCACGCCCCGGCCTTCCTTGGCCACCGCTTCCAAGGCGGCTTCGAGCTGCGGGCCGCAATCGCAGCGCAGGGAGCCGAAGACGTCGCCGGTGAGGCACTCGGAGTGCACGCGGACCAGGATGTCGTCGCCGTCGCCGATCTCGCCGTAGACGAAGGCGATGTGCTCGATGCCGTCGAGCAGGCTGTCGTAACCGACGGCGCGGAAGGTACCGGCTGTCAGCGGGATACGCGCCTCGGCGACCCGCTCGACCTGCTTCTCGGTCCGGCGCCGGTAGGCGATCAGATCGGCGATGGTGATCATCTTGAGGTCGTGGTCCGCGGCGAAGACCTCGAGCTCGTCGCGGCGGGCCATGTCGCCCTCGTCCTTCTGCGACACGATCTCGCAGAGCACGCCGGACGGCGAAAGCCCGGCCAGGCGGGCCAGGTCGACGGAGGCTTCGGTGTGCCCGGGACGCCGCAGGACGCCGCCCTGCTTGGCACGCAGCGGGACCACGTGGCCCGGGCGCCGGAAGTCCGACGCCTGGGACGCCGGGTCGGCGAGCAGCCGGATGGTGTGCGACCGGTCGGCCGCGGAGATACCGGTGGTGATCCCCTCGGCGGCGTCGACCGTGACGCTGTACGCGGTGCCGCGCTGATCCTGGTTCGTGTGGTACATCGGCGGAAGATTCAGCCGGTCCGCCTCGGCTTCGGTCAGCGCCACGCAGACGTAACCCGAGGTGTAGCGGACCATGAAGGCCATCAGTTCCGGCGTGGTCTTCTCCGCCGCGAAGATCAGGTCGCCTTCGTTCTCCCGGTCCTCGTCGTCGACCACGACGACGGGGCGGCCCGCCTTGATGTCGGCGATCGCCGCCTCGATGGCGTCGGTGTTCACGGCCACCCCGCTTCCACAGGGGGTCAGATCCGCCGACCCCGGAATCGCACTCGTTTCAGTCACGCCCGCTCCTCCGTGCCGCCGCCACCATTGTCCCCCTGCGGACGCAGGTGCGGCATGGCCAGCTTCTCGACGTACTTGGCGACCACGTCGACCTCGAGATTCACCAGGTCACCCGGCTGATTCCGGCCGAGGGTGGTCACTTCGAGAGTGGTCGGGATCAGCGCCACGGCGAACTCCTCGTCGGTCACCGAAGCGACCGTGAGGGAGATGCCGTCGACCGCGATCGACCCCTTTTCGACCACGTACCGTGACAGTCTTCCCGGCAGGGCGAACGAGGTCAGACCCTGTTCGTCCCGCTTGAGGAAGACGCCGGTGCCGTCCACGTGGCCCTGCATGATGTGCCCGCCGAGCCTGCCGCCCGCCGGCGTCGCGCGTTCCAGGTTCACGACGTCGCCGACGTTCACCTTCGCGAGGCTGGAGCGCTGCAGGGTTTCGTGCACGACGTCGACGGTAAACTCGCCACCCGCCACCGCGACCACGGTGAGGCACACGCCACTCACCGCGATGGAGTCGCCGTGACCGGCGTCGCTGGTCACCAGCGGCCCCCGCACGGTCAGCCGCGCGGCGTTCGGGACCTGCTCGACCGCGGTGACTTCGCCGAGTTCCTCGACAATGCCGGTGAACACTCCTGCTGCCCTCCTCCTGGTCGCACCGCCGCTGGAAAACGGTGCTCCCCTCATCCAACACCCACGAGGGCCGATTCCTTCTCCTGACCCGACGCCGGGTCAGGGGCTGGGATCAGCCGCGGACGCGGGCCGCCTGCTCGCGCAGCGCGGCGACCGCCTTACCAGGGTCTTCGGCGCCGTAGACGGCGGAACCGGCGACGAAACAGTCCACTCCGGCTTCGGCGGCCTGCTCGATCGTGTCGGCGTTGATCCCGCCGTCGATCTCGACGACGAGCTTGAGATGCCCGGTGTCGACCAGGCGTCGCGCGGTGCGGACCTTCTCCAGGACGTCGGTGATGAACGACTGGCCGCCGAAACCGGGCTCGACCGACATCACCAGCAGCGTGTCGTAGTGCTTGAGGGTGTCGAGGTGATCCTCGATCGGCGTGTTCGGCTTGATCGACAGACCGGCCTTCGCCCCGGCGGCGCGGAGGTTCTTCGCCAGCGCGATCGGGTCGTGCGCGGCCTCGACGTGCACGGTGACGTTGTAGGCGCCCGCCTCGGCGTACCCGATGGCCCACTTGTCGGGGTTCTCGATCATCAGGTGGCAGTCGATCGGGACGTCGGTGGCCTTGATCAGCGACTGCACCACGGGCAGGCCCAAGGTCAGGTTCGGGACGAAGTGCGCGTCCATGACGTCGACGTGGACCCAGTCCGCGCGGGTTTCCCCCTCCCCCGCGACGGCGCGGATCTCTTCGCCGAGCCGGGCGAAGTCCGCGGACAGGATGCTGGGTGCGATCAAAGGTCGGTGAGCCACGCGCCCGAGTGTAGGAGGACACCGCTAACGCCCGCTAACCGGCTGTGACCGGCGTCGGTGGTCTTGAGGATGACGCGAAATGGCACCGGAGTGGGAGGTGCGCGCATACCCGGTGCGAATAGCGTTCCCGTCATGATCAATCCCTTGAAACCCTTGGTGCGGATCGGCAGCTATCGGAGCGTGCCATTCGGACTCCTCGGCATGGCGATCACGGCGATCCCGTTCCCGATCGCGCTCATCCCCGCCATCCTCATCCCGGGCGATGTGAGGGTGAAGATGGTCTACGGCATGCTCGCGATGGGGGTGCTGGTCGCACTCGCCGGGCTGCCGGGGCCGATGCGGCGGGTCGGCATCTGGATCTCCAACCAGATGCTGGGGACGCGGATCGCCCAGCCCCTGCCGAACACGAAGGTCGCCTGGGCGGAGCGCGGGCGCTCGGCGGGCTGGCTGCTCGTGCACACCGTGCTCGGCTGGGTGCTGTTCGGCCTTGGCTGCTTCCTGTTCCTCGGCTTCGTGTTGACCCTGGTGTGGGCGGGAGGCGGCGGCAGTCCCATCGCGATCTTCGGCGAGGAGGTGACGATCGAGCCCGGCGTCGCCGGAGCGTGGACGCTGCCGATCGGGTTCTTCACGCTCGTGGTGATCGCGTACGTCCTCTCCGGTTTCACCAAGCTCTTCCAGTACAGCGCGGTGGCGCTGCTGGGGCCGTCCGCCGCCGAACGGGTCGCCGCGGCCGAGGTCCGGGCGAACCACTTCGAGCAGCGCAACCGGCTGGCACGCGAACTGCACGACTCCATCGGGCACACGCTGACGACGTCGACCATCCAGGCCGCCGCGGCCGCCGAACTGGTCGATTCCGAACCGCAACTCGTGCGCAAGGCACTGGGCACCATCGAGGAATCGTCCCGGGCGGCGCTCGAAGACCTCGACCACGTGCTCGGCCTGCTGCGCGAGGACAAGTCGTCCCGCGAACCCGAACGACGGCTCATCGAGGCCGCGACGCTGGCCGAGCGGGCGCGTTCCGGTGGCGCGGTGATCGACTACGAGCTGACCGGGCCCGCCGCCGAACTGCCCGCGACCCTTTCGCGGGAGGCGTACCGGATCGTCCAAGAAGGACTGACGAACGCGTTGCGGCACGCCCACCCCGGCCCGGTGACGGTGCGGGTCGCGGTGCTGGCGGACGCGCTGCGGATCGAGATCGTGAACCCGCTCAGGGAGATGGCCGCCACGTCGGATCGTGGTGGCAACGGATTGCCTGGGCTGACCGAACGCGTCGAGGCGCTGCGCGGCGAGCTCATCGCGGGCCCGGCCGTCGACGGGGAACCGCTGTGGCGGCTGGTGACGACGATCCCGCTACGGTCGCGCTCATGACACTGCGGGTCCTGATCGTCGACGACGAACCACTGCTGCGCGCCGGGCTGCGTTCGCTGCTGGACAACCAGCCCGACCTGACCGTGGTCGGCGAGGCGGGTAACGGCGGCGAAGTGGTGGACCTGGTGCGGCGGACGAATCCCGCGGTGGTCCTGATGGACGTGCGGATGCCCGGCGTGGACGGGATCGAGGCGACCCGGCGGGTGCTGGCCGAAGTGCCCGAACCGCCGAAGGTCCTCGTGATCACCACGTTCGACAACGACGACTACGTGTACGACGCGCTGCTCGCCGGGGCGAGCGGGTTCCTGCTCAAGCGGGCGCGCAAGGAGGAGTTCGCGCACGCGATCCGCACCATCGCCGCCGGAGAGACGCTGCTGTTCCCCGACGCGATCCGGCGGATGGTGGCAGCGCGCCCGGCGGAGTCGGGGCTCGCGCCGCGGCCCGCCTCGCTGACCAAACGGGAGACCGAGGTGCTCCGGCTGATCGCCACCGGGATGTCCAATGTGGACATAGCAGCCGATCTGGTCATCAGCCTGGAAACAGTCAAAACCCACGTGGGCAACATCTTCGGGAAACTGGGCGCGGCCAACCGCAGCCAGGCCGTGGTGTTCGCCTACGAGACCGGGATCGTCTCGCCGGGGCACAGCCTGCGCTAGCGGACCGCCGCTGTTCTTCGGCCGTTCATCCGGAGATCTCCCGCCGCACACATGCGCGGTGACTAATGGGACTGCTCTGATCCCCAGCAATCCCAAGGAGATTCGATGGCTTCGCTGTTCACAGGACGGCGCAGGTGGCTGGCGGGCGGGGCCTTCGGCGCCGCGCTGCTCGCGCTGGCCCCCGCGGCGCTCGCCGCCGGTGACGACGCCCGCCTCGCGGCCGCGTCCGGCGACCGCACCCAGGACGTGCGCGCCGCGATCAAGGGCGGCAACGCCCGCAACGTCATCCTGTTCATCGGCGACGGCATGGGCCAGTCCGAGATCACCTCGGCGCGCAACTACGAGCGCGGCGCGGCCGGACGGCTGGCGATGGACGGCTTGCCGCTCACCGGTGACTACACGACGTACGCGGTCGAGCGGAACAATCCCGCCAAGCCCGACTACGTGACCGACTCGGCCGCCTCCGGCACCGGATGGGCCACCGGCGTGAAGACCTACAACGGCGCGATTTCCGTGGACGCGTACGGCAACGCCGTCCCGTCGATCCTCGAAATCGCCCAGCGGTCGGGACTGCGCACCGGTGACGTCACCACGTCCGAGATCCAGGACGCGACGCCCGCCGTGCTCGGTTCCCACGTCGTCGGCCGCGATTGCAAGGGCCCCAACGAAACCAGCGCCAAGTGTGCGGTCAACGCGAAGGAGAACGGCGGCGCGGGCTCCATCTCCGAGCAGCTGGTCCAGACCAAGCCGGACGTCCTGCTCGGCGGCGGCGCGAAGTACTTCGACCAGGCCGTGAAGGCCGGGAAGTTCGCCGGCAAGACCGTGCTGGACCAGGCGAAGTCGGCGGGCTACCAGGTGGTGAGCACCGCGGCCGACCTCGCCGCGGCCAAGCCGGGCAAGCCGTTGCTGGGCCTGTTCGCCTCGGGCAACCTGCCGGTCAACTGGACCGGGCCCGCCGCGAAGCAGGGCGGCACGCCGCCGGCCCGCTGCACGCCGAACCCGGCGCTGCCGAAGACGCAGCCGAAGCTGGCCGACCAGACCCGCAAGGCGATCTCGCTGCTCGACGACCGCCGCAAGGACAAGGGTTTCTTCCTCCAGGTCGAGGGCGCGAGCATCGACAAGCAGGACCACGCCGCGGACCCGTGCGGCCAGATCGGGGAGACGATCGACTTCGACCAGGCCGTCGCGGCCGGTCTCGCGTTCGCTCGCAGCAACCCCGACACCCTGGTGATCGTCACCGGCGACCACGGCCACACCAGCCAGATCGTCGGCAACGGCGCGGTCAGTCCGGGCCAGACCGCCACCCTCATCACCAACGAGGGCGCGAACATGACCATCAACTACGGCACCGGGATGCCCGGCTCGTCGCAGGAGCACACCGGCACGCAGATCCGCGTCGCGGGCTACGGGCCGCAGGCGGCGAACATCGTCGGCCTGACCGACCAGACCGACCTGTTCGGCACCCTGAAGCGCGCGCTGCGCCTGCGTTAGGGGGTGGGGCAGGCCCCCGTTGAGGGGTGGGGGCCTGCCTCATGGTCGCGCGGTTCCGGTTTACCTAACTTGGCTTCATGCGAAAAACCTTGCCAGGCAGGAAAATCGTCGCTGTCGGTTCGCTGGTCGCGTTGCTCGCGGCCACCACCGCCGCACCGGCACTCGCCGTGACCAAGCCGGGCGACGAGGTCGACAAGGCACTGAAGACGCTGGTACAGGACGGAGTCCCCGGCGCGCAGGCGACCGTGACGAGCGCGTCCGGGCGGACGTGGTCGGAGCGTGAAGGCGTCGGGAACATCGAGACGAGGACGCCGTTCCCGCGCGGCTCGAAGTTCCGGGCAGGCAGTGTCACCAAGACCTTCGTCGCCGTCGTCGTCCTGCAACTGGTCGCCGACGGAAAGGTGCGGCTGGACACGCCGATCGACCGGTATCTGCCCGGCCTGGTGCGCGGGAACGGCAACGACGGCACCCAGATCACCGTCCGGCAGCTGCTCCAGCACACCAGCGGGCTCCACGACTTCTCCCGCGACATCGACATCGACGAGTGGCGGCATCGCGGCGCCGAACCCGAAGAGCTGATGGCGATCGCCCTCGCGCAGGGGCCGTTGTTCGATCCCGGCAAGGGCTGGTCGTACTCCAACACGAACTACATCGTCGCGGGCATGCTCATCGAGAAGCTGACCCGACGCTCGGTCTCCGACGAGATCGACGCCAGGATCGTGAAACCGCTGGGCCTGCGCGACACCTACCTGCCTCCACGGGATGACGAACGACTGCCGCACCCGCACGCCAGGGGCTACACACCCCGCGACACCGGCCTTGTCGACTTCACCGAACTCGACCCTTCGGCCGCCTGGACCTCCGGCGGCCTCGTTTCGACCGGTGAAGACCTGAACCGCTTCTTCGCCGCGCTCACCGGCGGCAGGCTCCTGCATCGGCCACAGCAGGCGGAGATGCAGCGGACCATGCCCGTGAACCTGGGCGTTCCGGGCGCGGAGTACGGCCTCGGGATCGTGTCGGTCCCGTTGTCGTGCGGCGGGACGTTCTGGGGCCACCGCGGGAGCGTCCCCGGCTTCACCACCCTGTCCGGAGCGATCCCGCACGGCAAGCAGGTGAACGTCGTGCTGAACCAGGATCCGTTGCCGGGCAAGGCGTCGAAGGATCTCTTCACCGCCGTCGACACGGGGTTCTGCGCCTCGTGACCGGCGCAGCCATCGTGGATACTTATTGAGGGGTAAGTACGCCGGAGGGCCGCCGGTGTTGCGAAAGCCTCTTTCGCAACGTTCAAGGTTGCGAAAGAGGCTTTCGCAACACCGCCTCGTGAGATTTCCCGCTAAGGCGCTGGCAGCAGGTTCAGCACGGAGGTCCACGGCGCGTCGATGGTGAGCCTCGTGGTGGTGACGCCCGCCGACGCGAGCGTGTCGAGATGGCGTTGCCAGGCCGGATGGTGCACCCGCGTGTCCTGGATCTGGTAGCCCAGCACGATGGTGATGCCCGGGGTGCCGAGCACGTCGCCGAGCAGGGTCAGCGCCTGGTTGTCGGCGATACCCAGCGCCAGTTTCGCCACGGAGTTCGCGGACGCCGGAGCGAACAGGAACACCGTGGGATCCGGATGGGGCCGGGGTTCGCCCGGCAGCCGTGAAGTGCTGCGGACCGGCAGATCGGTGAACGCCTCGAGTTCACCGATCCCGCCGGTCGTCTCCAGCCAGCGGGCCGCTGTCGGGGTCAGCGTGATCGCGAGATCCCAGCCCCGGTCCGCGGCCGGTTTCGCGAGCTCCGCGGCGAACCGGGTGTCCAGTCCGCCGCAGGAGCTCGCGATCAGGCCGAGAACCCTGCTCACCCGGCGGTTTCCGGCTTCCGCAGGACGGCGCAGAACATCGCGTCGGTGCCGTGGCGATGCGGCCACAGCTGGACGTACGGGCCCTTGCCGAGCTGCGGGACGTCGGGGAAGAACTCCCGCGCGTCGACGATCTCGGCGCCGGCGCGGCGCGCGGTCTCCCCCACGACACCTTCGGTCTCGGCCAGGTGCGGCGAGCAGACGACGTAGGTGACGATGCCGCCGGGCCGGACCAGGTCCAGCGCCGCGGTGATCAGCTGGCCCTGCAGTTTCGTCAGGTCCGAGATGTCACTGGGCTGACGGCGCCAGCGCGCCTCCGGCCGCCGCCGCAGCGAGCCGAGGCCACTGCACGGCGCGTCGACCAGGATGCGGTCGTAGCCCGGTTCGAGCTCGGTTTCGCGGCCGTCGGCGACGTGAATGGTCACCGGAAGCCCACGGACGACGTTCTCGATCAGCTTGGCGCGGTGCGGCGCCTTCTCGACGGCGTCGACGGTGGCACCGCTGATCGACGCGAGCGCGCCCAGCAGCGCGGCCTTGCCGCCCGGGCCCGCGCACAGGTCCAGCCAGCGCACGTCGGTGCCGGTGAGCGGGACCTTCGTGACGGCGACGGCGCACAGCTGGCTGCCCTCGTCCTGCACGGCGGCCAGCTTTTCCTTGACCGGCTCCACATCGCCGGGGTCGCCGGAGCCCGAGGGCATCCGGACGCCGTAGGGCGAGTACGGGGCGACGTCGCCGCCGGTGATGGCGGCCAGTTCGTCGGCGCTGATCTCACCGGGACGGGCGACCAGGTGCACCTCGGGCCGCTCGTCGTCGGCCTCGAGCGCCGCCTTCAGCTCGGCTCCCTTGTCCCCCAGCGCTTCGGCGAAGGAACGCGCGACCCAGCGCGGGTGCGCCGTCCGCAGCGCGTACGCGCCGATCGGGTCGACGGCCTCGTCCGGGGCCAGCTCGTTGAGCCAGGTCTCTTCGTCCTTTTCGGACACCGACCGCAGCACCGCATTGACGAAACCCGCGATCCAGGAACCGACTTCGGCGCGGACGAGGTCCACAGTGGACCCGACGGCGGCGTGCTCGGGGATGCGGGTGCGCAGCAGCTGGTACGCGCCGAGCCGCAGCCCGTCCAGCACGATGGCGTCCACCTTGGCCAGCGAGCGGTCGACGAGGCAGGCCTCGATGACGGCGTCCAGCATGCCGACCGCGCGGCAGGTCCCGTAGGTCAGTTCGGTGGCCAGCGCCGCGTCCCGGCCGGAGATCCGGCGGGTGCGCAGCAGCTCGGGCAGCACCAAGTTCGCGTACGCGTCCTTTTCCCGGACCGCGCGCAGGACGTCGAAGGCGACCTGCCGAGCCGGGTCGATCTCTGGCGGGCGGCTGGGCCCTTCTTTACGCGGGGCCGGGCGGCCTCGCTCCGGCCTCGACGGCCGACGTTCCCTACGCTCGTTCACTGCAGGCGCTCTCCTTGTTCGATCCTCGTACCGCGCGCCCAATCGGTGGCCGCCATCCGCTTCTTGCCCTGCGCCTGTACTTCGCCCAGCCGCACCGGTTTCGACGCCGTGCCGACCAGGACCCGCTTGCGTTCGACGACCAGTTCACCCGGCGGGGGGCCCGGCTCGTCGACGACCGTCACCGGCCCGAGCTTCAACCGCTCGCCGCGGAACTCCGCCCACGCGCCCGGTTCCGGGCTGACCGCGCGAATCTGCCGGTCGACCGCGGAACCCGGGTCGGCGAACGAGACGCGCGCGTCCTCGACGGTCACCTTGGGCGCGTAACTCACGCCGTCACCGGTCTGCTCGACCGCGCGCAGCGTGCCGTCGGCGATTCCGTCCATCGTGGACACGAGCAGTTTCGCACCGGACTCCGAAAGCCTGCCGAGCAGTTCCCCGGCGGTGTCGGTGACGGCGATCTGCTCGGTGAGCACGCCGTAGACCGGGCCCGCGTCGAGTTCCTTGACGATCCGGAACGTCGAGGCGCCGGCGATCTCGTCACCGGCGCGGATCGCGGCCTGGACCGGCGCGGCGCCGCGCCACGCGGGCAGCAGCGAGAAGTGCAGGTTGACCCAGCCGTACTCGGGGATGTCCAGCGCGGCTTGGGGCAGCAGCGCCCCGTATGCGACCACGGGGCACGCGTCGGGCGCGATCTCCGCGAGCCGGGCGAGGAACGCGGGGTCGCTCGCCTTGGGCGGGGTCAGCACCTCGATCCCGTGCTCGTCGGCCAGCGCGCCGATCGGGGACCGCACGACGCGGCGGCCGCGGCCGGCCTGCGCGTCCGGCCGGGTGACGACCGCGACGACCTCATGCCGCTCGGACGCCAGCAGCGCGCGCAGCGAAGGGACGGCGGGCTCGGGGGTGCCGGCGAAGACGAGGCGCATCAACGCACCTCCACCATGGGGACGGGTACCTCTGACTGGGCGAACATCGCCGCTCAGTCTAGAAGGACC
Source organism: Amycolatopsis sp. lyj-112 (assembly GCF_046549055.1). NCBI lineage: Bacteria > Bacillati > Actinomycetota > Actinomycetes > Pseudonocardiales > Pseudonocardiaceae > Amycolatopsis > Amycolatopsis sp. lyj-112. The sequence continues at coordinate 1,129,272 of NZ_JAJPWS010000001.1, read as the reverse complement.
CTGCTCACCTGGCGCGCTCGCTGTCCCTCTGATGCGCCGTCGCGCGCTATGAACGACTCGTTACTTGCGAATTCTGCAAGTAACGAGTCGTTCATAGCGCGTCCAGGAGCGCAACTAGAGGACTGAACGCGGGCCGGGGCTACCGGTGCGGCCAGGGCAGCACGACGGCCGCGGAGCCACCGCCCCGCCGGGTGGGCTCGGCGGCGGCGAGCCACCGGCCGTCCCGCAGCCGCTCGACGCCGGTCGCGGCGCCGATCTCCGCGGGAGCCGTCGAGAAGCCCTGCTTCTTGGCCGTGAGAATCCGCAGCACTTCGGTCTGGTCGAGGAACGCCTGCTCCACCTGCGCGGCCGCCGAGTTCCGCTGCGAAACGCGCGGTTCGGCGATCGCGTCGATCAGCTTCAGGCCGCGGTCGATGCGGCCGGTCAGGATCTGCAGCACGGTGGTGATGATCGACGCGCCACCGGGCGAACCGACGGCGAGCAGCGGCTTGCCGTGGTCGAGCACGATGGTCGGCGCCATCGACGAGCGCGGCCGCTTGCCGGGGCCGGGCAGGTTCGGGTCGGGCACGCCCGGCGTCACCGGGGTGAAGGAGAAGTCGGTCAGTTCGTTGTTGAGCAGGAACCCGCGGCCCGGTACGACGATGCCACTGCCGCCCTCCGACTCGATGGTCAGCGTGTAGGCGACGACGTTGCCCCACTTGTCGGCGACCGTGAGATGCGTGGTGTTCTCGCCCTCGTACGGCGTCGGCGCCGCGTTCGTCCCGGCGGCACACGGCACCGGGTTACGCGGGTCGGCGGGCGCGACCGGGCTCACCCCGGCCTGCGCCGGATCGATCAGGCAGGCACGGCTGTCGGCGAACTTCTGGCTGATCAGTTCCTTCGCCGGGACGTCGACGAACGCCGGGTCGCCGATCCATCGGTTGCGGTCGGCGAAGGCGTACCGGGTCGACTCGAGGAAGTTGTGCAGGTAGTCGGCCTTCTCCAGCTTGCTCAGCTTCTTGTTCTCGAGGATGTTCAGCGCCTCGCCGACGGTCAGCCCGCCGGACGACGGCGCCGGCATCCCGTAGACGTCGAGACCGCGGTATTCGGTCTTGGTCGGCTTCCGCTCGACGACGCGGTACTTGGCGAGGTCGGCGGCGGTCATGTCGCCGGGGCGCACGTTCAGCGCCGAGGCGGGATCGACCGGCGGCGTCCGCACGGTCTTCACCACGTCCGCGCCGATCTGCCCGCGATAGAGCACGTCGGTGCCCTTCGCGGCGAGTTGCGCATACGTGCCGGCGAGGTCCGGGTTCTTGAACGTCGTACCGACCGCGGGCGGCGCTCCGCCGGGCAGGTACAGCGACCGGGTCGACGGGAACGCCGCGAAGCGGGCGGCGTTGTTGGTGATCTGGTTGCTGAAGGTCTGGTCGACGGTGAAGCCTCTGCGGGCGAGTTCTTCGGCGGGCTTGACCGACTTCGCCAGCGACCTGGTCCCCCACTTACGCAGGGCCTCCTGCCAGGTGGCGGGTGTACCGGGGACGCCGACGCCGAGTCCGCTGGTGACGGCCTCGGCGAACGGGATCGCCTTGCCGTTCTCGACGAAGAGGTTCTCGTTCGCGCTGGACGGCGCGGTCTCGCGGCCGTCGAGAGTGTGCACCTTGCCGGTGCGCGCGTCGTAGTAGACGAAGAAACCGCCACCGCCGAAACCGGCGGAGAACGGGTCGGTGACGCCCAGCGCGGCGGCGGTCGCGACGGCCGCGTCGACGGCGTTGCCACCCTCGCGCAGGATCTTCGTGCCGATCGCGGTCGCGTCCGCGTCGATACTCGACACCGCGCCCAGGTAGCCGACGGCGACCGGCGACTTGGCCGTCGGTGGAGCGGCCGCCGCGGTGCCCGGCACGGCGGCGGCGAGGAGGGTGGCGATCGCGGTGACTGTGGTGAGGCGTCCCAAAGTGCTTCTGTGCGCGGCCATGGCGCGAGTCTGCCCCGCCTGTCCACCCCGGACAAGACCCCGCCCGGCCCTGCGAAGGTCGGTAGTGCGGCACGATCTCGGCGAGCAGAATGCGGTTCATGATGCTCCCAGGCAAGCGATGGAGAATCCTGCTCCCGCTCCTCGCGGCCGTCCCCGTCTTCGTGGCGCCCGGTGTGGCGCAGGCCGAAAGTCCGCGCGACTGCTTCGACGGCTCCGCGGTGATCACCGTCGAGGAACGGCGGCTCACCGCGACGCTTCCGGCCGGTGGCCCCGCCGTCGGCCCGGAACTCGTCCGGCTCGCCGGCTTCGACAAGCTCGTCTCGGACTTCACGACCCGCCTCTGCTCGACGAAAACCGCCTCGCGTGCCGAGAAGCTGGCCGAAATCACCGGTGCCGGGCTGTGGCGGACCGCCGTCGACCGCGCGCAGGGCCGCCGTCCGGATCTCGGAAGCATCGACGCGGCCGACGACCGGCCGTTGTACTGGGCGCGCCTGCAGATGAGCAAGGCGCTGCGCCAATGGACGCCGCGGTTCCCGCTTTCCGCGACCGCGCGGGCGAACCTGCTGAAGACGTTCGACTTCGGTGCCCGCGGTCTCGACGACTCCCGTTTCCCGCTCGGCCCGTCGCTGCGCCGGGTACTGGTGAGCGGCTTCGACCCGTTCACGCTCAACGGCGCGGGCGTCCGGATCGCGAACCCGTCCGGCGCGGCCGCGCTGCACCTGGACGGCAAGGTCGTCCAGACCCCGGCCGGGCCCGCGCTGGTGCAGGCGGTGTCGTTCCCGGTGGTGTGGAGCTACTTCGACACCGGCATCGTCGAAGCGGCCTACGGCAAGGCGCTCGCGGACCGGTTCCGCCGCCCGGAACTGATCATGACCATCAGCCAGGGCCGCCCCGGCCGGTTCGACATCGAGCGGTGGGCCGGTGCCTGGCGCGGCGGTTTCCCGGACAACCTCGACGAGTCCGTCGCCGGCGGGGTCCCGCCCGCGCGAGGCTGGCCGCAGCCTGACGTCCAGTTCATCGAAACCACGCTGCCGTACGAAAAAATGCTCGCCGCGCCCGCCGGGGAGTACCAGGTTCTGTACAACCAGGCGTTCTGCGTCTGGCCGGACAGCACGAAGCCGGGGACCGGGACCGCGGTGTGCCGGACGGACGCGCCGAAGCCCGGTGAGATCGCCGCTTCCGGTGGCGGCGGAAATTATCTGTCGAACGAATCCATGTATCGCAGCAACCGGTTGCGGACCGGACTCGGCCTGGCCGGTGTCGCGGGCGGGCACCTGCACACGCCCGTGCTCGGCACGCCTGCCGACCCGGCGGCCCTGACCGACGCCGGCTTCGAGGCTCGACGGGCGGCGATCTCCTCGCAGATCGTCAGCCTGCTCACCGCCGCCCTCGGCGACACCCCGGCTCCGAGTGCCACGAAGCCCGCCACGCCCGCTCCGGACGCTTCGGCTCGCGCCGACGTCCTCGCCGTCCCGGGCACGACGCTCTAAACCCCGCGTTAAACCCCTCGCGTTTCGTCCTCTACTTGCGCTGGTTCGACGTCGAACTACCGCAAGTAGAGGACGAAATGCGGGCTGCCGGGGGCTAGATGAGTTCCAGCGGGTCGAGCTGGATCCGGATGGGTTCGGTGGCCTTACGGGCATCGCGGCGCGCGGCGGCCGCGTGGATCGCCGCGGCGAGGGCCTTGCCGTCCGGACGCGCGACCCGGACGAGGGCGCGTTCGCGTTCGGCGTTGCCGTCCTCGTCGACCTCGCCGAGCGGCACCGGGCCCAGCACCTCCCCGGTTTCCGGCAGGGCGAGATCGCCGAGCAGCCCGGCGACCGCTTCCGGGGTGCCTTCGATACTCGCCATCCGCATCGCGGGCGGGAAGCCGAGTTCGCGGCGTTCGGAAAGCTCCTGGCTCGCGTGCCAGGACGGGTCCCAGCGCACCAGCGCCTGCACGACGGCGAGACCCGCTTCAGCGCCGACGAACACGCGGCCGCCGTCGGTTCCTGGCCGGACCAGGGCCGCGGCCGCCATCCAGCGGCGCAGGGTCTCCTCCCCCGCGCGCAGATCCTGACGTCCCAGCAGCGCCCAGCCGTCCAGCAGCAACGCGGCGCCGTAGCCGCCTTCCGCGACCGGCTCGGCTCCCGGCGTGCACACCACCAGCGCCGGTTTTCCGGGCACCGAAGCCAAAACCTCCGACGCACCCGACGTCCGCACGGAGAATCCGGAGAACGCGCGGCCGAGTTCCTCCGCGGTTCGCTTGGAGCCGACGACGACCGCCCGCAACCGCACGGAACCACAGGCGGTGCAATGGAAGTTCGTCTCGGGGACACCGCACCACCGGCAGGCGGGCGGTTTCGGCGAGCCGTCGATCGTGCCGCCGGGCAGGGAAAGCGGGCCCGCGCAACGACGGCAGTGGGCCGACGTCCGGCAGTTGCCGCACGCGAGCCCTGGCACGTAGCCACGACGAGGAACCTGCACCAGGACAGGGAATCCGGCGGCCAGCGACTGCCGAGCCGCCTCGAAGGCGACCGAAGGAAGCCGTGCCGCCTTCGCCGCTTCATCACGCGCGACGTCGAAGTCCTCGCCGACCGGCGTGACGCGCGGCGCGGCGGCCCGCAGTTCGGAACGGCCCGCGACGACCGGTTGCGCCCAGCCGGATTCCACCAGGAACTGCGCCTCGGCCGTACGCGCGAACCCGGCGACGAGCATGGATCCCTTCGCGGCGTGCGCCCGGTCCATCAGCACATCGCGGACGTGCGGGTACGGGGCGTGCTGATCGAGGTGGACGTCGTCGCCGTCGTCCCACACCACGAACAGGCCGGGGTCGGTGACCGGCGCGAACATCGCCGCCCGCGTGCCGACGACGACACGCACCGCGCCGCGCGAAACCGCGAGCCAGCGGCGATAGCGCTCGGCCGGGCCCAGCCCGGCGATCAGCGCGACCACCGCGTCCGCGCCCAGCAACTCGGTACACGCGTGGTGCAGGCGGGTCAGATCGCGGTGATCGGGGACGACCATCACGGCGCCGCGTCCGGTGGCGGAGGCCACCGCGGCGGCTTCGGCGAGGCGGCGCGGCCAGTCCTCACCCGGCAGGGCCTGCCAGACGGCGTTGGCCGGACGCCGTTCCGCCACGGCCTCCAGGAAACCGGGCCCGTTCTGGTACTTCTCCCAAGCTGCGGTGTCGGGAGCCTCCGGTGACGGCGCGGCCTCGGCGGGCGCCTCCCCCTCGACCTTCGCGTGCCGGGACGGGATGGCGAGGCGCAGGACGTCGCTGAGGGTGCCGCCGTAGCGGTCCGCGACCGAGCGACAGAGCGTGTGCAGCGCCGGGGTGAGCACCGGCTCGCTGGAGGTCACCCTGTCGATATACGCGAGCTTGCCGGTGAATTCCGTGGTGTCCGCGCGTTCGACGAGATAGCCGTCGACGAGCTGGCCCGCGAACCGCACGCGGACCCGGCAGCCGGGGATGGCGGCCTCGTGCAGCTTCTCCGGGATCCGGTAGTCGAAGGTGCGGTCGAGGTGCGTGAGCGGGATGTCCACGACGATCCGGGCAACCGGGTTCTCGGGCGCGGGCTGCTGCGCGCCACGCCGTTCGGCGGCCTTCGAGCGCGCCGGTTTCGCCTTCCGCGCCGGTTCGGCCTTCGGAGGCTCGGGAAGCTCCCAAAGCGGGGTGGGTTCGGAACTGCTGCTCACCCGGTGATCTCTACCAGACTCCCCCGACACAGCCTGTCACCACGTGCAATGAACGGGCCGTTCCTTGCAAAATTTGCAAGGAACGGCCCGTTCATAGCACTACTGGACCGAGGGATCAGGCGCCCGCGGCCGACTTCAGCGCCGCCGAACGCGTCGTGCTCTCCCACGGGAGTCCCAGCTCGGGACGGCCGAAGTGGCCGTACGCGGCCGTCGGCGCGTAGATCGGGCGCAGCAGGTCGAGATCGCGGATGATCGCGGCCGGACGCAGGTCGAAGACCTCCGTGATGGCGGCCTGGATCTTCGACGGGTCGACCGTCTCGGTGCCGAAGGTCTCGACGAAGAGGCCCACCGGGGCCGCCTTGCCGATCGCGTAGGCGACCTGGACCTCGGCGCGCGAGGCGAGACCGGCGGCGACGACGTTCTTCGCCACCCAGCGCATCGCGTACGCGGCCGAGCGGTCCACCTTGGACGGGTCCTTGCCGGAGAACGCGCCACCACCGTGGCGGGCCATGCCGCCGTAGGTGTCGACGATGATCTTGCGGCCGGTCAGGCCCGCGTCACCCATCGGGCCGCCGATGACGAAGCGGCCGGTCGGGTTGACCAGCAGCCGCACGTTGGAGGTGTCGAGGCCGAGCTCGGCGATCTCCGGGGCGACCACGTGCTCGCGGACGTCGACGCCGAGCATCTGCTCCAGGTCGATGCCGTCCGCGTGCTGGGTGGACACGACCACCGTGTCGAGCCGCACCGGCTGGTCGCCGGCGTACTCGATGGTGACCTGGGTCTTGCCGTCCGGGCGCAGGTACGGCAGCACGCCGTCCTTGCGGACCCGGGTCAGGCGCTGCGAGAGCCGGTGCGCGAGCGCGATCGGCAGCGGCATCAGCTCGGGGGTGTCCGAGCAGGCGTAGCCGAACATCAGGCCCTGGTCGCCGGCGCCCTGGCGGTTGATCTCGTCCTCGTCGGACTCGACGCGGGACTCGTAAGCGGTGTCGACACCCTGCGCGATGTCGGGCGACTGCGAGCCGATCGCGACGTTGACGCCGCAGGAGTTCCCGTCGAAACCCTTGGCCGAAGAGTCGTAGCCGATCTTCAGGATCACGTCGCGGACGATGGTCGGGATATCCGCGTAGGCCTCGGTGGTCACCTCGCCGGCGACGTGGACCTGGCCGGTGGTGATGAGGGTTTCGACCGCCACCCGGCTCCGCGGGTCCTTGGCGAGCAGGCCGTCGAGGATCGAATCGCTGATGGCGTCGCAAATCTTGTCGGGATGACCTTCAGTCACCGATTCCGACGTGAACAGTCTGCTGGTGGACGCGGTCACGGTGGCCGTCACTTCCTCACCTAGACGTCTGATGCCCAGAGAGTTAGGCACCCCTTAGTTGTGTTCAAGCGTACTGACTATCGTTCGAGACTCAGTCAACGCTTCATCAAGGTCACAACAGCGTCCCACAATGTGGACGCCAGCTCCGCCTTGGCGCCGAGCGGGATGGGGATCTCGGTCCCGTCGGACCCGAGGAGCCACCCCGAGTTGTCCTCGGTCCCGAACGCCTTTCCTTCACCGACGGCGTTCACCACCAGCAGGTCCGCACCCTTGCGCTTCAATTTGACCCTGGCGTGGTCGAGCACGCCACCCCTATCGTCCCCGGTTTCCGCGGCGAACCCGACGACCAGCTGGCCTTCCGTCCGGTTCCGCACGAGTTCGGCGAGGATGTCCGCGTTGCGGGCGAGTTCGACCACCGGGTCCGGCGCGTCGTCGGACTTCTTGATCTTGTGCTCGGCCCGGTTCGACGGCCGGAAGTCGGCGACGGCGGCGGCCATCACGACGACGTCGGCGGACGCGGCTTCGGCGTGCATCGCCTGGCGCAGTTCCTCGGCCGTCGACACGTGGAGGACCTTCGCGCCCGCGGGATCCGGCAGCGCGACGGTGTGCGCGGTGACCAGGGTGACCTCGGCGCCGCGCTGGGCGGCGACCCGGGCCAGCGCGTAGCCCTGTTTGCCGGACGAGCGGTTGCCGAGATAGCGGACCGGGTCGAGCGGCTCACGGGTTCCACCGGCCGAAATCGCCACGCGCACGCCTTCGAGGTCACGCGGGAGGGCGTTCGGCAGGGCGAGCAGGAGCCGGGCGAGGTCGACGATCTCGGCCGGGTCGGCCAGACGCCCCTTGCCGGTGTCCGTGCCGGTGAGCCTGCCGGCGGCGGGTTCGGCGACGACCAGCCCGCGCGAGCGCAGCAGCGCCACGTTGTCGCGGGTGGCCGGGTGCTCCCACATCTCGGTGTGCATCGCCGGGAAGAAGGCGACCGGGCACCGGGCGGTGAGCAGGGTGTTCGTCAGCAGATCGTCCGCGATGCCGTGCGCCGCCTTCGCCAGCAGGTTCGCCGTGGCGGGCACGATCAGCACCAGGTCGGCTTCCTTGCCGACGCGGACGTGCTGGACCTCGGGCACCTCCGTGAACACACCGGTGTGCACCGGGTGCCCGGACAGTGCCTCGAAGGTGGCCGCGCCGACGAAGTTCAGCGCGGCTTCGGTGGGGACCACGCGGACGTCGTGACCGGATTCGGTCAGTCCGCGCAGAACCTCACAGGCCTTGTAGGCGGCGATCCCGCCGCCTACGCCCAGAACGATCCTGGGTTTACTCACCCTCGGTGTGCTCGAGCAGGCCACCGTGGATCTCGCGCAGCGCGATGGAGAGCGGCTTCTCCCGCGGACCCGGCTCGACCAGCGGGCCGACGTACTCCAGGAGTCCCTCGCCCAGCTGGGCGTAGTAGTCGTTGATCTGGCGGGCGCGCTTGGCCGCGTAGATCGCCAGGGCGTACTTCGAGCTGACCTTTTCGAGCAGGTCGTCGATCGGCGGGTTGGTGATGCCTTCGAGCTCTTCGTGAATACCGAGCGTGGACATGGTCGTCACTCGTGGTGCTCCGAATCTTCAAGTGTCTGGTCGCCGATTATCAAGTTTAGCAACTGCTCGGCGGCGTCCCGCACGTCGGCGTTGACGACACGCTCGTCGAACTCCCCCGCGGCGGCCAGTTCCCGCTCGGCTTCGGCCAGCCGGGCCTTCACGGCGGCCTCGTTCTCGGTACCGCGACCGGTCAGCCTGCCGACCAGTTCGTCCCACGACGGCGGCATCAGCATCACCAGCCGGGCCTCCGGCATCGCCCTGCGGACCTGCCGCGCGCCCTGGAGTTCGATCTCCAGTACGGCGTTGCGCCCGGCGTTCAAGGCCCGCTCGACGGGCTCACGCGGGGTGCCGTAGCAGTTCCCGGTGAACTCGGCGTATTCGAGCAGCCTGTCGCCGGCGACCATGCGGTCGAACTCGGCCCGGTCGATGAAGTGATAGTGCTCGCCGTCGACCTCACCCGGCCTCGGTTTCCTGGTGGTCACCGAGACACTGAAGTAGATCTCCGGGTCCAGCTTGCGCAGCTCCCCCACCACGCTCGACTTCCCGACGCCCGAGGGCCCTGAGACGACCGTGAGCCGGTGCCGGGGGTTTCCCCCCGCCACCGGCTCACCGCCGCGGTCAGCGCCCGGTAGCACCGGGTGGTCCTGACCGACGCCGCTCACTCGCCGCTGAATTCGGCCAGCAGCGCCTTGCGCTGCCGGTCGCCGAGGCCGCGAAGCCGACGGCTGGGTGCGATCTCCAGTCGTTCCATGGTCTGCTGGGCGCGGACCTTGCCGACACCCGGAAGAGCCTCGAGCAGAGCCGAGACCTTCATCTTGCCGAGGACCTCGTTCTCCTCGGCCTGCTTCAGCACCTCGACCAGAGTGGTACCGCCCCGCTTCAGCCGCTCCTTCAGCTCAGCACGGATGCGGCGGGCGGCGGCGGCCTTCTCCAGCGCCGCAGCGCGCTGTTCCTCTGTCAGCTGGGGAAGTGCCACGTTTTCCTCCGGTAGTTCTCAAATCTGGGTGGGTGTGGCGACGGTACCCACCCGTTACCTCGGCCCACAATGCGGGGGTGGCCGGTCATGACCGATTCCCGGGCCTGCTATTGGCCTTTTTCCTGGGGTCCGAGGGAATCCCGTGTCCTCCGAACGGCCGCACGCAACGCCTCGGGGTCCGGCCCGTGCTTGAGCACGTCGCGGGACGACGCGGGAAGTACGCCGGGCAGTCCCGGCCCGAAAAGTGCCCGCAAATCGGCCGGAGTGGCTCCTTGCGCCCCGAAACCGGGTGCCAGGACGGGACCGTTCAGCTGGCTCAGATCGAGTTCTCCGGGCGTGATCGTGGCCCCGACGACGACACCGATGTCACCGAGCGGCCCGACGCCCGCGTTGTACGCGGCCGCCGTGTCGACGATGTCCTGCGCGACGGTCTTTCCGTTGGGCAGCAAGGCATTCTGCAATCCCTGCGCTTCCGGGTTGGAAGTGCGCGCGAGGACGAACAGACCCTTGCCTTGCGTCTGCGCAACGTCGATCGCGGGGGCCAGTGAGCCGAAACCGAGGTACGGGGACACGGTGATGGCGTCGGCTTCGAGTTCCGCGCCGGCGGGCAGGAAGGCCGCCGTGTACGCCGCCATCGTGGAACCGATGTCCCCGCGTTTGACGTCCAGCAGGACGAGCGCGCCCGCTTCCCGGCATACCTTCATCGTCTTGGCCAGAACGGCGACCCCAGGAGGCCCGTAGGCCTCGAAAAAGGCCGACTGGGGCTTGATCACCGCGACCTCGGGCGCGATCGTCTCAGCGGCCGTGAGGGCGAACTTCTCCAAACCGCCCGCGTCCGCGGAGAGACCCCACGCCTGGAGCAACCCCGGATGGGGGTCGATCCCGGCGCAGAGCGATCCCTTTTCCGCGACCGCCCGCGCCAGCCTCGCCCCGAACCGTTCGCTCATGCCTTGGCCTTCAGCGCCGCCTGGAGGCTCTGCAGCGAGCGCACGCCGATGTCGCCCTTGATGACGGCCTCTATCCCGTGCACGGCCGCCGCCGCGCCCTGCACCGTGGTGATGCAGGGGATGTCCCGCGACACCGCGGCGGTGCGGATCTCGTAGCCGTCGATGCGGGGACCGCTGTTGCCGTACGGGGTGTTGATCACCATCTGCACGCCGCCACCGAGGATGACGTCCACGATGTTCGGCTCCTCGGCGGTGGAACCCTCGTAGTGCTTGCGCACGACGGTGCAGGGAATCCCGTTGCGCCGCAACACTTCCGCGGTACCCGAGGTGGCGAGGATCTCGAAACCGAGGTCCGCCAGCCGCTTCACCGGGAACACCAGCGAGCGCTTGTCGCGGTTGGCGACGGAGACGAACACCTTGCCCGAGGTCGGCAGCGAACCGTAGGCCCCGGCCTGGGACTTGGCGAACGCCTTCCCGAAGGAGACGTCGACGCCCATGACCTCGCCGGTGGACTTCATCTCCGGGCCGAGCAGCGAGTCGACGCCGTGGCCCTCGGGGGTGCGGAAGCGGTGGAACGGCAGGACCGCCTCCTTGACCGCGACCGGCGAGTCGGCGGGCATATGGCCCCCGTCACCCTCGGCCGGGAGCACCCCGGACTCGCGCAGTTCCTTGATCGACGAGCCGGTCATGATCAGCGCGGCCGCCTTGGCCAGCGGCACGGCGGTCGCCTTCGACACGAACGGCACCGTCCGCGAGGCACGCGGGTTGGCCTCCAGGACGTACAGGACGTCGTCCTTGAGCGCGTACTGGACGTTCAGCAGCCCGCGGACGCCGACGCCGCGCGCGATGGCCTCGGTCGAGCGGCGCACCGTCTCGATGTCGGTCCGGCCCAGCGTTATCGGCGGCAGCGCGCACGACGAGTCGCCGGAGTGGATCCCGGCCTCCTCGATGTGCTCCATGACGCCGCCGAGGAAGAGGTCGTCGCCGTCGAACAGCGCGTCGACGTCGATCTCGATGGCGTCGTCGAGGAAGCGGTCCACCAGCACCGGGTGCTCGGGGGTGACCTCGGTGGCGCGGTGGATGTAGCCGGCGAGGGACTCCTCGTCGTAGACGATCTCCATGCCGCGTCCGCCGAGCACGTAGGACGGCCGCACCAGGACCGGGTAGCCGATCTTGTCGGCGATCCGCTTCGCGCCCTCGAACGAGGTCGCCGTGCCGTACTTCGGCGCGGGCAGCCCGGCGTCGGTGAGGACCTCGCCGAACGCGCCGCGGTCCTCGGCGAGGTGGATCGCGTCCGGGGAGGTGCCGATCACCGGGACACCGGCGTCGGCGAGGCGCTTCGCGAGCGAGAGCGGGGTCTGGCCGCCCAGCTGCACGATGACCCCGGCGACGGTGCCCGACTCCTGCTCCGCGTTGACGACTTCCAGGACGTCCTCGAAGGAGAGCGGCTCGAAGTAGAGCCTGTCCGAGGTGTCGTAGTCGGTGGAGACGGTTTCGGGGTTGCAGTTGACCATGACGGCCTCGAAACCGGCCTCGCGCAAGGCGATCGCGGCGTGGACGCACGAGTAGTCGAACTCGATGCCCTGCCCGATGCGGTTCGGCCCGGAGCCGAGGATCAGCACCTTCGGCTTCTCGGTCTGCGCCGTGATCTCCGACTGCGCCGCGGGATCGGTCTCATAGGCCGAGTAGTGGTACGGCGTCTTGGCCGCGAACTCGGCCGCGCAGGTGTCGACGGTCTTGTACACCGGCCGCACGCCGAGACGGCGGCGCAGCGCGCGGACGCCGTCCTCACCGGCCAGCTCGGGCCGCAGCGCGGCGATCTGCTGGTCGGACAGGCCGGTGCGCTTCGCCCGCCGCAACAGCGGCTCGTCCAGCACCAGCGCGTCGCGGACCTCGGAGCCGACCTCGCCGATGAGGGCGATCTGGTCGATGAACCACGGGTCGATCCCGGAGGCCTCGTGGATCTGCTCGACGGTGCCGCCGAACCGCAGGGCGCGCTCGACCTCGTAGAGCCGCCCGTCGTGCGGTGTGCGCAGGAGGTCCAAAGTGGACTCCAGCGTCGCGCCCTCGGCGTCGGGGCGGGTCCAGAAACCGGTGGCCTTGGTGTCGATGGACCGCAGGGCCTTGCCGAGCGCCTCGGGGAAGCTGCGGCCGAACGACATCGCCTCGCCGACGCTCTTCATCGTCGTGGTCAGCGTCGGGTCCGCGCCGGGGAACTTCTCGAAGGCGAACCGCGGCACCTTCACCACGACGTAGTCCAGCGCCGGCTCGAAGGCCGCCGGGGTCTCGCCGGTGATGTCGTTGCGGATCTCGTCGAGCGTGTAGCCGATGGCGAGCTTCGCGGCGATCTTGGCGATCGGGAAGCCGGTCGCCTTCGACGCCAGCGCGCTCGAACGCGAGACACGCGGGTTCATCTCGATGACGACCATGCGGCCGTCTTCCGGGTTGATCGCGAACTGGATGTTGCAGCCGCCGGTGTCGACGCCGACCTCGCGCAGCACCGCGATGCCGACGTCGCGCATGTGCTGGTACTCGCGGTCGGTCAGGGTCATCGCGGGCGCGACGGTGACCGAGTCGCCGGTGTGCACGCCCATCGCGTCGATGTTCTCGATCGAGCAGACGACCACCACGTTGTCGTGCCGGTCGCGCATGAGCTCGAGCTCGAACTCCTTCCAGCCGAGCACGCTCTCCTCGATGAGCACCTCGGTGACCGGCGACTCGTCGAGGCCGGTGGTGGCGAGCCGCTCGAGTTCCTCGTCGGTGTGCGCCATGCCCGAGCCGAGCCCGCCCATGGTGAACGACGGCCGGATGACGACCGGGAGGCCGACCTCGACGACGGTCGCGCGGACCTCGTCCATGTCGTGGCAGACCCGCGAGCGCGGCACCTCGGCGCCGATCGTGCGGACGATGTCCTTGAACTTCTGCCGGTCCTCACCGCGCTGGATGGCGTCGATGTCGGCGCCGATCAGCTCGACACCGTACTTCTCCAGGACGCCGCGATCGTGCAGGGCGACAGCGCAGTTCAGCGCCGTCTGCCCGCCCAGGGTCGCGAGGATCGCGTCGGGGCGCTCCTCGGCGATGACCTTCTCTACGAAGTCCGGGGTGACCGGCTCGATGTAGGTGGCGTCGGCGAACTCGGGGTCGGTCATGATGGTCGCCGGGTTCGAGTTCACCAGCGAGACGCGCAGGCCCTCTTCGCGCAGCACGCGGCAGGCCTGCGTGCCGGAGTAGTCGAACTCGGCCGCCTGGCCGATCACGATCGGCCCGGAGCCGATGACCAGCACGTGCTGGATGTCTGTCCTCTTCGGCATTACTTCGCCTTCTCCATCAAGCCAACGAACTCATCGAACAGGGGGGCCGCGTCGTGCGGGCCGGCGGCGGCCTCGGGGTGGTACTGCACCGAGAACGCGGGGATGTCGAACGCGCGGACACCTTCGACGGTGTCGTCGTTCGGGCAGTAGTGCGAGATCTGCGCGGCGCCGAACGGCGTCTCGAACCGCTGTCCCGGTTCGCCTTCGAGGGCGAAACCGTGGTTCTGCGCGGTGATCGCGACCCGCTTGGTCGCCACGTCGATCACCGGGATGTTGATCCCGCGGTGGCCGTAGCGCATCTTGTAGGTGCCCAGTCCCAGCGCGCGGCCGAGGATCTGGTTGCCGAAGCAGATGCCGAACAGCGGGATCTCGCGCTGCAGCACGGACTTCGTCAGCTCGGTCGCGTGCGCGGTGGTCGCCGGGTCGCCGGGGCCGTTGGACAGGAACACGCCGTCCGGCTCGATCGCCAGCAGTTCGTCCACAGTGGACGTCGAGGGCAGGACGTGCACCTCGATGCCGCGCGCGGCCATCATCCGCGGGGTGTTGGACTTGATTCCCAGGTCCAGCGCGACCACGCGGAAGCGGGTCTCCCCCGCCGGCGAGACCACGTACGGCTGCTTGGTGGTGACCTCGCCGGCGAGGTCGGAGCCCTTCATCTGCGGGCTGGCCTTCACCTCGGCGAGCATGTCCTCGTCGGTGCCGAGCGCGTCACCCGAGAAGACGCCGGACCGCATGGCGCCCTGCTCGCGCAGGTGCCGGGTCAGCGTGCGGGTGTCCACCTCGGAGATCCCGACGACGCCCTGGCGTTCCAGTTCCTCGTCCAGCGTGCGCTTGGAGCGCCAGTTGGACGGGGTGCGCGCCGGGTCGCGGACGACGTAACCCGAGACCCAGATGCGGGAGGACTCGTCGTCCTCGTCGTTCCAGCCGGTGTTGCCGATCTGCGGCGCGGTCTGGACCACGATCTGCCGGTGGTAGGAGGGGTCGGTCAAGGTCTCCTGGTAGCCGGTCATGCCGGTGCAGAACACCGCCTCGCCCAGGCTCCGTCCGCGCGCTCCGTACGCGGAGCCACGGAACACCCGGCCGTCTTCCAGTACCAGCGCGGCCGGTGTGCGGGTGCCGTTCACGGTGCTCATCAGGCACCTCCCTTGATTTCGTTGCGAGTGTCTTGCAAAGCTTCGATCCACTGTGGATAGTCGTCGACGTCGTCGCCGCGGAATCCGGTGTCCAGTTCGACGTCTCCGGCGAGCCAGGTGATGACCAGCAGGGCGTCGATGCCCATCACCTTCCCGGCCATGCCCTTGGCCTTGCGGACGCCGGTCACCGCGGTGCGCGGGATCCAGAAGTCCGGGCCGCCGCCGCGTTCGATGGCGATGCCGTCGTCGTGCAGCCGCCAGACCGCGCCGGTGCGCAGGCCGGCGCCGCGGGTGACCACGCGGTCCTGCCAGTGCCCCGCCGTCGTCGTGCTGACGTAGAGGCCGGTCGACTCGATCAGCGCGTCGCCGGGCTCCGCGGGGATGTCCGCGAACAGCGGGATCTGCACGCTCTGGGCGCGCGACTTCCGCCGCCAGCCGCGCCACATCAGGAAGACGCAGAACAGGAAGAAGGCGAAGACCGCCAGGGTCAGCAGAATCCGGTCGCTCATTGCGTGATCTTCCCTTCCCGCGCGGTGATCCGCCCGCGCAGCAACGTCGCCGTCACCACGCCGGGGAGCCGCATTCCTTCGTACGGGGTGTTGGCCGCGATACTCGCGAGCTCCACGCCCCGGACGGTCCATTCCGTGTCCGGGTCCACCAGTGTCAGGTTGGCGGGTTCGCCGACCTCGATCGGACGGCCGTGGTCGGTCAGGTTGCCGATCTCGGCCGGCCGCTCGCTCATCACCCGGGCGACGCCCCGCCAGTCGAGCAGGCCGGTGCGGACCATGGTCTCGACCACGATCGACAGCGCGGTCTGGAGACCGAGCATGCCGGGGCGGGCCGAGTTCCACTCGCAGTCCTTGTCCTGGACCGCGTGCGGCGCGTGGTCGGTGGCCACGCAGTCGATGACGCCCTCGGCCAGCGCGGCGCGCAGCTTCTCGGCGTCGGACCCGGTGCGCAGCGGCGGGTTGACCTTGTTGATCGGGTCGTAGGTGGCGAGCCGCTCGTCGGTCAGCAGCAGGTGGTGCGGGGTGACCTCGGCCGAGACCTGGGTGCCGCGCTCCTTGGCCCATCGCAGGATGTCGGCCGTGCCCGACGTCGAGACGTGGCAGACGTGCAGCCGCGCGTTGGCGTGCCGCGCGAGCAGGCAGTCGCGGGCGACGATCGATTCCTCGGCCGACGCGGGCCAGCCGGTGTAGCCCAGGCGCGCGGACTGCTCGCCCTCGTGCGCCTGGGCGCCGACGGTCAGCCGCGGCTCCTCGGCGTGCTGCGCGATGACCACGCCGAGCGCGGTCGAGTACTCCAGCGCGCGGCGCATCAGCAGCGGGTCGGCGACGCAGAGGCCGTCGTCGGAGAAGACCTTCACCTTCGCCTCGGACTTCGCCATGGTGCCGAGTTCGGCGAGCCGCTCGCCCTTGAGGCCCACGGTGACCGCGCCGACCGGGTGCACGTCGACCAGCCCGGCCTCCTGGCCGCGCCGCCACACGTGGTCGACGATCACCGCGTTGTCGGCCACCGGGTCGGTGTTGGCCATGGCGAACACCGCCGTGTAGCCGCCGAGCGCGGCCGCGGCCGAACCGGTGGCGATGGTCTCGGTGTCTTCGCGGCCGGGTTCACGCAGGTGGGTGTGCAGGTCGACGAAACCGGGGAGCAGCACCTGGCCGGCCGCGTCGATCACTTCGGCGTCTGTGTCGTCGGCGGGGACTTCGAGGGCACCGAGATCGGTGATCACGCCGTCCTCGATGAGCACGTCGACCGGGTCGCCCTCTCCGTAGGGGCGGGCGCCCTTGATCAGGACGGTGGTCACGCGGCGGCTCCTTCGCTGGCGAGCAGGTGGTAGAGGACCGCCATGCGTACGTGGACGCCGTTGCGGACCTGTTCGGTGATGGCCGAGGCCGGGGAGTCGGCGACCGCCGAAGCGATCTCCATCCCGCGCAGCATCGGGCCGGGGTGCAGGACGACGGCGTGCTCGGGCAGCAGCTTCATCCGCCGCTCGTTGAGGCCGTAGGCGATCGAGTACTCACGCGCCGAAGGGAAGAAGCTCTGCCCTGGCCCCCCGGCTGACATGCGCTCCGCCTGGACCCTCAGCATCATGACCGCGTCGACCGCGGGCAGTTCGGCGTCGAGTTCGTGCGACACCGTGACCGGCAGGCTTTCCACCCCGGCGGGCAGCAGGGTCGGCGGTGCGACGAGCACCACCTCGGCGCCCAGCGAGGACAGCAGGTGGATGTTCGACCGCGCGACCCGGCTGTGCAGGACGTCGCCGACGATCGCGATCCGGCGTCCCTCGAACGAACCGAGGCGCTCCCGCAGCGTCGCCGCGTCGAGCAGTGCCTGCGTCGGATGCTCGTGGGTGCCGTCGCCCGCGTTGACGACCGCTGTCCCGGCCTCGGCGAGCCAGCCCGAGAGCCGTTGCGCCGCACCGGAAGCGGGGTGGCGGATGATCACGCAGTCGGCACCGGCCGCGGCCAGTGTCAGCGCCGTGTCCCGCAGCGATTCGCCCTTGTTGACCGAGGAACTGGACGCGGAGACGTTGATCACGTCGGCGCTCATCCACTTCCCGGCGATCTCGAACGAGACGCGGGTGCGGGTCGAGTTCTCGTAGAACAGCGTGATGACGGTGCGGCCCCGCAACGTCGGGAGCTTGCGGACCTCGCGGCCCAGCAGGGTGTGCTTGAGCTCTTCGGCGGTGTCCAGCACGGCTGTCGCGAGCGCCGGGTCGAGCCCGTCGGTGGCGAGCAGGTGCTTCACGATCGATCTCCTTCTGGTGAAGCGCTCTCATTCAACGACCGCAGCAGAACCGAGTCCCGTCCGTCCACTTCGGACAGCAGGACCTCGATGCCTTCGGCACGCGAGGTGGGCACGTTCTTGCCCACGTAGTCGGCGCGGATCGGCAGTTCGCGGTGCCCCCGGTCGACCAGCACGGCCAGCTGGACCGCGCGGGGGCGGCCGTGGTCGCGCAGGGCGTCAAGGGCGGCGCGGATGGTGCGGCCGGAGAACAGCACGTCGTCGACCAGGATCACCACCGCGTCGTCGATACCGGTCGGCGGCAGCTGCGAATGTTCGAGCGCGCGGGGCGGGCGGCGGCGCAGATCATCACGGTAGAGCGTGATGTCCAGCGTGCCCGTGGGCGGACGGACGCCGGAGAATTCGGCGATCTTGTCCGCGAGCCGCAGGGCGAGCGGAGTACCCCGGGTGGGGATGCCCAGCAACACGGGTGGAGTCGAGCCTCCGGCACCGAGAGCGGTCTTCTCGATGACCTGATGGGCCATTCGGGCGATCGTGCGCGCGACATCGCCGGTCGAGAGGAGCTCACGCTCTCCCGCCGGTTCCGCCGCGCCACGCGGACGTGACGACAAGGCGGACCTCCTTCCCCGCCTCTCTGGACGGGTCCTTAAAGGACGTCGACTTCCTGCGTAGCGAGGAAATCGAGTCGACACTAGCAGGAGCGGAGGCTCAGTCTTACGGGTGGCGCGCCCCAGGTGACGAAGGCCTCTCGAAAGCACCCGCTTGACCTGGTGACAACTATGCGTAACCATTACTCTGAGTATTCGACTCTAGGAGTCCCCTGGACCGGTCACCTCGACCGGTTGGGGGTGAGGAAACGGAGAACCACCAGATGGGCGATTACGCCAAGGCGCTCGGGGCCAAGCTCCGCGGGATCCGCCAGCAGCAGGGCCTGTCCCTGCACGGGGTGGAGCAGAAGTCCGGAGGCCGCTGGAAGGCCGTCGTCGTCGGTTCGTACGAGCGTGGCGACCGCGCCGTCACCGTGCAGAAGCTCGCCGAGCTGGCCGATTTCTACGGCGTGCCGGTGGTCGAACTGCTGCCGGAGGGCCGGGTGCCCTCGGGAGCCGAACCCGCTACGAAGATCGTCATAAACCTCGAGCGGCTACAGCAGCTCCCGGCGGAGAAGGTCGGGCCGCTCGCCCGCTACGCCGCCACCATTCAGAGCCAGCGCGGTGACTACAACGGCAAGGTGCTCTCCATCCGCACCGAAGACCTGCGCTCGCTGGCGATCATCTACGACATGACCCCCGGTGAACTCACCGAGCAGCTGATCGACTGGGGCGTGCTGCCGCCCGAGGCTCGACCATCCAAAGAGGACTAGAGATGGCGACGTTTTCGGTCCGGGGGGACCGGAAACGCCAACCGGCACCATCAAGCATGAGAACGGGCCGTGCCTTCGGAAGAGGACACGGCCCGTTGCAGTACGTCTTCTAGAGGACGGCCCTGAGCCTGTCGGCGATGGTGCCGATCCGGCCGAGCACGCCGTTCACGAACCGCGGCGAATCGTCCGTCGAGAGCTCCTTCGCGAGACCGACGGCCTCGTCGATGGCGACCGGGTCCGGCACGTCCGAGGCCCACAGCAGCTCGTAGACGCCGACCCGCAGCACCGCCAGATCCACCGGCGGCATCCGGTCCAGCGTCCAGCCCTGAGCGTGCTCGGAGAGCAGCTCGTCGATCTGGGCACGGCGCCCGGTCACGCCCTCGACCAGCGAGACCGTGTAGTCGCCGATCGGGTCCACCTCGACCGAACCGACCCGGTCCGCCAGCAGCGTCACCGCGTCGGTACCGCGCTGGGCGGCCTCGTACATCATCTCGACGGCACGCTTGCGGGCCTGGCGACGGCTGATCGGCCCGCCGCGGTTCGGTGACTTCTTGGATCGATCCTGCCCGAACTTGTCTGCAGCGGCCATCAGTTGGAGACGCGGCCCAGGTAGCGGCCGTCACGAGTGTCGACCTTGATCTTCTCGCCGGTGGTGAGGAACAGCGGCACCTGGATCTCGGCGCCGGTCTCCAGGGTGGCCGGCTTGGTGCCACCGGTGGAGCGGTCGCCCTGCAGACCCGGGTCGGTGTGCTGCACGAGCAGCTCGACCGAGGTCGGCAGCTCGATGTACAGCGGATTGCCCTCGTGCACCGCGACCTGGACCTCGGTGTTCTCGAGCAGATAGTTCGCGTTGTCCCCGACGGTCATGGCCAGCACGGTGATCTGGTCGTAGGTCTCCGAGTCCATGAACACGAAGTCCTGGGCGTCCTTGTACAGGTAGGTCATGTTGCGCCGGTCGACGGTGGCCGTCTCGACCTTCGTGCCCGCGTTGAAGGTCTTGTCGACGACCTTCCCGGTCAGCACGTGCTTGAGCGTGGTGCGCACGAAGGCGCCGCCCTTACCCGGCTTGACGTGCTGGAACGCGGTGACGGTCCACAGCTGGCCCTCGAGGTTGAGGACGATCCCGTTCTTCAGGTCGTTGGTGGTGGCCACGAGTGTGCAGTCTCCTGTGTCGATCTTCCGGGCCGCCGTCAGACGACCACGAGTTCCTTGGTGCTCAGCGTGAGGAGTTCGGGCGTACCTTCCCGCACGACCAGCGTGTCCTCGATGCGCACGCCACCGCGGCCGGGCAGATACACACCAGGCTCGACGGTGACCGCCATACCGGCGGTCAGTGTACCGACGCCGGTGGCGGCGAGACTGGGCGCCTCGTGCACCTGCAGCCCGACACCGTGGCCGAGGCCGTGACCGAACTCGTCACCGTGCCCGGCGTCGACGATCACATTGCGCGCCGCCTTGTCCACTTCGGACACTTCGGCGCCGGGGAGAACGGCGTCACAACCGGCTTCCTGCGCGCCCCGGACCAGCTCGTAGACCTCTTCCTGCCAGGCCGCGGGCTTGCCGAGGACGAAGGTGCGGGTCATGTCGGAGTGGTAGCCGTCGACGGTGGCGCCGAAGTCGATCTTGACGAAGTCGCCCGTCGCGAGCACGGACGAGGTCGGCCGGTGATGCGGGATCGCGGAATGCGCGCCCGCCGCGACGATGGAGTCGAACGACGGCGCCGTCGACCCGTGCCCGAACATGCGGTTCTCCAGGTCGCGGGCGACGTCCAGTTCGGTGCGGCCCGGCCGCAGCCCACCGGCGGACACCAGGTCCTCCAGCGCCCTGTCCGCCGCGGCGCACGCCTGGCGCAGCGCCTCGATCTCCTGCTCGTCCTTGACCAGCCGCAGTTGCTCCACCAGCCCGGGCGTGCGGACCAGGTCGACGCGGTCGAAGCGCACCTTCAGGTCCTCGTGCTGCTCGACACTGACGTGCTGGCTCTCGAACCCGGTCTTGCCGAACTCCCGGGTCTTCGAGGCGGCCAGGTCGGCGAGCTTCGCCGCGCTCGCCCGATCGAGTACCCGCTCCAGGTCGGGCACCTCCGTCTCCGACTGGACCGTGTAGCGGCCGTCGGTGCAGAAGATCGTCTTGTCGTCCCCGCTCCCGTGGACGAGGAGAGCGGCGTTGGACCCGGTGAAGCCGGTCAGGTACCTGATGTTGAGCAGGTCGGTGACCAGCAGCGCGTCCACCCCGGAGTCGGCCAGCAGGGAACGCAGCGCCGCGCGGCGGCGAGAGAAGTATTCACGCACTGGCTTATTATGTCGCGCGCTGACGGAAACGTCTCGCAGGGCAAAGAGGCGCGCGACGGTGAAGTCTCCTCGTCGCGCTGGCGCGCTTCCGAGTAGACGGTCCGCCGGTCCATTCCTGGGTTGCGTCGGTCTTCGTCAAGGGATTCGTCGGCTGCACGCGCGGGGATGCGTGACTGCGGCTACTGGCGAGTTAAACTTCCCGAATGGCACCGTGGCTGACTCGTGGACTCGTGATGGCGCTGCTGCACGGCGCGGCCGTCACCGTGCTGGCCAAGTACGAGGTCTTCAACCCCACCGACCAGACGCTCGTCATCTCCCTAGCGCTCGCGATCCTCGTCGGCGCGGCGGCGGGGTGGAGCGCCGTGGACGCCTGGCGGGACAAACCCGAACGCGGCAAGAACTGGTTCATCGCGGCGCTGATCGCCGGACCGGTCTCGGGCGTGCTGTACGTGATCGGCCGCGCGGTGTTCGTCGACCAGACGGGCGTCTCCGAACTCGGCGGCGCGCTCACCGGCGGCGCCGCCTTCTCGGCCCTGCTGGTGCTCATCCCGGCCGGGCTCGGCCTGTTCGTCGGCGGCCGGATCACCAAGACCGCCCCGGACGGCGAAGACACCGACGTCGAGGCTCAGCCCGCGAGCGAGAAACCGGCCGGATAGCCGTCCCAGACCTGGTCGGTGATCTCTTCGACGGTCGAGTCGTTCAGCGCGGCGGCCCCGGCGTCCGGCAGGGCGAAGAGCTTGCCGTCGAGCACCACACCGACCCCGCGGCCGGGCGAGCGCACCATCTGCGCGCCCGCTCGCAGGCGCGCGGCCTGCGGGAAGCGGTCGACCACCTTGAGGCGCTGGTCCAGTACCTCGCCCGCCAGCACCGCCGCCACCGACCGGCGGTCGACGCGCACCAGTTCGCCGGCGGACACCAGGTCGATCGTCCGCTGCGGCGACGGCATCGCGACGCCTTCGAACGAGGTCCGGATCCGGGCGTCGCCGTCGCAGGCCCGGGAGCCGCGGACGTCCAGGCCGAAATGCTTGAGGTCGGTCGGCGCGTTGGCTCCGCCCATCACCGTCGCGCGGACGAGGTCGAACGGGACCCGGTCGCAGACGTCGCCGGAGGAGAGCGGGGCGTGCCCGTCGGGCCGCCGGACCAGGCCGGGGCCCTCCTGCCACGCACCGGGGACGACCACCGGCCGGTACGGCTGCGCGGTGAAGTCCTTCGTCCAGAACGTGAGCGTGGTGCCCTTCTCGGTTTCGTGGGCGATCACGAAGGCGTCGAGCGCGCCGACCCACATCAGGTCGGTGCTGAACGCGTCGACCAGCGAGCGGGTGCGCGGCGAGATCGTGCTGGGCTTGGCCACGAGACCCTGCTCCCCCAGCGTTTCCACGCCCTGGGTGAACGCCGCGTCCTTGGCGCGAAGCAGGAACTGACCGGCGCCGTTCCACCCGGCGGCCTTGGCCGTCGTGTCGGTGAAGAGCACGTAGAACCAGCCGTCGAGGTACACCGCGGAGGGCTGGCCGGCGCCGTAGACGTTGGCGCGGTGCACGTCGTGCGCGGGCCCGATGATCGGCTGCCCGCCCGCGGCCCGCGTCCATTTGAGGCCGTCGGTGCTGGTGGCGAGCCCGATCGAGTTGCCGAGCGCGTGATCGCCCGCCGCGCCGGTGTAGTACATGTAGTAGGTCGAGCCGACCTTGATCACCGACGGGTCGCAGGTGTGCATCCCGTCGAACGCGCCCGGCGCGCCGGAGAACACCGCGGCCGGGCCGCCGCCGGACGGGCCGGTGAACGGGCCGTCGAGCGAGGGCGACTGGGCGTAGAGGATGTCGTCCCCGGCGGGCTGCGCGCTGCCGTACTGGCTGCACCACCACATCCGGAGCTTGCCGCCGTCCCGCATCAGGGTCGGGCCGTAGTTGTAGACCGCGTCCTGATCACCCGCGCCGACGACACCGCCGCTCTGACGGGGATCACCCGTGGCGAGTTCGACGTCCATCGGCCGTGGCGCCTCGCCGGGCGCCTGCCGGGCTCCGCCTATCCCGCCGCCCTTGCCGTCGGCCTGGGACTGGGTGTGGCCGTCACTGCACGCCACGAGCAACGCGCCGACCGCGAAGACGGCCACCACGACACGGGCGGGTCGCCGACCCCCACGAAAAAGGCGCATGATCGCCGAGTGTAGCGAGACTTAACCCGCCTGGGTGACGTCGCTCCCCGGTAGTGCGACCAACTCCACCTCGAAACCATCGGCGTTCTCGAGGTATGCGGCGTAGTGGTGATCACCGCCCGCATACGGAAACTTCTCCGCGAACATCGGCGACCAGCCATGTTCGACGGCCTTCGAAGCCAGTTCGTTCACCCGTTCGCGGGTTCCGACGTGCAGCGCGAGATGGTTCAGGCCCGGCGAAGTCCGCTCGTGGGTTTCCCCGCTGAGCGCGGGCGAACGTTCGACGACGAGGTAGGTCGCGCCGAGTTTCCAGCTGACCCCGGCGGGCCAGCGCTGGAATTCCCGCCAGCCCAGTTCGCCGAGCAGCCAGCCCCAGCTCTGCTCGGCGCGCGCGAGATCCGGGACCCACAGTTCGATGTGGTGCGGCCGCCCGTGGTCCGACGGCAGCGCGACGAACACGCGATGCTGCCCGCTGCCGTAGTGCTCATCGCCACCGACATCGAGGAAACCCAAGCGCCGCACCAGGTTCAGACTGGCCACATTGGACTCACCGACGAGCGCCCACACCGAGGAAAGCCCCAGTCCGGCCAGCCCGTGGTCCAGCAGCGCGCTCGCGGCTTCCGTCGCCAGCCCTTGTCCGCCGTGCGCGCGAGAGAGGTAGTAGCCGATCTCCGGCACCGCTCCGGGAAGTTCCTCGGCCGGACGCAGGTGCGCGAGGCCGATCACCTCACCGTCCCGCTCGATCACCCAGTGCCCCATCCCGGCCGGGCCGCGATAGGCCAGCCGCCGGGCGACCATTTCGCGGACGCGGTCCGGCTCGGTGAGGGGAACCGCGAAGTGCGCGCTCAGCGCCGGGTCGGCGAACAGGTCGACGATCGCTTCGGTGTCCGGCTCGGCGAGCGCGCGCAGCCGCAGCCGGGCGGTCGTGATCTCGGGCGGGTTGTTCATCCCGCGTTCGCGGCCATCCAGCGCAAGGCGAGCGGATAGCCGTCGACGCCGAGCCCGGCGATCACGGCGGTGGCGATATCCGAAAGCACGCTGTGGTGCCGGAACTGCTCGCGCTTGTGCACGTTGGAGATGTGCAGTTCGATCAGCGGCGCCTTCAGCTGGGCGGCGGCGTCGCGGACCGCGATCGAGTAGTGCGTCCACGCGGCCGCGTTGAGCACCACCGGCCAGCCGGCGTCGGCGGCTTCGTGCAGCCAGCCGACCATCTCGCCCTCGTGATCGGTCTGGCGGACCTCGACGTCGATCCCGAGTTCCTTGCCGGTCGCGACGCAGGTCTCGGCCAGGTCGGCGTGCGTGGCCGAACCGTAGATCCCCGGTTCGCGCAGGCCGAGCCTGCCGAGGTTGGGGCCGTTGAGGACGAGCACCTTCACAGCAGCACACTCCCGCCGTTCTTGGGGGCCTCACCGGCGATCACGGAGTACGCCGCCGCGAGCAGCGACGGGTCCGGGCCTTCCAGCCTGCCGGGTTTGGCGAGCCCGTCGAGAACGACGAAGCGCAGCACACCCGAGCGGGTCTTCTTGTCGCCCTTCATCGTCTCCAGCAGATGCGGGAGCGCGTCCGGGTCGTACGTGGTCGGCAGGCCCAGCAGCTTGAGGACGGTGGCGTGGCGCTCGGCGGTGGCGTCGTCGAGACGCCCCGCCAGGCGCGCGAGCTCGGCGGCGAACACCAGTCCGACACTGACCGCCGCGCCGTGGCGCCACCGGTACTTTTCGCGGCGTTCGATGGCGTGCGCGAGGGTGTGGCCGTAGTTGAGGATCTCCCGCAGGTCCGACTCGCGCAGATCCGCGGCGACGACGTCGGCCTTGACCTGGATCGAGCGGCGGACCAGCTCACCCAGGACCTCGCCGCCCGCGTCGAGCGCGGCGGCCGAATCCTGCTCGATGAGCTCCAGGATGCGCGGGTCGGCGATGAACCCGGTTTTGACGACCTCGGCCATGCCGGCGACGAGTTCGTTGGGCGGCAAGGTTTCCAGCGTCGCGAGGTCGACCAGGACCGCGCTCGGCTCGTGGAAGACGCCGACCAGGTTCTTGCCCGCTTCGGTGTTGATGCCGGTCTTGCCGCCGACGGAGGCGTCGACCATGCCCAGCAGCGTGGTCGGCACGTTCACCAGGCGCACGCCGCGCATCCAGGTCGCGGCGACGAACCCGGCGAGGTCGGTCACCGCGCCGCCGCCGAGGCCGACGACCACGCCGCGGCGGTCGAGACCCATGCGGCCGAGGACCTCCCAGCAGAAGCTGGCGACGGTGAGCGCCTTGCCGTCCTCGGCGTCGGGGATCTCGACCCGGTGCGCGTCGATCCCCGCCGCGGCCAGCTCCTCGCGGATGGCCTCCGCGGTGGCGGTCAGCGTCGGCGGGTGGATCAGCGCGACCTTGGAGGCGTCGGCCAGCTGCTCGGCGAGTTCGCCCAGCAGCCCGCGGCCGATGACGACGTCGTACGGCTTGGCGGTGTTGACGGTGATGCGGACCGGCTCGGTCATCGTTTCCCTCACTTCGGCGGAAGCCGCTTGGCCCTGGCGACCTCGCAGGAGATCTTGCCCTTGACCGGGGTGTCCCCCGGGATCTCTTCGGTCACCTTCTGGCCCGGCGTCATCCGGTTCTTCGCGAACAGCGCTTCGCCGGACTCCTTGCCCGTGGCGTCCTTGATCGCGATGGTGACGGCGTAGCGCGCGTCCTCACCGGTGCTGTTCGTGACCTCGATGGTGACCTTCGGGGTGTAGCTGTTGCTGTCGCACTTCATGACCTGGACGTCGGCGGCGGCATCCATGTCGGGCGCGGCCGAAGCGGTGGCCGAGCCGGTCGCCGCGGCGCTGGTCTGGATCACGTCCGAGCCCGCGGGCGGCTTCTCCTCGCTGCAGGCGGTCAGCGTCAGGGCCATGGCGGCGAGGAGAACGCCGGTGATGGTGCGTTTCATGCTCGTTCCTTGCTGTTCTCGGTCAGTCGCCCCAGTTGGGTGACGGCGGCCTTGACGACCTCATCGGGTGTGCGGTGGTCGGTGTCGATCTCGATCGTGGCCACCCCGCGATACACCGGCAGCCGGGCGTCTAGGAGTGCCTTGTAGGTGGCGCGGGGGTTGACCCCGGCCAGCAGCGGACGGGCGGCCGACAGTCCGGCGCGTTGCACCCCGGCGGCCATCCCCACGTTGAGGAAGATCACCGTGTGCCCGGCCAGCCGCTCCCGGGTGCCCGAGGTGATCGGTGCTCCGCCGCCCAGGGAGAGCACTCCGTCGTGTTCGGCCAGCGCCTCGGCGACGGCTTCTTCCTCCAGCGCGCGGAAGGCGGGCTCGCCCTCCTCGGCGAAGATGTCGGTGATGGGCTTGCCCGCCCGGGCGACGATGTCCTCGTCGCTGTCGCGGAAGGCGAGGCCGAGCTTGGCGGCGAGCGCCGGGCCGACCGTGCTCTTACCCGAGCCCGGCGGCCCGATGATCACCGCGCGAGGGCTCACCAGCGCTCCTCGAGCGCCTTCAGGTAGGCCTCGGCGTTGCGCTTGCTCTCGACCAGCGAGTCGCCGCCGAACTTCTCCAGTGCGGCGTCCGCGAGGATCAGCGCGACCACCGACTCCAGCACGACACCGGCGCGGGGGACCGCGCAGACGTCGGAACGCTGGTGGATGGCCACGGCGGGCTCGCCGGTGGTGACATCCACAGTGGACAGTGCTTTGGGGACGGTCGAAATCGGCTTCATGGCGACGCGCACGCGAAGCGGCTCGCCGTTGGTGATGCCGCCTTCGAGCCCGCCCGCGCGGTTGGACCGGCGGGTCACGCCGACCGGGCCGGTGCCGCGGTCGATCTCGTCGTGTGCCTGGCTGCCCCAGCGGGTGGCGGTGGTGAAGCCGTCGCCGACCTCCACGCCCTTCATCGCCTGCACGCCCATGAGGGCGCCGGCCAGGCGAGCGTCGAGCCTGCGGTCCCAGTGCACGTGCGAACCGAGGCCCGGCGGCAGGCCGTACGCGATCACCTCGATCACGCCGCCGACGGTGTCACCCGCCTTCCGCACGGCGTCGACCTCGGCGACCATCGCGTCGGTCCCCTCCTGGCCGAACGCCCGGACGGGGCTCTCGTCGATGGCGGGCAGGTCCGACGCCAAGGGCAGCGGGCCCTCGGGGGCCGAAGCGCCGCCGATCGACACGACGTGGCTGAGGATCTCGATCCCGAGCAGCTGCTTCAGGTAGGCGCGGGCGACCGTGCCCAGCGCCGTGCGGGACGCGGTTTCGCGGGCACTCGCGCGCTCCAGCACGGGACGGGCCTCGGGGAAGCCGTACTTCTGCATGCCGGGCAGGTCCGCGTGGCCGGGGCGGGGACGGGTCAGCGGCTCGTTGCGCGCCAGCCCCTCCAGCTCCTCGGCGGGCACGGGATCGGCCGACATGACCTTCTCCCACTTGGGCCACTCGGCGTTCTCGATCTGGACCGCGACGGGGCCACCCTGGGTGAGCCCGTGCCGGACACCGCCGGTGAACTCACAGTGGTCGGTCTCGAAACCCATACGAGGGCTGCGGCCGAAGCCGAGCCTCCGTCGGGCGAGCTGCTCGCCCACTTCGGCGGTCGTGACCTCGACCCCGGCGGGCATCCCTTCCAGGATGGCGGCGAGGGCGGGTCCGTGCGATTCCCCTGCGGTTATCCAGCGCAACACCTGACAGATCCTGTCACAGCCTCCCTTCCGTCCCAGGACAGGCCGGGCTATCCCGGAGCCGGTCCGGCGAAGACCGCGAGCACCCACGCCGCGACCAGGAGACCGGGCCCGTGCGGCACCGTGGGGTGCCTGGGCCCGCCCACCGCGAGCGCCACGCTCAGGAGCGCCGCGGCGACGGCGCCGAGCACCACCGACGGCCAGCCCATCGCGGCGAGCACCGCGCCGAGGCTCCCGGCGAGCTTCACGTCACCGGCGCCCAGAGACCGCGGCGACAGCGCGTGGACCAGCGCGTGCGCGCCGCCGAACAGGACCGCGCCCAGTACCGCCCGCCAGGCGATGGCCGCCCCTCCCCCGGCCGCGGCGACCGCCAGCGCCGCGGCCAGCACCGGGTACGCGGGCAGGGTCAGGATGTCGGGCAGGCGGCGGTGTTTCAGGTCCGCCAGGGCCAGCGGGACCGCGAAGACGGTCAGGAGAGCCGGGACCGGGAGCCACCACGACGGCCACGCCCCGCCTTGGTGGCGGAGGCAGACCACGACCAGCAAGACCGCCGCGAGGGCTGCCGCCCAGGGCGTGACCGGGGCGCCCGCGCGGCGCAGGCAGGACCGGGTGGCGAGCGCCGATCCGGCGCCCGCCACCGCGAAGGCGATCGGCATGAACACAAGATCAAGAGTGAACTCTTCGCGCTCCGTGAGGCAAGAACTTCTTTTCGTGACAGGAACTTTGACGCACGGGGTAGCTGAAGGCGACCCTCAACCTGTGCCGCGAAAGTTTCGCGTGATCTGAGGGAGGACACGCGTGTCCAGACGGCGAACACGCGTGATGGGACACGGAACTCGCGGCGGAATCCGGCCACGGGCGAGTTCGCCGTCCGATCACGCGTGATCGCCGTCTGATCACGGGTGACGTCCATCGACGCACACCCGCCCCGGCCACGAAATCGCCAACAGCGTCACTCAACGTCCCGGCTCCTCCCCCGAAACCTCCCGAAATTTTTCGTGGCCCGGCCAATCCACCCCGCATCCGGTGCCGAAGACCTGTCATGAAACCGGGACTAGGGGTTCATCCGCAGCAGCGGCAGACCCGAGGGCGTGCGGATCTCGAGCGCCTTGATGTCCCCCGTGCGCATCGCGGTGCCGACCACGATGTGCGCGGTGTCCTTCGGCATCGCCCGCCACGAGGCCAGTTCGCTGGTGCCGCCGTCCGCCCCGACGGCGACCAGGATGTAGTCGCCGGTGCGGGTGCCGCCGTAGTTGCAGGTCATGTCCACCTTGGTGCCGGATTCCGTCGAGGACATGCTGACCTCGGCGGTCACCGGGTAGTCGCCGAGCAGGGCCATCGGGTTCCCGCCCGCCGAGGCGGGTCCGGTCAGGACCACGGCGAGCGTGACGCTGGCCGCGACGGCCACCCCGGCCGCGGTGGCGGTGACCGCTCGCTGGATCCGCCTTCCCCGGCGGACCCGTTTGAGCACGGTCGGGAGCAGTTCCGGCGAGGGCACCGGTTCCTCCTCCAGCAGCGCCGGAGCGCCGGCTTGCGCGAGCAGACCGGGGATCCCGGCCAGATCACGCACCGAAGCCGCGCATTGGTCGCACACGCGAAGGTGTTTCTCGTACGCGAACCGGTCTTCCGGGGACAACGCCCCGAGCACGTAGGCCGCGTCGTAGGTGGCGAAGGGGTCGGTCATTGAGTCACCCCTCTTTCCTCCAATACCAGCCGCAACGCCCGCAAGGCGTAGTGCGTCCGCGACTTGATCGTCCCTTCGGCCACACCAAGCCGCTTCGCAGCGTCCGCGACGGAGTAACCCTGGAAATAACACAGGACGAGGACGTCCCGATGCCTCGGCGAGAGCTCACCGAGGGCTTCGGCGACCAGCCAGCCCTGAACCGCTCGTTCGGTGCCGTCGGTGATCGCCCGTTCGGGCGGGTCGCCGGTCACCACCTCCGGATGCGCCTCGGCGGCGCGCCAGTCGTCGATGGCTATCCGTCTCGCGACGGTGAACAGCCAGCCCCGCGCCGAACCTTCGGACTGGTCGAGCACCTTGGCGTTGCGCCAGGCACGCAGCAGCGTCTCCTGGACGACGTCCTCGGCCCGGACCCGGTCTCCACTGGTCAGGTGCAGTGCGTAGGACCAGAGCGCCGTGGCGTGCTCCTCGTGCAAAGCCCGCATCAGCCGGTCCTCCGCGAATTCCTTCACCGATCCGTGCCTTCGCGGTTGAAGAGCAAAGGCACCCCGAACACCACGCAGGCCGCTTCGGTGATCACTCCCCACAGTTCGGCCTGGGTGGCGAACTGCTCTGTGACCCCGAAGAAGCCGGTGGTCAGCGAAAGCACGTACGCGGCCAGCGTGGCCAAGCCGAAGCCGACCGCCCCGAGCACGGGAAGCCAGTGGTGCCAGACCAGGACCGCGATCGCGAGGACCACACCGGCCACCACGTTCACCAAGAAGAGTGGACCGACGACATCCGTTTCGGACGCCCAGTCCTGCCATACGACGTAATGCACCCACGCCGAGCCGAGCAGGCCCGCCGCCACCACCGCCCGCAACAACCACCGGATCATGTCCGTATCTCTTTCCGCGTGTTCGGTTCCCCTATGCCTTTGAACACGGAAAAGAAGGCCGCTCGGTTCAATTCCGCACCCGATGGTCGGCGAAATTGAACCGGATGGGTGTGCGGCCCGTGTGTATGGGCATGACTGCCGAACTGCATTCCCGCCGCACCGTTCTGTCCACCGGGGCCGCCGTCGCCGGCGTGGCCGTCGGTGCCGTGGCCCTCTCGGCCTGCGGAAGCGACACCCCCTCGACCGGCTCGGCCGCCGCACCCCCGGCCGCGGCTCCGGGCGAAAGCCTCGCCGCGCTCGCCGACATCGAGGTCGGGCAGGCGAAGGCCGCCAAGACCGCCGACGGCAAGGACGTCATCGTCTGCAGGACCGCCGAGGGCACCGCGGCCGCGTTCAGCGCGATCTGTACCCACCAGGGCTGCGCCGTCGTCCCGGAGGGCGCGGAGCTCAAATGTCCTTGCCACAACTCGATCTTCGACGCCGCGACCGGCGCGGTCAAAAAAGGCCCGGCGGACCAGCCGCTGCCCTCGATCGCGGTCAAGGTCACGAACGGCCAGGTCGTCACGGCCTGAGAAGAATCCCGAAATGCCACAAAGGGTCCCTTCAGGACGAAAACCGTCCTAAAGGGACCCTTTGGTGTACGAAGTTTCAGGCGTCCCAGGTGAAGATCGGGTCGCCCGCTTCGACGTCGCCCCCGGTGAGCAGTCCCGAGAGCACCTCGGCCTTGGCGTCCAGCGCCACCACCGGGACGATCGGCGAGTAGCCGGCGGCCGCGACGGCCTCGGGGTCCCAGCCGACGACAGGCTGCCCGGCGCGGACGGCCTCGCCCTTGACGACGTGGAGGGTGAACCCCTCCCCCTTCTGCTTGACCGTGTCGATCCCGAGGTGGACCAGCACGCCGCGGCCGTCTTCGGTGGCCACCACATAGGCGTGCGGGTGCAGGGTCACGACCGTGCCGTCGACCGGCGAGACAGCGTCCTGACGCCCGCCCGAAGGCACGACCGCGATCCCCGGGCCGACCATCGCCTGCGCGAAGACCGGATCGGGCACTTCGGTCATAGCGGTCGTCTTCCCGGCGACCGGGCTCAGGATCTCGAGGCTCACAGCAGATCCTCGATGTCACTGGCGATCGTGTCGGCCTCCGGCCCCACGATGACCTGGACACCGGCTCCCATGCGCACGACGCCCATCGCGCCGGCGGCCTTCAGCGCCGGCTCGTCGAGCAGGCTCATGTCTTCGAGCTCACAGCGCAGCCGGGTGATACACCCCTCGATCTCGATGACGTTCTCGGCTCCGCCGAGCGCCGCGAGGATCTTTTCCGGCCTGTCATCCGCCATCGCGGTCTCCCTGTTCCCTGTCGGTTTCCCACATGCGAACCAGCTGTACTACGCCGTTCGCCGACTCGCACCCGATCCCTGGCCACGAACGCGTAACGGTGGTTGACACCCGCTCATGAGACGGAGCATCCTGCCCCATCGGATCATTGGTCTAGACCGGAACGTACCAATCTTCCGGACCAGATGCGAGTACGGGTTCCCCGACGACCGGCCCGAAAGGACGGTGACCATGACGAGCGCTTCGGCACAGGTGCCGCCGTCCGACCGCGTGATCAACGGACCGACACCCAAACACGCTCAGCTGCGGGAGATTCTGCGCCGCACTGTCGAGCGAGAGCTACCCCCCGGCTCACCTATTCCCTCGGAACGTGACCTCGCCGAGACCTATCAGGTGTCGCGGCTCACGGTACGGTCGGCGATCGGCAAGCTGGTCGAAGAAGGGCTCCTGTCCCGCGTGCGCGGCAAAGGGACGTTCACCGCCGCCAGGCGGATGGAGCTCCAGCTCTACCTGATGTCCTTCACCGAGGACATGCGCCGTCGCGGGATGACGCCGACCACGGAGGTCGTCAAGACAGCCACCGAGGTCCCGCCCACCCCCTCGGCGCACGCCCTCGGCCTGGCCGCCGGGAGCCCGGCGCACCGGCTGGTCCGGCTCCGCCGTGCCGACGGGGTGCCGCTCGCGGTCGAACGCGGCTGGTACCACGCGGGCCGCATGCCGGGTCTGCTCGATCTCGATCTCACCCGATCGCTGTACGTCCAGTTAGCGCAGTCGTACGACCTCCGCCCTGACCACGCCTATCAAACGGTCTGGGCGGAATCAGCGGACCGCGAAACGGCACGCCTGCTCGGCATGCGCGCCGGCAGTCCGCTCCTTGTCTTCCGCCGGGTCTCCAGCGTCAACGGAGAGCCGATCGAAGACATGACTTCCTGGTACCGGGGCGATCACTACCAGGTCACCATGCAGCTGGACCGGAACACCCCGGATTCCGGTCACCATCCTCACTATGGAGGTACCCGATGAGCTCCACCACCGCCGAGGGGGCGAAGAGCAAGGGCAAGGGACTGGCCGGGCTCCAGCGCTTCGGCCGCAGCCTCATGCTCCCCATCGCCGCTCTTCCCGCCGCCGGCCTGCTTCTGCGGCTCGGCCAGGACGACCTGCTCGGCAAAGACGGGCTGGGCTGGGACAAGGTCGCGGCCGTGCTCGGCGCGGCGGGCGGTTCCCTGTTCAACTGGCTGCCGCTGCTGTTCGCGGTGGGTATCGCCGTCGGCTTCGCCCGCAAGAGTGATGGCGCGACCGCCCTGGCCGCTGTAGTCGGCTTCTTCGTGTTCACCAGCGTTCTCCAGGTCTTCGCTCCCTTCTCCGAGCTTCCCGGCTGGGACCCGGAGAAGCAGGGCGGCCTGATGCTCAACCCGCTCAAGTGGCCCTACAGTGTGCTCGCCGGCGTGATCGTCGGTCTGGTCACCGCGCTGCTGTGGCAGAAGTTCTATCGCGTGAAGCTGCCCCCGTACCTGGCCTTCTTCGGCGGCCGCCGGTTCGTGCCGATCATCACCGCCGTGGTGCTGATGATCCTCGCGGTGCCGCTCGGCCTGGTCTTCCACTGGGTCAACGAGGGCATCCAAGCCGCCGGTGAGGCGGTCACCGGCGCACCGGTGGTCGGTGGCGGGATCTACGGTGTGCTCAACCGCCTGCTCATCCCGGTCGGTCTGCATCAGTTGCTGAACGTGCCGGTGTGGTTCATCTTCGACGGTGGCGACATCAACAACTTCTTCGTCGAGAAGGACCCCAACGCGGGCGCCTTCATGACCGGGTTCTTCCCGATCTTCATGTTCGCCATCCCGGCCGCGGCGCTGGCGATCTGGCAGACCGCGAAGCCCAGCCAGAAGAAGATCGTCGGCGGTGTGATGATCGCCGGCGCGCTGACGTCGTTCCTGACCGGTGTCACCGAACCGATCGAGTTCTCGTTCATGTTCGTGGCGTGGCCGCTGTACCTGATCCACGCGGTCCTGACCGGTACGTCACTGGCTCTGGTCAACGCGCTCGACATCCACCTCGGCTTCTCGTTCTCCGCCGGCGCGATCGACTTCGCGCTCAACAGCACCGCACCGGCGGCGAGCAGCAACGTCTGGCTGCTCATCCCGATCGGCCTGGCCTACGCGGTCATCTACTACGTGATCTTCCGCTTCGTGATCACCAAGTGGAACCTGCGGACCCCCGGCCGCGAGGACGACTCGATGGAGGCCGACCTCGAAGCCACCTCGGCGAAGCCCGTCAAGTAGTTTCAGCTCCAGAAAACCGAAGGCACGAAAGGGAAAGAACATGCCGGAGAAACGAGTCACCGTGGCCAGCAAGGTGGGCCTGCACGCCAGGCCCGCCGCACTGGTCGCCAAGGCGGCCGCGGCTCAGTCCGTCGCGGTGAGCATCGCCAAGGTGGACGGCGACCCGGTCGCGGCCGGCAGTGTGCTGAACCTGATGACGCTCGCCGCCGGTTTCGGCGACGAGGTCATCATCAGTGCCGAGGGTGACGGCGCCGAAGCGGCCGTCGACGCCATCGCCGAGCTGGTGGCGACCGACCTCGACGCCTGATCCCTCACCCTGCGAAGCCCGGGCCGCCCCGATCGGTCCGGGCTTCGTAGGGTGTTGGGCATGGAGAGCGTGCGCGAGATCGAACAGTGGCCGGTGGACAACGCCGCCACGGCCGTGGTGAACGCCGCCGGTGACGTGCTGGGCACGCACGGCGACACGACGAAGGTGTACCGGTTGGCGTCGGTGACGAAGCCGCTGACGGCCTACGCCGCGCTGATCGCCATCGAAGAGGGCGTCGTCGAACTCGACACCCCCGCCGGGCCGGAAGGCTCGACGATCCGGCACCTGCTCTCGCACACCTCGGGCCTGGCCTTCAACGAGCACAAGCAGATGGCCGCGCCCGGCAACCGGCGCCTGTACTCCAACGCCGGCTTCGAACAGCTCGCCGACGCGCTCACCGAGCATTCCGGCATCCCCTTCGCCGACTACCAGGCCGAGGCGCTCTTCCAGCCGCTGGGCATGAAGTCGACCCGGCTGACCGGCTCCCCCGCCTCCGGCGCGGAGTCCTCTGTGGACGACCTGGCCGCCTTCGCCGCCGAACTCCAGGCTCCGAAGCTCATCGCCGCCGAAACGGTGCGCGAGGCCACTTCTGTCGTCTTCCCCGGGCTTTCCGGTGTCCTGCCGGGCTTCGGCCATCAGAAACCGAACGACTGGGGCCTCGGTTTCGAGATCCGCGACCACAAGAGTCCACATTGGACCGGGTCGGCGAGTTCACCACGGACCTTCGGCCACTTCGGGCAGTCCGGCACGTTCCTGTGGGTCGATCCGGACGCCGGCGCCGCCTGCGTCACACTCACCGACCGCGCGTTCGGCCCGTGGGCGGCCGAGGTGTGGCCGCCCTACACCGACGCCGTGCTGGCCGAACTGCGCGGCCTCACTCCATGATTCGGCCTCACTCCATGACACGGACCGGCGCGCCCGCCTGGAACGCCGCGATGTCCTCGACGGCGTCGCGGTAGAAGATCTCGTAGGCCTCGCGGGTGACGTAGCCGATGTGCGGGGTGAGCACGACGTTGTCCAGCGTGCGCAGCGGGTGCTCCGACGGCAGCGGCTCGACGTCGTAGACATCGAGCGCGGCGACGGCGATCTCCTTGCGCCGCAAGGAGTCCACCAAGGCGGTCTCGTCCACGATCGGGCCACGCGAGGTGTTGACGAGGATCGCCGTCGGCTTCATGGACGCGAGTTCGGTCGCGCCCACGAGTCCCCTGCTGCGCCTGCTGAGCACGACGTGGATCGACAGCACGTCCGAACGGGCGAACAGGTCTTCCTTCGACACCGCCGTCACGCCGTGGGGGGCGGCCTTCTCCTGGGTCAGGTTCTGGCTCCAGGCGATGGTCTCCATCCCGAACGCCTGGCCGATCTTGGCCGCGCCCGCGCCGAGCCTGCCGAGCCCGAGCAGGCCGAGGGTCTTGCCCTGCAGCACCGTACCGACGGTGCTCTGCCAGCCGCCCTCGCTCATGTTCCGGAACTCGGTGGGCAGGTTCCGGGCGGCGGCGAGGATCAGCGCCCAGGTGTGCTCGGCCGCGGGCGCGCCGATGTACCCGGTGGCGGAGACGACCACGCCGTTGCGCCGGGCGGCGGCCACGTCGATCGCCGCGTTGCGCTTGCCGGTACTCACCAGCAGCTTGAGCCCGGGCAGCCGGTCGAGCACCTCGGCGGGGAAACGGGTGCGTTCGCGCATCGCGACCAGGACGTCGAAGCCCTGAAGCCGCTCGACCACTTCATCGGCGCCGTAGAACGGGTTCGTGAACACCTCGATCTCGGCGCCGAGGGAGGCCCAGTCGGCGTAACCGAGCGCCACGTTCTGATAGTCGTCGAGAATCGCGATCTTCATGGGCCCAATCTAGCTAGGATTCCGGCACCACCGGCTGCAGGGGAGGAAGCAGGCATGGACGAGGGCACGATCTTGACCTGGACCGAGACGGAGCGGCTGAGTTTCGCGGATCTGCTGGAGGGCCTCGGCGAAACGGACTGGTCGGTGAAGACCCTGTGTCCGGAGTGGACGGTGCACGCGATGGCGGGCCATCTGGCGCAGTCCACCAGGAACCGACTCAAGGACACCCTTCTCGGTGTCCTCAAGGCCAAGGGCAATTGGGACAGGATGAACACCGACCAGGCCGTCGCCTATGCCGCCCGGTTCTCCCCGGCCGAACTCGTCGCCCAGATCCGGGCGGACGCGGGATCGCCACGCCGCTCGCCCGGCGCCAAACCGATCGACCCGCTCGCCGACGTGCTCATCCACGGCCAGGACATCGCCCGGCCGCTGGGCCTCGTCCGGCCGATGCCGGAGCAGCCGGTGATCGCGTCGCTGGAGCACATTCTCGTCAGCCCGTTCTGGGGTGCCCGCAAACGCTGCAAGGACGTGCGGCTGATCGCCACCGACGCCGAGTGGACCGGCGGCGCGGGCCCCGACGAGGTACGGGGACCGCTCGCCGACCTGCTCTTGGCGGTGAGCGGCCGGAGTGCCGGACTCGCCACGCTCACCGGCCCGGGAGCCGCGCGGCTAGCGCGCTGAGAGGGTCACCAGCGCGGTACGAACACGTCCACCCGCACGAGATGGTGGTCCGAAGCGTCGTTGAGCCGTGCCAGCGGTGAGCCGGGCAGCGGCCAGAAGACCTCGGCGCGCCACGGGAAGAGCCCCTTGGACGGCAGGACGTAGTCGATCCGCAGGTTCCCCGGCGCGTTGTCGTTGAAGTCGCCCGTGTCGAAGAACGGGTCACCCTTCTGGCCGATGTTGGCCCCACCCTGGTCCTGAGCCGCCCGTACAGCGCCTTCGCTGCCCGGCCGCGTCTCGATGACGCGAGGCGCCTTCAGCAGTCGCGAAATCGCGCCCGGGACGCTGTCGCCGTCGAGCGGGTCGGAGTTGTGGTCGCCGGCGATGACGAACTTCTCGTGCGCGCCCAGCCCGCCGCGGCGGCCGCGGTCGTCGTGGATGTAGCGGCCCTTGCCCGGCGTCACGTAGTCCGCCCAGAAGCGGATCTCGTCGTTGTTGCGCGTCCCGTTGCGGTCCTCGGGGCCGTCGAAGGTGGGCGGCGTCGGGTGTGCGGCCAGGAAGTGCACGGTGGACCGGCCGACGCGGACCGGGACGTCCCAATGCGACTTCGAGGACAGCCGCAAGACGTCGAGTGCCTGCGGCGAGTACCAGTCGTTCGGCGCCGGGGTGGCCGGATCGTCCGGGAGCAGCGCGCCCGGCATGTCCTTCCAGAGGAACTTCTGGAACGTGCGGACGCTCTGGGTGTCGATCGGGTACTTCGAGAGGACGAGCATGCCGTACTGGCCCTCGAACAGGCCGAAGCCGTGCGCGTCGTTGCCGCCGCCGACCTGGCCGTTGCGGTCGAGGTCGAAACCGGTCGCCACGCCCGTGTTCGACGGCGCGGTGAAGGCGTACGGGTAGTCGATCGGGGCGGCGCCGTTCTGGCCGCGCTTCAGGTAGTTCTCTCGGAACAGGTCGGCGGCGCGGTTGCCCGGCACGTAGTCGAACTCGTTGATCAGCAGCACGTCCGGGCGGTTGAGCTGGATGACCTCCGCGACCTCGTTCGCCTGCGCGTTGCCCGGCTGCGACAGGTCGGTCACCAGCTGGCCGGCCGCTCCGCGGTTCAGCGAAGCGTTGTACGTCGCGAAGCGAACGTTCTGGCCGACGGTGGCCTCCGCCGGAGTGGCGGCCAACAGCGTCCCGGCGAGCAAAGCTCCCGATGTGAGCACGGCGGCGATGCGTTTCACGGTCTTACCTCCCAGAGTCTGTGCGACCTTACGCATCTTCGGCGGCCGTACGGGTGAGCTTCAGGTGAACACCCGCACTTGAACGCGTTCAAAACTTGGGCTACGGTACTTCTTGAACACGTTCAAAAGGAGGTCCCCATGCAACCCGTCGTCATCGCCTACGCGCTCTACCTCGTCATCACCGTCCCCCTGACCGTGCTGGTCGCCCGCACCCTGAGCAGGCACGGCAAGACGTTCCTCGAAGACGTCTTCCAGGACAAGCAGGCGCTCGCCCACTCGGTCAACCAGCTGCTGGTCGTCGGCTTCTACCTGATCAGCCTCGGTTTCGTGACCCTGTTCCTCACCAGCACCGACACCGTTCTCGACGCACGCGACATCTTCGAAATGCTGTCGGTGAAGGTCGGAACCGTGGCCCTGGTACTCGGCGTGATGCACGTCGGGAACGTGCTGGTGTTCAACAGCATCCGGCGCCGCCACCTGAACCACGCCGCGCGGCCCGCGCCGATGCCGCCGCCCTATCCCGGCCACCCCGGCTATCCGGCGCCCGCTCCGCACCCGGCGCCCTGACCGGATAACGTGCACCAGTGGCGAAGAGTGAGGAAACCAGGTCGCTGATCGTGGCGACCGCGATGCGGCTGTTCGCCGAGAACGGCTACGACCGCACGACCATGCGCGCCATCGCCGCCGAAGCCGGCGTATCGGTCGGGAACGCCTACTACTACTTCGCCTCGAAAGACCAGCTGATCCAGGGGTTCTACGACGAAATAGCCAAGGTTCACCTGACGACGGCACGCCAGGCCATCGAAGGTGAGCGGGACTTCAGCGCCCGGCTCAAGGCGGTCCTGCTCACCTGGCTCGACGTGGCCGAGCCGTATCACCGCTTCGGCACCCAGTTCTTCGTCAACGCCGCCGACCCGGATTCGCCGCTGAGCCCGTTCAGCGACGAGTCGACGCCCGCGCGGGACGCCTCGATCGGCCTGATGCGCGAAGTCATCGCCGACTCCGACGCCAAACTCGACCCGGACCTGCGCGACGACCTGCCCGAACTGCTGTGGCTGTACCAGATGGGCATGGTGCTGTTCTGGATCCACGACCGGTCCCGGGGACAGAAGCGCAGCCGGATGCTGGTGGAGCGCACGGTCCCGTTGGTCGCGCGGCTGGTGGGGCTCTCGCGGCTGCGAGTGCTGCGACCGGTGAGCCGGGAGATCGTGTCGCTGATCCGGGACCTCTCGAAGCGAGACGACGCCGCCTGAGCTTGCGCTTCGGAAGTCCGTGAAGGACTCCTTGAGGGACTCTGATTCCCTCAAGGAGTCCTTCACGGACTTGCCGGCGCTTGCCGGTGCCTAGTCTTCGCGAAGTGTTCGGAAGTACAGGAATCGTGGTTTCGTCCGCAGCTTCGCGTACCAGCGCGGGTCGGTCTCGGCGACGGACTCCTCCGGCATCGGCTCGACGAGCCTGTCGACGGCGAACCCCGCGTCCCGGACGGCGCCGAAGGTCCAGCTCAGCGGCCGCCGATAGAACTGGACCTTCTGCTTGTACTCCCCCAGCGGGAACTCGTCGTCGAGCAGTTCGAGCTGGAAGTAGTCGTCCTTCTCGAACCAGCGCCAGTCCTCGCCGGGATGGTGCACCGAGAACACCAGGACACCGCCGGGCTTCAGCACCCGCCGGAACTCGGCCAGCGCCGGCCCCCAGTCCTTCAGGTAGTGCAGGACCAGCGACGCCGTGATGACGTCGATCGAGGCATCCGGGAGGAACGTCATCGGTCGCGACACGTCGGCCGTTTCGAACTTCGCGACGTCCCCGAAGCCTTCACGGGCGACGGTGACCATGCCTTCGCTGGCGTCGACGCCTAAGACGTCCGCGCCCTTCGCCGCGAGCAGGGCGCTGAGGTGCCCGGCCGCGCAGCCGACGTCGAGCACTCGCTTGCCCTCGACGTCCCCGGCCAGTTCGACGATGGCCGGGCGGTCGTAGCGGGCGTTGGTGCTGCTGGTTTCGGCGTGCGCCGCGTAGAGCCGGGCGAAGCCGTCGTATTGGGCGGCCCGCGCCCGTTCGATGATCTCGTCGATCACCTCGGTCTTGGCGTCGGCGTAGTGCTGGATGTACTTCCAGGTGCGCGCGGCCAGTTCGCGTTTCTTGGTCTCGTAGAGCTTCAGCTCGTCCTCGTGGGCGATCAGCCGGTCACGGAAGAGCCGGTAACGCTCGGTCTGGCCGTTGTCCGGCGAGTAGACGTGCAGGTTGATGTTCGTGTCCGGGCCTTTGAGGCTGCGGTGCTTCTCCCACTCCGGCTCGCGGATGACGAGCTTGTAGCCCTCCGCCTCCAGCTGCGGCAGATAGGCGTCTTCGTCGTCCGAATCCGGGACGACGAGCATGATGTCGATGATCGGTTTCGCGCACAGACCGGGAATCGACGTCGAGCCGACGTGTTCGAGAATGAGCGCGCGCTCCCCCAGGATCCCCCTGATGCGCTTCGCTTCGCGGTCGAACAGTTCTGGCCACTCCGGGTCGTATTCGGCCAGGGTGACGGTGGAATTCAGTACCGGAGCCTGATCGACCCACGCGTTGTTGATGTCTTCTTCGGTGTAGTCGTCACGATCGGGTTTAGGCATTGACCCCTTGTTCCTTCCTGCAGCACTCTTCGCGAGTCTGCGCGCGACCGCGATCACGTCGCCAGGGCGCAAGCGGGAAAGAGACGTCCCGTCCCCCATTCAGGGCGCCCTGCCGCCGCGATAGCGGGGCCATCCGGCCAGGGGCGCGCGCCGTGGGTCACCAGATTGCCGCGACACCCCTCTCGAGGCAGTCGGCCAGGTTATCGAACCCGAACGATCTTGTCAGGCATTTTTTCAGATCACCCGATGGGCAGAGGAAGGATCCCGCCGGTCGCCTCGCACAGCGCGTCCCGCATCTCCGCACGCGGCGCGGGCCGCCCGGTGAAATACTCGGACTGCCCGAAAGCCTGGTGCAGCAACATGTCCAGCCCGGTGGCCAGCCGCCCGCCCCGCTCGGCGACGGCTTCGGCGAGCGCCGTCGGCCAGGGGTGGTAGATGACGTCGAGGACGACGCCGATCCCGGCCAGGTCCGTCAGATGCGGCCGGACGGCGTCCGGGGGC
This sequence comes from Amycolatopsis sp. lyj-112, assembly GCF_046549055.1. NCBI lineage: Bacteria > Bacillati > Actinomycetota > Actinomycetes > Pseudonocardiales > Pseudonocardiaceae > Amycolatopsis > Amycolatopsis sp. lyj-112. The sequence goes on along the minus strand of NZ_JAJPWS010000001.1, from coordinate 1,087,905 downwards.
ACGGTGCTCACCAGCACCGCCGAATCCGCCGCGAGCTTCCCGAAGTCGGCGTCGGCCCAGCGCAGGACCTCGACGTCCAGTCCGGCCCGCTTCGCCGCTTCGGCCGTTTCGGTCGCCCGTGCGGGGTCCCGCACGACGAGCCGGACCGTCCGCACGCCGAGCGAAGCCAGCCCGACGACGGCCGCCGCGGCCGTGCCGCCCGCTCCGAGGATCACCGCCGCGTCGTCCGGATCAGCCGAGTAGCCCCCCGCGATCCGGAGGGCCCCGGTGACGCCGTCGACGTCGGTGCAGTCGGCCAGCCAGCCGGATTCCCGGCGTACCAACGTGTTCGCCGCGCCGACCGACGCCGCGCGCGGCGTCACCTCGTCGGCGTGCTCCAGCGCGGCCCGTTTCCCGGGCATGGTGACCGAGAGCCCGGTCCACTCCGGACCGAGCCCACGGACGAACGCGGGCAATCCGGGGCCGTCCATCTCGACGCGCTCGTAGGTCCAGCCGTCCAGCCCGAGCGCGCGGAAGGCGGCGCCGTGCAGAACCGGCGAGAGCGAGTGTTCGACCGGTTTCCCGAGGATCGCGGCCTTGCGTTTAGTAGACACCGCGCCTCTGTGCGTCCAACTTGGCCTTGTTGTGCTCGTCGTTCGTCACCGTGAAGCAGGAGAGTCCGTTCTTCTCGCACTTGACGAAGAACAGCCACTCGCCCGCCATCGGCTTCAGCGCGGCCTGGATCGCCTCCGCGCTCGGCACCGCGATCGGCGTCGGGGTCAGGCCGACCGACTTGTAGGTGTTGTAGGCGCCCGCTTTGTCCCGTTCTTCGGGTTTGGTGAGCAGGGTCGGCCGGTCGAGGACGTAGTTGACCGTCGAGTCCATCTCGAGCCGCATCTTCTCGTCGAGCCGGTTGTAGATGACCCGCGAGATCTTCCCGAAGTCGGCCTTCACGGCCTCGCGTTCGATGATCGACGCGATGATGAGCGTCTCGTACGGCGTCTTGCCGTCGCCCTTGGACTGGTCGCTCAGCCCCGCGTTCAGGATGCGCTCCGCCGAGGTCTTCACGACGGCGGTAAGCAGTTCCTCCGCAGTCCAGCCGGGTTTGACGTTGAAGATGCCCGGGGCGATGAGGCCTTCGAGCCGCCGGTCCTTGTGCTCGGCCTTGGAGGCGGACTCGACCGCCCACGACGGCACGCCCAGCTTCGCCAGATCCGCGGTCTCAATCGTCTTCCGCAGTTCCTCGACCGGGATGCAGGTGCTCGTACCGTTCAGGTCCGCACAGGAGGCCTTGGACAGCAAGGTGTACACGCCGGGCGTGACCTTGCCGTCGGGCTGGGTGATGTCGTGGAACTGGGTGTACGGCCGGATTTCGACCTGGCCGACCTTCGACGCGGCCGCGGTCATCTTGTCGACCGCGCTGGCACCGGACATCTTCGTCTTCATGACGTAGTAGCCCTGCTGCAGCCGCGAGACCGCGGTGTTGTCCTCGCCCGCCTTCACGAACGCCTTGCCGCTGGCGACCACCCCGGCCGCCTGCAGCCGGTTGCCGATGGCCGACGTCGAGTCGCCCTTCTCCACCTGGACGAGGACGTCGCTCTCGCCGACGCCTTCGTAGTCGTCGTAGCCGAAGATCGCGTTGAAGCCGTAGAAGGCCCCGCCGGCGAGCAGCACGAGCACGGCCAGCGCGGCGACCCAGCCCAGCGCGCGCTTCTTCTTGCGCTTCTTGGGCGGCGGCGCGTTGCGCTCCGGGCGGGCGTCCTCGATCCGTTCGGGCTCGGCACGATCGTCGTCGTCGAGGCCCTGCTCGTCCTCGTACTCGTCGTAGTCCTCGTACTCGCCGTACTCGTCATACGTGTCGTCGTAGGCGTCGTCGCCGAAGATCTCGTCGTACTCCTCCTCGCTGCCCTGAGGAGGCGACTGAGGCGGAAGCGGGGCCGCGCCGGGGCGCCGGGCCAGCGGCGCCTCCTGGATCGCGGGAAGGATGTCCGTCGGCCGCTCGTCGGGGAACGGGCCGTCGTCCTCACGGCGCCTGCGGCGGCCGGGACGCGGCTCGTCCTGGGCGTAGGCGGGCATGCCAGAACCACGGTCACCCGACTGGGGGGACCGCCGGGGCGGCGGCTGCTGCGGAGGAGGCGGGGGTGCCGCCGTTTCCGGAGCGCGTCTCGGCGGTGCCGGACGCTGCCGCCGAGCGGGCGGCGGAGGCGGATCGGCGGCGGCCCGGCGGATCGGCGGTGGCGGCGGAACGTCGTCGGGTTCCTGCCGGACGTGCCGTCGGCGGGCCACCGGCTCGGCCGGCGGCGGAGGTTCGGGCCGGCGACGGGCGGGGGGCTGGACTGGCTCGTCAGGCTCCCGCAACCTTCGTCTGCCGCCCTGCCGGCGTTCGGGCCGGCCGTGGGGCTCGGTCATGTATCGCCCTTCCGTGCGCGATGTGCCGTTACCGCGTCGATCCAGGCCTGCAGGATCTCGACCGCGGCCGCCTGATCGACGACGGCACGTTGCTTACGTCCCTTCACCCCACGCTGCGACAGCATCCTGGATGCCGTCACCGTGGTCAACCGCTCGTCGGCCAGCCGCACCGGTACCGGAGCGATCTTGACCGCGACCTTTTCGGCATAGTCGAGCGCCGCCTGCGCGGCGGGGCCGTGACGGTCCTTGAGGGTCCTCGGCAAGCCGACGACCACCTCGACCACGTCGTGTTCGGTGACAAGTCCGACGAGCTGGTCGACGTCCTTGTCACCGCTCGCGTCTCGAGTGAGGGTAACGAGCGGGCTGGCGAGGATGGGGTCGGGATCGCTGAGCGCGACCCCGACCCGGACGGATCCGACATCCACACCAAGCCGCCTGCCACGCCCCGGATCGGACTCTCCGGCCCGATCCGGGCGCCGCTGGGGGGCGTCGTCAGCCAACTTGGGCGACCGCCGCGCGCAGTGAGGCGATGGCCTGCTCGGCACCGGCCGGGTTGGTGCCGCCACCCTGGGCCATGTCCGGCTTGCCGCCGCCACGGCCGCCGATCGCCTCGGCGAACGACGGGACGAGCTTGCCCGCCGCGATGCCCTTTTCCTGCGCCGCCTTGGTCGTCGCGACGACGAAGGCGACCTTCTCGCCCTGCGGTGCGAACAGCGCGACCACGCCGGGGCGCGCGCCGAGCCGGCCGCGGATGTCCGAGGCCAGCGCGCGCAGGCCGTTCGAGTCGACGCCGTCACCGAGCTTCGCCGCCACGACCGCGACCCCGCCGATGTCCTCGGCCTTGTCCGCGAGCGCGCCCGCCGAGCCGAGCACCTGCTGGGTGCGCAGCTGCTCGATCTCCTTCTCGGCGTTCTTGAGCCGGGTGAGCACGTCGTCGATCCGCGACGGCAGCTGGTCCGAAGGCACCTTGAAGGTGCTCGCGAGCTGCGAGACGAGCAGCTGCTCCTTGCGGACGTACTTGAGCGCGTCCGTGCCGACGAGCGCCTCGACGCGGTGCACGCCGGAGCCGATGGACGAGTCGCCCACGAGCTTTACCAGGCCGAGCTGGCCGATACGGTCGACGTGGGTGCCGCCGCACAGTTCGCGGGAGTACTCGCCCATGTCGACGACGCGGACGTCGTTGCCGTACTTCTCGCCGAACAGCGCGACAGCGCCCAGTTCGAGGGCCTTGTCCTTCGTGGTGACGAAGGTGTTCACCTCGACGTTGGTCTGGAGGTAGTCGTTGACCTCCTCCTCGACCTCGGTCAGCACGTCGGACGAGACCGAGCCGGAGGTGGTGAAGTCGAACCGCATCCGGCCCGGCGAGTTGAGCGAACCGGCCTGCGCCGCGCGCTTGCCGTACGCGCCGCGCACGGCCGCGTGGACCAGGTGCGTCGCGGAGTGGGACCGCTCGATCGACAGACGGCGGTGCTGGTCGACCGAACCGGTCAGCGCGCTGCCGATACCGACCTCGCCGTCGAGCACCTCGACGCGGTGCACGAACAGGCCAGGCACGATCTTCTGCACGTCGTGGACCTTGAGCTCGACGCCGTCGCCGAGCAGCACGCCGGTGTCGGCGACCTGGCCACCGCTCTCGGCGTAGAACGGGGTGCGGTCGAGCACCAGCTCGGCCTTCTTGCCCGCGCCGACGCTGCGGACGGGGACGCCGTCTTCCAGCAGCGCGACGACCTTCGCTTCGGCCTGCAGGTCGGAGTAGCCGAGGAACTCGGTCTCGCCGTGCTGTTCGAGCACCTTGCGGTACTCGGACAGGTCGCCGTGCCCGGTCTTGCGCGACGCCGCGTCGGCCTTCGCCCGCTGCCGCTGCTCGTTCATGAGCGTGCGGAAACCCTCTTCGTCGACGGTCAGGCCCTGCTCGGACGCCATCTCGAGGGTCAGGTCGATCGGGAAGCCGTAGGTGTCGTGCAGCTGGAACGCCTTGTCGCCGGCCAGCAGCGAGCCGCCGTCACGCTTGGTCTCTACGGCGGCGAGGTCGAAGATGCGCGAGCCACTGGTCAGCGTCGCGAGGAAGGCCTCTTCCTCGGCGCGCACGACGTCGGAGATCCGGTCGAAACCGGCGACCAGCTCGGGGTAGGTCGGGCCCATCGTGTCGCGGACGACCGCGGCGAAGGCGGGCAGCACCGCTTCGTGCACGCCGAGCAGTCGCGCGGAGCGGACGATCCGGCGGAGCAGGCGGCGCAGCACGTAGCCGCGGCCGTCGTTGCCCGGGGTGACGCCGTCACCGATGAGCAGGACGCCGGTGCGGGCGTGGTCGGCGATGACGCGGAAGCGGACGTCGTCGGTGTGGTCGCTGCCGTAGCGGCGGCCGGAGAACTCCTCGGCGCGGCCGATCACCGGGCGGACGAGGTCGGTCTCGTAGACGTTCTCGACGCCCTGCAGGATCGTCGCGACCCGCTCGACGCCCATGCCGGTGTCGATGTTCTTCTTCGGCAGCTCGCCGATCGGCTTGTGGCCGTGCTTCGGGCTCTTGTCACCCCGCACGTCCTGCATGAAGACGAGGTTCCAGATCTCGATGTAGCGGTCCTCGTCGACGACCGGGCCGCCCTCGCGGCCGTACTCCGGGCCGCGGTCGTAGTAGATCTCCGAGCACGGGCCACCGGGACCGGGCACGCCCATGTCCCAGTAGTTGTCCTTGCCGTCCCGGGCCTGGATGCGCTCGCCGGGCAGGCCGGTGAGCTTCTTCCACAGGCCGCCCGCCTCGGCGTCGTCCTCGTAGACGGTCGCCCAGATCCGCGCCGGGTCCAGGCCGTAGCCGCCTTCGCTCTGGGGCTTGGTGATCAGCTCCCAGGCCGCCTCGATGGCGCCTTCCTTGAAGTAATCGCCGAAGGAGAAGTTGCCCGCCATCTGGAAGAACGTGTTGTGCCGGGTGGTCTTGCCGACCTCGTCGATGTCCGGGGTGCGGACGCATTTCTGGACGCTGGTCGCGCGCGGGTACGGCGGCGGGACCTCGCCGAGGAAGTACGGCTTGAACTGGACCATGCCGGCGTTGACGAACAGCAGGTTCGGGTCGTCGAGGATCAAGGGCGCGCTGGGAACGCGGGTATGGCCCTTGTTCTCGAAGTGGCTCAAAAAGCGCTGGGTGATTTCGTGTGTTTCCACGGGTTCGTCCTTGTATACGAGCTCGCGCGAAGGCGCTGGGATGCGGACAGGAGTGAACGGCGGGGGGCTTGAGCTCTTCTGATCGCGGACGCGATCAGATCAGCCCTCCGCCCGGCGAGCTCGCCGGGCCGGGCGCCGCGGCGGGGCCGCGTGCCTGCCCGCAGGGCCGTCAGAGGCCGTGCTCAAGCCGGTGCGTTCGGACACCATGTCGTGCAGCTCCTGTTCCCGTTCGCTCATCCCGGCGCGGACCTCCGCACCGAACGAGCCGACGGCGCCCGCCAGCTCACGCATGGCGTCGCCCAGATTCGAGGCTATCCCCGCGGGCGTGGCCTGGCGAGCGGTTTCGGTCGCTTTGCGTGACAGGGCGACGCCGGCGACCACGCCGACGCCGAGCCAGAACAGGCGCTTCACTTACGGCCCCGCTTCTTCGGGCGTGCCGCTTTCGCTTCCGCCTTCTTGCGGCGGGCCTTGATGGCCCTGCTGAGGCCGTACGAGAGCGCGGCGGTCTTCACCAGCGGTCCGCCGAGCGTCGCGGTGAACACCGACGACAGCGCGGAGACGTTGCCGGTGACGGCCTGCGCGTTGGCGGTGATGCCGTCGACCCGCTCGAGCTGCGTGTTGACGTGCGTGATCGTCTCGTTCGCGCCGATCAGCAACGGGTCGGTGTTCTCGTGCGCCTTGCGGATGGCGATCGTGGCCTCGTCCAGCGTCCGGCCGGCCTTGAACAGCACGATCCCCAGCAACCCGACCAGCACGACAAACGCTCCTGCGGCGATCAGCGCGGCGATCTGCCCAGCCGACACGGGCCCTCCTCAAGGGTCTGCGGTCTTTGGTGCCCGTGAGGTTACCGCCCCTCCAGCCGTTCGGCGGTGTCACCCCGCCGGACCGTCACTCAGTGCAGTGACCTCACGACGAACCGGCGAGAACCGGACGTCAGCGCCCGCTCTTGGGCGGCGTGGTCCTCGCCTGCCCGGGCGGGTCATCAGGCGCGCGGCTGTTGCGGCTGTTGCGGCGGTCGCTGTCCGGCCGCGAAGAGGCGGAGGGGGCCCGTGTGTCCGGCGGGCCGGGCGCGGTCGTGGTCCGGACCGGAGCAGGCCTGGCGCTCGCGCGCGTGGCTTCGCGGACCGGCTCGGGCGCTCCCCGCGACTCCGGCGACGAAGCCGTTCGAGGCCCGCTCGGCGTTGTCGTAGGCGGCGTTGCCGTGGACGGCTGGGATGTCGCCTGCGGCCCGGGTACCGGCCTGGGGCCCAGCGCGGCGGGCAGGTCCGGCACGCCGGAGAGCGCGACGAGAAGGAGAACTCCGTAACCGGCGGTGGCGCCGACACCGATCGCGGTCCGGCGGACGAAGACGCGGCGACGGCCACCGGGGTCGGCGACCACCGGTCTCGCGAGGTCTCCCCCACCGCCGTTTTCGTCGTGATGCTCGGGAATCACGGCCATCCAGGGATCGTACGGGCGGACCACTCCGGCTACCGACTCCGAGTCGACCGGTTCGGTTCTTGTGACGTTCACGTTACTGGGTCAAGGTTCCGGCATGCCTGAACTGTCACGCCGTACGTTGCTGGGCGCCACCGGCGCCGCGGCCGCCACCACCCTGCTCCCGCCGTCCGTGCACGCCGCCATGGCCGAACCCATGCGGCGCGGCGGACTCGACGCCATCGAGCACGTGATCGTGCTGATGCAGGAGAACCGGTCGTTCGACCACTACTACGGCAGCCTGCGCGGCGTCCGGGGCTTCTCCGACGCCCACCCGCTCGAACTACCGTCGGGGAAATCGGTGTTCGAGCAGCCGAATCCCGCCGGCGGGACGGTGCTGCCCTTTTCGGTGCGCAAGGCGGCCGAACTCGCCGGGCGGAAAGCGGACGACATCCAGTACCTCGGCGACCTCGACCACAGCTGGAACGGCAGCGGCAAGGCGTGGGCGCGTGGCTGGAACAACGGCTGGATCGCGGCGAAGACGCCCGCCACCATGACCTACTACGAGCGCCGTGACATCGCGCTGCAGTACGAACTCGCGGACACGTTCACCATCTGCGACGCCTACCACTGCTCGATCTTCGGCTCGACCAACCCGAACCGGAACTTCCTCTGGACCGGGACCACGGGTTTCGAACCGGGCAGCACGACCAACCGCGCGGTGACGAACGCGGCGTACTCCTACGACCACAAGGGCTACGACTGGACGACGTACCCGGAGCGCCTCGAGGCCGCCGGGGTGCCGTGGCAGATCTACCAGGAGTGGGACAACTTCACCGACAACGCCGTCGAGTACTTCCTGCCGTTCAAGAAGGTCGGCACGAAGATCCTCGCTTCGGTCGAGGGGAAGTTCCGTACCACCGAGGAGTTCTACGACGGGCTGCTCAAGAAGACACCCGAGGAGCGCGTGAAGCTGCTGGCGCAGTTCGACGCCGGTGTCGCGAAGCTGACCCCCGCCGAGCGGAACCTGTTCAAGAAGGCCATGTACCGCAGCGAGCCGGAGACGCTGGTCACCCGGCTGAAGGCGGACATCCAGGCGCGCCGGCTGCCCGCGGTCAGCTGGCTGGTGCCTTCCGCGAAGGACTCCGAGCACCCCGGCGCGTCCACTCCGGTCGGCAGCGCGAACCTGATCTACCGCGTCCTCGACGCCCTCGCGTCCGACCGGGAGACCTGGTCGAAAACGGTGCTGCTGATCAACTTCGACGAGAACGACGGCTATTTCGACCACGTCCCGCCGCCGATGCCGCCCGGCAACGCGGCCAACGACGCGGACCACTTCAACGGTCAGCCGCTCGGCTTCGGCCCGCGTGTGCCGATGACGGTCGTCTCGCCGTGGTCCCTCGGCGGCAACGTCGATTCGACGGTGTACGACCACACTTCGGTGCTGCGGTTCCTCGAACGCTGGACCGGGATCGGCGAGCCGAACATCAGCAAATGGCGGCGGACCGTGGCGGGAGACCTCACCGGTGCCTTCGACTTCTCGCGCACCGGGCGCCGGCCGCGCGTGACCCGGCCCGGCGCGGTCCCCACGCCGATCAGCCGCTGGCGCCCGTCCGCGCCGACCGAGCAGGCGCTCCCCGTCGCCGAGCCCGGCAACCGGCCGTCCCGTCCGCTGCCGTACCAGGTGTCGGTGTCCGGCGCGGTGAAATCCGGCTCGCTCGCGCTGTCGCTGGCCAACAGCGGATCGTCTTCGGCGCATTTCGCGCTCTATCCGTACAAGGGCGAATTCGCCGAGCCCGCGCACCGCGACGTCCGCGGCGAGGCTTCGGAAGTCGTGCCCCTGACCGGAGACGAGTACCGCGTGGTCGTCCAGGGACCGAACCGGTCGTGGTGGGAACTGCGCGGGAACCGTCGCGGGGCCGCCGCGGGTGTCGATGTCCGGACGCGATTCCTGACGTGGCGTTCGGGTGTCGAGTTCAAGCTGTCCAACTCGGGTTCCTCGGCGGTGACGTTGCGGCTGTCGACGTCGCGGTTCACTCGGGTCGTACGGGTCGGGGCCGGGCGTTCGGCCACTGTGGACTGGCCGGTTTCGGGCGGCTGGTACGACGTCCGCGTGACGGCCGATGGTGACCCGTCGTTCCTGCGGACGTTGACCGCGCGAGTGGAGAACGGACGGACCGGCGTCTCCTGCTGATCGTTCCGTGAAGGCCTCCTTGAGGGACTCAGAGTCCCTCAAGGAGGCCTTCACGGACTTGTGCTTGTTCACTGCCGGCGCCTCCGCCAGTACGCGAAACAGACTGCCGCCAGCAGCGGTCCCCACAGCAGGAGCGGGGCGTACGTGAGTTCGAAGAAGGCCAGTTGCCAGCCGTGCAGTGACTCCGTGGGGAAGTCGTCCGGCAGGGGATCGCCTTGGAGGGTGAGCCCGGCCAGTGAGGTGGCGTAGGCGGTCGTCCACAGAACAGTCAGGATCGTGGCGCCGAGAGCGGCGGGCACGACGGCGGCGAGGGGCGGTACTTTGCGGCCGCCCAGCAGCGGAATCCAGCGCGGGAGAACCTCCCCCCACTCGGCGATCAGCCCGATGGCGGTGAAGGCGATCAGCTCGGAGACAACGGACAACGCGATGACGTACACCGGCCCCGGCAACCACGACGGGAGCTGGCCCGCACCGTGCACGCCGTCGTCGCCGATGTGGAAGACGACGGTCATGATCCGCCACAGGCCGGAGGGGAGCACGGCGAAAGGGATGGCGTAGGCGGCGATCCGGGCCCACCGGGGAACTCCGGGCACCGGTGCGTGTGCTCTGGTCCACGCGGCGCGCAGTCGCCCGGTCGCGGTGGCTTGGTGGACGGTCATACGTGCTCCTCGGAAGATCGGGTTCCGCTGACTTGATCGGTTTCAACGATCACAGCCGCCCCGGCCCGCTGCGTCCCCCGCCGGATTGAAGCGGGTCCACTCCACGGGGGAGAGCACCTTATTCGGTTGCGTGCGGGTCGCCGTCGTATCTAGCGTCGCTTATGACCGTCACCTTGCACACGCTCTGTTTCGCCGCGCACGACCCTCGAGGTCTGACGCGCTTCTGGGCGGGCCTCCTCGGCTGGGAAAGCGAGGGCGACACCCTGATCCCGGACGACGACACCGGTTTCCGGCTTCGTTTCCTGCCGACGGAAGAACCGAAGACCCGCCAGAACCAGATGCATTTCGACCTGACGAGCGAATCCCTCGAGGATCAGCGGCAGACGGTCGCGAAGGCGCTCGAACTCGGCGGCAGGCATCTCGACATCGGCCAGCTCCCCGAGGAAGAGCACGTGGTACTCGCCGACCCCGAAGGCAACGAGTTCTGCGTCATCGAGCCGGGCAACGGTTTCCTCGCCGAATGCGGCTTCGTCGGCGCGGTGGCGAGCGACGGTTCGCAAGAAGTCGGCTACTTCTGGAGCAAGGCGCTCGACTGGCCGCTGGTCTGGGATCACGACCAGGAGACCGCGATCCGGTCGCCGCACGGCGGCCCGAAGATCACCTGGGGCGGCCCGCCGTTCACTCCGAAGACCGGGCGGAACCGGCTGCGTTTCGACCTCAGCGCCTCCCCCACGGAAATCGAGCGGCTCGTCTCGCTCGGAGCGACCAGCCACGGCATCGGCGAAGACGGCCACCTGGCGATGAGCGATCCGGACGGCAACGAGTTTTCTGTCGTGGGTCCTCGATAATCTCCCCAGTTCCCCGAACTGCGCGAAATCCAGCGAACCATCCCATACGCGCGTCGAGGGAAATGGCGTAATAGCACTCACCAGATGTGGTCGAGAGTATGGCCATCCGCGAACCTTGCTTTCGAAGACCAGACCTGACGCGACGCAGGTACGTCCGGCTCTACGGCACAGGATGGAAATTGGTCTACACCTATTGACGCGCGCCTGGTCAGCGGCTCAAGCTGCTGGGACCGAGGGTCATCTTCCACTGTCGGAGGTTCGGCGTGCCAAGGAGAACCAGGAAATTTCTTCCACTGCTGGCGTCGCTCATCACGCTGGCCGGACTCATGATCGTCGTCATCACCCCGTCCACGTCGAACGCGGCAGGCCATGAGGACTGCCGTCCCGACGGGCTCTACCGGACACCCGGCGTCGACACCCCCTACTGCACCGTCTACGACACGAACGGCCGGGAATCACTGGGGGAAAACCATTCCCGCCGCGTGATCGGCTACTTCACCAGCTGGCGCACCGGGAAGAACGGTTCGCCGTCGTACCTGGTCAACAATATCCCGTGGTCGAAGGTGACCCACCTCAACTACGCGTTCGCCCATGTCGACGCGCAGAACAAGGTTTCGGTCGGCGCCCCGAGCGCGACCAACGAGTCCATCGGGATGGAATGGCCGGGCGTGCCCGGCGCCGAGATGGACCCGTCCTTGCCCTACAAGGGACATTTCAATCTGCTGACCAAGTACAAGAAGCAGAACCCGAACGTGAAGTCGCTGATCTCGATCGGCGGCTGGGCCGAGACCGGCGGCTTCCTCAACCCGGACGGGACCCGCAACGCCTCGGGCGGCTTCTACAAGATGACGCAGAGCCAGGCGACGATCGACGTCTTCGCGGATTCCGTCGTGCAGTTCCTGCGCACCTACGGATTCAACGGCGCCGACATCGACTACGAGTACGCGACGTCGGCCAGCTACGCCGGAAACCCCGACGACTACTGGATCGCGCAGGCCAATCGCGGAACCCTCTGGACAGGCTACGAAAACCTGATGCGCACGCTGCGCGAGAAGATCGACCGCGCCGGTGCCGCCGACGGCAAGCACTACCTGCTGACCGCGGCCGTTCCCGCGTCCGGCTGGCTGCTGCGCGGCCAGGAGGTCTACGGCGTCACGCGTTATCTCGACTACGCCAACATGATGAGCTACGACCTGCACGGCGCGTGGAATCAGTTCGCCGGCCCGAACGCGGCGCTCTACGACGCCGGGAACGACGCCGAACTGGCGCATTGGCAGGTGTACACGACGCCGCAGTACGACGGGCAGGGATATCTCAATACCGACTGGGCCTATCACTATTTCCGCGGCGCGATGCAGGCCGGCCGGATCAACATCGGCGTCGGGTTCTACACGCGCGGCTGGCAAGGCGTGACCGGCGGGACGAACGGGCTCTGGGGCAAGGCTCCCCTACCGGATCAGACGAAATGTCCACCAGGCACCGGATCCCAGGTCGGTTCGACGGTGCCGTGCGGTAACGGCGCGATCGGCATCGACAACCTCTGGCACGACCTCGGCCTGGCCGGCGGCGAGGTACCGGCCGGCGCGAATCCCATGTGGCACGCCAAGAACCTGGAGAACGAGATCACCCCGGACTATCTGGAGGCGTACGGGCTCACGCCCAAGACCGACCCGACCGACCGCGTCTCCGGCACCTACAACCGGCACTACGACAACACGATGGTGACGCCGTGGTTGTGGAACAACGACAAGAAGGTGTTCCTGTCCACTGAGGACGAAGCCTCGCTCGCCACGAAAGCCAAGTACGTGGCGGACAAGGGCATCGGTGGCATCATGATCTGGGAACTGGCGGGCGACTACGCCTTCGACGACGCCAAGGGCCAGTACTTCATGGGCGACACGCTGATCACGAAGATCAACGACGGCCTGCGCGGTGCCGCCCCGTACGGCAACACGAAGTCGTCGCGCCCCGCGCCGTCGTCGGTGCTGAACGCGAACGTCAACCTGACCGGCTTCGCGCTGGGCGACGCGAACTACCCGATCACCCCGCGGATGCGCATCACCAACAATTCGACCACCACCATCCCCGGTGGGACGAAGATCGAGTTCGACTACGGCACGAGCGCGCCCGGCAGCATGTCCGACCAGTCCGGCTTCGGCCTGACGGTCACGAGCAAGGGCCATAGCGGGCCCAACGTCGGTGGTATGAAGGGCGACTTCCAGCGCGTCGCGGTCACCGTGCCGACCTGGCAGACCATCGCCCCAGGTGCCACGGTCGAGATCCGGCTGAACTACTACATGCCGATCGCGTCGCCGTCGAACTTCACGTTCACCTTCGGCGGGACGACCTACGCGATCGCGTCGGATCACCCGCGCGGCGGCGGCGCTCCGCCGACGACCACCACCACACCCACCACCGGAACGACGACCACGACCACCACACCCACGACGACGACCAGTCCGACAACCACCCGGACGACCACGCCCACGACGACCACGACGGCGCCCTCCGACGCCTGGAAGCCGAACACCGACTACGCCACCGGCGCGCGGGTGACCCACAACGGCACGGCCTACGTGTGCCGCCAGGGCCACCGGTCCCTGCCCGGCTGGGAGCCGCCGAACGTCCCGGCTCTCTGGACACCCGCCTGACAAAGACCCCGACAGCGCGCTAGGAACGGGCCTTTCCTTGCAAAATTTGCAAGGAAAGGCCCGTTCATGGCATCGCGAGAGAGGTCAGCGGCGCCCGGCGGTCAGGGTGTCGAAGTCCGGGAAGTCCCCGGCGAGCGTGGCGCCGGTGAAGTTGCCGACCCAGCCGCCGTCGTCGTGGAAGAAGCGGATCGACACGTAGTCGGGCCGCGTCCCCATGTCGAACCAGTGCGTGGTGTCGGCGGGCACGCTCAGCAGGTCGCCCGCCTCGCACAGCACGGCGTACACCCGGCCGCCGACGTGCAGGTAGAACACGCCGGACCCGCGCGCGAAGAAGCGGTCTTCGTCATCGTCGTGGGTGTGCTCGGCGAGGAACTTCTGCCGGGCCTCGGCGGCTTGGGCGGACCAGCCTGGGTCGTCCGACGGCGTCATGCGGACGGCGTCGACGAAGGTGTAGCCCTCGGCCGCGGAAACCTTGCCGATCTGCTCCTCGTAGGCGGCCAGCACCTGCTCCGGCGTCGCTTCGCGCGGCAGGTCCGAGACGAGTTCCCAGCGCTCGAACCGGACACCGAGGCGGCCCAGTTCGGCGGTGATCACGGCGGGATCCTCGGTCCTGAGCGCGATCTCCCCGGGTCGGTCGTCCGGCCACACCGTCAGCAAGGTCATCGCACTCCCCTTTCCTCAGCAACGAGTCTTGTCTCTACCCGGAACCGGAGCAACCACTCCAGACATTCCAGGCGATGACGTGCGTGGCGCAGGTCATCGCCCCACACGTAGATCCCGTGCCGCGCGACGATCACCGCCGGCGTGTCGGCCCGGAACCCGGCCTCGAACGCGTCGCCGACCACGCGCATGTCCTGGCCGTTGGCGATCACCGGGACGGTCACCAGGTCGTCGTGCGCGGCCCGGCCGAAGCCCTTGAGCATCTCCAGGTCCCGCAGTTCGACGCCGTCCGGCCAGTGCTCGGCGGCCACCACCGGCGCCATCGCGTGCACGTGGATCACGGCGCCGGCTCCCGAGACGGCCGCGATCCGGGCGTGCAGCCCGGCTTCGGCCGACGGGACCTTGCCCGGATGCGGCTGGTCGGGCACGGCCCGCCCGTCCTCGCCCACCACCACGACGTCGTCGCTGGTCAGCTCGCCCTTGTCCCGGCCGCTGACGGTGACGGCGACCCGCAGCGGATCGCGTCCGAGCACCACCGAAAGGTTGCCGGAGGTGCCGCGCATCCAGCCCAGCCCGGCGAACCGGGCGGACTCCTCGGCGAGCGCGCGCCCGGCGAGTTCCAGTGTCGCCGGCGCGGTCACCGCGGCACGACCTTCACCTCGTCGAACGTCCGGATCGCCCGATGTGTCCCGAAATCCGCGTCGCCGAACGGTTCGCCGTCGCGCGCGAGCCCGACGGTCTGCCAGCCGTCGGCGACGGCCCCGTCGAGTTCGGCCGGGACGTCGGAGAAGAACACGACGTCGCCGGGTTCGGCCTCCAGCGCGGAAGCGATCGCGCGGTAGGACGGCGCCTCGCGTTTCGGGCCCGCGTTGACGGTGTCGAAGTGCCGCTCGAACAGGCCGGTGATGTCGCCGTCGGTGGTCCGCGAGAACGACGCGACCTGCCCGGCGACCGAACCGGACGAGAACACCGCGAGCCGCAACCCGGCTTCGTGCCAGGCCCGTAGCGCCGGCGCGACGTCCGGGAAGAACTCCGTCGTGAGGTCGCCCTCGGCGTACCCGCGCTGCCAGATGAGGCCCTGCAACGTCTTCAGCGGAGCGATCTTCCGGTCCGCGTCCATCCAGCCGTGCAGCACCCGTACGACGTCCACTGTGGACGCACTCGCGGGAAGCCCGCCCAGTTCCTTGATCCGCGCCACGGCATCGACGACCGCGGGGTCGTCCGGGTGTTCGTCGATCCACGGGCCCAGGCGCGGGCGCGCGTAGTCGTAGAGGACGACGTGCACATAACTGGTGGCGGTCAGCGTGCCCTCGATGTCGAGGACCACCCACCGGGCGGTCAGCGTTGCGGTCACTGGTTCGCTTCCCCTTCTGCGTAGTACTCGCGGAGCCGTCCGGGCTCGTAGGCGCCCCGATCGGTCACCACCGCCGTCACGAACCGCGGCGGTGTCACGTCGAAGGCCGGATAGTGCCCCCGGGCACGCTCGCCGGCCACTCGGTGGCCGAGCACGCTCAGCACCTCGTCGCCGTCGCGGTATTCGATCGGCACGTCCGCGCCGGTCGGCGCGGCCTGATCGGGTGCCTGGACCATCGCGTGGAACGGCACGCCGAACGCCTCCGCCGCCACGGCCAAGCCGAGGGTGCCGATCTTGTTGACGACGTGGCCGTCCATGGTGACCCGGTCGGCGGCGGTCACCAGCGCGCCGACCTCGCCCAAGGCCAGCACCGCGGCACCCATGCCGTCGGTGATCAGCCGGGTGTCCGCGCCCATCTCGACGAGCGTCTCCGCGGTCAGCCGCGCGCCCTGCAGGTACGGCCGGGTTTCCGTGCAGAGAAAGGAGAACTCCTTGCCGTGGCGCCGCGCGGCGAGCACGAATTCGACCAGATAGAGGTCGGCCCAGCAGTGGGTGAGCACCGTCGCCTTGTCCGGCACGAGCGCCGCCGTATACGTGCCGAGCGCGCGGCTGCGGGAGCGGTACAGCTCGTCGCCCAGTCGCGCGCCCGCGGTCGCGGCCTCGACGAGATCCGCTGCCGATTTGTCTACTTCGGACAGAACGGCGGCGACGGCCTTGCGCAGATGATTGTTCGTCTTGCGGGTCGCGACGATCCGCTCCCCCGCCCGGTCCAGGTACGCGCGCGCTTGGGCGGGCGCGAGCCCGGACGCCTCGCGGGCGGCGAGCACCATCGCGCCGAGCGCGGCGAAATACGGCCCGGAAGACTGGGTGACCATGTCCTCGATGGCCACCGCGACCTCGTCCGAGGTCCGGCACAGCACCCATTCCCGCGCGAACGGGAACACGCGACGGTCGAGGATGTGCACGCCTTCGTCGTCGAGACGGACGCTTTCGGCCAGGATGGGCAGCGTCATCAGCTGTACCCCGAAAGACACGGCGGGATCCCGTTGAGGAAATGGTCGCCGACCTCGCGTGCCTTGTAGGACACGGGATCGTGCAGCGTCAAGGTGCGGGCGTTGCGCCAGAAGCGGTCGAAACCGTACTTGGTCGCCGTCGCCCGAGCGCCGGTGAATTCGAAGACCTTGCTCGTGGTCTCCACCGCCACCCGGCTCGCGACGACCTTCGCCGACGAGATGGCGATCGCCGCTTCGGCACGCTCGGCCGAGGTCAGCGCGAAACCGCGCTCGTCCGCCTCGCCGAGTACGGAAACCGCCGCGTCGACGGCGAGTCCGGCCGCCCGCGCGTTCGCGACCAGCTCACCGTAGCCGGCCAGCGTGTACGGGTCCTCGGTCGCTTTGTCCACATCGGACAGTGTCCAAGGCCGCGCGGTCTCCCGCGTGTAGGCCGCGGCGGCGTCGAGCGCGCCGAACGCGAGGCCGACGTAGACCTGCGCCAGCATGAGCTGGAACCCGATGGCCGCCAGCGAGATACGGGGCACCTTCGGATCGGACTGGTCCTCCGGCTGGACACCGAGCACGTCGCCGGCGTCGACCCGGACGGCTTCGAACCGCACCGCGCCGCTCGCGGTGAGCCGCTGGCCGATGTTGTCCCATTCACCGGGGAAGGTGATCCCGCCGGCTCGCGCGTCGACGACGAAGGTGAGCTTCTCGCCGTTGTCGGTCCTCGTCGCGCTGACGACCAGCCTGTCGGCGACGGCCGCACCGGTGGCGAAGGCCTTGGTGCCCTCGACGGTGAACCCGCCGCCTGCCGGGGTCAGGAGCAAGGCGGCGTCGAGCGGATTGCTCACACCCGCCCAGAACCAGCCCGGTTCGCTCGATGGCCGCGGCCCGAACAGGCCGGCACGCCAAAGTTGCAGGTAGTGGTAGCCGAGCAGGTGCCCGGCGGAGGCGTCGGCGGCGGAGACGATGCGCGTGGCCTGGTTCGCGGCCGTCCAGCCCGCGGTGTCGAGCAGGGGCAGGAGACCGGACTCGCGCAGCAGGCCGACCTCGGTGACCGGGAGACGTCCGGCGAGGTCCCGCTCGGCCGCGTCCGTCCGGAGGGTGTCGGCGAGTTCCAGGGCCGCTTTTCGCCACACTTCGGTCATGCCGCCCCTTCCGTTCGAAGCACTCTTTCCCGCTGAGAACGCATCGTCACAGCTCGATCAGCGCGTCCAGCGCCACCCGGGTCGCCCTCGCCACCCCGGCGGCCACGACGTCGCGGTGCGGGTCGTAGGCCGACGGGTCGGGATGCTCGGCCCGCGCGTCGCCGTCGATCACGAGCACACCACCGGCCCGCAGGCCGCGCAATGCCGCGAACACCAGCAGCGTGGAGAGTTCCATCTCAATGGCGATCACGCGCGCGGCCAGGTAGTCGGCCATCGGGAGGGTGAGCACCAGCGGGCTGAACGCCGCCCGCGTCCACACCACGCCCCGGTGCGCGTCACCGGCGGCGCGGGCCAGCGCCACGACGGCCTCCGGGGTCGCGAACGCCGGGTACTCGGGGTGGATCAGCTGCTGGGTGACGCCGTCGTCCCGGACCGCGGCCTCGGCGATGACGAGGTCGCCGTCGGTGATCCCGTCGGTCAGTGAGCCCGCGGTGCCGAGCCGGAGATAGGTGTGGACACCGGCCTCGGCCAGTTCGCCGAACTGGCACAGCGCGCCGGGGCCGCCGACACCGTGCGAGGACACGACGACCGGGACGCCCTTCCAGGTGCCGGTATAGCTGCGGTACTCCCGGTTCTGCCCGACGAGGACGGAGTCCTCCAGCGACTCGGCCACCGCCGTCGCCCGGTCCGGGTCGCCGACGACCAGCGCGAGCGGCGGCAGACCGTGCCGGGGGATCTTCGTGATGGGCAGGACGTCGCTCACGCGGGCTGTCCCTTCTTGCGTTTGATATTCGACAGGAACAACGCCACGAGCGTGACGACGTAGGGGGCCGCGTCGGTGGCCTGCTGCGGCAGGCCGATGCCCTGCAGGCGGAAGCCGAACGCCTCGGCGAGGCCGAACAGCAGCGCGGCCAGGAGCACGCCGAGCGGATGCGCGCGGCCCAGCATGACCGCGACGACGGCGATCCAGCCGCGGCCGGCGGTCATGTTCTCGGCGAACAACGTCACCGAGCCCAGCGCCAGTTGCGCACCACCGAGACCGCACAGCGCTCCCCCGGCGAGGATCACCCCGTAGCGGTACTTCGTCACGTTGACGCCCAGGCTGGACGCCGCTTCCGGCCGTTCCCCGACGCCGCGCAGCCGCAGTCCCCACGGGTGCCGGTACAGCAGCACCGCGAGCGCGGGCACGGCCAGCCAGGAGAGGTAGACCAGCAGGGAATGCCCGGGCAGCGGACCGAACTGCCCGAGGCCCTGCAACGTCGGATCACTGAAGGAGCCTTCGGTGCCGAAGACTGTGCGGATCAGGAAGCTCGTCAGCCCGACGGCCAGCAGGTTGCTCGCGACGCCGAGCACGATCGGGTCGCCGTCGAAGGTGATCGACCCGATCGCGAGGATCAGCGAGTAGGCCGTCGCGGCGATGACCGCGACGACGACGCCGATCCACGCGCTGCCGGTGTACCAGCTGCCCGCCACGGCACCGAAACACCCGACGAGCAGCGAGCCCTCGAGCGAGATGTTGAAGACTCCCGCCCGCTGGCACAGCGTGCCCGCGAGCGCGGCGAACAGGATGGGTGTCAGCGCGGTGAGCGCCGAGGAGAACAGGCTCGCGTCGATCATGCCCGCCTCGCCTTCCGCCGGAAGACACCCGAGGTGGCGGCGAGGAAGAGGATCAGCACGGCCTGCAGGACCGCGGTCAGTTCGCGCGGGACCTGGGTGGCGCGTTCCATCGCGAACCCGCCGCTGGTCAGCGCCGCGAAGAAGACGGCCGCGAGCAGCGTCCCGAGCGGGCTTGCCCCGGCGAGCAGGGCCGCGAGCAGGCCGATCCAGGTGTACTGCGGGGTGATCAGGGCGCCGTCGATGAACCGGTACGGGAAGCCGAGGACGGCGATCGCGCCGACCAGTCCGGCGGTCCCGCCCGAGGCCGCCAGCAGCCGCACGGTGAGTTTCGGCCGGTCGATGCCGGCGTAAGCGGCGAACCGGGGCGCCCAGCCGGTCACCTTCGTCTCGAAACCGGCCGGAGTGCGGGCGTCGATCACCGTGTACACCGCGATCACCGCCAGCACCAGGAAGATCCCGGTCGTCACCCCGCCCGAGCCCAGTTCGGGCAGTCTCGTGTCTTCGGGTAACCGTGGGCTCTGCGGCAGGCTGGAACCGGCGTCCTTCAGCGGGAACCGCACCAGATACCCGGCCAGCGACATCGCCGGATAGCTCAGCAGCAGCGAGCTGATCAGCAGCGGGACGCCGAACCGGTTCTCGCAGACCGCGGCCAGCGCGGCATACGCGGCCCCGGCGACAACTCCCGCGAGCAGCGCGAGCGCCACCCGCACCGGGCCGGGACCGGGGACGTACAGCCCGACGGCGAGCGCGCTGATCGCGCCGAGCACCAGCTGGCCCTCCCCGCCGAGGTTGACCATGCCCGCGCGCAGCGGGATGGCGAGCGCGGCGGCCATCCCCGCGACGGGAACGACGTAGGCGAGGGTGTCGCCGATGCCGTCCGGGCCGAAGGCGCCCGAAACGATCGCGCCATAGGCGGAGAGGGGGTCGGTCCCGGTCGCCAGCAGCAGGATCGCGCCGAGGACGAGCGCGGCGGCGACCGGGATGGCGAGGACACGCAGGCGTTTCATCCCGCACCTCCGGCCATCGCCAGGCCGACGTCGTGCTGATCGGCTTCGGCCTTGGTGAACTCCGCGACGATCCGGCCTTCGAACAGCACCAGCACACGATCCGACAGCGCGAGGATTTCGCTGAGTTCGGCGGAGATCAGCAAGACGGCGTGCCCGGCGTCGCGATGGGCGACGAGCCGGGCGTGGATGTTCTCGATCGCGCCGACGTCGACCCCGCGGGTCGGCTGCTCGATCAGCAGGAACGGGGCGTCGTGGGTGAGTTCGCGGCCGAAGATCGCCTTCTGCTGGTTGCCGCCGGACAGGGTGCCCATCGCGGCCGCGGGCCCGGACGCTCGGACGTCGTAGGCCTCGATGATCGCGGCCGCGTGGTCGTCGATCGCCTTGCGGCGCAGGAAACCCTTGCGCACCAACGGTTGCTTCCGGTGAAAACCGACGGCCAGGTTTTCCTTGAGCCCCGCCGTGGGCGCCGAGCCGACCTCGGAGCGGTCCTCCGGGACGTGCGCGAGCCCGGCGTCACGACGGGCCCGGACCGAAAGGCCGTCGAGGCTCTGTCCTTTGAGGACTACTTCGCCTTCCGTCTTCAGGAGACCGGTGATCGCGCCGGACAACTCGGCCTGGCCGTTGCCCGCGACCCCGGCGACGCCGACGATCTCCCCGGCCCGGACGGTCAGGGAAACGTTGTCCAGCAACGGCTTTCCTTCCGGTCCGGGAACGGTCAAGGCACGGGCTTCGAGGACGGCGTCCCCGGGCGTCCCGGCGGGGTGGATCCGGTCGAGGTCGACCTCGCGGCCGGTCATCGCCGCGGCGAGCCCGGAGGCCGTCTGGTCGGCGGTGCGCCCGCGCGCGCTGACGCGGCCGTCCCGCAGCACCGTCACGTGGTCGCTGACGGCGAGGACCTCCTGGAGTTTGTGCGACACCACCAGGATCGTGCGGCCCTCGGTGGCGAGCACGCGCAGTACGCCGAACAGCCGCTCGGTTTCGGGCGGCGTCAGCACGGCGGTGGGTTCGTCGAGGATCAGGACGTCGGCCTCGCGGTAGAGGAGTTTGAGGATCTCGACCCGCTGCCGGAGCCCGACCGGCAGATCGCGGACCCGGTCGCCGGGCCGCAGCCGCAGTTCGTGCCGCTCGATCAGTTCGGTGACGCGGGCCGTCGCCGCCTTGCGGTCCAGCAGACCGCGCCGGGTCGGCTCGCGGCCGAACACGACGTTCTCGGTGACGGTGAGCTCGCCGAACAGCGCGAACCCCTGCTGCACCATGCCGACACCGGCCTCGATGGCCTGTGCCGGTGAGCCGAACGAGACTTCCTTGCCGTGCAGGGAAATCGTGCCCTCGTCGGGCCGGTGCAGGCCGTAGAGCACCGACATGAGCGTGGACTTGCCCGCGCCGTTCTCACCCATCAGCGCGTGGATCTCCCCCGCGCCGACGTCGAGGTCGACGTGGTCGTTGGCGAGCACTCCGGGGAACCGCTTGACAATCCCCCGGAGTGAGACCGCGCTAGGACTTGGCCGGGTCATCGACGACGATCGCGCCCGAGATGATCTGGTCCCGCAGCTCGCCGACCTTCGCCAGCACGTCGGGGTGGCTCGCGACGACGCACTGCGACGTCGGGGCCTCCGGCTGCAGGCCGGTCAGGGAGATGCCGTTCTCCTTGAGCCCGTAGGACTTCACCTCGCCGGACTTGCCGCCGAGGACCGCGTCGACCCCGTCGCCGATGACGACGTTGGTGCGCTTGATGACGTTGTCCACGACCTGCCCCGGGCTGGCCGGGCACTGGTTGGCGTCGACGCCGAATGCGAAGAACCCGCCTTGCTTCGCCGCTTCGAACACGCCGAGGTTGCCCGCCGCCGACGCCGCGCCCATGACCTGGTCGACACCCTGGCCGCCGAGCGTGGTGGCCAGCGCCTTCGCCCGGGCCGGGTCGTTGAACGGATTCGCGCCGCCGATGTACAACGGGCTGAGCGTGGTGCCGGGCTTGGCCTTCTCCGCGCCCTGCCCGAACGGCACCGAGTACCGGTGGAACTGGGCCGCGTCGAGCACGACGACGGCGCCGACCTTGCCGGTCTTGCTCAGCAGCCCGGCTTCGGCACCGGCGAGGTAGGTGCCCTCGTGCTCGCGGAACACCGCGCAGGTGACGTTCGGGAACGGCTGGGTGGTGCAGGAGTCCACGAACAGGAACTTCTGCTCGGGGTTCCGCTCGGCCTCGCTCGCGAGCGCGTCGGCGAAGTTGAAGCCGACCGCGACGATCACCGCGGGCTTCTCGCGCACCGCGGCGGCGAGGTTCTGCTGGATCGACGTCGGGTCGGTGCTCTGATACACCTTCTGCGTCCCGTTGTGCTTCTTGGCCGAGTCCTCGACGCCCTGGACGGCGAGCTTGAGGAAGTCGTTGACCCCGACCGGGCTCGGCGTGATCAGGACCAGCGCGGGCCCGGTGGCGTTCTGGGCGGCCGGGTCCTTGGCGGAGGCGTTGCACCCGGCCAGGAGCACGACGGCGGAAACGGCCGTGACGGCCCGCAGGAAGGTTCTCGGCGACATGTCCCGGACTTTATGTCCGTCGTCCACGATATGACACCGATTCTCAGACTGTGGGAGGCAGCGGTCCGTGAAGGCCTCCTTGAGGGACTCAGAGTCCCTCAAGGAGGCCTTCACGGACCGCTATATAGATCGTTATACGTTAGGCGATGCCGGCTAGCGTTCGCCCCGGATCACGCGGCGCAGCTTCGGGACCCGCTCGTGCAGAGTCCGCTCCGCGCCGCGCGCAGTCGGTTCGTAGTAGTCCCGCCCGACCAGTTCGTCCGGCGGATACTGTTGCGGCAGAACACCTTCCGGCACCTTTTGCGGAGACCGGTAGCCCTTCGCGTTACCGAGCTTCTCCGCTCCCGCGTAGTGCCCGTCCCGCAGATGCGGCGGCACCGTCCCGATCCGCCCGGACCGGACGTCGCTGAGCGCGGCGTCGATCCCGGTGATGATGGCGTTCGACTTCGGGGCGGTCGCCAGGTGCACGGTCGCCTGCGCCAGCGCGAGACGGCCTTCGGGCATGCCGATGAACTGCACCGCGTGCGCCGCCGCGATGGCCGACTGCAGGGCCGTCGGGTCCGCCATCCCGATGTCCTCGCTCGCGTGCACGACCAGGCGCCGGGCCAGGAACCGCGGGTCCTCCCCGGCCTCGATCATCCGCGCCAGGTAGTGCAGCGCGGCGTCCACGTCGGAACCGCGGATCGACTTGATGAACGCGCTGATGACGTCGTAGTGCTGATCGCCGTCGCGGTCGTACCGCACCGCCGCTTTGTCCACTGTGGACTCGACGATGGCGAGATCGATGGTCTTGTGCTCGGTCGCGCCCGCCGCGTCCGCGGCCGCCTCCAGCGCGGTGAGCGCGCGCCGCGCGTCGCCGGTGGCCAGCCGCACCAAGTGCGCCCGCGCGTCGTCGGTCAGGGCGAGTTCGCCACCGAGGCCGCGTTCGTCGGTCAGCGCGCGTTCGATCAGCGCGACGATGTCTTCGTCGGTCAGCGGCTGCAACTGCAGCACCAGCGACCGCGAGAGCAGCGGCGCCACGACGGAGAACGACGGGTTCTCGGTGGTGGCCGCCACCAGCAGCACCGTGCGGTCCTCGACCGCGCCGAGCAGCGCGTCCTGCTGGGTCTTGGAGAACCGGTGGACCTCGTCGATGAACAGGACGGTGTTCTCGGCGTTGTAACTCCGGCGGCGCCGGGCTTCCTCGATGACCCCGCGCACCTCCTTCACCCCGGCCGACAGCGCCGACATCGCCACGAACCGGCGTCCGGTCGCGGCCGAAACGAGGTTCGCGAGCGTGGTCTTGCCCGTCCCCGGCGGGCCGTAGAGCAGCACCGACGCGGGTGCCGCGCCCTCGACGAGCCGCCGCAGCGGCGCGCCCTCGCGCAGCAGGTGCTGCTGGCCGACGACCTCGTCGAGCGACCGTGGCCGCATCCGCACGGCCAGCGGCGAGCCTGGCGGAACGGCGACGTCCCTCGGCTCGGCCGGCTCCGGAGGCGGCCCGAGATCGGGGTTCACGGTGAAGAGTTCGTCCTGTGCCACGGTGTCGACGGTAGCCGTAGCCACCGACGTTCCCCGGCACAGGTCAGCGCAGCCGCTCCCGGAACGCGCTCCACATGATCACGGCCGCGTACGGCACGAACTCGCGGCCCCGCCGCCACACCCACGGGACACCCTTCAGCACCAGCCAGCCGACATGCCCGGCCGTGCTCGGATCCACCCCTCCCGAGCAGGTCAGGCTCACCGGCCGCGGCACCGAGAACCCGGCGACGGCGAGATGCTCGGTGAACCCGGTCGCGAGCATCCGGTGGCCCAGCTCCGACGGGTGCAGCCGGTCGACGCTCCACGCGGTGAGGTCGTAGGCGCCGGGCAGCAGTTCCAGGTCGAGGCAGGGCACACCCTCACGCTCGACGACCCCGGCGATGGCCGCGTTCAGTTCGGCCACGCGCTCGCTCAGCGCCCGCCGCAGTGACTGCGGGAGCCGGAAAACCTTGCCGTGGTCGTGGTAGCGCACGGGTACCACGGTGGTGCCGACGGCGGCCAGCGACCGGATCACCTCGGTGAGGTCCGCGGCGATCTTCTCGGCACTGAAATCGGGCCGCAGCGTGTCGTTCATCCCCGCCACGAGCAGCGCGACGTCGGGGCGGTGCGCCGCGGCCGCGGGAAGCTGCTTCGTCAGCACGCACCCCATGCGCGCGCCGGTGAACGACGCGTTCAGGTAGCCGTCCGGTTCGACGCCCAGCGCTTCGGCGACGAGCGGGCCGACCCCTCGCCAGCCGCCGCGGCCCGGCAGCGGGTCACCCAGGCCCACCGCCGTGGAATCGCCGAGCACGACCAGTCTCCGAGCGCGCCGGGGCGCACCGGTCACGGGCGGGAGGAAGGAGTGGTCGGGTTCGGGACTCGGAGTGACTTCGACACTGATCACGGTCACGACCAACACCATCCGCCACGCAGACTCACCTGCGGTGATGCCTGGGTAACGCGACGAGGACAGGCGAGCGAAAAGTCCGTGCGGCCGCTAGCGGAAGGCGGGGTAGAACGCCAGGTCCGCGTGCGGACCCAGCCGGGCGCCGAGCGCCGCGGCGACCCGGGTGGCGTGCTCGGAGATATCCGTCAGCCGGGCGCGCATCGAGTGTTTGGCCAGCTCACGCCACCACGTCACCAACGCGGCCTCCCGGCTGACCGGGGTGGCGTGCCGGGTGAGGTCCAGTTCCGGGAGGATCTCCCAGGTGACGATCCACAGCAGCAGCAACTGACCGTCCATCAGGTGCTCGGCCAGCGCTTCCTCGTCCGAGAGCACCGGCCAGACCGACACCACCTCGGCCCGCCAGGCCGCGATCATCGCCTCGCTCATCCCCGGCGGCAGCGCCAGCGCGTCCGGGCAGGACGCGAACGGCAGCCGCAGGTACGCCGCGTCCACCAGCGCGCTGCGCACCCGGCCACGTTCGAAGTCGAGAAAGCGCACTCCGTCATTGGTCACGAGGTTGTTGTCCGGGCTGAGGTCGACCGGGCTGAACGCGCGGTACGACGGCGAACCGGCGCGTTCGGCGACCTCCATGACCCGTTGCTGCACCGGCTCCGGCGTCTCGACGTCGAGCAGTTCTTCCAGCAGGTCGGGCAGTTGCGCGCAGACCGCGGGCAGCGGCGCGTCCTCGTTCTTGACCGGACCGCCGAGACGGCGCAGCAGCGCGTTGAAATCGGCCTCGCGGCTCGCGGTGCTCGCGTGCAGCCTGCCCAGCGACCGGGCCCAGGACAGCAGCGCGCGTTCGGCACCGCGGGCGTCGCGGGCGAAAAGCTTGTCGTGCAGTGTCGGGACACGTCCGAGGTCCTCGATCACCAGGACGCGATCGCGGCCGTCGTGCGCGAGGAGTTCCGGGCACATCCGGTCCTCGGGCGCGAGCGCGGTGAACAGCTGGTAGCTGACCGCCTCCTGCGCGAACGGGTCGGCGCGCCCCGGTTCCGGCGGATCGGGGTAGTGCTTGATCACCAGTGTGCGCGGCAACGCGAACGGCGACGACGCCACCCGCGCGCGAACCACCGTCGCCGGACCGGTGCCGGCGAGGTCTTCGGGTGCGACAAGGGTGATGGCGCTGCCGAAGCGGCGCGAAAGAACCGTCTCACCGGCAGCGACCGCCGCTGCGACGACGGACGTTTCGGCTCCAGCTCCGACTGTGGAATCGTCGGCAGAGGAGGTATCGACTGTCATTACCACCGACCCTACTCGTGACTGAGCAACCATGACGACTGAGATCCGGGCAATCACGCGCACTGGCGCGATCTGGGACTCATCCGCGTGAAAGCGGACGTTCCGTTACCCTCGATCGTTGCCCACGACGGCGAAACATCAGCACAATGGCCGCAGCTGCAACGATTCCGATGAGATTGACCAGCAGCTGACCGGCGGAGTAAAGACACCGGTCCCACTGACCGGCAACCGCCGCGACCACGGCGTAACCCGCCGCCGGGACCGTGGTCACCGAGATGAAGACACCGACCAGCGCGGCGGATTTGGCCGACGTCATGGAAAGCATCCCGGCCGCGCCCGCGAGCAGCGCGACGATCAGCGACGCGATTCCCACCTGGTAAACGAAATCCACCTCGTGGTTGTCCACGAGCTTGTCCACCTCGAGGACACCGGTCAAACTTCCGGCCACGACGACACCGAGCGTGACCGCCATGGCGATCGGGAATCCGGCGAGCAGCGCGATACTGCCCTGCTTCACGAGATCACTCCGGCGCAGCACCAGCCCGACCGCGATCGCGGCCAGTGGCCCGAATTCCGGGCCGACGACCATCGCGCCGACGATGGTGACCGACGAGTTCGTGATCACCCCGACCGCGGCCAGCAGGCACGCGATGGTCAGGAACGTCTGAAATGTCCAGGTGAGCCTGGACTCCTCGCCGGTGCGGCCGACGAGTTCCTGCCACACCACGGTGTCCGCACCCTCCCCCGGCGCGTCCTCTTCGGCCCTGTCGGCCGCGTCGGACACCGTGGTGTCGAGCGCTTCCAGCGTGATTCCGCCGGTGTGGTCGAGGTCGAGCCCGCACAGCGACTCGACGATCTCGTCGGCCGCCTCACGCGCGACGTCGGCCTCGACCAGATCACCTTCGGGCGCCACCGCCACCCCGCGATGGACGATGAGGTGGGCGGTGCCGGTGTGGGCCCGCAGGATGCGGACCGCTTCGTCGGTCCGCTCCGGCGGGCACACGGCCCTGAGGTGGAGCATCAGTTCTTGGCGGGGGGCGCCGGCTTCGCGTCGATGCCCGCTTCCTTGCGCTGCTCCGGGGTGATCGGCGCCGGGGCGGCGGTCAGCGGGTCGAACCCACCGCCGGTCTTCGGGAACGCGATCACGTCACGCAGCGAGTCGGCCTTCGCCAGCAGCATGACGATCCGGTCCCAGCCGAACGCGATACCGCCGTGCGGCGGCGGGCCGAAGGCGAAGGCGTCGAGGAGGAAGCCGAACTTCTCCTGCGCCTCCTCCTCGCCGAGGCCCATCAGCTCGAAGACCTGCTTCTGCAGTTCCTGCTGGTGGATACGGATCGAGCCGCCGCCGATCTCGTTGCCGTTGCAGACGATGTCGTAGGCGTAGGCCAGCGCGCCGCCCGGGTCGTCGGCGAGCTTGCCGATCCACTCCGGGGTCGGCGAGGTGAAGGCGTGGTGCAGGGCCTTCCACTTGCCGCCACCGACGGCGACGTCGTCGGACTCTTCGGCCGAGATGAACATCGGGAAGTCGACGACCCAGACGAACGACCAGGCGTTTTCGTCGATCAGGCCGAGACGGTTGCCGATCTCCAGCCGGGTGGCGCCGAGCAGCGAACGCGCGTCGGCGGACTTGCCGGCGGCGAAGAAGACGCAGTCGCCGGGCTTGGCCCCGACGGCCTCGGCGACGGTCTCCCGCTCCTTCTCCGACAGGTTCTTCGCGACCGGCCCGCCGAGCGTGCCGTCCTCGTTGACCAGGATGTAGGCGAGACCGCGGTGACCGCGCTGCTTGGCGAAGTCCTGCCAGGCGTCGAGGGTCCGGCGCGGCTGGTCGGCCCCGCCCGCCATCACGACGGCGCCGACGTACGGCGCCTGGAACACGCGGAACGGCGTGTCGGCGAAGAACGCCGTCATGTCGGTGAGTTCGAGGTCGAAGCGCAGGTCCGGCTTGTCCGAGCCGTACTTCTCCATCGCGTCGGCGTAGGTGATGCGCTGGAACGGGCGCGGGATCTCGGCGCCGATCAGCTTCCACAGCGCGCCGACGATGTCTTCGCCGAGCGCGATGACGTCGTCCTGCTCGACGAAGCTCATCTCGATGTCGAGCTGGGTGAACTCCGGCTGCCGGTCGGCGCGGAAGTCCTCGTCCCGGTAGCAGCGCGCGATCTGGTAGTACCGCTCGAGCCCGCCGACCATCAGCAGCTGCTTGAACAGCTGCGGCGACTGCGGGAGCGCGTACCAGGAGCCGGGCTTGAGCCGCGCCGGGACCACGAAGTCGCGGGCGCCCTCGGGGGTGGAACGGGTCATGGTCGGGGTCTCGACCTCGACGAAGTCCTGCGCGTGCAGCACCTCGCGGGCGGCCCGGTTGACGTCGCTGCGCAGGCGCATCGCGGCGGCGGGGCCGCTGCGGCGCAGGTCGAGGTAGCGGTGCTTGAGGCGCACCTCTTCGCCGACGTCGACCCGGTCGTCGATCGGGAACGGCAGCACGGCGGCCTCGGACAGCACCTCGAGCTCGGTGGCCAGCACCTCGATCTCGCCGGTGGGGATCTCGGTGTTGGCGTTGCCGTCGGGGCGCGTCGAGACCTCGCCGACGATGCGGAGGCAGTACTCCGACCGCAGCTGGTGCGCGCGCTCGGCCATCTCGCCCTCGCGGAAGACGACCTGGCTCACGCCGCTGGCGTCGCGCAGATCGATGAAGATGACGCCGCCGTGATCGCGCCGCCGAGCCACCCATCCGGTGAGGGTGACCGTCTGACCGGCGTGCTCGGCACGCAAGGTGCCGGCTTTGTGGGTGCGAAGCACTGCGGGTGCTCTCCTTCGGCATCACGATTCTGCGATTCGACGGCTTTTCGCCGACGTCAAAGGCTAACGAATCGCCCCTGATGCCTCGCGACCAGGTACAAGCCCGCGTCTCGTCAGATCGTCGGCCAGGCTTCCAGCGCGGCGGCCATGCGCCGGGCGTGCCCCAGATATTCGGGCACGGACAAGACCCGGCCGTCGATGTTGTCCAGCAGCCAGCCCGCGGCCGCCTCCCTCGAAGCGAAGAACTGACTGCAGACCAGGGCTTCGACGTAGTCCCCCCGGAGAGCGAGGTCGATACCGGGCAGGCCCGCCGCGGCGACCACGGCCTGCGGCGGATCGACGCTCAGCACCCTTTCCCGGGTGAAGTGGACGCGGACGCGTGTGCCGGTGACCGGGCAGGTCGCGTCCGCGTGCACGGGTTCACCGGTGGCGATGGCCAGCAGGAAGAGGTCGACGCGGTACCGGTCGTCCGGGTCGCCGTCGGAGCTCTGGCGGGGGCCGCGATCCATCAGGACCAGGCCGTCGCGGATGGCGAAGCCCATCAGATCCATCAGCCGTCGCGCCTCGCCGGGGTCCATGCCGACGGTGGCGGCCAGCCTGCCGATCGCGATCGGGTGTCTGCCCGCTCTGGTCAGCTTGGTCGCGGCCCAGGCGATGCGGACAGCGGCGGTGCGATCCGTCCGGGTGGTCACAGGCACCTCCTCGCCTTCGTCCCTATCGAGATTAAGCACGAAACGCGATTAAGCCAAGCGACTGGACCGAACGGCCGAACCCGTTGCGGGGTAAGAGGATTCACAGTGCGCCCTGCGCACCGGAAACTGGCTGCACCCCCAGGTGCCGCTCCGCGTTACCTCGCGTTGGTCAGAGGAGCTTGAGCTGCTCCGCCGCCGGCACGATCTTCTCCGGCCCGTCGGTGCGCTGCACGGGCATCTTCACCTGCGTCCGCTGTTCGTCGTCCTCACGTGCAGCGAGTCCATGCCGGCGCAACAACGGCCCGACGCGCGCACCGAGC
This sequence comes from Amycolatopsis sp. lyj-112, assembly GCF_046549055.1. Taxonomy (NCBI): domain Bacteria; kingdom Bacillati; phylum Actinomycetota; class Actinomycetes; order Pseudonocardiales; family Pseudonocardiaceae; genus Amycolatopsis; species Amycolatopsis sp. lyj-112. The sequence goes on along the minus strand of NZ_JAJPWS010000001.1, from coordinate 1,057,790 downwards.
CGCTCCAGGTACGGCTTGGGCAGATAGGCGCCGCGCGAGTACAGCTCCCGGTACTTCGGCACGAGCGCCGGATACTCACGGCCGAGCCAGCGCGCGAACCATTCCCGGGCACCCGGGCGCAGGTGCAGCGGAAGGACGGTGACCCTGGTCGCGCCGGCCTCGGCGAGCCGGGCGAACAGGGCGTCGAGCGCTTCCACCGAATCGGTCAGCCACGGCAGCACCGGGGCGACCAGCACCGAGCAAGGCAGCCCGGCCTCCCGCGCCTTGCGAATCAGTTCGAGCCGGGCCCGAGGGCTCGGCGTCCCCGGTTCGAGCCGATGCTGCAGTTCCTCGTCCAGTAACGCCAAGGAGATCGCCAGACCGGCGGGCACGTCCTTCGACACCGATTCCAGCAGCGGCAGATCCCTGGCCAGCACCGTCCCCTTCGTGAGAATGGACAGCGGTGTCCCCGAGTCCGCGAGCGCGGTGATGATGCGCGGCATCAGCTTGTACCTGCCTTCGGCCCGCTGGTAGGGATCGGTGTTCGTCCCCATCGCGACGTGCTCGTGGTTCCAGCTCGGCCGCCGCAGCTGCGCGGCCAGCACCTCGGGCGCGTTGACCTTCACCACCACCTGGGTGTCGAAATCGCGTCCGGCGTCGAAGTCCAGGTAGGTGTGCGTCTTCCGCGCGAAACAGTTGTGCGTGACCATGCCGTCCGCGATGAAGTCGCCGGTGCCGGTGGTGATGTCGAACAGCGGGAGTTCGATGCCCAGCTCCTCGATGGCCGACACCTTCCGCCTGGTCCGGCCGATGGCGAGGCCGTCGAGCGACCGTTTCCAGCCGACGGCGGGATCGGCGAGGTGGAAGAACCGCATCTCCTCCCCCGGGCCGCCGAGCAGCTGGACCGTCCACAACGGACGGAACTTGGCGTTCTCCGTTTTCACGTAACGGAAGCCGAACCTGTCGAGCGCGCCACAGAAGGTCGAGATGAGGTCTGCCTCGTCGTGGGTGACGCGCAGCGCGCCGTGCCGGTAGCTGCCGGCGAGGTCGAACAGTCCGGCCAGGAATCCGCGCTGCCAATGGGAATCCGGCGACGGCGGAACCTGGACGAACCCGACCGAGGCCCCGAAGTCGGGCAGGTACGTGAGCGCGCGATCCGCGGCGTCCTGCTCGGCCGAGAACCCGCCGGAGCGCAGCATCCCGCAGAGGAAACCGGCACGGTAGCCGATGGTGTCGTCCGGGGTGCGGGTGAGCCGTCCGACGCCGACGAGTTCGGTGCCACCGACCAGATGCGGCCGTTGTGCCGCGCCCCAGCGAGTGCCCGTCACATGCTTCCAGCCACGCCCGGTAAGGAACCTATGGTCGCCGCTGGCCACGATCCGGGTGCCGTCGTCCAGGATCAGACGGAAGGCCGGCTTGAGCGTCGACCAGTGCGCGAGCACGGTCGTGGGCGCCAGGCGCCGACCCGCGCCGCGACCGCGCGTCCCGTAGATCTCGTCGCCGGGCGCCAGGTCGGCCAGCGCCCGCGTCCGGCCATCGGCCATCAGGACCGGCGTCGATCCTTCCAAACAGTACGTACACGCGTGGGAGCAGCCCCGGTACGGATTCACGGTCCATCCGAACGGGACACCCGAACCCTCGGGAACCTTGTTCAGCACGGATTTGGCGTGCACCTCGTGAAAGGTGACGCCGTCGAACTCGGGCGCGCGCACCGAACGCAGCAACCCTTCCAATCCGGGCAGGACCGGCTCTCCGCCGTCCGCCCGCTGTCGTTCCCATCGCACCCGGCCAGTCGAACACATGTTCTAAGTGAGTGTCAAACGTATGTTCGAACGCGGGTGACCCAAGCCGCGTTTCGTCCTCTGGTTGCGGTACTTGCACACGCGGGGAATTCAGAGCTTGACGACGTTTTCCGTGACATATCCGGCGGGCTGGATCAGCCCGGCACAGCGGCTGTCTCCCCGCGGCGTCGCCGACCGGCGCCGGACCGTCACCGAGTAGAGGTCGTCGCCACCGCGCACGGTGACTTTCCGCGCGTCGGCTTCGGCCAGCGGCTCTTCGCCGACGGCGAGGACGTCGTCCAGACCGGACAGATTCGTCTGCCGCCGGATCGCGATCTCCGCGAACTGCGACCACGCCGTCCGCGCGGAGGTCCGGCCTCGCAACTGGTCCGGCTCGACCTGCCCGCGCAACGCCGCCTTGGCGACCAGGGCCGCCTCGGCCGGGTTGAGCTGGCCGTGCAGGAAACCGTCGGGGACGACGAGGAGGTTGCCCGCCCAGCGATCGCCGCCGACGTGGCTGACCTCCCAGGAGCGGCCAGGATGGTTGGCGTTGAGGGCCGACGCCAGCGGGCGGCCCAGCACCGCGCAGCACATGTCCTTGGTGCCGTGCGTGCAGACCAGGAACAGCGGCCCGAGCACCGGCTTGCCGAGACCGCCGACGCCGTCCGCGACGGCTTCGAGGTCCAGCTCCGCCAGTTCGCTCAGGTCCCGGATCTCCAGGCGCTCCAGCCAGCGGTTGCCCGGTTCGCCCCCGCCGACGTACACGATGCGGGGGCGATCCGGGTCGCGCTGATGCTTTCCGGGACGGCGGATCAGCAGCGGGCGGAGCCCGTGTGACCGTCTCAGGTTCTCGAGCAGCTCACGCCGCTCGGCGGGGAATGCCTCGTCGAGCATGTTTTCCAGCGCGTCCGCGGGCCAGGGGCCCGGCTGCTCGATGAGCAGCCAGCAGCGCATGTCGGCGGCGGTGCCGGCCGGGCTGGCGCCGAGCATCCGCGCGACGGTCGCGCAGCCGGGTAACGCTTTCGGCGGCGCTTCGGTGTCCGAGAGCTGGGCGGTCATCGGCCGACCGCCCCGGACTTGACCTTAGGCATGCCTTAGCTTACCCCGGTCGGTCTCCCTTCACACTTCTCGTCCCCTGTGACATTCAGCCGATCGAGAGAAGCCCCTGTGTGGTGAGCTCGCCGAGGAGTGCCCGGACGGTCCCCCGATCGAGTTCGGACAGTTCGGCGAGTCGTTTGACCGCCTGGGGTGTGCCGTCGAGCAACGCCGTCAGCACCGGCCCGGCCGCGGCCGCGAACACGAACCGTTTTCCGGCCGCGAGCAGGGTCAGCCGGCCGTCGCCGGATTCGAGCACCGCCCTCGGGACGAGGAACCGGACCTCGGTCTCGTCGCCGTCCGGCAGCAGACCGGGGGTCGCCGCCCAGGGCAGTCCGACCCTCGGATGTGCCGGGGCCGAAGCATCGCGATCGGCGAGGAACCGGCCGACGACGTCGGAGGTCAGCGCGGCGTCGAGCTCCTTGCGCAGGGCGTCGGCACGGGCCGCGCGCTCCTCTTCCGTCGCGAACCTCGGCAGGTCCTGCCGGAACGTGGCACTGGAACGCAGCGCGTCGGCGAGCCAGGACACCAGGTCGACACCGGTGGCCGGGCTGAAACCGAGGGTGAGGTGCAGGGACATCTCCCCGACCGCGGTGACGTCGTGCCAGTGCCCGCGCGGCACGTAGAGCACGTCGCCGTCTTCGAGGACGAAGTCGGCGATCGGTTCACCGGGCTGTTCGGGCTGCTCGACGTCGCGATGCAGCGGCGCGGGCCTGGTCGGGCCGTGCATCCGCCAGCGTTTGCGGCCGGCGACCTGGATGATGAAGGCGTCGTGGTCGTCCCAGTGCACGTCGAAGCCGTGGGTCACGCCCCAGCCGGCGTACAGGTTGACCTGGACGCTCTCGCGCAGGTCGTGTTCGAGCCTTCTGGCGAGGTCGCCGATCGGGTCGCTGAGTTCCTGGATCGCGTCGAGCACCATCGTCGCGCCGCCTCGCAGATGCTCGGTGAACGGAGCGCTCTGCAGCCGGGGGACGGTGCCACTGCGGCGGGTGGGGACGAGGTCGGTGTAGCTCTCCATGGGCACGGGCTGCCCGTCGAGAGCCAGGCGCAGGCGCGGGAAATCCAGCCGATGCTGCCGGAGGATCGCGTTGAGCGCCGGCCACGGCAACAGGTCGGCGAACCGCCCTGTCCGGCCTTCGAAACGGCGGTAGGTCTCGCCCTGGACGTCTTGGAAGAACTGGCTGACCCCGAGCGGAGCCACGAGGTCAGCCAGCGTCGGCGTTTCGGGCACTCAGCCGTCGTTACCGTCGTTGTCGGCGGCGGCGCCGTTGGCCTTCCCGCGGTCTGTCGCGGTCGGGATCATCTCTACTTCCAGCAGCAAACCGCTGACGGGAGCCTGCGTACCTGACTGTTCCTGAGCCATCCTGCCACCTTCGCTTAGACGAGCGGACGGACCGAAAATCGGCCTGGAGCGTCAACCAGCCTACGACACGTTTCGAGAAAATTCACCGCCCAGCAGGGAAAAACGGTCTTGCGAGCGATCTTCGACACCGTGGGCCGAGTTCACCCGGACAGCGGTTCTAAGCTGCCACCCATGGCTGATCCGGCATCCGTCCCGCGACGGGCTCCCGCCACCCGATGGGACGTGCTCGCGGCCATCGGCGCGGGTGGCGCGCTGGGCAGCCTCGCGCGGTACGGCCTCACCGTCGCACTCCCCCATTCCCGTGGTCAGTTCGCGGTTTCCACCTTCGCCACCAACGTTTCCGGCTGCCTGCTGATCGGGATCCTGATGGCGGCGCTCACCGCCGCGGCGGATCCGCACCGGCTGCTTCGGCCGTTCCTCGGGGTCGGGATCCTCGGCGGCTACACCACGTTTTCGACCTATGCGACCGAGACGCTCGATCTGGTGACGACCGGCCATCCGTTCACTGGATTGACGTACGCGCTCGGCACGGTGCTCGCCTCACTGCTCGCGGTCTACACCGGACACGAGATCACCCGGGCGGTGCTGAAATGACCGTTCTGTTCGTCGCGCTCGGCGGCGGTCTCGGCGCGATCCTGCGCTACCTGACCGACCGGCGCGTCCAGGCGTGGCGGGATTCCGCGTTCCCGTGGGGCACGTGGGTGGTCAACATCGCGGGCTCCGCGCTCCTCGGCGTCCTCACCGGCTGGGCACTCCACGGCGGCCAGCCGGACGCGATCCGCTCGCTGCTGGCGGTCGGTTTCTGTGGCGGGCTCACGACATTCTCGACGTTCGGCTACGAAACGCTCCGGCTGTTCACCGAGGAGGCGCGGCCGCGAGCCGTCCTGAACGTCGGCCTCACCGTGGTCGCGGGGATCGGGGCCGCGACGGCCGGCCTCCTGCTCGCCGCCGTCCTCTGGCCCTGACTCAGTCTTCGGGCGCCATCCGCCACACGGCCGAAGCGATCGCGTCACGCTGCTCCGCCGGAAGATCGGACGCCATCACCTCCAGCTTCTCGACGACGCCTTCGTGAGCGGCGTTCGCGAGCCGGAGCCCTTCCTCGGTCAGCGTGATCTTCAGCGCGCGGCGGTCACCGGGTGCGGCGACACGCTCGACGAGCCCGCGCCGCTGCACGCGGTCCACCAGGCCGGTGACGCTGGACTTCTCCAGATTCAGCATCTTGCCCAGGTCGGTCATCCCGACCCCGGTGTCGCCCTGTGCCAGCACGCAGAGCAACTGCGCCTGCTGGGGCGTGAGGTCGTACGAACGGCCGACGTCGATGAAGGCGCGCTGCACCAGATGCGAGAGCCGGACCAGTGCTGTCGCGAATCCGAGGTCTTCGGCCGTGGTCATGGACGGAGTCTACTTGACGATCGTTCGGAGTACGAACTAATGTAGTTCGCAGTACCAACATTCCGTACTACGAACTAGGGGGTTCCCATGACCACGACCGTGGCCGTCATCGGCGGGGGATACGGCGGCACTTCCGTCGCCAAGGCACTGGACGCGTTCACCGACGTCGTCCTCGTCGAACCGCGCGAGGACTTCGTCCACCACGTGGCCGCGTTGCGCGGCCTCGTCGATCCCGAGTGGACGGATCGGCTCTTTTATCCCTATGACCGGCTTCTCGATCGGGGAAAGGTCGTCCGGGACCGCGCGGCGAGCGTGGACGAGAACGGCATCACGCTCGGTTCCGGTGAGCGGCTGACACCGGACTTCATCGTGCTGGCGACCGGCTCGGCGTACCCGTTCCCGGCGAAGATCGACTTCCAGGACAGTGCCGCCGCGAAGGCGAAGATCCGTGCCACGCGGGAGGAACTGGCCGGCGCGGAGAAGGTGCTGCTGCTCGGCGCGGGCCCGGTGGGGCTCGAACTGGCGGGCGAGATCAAGGCGGTGTGGCCGGACAAGGCCGTGACGATCATCGATCCGGCGGAGGGGATCCTGCCCGGATTCCCGGACGAGTTCCGCGCGGAGGTCCGCCGCCAGCTCGACGAACTGGGTGTCGAACTCCTGCTCGGCACCTCGCTGGCCGAGACGCCGGTGTCGGAACCGGGACAGGCCAAGACGTTCACCGCCTCGTTGAGTTCCGGCGGCGAGGTCACCGCCGACCTCTGGTTCCAATGCTTCGGCGGCGCGCCGCACACGGCCTACCTCGACGGCGGGCTGGCCACCGCCCGGCGACCGGACGGTCAGGTCGAGGTGACCGCCGAACTGCGGCTCCCCGGCCGGGAGCGGGTGTTCGCGCTCGGCGACATCACCGCGCTGCCGGAGGCGAAACTGGCCAAGTCTGCCGGTGACCACGCGGAGGTCGTGGTGGCGAACATCCGGGCGCTGGTCGACGGCGGTGAGCTGCGGACCTACACGCCGGGCGCGCCGATGATCTCGCTACCGCTCGGGCCGTCGGGGGGCGCGACTTACGCCGAAGAGGTGGGAATCCTGGACGCGGCGACGACTTCGGAGATCAAGGGGTCGCACATGATGGCTTCGCGGTACGAGGAGCTGTTCAACGTCGCCTGAGTGCCCCACGCGCGCTATGAAAGACTCGTTACTTGCAAAATTTGCAAGTAACGAGTCTTTCATAGCAGCCGGTGACCCAGTCAGGAGCGCGGAGCGAGACCTCGCACCTGCGCGAACGGGTCTTCACCCGTCGGCAGCAGCGCGATGATCGGCGTCGTCAGCCCGTTGTCCACATAGGACTGCACCTGCTCGCGGCAGGAGTCGAGGCTGCCGTGGACGATCAGGTCGTCGACGACCTCGTCCGGGATGACCTGGTTGGCCTTCTGCCGGTCACCCGCCGCCCACGCCGCGTGCATCGGCGCGAGCGCGTCGCCGCGGCCGAGCCAGTCGTGGAACGCCGCGTACACCGGCACGGTCAGGTAGCTCGAAATGAGCATCCGGCCGAGCCCGCGCGCGGCGGCCTTGTCCTCGGTGGGGCACACGAAGATCCGGGCGGCCAGCTCCACGTCCGGCCCGATCTCCTTGCGCACCTTGGGAACGTCGGAAGCGGCCAGCCAGTTGGTGATGGCGCCGTCGGCCTCCTTCGCGGCCAGTCGCAGCATCCCCGGCCGCAGCGCGGCGAGCATGATCGACGGCGGCGGGTCGGTGGGCCGTTCCAGCCGGAACTTGCTGATCGAGAACGTCTCGTAGTCCTCGCTGACCTTCTCCCCGGCCAGCGCGGCCCGCAGGAACCGCAAGGTGTCCCGCGACCGGGCGAACGGGGCCTCGAACTCGGCGGCGTTCCAGTTCTTCACGATCACCGGGGACGACGCCCCGATACCGAGCACGAACCGGCCGGGCGCCAGTTCCGCGACCGTCGCCGCCTGCATCGCCAGCAGGCCGGGACCGCGGGTGTACACCGGCACGATCGCGGTGCCCAGCCGCAGCTGCGGCGCCCACTGCGAGGCCAGTACCAGCGGGGTGAAGGCGTCGTTGCCCGCCGTCTCGGCCGACCACGCGTCGGTGTAGCCGAGATCGGGCAGCCGCTCGACCATCTCCTTGTGCGCCGCGAGCGGTACCCCGGTCAGCGGAATGGTGATGCCCCACCGTTTCATGCGTTCTCCTCGCTCTTCACCGCGTCACCGGTCAGCTCACGCACGATCCAGTCCACCTGCGTGCGCATCAGGTTCTCCGCGACCTCTTCGGCTTGCGGTGTCATATGGGTCGCGCCGGCCAGCGGCAGGAACACGTGCGGGCGCCCCTTGGCCAGCAGTGCCGACGACAGGCGCAACGAGTGGGCGACGAAAACGTTGTCGTCGGCCAGGCCGTGCACGATCAGCAGCGCCCGGGACAGCTCCCCCGCGCCGGCGATCAGCGAGTTGTGCTCGTAGGCCTGCGTTTCCTTCTGCGGCAGCCCGAGGTAGCGCTCGGTGTAGTGCGTGTCGTACAGCGACCAGTCGGTCACCGGTGCGCCCGCGACGCCGGCGTGGAAGACGTCGGGACGCCGCAGCACGGCGAGCGCGGACAGGTAGCCGCCGTAGGACCAGCCGCGGATCGCGACCCGGTCGGTGTCGAGTTCCGGATGCAGCGCGGCCGCGGCCTGCAGCGCGTCGACCTGGTCGGCGAGGGTGACGTCGGCGAGCTTGCCCGCGACCTCCTTCTCCCACGCCGAACCCCGGCCCGGCGTACCGCGCCCGTCGGCGACGAGGACCGCGAAACCCTGGTCCGCCAGCCACTGCGGGGTCAGGTAGGCGTTGCGGGTCTGCAGGACACGCTGGGCGTGCGGGCCGCCGTACGGGTCGAGCAGGACCGGGAGTTTGCCTTCGCTCTCCTCGTACCCGGTGGGCAGCAGCAGCGCGGCGCGCAGGCCCCGCTCCCCCAGTGTCAGCCAGGTCAGGTTCGGCACGACGTCGGGATCGACGACGTAGCAACCGATGCGCGCCAGCGTCTTCTCACCGGACACCACGGTCACCACCGGGCCGCTGCGCTCCAGGCTCCAGGACGACAGCACGGTCAGCGAAGCGTTGCCGGAGCCGACGTGCACACCGTCCTCAGTGGAGAGACGGCGGAGCTCGCCGCCTTCGGTGCGGAAGACGTGGATCTGCGTCGGGTCGGCGTCCGAAGCGCTGAACAGCACCTCGTCGCCGACGTGCAGGATCGAGCGCACCTGCAGCCCGGGCGGGGTGACCGCGACACCGTCGACGACGAGCCGGTGGTCACCGTCGGCGGCGCTCTCGCGCACCAGGCGGCCGTCCGTGGTCCACGCCGGGACACCCGCGGCGATCTCGACCCAGTGCCCGTCGGTCTCGGTGTGCAGCACCTCGACCGAACCGTCCGCCGGGTCCACCGCGTGGATCTCGAGTTTGCGCTGGTCACGCGACTGCACCGAAAGCAGCGGCTTCCCGGCAGCTGACCAGTGCACCGCGGCCAGGTACTCCCAGTCGGTCTTCGCGACGTCGACACGGGAGCCGTCGAGGCCGATGATCGCCAGTGTCACGTCGACGTTCGCCTCGCCCGCGGCCGGATACGCGACGACGTTGGCGGGCGCCTGCGGGTTGGCCGGGTCGGCGATCGTCCAGCGCGGCACGGCCGCCCGGTCGGACCGCTCGACCAGCAGGCTCCGCCCGTCCGGTGCCCACCAGTAACCCCGGGCGCGGCCCATCTCCTCGGCCGCGATGAACTCCGCGAGCCCCCAGGCGATGTCCTCGCCCGCCTCGTCGACGACCAGCTTGTCCTCGCCGGTCACCCGGTCGACCACCCGCAACCGACGGTCGCGGACATAGGCGACGCGCGTGCCGTCCGGACTGGGCCGCGGGTCGACGACCGAGCCGTCGACCAGGACGGACACCGTGCCGGTGGCCAGTTCGAGGGTGTGCAGCTTGCCCGACAACGAGAACGCGGCGACGGTGAAGGCGTCGTCGACGGCATAGCCGACCACGCCACCGCCGGTCTCCCGGCTGCGCTCGCGCCGGGCCCGCTCCTCGGCGGGCAGATCCTCTTCGCCGGGCAGCAGTTCCGCCGCGTCGACCAGCTTCGTCTCCTCGCCCGACACGATGTCGAACGACCACAGGCTGTGCCGGGAGTCGGTACCGGACTCGGTCCGCAGGAACAGGATCCGGGAGCCGTCCGGAGCGACCTTGAACTCCTTCGGCGCACCGAGGGTGAAGCGCTGGGTACGGGCCTGACGTCGGAGGAACGGAAGATCTTCGATGCTGATGTCGGTCACATCCCGCACTCTTTCAGACGCTTACGCGGGTACGCCAACTCCTTCCAGCTTCTTCAGTTCCGTCTCGGGATCGAAGTCCGTCACGGGGAACTTCGGGTCCATCTCCTCGAGGGTCTCGATCAACAGCTGAGCGACCAGCCAGTTGCGGTACCACTTGTGGTCGGCGGGCACGGCGTACCAGGGCGCCGAGGGCGTGGAGGTCTTGGCGAAGACGTCGGCGTAGGCCTTCTGGTAGTCGGCCCACTGGGCCCGGGCGTCGAGATCGGCCGGGTTGTACTTCCAGTGCTTGTCCGGGTTGTCCAGCCTCGCCTTGAGCCGCTTCAGCTGTGCGTCCGGCGAGATGTCGAGGAACACCTTCACGATCGTGGTGCCCGCGGCGGTCAGTTCCGCTTCGAAGTCGTTGATCTCGGCGTAGCGCTTGCGCCATTCCGCGGCGGGCACGAGTTTCTGCACGCGCGGGACCAGGATGTCCTCGAAGTGGGAGCGGTCGAACACGCCGACCTGCCCGGGCACGGGCAGCTGCTTGCGGACCCGCCAGAGGTAGTGGTGCCGCCGCTCGGCGGCGGTCGGCTTCTTGAACCCGGCGTACCGCACCCCCATCGGGTTGACCAGGCCGAGGACGTGCCCCACCGTGCCGCCCTTGCCGGAGGTGTCCATCCCCTGCAGCACCAGCAGGAGGCTGCGGCCGCCGCCACCGACGCCCTCCGCGTAGAGGGCCTCCTGCAGCTTCGCGAGCTTGCCCGCGGAGCCGAGGAGCTCCTGCTGCGCCTGGGGCTTCTTGTGCGGCCCGATCGGGAACGAGCCCGGATCATGCCGCGCCGTCTCGTCGGCGGAGCCCTTGCCGATCCTGAGCACGTCCCGGACGGAGGCTCGGTCCTTTTTCGCCATCCGGCGACGATAACCGCGCTCCGGGCGCCGCGCCTGCGGTAAGCGCGGGCCTTCCGCATGATTTCGCCGCCTGCACCCCTCGATACGCAACGAACAACGGGTGAAAGCAACGTTTTCCGGCTGAACTCCACGCGGGCGGCATCTAACCTGAACGCATGACGACCTTCGCCGGCCGGGACACCGCCGCCACCTCAGCCGCCGACTTCATCGCCCTCGACGAGCAGTGGAGCACACACAACTACCACCCCCTGCCGGTGGTGATCGCCACCGCCGAGGGCGCTTCGGTCACCGACGTCGAGGGCAAGACCTATCTCGACTTCCTTTCCGGGTACTCGGCGCTGAACTTCGGGCACCGCCACCCGGGCCTGATCGCCGCCGCGATCGAGCAGTTCGGCCGCGTCACGCTGACCTCGCGCGCGTTCCACCACGACCAGCTCGGGCTGTTCTGCCGTGAGCTGGCCGACCTGACCGGCACCGAGATGACGCTGCCGATGAACTCCGGCGCGGAGGCCGTCGAGTCCGCCGTGAAGATCGCCCGGAAGTGGGCTTACCAGGTCAAGGGCGTCCCCGACGGGATGGCCGAGATCGTCGTCGCCGGGTCGAACTTCCACGGCCGCACGACGACCATCGTGTCCTTCTCCACCGACGAGACCGCCCGCGCCGACTTCGGCCCGTTCACCCCGGGCTTCGTCACCGTCAAGTACGGCGACGTCGACGCGCTGCGCGACGCCATCACCGAACGCACCGCCGCCGTCCTGCTGGAGCCGGTGCAGGGCGAGGCGGGCGTGATCGTGCCGCCCGTCGGCTACTTCGCCGAAGCGCGGCGGCTGTGCGACGAGAACAACGTCCTGCTGATCGCCGACGAGATCCAGTCCGGGCTCGCGCGCACGGGCACTGTCCTCGCGCTGGACCAGGAAGGGGTCCGCGCCGACGTCTACACCCTGGGCAAGGCCCTCGGCGGCGGCATCATGCCGGTCTCGGCCGTGGTCGGTAGCCAGGCCGTGCTCGGCGTGCTGCGGCCGGGCGAACACGGGTCCACCTTCGGCGGGAACCCGGTGGCCTGCGCGATCGGGCGGGCCGTGGTCGGGCTGCTGAAGACCGGCGAGTTCCAGGAGCGCTCGCGGGAACTGGGCGCCCACCTGCACACCCGGCTGGGTGAACTCGTCGGCGACGGGCTGGCCGAGGTCCGCGGCCGCGGGCTCTGGGCGGGCATCGACATCACGCCCGGCGGGCCGACCGGCCGGGAGGCGTCCACGGCGCTGGCCGAGCGCGGGGTGCTGTGCAAGGAGACCCACGACCGCACCCTGCGGATCGCGCCGCCGCTGGTGATCAGCCGCGACGAACTCGACCGGGGCATCGACGCGATCACGGAGGTCGTCAAGACCCGGTGAACCTTTCGGGCGGCCGGTACGTTGGCTGTCCATGGGAGACGAGCGGGAGTGGGTGGAGCGGCCTCTGGTCGGCACCGAGACGGTGACGCCGGAGGACTGGTTCGCCAGGGGTAAGGCACTGCGGGACGAGGCCCCGTCGTCGGCGCACGACCACGCGGCGGCGGGACGGGACCGTCCGGACGTGGCGGAGTTCTTCGCGCGGTCCAACGAAGGGCGGCTACCGGAGCTGGTGCAACTGCGGCGCGAGCGGATGCTCGCGTCGCCGTTCACCTTCTATCGCGGCGCCGCCGGGCTGATGGCCGCGGATCTGGCGGGCACGCCGGTGTCCGGGCTGACGGCGCAGCTCTGCGGGGACGCGCACGCGGCGAACTTCGGGCTGTACGGCACGCCCGAGGGCCAGATCGTGATGGACATCAACGACTTCGACGAGTCGGTGCCCGGGCCGTGGGAGTGGGATCTCAAGCGGCTGGCGGCGAGTCTCGTGCTCGCCGGGCGTGAGGGCGGGATCGGCGAATCGGGGTGCCGCGAGGCCGCCGAGGACGCGGTGAAGTCCTACCGGCGCACGATCCGGGGACTCGCGGAACTGCCGTTCCTGCGCGCCTGGAACGCGCTGCCGAACGCGTCGGTGCTGAACAAGGTCAAGGCGCACGACCTGATCGACGACTTCGAGGAAGCGGCCGAGAAGGCGCTGAAGAACACCAGCGCCAAAGTGACCGCGAAGTGGACGAAGCGGATCGACGACCACGAAACCGGCCTGGAACACCACCGGTTCGTCGAGGATCCGCCAGTGCTCACTCACGTCGACGACGCGACCGCGGACGCGGTCATCACCGGACTCATGTCCTATGTGGACACACTGCGCGAGTCGCGGCGGACGCTGATCTCGCGGTACCGGGTGTCCGATGTGGCCTTCCGGGTGGTCGGCACCGGCAGTGTCGGGCTGCGCAGCTACGTCGCGCTGCTGCACGGCAACAGCGGTGAAGACCTTGTGCTGCAAGTGAAACAGGCCATTCCGTCGGCGCTGGCGCCTCACCTGGGCCTGGCGGCTCCGGAACACGAAGGCCGCCGGATCGTCGAAGGCGCGCGGCTCGTGCAGGCCGAGTCGGACATCCTGCTCGGCTGGACGACCATCGACGGCCTGCCCTACATCGTGCGGCAGTTCCGCAACCTCAAGGGCGACATCGATCCCGCCGAGCTGAAGAAGGATCACCTCGACGACTACGGCAGGCTCGCCGGCGCGCTGCTGGCGCGGGCGCACACGCGGTCGCTGCACCCGCAGACGCTGGCGGGGTACTTCGAGGACGACGAAGACCTCGACGAGGCCATCGGCGCCTACGCGGTCGCGTACGCCGACCAGACCGAAGCGGACCACGCCGCCTTCGCCGCCCGCGTTTAGCCGACTACTTGCGTGGGTTATCGCGTGGCGCCGGTGTCTGCAGGAGTTGTGAAAGCCACTTTCACAACGTTGAAGGTTGCGAAAGTGGCTTTCACAACACGTAACGAGCACCCACCACGCCACTTTTGCTTTACCCCTCAAGAGAACCCGAATCGCCACTCACGACCACCGCGCGGCCGAGGTCCGACAGCGGCAGGGGCAGCGGCAGGGGCACGACCCGACAATGCAAGCAGCCGACTACTTGCGTGCGTTGTCGCGTGGCGTCAGTCCGTGAAGGCCTCCTTGAGGGACTCAGAGTCCCTCAAGGAGGCCTTCACGGCGTTGATTCGCGGACCACGCGTTGGGTCGTGAGTGATCGCCACGTTCGCGTTTAGCCGACTACTCCCGTATCCGCGGTCAGCCGCCGTCGGCCAGGTCGGTGACGTCGTCCGCGCAGCCCCACGCCAGGGTGATCCCGGCGCCGCCGTGGCCGTAGCAGTGGATGACGCGCCCGTCCCGGTCCAGCCGGATTTCGGGCCGGAACGGCCGCAGCCCGACCTTGGTCCCCAGCACCGAGGCGTCGGCCAGGGCGGGCACGAGTTCCCGGCAGCGCCGCACGATGTCCGCGGCCACCCCGGGGTCCGGCACGACGTCGTCGCGTCCGGGTTCCTGTGTGCCACCGCAGACGACGTGCCGTCCGTGCGGGATCACGTGGCTCAGCACCGGCGAGGAGTCGTCGACGATCCATTCGGTGAGCCCGGGGTCGGCGACGTGCACCACCTGGCCGCCGACCGGGATCACGGTGCTGTCCCCCGCCAGCCGCGCGCCGCCGAGGCCGGCCGCGTTGACCACGAGATCGGCGTCGACGTCGTCGAGCCGCGAGACGACCCGGTATTCGGTACGCACCCCCAAAGCGGCGACGCGCTCGGCTAGCCAGTCGAGGTACACCGGGGTGTCGACGACCGCTGTCGTGAAGGTGAGCCGTCCGGGCGAGTGGTCGAGGTCGGGAATCGAGAACGCCCAAGACGGGAGCGGCGCGACACGCGAGGTGAGGAACGTTCCGCGAAGCAGGCGGACGCCCGGCGCGGCCGAGTCGCGGAACTCCGCCAGGCCGGTCGCGGTCCAGCGGTCGATCCGGTCCGAGTTCGCCGACACCGGCGGGAAGATCACGCCGCCCGCGACCGCCGAGGTCGTGTCCCCGGGTTTCGCGGCGGTGACCACCGTGACGTCGTGCCCGGCTTCGGCGAGCCGGTGCGCGCAGCTCAGTCCGACCACTCCGCCGCCGACCACCGTGATCCGCATCGTCCCCCGTTTCTCCGCATGCCGTCTCCGCATGGTGACTGATCGCCGTGTATCCCGGGCGACCGCCCTTCGCGTAATCTCGCGCCGTGAACGGACGGGAGCCGTACGGGCTGATCGCGGTGACCTGCGCGGTGATCATGGTCGTGCTGGGGATGCTGGTCTCCGGTGAAGGGCTCTCCGGCCCCGACGCCGTCGCCGATTCGTGGGTCCGGCGCACCTTCGGCGCCGACCACGACCTGCTGAACCTGCTCGTGCTGCCGACCGAGGCCTACGTCCTGATCCCGGTGGCGCTCCTTGCCGCGGGCCTGTGCCTGCTGAGCCACCACCGTCTCGAAGCGATAGTGACCGTGGCGGGCCCGCTCATCGCCATCCTCGCCAACACCTGGGTGCTCAAACCGCTCTTCGACCGCTGGAAGAACACCTGGCTCGCCTACCCGAGCGGGCACACCGTCGCGCTGGTCGCGGTGCTGACCGTGCTCGTCCTGCTCGCCCGGCCCGGGGTCGCGACGGCCGTCATCGCGATGGTCGGCGCCGTCGTGCTCGGCAGCGTCACCATCGGCATGATCGGGCTGGGCTACCACTACCTGACCGACGTCGTGGGCGGCACGCTGTTCGCCATCGCGACCGTGCTCGCCACTGGGACGTTGCTCAGGTGGTGGGCTGCACGGCGTCGCGCGCCAGCGCCGTCAGACGGCTGACCGCGCGCAGGTACTTCTTGCGGTAGCCGCCGTCCACCATCTCCTCGGTGAACAGCAGCGGCACCGGCTCGCCCGTGACGACCAGCGGGATCGCGCGGTCGTAGAGCCGGTCGGCGAAGGCGACCAGCCGCAGCCCCACGTTCTGGTCGGGAACCGGGTGGATGTCGCGCAGGTGCACGCGGCTCACACCGTCGAGAAGCCTGCCGTAGCGCGAAGGGTGCAGGCTCTCCAGGTGGTCGCACAGCGCGTCGAAATCATCCACAGTGGACTCGGGATGCGCGGCGGCGGAGGCATCGAGCTCCTCCGGGCTCGCCGGCGGCGGCGCGTCCGGGAGGCCGCGGTGCCGGTAGTCCGGGCCGTCGACGCGCGCGACGCCGAACCGGGATGACAGCGCTTGGATCTCGCGTAGGAAGTCCTCGGCGGCGAACCGGCCTTCGCCGAGTTTGTCCGGCAGGGTGTTGGAGGTCGCCGCGACGTAGACGCCCGCCGACGTCAGTTCGCGCAGCAGCCGGGTGACGAGCATGGTGTCGCCGGGGTCGTCGAGTTCGAACTCGTCGATCGCCAGGAACCGGTGTTCCGAAAGCCTCCGCACCGCTTCGGCGAACCCGAGCGCGCCGACGAGGTGGGTCAGTTCCACGAAGGTGCCGTACGCCTTGGGCGACGGCGTCTCGTGCCACGTCGAGGCGAGCAGGTGGGTCTTGCCGACGCCGAACCCGCCGTCCAGATAGAGCCCCATCGGCCCGGAAGGCGCGTCGTCCCCGCCGCCGAACAGCGCGCGCAGCTTCGACTTCGGCTTCCGGTTCGCGGCCTCCGAAACCCGCCTCGCGAACGCGCCGCAGTCGCCCACGGCCGCGGCCTGGGTCGGCTCGTCCGGGTTGGGCACGTAGGTGGAGAACCGGACCGCGTCGAACCGGGGCGGCGGGACGAGCGCGGTGATCAGCTCGTCGGCGGACAGCTCCGGACGGCGATCGATCAGGCGGGCGGGCATTCGGCGAGAGTAACGGCACCGGTGACGGCCGTTCACCCTCCCTGACCGGCGTATCCCCCGCTCAGCGGTGTCGTGCGGCGCGTGCTGGGATAGGCCCGTGCAGCTTTTGTGGCCAACGACACCGGCGGGCGCCGTCTCCGACGCCGACCTCGAACGGCTCTACGGATATCCGGAAGACCTGTCCCAGGCATGGGTCCAGGTCAACTTCGTCAGCTCCGCGGACGGGGCCGTCGCCGTCGACGAGCTGTCCGAGGGGCTTTCGCATCCCGCGGACAAACGGATCTTCCTGCTCGGCCGGTTGCTTTCCGACGTCATCCTGGTGGGTGCGGGCACTGCCCGCGCCGAGGGCTACCGCGGCGCGCGGGTCAGCCCCGAACGCGCCGCGCGCCGGGTCGCGCTCGGGCTGTCGGAGGTCCCGCCGATCGCCGTGGTGACCCGGTCCGGTGAACTCGACCCCGCGGGCCCGCTGTTCACCGACACGAAGGTGCCGCCGATCGTCCTCACCACCGAGAAGGCGCCGCGAGCCGCGCTGGAGCGCGCGGGTGCCGAGGTCCTGGTGGCCGGCGCCGACGACGTCGATCTCCCCCGCGCGCTCGAACTCCTCGGGGAACGCGGCCTGTACCGGATCGACTGCGAGGGCGGGCCGACGCTGTTCGGCGACCTGATCGCGAACGACCTCGTCGACCAGTTGTGCCTGACCGTCGCCCCGCTGCTGGCGGGTGCGGGCGCGGGCCGGATCGCCTTCGGTCGTCCCTCCCCGGAGCCGCGGCGGATGGACCTCGCGTCTTTGCTGCACGAAGACGGCTTCACGATGCTTCGCTACCGCCGCCGGGAGGGCGGGTGAGCGAGCCCGCGCCGGTTCCGGACGAGGAACTGGTGGCCCGGGCCGCCAGCGGGGACCACGGTGCCTTCGACACCTTGGTGCGGCGGCACACGGCCAAGATGTACCGGGTGGCGCTGCGGATCACCGGCAGCGCGTCCGAGGCCGAGGACGTCGTCCAGGAGGCCTGGCTCTCCGCGTGGCGCGCCCTCCCCGGGTTCCGGCACGAGGCCGCCGTGTCCACCTGGCTGTACCGGGTGGCCACCAACGGCGCGCTCAGCATGGTCCGGCGCCGGAAGCCCACGGTCCCCCTCGACGAGGGCGACGCGGGGATCGTGCCCGGCCCGGAAGGCCATGTGGTGAGCGCGGAACAGGTCGGCACCGTGCTGCGCGCGATCGCCGAACTCGACGTCGGCCAGCGGATCCCGCTGATTCTGCGAGAATTCGAGGGGCTGACCTACGAGGAGGTGGCCGAAGTCCTCGAGGTCAGTGTGCCCGCCTTGCGCGCCCGCCTGCACCGCGCGAGGGTGGCGCTGCTCGCGAAACTCCGCCGGGAAGACCTCGGCGGCGACCTCCGATCCGGGGAACGGTGATGAGCGACGATCCGCGCGACGACCCCCGGTGGGAGCAGGTGCGCGCCGCGGCGAATCGCCCGGTGCCGACGCCACCCGGGCTCGTCGAACGGGTGCTCCGTTCGGTCGGCGGCGTCCGCGGCGGGCACACCACGCCCCCGCTGGATCTGCCCTCGGCCGGGGGGAAGACCCAGGTTTCGGAACGGGCGCTGGTGCTGATGACCCGGAAGCTCGCCGCCGAAGCCGGGCGTGGGATCGGCGGGGTGCACGTCTCGGCCGTCGCGCTCGAAGGCGAAGTGCTGCAGGTGCTGGTGACGGTCCGGTTCGGCGTCGAAGCGGCGGCCGCGGATCTGCTGCGCCACCGCGTCACAGAGGCGCTGACCAGGCAGCTCGGCTCGCCGCCGCCCGCGGTGAACGTCCACGTCGTCGACGTCCACCCGGACTGAGCGTCCACAAAGGACAGACGGTCCCCCGGAACTGATTAACCCGTTCGGGGGACTGCGCGTGACGACTCGGCATGCGCGCGTGTCCGGATCGGTGAGAGCGTAGGGAACGCCGCGCGCGCAGGCCGTGCGGCGCAGGTGCGAGAAGGAGTGAACTTCATGGCTCAGCCGAGCGCGAGCAAGACCGACACCCCGGTGGCGGGCGCCGGGACCGGATCTTCCCTCAACGAGGATGGAGCCGCCGGCAAGACCACGATCTCGTCGGTGGTGGTGCAGAAGGTGGCCGGGCTGGCCACCCGTGAGGTGACCGGGATCCACGCGCTGGGCGGCGGGGTTTCGCGGGCCTTCGGCGCGATCCGCGAGCGCATCCCCGGCTCCGGCACGGTCACCACGTCCGGTGTGTCGGTCGAGGTCGGCGAGAAGCAGGCGGCGATCGACCTCGACGTGGTCGTCGAGTACGGCGCGCGCATCGTCGACGTGGCGCGGGCGGTCCGCCGCAACGTGATCGGCCAGGTCGAGCAGATCACCGGCCTCGAGGTGATCGAGGTCAACATCTCGGTCAACGACATCCACCTGCCCGACGAGAACGGCGGCGAGACCGAGACCTCGCGGGTCGAATGATGAACGGGACCCAGACCGGCCTGATCGCGGGGCTCATCCTCGGCCTCGCCGCGACGCAGAGCTTCACCGCGTTCCTGGTGACCCTGGCCGTCGGCATCATCGGCCTCGTCGTCGGCCGGGTCATCGACGGCGAACTCGACCTCGGCGACCTGTTCGGCCGGGGCCGCGACAAATGACCCTCCCTCCCGGCCCCGAAAGCCCGGACGACCGCGGCAGGCTCACCATCGCGCCCGCCGTGGTCCGCAAGGTCGCGCAGCACGCCGCGGACCAGGTCGACGGGACCACGCGGGCCGAGCGGCGGATCGCGGGGGTCGGGCTGGGCACGCACGGGGCGAGCGCGAAGGTCGGCGGCGAGGGCAACGACGTCGACCTCGTGCTCGACGTCGCGTTGAAGTACCCGGCACCGGTACGGCGGATCGTCGGCGATCTGCGCGCCCGGGTCACCGAAGAGGTCGAGCGGATCACGTCCTATCAGGTACGCGACATCTCGGTGACGGTCTCCGCGCTGCTGCCCGACATCGCACCCCGCGTCCGCTAGAAGGAGTACGCGCATGCGTCTGTTCGTCCGCCTGCTGTCCGCCCTGATCGGGCTGGCGCTGGCCGCCGCCGGGGTCCTGCTCGCGCTGGAGGTCGGCTGGGGGTGGTGGCGGCCGGGGCGGGGGCCGCTGTTCGTCCCGTGGGACGACTGGCGCGACAGGCTCGCGGAACTGACCTGGGACGGTTCCGCGGTCCGGGTCACCGCGATCGTGGTCGCGGTGGCCGGGCTGCTGCTGATCGTGGCGGCCGCCTCGGCCGGGCGGCGCGCGATCCGGCTGACCGATCCGGCGAACGAGGTCAGTGTGACCACGTCGCCGCGTTCACTGGCGCGGCTGGTGGGGGTGACGGTGCGGGCGCAGGACAACGTCGCCGGCGCGAAGGTCACCGCCAGCGCCAAGAAAGTCCGCGTCCGCGCGACCAGCAGGATGGAGACCGAAGGCGAGCTGCGACCGCGGCTGCTGGAGACGGTTTCCGGCCTGCTCGACGAAGTCCCCCTGGTACGGCGGCCGAAGGTGTCCGTCGTCGTCGACTCCCCGAAGGACCGCCGATGAGCCGTTCGGTCTCCGCCAAGGCACTCGGCCGGTCCACCGGCACGGAACGGTCGCTGACCGTCCTCATCGGACTGCTCGCGCTCCTCGCCGGCGCCGCGGCGCTCGTCGTCGGCGCGGGCTGGCTCGGCGCCTACCGCGGCCGCCGTCCGCTGGTGGACCCGATCGCGCTCGACTGGCTTTCCCGGAACGCGCTCGCTTCCCGTATCGGCGCGCTCGTGCTCGGCGTGCTCCTGCTGTGGCTCGGGCTGTGGTGGTTCTTCCGTTCGCTGCGCCCGGAAGGCCGTCCGGACCTCGAACTCGACGACGACCTCGTGGTGACCTCGTCGGCCATCTCCGAGGCCGTCCGGCTCGACGCCGAAACGATCGACGGCGTCGGCCGCGCCCGGGTCCGAGCCGTCGGTGACAGCGAGAACCCGGCACTGCGGATCACGCTCTGGCTGAGCGAGGGCACCGACCTGAAACGGGTCTGGGAACAGCTCGACGCCACCGTGCTGACCCGAGCGAGGGAATCGCTCGGCGTCGACGTGCTGCCCACCGCCGTCCGGATCGAACTCGACACGGCCTCACCGCAACGGGTGCGCTGAACGCGCCGATAAGACAAGAATGGCCGTCATGTCGCTTCCCTTGACGCCGCCGATCAAGCCGATGCTCGCCAAACCGGCGAAGGCGATCCCCGATTCCGGCGGTCTGCTGTTCGAGCCGAAATGGGACGGGTTCCGCTGCCTGGTGTTCCGCGACGGTGACGAGCTGACCCTGCAGTCGCGGGCGGAGAAGCCGCTCAACCGGTACTTCCCCGAGGTCGTCGAGCGGCTGAAAGCGACCCTGCCGAAGCAGATCGTGCTCGACGGCGAACTGGTGATCGGCAGGGACGGGAAGCTGGACTTCGACGCGCTCACCGAGCGGATCCACCCCGCCGCGAGCCGGGTGACGCTGCTCTCGGAGCAGAACCCGGCCGAGTTCGTCGCGTTCGACCTGCTGGCGCTGGGCGACGAGTCCTATCTGGACGAACAGACGTCGAAGCGGCGCGAGCGGCTGGAGAACCTGGCGTCGGACGGCATCCATCTGACCCCGGCCACCACGGACCCGGACACCGCGCGGCACTGGTTCGAGCTGTTCGAGGGCGCGGGTCTCGACGGCGTCATCGGCAAGCCGCTCGACGAGCCGTACACGCCGGGCAAACGCGTGCTGCTGAAGTACAAGCACTCGCGCACGGCCGACTGCGTGCTGGCGGGGCTGCGCTGGCACGTCGACGGGGAGGCCGGCGAGATGGTCGGCTCGTTCCTGCTCGGGCTGTACGACGAGAACGGCGTGCTGCATCACCCCGGCGTCGTCGGCTCGTTCCCGGTCACCCGGCGGCATGAACTGGCCGAGGAACTGGCGCCGCTGATCACGGACGGCACCGATCACCCGTGGCTGGGCGACAACGTCCGCGAGGGCCAGCGCGTGCCCGGCGGGATCACCCGGTGGAAGTCCAAGGAAGCGCCGTGGGTGCCGCTGAAGCTGGAGAAGGTCGTCGAGGTCGGCTACGAGCACACCGAAGGCGGCTATCCGTCTCGGTTCCGCCACACCGCGCAGTTCAAGCGCTGGCGCCCCGACCGCGAGCCGGACTCCTGCACCTACGCCCAGCTCGACGAAGTCGCCCGCTACGACCTGGACGCGGTGTTCCGCGGCGAGGTCAAACGCACCCGCTAACCGGGTTCTGACACGTAACCTGCGAAGCTCATCCACGAGCTCGTGTCATGCCCGGAAAGTGAGGACCAGCCCGTGCGCCCCGCCAGCACCGTTCGCCGCAGGCCACGGCTGATCCTGATGACGACCCTCGTCACCGCCGTTCTCGCGGGCTGCACGGCCGGGCCGTCCGTGCGCCCGGCGGTGATCGACAACGACGGCAAACCCACCGGCGGCGCCCCGCCGGCGGCGCAGCAGGTACCACTGCCGCCGCTGAACGAACCACAGTCCCCGAGCATCAAATGGGAGGACTGTGACGACGCGACCCGGCAGCGGCTGGGCCAGCCATCCGTGCCGGACACGCTGAAGTTCTCGTGCGCCCGGGTGCCCACCACGCTCGACGCGCCGGACCTGCCGGGCCGCGGGCTCTCGCGGATCGCCGTGGTCAAGGCGGGCGACGGGCCGATCCCGCTGGTCGTGGTCAACGACGTCGACGGGGAACCGGGTTCGCTCTACGCCGCCCGGCTGGCCGCGTCGCTGCCGCCCGAGTACCTGCAGAAGTTCTCCCTCGTCGGCGTCGACCGGCGCGGGACCGGCATGTCCGCCCCGGTGCAGTGCATCCCGGCGGAGATCCGCACCGACCTGCTCGGCGGCGACCCGACGGCCTCGGATCTCGAAGCCGTCGTCGACGCGGCACGCAAGGCCGGCCAGCAGTGCGCGATCGAACTGGACGACTCGCAGGTCGCGATGGACAGCTGGCGGACCGCGGGCGATCTCGACGAGGTGCGGGAACAACTGGGCCTGGACCGGCTGCACGCGCTCGGGCGCGGTGACGGCTCGAAGGTCCTCGCCGAGTACGCCGTGCGGTTCCCCGCGCAGGTCGGGCGCATGATGCTCGACGGGCTGCCCGATCCGGGCGCCGATTCCGCCGCCGTCGGGGAATCCATCGCCGCGAGCGCGCAGTCCACGCTCGACGCGTTCGGCGCCGACTGCATCGCCAGGGGCTGCCCGATCGGGGACGCCCGCTCGGCCGTGAACGCGGTCGCGGACAGGCTGCGCTCCGCCTCCGCGGTGACCACCGACGGGGTGGACATCACTCCGGGCATCGCGATGTACGCCCTCTATTCCGGGCTGGCGCAGCGCTCACGCTGGGTGGAACTGGCCGAGGCGCTCAAGGCGGCGCAGACCGGCGACGTCACGCCGCTCGCCGCGTTCGCCGAGCCGGTACTGAAGGACACCCGGGCGCGGCCGTCCCGCCTCGACGGCACGCTCGCGACCAAGTGCAACGACAGCGCGACACGGCTTTCGGCCGAAGAACTCACGCGCCTCACCACGACCCTGCGCGACAAGTACCCGCAGTTCGGCGTGCTCGCCGCGCAACAGCTCGCGTGGTGCAGCCCGTGGCCGGTACGCCGCGAACCGCTCCCGCCCGCGGGTGCTCCCGGCGCTCCGCCGATCCTCGTCGCGGGCACCGCGACCGACCCGGTCACCCCTGAACAGGGCACCGGCCGGGCCGCCGACCAGATGCCGAGCGCGGTGACCATCACCTGGCAGGGCGCCGGGCACGGCGCGCTGGGGCTCTCCCCCTGTGTCACCGACGCGACCCGGGCGTTCCTGATCGACGGCAAGATCCCGGTCGACGGAACCCTCTGCCCCGCCTGACCCCGCCATGTCCCGGCGCTCACCTCGGCAAGTCCGTGAAGGCCTCCTTGAGGGACTCTGAGTCCCTCAAGGAGGCCTTCACGGACTGTTACTGCCGGTAAGACTCCACCTCGGAGATCGGCCGCGGCGTGGCCTCGTCCGGGTCCTCGTCGAACTCGACCCGCGCCCGCCGCTGACGCAGCAGGTCCCAGCACTGGTCGAGCTGCTGCTCCACGCCGGCGAGCCGGGTGCGGTCGTCCGAGCTCAGCCCGGAGCCGATCGCCCGCGAGCGGAGTTCGTGCTCCTCGCTGACCAGTTCGTCGATCCGGCTGAGGATGTCCCCGTCGGCCATGTGGTCCTCCTCGCGAAAGTCTCCTGGGTCACTCGATCCCGACGCTACGCGTTCCTCTGGGAATGTGCGCCGGGCGTGTTTCGTTGTGCCGGGCATGAGCACTGTGGAGCTGACCGCCGCCAACTTCGATCAGGTCGTTTCCGAGAACGACTTCGTGATCATCGACTTCTGGGCGGGCTGGTGCATGCCGTGCCGCCAGTTCGCGCCGACCTACGAGAAGGTGTCGGGCAACCACGACGACATCGTGTTCGCGAGCGTCGACACCGAAGCCGAGCAGCAGCTGGCGGCCGCGTTCGACGTGCGCTCCATCCCCACCCTCGCGGTGATCCGCGACAAGACGGTGATCTACTCCCAGCCGGGCGCGCTCCCGGAGAAGACCCTCGAAGATCTCATCCAGCAGGCACGCGACATCGACGTGGACAAGCTCAAGGAAGAGGCCCAAGAGGCCTGACAAGCACGAAGAAGGGGCCCTTCCCGGCGGATTTCCCCGGGAAGGGCCCCTTTTACTTCAGCGGAGCAGTGCCACCTGGGACCGGGTCAGCCCCGGGTGGCGAGTCCGCGCAGGAAGAACGCCAGGTTCGCCGGGCGTTCCGCCAGCCTGCGCATGAAATAGCCGTACCATTCGTCGCCGTAGGGGACGTAGACGCGCATCGTCTTGCCGTCGCCCGCGATCCGGCGCTGCTCGTCGGGACGGATCCCGTACAGCATCTGGAATTCGTGGTCGCCCGGCTCGCGGTCGGCGTCCGACGCGACCTTCTCGGCGATCGCGATCATCCGCGGGTCGTGTGAGGCGACCATCGGATAACCCTTGCCCTGCATGAGGATCTTCAAGCAGCGGACGTAGGACTTGTCCACTTCGGACTTGCCCTGGAACGCGACCTCTTCGGGTTCGGCGTACGCGCCCTTGCACAGCCGGACGCGGGAGCCCTCGCCGGAGAGGTCACGGCAGTCCTGTTCGGTCCGCCGCAGGTAGGCCTGCAGCACCGCGCCGACCCACGGGTACTCGGTGCGCAGTTCCCGCAGGATGCCCAGCGTCGAGTCGGTGGTGGTGTGGTCCTCCATGTCGAGGGTGACCGTGGCACCGACCGCTTCGGCCGCCGCGCAGATCTTGCGGGCGTTCTCCAGCGCGACCTTCTCGCCGTCGGCAGGCAGGAACTGCCCGACCGCGGAGAGCTTCACCGAGACGTCCGCGCCGAACGCGAGGCCGTCGGCGGCCAGCGCGGACAGCAGCTCCTCGTAGGCGCGGACGGTCGTCGAGGCCTGCTCGGCGTCGGAGGTGTCCTCACCGAGGTGGTCGAGGGTGACACGCAGGCCGTCGTCGGCCAGTTCGCGGACCACCCGGGCGGCGTCGGACGTCCCGGAACCGGCGACGAACCGGGTCACCACCGATCGGGTGGCGGGGACGACCTCGACCAGCTTGCGCATCCGCCGGGATCGGGCGGCGGCGAGCAACGGGGCACGCAACATCACGGACTCCTGAAGATCTCAGCCCTGGTGGGGGTAACGGACGCTGGTCGGCGGAACGAACGTCTCCTTGATCGAGCGCGGGCTCGTCCAGCGGAGGAGGTTGAACACCGAACCGGCCTTGTCGTTGGTGCCGGACGCGCGAGCACCACCGAAGGGCTGCTGGCCGACGACGGCGCCGGTCGGCTTGTCGTTGACGTAGAAGTTGCCGGCGGCGAAGCGCAGCGCCTCGGACGCCTTCGCCACGGCCGTACGGTCGTTGGCGATGACAGCGCCGGTGAGCGCGTAGTCGGCCGTCTCGTCGACCAGCTTCAGCACGTTGTCGAACGCGTCGTCGGTGTCGTCCTCGTAGATGTGGATCGAGAGGATCGGGCCGAAGTACTCCGTGCGGAAGATCTCGTGCTTCGGGTTGCCCGAGACGAGGATGGTCGGCCGGACGAAGAAGCCGACACTGTCGTCCGCGGTACCGCCCGCGACGACCTCGACCTCGCTGTCCTCGGCGGCGCTCTTCAGCACGGCCGCGTGCTTGTCGAACGCGCGGCGGTCGATCACGGCGCCACCGAAGTTGCTCAGGTCGTTGACGTCGCCGTAGGTGATGGCCTCGGTCTCGGAGACCAGTTCGTCCTTCAGGCTCGCCCACAGCGAACGCGGGACGTAGGCGCGGGACGCGGCCGAGCACTTCTGGCCCTGGTACTCGAAGGCGCCGCGGACCAGCGCGGTGCGCAGGATGTCGACGTCGGCCGAGGAGTGCGCGAGCACGAAGTCCTTGCCGCCGGTCTCACCGACCAGGCGCGGGTAGGTCCGGTAGCCGCCGATGTTCGCGCCGACGGTGCCCCACAGGTGCTGGAACGTCGGGGTGGAGCCGGTGAAGTGGATCCCGGCCAGGTCGCGGTGGGTCAGGGCGACGTCGGAGACGGCCTTGCCGTCACCCGGCAGCAGGTTGATCACGCCCGGCGGCATGCCGGCCTCTTCGAGCAGGCGCATCAGCAGGTGCGCGGCGTAGCTCTGCGTCGGCGACGGCTTCCACAGCACGACGTTGCCCATCAGCGCGGGCGCGGTTGGCAGGTTGCCGGCGATCGCGGTGAAGTTGAACGGCGTGATGGCATACACGAAGCCCTCGAGCGGGCGGTGCTCCATCCGGTTCCAGATACCGGGTGAGCTGACGGGCTGCTCGGCGAGGATCTGACGGCCGAACGCGACGTTGAAACGCCAGAAGTCGATCAGCTCGCAGGCGGAGTCGATCTCGGCCTGCAGCGCCGTCTTCGACTGGCCGAGCATGGTGGCGGCGTTCATACGGGCGCGCCAGGGGCCGGCCAGCAGGTCGGCGGCACGCAGGATGATCGCGGCGCGGTCGTCGTAGGACAGCGCGCGCCAGCCGGGGGCCGCGGCCTTGGCGGCGGCGATCGCGTCGTGGGTGTCCTGCTCGGTCGCGCTGTGGATGACACCCAGCACCGCGCGGTGGTTGTGCGGCTGGACGACCTCGATCTTCTCGCCGCCGCCCTTGCGCTGCTCACCACCGATCGTCACGGTGATGTCGATGGGGTCGGCGCCGCCCAGCAACTTGAGCGCACCCTCGAGTTCGGCGCGCTCGGCGCTACCCGGTGCGTAGTTCAGCACCGGCTCGTTCTGCGGGGCGGGGGTCTGGGTCACGGCGTCCACTGACTGCTCCTGACTTCACTTCGCCGGTTAAAGGTCTCTTCCCGAACGGTAGACCTGACGGCTCGGCCGCGGCTTGTTCAACTGGCTAGAATCAGGGTGACCGTCTTGTCCGATCGGCTTAATTCGGTGATGAGAACGACTACAGAACCGGCCGCTAAAGTGCCTGGCGCTTCGCTGCGGCACGTCCTCACCACACTCGGAGAACCGCTGTTCAGGGTGCTCGCGGCGCCGGGCGGACTCGGCGTCGAGGTGGAGGACGTCGTCATCCACGATCCGGAAGACCCGCCTGACGCCCATCCGGGTGACCTCGTCCTGGTGATCGGGGCACGCGGCCGGTCGGCCGCCGGGGCGATCCGGGCGGCGGGACGGTCGGGCGCGGCCGGGGTGGCGGTCAAGAACGGCTCGGCCGCCGTGGACGTCGCGGCCGATGCCGGGATCGCGCTGATCGAGGTCGGCCACGAAGCGCGCTGGGAGCAGGTGGAGGCGCTGGCCAGGGGTGTCGTCGACGCGGCGCGCGCGGGCGGCGAGGCGGACAACGGCGAAGTGCTGGGCGATCTGTTCTCGCTCGCGCAGACCATCGCGACCCTGACCGGCGGCCTGGTCAGCATCGAGGACACCGCTAGCCGCGTACTGGCCTATTCGCGAGCGGGCGACGAGGTCGACGAGTTGCGCAGGCTCTCGATCCTCGGCCGCGAAGGCCCGGAGCGGTATCTCGCGATGCTGCGCGAATGGGGTGTCTATCAGCGGCTTCGCGCCGGGGAAGGCATCGTGCGCATCGACGAACGGCCCGACCTCGGCATCCGGCGACGGATCGTGGCCGGCATCCACGCCGGGTCGCAGCCGCTGGGCACGATTTGGGTGCAGGAGGGCGCGCATCCCCTCACCGAGAGCGCGGAAGTCGCGTTGCTCGGTGCCAGCCGGGCGCTCGCGCCGCAGCTGATCCGGCACCGGACGCTGCCCAGCCCGGAACTCCGGCTCCGCGAAGACCTGCTGGCCGGCCTGCTCGACGGGCGTCTTGACGTGGAATCCGTGGCCGACGACATCGGCGCCGACCCCGGCAAACCGGCGGTGGTGCTGGCGTTCTCCCTCCCCCGCGACGGGGCCGCCACCGACCGGCAGCTACGGCGGGCGGAACTGGTGCACCTGATCACCGTGCACACCGCGGCGTACCGGCGGAGCGCGCTGGTGAGCGTGATCGGCGGCCGGGTCTACGCGCTGCTACCGGATCTGCCCGAGCACGCCGAGGCGCGGGTCCTCGCGCTGGCCAAGGAAATCGTCGGCACCGCGCAACGACATCTCGACGTCCGGGTGCGCGCGGCACTGGGCGGCGTCGTACCTCGGCTCTCCGACGCGGCGGGGTCCCGCGGCGACGCGGACCGGGTGCTGGCGACGATGGCGCGCGGGCACGGGACCGCGGACGTGGCTTCGCTGGCCGACGTCCGCGCCGAGGTCCTGCTCTCGGAAGTGCTCGCGTTCCTCGGTGAGCAACCGAGGATCCGCGACCCGCGGCTGACCGCACTGGTCGCGCACGACGCCGACCACGGCGGGATCCTGGTGCCCGCGGTACTGGCCTACCTCGACGCGTTCGGCGACGTCCGGCGGGCGGCGCGCGAACTGAACATCCACCCGAACACGGTGCGGTACCGGGTGCGGCGCGCCGGCGAGGTGTCCGGGGTGGACCTGGACGACCCCGCGCAGCGCATCCTCACCCAGCTTCAGTTACGCCTTTAGGTTTTCACCAAGACCGCAAGTAGCCCTCTCAATGCGGTCTTGGCGAGCGAGCTGACATGACATTCCCTGTCCGGTAAAGGGATTCGCCGAAGATTTCGGTCTTCCGAGCCGTCCGCGACCCCGTATGCGCCGAATACCCGCCACACGGAGTCGGCCCCCGGCAGAGAAGAGCCCCGCATGATCCGTTGGCGCGAACGATGAGCGGTCTTTCCGAGCCGTACATGGTGCACGACCCGTGGAAGATGGCGGGCGCGCTGATGAACGGCAGATGGCTGGTCGCGAGGTGGGAACACCTCGGCGAGAACGAGGATCTGCGGTACTGGACCGCGGTGCTGCTCGCGGTGTGCGACGACGTCGGAGTCGATCCGGTCGTCATCAACATCGCACGCAAGAGCCTCACCGTCGTGCTCAACGGGGGTCTGCGACCGCCGACCTTCGAGCAGGTCGAAGCCACGATCAACGCGATCGACTACCACCGGTTCCTGGAACGGGAGATCAAACCGGAGCTGATCGTCAAACGCTCGGCGTCCTGAAAGGGGTCACGAGGCCGCGGCGAGGCTCCGCAACCCCGCCACCTCGGCCAGCGCGCGGTAGGAATCCAGCCGCTCGGCCTGGTCGAAGGTGCTGGTGGTCACCAGGATCTCGTCGGCGCCGGTCTTGGCGACGAGAGCGGCGAGCCGCTCCCCCACCTCGCCCGGGGTGCCGGCGATCTGGCCGTCGAGTGCCCGGTCCAGCCGCTCCCGATCGCGGTCGGACAACGGCCCGGCGAGGATCTCGTCCACCGGCGAGAGCGGCGGGAAGACGCCGTGGTTGCGCGAGTAGACCGTCGACCACGCTTCGGGAATCAGCAGCCGCCGTGCCCGCTCCGCCGTTTCGGCGACCGCGATCGCCGTGGACACCACGACAGACGGCCGCGCGGCCTGCGCGGAAGGTCGGAAGGCGGCGCGGTAACCCTCGATGGCTTCGAGCAGCGGACCCTCACCGCGGACCGGCGCGATCACCAGTGGCAGCCCCAGTTCCGCGGCCAGCCGCGCCCCCGCGCCGGTGGCCAGCAGGAACGCCGGCACGCGCAGGCCCTCCGCCGGGATGGCGTGCACGCCCGGATACGCCGTCTGATCGCCGGTGAGGAAGCCCAGCAGTTCCCGGACCTGGTCGCCGAAGCGATCGGCGTCGTCCTTCTCGTGCCCGAGCGCCTGGCGCACGCCGCCGGTGAAGCCGACCGAGCGGCCCAGTCCCATGTCGATCCGGCCGGGGAACAGCGATTCGAGCACCCCGAACTGTTCGGCGACCACCAGCGGGCGGTGGTTCGGCAGCATCACGCCGCCGGTGCCGACACGGATCCGCTCGGTGGCCGAGGCGACCGCGGCCGCCAGCACCGTGGGCGCCGAACCGGCGACGCCGGGCACGCTGTGGTGCTCGGAGACCCAGAACCGGTGATACCCCAGCGCTTCGATGTCCCGCGCGAACCCGACGGTGTCCCGCAACGCGCGGGGCGCGTCGCCACCGCGGCGGGTCGGGGACCGATCCAGTACCGAAAGCCTGATCACCCCTGGATCAACGCGCCCGGACCCGGCGGGCATTCCCCGCTCAGGGGCGCCAGCGCTCGCTGTAGTCCGGGTGGTCGGCGTAGGGCAGCGCCAGCAGCCGCAGGGTCAGGCACCAGTTCGTCCCGGCCTCGTCCGCGGGGACGTTGCACGTCTCGCACCAGTACTCGTTGCCGTACAGGGGGAACCCCGGCACCTTCTCCGACACGGTGGTGCGGTGCGTCTGCAGCATCCGCCGGGTCGCCTCGATCTCGTTGATCATCTGATTGATCACGTCGAGTTCGATGTCGTTCAGCGAGCGGATCTTCTTTTCGATGACGACCTTGGTCTCACCGCGATTGAGCGAATCGCTGATCTCGGTTTTCTTGACCGCCTGCATGATCAACGCCTGGCGCTGTCCGACACGCGCGGCGAGAAAGGCGATCAGGTCGTCCACGAGCACTCCTTCGTCTCCCCCAGCGTACGGTTCGGAGGGAAATGTCGCTGGCAGGAGCTTTGGCGTTACGACTTTGCTCCACGCGTCACACAGTCTTGTATCGATTCGTTCTCAAGCGGTAACAGGTTTCTAGATCGACACGAGTTCGCAATCACTCCGCGAGAAAAGCGAAGAAGAGACGGATGAGAAGTACGAACTGGTCACCGATACCGCACGCACCGTCACGAAATGCGTTGCCGCTCCTGGCCGGGCTCGCCGTCGCCCTCACCCTGGGCGCCGGCGTCGGCGTGGTCGCCGCCACTTCCCCGAGGGTCACCTCCGCGCCACCGGTGGTCCCCGCGACGGTCACCGTCACGGCGGAGGCCGCACCCGCGCCGACCGTGACCGTCCCGGCACCTCCTGTGACCTCAGGCCGCGCGGCTCCCGCCGGTGCCGTCAGCCGGTTCGCCGACGGGACCTACCTCGTCGGCACCGAGGTCGCGGCCGGCTCGTATCGCTCGCCCGGACCGGCGCCGGGCGGCAACGGGCACTGCTACTGGGCACGGCTGCGCCCGGACGGGACGTCGAAGATCGTGGCCGACCAGCTGACCACCGGCGCCGCCCGGTTCACCACCCGCACCGGCGAATTCGTCCAGGTCGCGGGCTGCGAGTTCACTCGGGGCTAGAAGCGCGTGAGGGCCACCCTCAGGGACTCAGAGTCCCTGAGGGTGGCCCTCACGCGCTTAGTCGTCCCGCGCCTTGCTGGGCTGGACCCGCTTCGGCTCGCCCGGCATTTTCGGATAGTCCGGCGGATACGGCATCTCGCCGAGCCCGTGGTCGCGTTCGTCCCGCGCGTACCACTCCAGCAGCGTCTCGAGGCCGAACGCCTGCTCGTCCATCGGCGCGTGGAGGTCGCCGCGCTCGGCGTAGAAGGCGCCGGCGGTGAGGACGTCGAAGTCGTCCGGGTCGACCTCGGTCAGAAGATCCCAGGTCAGCGGGGTCGACACCGTCGCGCGCGAGGTGCCGCGGACCGACCAGGCCGAGGCCACCGTGCGGTCGCGCGCGGCCTGGTTGTAGTCGATGAAGACCCGTCCGCCGCGCTCTTCCTTCCACCACGCGATGGTCGCCTTCTCCGGGATCCGCCGCTCGACCTCGCGGCCCAGGGCGATCACCGCGTGCCGGACGTCGATGAAGTCCCAGTCCGGCCGGATCCGCACCAGCACGTGCACGCCCCGGCCGCCTGAGGTCTTCGGGTAGCCGACGAGCCCGGCGGAGTCGAGGACCTCACGGACCACGCCCGCGACCTGCACCGCGTCGGCGAACCCGGCCTCGTCCGGCGGGTCGACGTCGATGCGGAGTTCGTCCGGGTGGTCGACGTCGGGCCGCCGCACCGGCCACGGGTGGAAGTCGAAGGTCCCCAGGTTGGCCGCCCAGGCGAACACGGCGGGTTCGGTCGGGCAGACCTCCTCGGCCGTCCGGCCGGAAGGGAAGGTGATCTTCGCCGTCTCGACCCAGTCCGGGGCACCCTTCGGCACGCGCTTGGCGTAGAACCACTCGCCTTCGACGCCGTCGACATAGCGCTTCAGCGTCGTGGGCCGCTCGCCGATCGCGCGCAGCAGCGGCACGCCGACCGCGACATAGTGCTCCACGACCTGGCGCTTCGTGATCCCGCGGGCGGGGAAGTAGACCTTGTCCGGGCTGGAGACCCGGACCTTGCGCTCGCCTGCCTCGACCTCGATCGGCTCACCGTTCTTGGGCATGCGCCCACCGTATCGCCGATCAGGGGCGCGGATCGCTCTTCAGAACGGCCATCGTGAGGACGTCATGCCATGCGCCGTCCCACCACAGGGCTTCCCGCTGAAGCCCCTCGCGGACGAACCCGCACTTCTCGTAGACGTGCCGCGCCCGCGGGTTGAAGTCGAAGACCTCGAGCGAGACGCGGTGCAGGCCGACGACCTCGAACGCGAAGTCCAGGATGAGCTTCGTCGCCTCGGTGCCGTAACCCTTGCCGAAGACGTCGGGGCCGGTCAGCGCGATGCGGAACGCGGCGGAGCGATTGTCCTCGTCAAGACCCGAAAGCACGACGTCGCCGAGATAGACGCCGTCCTCATCGCGCACGATCGCGTAGTCGGCCCGGTCGTCGAGGCCCGGCCGGGAGGCCAGCCACTTGCGGATCTGTTCCTCGGTGAACACGGTGTGCGTGCCGGTCAGCCGGATGGTCTCCGGTTCCTGCAACGCCTTCCACGAGGCCTCGAAGTACGACTCGTCGAGTTGCTTCAGGACGACGGTCTCGCCGGTGAGTTCGGGCTGCCGCCGCAGCGCTTCGGTGTCGATCACAGCGAATACCGTACGGTTGACCCAGTGTCCGGCCGTACCAAATTACTCCTCGCGCTCACCGTGCTCGCCGTTTTCGTGACGGCCGCGGTCCTGCTGCCGATCCCCGGCCCGGCCGGGCTGCGGGCCTGGGCGGCCGCGACCGGTCCGGCCACGCCGCTGGTGTTCTTCCTGATGTATTCGGTGCTCACCGTGGCGCCGATCCCCCGCACGGTGTTCAACCTGGCGGGCGGGCTCCTGCTCGGCACCACGACGGGCGTCGTCGTCGGCATCCTGGCGACGACGGTCGCCTCAGGACTTTCGTTCGCCCTGTCGAGGGCGCTCGGCCGGGACCTCGTCACCCGGCATCTGCACCGGGCCAAGGTCCGCGCGGTCAACGACCGGCTCTCGGACGGCGGAGTTCTGGCGATCACCTCCTTAAGGCTGATCCCGATGGTGCCGTTCGCTCCGCTGAGTTACCTGTGCGGAGTGTCATCGGTTCGTTTCACTCCGTATCTGATCGGGACCGCGCTGGGCAGTCTGCCGGGAACGGTCGCGGTCGTCGTCCTCGGAGACGCTCTGACCGGAGAAACGCCCCCAGCCCTGCTGATCTGTTACGCCGTCTTCGCCGCGGCGGGCGCCATCGGACTGGTCAAGGTCTTCCGGCGCAAGGCCCTCCCGACACCCGAGCCGAGCGGCGAAGAAGAATTGTCCGCCTCCGCACCGGCGAGCTGACGGGGGCCCGAAACCGGCGCCCGCTACACTCGATCGGGTGCGCGGGACCATCACGACCGCGTAACGCCACCATCACCCGGGATGTGTTCGTCAAAGAATGTGTCAGGAGCAGTCGCCATCGACACCGGTCAG
Organism: Amycolatopsis sp. lyj-112; assembly: GCF_046549055.1. NCBI lineage: Bacteria > Bacillati > Actinomycetota > Actinomycetes > Pseudonocardiales > Pseudonocardiaceae > Amycolatopsis > Amycolatopsis sp. lyj-112. Next base: position 1,024,031 of record NZ_JAJPWS010000001.1, on the reverse strand, counting down.
CTGATCGCTGGGCACTACCGCCTTGTCGAGCAAATTGGTAGCGGTGCCATGGGGGTGGTCTGGCGTGCCATCGATGTCCGCCTCGAGCGCTCGGTGGCGGTCAAGCAGATCCTCCCGCAGCCCGGCGTCTCCGAAGCCGAACGCGACAACATGCGCCAGCGCGCCATGCGCGAGGCGAAGAACGCGGCCCGGTTCCAGCACCCGAACGCGATCGTGGTGTTCGACATCGCGGAGCACGGCGGCGACCCGTGCCTGGTGATGGAATACCTGAACGGCCCGAGCCTCTCGGCGATCATCTCCGATGAGGGCACGCTGCCGCTGGGACGCGTCGCGAAGATCGGCGAGCAGGTCGCGTCGGCGCTGGTCGCCGCGCACCGCGCCGGGATCGTGCACCGCGACGTCAAACCCGGCAACATCCTGATCGACGAAGCCGGCACCGCGAAGATCACCGACTTCGGCATCTCGCGCGCGGCCGGCGACATGACGCTCACCCAGACCGGCCTGATCGGCGGCACCCCGGCCTACCTCGCGCCCGAACTGGCGCGCGGCTCGGACCCGGTGCCCAGCTCCGACGTCTTCGCGCTCGGCGCGACGCTCTACCAGGCCATCGAGGGCCAGACGCCGTACGGGAACAGCTCCAACCAGCTCGCGCTGCTCTACGCGGCCGCGAACGGGCAGATCAACCCCCCGCAGCAGGCGGGTGGCGCGACGGCGCTGCTGATGAGCCTTCTGCGGCCCGAACCGACCGAGCGGCCGACCATGGCCGAGGCCCGCGAGCGCCTGGCCGCGCTGGCGGCACAGGAATCCGGCTCGGGCATGTCGCCCTCGCCGCGGCTCTTCGGAGCGGGCGGCGGCAGACAGCCGGCCGCGCCCGACACCCCGGGACGCGGCAACCCCGGCGGGGACCGGCCGCCGTGGCAGCGGACCGATCCCCAGGCCCAGTCCTCCGCGCCTCCCCCGGCTCCGGCCAAGCAGCACCCGCCGACGGCCGCGTTCATCCCGATGCGCTCGCAGGCCGCCCCGCCGAACACGCCGCCGCGCCCGGTCGCCGCGGCGAGCCCGCCGCCGTCCGCGGCCGCCCCGATGCGTCCCTCCTCGGGCAAACACGACGCCAAGCGCAAGGCCGCCCTGTTCGCGGGCGCCGGTGCCGCCGTCGTGGTGATCGCGGTGATCGTGTTCCTGGTGCTGAATTCGAGCAACGGGAGCAACAATCAGACCGGTGACAACGCCGGAGCGAACCCTCAGACCTCCGCCTCGGCGACGCCGCCGAAGGGCTCGAAGAGCACCGCGCCCACGTCGTCCGCGGCGTCGAGCGGCGGCAAGATCGGGTACCAGGCCGGCGGGCAGCGAGTCGTGGACTTCTACAGCAGTGCCGGTTCGCCGGAAGGCTGGGCGATGCTCACACCCGACGCGCAGGCCGTCTACGGCGACCAGGCGAAGTTCCAGGAGTACTGGGCGGCGAACTCGCTGAGCAGCTACAAGGGCGCCAACGCTCTCAAGGGCAACAACACCGACGGCTCGGTCGACATCACGATCAACCTCACCTTCAAGGGCGGGTACAGCGAGCCTAAGACCGTCCGTGTCGTCGACGGCGGCGGCCAGCTCCTGATCGCCGGTGACACCCGCAGCGCGCAGGGTAACCAGGGATGACGGCTTGACCGGCGACACACTCGGCGGCGGTAGGCCAAAAGACCATCTTGGCTTACTGTTGCTGGTATGGCCGATAGCGGACGTTTCGGGCCTGGCCAGAATCCTCGCTTCCGCGAGGACCTGGTAGGCCTAGACCCGTACGACCCCGAAGCTCGTGCCTTCGCCGAGCATCTGGACCGCATCGAACGCTGCGGCCCCAACTTCACCGTGGAAGCGTGCCTCGACGGTGTCTCCGATTTCGCCGACTCCAGCAACCGCCTCGGTGGTCTTCGCTGGTGGATCTCGGCGCTCGTCGTGATCCTCATCGTGCTCGGCGTGATGGTCACCGCATGGGACATCATCGGCCGGGCCCTGGCCTGGCTCGCGGAGTAACGTGGAACGGGTGAAAGGCATGAAACCCGTTGTCGGAGCCACGCCTCGCGTGGTCAAGTCCGAACAGGAATGGCGGGAACAGCTCAGCCCTGAAGAGTACGCGGTACTCCGCAAGGCGGGCACCGAGCGCCCCTTCACCGGGGAGTACACGGACACCGAGAGTGTCGGTGTCTATCAGTGCCGCGCCTGTGGCGCCGAACTGTTCCGCAGCGACACCAAGTTCGAAAGCCATTGCGGCTGGCCGTCGTTCTACGACCCGGCCGATACCGACGCCGTCCTCCTCCGCGAGGACACCGCGATGGGGATGCGCCGGATCGAGGTGCTGTGCAAGTCGTGTCACAGCCACCTCGGGCACGTCTTCGAAGGCGAGGGCTACGCCACGCCGACGGATCAGCGGTACTGCATCAACTCGATCTCGCTGACGCTCGTTCCCGAGTCGTAACCAACCGAAGCGAACCACCGCCCTCCCCAGCGCGTTCTCGATGAACAGAGCAGCGTCGGGGAGGGCGGTGTCGTATGAACGGACCGTGGGGTATCAGCGGACCGGCTTTCGCCTGGATCTACGCCGCCTGTGCAGTCCTGCCCGCCGCGCTCGCGGGGCTGCACGCGGCGTGGCTCCGCCGGGGGTTCCATGACGGCGGCAGGCTGCCGACCGTCCGGCACGTGGCCGCGCTGGCCGGCGGCGCGGACCGCGTCACCGACACGGTGATCGCCGCCCTGCTCGAACGCGAGCAGGTCCGGATCGCCGGCTCCGGCAGGCTCTACCGGACCCCGCTCGAACCGGTCGACGCCGTCGGCAAGGAGATCGTCGAGCTTCTCCCACGGATCCAAGGATTCCGGCTCCGCTGGTATCTGAGCCGCGGCGAGGCGATCCGGACGCTGCGCGAAGACCTCGCGGACCGCGGGTTGCTCGTACCGGAGGGGCGGCGGAAAGTCGGCTGGCGGATCGCCTCGGTCTGCTACGTCGTGCTGTTCGCGGCCGGGCTGGTCGAAGGGATCGGCTCCCCGACCGTGCTCTTGGCCGTTCTCGTGGCCGCGGTACTCGGGTCGGCCTTCGCGGCCTTGCGTTTCGGCCGCACCCGGCATCAAGGCCGGCCCACCCGGGCGGGCCGCCGAGTGCTCGCCGAGGCGGCCGAAGATCGCGGTCTCGTCGCCGGTGCGCCGGGAGCCGTGGCGCTCGGTGGCCTTTCCGCCTATCCCGACCAGGCCCTGGCCCCGGCACTGACCCGCACTCTCACCGTGACCGGAACCGGCGGTCACGCCCTCGCGAAACTCCGCCGATGGCCAGGACGTGGACTCAGCCGCAACACGTACGGAGGGGGCGACGACTTCGGAATCCTGATGGCCGGGCTGGGCGGTTCCGGCGGCCACTCGTGCGGCGGCGGGGGTGGTGGTGGCAGCGACGGTGGTGGCGGCTCTGGCTGACGGCTGACGGCTGACGGCTGAACGACCGTCGTGCGGGATTCCCCTTCCTGCTCGAATGCGGCTCAACGGAACCACGACCGGACCGAAAAGCGTCCGACTACGGTAAGTGCACCTGCTCGCGAAAGGCCCGTGCGATGGACGACACCTGGGGCATCCCCGGACCCACTTTCCTGGCGATCTACGCCGTTCTGCTGGTGCTGCCGCTGATCGTCGCTCTCTTGTGGACGATCGCGGTCAAGCTGGGCCGCAAGGCACCGCGCGCCGCCGTTTCCGGGCCTCAGCCGACGACCTACGAACTCGCCTATCTCGCCGGCGGCCCGGACCGGGTGGTCGACACGGCCATCGCGGCGCTGGTCGATCGCGGGACGCTGCGGGTCAGCAGCTCGAAGCAGCTGCAGCTGACGGGAGCCGAGCCCGCGGACCCCATCGAAAGGGCCGTCGCCAAGGGAGCCAAGCCGGGCTACAGCAACACGACCCGCGGCATTCGCGACCGCCTGCGGATGTCGGGGCCGATGCAGGCGCTCGCCAAGGGTCTCGAAGCGCGAGGGCTCCTCGTCGCCGACGCGACGCCGCAGATCCGCCGGGTCGTGTTCGGCCTCTACCTGGCCGTGTTCGTCCTCGGCGTGGTGCGCCTGTTCGCCGGGATCTCCCGCGACCGCCCGATCGGCTTCCTGATCCCGCTGCTGATCGCGGCCTTGTTCGCGACGCTGGTCGCCAGGGCCGTCAAGAAGAAGAGGACCGGCCCGCGCCCGACCAGCGAAGGCAGCCGGGTCCTCCACCGGGCCAAGTCCGCCCACGGACGGGAGCGCAAGCGCGGGATCTCCCACGGTGCGGCGGTGGGCGGCGCGGCCGGTGGCGCCGTGCTGGGCGGCGCCGCGGTGGCGGTCGCGCTCGGCGGGCTCGCGTTTTACCCGGACGAGGAACTGAGCGCCGCGCTGATCCCGCCTCCCGTTTCGGGTGGCTTTGGCGGCGGCTCGTCCGGAGGCAGCACCTGTAGCACCGGTTCCTCGGGCGGAAGCTCGTGCGGCGGCGGTGGCGGTGGCAGCTCCTGCGGCGGGGGCGGCGGAGGCTGTGGTGGCTGACGGACCCGGGCGGCTCGGGATCGGGATCGGCTGGCGGCACGAGCTGGACCTGTCGATCGCGCGGCTGCCCGGCGTCGACTGGGTCGAGGTCGTCGCGGAGAACCTGCACGCCGGGCATCTCCCCGAGACCTTGGTCGCGTTGCGGGAGAAGGGGATCCCGGTCCTGCCGCACGCCGTCTCGCTGTCACTCGGCGGGGCCGAACCGCTGGACACCGCGCGCGTCGAGCACCTCGCGGAGATCACCCGCGAGCTCGGCGCGCCGATGGCCAGTGACCACGTGTGCTTCGTGCGCGCGGGCGGTCTCGACTCGGGCCATCTGATGCCGCTCCCCCGCACCCGGGAAGCGCTCGATGTCCTGGTGGACAACGTCAAGCTGACTCAGTCCATTGTGGACGTACCGTTCGCGGTGGAGAACATCGCCGCGGTGCTGGAATGGCCGGAGGCGGACTTCTCCGAGTCGGAATTCCTGCGGGAGCTGACCGAGCGGACCGGCTGCCTGCTGATCATCGACGTCGCCAACCTGTACGCCAACGCACGCAACGTCGGCACCGATCCCGGACGGTTCCTCGACGAGATCCCTTGGGAGCGACTGGCTTACGTCCACATGGCCGGCGGCGTCGAACGCGACGGCGTCTACCACGACACACACGCCCATCCGGTGGTACCGGAAGTACTGGACCTGCTCAGAGAGCTTCGGAAACGTACAGCGCCGCCCGGGGTGCTGCTGGAACGGGACGACGACTACCCGCCCGACAGCGAACTGGCGGCCGAGCTGGCCGCGCTACGGGAAGCGGTCTCGCCGTGACCTCGCCCCGGAAACGGCTCGCCGGACAGCAGGCCGAACTGCTCAAGGCGCTCCTCACCGGCGGTGACGCCCCGGCGGGCTTCGACGCGGACAGGCTCCGCATCGAGGCGAACGTCCTGCGGAACAAGCAGCGCAGGCTGGCCGCCTACCTGCGGCCCGACCTCGCGGAAGCGCTCGGCGACCGATTGCCCGCACTGTTCCGCGAGTACATGGCGAGCCATCCGAAGACCGACGCGATCCGCGCGCGGGCCTACGCGGACGCGTTCGGCACCTGGCTCGTCGAGCGCGGCGAAATACCGAAACCGAAGCGCAAGCCCTGGTGGTCACGCCGCGTTTAGTCCTCTAGTTGCGGTACTCGCGGGTCACCAAACGGCTCGGTCGCTCCCCGGCACGCGCGTTCCCTCTACCCACCACGGATTCGATCCCGGCAGCACACCCGCCATCTTCACCCGGGTCAGCCGTCCGAGCGGGCTGTCGGCGTCTTCCAGGAACTCGGCGACGTCGAACTCGGACACCTCAGAATCCTTACGCCCCAACGAGTCCAGCCAATGCCCGGTTCCGGCGAGCGACGTCCGGACGTGCTGGGTGCCGCCGTCGGTGGCGGCGCGGCGGACGGCGGTCATGATCGCCGCCGCGGTGAGCCAGCCGGTCGCGTGGTCGAGCGCCTGCACCGGCAGCGGTCCCGGACCGTCGAGCCCGGCGATCTTCCCGCCTTCGTCGGCGATCCCGGACGCCATCTGCACCAGGCTGTCGAAGCCGCGCCTGCGCGCCCACGGCCCTTCCCAGCCATAGGCGGACAGGTCCGCGATCACGATCCCCGGCCGGAGTTCGGCGATCGCCTCCGGAGAGAAACCCTTGGCCACCAACGATCCCGGCCGGAAACCCTGGAGGACGACGTCGGCGCGGGCGATCAGCTTGCGCAGCCGTGAGCGTCCGGCTTCGGTCTCCAGGTCGACATACGCCGAGAGTTTGCCCATGCCGGTGTCGACGGCCAGCGGCGGCACGGTCGGCAGCTGGGCCGACCCGATGTGCATGACGGTGGCGCCGTGCGCGGCGAGCACGCGGCCCGCGACGGGGCCGGCGATGACGTGGGTCAGGTCCAGGATCCGTACCCCGCCCAGCGGCCGGTCGGATTCGAACAGCCGTACCGGTTCGGACGGCCCGAGCGTCCGGATGTCGGCGACCGGCAGTGTGGCGGAGGCCTGTCCTTGCTTGTGCGCCAGCCATTCCTCGCGGGTGCGCAGCACGGCCGCGGCGCCGCCGGCACCGACCACCGCCGACTCGACCTCGAACTTCGACTTGGCCGCCACGACCTTTTCGAACGCGGCGCGCGTCGCGGGCACGCCGAGTCCCCAGCACACGGCCGAGACGTGGCGCGGGTAGTTGCAGTGCAGCCGCACCCAGCCGTCGTTCGCGCGGTAGTCGCCGGACAGCGGCGCGCTGAACGGCACCGGTTCCCCGTCGACCCGGATGTGGCTCTCGCTGTGGAACGACGCCGCCGCGTGCCGGGTGTCGACCGAGACCCGGCCCGGTTCGATCCCCCGCAGCCGCAGCAGTTCGCCGGCGGAAAGGGTCGCCGCGGCGATGCTCGTCGTCGCCACCTCCTCGATCCGGAAGGTGCCGGGCAGCACGGATTCGGGGCCGGTGACCTCGACGGCGTCTTCGGCGAGGGTGTCGCCGGTGAGCGTGGTCCAGACGCGCGCGTCCACTGATGCGTTCACTAGGGCAGCAGGGCGATCAGCTCGGCGGGCGCCACCTTGGTCCCGGTGTAGAACGGGATCTCCTCGCGCACGTGGAGGCGGGCCTCGGTGCCGCGCAGGTGGCGCATCAGGTCGACGATCCGGTGCAGTTCGTCGGCCTCGAAGGCCAGGATCCACTCGTAGTCGCCGAGCGCGAACGACGCGACCGTGTTGGCGCGGACGTCCGGGTAGTCGCGGGCCTCCTTGCCGTGGTCGGCGAGCATCTTGCGGCGCTCGTCGTCCGGCAGCAGGTACCACTCGTAGGAGCGCACGAACGGATAGACACAGACGAACTTGCGGGGCTCTTCACCGGCGATGAACGCCGGGACGTGGCTCTTGTTGAACTCCGCCGGGCGGTGCAGCGCGACCTGGCTCCACACCGGAACCGAGGCGCGGCCGAGCGGCGTGTGCCGGAAACCGCTGTAGGCCGCCTGGACCTGCTCGATCTCCTCGGCGTGCCACCAGATCATGTAGTCGGCGTCGGCACGCAGCCCCGAAAGGTCGTACACCCCGCGAACGACGACACCCTTGGCTTCGAGCGCGTCGAGGTACTCGGTGGTCTCCGAAGCCGCCTTCGCGCGGTCCTCGCCGAGCTTGCCCTGCTCGACCCGGAAGACCGACCAGGCGGTGTAGCGGATGGTGTCATTGAGCTCGTTGTAGTTCAGCCGCGCCATACCGCCATCTTGGCACTGCCCGTGCTCAGGAGCCCTCGTGGGTCGGTGTGATCCCGGCGATGCGCCGGGCGGCCGCGTCGGCGGTGGCGATGCACGCCGGGAGCCCGACACCGTGCAGTGTCGCGCCGGCCACGGCGAGCCCGGGGACGTCCGCGATGGCGCTTTCGATCCGCTCGACGAGTTCGAGGTGACCGGTGCCGTACTGCGGGAGCCCGCCGCCCCAGCGGGTCACCAGCGTCTCGATCGGCGCGGCGGTGACGCCGGTCAGCCGGGCCAGGTCGTCGCGGATCACGCGCACGAGTTCGTCGTCGTCGGCGTGCAGCGCGCCCGGTTCGCCGAACCGGCCGACCGACCCGCGCACCAGCACCGGGCCTTCGCCGTAGTGCGCCCACTTACGGGCAGAGAAGGTGAACGCCTTGGCCGCGAACGGTTTTCCCGCCGAGTCCCGTTCACCCGCGCCGATCAGCACGCCCGAAGACTCGGGCAGCGCGGTCCCGGCAGGCAACGCGAGCGCGATCACCGCCATCGACGCCAGTTCGACGTCCGCGAACGCCGACGACGCCACTCCGGCGACACCGTCGAGCAGCCGCCTGGCCGAGGGTGCCGGGACGGCGAGAAGAACGGAGTCCGCTTCGAGACCGTCGATCAGCCAGCCAGTCGCGGTGCGGTTCAGCGCCGTCACCGTGACCCCGGTCCGGATCTCGGCACGCGAAAGCTCCGCGAGCCGCTGGATCAACGTGCCGAGTCCGCCCAGCAGAGTCCCGAAGACCGGCGCCGTACTCGGCGAGGCGGGCATGAGCGAAGCGGCGCCTTCGGTGAGCGACCGCGCGCCGCGATCGACCGCCGACGCGAGACCGGGCATCGTCGCGCGGAGTCCGAGGCCGTCCGCTCCCCCGGCGTAGACCCCGCCCAGCAGCGGATCGACGAGCCGGTCCACCAGTTCATCGCCGAACCGCTCCCGCAGCAGCGGACCGAGCGGCGTGTCCCCGGCGGGCAGATCCACCGGCGGCAGCGACGACTCGGCCTCGACGAGGCGGCGTCCCTTCTCCGACAGCACCCCGGCGACGGCGTCGGCCGAGGCGGGGACACCCATGACCGTGCCCGGCGGCAGGCCGAGCACGGTACCGCCGGCGTGGATCTTCGCGCGGGCCTTGGTCGGATGGACGAGGCTCTCGCCCAACCCGACTTCGCGTACCAGCGCGAGAGCTTCGGGGCGTCGGGCGAGGAAGGCCTCGGCGCCGACGTCGTAGCGTTCGCCGGCGAGTTCGATCGTGCGGAGTTTCCCGCCGAGAGAGTCCGTCGCCTCGAAGACGACGATGCGAGCGTCGTCGCCGAGCAGTGTCCGCAGCCGGTAGGCCGCGGTCAGCCCGGAGATCCCGCCACCGACGACGGCAACGGTCTTCACGGTCGAAGCTCGTGCACCAGCCCGACCACGCGCGTCAGGACATCGGGGTCGACGCCGGGCAGGACGCCGTGGCCGAGGTTGAAGATGTGGCCGTCGGCCGCGCGGCCTTCGGCGTGGATGCGCCGGATCTCCGCTTCGAGCACCGGCCAGGACGCGTGCAGCAGCGCGGGGTCGAGGTTGCCCTGGACGACACCGCCGCCGAGCCGCCGGACGGCCTCGTCGAGCGGGATACGCCAGTCGACGCCGACCACGTCGGCACCCGCGTCGCGCATGGCCACCAGCAGCTCGCCGGTTCCGACGCCGAAGTGGATCCGGGGCACCCCGTACCCGGCGACGGCGTCCAGAACCTTCGCCGAATGCGGCAGGACGAACTCGCGGTAGTCCCGCTCCGAGAGCGCGCCCGCCCACGAGTCGAACAGCTGGATCGCGTCGACACCGGCGTCGAGCTGGGCACTGAGGAAGGTGATCGCCATCTCCGCCAGGCGCCCGGCGAGCTCGTGCCACAGCCGCGGCTCGGAGTGCATGAGCGCCTTGGTGTGCTCGTGGTTGCGGCTCGGCCCGCCCTCGATGAGATAGGAGGCCAGCGTGAACGGCGCGCCGGCGAAGCCGATCAGCGGCGTCTCGCCCAGCGACCCGACCAGCAGCCGGATCCCGTCGGCGACCCGCTCCACCTGCTCCGGGTCGAGCACCGGCAGCGCGCGCACGCCCGCGGCGTCGCGGATCGGCTCGGCCACGACCGGGCCGGTACCCGCGACGATGTCGATGTCGAGGCCCGCCGCCTTGAGCGGGACGACGATGTCACTGAAGAGAATGGCCGCGTCGACGCCGTGACGGCGGATCGGCTGGAGGGTGATCTCGGCGAGCATCTCGGGGTCGAAGCAGGCGTCGAACATCGAGGTGCCCTCGCGCAGCGCCCGGTACTCGGGCAGCGACCGGCCCGCCTGGCGCATGAACCACACCGGGGTGTGGGCCGGCCGTTCGCCGCGCGCGGCGGCCAGGAACGGCGCGCCGGGCAGGGCACGGCGGGCCGCGGGGACGGTCTGCGCGGGAGAAACAGCTGAAGGAGACATCGTGTTCATGGTGCCATGACGTCTCCGAGCCCTTACTCTCGGCGCGTCTGCGCCCCGATCGCGGCGATGGCGTCTTACAGTCGGTTGGTGACCGCGATGACGTCAGTACCCGACCTCTTCCGTGAAGCCGTCGCGGCGTTGCAATCCGTCCAGCCCCGTCCCGAAGTGCAGCTGGAGACGATGCGCCCGCCGCGGCGCCTGGCTCCGTGGTCGTACGCGGTGAGCTGCGAGGTCGAAGGACCGGCGGACGTGCTGGCCTCCGGACGCCTGGTGCTGCTGCACGATCCGGACGGCCAGGAAGGCTGGGACGGTGTCCTGCGCCTGGTCATGTACGTGCGGGCGGAGCTCGACCGGGAACTGGCGACCGATCCCTTCCTCCCGGCCGTGGGCTGGTCCTGGCTGACCGATGCGCTGGAAAGCTCCGGCGCGGAGTGGACGGCGCTGGGTGGGACGGTCACCGAGACCTCGTCGGCCCGCTTCGGCGACATCTCCGGCCCCTCGCGCACCGACGACCTGGAGCTGAGGGCGTCCTGGACGCCGACCGACGCCGCTCTGCGGTCGCACGGGCAGGCCTTTTGCCAGGTGATGGCGAGCGTCGTCGGGCTGCCGCCGGTCGGCGTGACGCTCTTCGAGCAGCGCCAGTCCTCCTGACACACCCCTCGACACCCTTCGACACGCCGAGGTCTCAGCAATCGAGACCCGGCATTCGGGTTAATTTGCGCCTTCCGGCCGACTAGCGCCGCTAGGAAAGCTAGCGATACTAAAGGTCCCTTGCTCCCGCCCGACGTTCCGTGAAGGCCACCTTGAGGGAATCAGAGTCCCTCAAGGTGGCCTTCACGGACTCGCGTCGAGAGCGCGCGGGAGCGCGTCGGGGAGCGAGAGTACGTAGGGCGCGAAGGCCTCAGAGCGTCTGTACGCCGTCGAGACCCCTCGTGGGGCCAGATGGCCTAGACCGCCGCCGACCAGCGCACAGTGGGCCGCACGGAGGTCTGGACCACCCCGTTCGTGCTACTCACAGTGTCACGGTGAGCAACAAGATCAAGTAGTCCGGATCGGGTCTCCGGAGCGCCCCGAGACGCCTGCGGAGCGTTACCGCGACGGTCACCGAGCGAAGCGATCATGAACGTCCGGCAAGTTGATCATGCCCATGCCGGAGGCGGTTTTCGCCGTCTAAGACACAGGTGGCCAAGGCCTTCACGAGGCGGCACCCGCAGCTGCACGGGCCATCTGCACAGTCGATTCGAACCCGGTAACTGAAGTGCATCGTGTTCTTTCGGCGATGTGTTAGCCACCGGCTGTGTACTAGCCCGATCGTGTTACAACGAACTCCCTGAGTGACCGCTGGTTTGAGATAGATACCCATTCGATCCCCCCGTGAGGCCCTCAGTCCGGCTACAGTGCCTTCGACGACACCACTTTCGGTCTAAAGCTGGCGCGGCTGAACGGCCGAAGGTCCCGGTGCCGGTCGGGGGGCACGACCGACTCCAGGGAGGTAGTGACGTGGCTACCGTCGGCATTTCTCAGGCCGTCCGATCCACGCCAGCCGGTGCTTTGCCGGCGAGCATGGTTCCCCACCCGCGGGAAGAACTTTTTTCCGTGTTGGTGGTAGATGATCACCCGTTGTTGAGGGAGGCAATCTCAGCAAGACTCGCACAGATGGGTGCGGGCACCGTCCACGAGGCCGCCACGGTGGCCGAGGCAAGGGCGCGAGCACAGGCCACTGGGCCTTGTGACCTGGCGATCCTTGATCTCGGACTGCCGGATGGCAGCGGCATCGAGCTGGTTACGGAACTTCGTAGCCATGGCTGGCCTCGAGTAGTGGTGCTCGCTTCATCAGATGACCCGTACGCGGTCAGGTCGGCGTTCCAAGCCGGCGCCCAGGCATACCTGCTCAAGTCGGCATCGCCGGTCGTAGTGACCGACGGCGTCCGCAGGGTGCTCGAGGGCGGCGTCTACGCAGACCCGAGCGTCGCACCGGTCCTGGCCACCGGCACCCGCGTTGCCGGCACCGACAACACCCCGCGCGAGCTTTCGGCGCGCGAGGTCGAGGTGCTGCAACTCGTCGCCGACGGCCAGTCCAACAAGGAGATCGGTGAGGAACTCAGCCTCTCCGCTCTCACAGTGAAGTCTCACCTCTCCCGCATCGGGCGCAAGCTCGGCACGGGTGACCGGGCTCAGATGGTGGCGCTGGCCATGCGTGCCGGCGTGATCCGCTGACAAAGGCGAACTGCCCTGCGGGGCGGGCGGACCAGGCGCGGTCCGCTCGTCCCGTAGGGTCTTCACCTATGGAAGGCGACCGACCCGGAGAACCGCAGGCAGACCCGACGACCGGCACTGATGACACCAGTGCTCCGGTTCTGCTACGCGAGCCTTCAGAGGGCACTCCACCGGTCATCGCCGACGCGACAGCCCTCGCCGAAGCCTGCGCGAAGATCGCCGGCGGCAGCGGGGCCATCGCCGTGGACACCGAACGAGCGTCCGGCTACCGGTACTGGCCGAAGGCCTATCTGGTCCAGCTGCGCCGCGAAGGTGCCGGCTCCTTCCTCATCGACCCCATTCCGCTCGAGGGACAGCTCGAACCCCTCGCGGAGGTACTCAACGACACCGAATGGGTGTTGCACGCGGCCTCACAGGACCTGCCGTGCCTGGCCGAACTCGATCTTCACCCGAAGAGCCTGTTCGACACGGAACTCGCCGGGCGTCTCGCCGGGTACGAACGTGTCGCCCTCGGCACCCTCGTCGAACTCCTTCTCGGCTACCAGCTGGAGAAGGGACACAGCGCCGCCGACTGGTCGAAGCGCCCGCTCCCGGTCGACTGGCTGAACTACGCCGCCCTCGACGTCGAACTGCTCATCGAACTGCGCGAGAAGCTCGAAGCCGAGCTGACCGCCCAGGGCAAGATCGAATGGGCGAAGCAGGAGTTCGAAGCCGTCCGCACCGCGCCCCCGCCCGCACCGCGGGCCGAGCCGTGGCGCCGGACTTCCGGGGTGCACAAGATCCGCAGTGCCCGCGGGCTCGCCGCGGTGCGCGAACTGTGGCAGGCGCGCGACGAACTCGCCCGCAAACGCGACCGCGCACCGAGCCGGATCCTGCCCGACACCGCGATCATCAACGCCGTCACCGCGGACCCGAAGACCGTCGAGCAGCTGCAGGCACTGCCGGTGTTCAGCGGCCGGGTCCAGCGCAAGTACACCTCGAGCTGGCTGCGCCATCTGCAGGCCGCCCGCGCGCTACCGACCGCCGAGCTGCCCACCCCGGCGCAGCAGACCGACGGCCCGCCGCCGGTGAATCGCTGGTCCGACAAGGATCCCGACGCCGCCGCCCGGCTCGCGGCCGCGCGTGCGGCACTGTCCGCGATCGCGGAGGACCGGCGACTGCCGGTGGAGAACCTGCTGCTGCCGGAACTCGTGCGCCGCACCTGCTGGCGCCCGCCCGCCGACCTGAGCGAGGACTCGATCGCCGACGTCCTGCGCGAAGCCGGCGCCCGGCCGTGGCAGATCGAGCTGACCGCGACGGCGCTGAGCAAAGCGCTGCACTCGACCGCCGCCGCTGCCTGACGCCCTTCAGCTCTCCAGCAGAGCGCGCGCGGAAGTGCGCAGGGCCTCGTCCGGTTCCCCGAGACCGGAGATCCGCAGGACGCAGTCCGCGCCTTCGACGGCGTGCGCCTCGACGTCCAGGGCGGGGTTGTCACGCCGGGCGATCGCGATGCTCTCGACGAGCCCGAACACGAGATCCGTCCGGATGGCCAGCAGCTCCGGCGGCACCCCGGCCGCCGCGACGAGCGCGCCGTAGACACGCTTGAGTTCCGCCCGCTCGGCCCGGAACTGGGCCAGGTTCGGTGAAGCGATCTCCGGCAGCAGGTACAGCGCACCGATGTTGTGCCGCGCGCTGCCGAGCAGATGGGTGTCCGCGTACGCCAGCGCCCACAGCCGGACGCCGACCGGTGCCTGACCGGCCGAAAGCCCACCGGCGACCTCCAGCGACGGCCGGACGGTGTCCTGCAGCAGCGCCGCGAGAATGTCCTCTTTGGACGGAAAGTGGTAGTAGAGCGACGCCTGCCGCAGGCCGGAGCGTTCGGCGATGGCCCGGGTGGTCGTCGCCGCGTACCCGGCGCCGGTGAACAGCTCCCCCGCGGCGTCCAGTACCGCGAGCCGCGCTTCCCGCTTGCTCGCCGCCGCACCGCTGGCTCTCGGTCTGCCGACCCCGGTCGTTTTCGTCATCTATCCGATCCTGCCATTTCTCCGCGGCGATCTTTGTTAAGCCCGGCGGTCGGATCAGGTTACCGAATCCGGTATCTGTTAACACCGCGCTTACCGGGCGGAGATCGGAAGGACCCCGCATGCGCTTAATTTCGGTCAGCTGATCGAAATCAGCCTTCAGTGACGGGAGTCCCGCCATGCCTTCCGAGGACCTTTCTTCCTTCGGATACCGCCAAGAACTCCGCCGGACACTGGGCGGGTTCTCCGCCTTCGCCGCCGGTTTCTCCTTCGTCTCCATCCTGACCACGGTGTTCCAGCTGTTCGCCTTCGGCTATTCGTTCGGCGACACGCTGTTCTTCTGGACCTGGCCGGTCGTGCTCGCCGGGCAAATGTTCGTCGCGCTCACCTTCGCCGAACTCGCCGCCCGTTTCCCGCTGGCCGGTTCCGTTTACCAGTGGGCGAAACATCTCGTGCCCGGCTTCGCCGGCTGGCTCGCGGGCTGGATGATGCTGCTGGGCTGCGTCGTCGCGCTCGCCGCGGCGGCGATCGCGCTGCAGGTGGTGCTCCCCTCGGTGTGGAGCGGCTTCCAGCTCGTCGGGGGCGACCCCGCGGTGACGTCGCCGACCGGCGCCACCAACGCCGTCCTGCTCGGCACCCTGCTGATCGTCTTCACCACGGTGGTCAACGCCGGCGGCGTCCGGCTCATGGCGCGGATCAACGACATCGGGGTCGCGGCCGAACTCGTCGGGGTCGTGGTGCTGATCGCCGGGCTCGCGCTGTTCGCCGTCCGCGGTCCGCAGGTCGTGCTCCAGCCGTCGGGCGACAGCCCGGGAGCGGGTGGCGTGCTGGCTTCCGCGCTCATGGCGGCCTACGTCCTCTACGGTTTCGACACCGCCGCCTCGGTCGCCGAGGAGACCAAAGACGCCCGCCGCACCGCGCCGCGCGCCGTGCTCCGCGCGCTCCTGATCTCCGGGATCGGCGGGCTCGCCGTCGTGCTCACCGCGCTGATGGCCGCACCGAGCCTGACCGACGGGCAGCTGGCCGGGAAGGGCCTGCCGTACGTGATCACGGCCGTCTTCGGGGACACCTTGGGCCGGGTCTTCCTCGCCGACGTCGCGATCGCCGTCGTCGTCTGCACCCTGACCATCCAGACCGGCACCGTGCGGCTGATCTACGCGATGGCCCGCGACGGCGCGCTTCCCGCCGCCGGACGGCTTTCCGCGGTCAACGCCCGCACCGGTACGCCGATCGCGCCCGCCGTCCTGTCCGGTCTGCTCGCCATAGGGCTGCTCCTGCTGAACCTCGGCAACCCCACCATCTTCAGCACCATCACCGCGACGTCGGTGGTCGTGGTCTACCTGGCCTACTTACTGGTCACAGGACCGCTGCTGCTGCGCCGTCGCCAAGGCCGTTTCACCGCCGAACCCGGCCATTTTTCCCTGGGGCGATGGGCTCTTCCGGTCAACGTCGCGGCGGTAGGGTACGGCGCGATGATGATCGTCAACATCGCTTGGCCACGAGCCGAGATCTACGACCTGGCGGGCACCGGTTCCGCCTGGGCCCTGTTGTTCCCGATCGAGTTCGTCGGCGCCGCGCTGCTCACCGGCTTCCTCTGCTGGCGCCGCCGCTCCGCGCTCACCACGGTTCCCGTCCCCGCGACCTGAAGGAAGGTTCCATGAGCACGACATCGACCACGTACGGCGCTCGCGATCACGCGCGCGCCCAGGCGGGCACGGTCGCGGAGGCGATGCCCGTCATCCCCGCGTCCGCCTGGCCGGATCCGCCTCCCGGGGTCGACCCGGCGAAGCTGGTCTGGGCCGAGACCGTCGCCGGCGGCGGCTACACGCACAAGGTGCTCGCCCGCGGTACCGAACTCCGGCTGACCGACGTCGAAGGCGACGCCTGCGCGCATCTGCTGCTGTTCAACGCCGAGGGGCCGTGGGAGCGGCTGAACGCCGCGGACACGGTGAAGGTCCAGTGGAACGCCTACCTCGGTGAGGCGATGACGCTGCTTTCGGACCAGGCCCGGGTGCTCGCGACGCTCGTCACCGACGAGAGCGGCAAACACGACGCCCTGTGCGGGACGTCCACTGTGGACGGGAACACCGAACGCTACGGCGACGGGAGCCCGCAGGGCGGATCGCCGTCCGGGAACGCGCTGTTCACGCTGGCCGCGGCGAAGAACGGCCTCACCCCGCGCGACCTCCCGCCGAGCCTCTCGTTCTTCCAGGGCATCCACGTCGAGGCCGACGGCGGGCTGACGTTCACCGGTTCGGCCGGACCGGGCAAATCCGTGGTCCTGCGCACCGAACTCCCGGTCGTCGTCCTGATCGCCAACGTGGCACACCCGCTCGACCCGCGCCCGGACTACACGGTCACCCCGTTGCAGGTCCTCGCGCAGCGCAGCACACCGTCCACTCCGGACAGTCCGGAATGGACCGCGTCACCCGAGTCCCAGCGCGCCTTCGAGAACACCGCCGACTACCTCACCGCCAGGGGGATGGCATGACCACGAAGACCGTCTCCGACACCGAGGTCGCCGCGCGGGCGCCGTACTCCACCGTCCTGCGCCGCGGCGAGACCCTCGCCATCATCGATCTCGGCGGCAACCAGGCCGTCGACTTCCTCTGCTACGACGCCGCCGACACGTCCCAGCGGTACAGCGCGGCGGCCACGATCGCCGCGCAGCGCAACATCTTCCTCACCACCGGTAGCGTGCTGCGCACCGGTGCGGGCGCGCCGCTGCTCACCGTCGTCGGCGACACCTGCGGGCGGCACGACACGATCGGCGGCGCCTGCAGCAAGGAGTCCAACAGCCTCCGGTACGGCCAGCACACGCGGTACCAGCACGCCTGCGTGGAGAACTTCCTCACCGAGGGCGCGAAATGGGGCCTCGGTAAACGGGATCTGGTCAGCAACGTCAACTGGTACATGAACGTGCCGGTCGAACAGGACGGCACACTCGGCATCGTCGACGGCATCTCCGCACCCGGCCTCGAAGTGAAGCTGCGCGCCGAGACCGACGTCCTCGTCCTGGTGTCGAACTGCCCGCAGATCAACAACCCCTGCAACGGTTTCGATCCGACCGCGGTCAGAATGATCGTCACCGGCGGTGGCGTGTGAAGCTGCTCGTCGCCAACCGGGGGGAAATCGCGGTCCGCATCCTGAGGACCGCCAAGGAGATGGGCATCGCGACGGTCGCCGTCTATTCCGACGCCGACCGCACCGCCGCGCACGTACGGCTCGCCGACGAAGCCGTCCGGCTCGGCCCGGCACCCGCCAGGGAGAGTTACCTCCTCGGTGACGCCATCATCGAAGCCGCGCTGAAAACCGGGGCGGGCACGATCCACCCGGGTTACGGCTTCCTGTCCGAAGACGCCGCCTTCGCCCGGGCGGCGGAGAAGGCCGGGATCCGGTTCGCCGGACCCTCCGCCGAGCACCTGGACGTGTTCGGCAGCAAGCACACCGCACGAGCGAAGGCCGTCGACGCCGGAGTCCCGCTCCTGCCGGGCACCGGGCTGCTGGACACGCTCGCCGACGCGGAAGCCGCGGCCGCCGAGATCGGCTATCCGGTGATGCTCAAGGCCACCGGCGGTGGCGGCGGGATCGGTATGCGTGCCTGCGCCTCGGCCGAAGAACTGCGGGACGCCTGGGACGCGGTGCAGAGCATCGCGGCGAAGAGTTTTTCGATCTCGGGCGTGTTCCTGGAACGCCTGGTGACCCGCGCCCGGCATGTCGAGGTCCAGGTGTTCGGCGACGGCGCGGGTGAGGTGCTGGCGCTCGGCACGCGGGACTGCACTCTGCAGCGCCGCAACCAGAAGGTGCTCGAAGAGTGCCCCGCACCGGGTCTTTCCGAGGCGATGCGCGAGAAACTGGTCTCGGCGGCCGTCGACCTCTGCGCGTCGGTGCGCTACCGGTCGGCGGGCACGGTCGAATTCATCTACGACCCGGTCCGGGAAGAGGCCGCGTTCCTCGAAGTGAACACGCGGCTGCAGGTCGAGCACCCGGTCACCGAAGCGGTCTACGGGATCGATCTGGTCGCGTGGATGCTGCGCCTCGCCGACGGGGACGCCGGCATGTTCGGCACCACCCCGGAGCCGCGCGGGCACGCGATCGAAGCTCGGGTCTACGCCGAAGATCCGGCCGCCGGGCACCGGCCGAGCGCCGGCCTGCTGACCCGCGCCGATTTCCCCTCCGGAGTCCGGGTGGACACCTGGGTGGAAGCCGGCACGAGGGTGACCACGCACTACGACCCCTTGCTGGCCAAGGTGATCACCGTCGGCGCGGACCGGGCCGAGGCACTCGCAGCACTGGGCGCCGCGCTCGCGGAAAGCCGGGTGGACGGCGTGCGCACGAACCTCGGCCAGCTGCGCGCGGTCGCCGAAGACGAGCGGTTGCGCGAGGTCACGCACGACACCGCGACGCTCGACGGGATCACCGACACCGACCCCAGGATCGAAGTGCTGCGCGGTGGCACCATGACCACCGTCCAGGAATGGCCGGGGCGGCTCGGGTTCTGGCACGTGGGCGTCCCGCCGAGCGGGCCGATGGACGACCTCTCGCTCCGGCTGGGCAACCGCGCGCTGGGCAACCCCGAAGGCGCACCCGGGCTTGAGTGCACTGTGGACGGTGTTTCACTGAGGTTCACCGACGCCGCAATCGTTTGCGTCACAGGATCTCCCTCCCCGGTGACCGTCGACGGCGAGACCGTTCCCCAGTGGGCACCGATCGAGATCCCCGCGGGCGGCGTGCTCGACGTCCGCACCGGCACGGCCGGTCTCCGCGCCTACGTCCTGGTCCGCGGCGGGATCGACGTACCGGC
Source organism: Amycolatopsis sp. lyj-112 (assembly GCF_046549055.1). Classification (NCBI taxonomy): domain Bacteria; kingdom Bacillati; phylum Actinomycetota; class Actinomycetes; order Pseudonocardiales; family Pseudonocardiaceae; genus Amycolatopsis; species Amycolatopsis sp. lyj-112. Next base: position 1,004,788 of record NZ_JAJPWS010000001.1, on the reverse strand, counting down.
TTTCCTGGGCAGCGCGGCCACGTTCACCCTGGGCGGTTTCGGCGGGCACGGCGGCCGCGCGCTCGCCACCGGCGACGTCCTCTCCCCCGGGCCTCTTCCGGAGAACGCCGTCGGCGGTGTGGTTCCCGAGGACGAGCGCCCGGTTTTCGGGACACACTGGGAGATCGGCGCGTCCGAGGGGCCGCACGCGGCGCCGGAGTTCTTCACCCCGGACGACGTCGAGACGTTCTACGCCACCGACTGGGAAGTGCACTTCAACTCCGCGCGCACCGGCGTCCGGCTCGTCGGGCCCCGGCCGACGTGGGCACGGGAGGACGGCGGCGAGGCGGGCCTGCACCCGTCGAACATCCACGACACGCCGTACGCGATCGGCGCCGTCGACTACACCGGCGACCTGCCGATCCTGCTGGGCCCGGACGGGCCGAGCCTCGGCGGGTTCGTCTGCCCGGCCACCGTGGTGACCGGGCAACGCTGGAAACTCGGCCAGTTGCGGCCCGGGGACACCGTGCGGTTCGTGCCGATCACCTCCGAGCACGCCGTCTCCCTGCGCACTTCTCCCGGCACCGCGGTCAAAGCGAGCCGGAAGGCGATCGACGACGGCGGCATCCTCGGCCGTCTGTCCACTTCGGAGGAGAACCCGGAGGTCACCTACCGGCGCAGCGGGGACGACAACCTGCTGATCGAGTACGGGCCGATGAAACTCGATCTGGCCTTGCGGATGCGGGTCCACGCCCTGGCCGACAGGCTGGCCTCGGAAGGACTCAGTGGCGTCGTCGACCTGACGCCGGGCATCCGCTCGCTCCAGATCCACGTCGACCCGGACGTGTTGCCGGTCTCGAAACTGCTCGGTCTCGTCCGCGAGGTGGAGCACGATCTGCCGCGCACCGCCGATCTCGTGGTACCGAGCCGGACCGTGCGGCTGCCGCTGTCCTGGGACGACCCGGCCACGCGCGAGGCGATCGAGCGGTACATGGCCGGCGTGCGCGACGACGCGCCGTGGTGCCCATGGAACATCGAGTTCATCCGGCGGGTCAACGGTCTGTCCAGTGTGGACGACGTCTACCGGACGGTGTTCGACGCGGAGTACCTCGTGCTGGGGCTCGGCGACGTCTACCTCGGCGCGCCGGTGGCCACGCCGCTGGATCCTCGCCATCGCCTGGTCACCACGAAGTACAACCCTGCCCGCACCTGGACCGCGGAGAACTCGGTCGGGATCGGCGGTTCGTACCTCTGCATCTATGGCATGGAAGGCCCCGGCGGGTACCAGTTCGTCGGACGGACCGTGCAGGTGTGGAGCGGCTGGCGGCAGCGGGGTTCGTTCGAGCCGGGGTTCCCGTGGCTGCTGCGCTTCTTCGACCGGATCTCGTGGTATCCGGTGTCCGCCGAGGAACTGCTGGACCTGCGGGCGCGAAGCTCGGCGGGCGAACTGGAACTCGACATCACCGACGGCGAGTTCGCGCTCGCCGACCACGAACGGTTCCTGGCCGACAACGCCGCGGACATCGCCGAGTTCCGGACGAAACAGAGCACGGCGTTCGAGGCCGAACGGCAGGCGTGGGCGGCGGCGGGCGAGTTCGACCCGCGGCCGGAACCGGCCGGGGCGAAGGTCCCGACCACGAAGATCGAGGCACCGCCCGGCGGCCACGTCGTCGAAGCCCCGTTCGCCGCCACCGTGTGGCGGGTCGACGTCGAACCCGGCAAGCGGGTCGACCAGGCGGAGACCCTGGTGATCCTCGAAGCGATGAAGACCGAGGCGCGGATCCCCGCCCCGGCCGACGGGGAAGTCGTCGAGATACTCGTCTCCCCCGGTGAGCAGGTCGCCCCCGGCACTCCGCTGGTGGTCCTCGGAAGGAGCGCGGGATGAGTGTGCAGGAGCGGGTTCGGGCCGCGTACCACCGGATCGCCCGGGTCGACCGGCCGGAGATCTGGATCGACCTACGTCCCGAGGACGACGTTCTCGCCGACGCGGAGAAACTGGAAGCCCGCCGGGCGGCCGGGGAATCCCTGCCGCTGTACGGGAAACTCGCCGCGGTCAAGGGGAACATCGACGTCGCCGGGCTGCCGACGACGGCCGCGTGTCCCGAGTACGCCTACCGGCCGGACGAGGACGCGCCCGTCGTGGCGCGGTTGCGCGCGGCCGGGGCGCTGATCCTCGGCACGACCAACCTGGACCAGTTCGCGACCGGGCTGGTCGGCACGCGCAGTCCGCACGGCGCGGTCCGCAACGCGGTCGATCCGGCGTACGTTTCGGGCGGGTCGAGTTCCGGTTCGGCCGTCGCGGTGGCGCTGGGGATCGCGGATCTCGCACTGGGCACCGACACCGCCGGATCCGGCCGGGTGCCGGCGGCGTTCAACGGGATCGTCGGCCTGAAGCCGACACGGGGGCTATTGCCGACGACCGGCGTCGTCCCCGCCTGCCGGAGCATCGACTGCGTGACCGTGTTCGCGCGGACGGTCGACGAGGCTTCGACGGCGTTCGCGTGCCTGAGCGAGCCGCGCGAGCTCCCGGTGGTCCACCGTCCTTTCCGGATCGGTGTCCCGGAGGAGTTGGGCCCGTTGCAGGAAGGCTGGGCGGAGGCGTTCTCCGCCGCGGCCGAGTCCTATCGGGACGCGGGCGCCGAACTGGTGCCTGTCGACATATCGGCGTTCCTGGCCGCCTCGCGGTTGCTGTACGACGGCGCTTTCGTGGCCGAGCGGTACTCGGCCGTCGGCGAGTTCATCGACGCGCATCCCGACGTCGTGGATCCGGCCGTGCGGCGGATCATCAGCGCGGCCCAGGACATCCCGGCACATCGGCTGTTCACCGATCTCGCGTCGCTCGACGACCTTTCGCGGGAAGCGTCGGCAGTGCTGTCCACTGTGGACTGTGTCCTGCTGCCCACGACGACCGAGCATCCGACGATCGCCGAAGTCGACGCCGACCCGCTCGGGGTGAACTCCCGGCTGGGCCGGTTCACGAATTCGACGAACCTGCTGGGCCTGTCGTCACTGGCCGTTCCCGCCGGTGCGGTCGGCGGGCTGCCGTTCGGCGTGATGCTCGTCGGCGCCGCGTTCGCCGACCGGATCCTCGCCGACGTCGCCCGCTCGGTGCCGCGCCGGACGCGGATCGCCGTCGTCGGCGCGCATCTGCGCGGGCAGCCGCTGAACCACGAACTGACGTCGCGCGGCGGCCGGTTCGTCGCGGCGGGGCCGACGGCGGCCGAGTACCGGCTGTTCGCGCTGGACACCGTGCCGCCCAAACCCGGTCTGGTGCGGGTCGCCTCCGGGGGCGCGCCGATCGAGTCCGAGGTCTGGGATCTGCCGCTCGCGGGATTCGGCGAGTTCGTGGCCGGGATCCCCGCGCCGCTGGCGATCGGGAAGGTTCGCCTCGCCGACGGGAGCGAGGTGTCCGGGTTCGTCTGCGAGCCCGGAGCCGTCGAGGGCGCCGAGGACATCACGGCGTTCGGAGGGTGGCTCGGGTATTTGAGCCGGTAACGTGGGGTCGTGAGTGGTAATGGTGGTGAGAACCGTCATTGCCACTCACGAGCCCACCGCTCACCAGGCCTTTTCCGATTTGGTTGGCTTCTTCGGGCATTCTGGGAACAACGTCACAAACCGTGGCGGCCCGCCCGGCGCCGGGTAACTTCGGGGTGGTGCCCACCACAGTCGCGAGCAGCCGCCGGACGGCGATCAGCGTGCTCGTGGCCCTGGGGCTCGTCGGGATCGCGATGGTGTCGCTAGGCGCCACGGGCGGCCTCCCGTTCACCTTCAAACCGGTGACCGGCCAGGCGCTCGCGGTCGTCGAGGAGGTCCCCGGACCCGAGACCGGTCCGAAATGCGCTCTCGACAAGCGCTACGTCGACGAGCAGCCGGTCGGTCTTCGTCCCGACGTCCTCGATGCGTGGAACACGCTGCGCGCCAAGGCCAAGCAACAGAACATCAGCCTGTGCGTGAACGACGGCAAACGCAGCCGCGGCCAGCAGCAGCGCGAGTTCGACAACGCCGTGCAGCGCTTCGGCACCGAGGAACTGGCCAAGCGGTACGTGCTGACGCCGGAGACGTCCATGCACGTCAAGGGAATCGCCGTCGACATCCAGCCGCTGGCCTCGGCCGCCTGGGTGGAGAAGAACGGCGGCGCGCTGGGCTGGTGCCGCCGCTACGACAACGAGAAGTGGCATTTCGAATACGACCCGGCCTACGCCACCGGCGGTTGCCCCGCCCTGCTCCCCAGCGCCACCGGCTCCTAAGCCGCACTCACGTGATCAGTCCCGGATCTTGTGTGATCAGGGACGGAACTCACGTGATCCCATTGCTCACTAGGCGAGTTTTTCGACCACGTACTTCGCGGCCTCGGCGAGCAGCGCCTGGTCGTAAGGCGCGTCCTTGGCCGTCTTGCTGGACATGAGCGCGAGCACGATCGGGGCGCCGTCCGGCGGCCACACGATGGCGATGTCGTTCATCGTGCCGTAGTCCCCCGTCCCGGTCTTGTCGGCGACGACCCAGCCCGGCGGCAGTCCGGCGCGGATCCGCTGGGCGCCGGTGGTGTTGCGCCGCAGCAGATCGCGGAGGAAGTCGCGCTTGTCGGCCGCGAGCGCGTCCCCGAGCACGATCTTCTGATAGTCGGCGCCGAACGCGCGCGGTGTCGTGGTGTCCCGCGGATCGCCCGGCGTGGCCTCGGTGATCGCCGGTTCGACCCGGTCCATCTGGGTCACCGTGTCGCCGAGGCTGCGGGTGAACGCCGTCAGCTGCGCGGGGCCGCCGAGATCCCGCAGCAGGAGGTTGCCCGCGGTGCCGTCGCTGAACCGGACGGCGGCGTCGCAGAGCTGGCGGATCGTCATCCCGGTCGCCACGTGCTGCCCGGTCACCGGGGCGTGTTTCATCAGGTCGTCACGGGAGTAGCTGACCCGGGTTTCCAGGTGCGACAACGGATTACGCTGCAGGACGGCGGCCGCCGCCACGCCCTTGAACGTCGAGCAGAACGCGAACCGCTCGTCCGCGCGGTGTTCGACCGTGCCGCCATCGCCGGTGTCGAGCGCGTACACCCCGAGCCTGGCATCGAACTTCCGCTCCAGCTCCAGCAAGCGATCGTGGTGCTGCCGCGTGGTCGGCGGCGGCGATGGAGGCGGCGGAGCGGGTGGCGGTGACGGGGCCGGCGGCGTCCCCCGGGTGCACGCCGCCAGCGGCAGCAGCGCCGCCATCCCCAGGAGCGCGCGGCGAGAGACGGCCGGGCCCGACGATGCCATGGTGATCCTCCCCCTGATCACTTCGAACATAGCAATTTCCTGACGGACTCCGGATCGGCCAAGCGGCCGACCCCGATACCCACGGGAGTGTGCCTTCCCCCACTCGACCGGGCCACCAACCTGGTTACCGACGGGTAACCAGGGCTAGGGTGCGGTCAGGACTACCTCTACTTCAGGAGCATTCGTGGCCGCAGGAGCAACACCGCTCGCGCCGAACGCGCGGTCGGTTCGCAATGTCGCCTTCGTCGAAGGGGTGCGAACGCCCTTCGGCAAGGCCGGCGACAAGGGCATGTACGCCGGCACCCGCGCCGACGACCTCGTCGTCAACGCCATCCGGGAACTGTTGCGGCGGCACCCCGAGCTGCCGCCCGAGCGCGTCGACGAGGTGGCGATCGCCGCCACCACCCAGATCGGCGACCAGGGCCTGACCATCGGCCGCACCGCCGCGTTGCTGGCGGGCCTGCCGAAGTCGGTACCCGGTTTCGCGCTGGACCGCATGTGCGCGGGCGCGATGACCGCGGTAACCACCATCGCGAGCGGGATCGGTTTCGGCGCCTACGACATCGCCATCGCCGGCGGCGTCGAGCACATGGGCCGTCACCCGATGGGTGAGGGCGTCGACCCGAACCCCCGCATCATCGCCGACAAGCTCGTCGATCCGACGGCGCTCGTGATGGGCCAGACCGCGGAGAACCTGCACGACCGGTTCCCGGCGATCACCAAGCAGCGCACCGACGCCTTCGCCGCGCGCAGCCAGGAGAAGTACGCCGAAGCGGTGAAGACCGGCAAGATCGGCCCCGAGCTGGTCCCGGTCGCCACCCGTTCGAAGGAATTGGGTTGGGGGCTCGCGACCGAGGACGAGCCGCCGCGCCCGGGTACCACCGTGGAGCAGCTCGCCGGGCTGAAGACGCCGTTCCGCCCGCACGGCCGGATCACCGCGGGCAACGCGGCCGGCCTCAACGACGGCGCCACCGCGGCGCTTCTCGCCGACGAGGACACCGCCCGCGAACTCGGCCTGCCCATCGGCATGCGGCTCGTCGGCTACTCCTTCGCCGGCGTCGAGCCGGAGGTCATGGGCATCGGCCCGGTGCCCGCCACCGAGAAGCTGTTCAAGCGCACCGGCCTGTCGATCGACGACATCGGCCTGTTCGAGATCAACGAGGCGTTCGCCGTCCAGGTGCTGGCCTTCCTCGACCACTTCGGGGTCGCCGACGACGACCCCCGGGTCAACCAGTGGGGTGGCGCGATCGCCTGCGGCCACCCGCTCGCGTCCTCCGGTGTCCGGCTGATGACGCAGCTTTCGCGTCAGTTCGCCGAGCGCCCCGACGTGCGCTACGGCCTGACCACCATGTGCATCGGCATCGGCATGGGCGGCACTGTGATCTGGGAAAACCCGGCGTTCGAGGGGGCGAAGTAATGACTTTCACCGCTGAGCAGGCGAAAGCCGCCTTCCCCGACGAGGTCGTCACCAACGCCGTCGCGCGCCTGGTGAAGGTGCCCGGTCTGACCAAGCCGGTCGCCCTGATCACCTTGGACAACGGCCATGACCACACCCGGCCCAGCACCTTCGGCCCGCAGGGCCTGGTGAGCCTCAACGCCGCGATCGACATCGCCTTCGCCGCGGAGCCCGCCGCGATCGCGGTCACCGGGAAGCCGTTCATCTTCGCCGTCGGCGCCGACCTTTCCGGTGTCGAAGCGGTCGCGGATCCTGCGCTGGCACGGGAAATCGCGCAGACCGGGCATGACGTCTTCCGTCGCCTCACCGAGACCGAGATCCCGACCTTCGGTTTCATCAACGGCGCGGTGATGGGCGGCGGGCTCGAACTCGCGCTCTCCTGCCACTACCGCACGCTGTCGGAGAACACCCCCGCGATCGCGTTCCCCGAGGTCTTCCTCGGCCTGTTCCCGGGCTGGGGCGGCACGCAGCTGCTGCCGAACCTGATCGGGCCGGACGCCGCCGTCACGGTGATCATCGAGAACGCGCTGGCGCAGAACAAGATGCTCAAGGTCGCGCAGGCGGCGGAGCTCGGCATCGTCGACGAGGTCTTCGGCTCGGCCGACTACCTCGAACAGTCACTGCTGTGGCTGGCGAAGGTCGTCAACGGCGAGATCACCCCCGCCCGCCGCGAGATCGACCGCGGTGCCGGCTGGGACGCCGCGATCGCCCGCGCCAAGTCCCTTGTGGACGGACGGACGAAGGGCGCGTCCCCGGGCGCGACCAAGGCCGTCGAGCTGCTGGAGCTGGCACGGGAGAACGATCTGGACCGCGGCTACGCGGCCGAGACCGACGGCCTCGCCGAACTGCTCATGGACGACACCCTGCGGGCCGGGCTGTACTCGTTCAACCTGGTCAACAAGCGGGCCAAGCGCCCGGCCGGCGCGCCGGACAAGTCGTTGGCGCGCAAGGTGAACAAGGTCGGCATCGTCGGCGCGGGCCTGATGGCCAGCCAGATGGCGCTGCTGTTCGTCCGCCGTCTCAAGGTGCCCGTGGTGCTCACCGACGTCGACCAGGACCGGGTCGACAAAGGTGTGTCCTATGTGCACGGTGAGATCGACAAGCTCCTGGCCAAGAAGCGGGTTTCGCCGGACGGCGCGAACCGGTTGAAGGCACTCGTCTCCGGTTCGCTCGACAAGTCCGCGTTCGCCGACGCCGACTTCGTGATCGAGGCGGTGTTCGAGGAACTGGGCGTCAAGCAGAAGGTCTTCGCCGACCTGGAGCAGTACGTCTCCCCCGAGGCGATCCTGGCGACGAACACCTCGTCGCTGTCGATCACCGCGATGGCGTCGCGGCTGAAGCACCCGGAGCGCGTGGTCGGGTTCCACTTCTTCAACCCGGTCGCGGTGATGCCGCTGCTGGAGATCGTGCGCGCCGAGAAGACCGACGACGCCGCCCTCGCCACCGCGTTCGCGGTCGGCAAGCAGCTCAAGAAGTCGAGCGTGCTGGTCAAGGACGCGTCCGCGTTCGTGGTCAACCGGCTGCTGCTGCGCTTCCTCGGCGAGGTGCTGGTGACCGTCGACGAGGGCACGCCGTTCGAGGTCGCGGACAAGGCGTTGGAGCCGCTGGGCCTGCCGATGACGCCGCTGACACTGATGCAGCTGGTCGGCCCGGCGATCGCCTTGCACGTCGGGGAAACCCTGCACGAGGCGTTCCCGGACCGGTTCACCGTCAGCGAGAACCTCGCCCGCTTCGTGAAGGCGGGCAAGAAGGGCGTCTGGCAGTGGGACGACAAGGGCAACGCCACCGTCGACCCCGAGGTCGCGGAACTCTGGCAGCGCGGCGATTCGCCGTCGACGTCCGAGCAGGTGCGTGACCGCGCGCTGGCCGCGATCGCCGAGGAGATCCGGATCATGCTCGACGAGGGTGTGGTCGCCGAGGCCCAGGACATCGACCTGTGCCTGATCCTCGGTGCGGGCTGGCCGTTCTGGCTCGGCGGCATCACGCCGTACCTGGACCGCGCCGGTGTGTCCGAAAAGGTCAACGGCAAGCCGTTCCTGGCTCAGGGCGTGGCGAGCGTGCCCGTCTCCTGACCCTCGACACAGGAAGCCACCGCCGGCGATCTCTCGATCGCTCGCGGTGGCTTTCTGCGTATTTCGCGGACTTTGTGGCGTGTGCCCGCGATTTCCGGAACACTCATCCCCACCTGGGGTTCCAGGTACTGGGGAAGAAACACACACTGGGAGGAATACCGATGAAGAACATCGTCGTGCGCGTGGGCCTGGGGGCCGGCGCGGCGGTTCTGGGATTGATGCTCGGAGCGGGGGTGGCGAGCGCTGACGACAGCGTCCGCATCACCGGCGACGAGACCGGCAGCGTCCGGATCACCGGAGTGGACAACCGCGACTTCGGCATCACCCCGGCCAACCGGGACATGTAGCGGGAAAGGGCCCGTCTCCCCGGCCATCCTCCGGGGAGACGGCCCCTCAGCCGCCGTCCCCGGGCGCCCAGCGGCACGGGTTCGGCGTCGCGGGACCACCCCGAGTACCCAGAGCAACCGGTGCGACGCCGAGCGTTTCCGTTCCGGTTCTTCCACAGGGACGATCATCACACGGTGCCGCCTGTTGGCCGCTTGGACACCACCCGTTCAGCGGCGCTCTCTAGCGTCCTGCCGACTCGAGAACCTTCCAGGCAGGAGCACGATGAACAGCGAACACGTGGACCGTCGCGGATTCCTCAAGCGGGCGGGCCTGGTGTCCGCCGCGGCCGCGGCCGCACCGCTCGCGGCGCCGGCGGAGGCCACCGGCCTCGATCTGGACGTCGATCTCGACATCGATGTCAGACGGCTTTTCGGCCGCGACCGCTACCGGTGGCTGGTGGGCGACCACCACATCCACACTCAGTACTCCTACGACGCGATGTACACAGTGGACGGAATCGCCGACGGCGCCCGCGCGCACGGCGCCGACTGGGCGGTGATCACCGACCACGGCCACGCCACCCACGAGAAGTCCTCTGTGGAGCGGACGAACACCGCGATCCGCGCCGCGCAGCGCGAACACCGCGATCTCCTGCTGTGGCAGGGCATGGAGTGGAATGTCCCGGGCGCCGAGCACGCGACGCTGTTCTTCCAGGCGGGCGAGAACCAGGCGGCGAAACTGCGCGAGTTCGAGCGCGCCTTCGACTGGCGGCTCACCGGGACCGAGCCGGGCACGCCGTCGAACGAAGCCCTGGCCGTCGCGGCGATCCGCTGGCTCGCCACCGAAGAGCGGGCGCGCCGGATCCACGCGCCGGTGGTGGTGATCAACCACCCTCTGCGCAACGGCCGGATCGCCCCGCACGAGATCCGCGCGCTGCGGGACGCCTCGCCCGGCATCGTCATCGGCATGGAAGGCGCGCCCGGCGCACAGGCCGACGGCTTCCCGAAACCGCTGGGTGGCGGTGGCGCCCGGGGCGGGTACGGCAACTCCCCCGGCGCGAACTCGTGGCCGGGTTTCCCGGTGGAGGCCTACCGCACCTACGGCGGTTTCGACTGGAGCACCGCGACCGTCGGCGGACTGTGGGATTCGCTGCTGGCCGAGGGGAAGCCGTGGTGGATCACCAGCAACTCCGACTCGCACTACAACCGCGGCGACACCCTGGTCCGGCCCGGAGTCCCCGACGGTTACTACGACGAGCACGGCGTCTACCCGGACCCGATCGACACCGGCGTCCCGCAGGTTCTGGCGCCGTACGCGGACTTCGCACCCGCCGAATTCAGCCGGACGGTCGTCGGCGTGACCCGCAAGAGCCACGAAGGAGTGCTCGAAGGACTACGCGCGGGACGCGTCTGGGTGGTTCACGGCGGGCTCGCGCAGGAGCTGGAGTTCGGCGCGTACAGCCACTGGGACTCCGCCACCATGGGCGGCAGGCTCCGCGTCCGTCGCGGGGACGACGTCACGGTCGTCGTCTCGGCGAAGCTCGCGTCCCGGCCCAACAGTGGCGGCGCGATACCCCGGCTCGCGCGGCTCGACCTCGTCTCCGGGCCGGTCACCGGCCCCGCCGCCGACCGCGACGCCCAGACGGCGCCGGGCACGCGGGTGATGCGCTCCTTCGAACCGCGGTGGGTGCCCGGGCGGCGGGTCGCCTTCAAGCACACCTTCCGCAACGTGCGCGAGCCGTTCTTCGTGCGGACGCGCGGCACCGACGGCAAGGAGCACGTACCCGGCGGTATCGAACCGAGCGCCGACGTCATCGGACAGTCCAACCCGTTCGAGGACCTGTGGCTCTATGGGAATCCGGTCTTCGTGGACGTCCGTTGAGCGTAGGGTTCCGGCCATGCCATCTGTGAGCAGGAGACTGCTCGTGCGTTCGCTCATGGCCGCCCTCCGGTTCCTTCTCGGTCTTCCGGAACCGTTGTTGCGCCTGGTCGCCGGCCGCCCCGTCCGCCTGGACGGGCAGCGGCTGGCGACCAGTTCGCAGGTGCTCATCAAAATGTCCAAATTGGCGCCTTTCGATTATCCGCACCGCAACGGGAGCGTCGAACGGGCGCGCGCCGAATTGAACCAGGCGGGGGAATTGGCGGGCGCGGGGATCGGCGGGGACGTCCGCAGCGCCGATCACGTGTTCACCGGTCCTGCCGGGCCGATGCGGATACGGGTCTACGAACCGGCGGGTGCCGCTTCGCCGGGTCCGGCCTTGATGTTCTTCCACGGCGGCGGATTCGTGCTCGGCGGGATCGAGACGCACGAGGGCGCCTGCCGTTACCTCGCCGAGGAAGCCGGGATGCGCGTGGTCTCGGTGGACTACCGGCTCGCCCCGGAACACCCGTTCCCCGCCGCGGTCGAGGACGGGATCGCCGCCTTCGCCCACGTACACGCGAACGCCGACCGGTACGGCGTCGATCCGAGCCGGATCGCGGTCGGCGGGGACAGTTCCGGCGGCAACCTCGCCGCCGTCGTCGCCCACGCGGGCGCCCGCGGCGAGTGCGCCCGGCCCGCGTTCAGCCTCCTGCTGAACCCGGCGACCGACGCGTTCGGCACCCATCCGTCGCATGAGCTGTTCGGGCTCGGTTTCCGCCTCGACACCGAGGAACGCGCTTGGTACCGCGACCGCTACCTCTCCGACGCCGCGCTCTACCGCGACCCGCGCGCTTCGGTGTTGTACGACGAAGACGTCGCGGGCCTGCCGCCGACCTACATCGCGACGTCGGGCTTCGACCCCCTGCGCGACGAAGGTGAGGCTTACGCGCGGAAACTGGCCGAGGCCGGGGTCCCGGTGATCCACCGGCGGCATCCCGGGCAGCTGCACGGGTTCGCGAGCCGGGTGGGCGTCGATCCCTCTGCCCGGCAAGCCCTTCTACACGCCGCCGGGGTGCTGCGGGCCGGTTTGGCACTTACCGACCGCCGCAATTAGTCCTCTAGTGGCGGTCTTGGGGCCACCCGCGCTTACGAGAGTTCGTCCGGGTCCGGGCCCATCCGCCGCCCCTGCTCCAGCGTCGCGATCGCGGCGGTGTCGTGGGCGTCGAGCGCGAAGTCGAAGATGTCCATGTTCTCGGCGATCCGTTCCGGGGTGACGGATTTCGGGATCACCATGTGGTCCATCTCGATATGCCACCGCAGCACGATCTGCGCCGGGGTCTTGCCGTGTTTCCCCGCGATCGTCGTGATCTTCTCGTCGGCGAGAAGTTCCCCGCCGCGCGCAAGCGGGCTCCACGCCTCGGTGACGATGTCGTGCTTGATGTGAAAGTTCCGCAGCAACGGCTGGTGCAGCCACGGGTGGCACTCGATCTGGTTCACCGCCGGGATCACGCCGGTCTCCTCCATCAGCCGCTCCAGGTGCGGGATCTGGAAGTTGGACACGCCGATCGCGCGCGCCCGGCCGTCCGAAGCGATCTTTTCCAGCGCCCGCCACGTTTCCACGTACTTGTCCCGCGACGGCAGCGGCCAGTGGATGAGGTACAGGTCGACGTAATCGAGGCCGAGTTCGCTCATGCTCGTGTCGAAGGCGCGCAACGCCGAGTCGTATCCGTGCTCGGTGTTCCACAGTTTCGTGGTGACGAACAGGTCCTCTCGGGGTAGCCCACTGGTCCGGACGGCCTCACCGACGCCACGCTCGTTGGCGTACAGGGTCGCCGTGTCGATGGCGCGGTAGCCGGCCTCGATGGCGGTGCGGATCGCGCGCACCACCTCGTCGTCGCCGATCTTGTACACCCCGAAACCGAGCTGGGGAAGGGACGTTCCGTTGTTCAGCCGCATGCTGGGGACCATGAATGAACCGTAACCCCGGTGATGGCTCAGGGCACAGCGGGAAGGTGCACCGTCACAGAAAGACCGCCGCCCACAACGGGTTCCGCGGACACCGTTCCACTGTGGGCCTGGACCGCGGCCCGCACGATCGACAGCCCGAGCCCGGCACCGGTGCGGGCCGTCCTGGCGACGCCGGCGCGGCGGAACGGTTCGAACAGTTCGGGCACCGCCGCCGGGTCGAGCAGGCCGCCGGACGAGCGCACGCGCAGCACCGACCACAGTGGACCGCCCTGCGTGACGACGTCCAGCCAGCCACCGTCGACGTTGTGCCGCACGGCGTTTTCCAGCAGATTGCCCGCGATCCGTTCCAGCAGCGCGGGATCGCCGAACGTCGGCGCGCCCGCGGTGGCGAATTCGACGCGGATGTCCCGTTTCTCGGCCTCGGCCCGCACCGAACGCCACGCGCTCGCGACGATCACCGCGAGATCGACAGGCTCCCTGGCCACGAGACCGGCGCCATCGGTGCGGGCGAGCAGCAGCAGCGAGCCGACGAGCCGTTCGGCCCGCTCGGTCGCGTCGCGCACCACCCCCGCCATCCGCCGCAACTCCGCCTCGTCGGCGTGCTCGTCGGACAGGGTGACGTCGAGTTCGGTGCGGATGACCGCGAGCGGCGTCCGCAGTTCGTGGCTCGCGTTGGCGACGAAGTGGCGCTGCGCGTCGAACGCGGCCTGCAGCCTGTCGAGCATGTCGTCGAAGGTCTCGGCCAGTTCCGCGAGTTCGTCCTTGGTGCGGACCTCGCCGATCCGCTCCCCCATCGACTCGATCGAAAGCCGCCGAGCGGTACCGGTGATCTCGCGCAGCGGCTGCAGGACCCGCGCGGTGAACGTCCACGCGAGGATCCCGGCCGCCAGCACGACGAAACAGAACGCGGCCGCGCCGAAAAACAGCACCCGGTTCCGGGAGTACACCCGCAGATGTTCGGTGACCGCCGAGGCGTCGACATCGACACCGTCGACCCGCACCGTGGTGCCCGGCGGCAGCTGCGGCACGGCGGAAACGGCGTCGCCGACCAGGTTCCAGGCCAGCCAGAGCAACAGCAGGCTGACCAGCGCGACCAGACCGGTCGCGAGCAGCGTGACCCGGGCACGCAGGCTGCGAGCGCCGGACGGTTTCACCCGCGTGCTGTCCCCTGCTCCGGCACCCGGTAGCCGGAGCCGACGACGGTTTCGATGATCCCCGGCTCGCCGAGTTTCTTCCGCAACGTCATCACGGTGACCCGGACGGTGGTGGTGAACGGATCGGCGTTCTCGTCCCACACCCGCTCGAGCAGCTCCTCGCTGCTGACCACCGAACCGGCGGCCGAAAGCAGCACCTCGAGCACGCCGAATTCCTTGCGGGTCAGCTCGACCGGGCCGCTCGTGCGGCGGACGGTCCGCCTCGCCGGATCCAGTTCGACGTCGCCCGCGGTCAGCAGCGGCGGCGCGGCCGGAGTCGCGCGGCGACCCAAAGCCCGCACGCGCGCGACGAGTTCGGGGAAGGCGAACGGCTTCGCGAGATAGTCGTCGGCGCCGAGCGAGAGCCCGTCCACCCGATCCGACACGGAACCGCTCGCGGTGAGCATGAGGACACGCGTCAGCTCGCCGGAGGACACGATCTCGCGGCACAGGTCATCGCCGGACATCCCGGGCAGGTCGCGGTCGAGCAGCACGACGTCATACCGGGTGACGGTCGCCTTTTCGTGACCGTCGTCTCCGGTGAGCGCGATGTCCACCGCCATCCCCTCGCGCCGCAGGCCGCGTGCGATCGCGTCGGCAAGGGGTTCTTCGTCTTCGACTACCAGAATTCGCACGACCCTACGTTGCCACAGATTCCTGAGAGTGACCTGTGTTGATCTGTCGCGCGCTTACGGAAACATTCCGCAGGGCGCCGGACCACAGTGGACTCACTCCATCGTGGAAGGCGCCCTGCAAAATGTTTCCGTGGGCCTCCGGCCTAAAAGAGGCACGCGACGGTGAACTCTCCGTCGGGCGCGGAGTGCCCTTTGGGAGACTCTGCGGTTGCGTTCAAAGAAAGGGTGCCACTCACGTTCAGAGACGACCGCGACCCCTCGCTTGAAAGGCCTCAGGACCAGCGCAGGGCGAACCACAGCCGCATCCGGATCTCCGGGTCCGCCAGATCCACCTCCAGCGCCCGTTCGATCTGCCCGATCCGGTGCCGGACGCTGTTGCGGTGCACGCCCAGTTCCGCGGCCGTCCGGTCCCAGCCGCCGTGATGCGCGAGCCAGGTCCGCAGTGTCTCCACCAGTTCGCGCTCGCCTTTCCGGTCGAGTTCGCGCAGCGGCGCCAGCGCCTTGGCGGCGAAACCCGCCCCGGCGCTCGGGGTGATCAGCGCGTCCAGCCCGAGCCCCGACGCCTCCGCCACCACCGGTCGTTCCAGCGCGGCGGCCCGGCGCAGCAGCAGCTCCACCTCGGTGGCCGCCTCGGGGAGCCGGTCCGAGGGCACCGGCGAACTCACCACCGCGAGCCAGCCGTCGGCACGGAGCCGGTCGAGGTCGCCGATCTCCGGGGCCTCGCCGACGATCGCGGCGAACCGCGGTCCGGGCAGCAGCCGCACGAGCGGGGTGTCCAGCCGGGCGCGCAGCCAGTCGTAGCGCGCCGCGACCTCGTCGGGCCCGCGGCGGTAGGCGATCCCGGCGACCAGGCGGCGTTCGTCCCCGCCGGCCACATCGGTCTCTCCCAGCAGCAACGCGGTGGCGATGGCGCCCAGCTCCGCCGCGTCCGAACCCGCGCGGCCGACCAGTCCGAGCAGCGCCGCCCCGACCGACAGGATCGAGCGGTCCGCGCCGTCGAACCGGGAGGGCCGGCCGATCACGACCAGATGCGACGCCGTCGCCTGCGGGTACACCGGCTGCGCGACGACGTGCGTGCCGTCGGGCAGTTCCGTCGTCGCGCTCCGGATCCCCCGCCCCGCCCGCAGCGTGGCGACCAGATCCCGGACCTCGGCGGGCAGCGGGGACGGCGCTCCGTGGTCGGCGGCGAGGACGTCGCCGACGCCGACGAGCGCCACCCACGCCCGCAGCCGTCCGGCCAACGCGCTCGCCAGTTCGCCCAGCCCGTCCCCCGCCGCCCTGGTCAAAGCCTCCCGGGCGGCCGCGATCCGCCGTTGTTCCCGTTGGCCGGCCTCGGCGAGCGCGACCGACACCGCCCGGCTGATCGCGAGGAACGGCGTCCGGGGCTGGACCACCAGCAGCGGCAGGCCGTGTTCGGCGCACGCCCTCCGGAGCGGCGGCGGCAACGTCTCGTACGCGCCCGGCGTGAGCCCGAACCCCAGCGCCGAGATACCGCTGCCCGCCAGCCGCCGGACGTAGCGGTCGATCTCGCGCGGCTCCACCGGCAGGTTCACCCCGGCGGTGAGCAGCAGTTCGGCCCCGAGCAGGTACGGCGCGGGATCCAGCAGCTCGCTGACGTGGGCCCAGCGCACCGGGGCGTCGAGCGCGCCCGGGCGCAGCGTCTCCACGACCGGGTCGAGTGCCAGTTCCGGGTTGCCGACCACGGCCCGTAACGGGACATTCACATCGGAGTCGACTGGATCGTGGATTTGGGTCATTTCGTCCTCGCTACTGCATGACTTTGGACGAATCCTCCCATGTCGTTCAAGGAGCGCGCGAACCTACGGTGACCCGGACGACAAAGGCAAGGAGGACATCGTGGCCGGTGACTACGCGGTGATCGCGCTCTACATAGCGGGCATGATCGGCGTCGGCTGGTTCGGCCTGCGGCTGGCCAAGACCAAGTCCGACTACCTGGTCGCGGGCCGCCGCCTCGGCTGGTTCATGTACTCGGGCACGATGTCGGCGGTCGTCCTCGGCGGCGCTTCGACGGTCGGCGGCGTGAAGCTCGGCTACACCTACGGCATCTCCGGCGCCTGGCTCGTGATCGCCATCGGCGTCGGCATCCTCGTCCTGCACACGCTGTTCGCGCGGCGGCTGGTGAAGCTGCGCGTCTACACCGTCGGCGAGATGCTCGACCTGCGCTACGGCGGCTCCACCAGCGCCATCTCCGGCGTCGTCATGTGGGCCTACACGCTGATGCTCACCGTCACCTCGACGCTGGCGTTCGCCACCATCTTCAAGGTCCTGTTCAACGTCCCCAGCTGGGTCGGGATCGCCATCGGCGGGTCGATCGTGGTGCTCTACTCGGTGCTCGGCGGCATGTGGTCGATCACGCTGACCGACATCGTCCAGTTCGTCATCAAGACCATCGGCATCCTGTTCATCCTGCTGCCGGTCTCGATCGTCTCGGCGGGCGGCTTCGACGGGATGGCAGCGCGGCTGGACGAGAGCTACTTCGAACTCACCGCCATCGGCGGCGACACGATCCTCACCTACTTCCTGATCTACAGCTTCGGGTTGCTGATCGGCCAGGACATCTGGCAGCGCGTGTTCACCGCCCGCACCCCCGGCATCGCCACCGGCGGCGGCATCATCTCCGGCGTCTACTGCCTGGTCTACGGCCTCGCCGGCGCGCTGATCGGCACCGCGGCCAAGGCGCTCTACCCGAGCCTCGCCAGCGCGCAGGACGCGTTCGCCACCATCGTCGAGGAGCAGCTGCCCGCCGGTATCCGCGGTCTGGTGCTCGCGGCGGCCCTCTCCGCGATGATGTCGACCGCGAGCGGCGCGCTCATCGCGTGCTCCACGGTCAGCACCTCGGACCTGATGTCCAAACTGGGCCTGAAGAAGGCCCTCAACGAGGTCACCAGGAACCGCGTCACCACCCTGGTCCTGGGCATCGTCGCGATCGGCATCGCCATGGTGGTCGACGACGTGGTCAACGCGCTGACCATCGCCTACGACATCCTCGTCGGCGGCCTGCTGGTCGCGATCATCGGCGGGCTGGCCTGGAAACGCGGCACCCGCCAGGGCGCGCTCGCTTCGATGGTCGTCGGCACGGTCGTGGTCGTCGCGTTCATGTTCATCGACGGCGTCGAAGCCAACAGCCCGATCTACTGGGGTCTCGGCTCCAGCCTCGCGGTCTACCTGCTGGTCAGTTTCCTGACCCCGCGGACGTCGGACGAGATCCTCACCGTGTGGACGCGCCGCCTGAACGGCAGCGCGGTCGCCGAAGAAGAAGCGGCGGCGAAACTCGCTGCCTCGAAGTCCTGAAACTCCCATCAGAGAAAGAAAAAGGAGAACCAGCCGTGCCTGTGCAGAACCCGATCGGACCCGTCGACTCCGCGAAGGTGCCCCGGTTCGCCGGTTTCGCGACCTTCGCCAGGCTTCCGCGGATCGATCAGGTCGAGCATGCCGACGTCGCCGTCGTCGGGGTGCCGTTCGACGCCGGGGTGTCCTACCGCCCCGGCGCGCGGTTCGGCCCCGCCGCGCTGCGCGAGGTCAGCCGGCTGCTGCGCCCGTACCACCCGGAACTCGACGTCTCCCCGTTCGCCGAAACGCAGGTGGTCGACGCCGGGGACATCGCGCTCAACCCGTTCAACATCGGCGAGGCGATCGAGACCCTGCAGGACGAGGCGGAGGCGCTGACCGCGAACGGGACGCGGCTGGTGACCGTCGGCGGTGACCACACGATCGCGTTGCCGCTGCTGCGCGCGGCGGCGAAGAAGCACGGCCCGGTGGCGTTGCTGCACTTCGACGCGCACCTCGACACCTGGGACACCTACTTCGGCGAGCCGTACACGCACGGCACCCCGTTCCGGCGGGCTTCCGAGGAAGGCCTCCTCGACACCGAAGCGCTGTCTCACGTCGGCACGCGCGGCCCGCTGTACGGCAAGCGGGACCTGGAAGAGGACCGCCGCCTCGGATTCGGCATCGTCACCTCCGGCGACGTCATGCGCCGCGGGGTCGCCGAGACCGTCGACGCGCTGCGCCAGCGCATCGGCGGCCGCCCGCTCTACATCTCCGTCGACATCGACGTGCTCGACCCCGCGCACGCGCCCGGCACCGGCACCCCCGAGGCGGGCGGCATGACCAGCCGCGAACTGCTGGAGATCCTGCGAGGCCTGCGCGACTGCAACCTCATCGGAGCGGATGTGGTGGAGCTGGCCCCGGCTTACGATCATGCCGAGATCACCGCCATCGCGGCCTCCCACGTCGCCTACGACCTGGTGAGCCTGCTCAGCTTGGGGAAGAGCGAATGACAGAACGGATAGGCGGCGACGTCGTCGTCGAAACCCTCGGTGCGCTCGGCGCGGACACCGTGTTCGGCCTGCCCGGCCAGCACGCGCTCGGCCTGTTCGAGGCCCTGCGGCGCACCTCCGACCTGCGCGTGATCAGCTCGCGGGTGGAGAACAACCTGGCGTTCGCGGCCGACGGGCACGCCCGTGCCCGGCTCGCCGCGAATCCCGAAGGCCCGGTCCCGGTGACACCGATGATCGTGTCGACCGGCCCTGGTGCGCTGCTGACTTTGGCTTCCCTGCAGGAATCCCGCGCCGCGTCGGTGCCGGTGCTCGGGATCTCCAGCCAGATCCCGGTCGCCGGGCTCGGCGGCGGACGGCACGGCTACCTGCACGAATTGCCCGATCAGCAGGCCAGCTTCCGTGACGTCGTCAAGTCGGTGCACGTGGTGCGGACGGTCAGCCAGATCCCGACGGCGCTGCGTGCGGCCTGGGAATCGGCCTCGACCGCGCCGTACGGACCGGTGTGGGTCGAGATCCCGCAGGACATCCTGCTGGAGCGGACCACCTTGCCGCGGATCACGTCGGTGACGGCGCGACCGGCACCGCTCGCCCCGCTGCCCGAGCTGATCGCCGAGGCGGCGAATCTCCTTGGTGCGGCGAAGAAGCCGGTGATCCTGGCCGGTGGCGGCGCGCTGCGATCCGGCGCCCAGGCGGAACTGACGGCACTCGCGGAAGCCTTGCGCGCCCCGGTGCTGTCGACGTTCGGCGGCAAGGGTGTCTTCGGCTGGGACCACGAGCTGTCCGGCCAGTCCTGGCTCGAAGACTGGCACAGCACCGAGTTCCTTTCGGACGCGGATGTGCTGCTGGTGCTGGGTTCCGGGCTGGGCGAACTGTCCAGCAACTACCGCGAGTTCGCCCCGCGCGGGCGGATGATCCAGGTCGAGGCCGACCTCGGGAAGCTTGAGTCGAACTACCCGGCTCTGGGCATCCACGCCGACGTCCGCCTTGCCCTGCAAGGACTTCTCGAGCAGGTGCCGTTCCATCAGACCGATGGCAAGGCGGAAGCCGCCGTGGCCGAATTGCTCGGCAAGGTGCGGGAGCGGCTCGACGGGCAACCGCTCGAAACCGAGCGCAAGCTCATCGACGACATCCGCGCGGCGGTCCCCGCGGGCACGCAGACGTTCTGGGACATGACGATCGCGGCCTACTGGGCCTGGTCCGTGTGGAACCCCGAGGGCTCGCCGATCCACACCGCGCAGGGCGCGGGCGGGCTCGGCTACGGCCTGCCCGGCGCGCTCGGCGGCGCGGTCGCGACCGGCGGCCCGGTGCTGGCGGTCTCCGGCGACGGCGGCGCGATGTACGGCATCGCCGAACTCGCCACCGCGATGCAGCACGACCTGAACGTCACCTGGCTCGTGGTCGACGACGGCGGCTACGGCATCCTGCGCGAGTACCTGACCGGCGCGTTCGGCCAGTCCACCGCAACCGAACTCGCCCGGCCCGATTTCGTCGCGCTGGCGCAGTCGTTCGGCGTTCCCGCGACGCTGTCCTCTTTGGACACCGTCGGCAAGGACCTCGCCGAGGCGCTGCGCACGCCGGGCCCATCGGTGGTCGTCGTCCCCGCTCTGCTGAAGATGTTCGAGCCTACCCACCTGGAGAAGAAATGACTCAGACACAGTTGGCGGAGCTGCCTGAACCCGCCCTGGCCGAAGGCCTCGCTATCGCGGTGACAGGGCGCCCGAGGAGCACGACGTGAGCGAACTCGAGAACGAGCGCCCTGTCGACGCGATCGCGGCCGCGGGTTCATCTATAAACACAGTCCAGAACTTCGTCGACGGCTCCGAGGTATCGGCGGCCGGCTCGCGGACGCTCGACCTCGTGAACCCGGCCACCGGCGAGGTCTTCGGCACCAGCGTTCTTTCCGAACAGTCCGATGTGGACGCCGCACTGGCCGCCGCGGACCGCGCGTTCGAGGTCTGGCGCAAAAGCACGCCCGCCCAGCGTCAGCTCGCGCTGCTGAAGATCGCCGACGCCGTCGAGGCCCGCGCGGAGGAGTTCGCCGAGCTCGAAATCCGCGAGACCGGCAAGATCCGCGCCGTCGTGCTGGAGGAGGAGATCCCGGAGTGCGTCAGCGCGCTGCGGTTCTTCGCCGGCGCGGCAAGGCATCTGGAAGGCAGCGCGGCCGGCGAGTACACGCCGGGGCACACCTCGGTGATCCGCCGCGAGCCGGTCGGCGTCTGCGCGCAGATCGCGCCGTGGAACTACCCGCTGATGATGGGTGTCTGGAAGATCGCCCCGGCGCTGGCGGCGGGCAACACCGTCGTCCTCAAACCCGCGGAGACCACGCCGTCGACGGCCGTGCTGCTGGCGAAGGTCGCGTCGGAGTTCCTGCCGCAGGGCGCGTTCAACGTGCTGTGCGGCGACCGCGACACCGGCCGCGCGCTGGTGAAGCACCCGATCACCGAACTGGTGTCGATCACCGGGTCGACCCGCGCGGGGATCGACGTCGCCACCGTGGCGGCGGCCGATCTCAAGCGCACGCACCTGGAACTCGGCGGGAACGCGCCGCTGCTGGTCTTCGGCGACGTGAACCTCGCCGAGGCGGCGGAAGGCATCGTCGGCGCGGCGTTCTACAACGCCGGGCAGGACTGCACCGCGGGCAGCCGGGTACTGGTGGACGCCGCGATCCACGACGAGTTCGTCGCGGAACTGACCAAGGCCGCCGCCGCACAAGCGCCCGGCCGGGATTTCGGCCCGCTCAACAGCGAGGCCCAGTTCGGCCGGGTTCGCGGGCTCATCGAGCGGCTGCCGTCGCACGCCCACGTGGAGACCGGCGGTTCACCCGCCGGTGATCACGGTTTCTTCTTCTCCCCCACCGTGGTCTC
Organism: Amycolatopsis sp. lyj-112; assembly: GCF_046549055.1. Classification (NCBI taxonomy): domain Bacteria; kingdom Bacillati; phylum Actinomycetota; class Actinomycetes; order Pseudonocardiales; family Pseudonocardiaceae; genus Amycolatopsis; species Amycolatopsis sp. lyj-112. Next base: position 982,890 of record NZ_JAJPWS010000001.1, on the reverse strand, counting down.
GGGTCTGAAACAGGACGACGAGATCGTGCAGGAGGAGATCTTCGGCCCGGTCATCACCGTCCAGTCCTTTGTGGACGAGGACGAGGCGGTACGGCTGGCCAACGGCGTCCCCTACGGACTGGCGTCGTCGATCTGGACCCACGACCTCGGACGCGCGACCCGCGTCTCGGGCGAACTCGACTTCGGCTGCGTCTGGGTCAACACCCACGGGCCGCTGGTCGCGGAAATGCCTCACGGCGGCTTCGGGCACTCGGGTCACGGCAAGGACCTCTCGTCCTACTCCTTCGCCGAGTACACCCGCGTGAAGCACGTCATGACCCGCTTCGCCTGACCGCGTTTAGTCCTCTGGTCGCGGTAGTTCGTATCGCCGACTACCGCGACCAGAGGACTACTTGCGTATTTTGGAGGTCCCCATGGGTGAGAAGATCACCGAAGTCGAGCAGCACGGCATCGCGCCGATCCCGCCTGAGGAACAGACTTCGCGCCCGCGCGACCTGTTCCGGATGGCGTTCGGCGGTGCGAACACCTTCGCCACCATCATCCTCGGGACGCTCCCGATCGCCTTCGGACTGAGCTTCTGGGCGGCGGTCGCGGCCACCTTCGCGGGTGTGGTCGTCGGAGCGCTGGTGCTCTCGCCGATGTCGTTGTTCGGCCCGCTCACCCGGACCAACAACGCCGTCTCCTCCGGCGCGCACTTCGGCGTCGTCGGCCGCTGTGTCGGCTCGTTCCTCTCGCTGCTGACCGCGATCACGTTCTTCGCCATCTCGGTCTGGGTCAGCGGCGACGCCGTCGCCGGTGCGGCCCAACGGCTTTTCGGCTTCGACGGCGGCGAGGTGCTGCGCGGCGTCGCGTACGGCGTCATCGCGATCGCGACGCTGGTCGTGTGCATCTACGGCTACCGCTTCATGCTGCTCGTCAACCGGGTGGCCGTCGTCCTGGGCACGGCGATCATGCTGCTCGGGATCGTGGCCTACGGCGGCACGTTCGATCCCGGGTTCGCCGGCACCGGCACCTACGCCCTCGGCGATTTCTGGCCGACCTGGATCCTCGCCGCGCTCACCACGATGGCGAATCCGATCTCGTTCGGCGCCTTTCTCGGTGACTGGACGCGCTACATTCCCGCGCGGTACAGCCGCCGTTCCCTTTTGGCCGCGCCGTTCCTGGCGCAGCTGGCGACGTTGCTGCCGTTCGGTTTCGGCATCGCCACCGCGACCCTGGTCGCCGACCCGGCCGACTACATCACCGGCCTGACCGCGATTTCGCCGCTCTGGTACGCGATCCCGCTGATCGTGGTCGCGCTGATCGGCGGGCTGTCCACCGGTACGACCTCGCTCTACGGGACCGGCCTGGACTTCAGTTCGATCTTCGTGAAGCTGAGCCGCGTGCAAGCGACGTTGCTGATCGGCTCGCTCAGCGTGATCTTCATCTTCGTCGGCAACTTCGTGCTGGACATGGTTTCGAGCATCAACGCCTTCGCCACGCTGATCGTCCTGTGCACCTCGCCGTGGATGGTGATCATGATGATCGGTTTCGTGCTGCGGCGCGGGTTCTACGATCCGGACGACCTCCAGGTGTTCAACCAGGGCCGCAAAGGCGGGCGCTACTGGTTCACCCGCGGGGTGAACTGGCGGGCGATGGCCGCGTGGATCCCGGCGACGACGCTGGGGCTGCTGACCGCCAACACCCCGATGATCGCCGGGCCGCTCAAGGACATCGCGGGCGGCGTCGACATCAGCATGGTGGTGACGCTGTGCACGGCGGCCATCGCGTTTCCTTTGCTGGTCAAGCTTTTCCCCGAGCCACCGGAGGTTTACGGTCCCGTGGCCGCGGAACAGCCCGTGGTGCTCGCCAAGGTCACATGAGGTAGCGGCCGACGGTCTCCGGGCGGATGACGAGCCGGACCCAGTCCAGCTCCAGCATCCCGGCGAGGTCGTCGGCACGGGCCTGATCGCCGAGATCCCAGTAGCGGGCGGCCAGGCGGGCACACAGGTCCGGTGCCCCGTCCGGCTCCACCGTGACACCGCCGGCGACCGACACCCAGCGCTCGCGTTCACCCACCGGACTGGCGACGACGATCGAGGCGCGGGGGTCGCGGCTCAGTCGCCGCACGTTGAGCGAGTCCGCGCCGGTGAACAGCTGGATCATGCCCTCGGCGGTGGCCTCGAACCACACCGGCCGTGGCTGCGGCGGAAGTGGCCCCGCGGCCACGGACAGGAACCCGTGCAGGGGACGCCGGAGGAATTCGAGGTCTTCAGTGGTCAGTGAACCGGTACTCATGACACCGATTCAACCGGACCGGCTCGGACGATCCCATGGGTAAGAAGCCGGATCGCCTGTGTATTCGTCTAACCTCGCCAGGGTGGACGCGTTCAGTGACCTGATCCGAGGGGTACGAGCCCACGGCTCGTTGTTCGGCAGCTCGACCCTGTCCCCGCCGTGGGCGCTCGAGTTCGTGGACGGCCCACCGCTCACCTTGTGCACCGTCCTCACCGGGGCGGGCTGGATCGTGCCGGAGCACCATCCGCCCGAGCCGCTTCGCGCCGGCGAGACGATCCTCGTGCGCGGCCCGGCGACGTTCACCTTCGTCGACGAGGTCGCCACCCTGGCCGAACCGATCGCGTGCGGCGAGGACTGCGCGGTGCCGGAGCTGGGCGGGACCCGGCACCGGCTCGGCTGGGCCGACCACGACGAGAACGCCGAGGGCGCCACGACCCTGATCGTCGGCGCCTATCCGGTGCGCGGCGAGATCAGCCGCCGGCTGCTGGACGCGCTGCCCGTCGTGGTGCGCGCGGACCCCGGAGGCAGTCCCGACGCCGTGCTGGGCCACCTCGCCGCCGAGGTCGCCGTCGACACGCCAGGCCAGCAGGTGGTCCTCGACCGGCTCTTGGACTGGATGCTGGTCTGCACGCTGCGCGAGTGGTTCGACCGGCCCGGCGGCGAACCCCCGGCCTGGTGGGCCGCCCAGCGGGACCCGTTGGTCGGTGACGCGCTGCGCCTGCTGCACGCCGAACCGGCGGCACCGTGGACGGTCGCCTCGCTGGCCGAGCAGACGGGCGTGTCGCGGTCGACGCTGGCCAAGCGGTTCGCCGACCTGGTGGGCGAACCGCCGCTGACCTACCTCACCCGCTGGCGGATGACGCTCGCGGCGGATCTCCTGGTCGAGCGGACGGCCTCGACCGTCGCTGACATCGCCCGCACCGTGGGCTATTCCGACCCGTTCGGCTTCAGCGCGGCGTTCAAACGGGTCCGGGGAGTCAACCCGAGCGAGTTCCGGCGCAGCGCCACGCGCGCTTAGGCGAAGCGGCGGAGTGCGCCGAGGAACATCGCGTCGAAGGCGCGGTCCGGGAGGATCCGGCGCACGAACAGGATCGGCTTGGCCCCGAACCCCGCGGCGTAGCGGGTCTTCGGGCGACGGGCCCGGACCGCCTTCACGATCTCGTCGGCGATCACCTTCGGCTCGGAACCGCGTACAGCCTGCTCGAAGAGCTTCGCGAGCGCTTTCGCCTGCGGCCCGTAGGCGGTGTCGCCGGAGGTCTTCAGCAGGTTCTCCACGGCGATGCCACCCCATTCGGTCTTGATACCGCCGGGCTGGATGACCACGACGTCGATGCCGAACGGCTTGAGTTCGAGCCGCAGTGAATCGCTCAGGCCTTCGACCGCGAACTTCGTCGAGTGGTACCAGCCGCCGAGCGGTTCATAGATCTTGCCGCCGATCGAGGAGATGTTCACGATCTTGCCGGAACCCTGCTCGCGCATATGCGGCGTGGTCAGCTGGACCAGGCGCGCGAGGCCGAACACGTTGACCTCGAACTGGTACTTGCCTTCCGACAGCGGCACGTCCTCGAAAGCGCCGTAGGAGCCGTAGCCGGCGTTGTTGACCAGGACGTCGATGCGGCCGGACTCCCCGATGATCTGCTCGATGCCCGCGACCATCGAGGCGTCGTCGGTGACGTCCATCTTCAGGATCTTGACGCCGCGCTCGGCGAGCCCGGCCATCCGGTCGACGCGCCGGGCGGCGCCGTAGACGGTGTAGCCCGCGTCCTGCAGGGCGAGCGCCGTCGACTCGCCGATTCCCGAGGAGGCTCCCGTGACCAGTGCGACCTTCATGTCGATCTCCTAACTAACCAGTTGGTTGCCAACTCAGGTTGCCACGAGACCGGACTAGCTGTCAACCAACCAGTTAGTTAGACTCGGGGACATGGTCAGGGACAAGGAAGCGACGAAGCGGAGACTGCTGGCGGCGGCGACGCAGGAGTTCGCGACGTACGGCATCGCCGGCGCGCGGGTGGATCGCATCGCGAAGAACGCCGGCGCCAACAAGGCCCTGATCTACACCTATTTCTGCAGCAAGGAATACCTTTTCGAGATGGTCGTCCAGGAGCAGGTGGACCTCGCCATCAGATCCCTTCCGATCACCCCGGACGATCTCCCCGGCTACGCGGGAAAGCTGTTCGACCGCTACCTCGAACACCCCGAGGTGCTGCGGCTCATGGGCTGGCTCCGCCTGGAGCAGGGCTTCGACGCGATGCCGGAGGCCGAGGTGCGGGCGCACGCGGACAAGGTCACCGCGATCCAGAACGCGCAGCGCGCCGGGACCGTACCGGACCACTTCGACGCCGAGGAACTGCTGAGCCTCGTCGTGCACCTGTCGATCCTGGGGTTCTCCTCCCCCGCCGCGAACCGCGACCTCGTCGTCCGCGCGGTCGCCCGGATCACGGGAACCTGACACGGTTTCCGTACGACCACTGGGTTACATCACCTGGGAGGTCGTCTTGCAGCGTCGAACTTTTCTGCGCGCTTCAGCCTTGTCCGCCGGTCTCGCCGCCGGAGTCACCGTGCCCTCGGCCTCGGCGGTCTCGGCGGGTTCGGCGGGTTCGTCCTTGCGAGTCCAGATCCTGATGTACGACGGCGTGGAGGAACAGGATTTCGCCGCGCCCGTCGAGGTACTGGGGCTGGCCGGGAAACTCACCGGCGGCGCTGTTCATTCTTCGCTCGTGACCGCGGGGCCGCCTGGAACCGTGCGCTGCACGTACGGCACGACCGTCGAAGTCGCGCGTGGCTGGTCGCCGGGCGAGGCCGACGTCCTCGTGGTGCCAGGCGGCGGTTACACCGACCGCACCGGACCCGGCGTGCACCGGCTGATCTCCGATCAGGGCTTCCTGCGGCGGCTCGCGTCTTCGCGGGCGCTGCCGGTCGGGATCTGCACCGGCACGATGGTGCTGTCCGCGGCGGGCCTGACGAAGGGCCGGAACGCGACCACGCACAGCGGCGCGAAGGCGGACCTGGCCGCTCAGGGCGCGAAGGTGATCCACGCGCGCGTTGTCGACGACGGCGACCTGATCACCGGCGGCGGGATCACGTCCGGGCTGGACGTGTCGCTCTGGCTCATCGAACGGTTCCTGGGCGCCCAGGCCGCCCAGCGGGCCGAAATCGTGCTGGAGTACGAGCGGCGAGGCACCGTCTGGCGGGCGTAACGCGCGCTATGAACGGCCCGTTACTTGCAAAATTTGCAAGTAACGGGCCGTTCATAGCACTGAACTCAGCGGTGCGTGTCCTCCGGAGCGGGCGTCCGGCTCGCCAGGTTCGCGGACCATTCGGTGACCCGGCGCGCGACGTCCTGCGCGGTGAGGCCGATGCGGGCCAGCACCTCCTCGCGCGAGCCGTGCTCGTGGAACACCTGCGGTACGGCGAGGTCGCGCAGCGGGACGTCGCATTCGGCGTCGCGGAACAGCGCGGCCAGCGCGGATCCGAACCCGCCGTGGCGGCCGCTGTCCTCGACGCTGACGACGAGTTTGTGCTGTTCGGCCAGCGCGACCAGTTCGGCGGGCGCCGGAACGACCCAGCGCGGGTCCACCACGGTCACGCCGATGCCCTGATCCGCGAGCCTGTCCGCGGCGGCGAGCCCGAGCATCGCGAAGGCGCCCACGGCGACGAGCAGCACGTCGGCGTCACCGGACGGTTTGCGCAGCACGTCCACCACGCCGACGCGTTCGACGGCGGGGACGGAGTCGATCACGCCGCCCTTGGAGAACCGCAGCGCGGTCGGCCCGTCCTCGACGGCGACGGCCTCGCGCAGTTCCTCGCGCAGCGTGCCGGCGTCCCGCGGCGCGGCGACCCGCATCCCCGGCACCATGCCCAGCAGCGAGAGGTCCCACATGCCGTGGTGGCTCGGCCCGTCCGGCCCGGTGATCCCGGCGCGGTCCAGCACCAGCGTCACCGGCTGGCGGTGCAGCGCGACGTCCATCAGGAGCTGGTCGAAGGCCCTGTTCAAGAAGGTCGAGTAGACCGCGACGACCGGGTGTTTCCCGCCCATCGCGAGCCCGGCGGCCGAGGTCACCGCGTGCTGCTCGGCGATCCCGACGTCGTACCAGCGATCCGGGTAGGCCTCGGCGAACTTGTGCAGCCCGGTCGAGCGCAGCATGGCCGCGGTGATCGCGACGACGTCCTCGCGGTCGGCGCCGATCTTGACCAGTTCGTCGGCGAAGACGCCGGTCCAGCTCGGCCCCTTGACCGGCGGCAGGCCGGTCTCCGGGTCGATCGGGTCGGTCTGGTGCATCTGGTCGGCCTGGTTGGTCACGGCGGGCTCGTAGCCGTGGCCCTTCTCGGTGACCACGTGCACGATGACCGCGCCGCCGAAGTCGCGCGCACTCTGGAAAGCCTTTTCCAGCGCCACGAGGTCGTGTCCGTCGACCGGGCCGAGGTATTTCAGGCCCAGGTCGGAGAACATCATCTGCGGGCTCAGCGCGTCCTTGAGGCCCGCCTTCGCCGCGTGCAGCGCCGCGTAGATCGGCTTGCCGACGATGGGGGTGTGCCGCAGCATTTCCTTGCCGCGGTCCAGCACGCGCTCGTAACCCGGCTTCAGCCGCAGCGAAGCCAAGTGGTCGGCGACGCCGCCGATGGTCGGCGAGTAGGACCGGCCGTTGTCGTTGATGACGATGACGACCGGGCGGCGCGGGTTCGCGGCGATGTTGTTGAGCGCCTCCCAGCACATCCCGCCGGTCAGCGCGCCGTCACCGACGACGGCGATCGCGTGCCTGCCGCCCCCGCCGAGTTCGAACGCCTTCGCCAGACCGTCCACATAGGACAACGCCGTCGAGGCGTGGCTGTTCTCCACGAGGTCGTGCTCGCTCTCGCCGCGCGCCGGGTAGCCGGTGAGGCCCCCGAGCTGACGGAGTTTGCCGAAGCCCTCATGGCGCCCCGTGACGATCTTGTGCACATAGGCCTGGTGACCGACGTCCCACACGATGGCGTCGCTCGGCGAGTCGAAGACCCGGTGCAGCGCCATCGTGAGCTCGACGACGCCGAGGTTGGGGCCGAGATGCCCACCGGCCAGACGGACCTTTTCGACCAGGAAGTCCCGGATCTCCGAGGCCAGCTCACCGAGCTGCTCCTGGTTCATCCGCTTCAAGTCGGCCGGTCCGTGCACGGACTCGAGCAACGTCACTCTCCCACCTCGCCTGATTCCTCTTCCGCCGTTCCGACCAGTCTACGGAGGGCACCTGAGAGCCTCCCCGCCACCGCGTCACGAGTCACAGGTAAGAAAATCACCACTCGCCACCCACGGGTGTGAACATGGTCTCGTTTGCCAAGTAGCGGTCACGTGCCGTGCCCGCGATAATCCCTGATCGACGGTTGAGCAGGAGCCGGTTCGGAGGGCTTGATGGCGGACTTTTTCATCGGTGGCGAATGGGTCGACGCGGTCGGCCGCGGTCGCAGGGAGATCCGCTGTCCCGCGGACGGCTCGCTGGTGGCGGAGGTCGCCGAGGGCACCCGTGAGGACACCGAAGCGGCCATCGCCGCCGCCCGGAAGGCCTTCGACACCGGACCCTGGCCGAACACATCCGCGCCCGAGCGTGGCGCGCTGCTGCTGAAGGTCGCCGACCTGCTCGATCGCGACGCCGAGATCTTCGCCCGCGCCGAGTCGCTCGACACCGGGAAACGGCTGGTGGAGAGCAAGTACGACATGGCCGACATCGCCGCGTGCCTGCGCTACTTCGGCAAACTCGCCGGGAACGACGCCGGCCGCGTGGTCGACACCGGCGACCCGGACGCGTTCAGCCGGATCGTGCACGAGCCGGTCGGCGTCTGCGGGCTGATCACGCCGTGGAACTATCCGCTCCTGCAGACCATCTGGAAGGTCGCGCCGGCGCTCGCGGCGGGCAACACGTTCGTCCTCAAGCCCAGCGAGCTGACGCCGCACACCTCGATCCTGCTGATGAAGCTGCTGACCGAGGCGGGGCTGCCCGGCGGCGTCGCCAACCTCGTGCTCGGCGCCGGCGCCCAGGCCGGAGCCCTGCTGTCCGAACATCCCGACGTCGACATGGTGTCCTTCACCGGCGGCCTCGCGACCGGCAAGATCATCGCCGCGTCCGCCGCGGCCACGGTCAAGAAGGTCGCCCTCGAACTCGGCGGGAAGAACCCGAACGTCGTCTTCGCCGATTCCGACTTCGACACCGCGGTCGACTACGCCCTGACCGCGGTGTTCCTGCACTCCGGGCAGGTCTGTTCGGCGGGTACGCGGCTGATCGTCCAGCAGGAGTGGCACGACGAATTCGTCGACGAACTCGTCCGCCGCGCCGAACTGATCCGACTGGGTGGACCTTTCGACCCAAAGGCTGAAACCGGCCCGCTGATCTCGGCCGCCCATTTGGAAAAGATCGAACGCTACGTCGCCGCCGCCCTCGACGAGGGCGCCGTCCTGCGCACCGGCGGCAAACGCCCCGACGATCGCGAGCTCGCGAAGGGGCACTACTACCTGCCGACCATCCTCGACAACGTGAAGCAGGGCAGCAGCGCCGTCGTCGACGAATCGTTCGGCCCGGTGCTCACCGTCGAGACCTTCACCGACGAGGACGACGCCGTCCGCATCGCCAACGACACGCACTACGGCCTGGCCGGCGCGGTGTTCACCTCCGACGCCTCCCGCGCGCAGCGGGTCGCGAACCGGCTGCGGCACGGCACGATCTGGATCAACGACTTCCACCCGTACCTGCCGCAGGCGGAATGGGGCGGATACAAGCAATCCGGGTTCGGGCGCGAACTGGGCCCGACCGGTCTGGCGGAGTACACGGAGGCGAAGCACATCTACCAGAACCTCCGGCCCGCACCTCAGCGCTGGTTCTCCGGGGAGCCGGCTTGACGAAGGGGAAAGTGCCGATGAGTACTCCTTCCGACGACGGCCTCGCCGGTTTCGGCTACAAACAGGAGCTCGAAAGGTCCCTCGGGAACTTCCACACCTTCGCCGCCGGGATCAGCTACATCTCGATCCTGACCGGGACCTTCCAGCTGTTCTACTTCGGCTTCAGCTTCGGCGGGCCCGCGTACTGGTGGTCGTGGCCGATGGTGTTCGTCGGCCAGCTGATGGTGGCGCTGTCGTTCGCCGAACTGGCCGCGCACTATCCGGTCGCCGGGTCGATCTACAACTGGTCGAAACGGCTCGGCAGCCCCCATGTGGCCTGGCTGGCGGGCTGGATGATGCTCACCGCGTCGATCGTCACCATCGCCGCGGTCGCGCTGGCGTACCAGATCACGCTCCCCCAGATCTGGTCGTTCTTCTCCTTCTCCGACGACAGCGCGCTGAACGCGGTCATCCTCGGCACCGTCCTGATCCTGTTCACCACGCTGGTGAACGCCTGGGGCGTCAAGCTGATGGCCCGGATCAACAGCGCGGGCGTGTTCATCGAACTGGTCGCCGCGGTCCTGCTGATCGTCGCGCTCGCGGTGAACATCACCCGGGGTCCCGAAGTCGTGATGCAGACCAACAACACCGGCGCCGACCAGCCTTGGGGCTATTTCGGCGCCTTCCTGGTCGCCTCGCTCGCGTCGACCTACGTCATGTACGGCTTCGACACGGCCAGCTCGCTCGGTGAGGAATCCCACGACCCGCGCAAGAACGCGCCCAAGGCGATCATGCGCGCGCTCATCGCGTCGTTCGTCATCGGCGGGCTCATCCTCATCCTCGCGCTGATGGCCGTGAGCGACATCAACAACCCGGAGATCGCCACCGGCGGCCTGCAGTTCATCGTCCTCGACGTGCTCGGCAGCACCGTCGGCACGATCTTCCTGCTGGCCGTGGTCATCGCTATCACCGTGTGCAACCTGGCCGTGCAGTCCGCGTCGATCCGGATGATGTTCGCGATGGGCCGGGACAACAACCTGCCCGCCGGAAAGCATCTGGCGAAGGTGTCGCCGAAGACGAAGACGCCGGTGATCCCCGCGATCGTCTCGGGTGTCATCGCGATCCTGATCCTGGTGGTCAACGTCGGCCAGCCGCAGATCTTCACGGTGATCACCAGTATCGGCATCATCATGATCTACCTGGCCTACCTGCTGGTCACCATCCCGATGCTGATCAAGCGGCTGCGCGGGGAATGGCCGCCGCCGAAGGTGCCGGGCGCCAAGTACTTCTCCCTCGGCAAGCTGGGCCTGCCGGTCAACATCCTCGGCGTGCTCTGGGGCGGTGCGATCGTGGTCAACCTGGCCTGGCCGCGCCGCGAGGTCTACAACGCCACCGAGCCCTACCACTGGTACCTCGAATGGGGCGCCGTGCTGTTCGTCGTCGCCGTCGCGGTCATCGGTTTCGCGTACTACTGGTTCGTCCTGCGGCACAAGAGCGGCGTCCTGGCCGATCACGCCGCTGAAGCAAATCCCGAGGAGGCCGCACAGTGACCGGAGAGTTCGACTACATCGTCGTCGGCGGCGGGACCGCTGGGTCGGTCGTCGCGGCGAGACTCTCGGAGGATCCGGACGTCACCGTGGCACTGCTGGAGGCGGGACCGTCCGATGTGGACGACCCGGCGGTGCTGGAGCTCACGAAATGGATGGGCCTGCTGGAATCCGGCTACGACTGGGATTATCTGGTCGAGCCGCAGGATTCCGGGAACTCCTTCCTGCGCCACGCCCGGGCGCGGGTGCTCGGCGGTTGTTCGTCGCACAACTCGTGCATCGCGTTCTGGGCGCCCGCGGAGGACCTCGACGAATGGTCGTCGCTCGGCCTGCCCGGCTGGTCGGCCGAAGACATCTTCCCGCTGTACCAACGGCTCGAGACCAACGACGGCCCCGGCGACCACCACGGCCGGTCGGGCCCGGTGACGATCCGCTCGGTACCGCCGCACGACCCGACCGGCGTCGCACTGCTGCAAGCCTGTCAGCAGGCCGGCATCCCGACCACCGAATTCAACTCGGGCAAGACCGTCACCCACGGCGCGAACTGGTTCCAGATCAACGCGCGCGAGGACGGCACGCGGTCGTCGGCGTCGGTGTCCTATCTGCACCCGATCATCGGTAGCCGGCCGAATCTGGAGATCATCACCGGCGCCCGGGTCCGGCGGCTGCTGTTCGACGGTAAACGCTGCACCGGTGCGGAATACCTGGCCGACGACCTGATCCACGGCGTGAAGTTGCGTGCCCGGCGTGAGGTGATCCTCTCCTCCGGCGCGATCGACACCCCGAAACTCCTGATGCTGTCCGGGATCGGCCCGGCCGCGCACCTGCGCGACGTCGGCGTGGACGTGCTCGTCGACTCCCCCGGTGTCGGTGAGAACCTGCAGGACCACCCGGAAGGCGTGATCCAATGGGACGCGCTGCAGCCGATGGTCACCGAATCCACGCAGTGGTGGGAAATCGGCATCTTCACCACCACCGAGGAAGGCCTCGACCGGCCGGATCTGATGTTCCACTACGGTTCCGTGCCGTTCGACATGAACACCCTGCGGCAGGGATACCCGACGACGGAGAACGGCTTCTGCCTGACACCGAACGTCACGCGGAGCCGGTCCACCGGGACAGTGCGGCTGCGCAGCCGGGACTACCGGGACAAGCCGAAGGTCGATCCCCGGTATTTCAGCGACTCGCACGACATGCGCGTGATGACCTACGGGATCAAACTGGCGCGCAAGATCGCCGAACAGCCCGCGCTGGACGAATGGGCGGGCATCGAACTGGCGCCGGGCAAGGACGTCAAGACCGACGACGAGATCGCCGACTACCTGCGCAAGACGCACAACACCGTCTATCACCCTTCGTGCACCTCGAAAATGGGTGGCGACGGCGACCCGCTCGCCGTGCTGGACGCCCGCCTGCGGGTGCGCGGGGTCGAGGGGCTGCGGGTCGCCGACGGTTCGGCGATGCCCTTCCTGGTCGCGGTCAACCCGTGCATCACGACCATGGCGATCGGCGAGAAATGCGCGGACATGCTCAAAGAGGACGCGCGCGGCTAGAGCACGTGTTCGGTCAGCTCATAGAGCCGGCGAGCGGCGGGGTCCAGTGTGGACAGTGATAGGTCCACCGGATCCCGCCTGTCGTAGGCGAGGAGCCCGCCCGCACCGGGAGTGTCCATCAGCTCGATGATCGGCTGGATGCTCTTCTCCACGGGCTGCGCGAAGAACCTGGCCAGCACCTTGACGATCGTTTTCACCGGCTGTGCCAGCGAATCCGAGCCACTGTCGGTGAATCCGGGATGGTGCAGCAGGTAGCGCGTGCGCCCGCCCACATGATTCGCCGCGTACGCGACACCGAGCAGATCGGTCGCCCGCCCGGCCTGGAGCACCGCCTTGATACCGCTGTAGCCCTGCTTCAAACTCAAGTCGTCCCAAGGGATCCTTCCCTTCGTCACGCCGACTCCGCCGACGTTGACGATGACCGGGTCGGTCCCCTTCTCCAGCAGTTCGGTGAGCCCGTAGGCGAGCACGAATCTGCTGACGTAGTAGAGCGAGAACGTTCCCTCGAAGCCGTCGACCGTCTCCACCCGGCGCGAGAAGTGGCGCATCGCGGTGTTCACGAGTCCGTCGAGGGATGCGTGACGGGCCTTGACCTCCTCGATGACCCGCTTGTTCTCGGCGACCACGGTCAGATCGGCCTGGATGAACGCGCCGCGCTCCCCCGCTTCGCCAAGGAAGCGACGGCCCTTCTCGGCGTCCCTCCCGATGACGGTCACGTGGGCGCCCTCGCGCAGGTAATGACGGGCCAGGCCGAGCCCCATTCCCGCGGTTCCGCCTGCCACGACCAAGTTCTTCATGTCCGCACCCCATAAGTCATCGACTGGTGACTTATTCGAAGCTAGCCGTCCTCGGGTACTATGTCAACGAGCGATGACTTCAGGGAGAACAGTGACGGGCAAGCAGAAACGCGACCGCGAGGCCACCAGGGAACGACTCCTCGAAGCGGCACGCCTCCGCTTCGCCCGCGATGGCTTCGACGCGACCGGGATGCGCGACGTCGCCCGCGACGCCGACGTCGACCCGACGTTGATCTTCCGGTATTTCGGCTCGAAGCAACGTCTCTTCGACGAGGCCACCGCGTCCGGCGACCCCTCCCCCCTCCTGGACGGCCCGCCGGAGGAAATGGTCGCGCGGATGATGCGCTCGGTGGTGTTCCAGGACTGGACGCGGTTCGGCGGGGAGCACCCCCTGGTCGCGATGCTGCGCTCGTCCGGCCACGAAAGCACCCGCGAGCGGATGCGCGAAGAGGTCTGCAACCACTACGTCGACGTTCTCCGGGAAATGGCGACGGGCCCGGACGACCAATTGCGCAGCGAACTGCTGAGCGCCTGGCTGCTCGGCATCGGCATCCTCCGCTCCGTCGTCGGCACCCCCGCCATCACCGAGGCGACGACCGAAGATCTGGCGCCGCACATCGAATCCGTCGCCAGTGCGCTACTGGGCCGCCCCATGTCCGGTACAGAAGGCGCGTCGTGAGTGATTCGGGTCGTCAGGGTCAAGAGTGTGGTTCTGCTGGCCGGTGCGCGGACGGCGGTTTCGCGTGACTGCGGGGACGACACGCGTGTCCGGACGGACGGCGAGCGTGTCCAGACGGACGACACGGGGTGGAATCCAGCCGCGAGGCGTGTCGTCCGTCCAAACACGCGAGTCGTCCGTCTGATCACGCGAGTCGTCCGTCTGATCACGCGAGTCGTCCGTCTGATCACGCGGAACCGCCGCCTGCACGGCAAGGACTCGCGACCTGCTCCAAGGCCCACGCCGTGCCGAACTCCGCCAGCGCGGGCCCCGACCAGGACGCGGCGATCTTGACGCTCTTCCACAGCAGCATCTTCGATCCACTCAGCGTGCCGTGACTGACCTGTACGTGGACCGCGCCTTCCGCCCAGGTGAAGACGAAATGGGCGTACATGAACATCCACGCCGGCCGCCCCAGCGTGTCCCGCACGAACACCGGACCCTCGGATGGATACGGCGCCGTGTAGATGATCTGTTTCTTACCGTTCCGATAAACGAATTCCTCGGCTTTGACTCCCGGAGGAAGCGCGATGTGGTCCATGATTCGAATGCCACTCACGACCTCGCCGACCCACTTTTCCTCGTCACCACGAGAATCAAGTTAGCCAGCACTCAGCGCCCGGACAAGCTCACCTGACGCCTGTCCGCGAATTCGCCGCGATATCCATTCCGATGGTCTACAAATGCGCGACTATTGCAGCAACGCAACGCATTCGACGTGCTGCGTCATCGGGAAGGCGTCGAAGGCGCGCAGGGCGCTGAGGCCGTAGCCGTGCCCGGCGAACAGGGCGATGTCGCGGGCCAGTGCCGCCGGGTCGCAGGCGACGTAGACGATCCGGTCCGGCGATCCCTCCACAATGGACTCGACGACGGCCTTGCCCGCGCCCTTGCGGGGCGGGTCGAGGACGACGACGTCGACCGGCTTCGGGGCGTCGGCCAGCAGGTGCTCGACACGGCCCGAGCGCCAGCGGATCTGCGGCAGGTCGGCGAGGTTCTCTTCGCCGTCGGAGACCGCGCGGCGGCCGGATTCCACGGCCAGGACCCGCCCGCCCGGGCCGACCTGCTCGGCGAGCACCGAGGCGAAGAGGCCGACACCGGCGTAGAGGTCCCAGGCCACACCGTCGCGCGGGGCTTCGGCCCATTCGGCGACGACGGAGGCGAGCGTGTCCGCGGCGGCCGGGTGCACCTGCCAGAAACCGTGGGCGTCGAACCGCCAGTCGCGACCGGCCGCGTGCTGCACGGCGAGCCCGCCCGTCAGCTGCCGCGGCTTGGTCTTCCCGTGCACCGTCGAGAGGTCCCGCAGGTGCACGTTGCCGTCACCGTCCTTGGTGACCTCGATTTCCGAGCCGGGACGCCACTTCCGCGAGACCACGTCCTCGAGCGCGCCCGGAACGGTGATCGGGCAGTCGTCGATCGGGACCACGCGATGGCTGTGGTTCGCCCGGAAACCCGCGCGGCCGTCCTTCCCCGCGACGAGGCGGACCCGGCTGCGCCAGTCCAGCGGCCCGCCGTCGAGTGCTTCGACGACGACCTCGCGCTCGATCCCGGCCAGCCTCTTCAGCTGCTCCGCGACCACCGTCGCCTTGAGTTCACGCTGGTACCCGGGGGACGCGTGCTGCCAGTCGCAGCCGCCGCACTCCCCCGGCGCGGCGAGCGGGCACGGCGGCTCCACGCGTTCCGGCGAAGCCTCGATGACCTCGACGGCGTCGGCGCGGCAGAACGAACCGCCCTTGTCATCGGTGATCGAAGCCAGGACCCGTTCGCCGGGCAGCGCGTGCCGCACGAACACGACCCGTCCCTCCGCCCGCGCGACGCAGTGCCCGCCGTGCGCGACCGCGCCGACCTCGAGTTCGATCGTCCGTCCGAGCCAGGTGCCGGTCGACGCGTCCACAGTCATTCAGATTTTTCCTTGGTCTTGGTCTTGGTCTTGGGTTCGACGACGGTGGTCTTCGGCTGCTTGGCGACGGGTGAGAACCCGCGGCGGACGTCGCCCGCCGCCGGGCGCGCCTTCCGGTCGCGCTTGATCGCCTTTTCCGAGGATTCGAGCTGCCACGGCACGCTGGTCACCATGACCCCGGGCTGGAACAGCAGGCGTCCTTTGAGCCGCAACGCGCTCTGATTGTGCAGCACCTGTTCCCACCAGTGCCCGACGACGTACTCCGGGATGAACACGGTCACCACATTGCGCGGGTTGTCCCCGCGCACGCGCTTCACGTAGTCCAGCACCGGTTTGGTGATCTCGCGATACGGCGATTCGATCACCTTCAGCGGCACCTTGAAATTGTGGTCGTCCCATTCCTGCACGAGTTTGCGCGTCTCCATGTCGTCGACGTTCACGGTGACGGCTTCGAGGACGTCCGGCCGCACGGCCTTCGCATAGGAAAGCGCGCGCAACGTCGGCAGGTGCAGCTTCGAAATCAGCACGATCGCATGATTACGCGAAGGCAATACGACCGGCTTCCGCTCCATTTCGCGCAATTCCTCGGCGACCCGGTCGTAATGCTTGCGGATCGCGGTCATCAGGCCGTAGATCGCCACCATCGCCGCGATCGCGATCCAGGCGCCGAGCAGGAACTTCGTGATCAGCACGATGATCAGCACGGTGCCGGTCAGGGTGAAACCGATCGCGTTGACCGTCTGCGAACGTCGCATCCGCCGCCGCACCGCCGGCTCGGTTTCCCTGGTCAGCAAGCGGTTCCAGTGGCGGATCATGCCCAGCTGGCTGATCGTGAAGGAGACGAACACACCCACGATGTAGAGCTGGATGAGCTTCGTGACCTCGGCGTCGAACGCGATGATCAGGACCAGCGCGAAGGTTGAGAGGAACAGGATGCCGTTGGAGAAGGCCAGCCGGTCACCACGGGTGTGCAACTGGCGCGGCAGATAGCGGTCCTGGGCGAGAATCGACCCGAGCACCGGGAAGCCGTTGAACGCGGTGTTCGCCGCCAGCAGCAGGATGATGCCGGTGACGAAGGAGATGTAGTAGAACGCCGGGGTGAAGTCGGCGAACACCGCCTGCGCGATCTGCGCGACGATGGTCTTCTGCTCGTAACCCGCCGGAGTGCCCGTGAGCTGGGTCGCCGGATGCTCGGCGAACTTGACTTCGGTGATGATCGCCAGCGTGATGATGCCGATCAGCATCGTCACCGCGAGCACCCCCATCAGCAGCAGCGTGGTGGCCGCGTTCTTCGACTTCGGTTTCTGGAACGCCGGGACACCGTTGCTGATCGCCTCGACCCCGGTCAGCGCCGCCGCGCCGGAGGAGAACGTCCGCAACAGCAGGAAGAAGAACGCGAAACCGGTCAAAGAGGCTTCTTCGTGCAATTCGAACCCGGCACTCTCGGCCCGCATGTCGGCGCCGGAGGCCGCCTCGATCAGGCCCCAGACCACCATGCCGAAAATGCCGAGGATGAACCCGTAGGTCGGGATCGCGAACGCTCGGCCCGATTCACGCACCCCGCGCAGGTTCAGCGCGGTCAGCACGACGACGATGGCGACCGCGACGATCACCTTGTGCTGCGCCACCCACGGCAGGGCCGAACCGATGTTCGCCACCCCGGCCGACGTCGACACCGCCACCGTGAGCACGTAGTCGACCAGCAGCGCGCTGGCCACGGTGAGACCGAACTTGCCGCCCAGGTTGGTGTTGGCGACCTCGTAATCCCCGCCGCCGCTGGGGTAGGCGTGCACGTTCTGCCGATAGGACGCGACCACGACCAGCATGACCAGCGCGACGGCCACCCCGACCCAGGGCGCGAAAGCGTAGGCGGACAGGCCTGCGACGCTGAGGGTCAGAAAGATCTCTTCGGGCGCGTACGCGACGCTTGACAGCGCGTCGGAGGCAAAAACCGGCAGCGCGATGCGCTTGGGAAGCAACGTATGACCGAGGCGATCACTACGGAACGGGCGCCCGAGGACCAGCCTCTTCAATACGGTGGGGAACTTCGACACCGCAGAAGACTAACGGTCGCTCCTCACGGTAGGTTCGGCGCTGGTATGTCTGGGTACCTGCGGACGGGTGAACGTCCGAGAACTAAGGAGGCAGGGCGTGCACGTGGTGATCATGGGATGCGGCCGGGTCGGCGCATCCCTGGCCGCGGCGCTGGAGCGGCTGGGGCACGACGTCGCCATCATCGACAAGACCCGGCAGGCGTTCCGGCGGCTCGGCAGTGATTTCCACGGTCAGCAGGTGGTCGGCGTCGGATTCGACCGGAAGGTGCTGATCGAGGCCGGGATCGAACGCGCGGGTGCCTTCGCGGCGGTGTCCAGCGGTGACAACTCCAACATCATCTCCGCGCGGGTGGCCAGGGAGAACTTCGGCATCGACAAGGTCGTCGCCAGGATCTACGACCACAAGCGCGCGGCGGTCTACGAACGGCTCGGCATCCCGACCGTGGCGACCGTCCCTTGGACGACCGACCGGTTCCTCCGCACCCTGCTTCCCGACGGCGTCGCCTCCGAATGGCGAGACCCGTCGGGCAACGTCGCGCTCCTGCAACTCCCGCTGCACGAGGGGTGGTTCGGGCGCAGCGTGCGCGAACTGCAGGACACCTCGGGCGCGCGGGTCGCGTTCATCATGCGGTTCGGCACCGCCGTGCTGCCCGACGCCAAGTCCGTGATCCAAGCCGATGACGTCGTCTACGTCGCGGCGAAGTCGGGCACCGTCAGCGAAGTGACCAGCGTCGCCGCTCGCGAACCGGAAGAGGAGAACTGATGCGGGTCGCGATTGCCGGTGCCGGCGCGGTGGGCCGGTCGATCGCCGCGGAACTGATCGACGGGCGCCACCAGGTGATGCTCATCGAGCGCGAGGCCGACCAGTTCGAGCCGCACACCGTCGAACAGGCGGACTGGGTGCTGGGTGACGCCTGCGAGGTGTCGATCCTCGAAGAGTCGGGCATCGAGCAGTGCGACGTCGTGATCGCCGCGACCGGTGACGACAAGGCGAACCTGGTGGTGTCGCTGCTGGCGAAGACCGAGTTCGCGGTGCGCCGGGTGGTGGCGCGGGTGAACAACCCCGCCAACGAATGGCTGTTCAACGACGCCTGGGGCGTCGATGTCGCCGTGTCGACACCGCGGATGCTCGCGGCGATGGTCGAAGAGGCGGTCAGTGTCGGCGATCTCGTGCGGCTGATGACCTTCCGGCAGAGCCAGGCGAACCTCGTCGAACTCACCCTCCCGGAGGAGACGCCGCTCGCGGGCAAGGCGGTCAGCGAGATCAACCTGCCGCGTGACGCGGCCCTGGTGACGATCCTGCGCGGTGACCGCGTGATCGTGCCGCAGCCGGAAGACCCGCTGGAGCCGGGCGACGAGCTGCTGTTCGTGGCCACCTCGGACGTGGAACCGGAGATCCGGACGGCACTCGGGTACTGAGCGGCCCGGTCACCTCACTCGCCGATGCTATGAACGGCCCGTTACTTGCAAATTTCGCAAGTAACGGGCCGTTCATAGCATCGGGGTCTTGACGAGCGCGTCTAGTTCTCCACGGCGGGCGCTTGCGCGTACTTCTCCCGCAGGCGGGCCTCGACCTCGGCGTCGGTCTCCTTGGGAGGCTCCTCCTCGGCCTGCGCCTTGAGGTGCTTGTCCGACCGCCGCACCGCCCAGACGACGGTGAGCAGGCCGAGCGCGTACAGCGGGTAGCCCATCGCGATCTTCGCGAAGGCCAGCCAGCCGGTGTAGTCCTCGTCGTAGAGCCAGCGTTGCACGACGAACCGGGCGCCGAAGATCAGCGCCATGGCACCGGTCGCGATCGAATAGGCGATCAGCGACTTCTTGTCCTTGCGCCAGGCGTGGCCGCTGCCGTTGAGCGCGTTCCACACCACGCCGGCGAGCGGCCAGCGGACGACGATCGAGAGCACGAAGACACCGAAGTAGACCAGGCTCGTCCAGATACCGAACAGGAAGAAGCCCTTGGCCGAGCCTGTCCGGTAGGCGATGAACGCCGCGATCGCCACCCCGAAGAATCCGGAGATGGCGGGCTGCAGCGGCTCCTTGCGCACGATCCGCAGCACGGTGATCGCCACCGCGCTGCCGACCGCCGCCCAGATACCCACCGTGAGGCCGAAGATGGAGTTCGCGATCACGAACACGATGACCGGCAGTGAGGAGTAGAACAGCCCCGACAGCCCACCCATCTGTTCCAACAGGGTCGGCTGGGGCTTTTCGCCGTCCGGCTCTTCCCCGGTCTTCTTCGGTTCGCCGCTGGCGGGTTCAGTCACGATGCGGGATCAACTCACAGTGCTCTGAAGTTCGTAATATGGGTTGTAAAGCACCTTCTGGCCATCACGTTCGGCCATCCGGCCGCGCACCTTGATGGTTCGCCCGGGTTCGATTCCGGGGATCCGGCGGCGTCCGAGCCAGATTAGCGTCACACCCTGTGTGCCGTCGAACAGCTCGGCCTGCAGTGTCGCGGCCTCGTTGGTCGGGCAGAGCTCCACACTGCGGATTCTGCCGAGCACCGTCACCTCTTCACCCGATCGGCAATCACACGCGCGCTGCGCACCGCCGGCCTCGGATTTCTGGGACAGGTCGTCGGCGTCGAGATCCTCGACGTCGCTGGTCAGCTTACGAACCAACCGGCTGAAGTAGCCGCCGTCTTTGGCGGACATAACGGTGCTCCTGTGCTCCGGGGCCCCCGACTTGAACGGCCCGTGCGTAAACCAGCGTAACTGTGCTCGGGCCAGGGCATCATGTGATTCAAGATGCGTTTGGGAGAAGATCGCACCGTGTCCTCCGCCATTCCGCCCACGACGGCGGTCGTACTGCCCGGCACCGGGTCCGACGAAGTGTTCGTACGCAGGGTGTTCGAAGGCCCGCTGCGCACGCTCGGCATCCCTCTGCTGGCCCCGCCGCCACCCCCTGGAGACCGCCTCGCCGAGGGCTATCTGACCGAGCTGGACAGGCTGGCCGCCGAACACGGTCCGCTCCTCGTCGGAGGCATCTCGTTCGGGGCGCATCTGTCGGCCGAGTGGGCCGTCCGGAATCCGGGCCGCTGCACCGGCCTGCTGGCCGCGCTCCCGGCCTGGAACGGCCCCGCCGGACGAGCACCCGCGTCGCTGGCCGCGCGGCTGTCAGCCGATCTGGTGGCCGAAAACGGGGTCGACGGCGCGCTGGCGAAGTCGTCCGATGGTGTACCGGAGTGGCTTTCGGCGGAGCTCGGCCGGGCGTGGCGACGGCACGGTGACGGGCTCGCGGCGAGCCTGCGGACGGCGGCGTCCCATCCCGCCCCGGCACTCGAGGACCTGAAGGGCCTCGACGTGCCCGCCGGGATCGGCGCGTGCGTCGACGACCCGATCCATCCGGCCGAGGTCGCCCACGCCTGGGCAGCCGCCCTGCCGCGCGCCGAGGTCGGCGAGTCGACGCTCACCGCCCTCGGCGCGGACCGGGAATCCCTGGGCCGGGCGACCGTGCTGGCCTGGCTTAAAGCAACCAGCTAGCCAACGGGCCAACGACACCACGGGCTCCCGACCGACGCTGCCTCGACCACACGGTCTCCCCAAGGGCGCCCCGCGCCCGACGGAGACTTCACCCGTCGCGCGCCCTCTTTCGGGCCGAAGGCCCACGAAAACTCGATGAAGGGGCGCCTCCGCACGCAACGTGAGTTGCCTACGAAACGACGCCCCTTCGGCGAGTTTTCGTCAGCGCGCGATCAAATAAACACAGCGCGATTAAATCAACCCTGCTGCTCGGCGATGTGCTGTGCGACGGCGTCGGGCAGCGTGATGGTCAGCGGGGTGCGGACCGGCATCGGCGCGTCGCCGCGGTCGATGATGGTGTGCCGCACGATCTCGCGCAGCACCGCGGGCGCCTGCGAGGCCTGCGACTGCGGCCCGGCGATGACGCCGCGGAGCATCCAGCGCGGGCCGTCGACCCCGACGAACCGCAGCGCGACGTCGCCGACGATCGCGGACAGCTCCAGGCCCCACTCCCCCATGCCCACCGACACCTTGGCGCCGTCGGCGCGCAGCTGCTCGGTGAGTTCGGTGCTGACGTCCTTCCACAGCCCGCCGGACTTGGGCGCCGCGTAACCGCTGACGGTGATCTGACCCTGTTCGGTGACGACGTGCACGGCGCGGACGCCGCCGCTGTCCGGGTCCATCTCGACCTGCACCTGGGAACCGTCCGGCACCGGCACCTTCACCGAGCCGAGGTCGATCCTCGGGAGGCCGTCCTCGGGCGCGTCGGCGACGTCGAAGGGGCCGTCCTCGGTCTCCGACAGCTGCGGCTCGATCTCCTCGCCACCGTCCTCGACGTCACCGGTGCGGTCCTCGACCTCGGGCGCGGCGTGCCGTCCGCTGGACTTCGCCTCGCGCTTGCGTCCGAAAATCCCCACTAGTTCTCCGTTCCTTCCCTGACTCCGGCTCCCAGTCTGGCGTGTCCGCCCGTGGAGCCATACCCACCCTCGCCGCGCTCGGACGGCTCGAGTTCGGCGACCTCGACGAACTCGGCCTGTTCGACCCGTTGCACGACCAGCTGAGCGATCCGGTCGCCGCGGGTGAGCACGACCTTCTCGGTGAGATCATGGTTGATCAGGCAGACGCGGATCTCACCGCGGTACCCCGAGTCGATCGTGCCGGGGGTGTTCACCACGGAAAGGCCGGCTCGGGCGGCCAGGCCCGATCGCGGGTGGACGAAGCCCGCGTACCCGGGCGGCAGGGCGATCGCGACGCCCGTCCCGACCACGCCGCGTTCGCCCGGCGCGAGCACGAGATCCGAGGTGGTGACGAGGTCGGCGCCCGCGTCGCCGAGACGCGCGTAGGCAGGGAGAGGGACCGAAGGGTCGATCCGGGAAAGCAGTACCTGAACGGTGGACACGGGCGGCGAGACTACCCTGAACGCGTGGGTGAAAGCGTGAACGCGGCCGAAGGCGGCACCATCAAGCATTCCGAGCGGCTTTATGTCCCGTGGTGGGGCTGGCCGTTGCCGCTGCTGGGCGGCGGGCTGCTGGCCGCGGAGATCGACATGGGCTATCCCGGGCTCCGCGGATGGCTGCCGTATGTGGTCCTGATCCCCGCCGTGATCGCGCTGATGCTCTCCCTGGGCCGGTCACGGGTGAAGGTCACCGGCGATGACCGGCCGGAGCTGTGGCTGCGGGACGCGCATCTGCCGCTGCGCTTCGTGGGCGATGTCGAGGTCATCGGCAAGGAAGAGAAGCGCAAGGCTCTCGGCCGCGACGCCGATCCGGCGGCGTTCGTGCTGCACCGGGGCTGGGTCGGCCCGGTCGTGCGGGTGTGGCTCACCGACCCCGAAGACCCGACGCCGTACTGGCTCTTCAGCACCCGGCACCCGGAAAAAGTGGCCGAACTGCTGCGCCACCCGGCGCGCGACGGCGTCCAAAGCTCCTGACACGGGAAAGGGGGCCGGCACCATGGCCGGCCCCCTTATTCCTGTTTAGACCCCGAAACCCCTGTCGCGCCGTCCCCTGTGCCCGTAGGCTCAGGCGCAGTCGCGGCAGATGAGCCGTCCGCCACTCTCCTCCGACAACCTGCTGCGGTGGTGCACCAGGAAGCAGACAGAGCAGGTGAACTCGTCGGCCTGCTTGGGCACGACCTTGACGGTCAGGTCCTCCCCGGAAAGTCCGGAGAGGTCCGCGCCCGGCAGCTCGAAGTTTTCGGCGGTCGCGTCCTCGTCGACGTCCACGACGCCGGACTGGTTTTCGTTACGCCGTGCCTTGAGCTCTTCCAACGAGTCTTCGGCCAGCTCGTCGGCTTCGCTGCGGCGCGGAGCGTCGTAGTCGGTCGCCATTTGTCCCTCACCCCTGCGATCAGCTTCGATGTCAGATGGCCCGGACCCTCGAGCGCGCGGCTCGTGAATCCTTCGTGCCGCTGGTTAACGTCCCAGCGCCCCTGTTTGTGCCCGGCGAGGCAGTGAGCGAGGTCTCTCTTTTGTCCCTCTTACTGCCGCCTGAGCCCGCGAAGGGTAGCTCACGCCGATACCGGCTCTGCAACGAGTCAGACATTGCTGCGATTACGTCACCCAACAGGGGGAACCTGCCATAAAGACGCCTGTCGTCCGAATGGGTTGCCCCCGAGTCGGGATCCTCACCCCACGGGCCCGGCCGCTTGCCCGGAGTGGCCATCGCGTGGTGCTATCCGGAGGCCCGCGCCGATCACCTTCGCCGTAACGCCTAGGCTGATCGGACACGACGGTGTGAGTGAACACACCGTCCGGGGATCCGGGCTTTGGGGAAGGGACTGGCAGGTGGCGTCGGGGAACGGCATCGGGGACCGCGAGGCGAAGCCGTATCGCAAACACAATCCGCTGCCGGCACTCATCGTGATCGGGGTGCTGGCGCTCGGCGCTGTGATCGTCTGGGTGAACGTCGTGACGAGCCGCAGCGACATCGACGCCGTGATCCGCTGCGATCCGCCGCCCGCGCCGCAGCCCGGCGTCACGTACACACCGCTGGCGCACGACGGGCTGGACGACCGCGCGCCGGTGCCGCCGGACAAGGTCGCCGTCCAGGTGCTCAACGGCTCCAAGGTCCGCGGCCAGGGCGGCATCGCCACCAACTCGCTCAAGGAACTGGGCTTCTCCCAGGCGCTGGACCCGGTCAACGACCCGGCCTACGAGAACTCCGAAGCCAAGTGCCGCGGCCAGATCCGCTTCGGCGAGAACGGCGCGGCGGCGGCCCGCACGCTGAGCCTGGTGGTCCCGTGCGCCGAACTGGTGAAGGACAACCGCAAGGACGCGTCGGTCACGATCACCACCGGCAGCCTCTTCGGCGACATCCGCCCGAAGGCCGAGGCGCGCCAGGTGCTCGAGCAGCTGACGCAGTGGTCGAAGGCGCAGCAAGGCAACGGCGGCGGCGAGCAGTCCTCCGGCGGCGGTGCCCCGGTGATCGACCAGGCGTTGCTCAAGGCCGCTCGCGAAGCCCCCTGCTGACCCTCTCTCAAGTGCTATGAACGACTCGTTACTTGCAAATTTTGCAAGTAACGAGTCGTTCATAGCGTCCGGAACCCCTCAGATCACGCCCGCCCCGGAGTCGACCAGCGCCTGACGCAACGGCGCGGCGATCGACGGCGCCACCGCGAAGGTCGCGTCCGGTCCCAGCTCGGCGTCTTCCCCCGGAAGGGACACCAGGGCTCCCGCCTCGGCGGCGATGAGCGCCCCAGCGGCCCAGTCCCACCGGCCGAGCCCGTGTTCGACGTACGCGTCCAGCCAGCCCGCCGCGACCGCGCACAGGTCCAGTGAGGCGGCTCCGTTGCGCCGCACGTCGCGCACCCGCGTCGCCAGTTCGGCGACGAAGCGGGCCTGTTTGGTGCGCCGTTCGACCTTGTAGGCGAATCCGGTGCCGACGAGCGTCAGATCGAGCCGCTCCGGGGCGTTGACCGACAAGGGCCGCCCGTCCAGGAACGCGCCCTGCCCGCGCGCGGCGGTCCAGCGGCGGCCGCTCACCGGTTCGATGACGGCGCCCGCCACCGACACCCCGCCGATCTGTGCGGCCACCGAAACGGCGAACCACGGCAGGCCGTAGAGGAAGTTCACCGTTCCGTCGATCGGGTCGACAACCCAGGTGACCCCGTCGCCGGCGACGCCGCCGCCCTCCTCGCCCAGCACGGCGTCGTCCGGCCGCAGTTCGGCCAGCCGCGCGCGCACCAGTCGTTCCGACTCGTGGTCCACCGCGGTCACCACGTCGGTGTCGGCGGATTTGGTGTCCACCCGCACCTGGCGGCCCGCGTTCATCCCGGTCCAGGCCTCGTGGACCAGTTCGGCGGCCTCGCCCGCGACACGCTCGGCGACACTCTTCAGCAACGTCTCGTCAACTCCCACGTCCGCCATGTCACCACATCCGGTTAAAGTCTCCGAGGCAGGCTTCTGAATCGTGCGAGAAGGGACCACGTCAGTGGAGGCGACCCGAGGTTTCGGAATCGACATCGGCGGTAGCGGGATCAAGGGCGCGTTGGTCGATTTGGAGCAGGGACAGCTGGTCGGCGACCGAATTCGCTTCGCCACGCCGCAGCCGTCCACGCCCGAAGCGGTGGCCGACGTCGTCGCCGAGATCACCGGGCAGGCGGGCTGGGACGGCCCGGTGGGGGTCACCCTGCCGGCGGTGGTCAAGAAGGGGGTCGCGCACACCGCGGCCAACATCGACCACAAGTGGATCGGCACCGACGCGGACGCCTTGTTCGCCAAGCGTCTCGGCCGCACCGTCGACGACATCGCGATGCTCAACGACGCCGACGCGGCGGGCATGGCCGAGGTCCGCTGGGGCGACCCGGTGGCACGCCGCGGCGTGACCGCGCTGCTCACCTTCGGCACGGGCATCGGCAGCGCGGTCTTCCAGGACGGCAAGCTCGTGCCCAACACCGAGTTCGGCCACATCGAGGTCGACGGGTTCGACGCCGAGAAGAAGGCGGCGGCGTCGGTCAAGGACAACGAGGAACTGTCGTACCCCGAATGGGCGGAACGGGTGAACAGGTATCTCACCGTGCTGGAAAACCTGATCTGGCCGGACCTGTTCATCGTCGGCGGCGGGGTCAGCAAGAAGTCGCACAAGTGGGTGCCCTTGCTGGAGATCCGCACGCCCGTCATCGTCGCGTCCTTGCAGAACAACGCGGGCATCGTCGGTGCGGCGGCGGCCGCGGCGGAAGGCATCGAACACTGACGCGGCCGAGCTGACATCCGTGCCACAGATGTCACTTCGGCGGGTCGGACGGCGTGTCGCGCCCGCCGGTCGGTGATCCGCGCGGCGACGCTGTCACGTATCGTCGTTACAATGGAACACGGCCCACGGCGGCGGCATTCACGAGAACGTGGAAAACCGCAGGCCGAGGGGTGTTCCCCGAAGTTTGAGGCAGCTGAGGCCATCACACCTCGGCTCGTCATGTTCGACCGCTGCGAAAGGGCGTAAGTGGCAGCCGCAAGAACCGCAACCCGAAGCGGGACGAAGACAGCGACCGCAGCCGGCGAGCCGGCCGACGAGGCAGCCACCGGCGCGGCCAAGC
The DNA here is from genome assembly GCF_046549055.1 of Amycolatopsis sp. lyj-112. NCBI lineage: Bacteria > Bacillati > Actinomycetota > Actinomycetes > Pseudonocardiales > Pseudonocardiaceae > Amycolatopsis > Amycolatopsis sp. lyj-112. The sequence goes on along the minus strand of NZ_JAJPWS010000001.1, from coordinate 956,213 downwards.
CCGAGGCGCGCAAGACCGCTCCCAAGGCGGCCGGCGCGAAGAAGGCCCCGGCGAAGAAGGCTCCGGCCAAGAAACCCACCACCAAGGGTGCCAAGACCGAAGACGGCGAATCGGAAGACGGCCCCGGCGAGATCGACGAAGCCGACCTCGAAACCCCGGATCTGTCCGACCTCGAAGAGGTCGAGGTGGACGTCGTCGACGCGACGGTCACCGAGGAGACGGAAGAGGACGCCGAGTCCGAGGAGGACGTCGAAGAGACGCCCCCGCGCGCACGTCGCACGAACGCCGACAAGAACGCCGGAAAGACCTCCGACAACCCGGACTTCGTCTGGGACGAGGAGGAGTCCGAGGCGCTGCGCCAGGCCCGCAAGGACGCCGAGCTCACCGCTTCGGCGGACTCGGTCCGCGCGTATCTGAAGCAGATCGGCAAGGTCGCCCTGCTGAACGCCGAGGAGGAGGTGGAGCTCGCCAAGCGCATCGAGGCCGGGCTCTACGCCGCCGAGCGCGTCCGCAACGCCGAGGAGGAGGGCGAGAAGCTCGTCACCCAGATGCGGCGCGACCTCAAGTGGATCGTGCGCGACGGTGAACGGGCGAAGAACCACCTCCTGGAGGCGAACCTCCGGCTCGTGGTTTCGCTGGCCAAGCGCTACACCGGTCGCGGCATGGCGTTCCTGGACCTGATCCAGGAGGGCAACCTCGGTCTGATCCGCGCGGTCGAGAAGTTCGACTACACCAAGGGCTACAAGTTCTCCACGTACGCCACCTGGTGGATCCGTCAGGCGATCACCCGCGCGATGGCCGACCAGGCCCGCACCATCCGTATCCCGGTGCACATGGTCGAGGTCATCAACAAGCTCGGCCGTATACAGCGTGAACTCCTGCAGGACCTCGGTCGCGAGCCCACCCCCGAAGAGCTCGCGAAGGAAATGGACATCTCCCCGGAGAAGGTCCTCGAGATCCAGCAGTACGCCCGTGAGCCGATCTCGCTCGACCAGACCATCGGTGACGAAGGTGACTCGCAGCTCGGTGACTTCATCGAGGACTCCGAGGCCGTCGTCGCGGTCGACGCGGTGTCGTTCACGTTGCTGCAGGACCAGCTCCAGTCGGTGCTGCAGACGCTGTCCGAGCGTGAGGCGGGTGTGGTGCGGCTACGGTTCGGCCTCACCGACGGCCAGCCGCGCACGCTCGACGAGATCGGCCAGGTGTACGGGGTGACCCGTGAGCGCATCCGGCAGATCGAGTCGAAGACGATGTCGAAGCTGCGTCACCCGTCGCGTTCGCAGGTGCTGCGCGACTACCTGGACTAGATTTCAGGCTCACGAAAGACCCCGTCGCCCTTGGGTGACGGGGTCTTTCGCGTTTAGTCCTCTAGTTGCGGTAGTTGCGTACGCAAGGACCGCAACTAGAGGACTAAACGCGAAAGGGAGGGGCGTCAGGGCCTGCCGGTGAGCGTGGTCCACGGGACGTGCACGGTCACCCGCTCCCGGAGCTGCTCGTTCATCAGCCACAGCTCCCCCGTCGCCGGCCAGTACGACAGGTTCTGCGAGTTCACCGGTGCCTTCCCGCTCAGCCGGGACGTCGACGTGCCGCCGACACCGCCATGCAGGCACGACGGATGGTCGCCGGGCACCCCGGCGTACTCCGGGCAGACGCCGGTCATCACGAAATATCCGTTACGCGACACCGCTCCCTGCATCCCCCAGACCGGTGACAGGAAGCCTTCCTTCGCGTGCACGGTGCCGTCGGCCGACATCTTCGGCAGGCCGGTCGCGCGGTCGAACGGCCAGCGCAGCACCCGGCTCCCGGCTCCATTGGACACGTGCTCGGAGGTAACGATCGAGCTGTCACTGTGGTCGAAGGACATCGTCGAAAGACACGGACGCGGCCCCGTCGCGGTGGTGCAGGTACCGCCACCGGGGTACCAGAACGCGCCGATCTGCGGCATCGCGTAGTCGTAGAAGGCCGCGTGGTACTTGCCGCCCGGGCCCTTCCCGACGACGCCGGAGCTGTCGTCGACCTTCCAGAAGTGGCGCGTGTCGAACACTCGCACCACTCCCCCGGTGGTCGCGACGAACAGCCGGTTCCCGATCCAGGTCATCCCGTGCCCGTGCCCCTGCACGACGGCGAAATTGTCGTTCGACGTCGGCTCCACGAGCAGCACGTGCCGGTAGCCGAGCCCGGAAGCGTCCACAAAGGACAGGCGGACCATGGTGTCGCCCGGGGTGTGCCAGGACGTCGCCACGACCCGTTTGCCGCCGACCTTCCCGGTCGCCGCGTCGGCGTCACCGGAGCCGGTCAGGCCCTGCGGGATCCAGTCGTTGGTCTTGTCGTCATTGGCGTTCTCCCAGCAGAAGCCCGCCGGTTTCAGCGCCGCGGCGAGGTAGGTGCCGTGGCACAGCGGCCGCGCCGACCGGTTCGCCGTCGAAAGGATTTCCGGGAGCCCGCGTGGTGGGAGTTTCGTCTCCAGCGCGGCGATGCGGGCGGCGTAAGTGTCGAAGGTCGTACCCGGCGTCCAGCGATAGCCGTCGACCGTGGCCGCGTCCATCCTCGGGAAGGTCGCCGCGGCGGAGGCGACCCCGGGGATGAGCGCGAACACCAGGAGGAGCGAAGCGAGCAGTCCCAGCCTCTTCATACCGGGGAGGCTCCCGGTGACCCGCATACATTCGATACAAACCGGTTCAGGACACCGAAAGTCCGCGCTCCGCCAGGGATTCCTCGATACGCAGCCGTTCGATCCCGCGGTCGAACCCCTCCGGCAGCGTGTCCAGCCGGTGCGCGACCTCGACCTCCTGACAGGCCTGGACGAGCAGCGCGTCGTACGCCTGGCGAGTGCCGTGCCGTCGGACGGCCGAAGCTCCGGACGGGAGGTCGGCCAGCAGCCGGTGCACCCGCCGGAGATCGGCGGCGAGTTGCTCGATGGGCGGCCCGGCCGGGACCTCGGGCTCACGACGGCGTCGCCACCAGCGCAGCACCGCCGGAACTTTCAGCGCGCACCAGAAAAGAACCGTCGGCGCCACGGCGACGGCGGTGTACAACGCGACAGGCCCGGTTGCCACACCTGGAGGGTAATCCCGCGCGGAGGGGGAGGAGAAGCCTCGAATCCGGCTATATTCGCGACTGTGCTGACCGAGAGCTACCGCTACCCGGACGCCGGCGACCACGTCACCGGGATGTTCATCCGACGGCACGAACCCTACGACGGCTATTGGACGGCCAGCGAAGATCGCGCCCTCGGCAAAGTCGCCGAGCAGCTCACGGCGGGCCTCGGCGCGCGCGACGAGCTCAAGGCGCTCGACGCCGGCTGCGGCGAGGGGCGCCTGCTCGACTGGCTCTCCCGGTTCTCCGCCGTCATCACCGCCGCGGACCCCGACCCGGACCGCCTCGCCACGGCCCGCCGGAACGCGCTGAAGGACACCGAAGTCACCTTCACCGTCTCGCCGATCACCGAACTCGACGGTGGCCCGTACGACCTCGTGGTGTGCAGCCACGTCATCCAGCACGTGCCGACCTCGGACGTCGCGCCGATCCTGCGACGCCTGGCCGAGGTCACCGCGCCGGGCGGCACGCTCGTGCTGGCCTACAGCCGGTCGCCGATCGGGCAGGGCAAGTACAGCCTGGACAGCGTCGAGGCCGACGGCGAGGTCCGCTCCCGCCGCGTCGGCCGCGAAGAGTTCGACAAAGCGCTGCGCGACGGCGACGGACCGGCACTCCCGATCCGCTATCTCGATCCCGAAGAGGTCACCGCGGACGCCGCGGAAGCGGGCTGGCGGACGGCCTGGGAGTGGACCTACCACGTCCTCGAGGACCTCGGCCCCGCCGACGAGCACATCGACCGCGACGAACTGGTCAACGCCTCCGGCCCGCTGCGTCGCCATCTCGGGCGGGACCTGGTCGCCCTGCTGCGCCGCGAGGACGCATGACCGCACTGCTCCTCACCTTCGCCTGGGCGGTCCCCTTGTCCGAGCGAGAGGCGGAGAAGGTCCTGGACGGCGGCCGGGACCGGGGTCTGCTGACCCATCTCGACGGCGACCTCGGCAAGGAGTGGGCCGCCGCGGAAGGCTTCCTCGCCAGCTACACGACCCCGCCGCGAAGACGGGTGCTGCGCAAACGCACCGGCGGTTCACGGCTGTCGATCTGTGTCGGCGCGGTCAGCCTGCCGTGCGAACTCGTCGTCACCTGGCACCCGGCCTACCACGCGATGACGCTGATCCTCGCCACCACGATCACCAACGCCGACCCCGATCGCCAGGCCACCGAGTTCGACCTCGCCATCGCCGTCCTGCAGAGCCTTCAGGGCCGCGAGACCGCGAACGGGCAGAGCGGACTGCACGGCCGCTACGGCGAGAAGTCCTTTTCCTCGCTCCTCAAAGCCGTCACCCATGTCTTCGAGGACCTGACCAAGGGCTGCGAGCTGTCCGAGGGGCTGAGCCGTAAAGGCTGGTGCGTCGAACTTCGGTCGCACGACGGACATCCACCCGCGCAACGGGTCGCGGCCGATCCCCGGCCGTTCTACGGGATGGCGACCAGCGACGAGGGCTGGCGGTTCGTGCCCCGCGAGGTCGCCCGCGACGCGCTCGGACCATCCTGGGGCACGCGCTCCTTCGTCGCCGCCTACACGATGGCCGGCGGGATCATCTGCCTCAACAGCAAGGATTCCGACTACATCGAGCACCAGGGCGAGCTGATGCGCGGCCCGTTCGGCGAGGACGAGCCGTACTTCGGCATCGACAGCGCCGTCGGCGGGCTCGACCACGGGATGCTCTTCATCCTCGAACGGGTCCTGATCCGGATGGCGCTCGCCGACCAATGGCTGCGCAACGCCCAGCGCGAAATGAAAGCACTGAAAACCAAGAAGAAGGCAGCGACCCGCACCCGCCTGCTCCGCGGCTCGCTCGACGACATCCTCGAAATGCTCCATTCGGTACTCCCGCCCGAGGTCGACCTGCTGGAGCGGCGTCTGGTCACCAGCATGGGCGTGGAGCGGATCGTGGCCCAGCTCGACCGCCAGGCCGAGGCGATGGACGAGGAGACCCGGTATTCCTACGAGAACACGGTGAGCGCGCGGGTCACGCGGCTCACCGTGGTCACCGTCGTGCTGACGGTCGTCACCATCGTTCTCGGGGTCATGCAGGTCCTCGTGTCACTCTGACCCGCTGCGGCGCTGCTTGCGCGCACGCTCGCCGAACAGCACCGCCGCCCCCGCGGCCACCATCAGCGCGCTCGCGACGATGTGCATCCCCGGCGGGAGCAGGTGAAGCTGGACGAACCAGCTCGGGTTGCTGCTCCCCAGCAGCCGGTTGATCAGCCCGCCGCCGCCCTGCACCAGCAGCAGAATCCCCAGTAGCTCGATCATCGTCGCGCTCCTTCCGAAATACGGTCGTCGTCCTTGTGGTCGTCGTGGGGCGTGAACTGCTGCCACAGCGGGCCGGTGGCGAACCAGATGGCCGTCACGACCCCCAGCCGCGGCAGCCAGCCCCACAGCGCCGCGACCTGCTCGGTGTCGCCGACCATGACGATCAGCACGAGCAGCACCCCGGCGGCGATCGCGCTCGCGAGCACGCACTTCCCCCAGTCGCGCCATTCGGCGCGGGCCTTCTCCCGGCCCCTCGGCTTGGGCGGCGGAGGCGGCCCGCCCGCGAACCGGTGCGCGAACCGCACATCGGCCCACCGGATCATCGACGGCCCGAACGCCACGCTGAAGCCCAGGTACACGGCGGCGAGGCCGTGCACGAAGGTCGCCTTGGCGCCGCCTTGCAGGTCGAGGACCGTCGCGACCAGCACCACGATGTCGATCACCGGGGTGAGAGCCAGCAGTACGGTGCTCGTCCGCTTCAGCCGGAGCAGGTAGCGGGCCAGCAGGCCGGCGCCGATGGCGACCCAGAAGCCGATCTCCCCGCCGGCGATCACGGCCGCCATCGGGTTTTCCGCGATGAAGTCCCAGATCTTGTTCACGGTTCGAGTCTCGCCCGCGGCACCGCCGGTCCGCGTCGGTGAACAGATCTAGATCATCGTCATCAGTTAGGAGGACCCGTCCCGCGTCCCGGTGTGCTGGGATGGACCGGTGCCCCCGTTGGTCCCGCGCCTGAGCCATCTTCCCCAGTGGAAGCAGGACCTCGTCATCGCCGCCGGCACCTGGATCGCCGGCGCCCTGGTCTACCTGAGCGGGATGCAGGTCCTGCTCAACGGCCCGGACACGACACCGCTGTGGATCCGGCTGACCGAGCTGACCGTGCTGTGCTCGCTGGAGATGCTGCGCCGCAAGGTGCCGCTGGCGGTGCTCTGCGCGCTGGCCGTGGTCATCGTGGACATCGTGGCGATCAGTCCCTCGCTGCCGATCCTCGTCGTCTTCACCGACTTCCTCTACGCCACGACGCTCTACGGTTCGCGGCGCACCAGCCGGACGATGATCGGCATCGCCGCGATCGGGACGCTCGCGGTGGTCTGCCTGGCGCTCATCCTCTCGTCGGAATGGCGGACGGCGATCGTGGTCGCGTTCGCGCTGCTGCCGTTCCTGGTCACCCCGGTGTGGTGGGCGACGAACGTGCGGCAGCAGCGGGACATCGCCGAGAACGAACGGGCGAACGCGATGCAGGTCGCCACGATCGGCCAGCTGGACCGCAAGGCCGCCGTGGCCGGGGAGCGCTCGAAGATGGCGCGGGACCTGCACGACGTCATCGCCGGGCACCTCTCCGCGATCGCGATCCAGTCCGAAGCGGCGTTGTCGATGGCGAACGCCGACCCGAAACTGTCCAGGAAGGTGCTGGAATCGGTGCGGGAGAACAGTGTCAGCGCACTGGAGGAGATGCGCGCGATGATCGGGCTACTGCGCGGGGATCCGTCCACAGGGGACTCCGAGATCGAGCCGACCGCGCCCGCCCGGCTGGCCGAACTGTCCAAACTGGTCGAATCGGCGCGGGCGAGCGGGCTGGACGTCGAGGTCCGCTCCACTGTGGACGAAGCCCCTCCCCTGCCCGCCGCCGTCGATCTGACCGCGTACCGGATCGCGCAGGAAGCGCTCACGAACGCGGCCAAACACGCCCCCGGCGGGCGGGCGGTCCTCGACATCCGCCGCCGCGGCGGCATACTCACCGTCGAAGTGCGCAATGATCTTCAGCCGGGTTCCCCCGACGGCAACGGGACCGGTCTCGGCTTGCTGAACATGCGGGAACGGGCCGCCGCCGTGGGCGGTGTGCTCGCGGCCGGACCGTCCGGCGGCGGCTGGCTGGTCCGCGCGGAACTGCCTCTGGAGGGGTCTTGAGCGACGGGAACATCAAGGTGCTGGTCGCCGACGACCACGGTGCGATCCGCGCCGGGCTGATGATGATCCTCGGCAACGCCGAGGGCATCGAGGTGGTCGGCGAGGCCGCGGACGGCGCCACCGCCGTCCGTCAGGCGAGGGCGCTGAGGCCGGACGTCGTGCTGATGGACGTCCGGATGCCCGGCGTCGACGGCATCGCCGCCACGCGGGAACTGACCGCCGAGGGACTGTGCGAAGTCCTCGTGCTGACCACCTTCGACCTCGACGAATACGTGCACGCGGCGCTGCGGGCGGGCGCGGCCGGATTCCTGCTGAAATCGGTGGAGGCCTCGCGGCTCATCGAGGCGGTGAAACTGGTCGCGGCGGGCGAAGGAGTACTCGCGCCGCAGGTCACGCGGAAGCTCATCGCCGCGTTCGCCTCGGGCACCCGGGAACCGGTCGCCGTCCCGGACGGCCTCGGCGACCTGACCGAACGCGAGCGAGACGTGCTGGCCTGCCTCGGCGGCGGCCTGTCGAACGCGCAGATCGGCACGAGGCTGCACATCGGCGAGACGACGGTGAAGACGCACGTTTCCCGGGTGCTGACGAAACTGGGGCTGAGGTCCCGGGTACAGGCGGCGATCCTGGCGCAGGAGAACGGCATCGTCCTGGAGAGCTGAAGGCGGCCCCGGCGCGAACCAATGCCGCGCCGCCACCGGGGCCCTGGGTCGCCTTCGGCTCTCACTGTTCTGCGAGGTGGGCGGCGATCTTCTAGCGTGACCGTTCATGCGGCGAACTCTGGACGTGGACGAGGTCCTGAAGCGACAGGACTCGGGCGAGCTGAAACGCCGCCTGCGCGGTCGTGACCTGATCGGTTTCGGCGTCGGCATCATCATCGGCACCGGGATCTTCACCCTCGCCGGCGTCGAGGCGAAGTCCCACGCGGGCCCGTCGGTGACGCTGTCGTTCGTGCTCGGCGCCGTCGTGGCCGGGCTGGCCGCGCTCTGCTACGCCGAACTGGCCTCCAGTGTGCCGACGGCCGGGAGTGCCTACACCTACGCCTTCGCCACTCTCGGGGAGACGTTCGCCTGGATCATCGGCTGGGACCTGCTGCTCGAGTTCGCCCTCGGCGCGGCCGTGGTGTCCCGCGGCTGGTCCGGCTATCTCGCGAACCTGATGGGACTTTCGCCCGACTGGTTCGGGGAGGACGCGAAAGTGAACATCGGCGCGGTCGCGATCATCGCCGTGCTGACCGTGATCGCCGTCATCGGGATCAAGGAGTCGGCGCGGGTGACGAACGTGCTCGTGCTGGTGAAGGTCGCGGTGTGCGTGCTGATCCTCGCGGTCGGCGTCTTCTTCATCCGCGCCGAGAACCTCACTCCGTTCATTCCGCCCGCCCAGCCGCCGACGGAGACCGCGAACGCGCTGCATCAACCGATCGTGCAAGCCGTACTCGGGCTGGAACAGTCCGTCTACGGTATCGCCGGGATGGTCACCGCCGCCGCGGTCGTCTTCTTCGCCTACACCGGTTTCGAAGCACTCGCCAACCTCGGCGAGGAGACCATGAACCCGAAACGCGACCTGCGGGTCGGCATTCTCGGCGCGCTCGGTGTCTGTGCCCTGCTCTATATCAGCGTCTCGCTGGTGCTGACCGGGATGGTGCCGTTCGCCGAGATCGACTCGGGCGCCCCGCTCGCCGACGCCTTCGACCGGGTCGGGCAGCACTGGGTGGGCGCGCTGATCTCGCTCGGCGCGGTCACCGGGCTGACGTCGGTGATGATGGTGGAACTGGTGACGATCGGGCGGATCGGCTTCGCGATGGGCCGCGACGGCCTGCTGCCGAAGAAGTTCGGCACGACGCACCCGCGCTGGGGAACCCCGCACCGGATGACCATCGCCGGTGCCGTGCTGATCGCGCTGCTCGCCGCCTTCATCCCGATCTCCGAACTCGCCGACATGGTCAGCATCGGCGCGCTCTCGGCGATGATCATCGTCGCGGTGGCCGTCCCGGTGCTGCGGAAACGCCGCCCGGACCTGGAGCGCCCGTTCACCGTGCCGTTCTCGCCCTACCTGCCGATCGCGGCGGCGCTGGCGTGCCTGTACCTGATGCTCAACCTCGACGTGATGACCTGGCTGCGGTTCGCCGCGTGGCTGGCGCTCGGCCTGCTGATCTACGTCTTCTACGGGCGCAAGCACTCCCGCTTCGCGAAGCCGGCCGAGGACACTAACTCCACAGACCGGCCGTCTTGATCGCGGCGTCGGCGGCCTCGGCCTCACCGACGTCCACCACGACCAGCATCCGGCTCAGCGCCGCGGCCACCCATTCCACTGGCTGGTCGTGTAAACCGTTGTCCCCCAAGGACGCGTAACCGTCCATAAGGGACACCAGGGTTCCTTCGACGCCGATCCGCATCCCGGTCACCAGGACGAAATGTCCTGTCGACGGGCGCCACCGTGACGACCACAGCGGCGGAACTCCGGTGTCGAGGTAGTCGAGCAGCGCGCGCACCGGGGTGTCGTGCGCGCCGAATTCGGCCGGGTCCACGTCGGCGATCAGCGCGACACGCGGTAGATGCCACAGCGCGGCCAGGAGCATGAACAGCGACTGCGGCGCCCAGTTCCCGGTGGCGGGCACCGCGGCGAGCCGTCCGCCCGAGAGCGTCTCGATCGCGCGCGCCAGCCCTTCCGGCGTCGTCCCGGCACCCGGCTCCGACACCGGCAGGGCCAGGCGATAGTCCACACGGGACTCTTCACCCGCCGGAAGTTCCGGCACTTCAGGGAGAACCGTGCCCGCCAAGGCCGCGACCTCGTCCTGATCGGCGACGTCGAAACCCGCTGCGCGCAGGGCCGCCAAGGCCGTGAAAGGGCCGGCGAGCCCGTCCTTCTGCGGCAGTTCGGGCCGCGCCACCGCGACGAGGTGCTCGCCGCCGGGCAGCCAGCGATGACCGGAGAGACCGGTGCGGTCGTCGTCGATTCCGCTGGACATCAGCTCTCGAACGTCCACGACTGCATGATGAACGGTCCTTCGTTCGAGGCCCCGGCCGACGCGTAGGTCGCCAGCGCGGCGGAATTGTCCGGTTCGACGCCGACCCACATACCGGTGCAGCCCCGTTCCCGCGCGATCGTGGCCAGCGCGTCGACCAGGTCGCGGCCGATCCCGCGCCGCTGGTAGTCCGGGCTGACGTCGAGTTCGTTGAGGAACATCTCGGTGCCCTTGTCCGGATGCGTCACCTCGGTGCCGGTGATCATCCCCGCCGGGACCCCGTCCTCGTACGCGATCAGCAGGTGGTTCTCCTCCCCCACGAGGAATTTCTCGGACGCGCTCCTCTGCGCGGGGCCGTCGAACAGGTGCTCGGCGGCGACGACCTCTTCGACGGTGCCGGCCCGTCGGATGTCGGTCACGTGCCCTCCCGGTTCTGGTAGCGGCTAGTAACGCCACAGGTGCTCGGCGATGATCTCTTCGGTGCTGCGGTCGGCGGCCCACGCGGCGTCCGAGGCCCGGACGGCGCGGAAGGCGCCCAGGAGTTCGTTCCCGAGCGCGCCCGCCACCCGGGGCGACGCGAGCAGGGCCGCGTCCTGCCCGGCCGGGTCCTCCGGCAGGCGGACGATGCCCCGGCTCTCCCGTTCGCCCTCGGTCCAGCCTCCCGGATCGGTATCGACCGGCTCCGGCGGCACCAAGGCGTCCTCGATCCCGGCCATCCCCGCGGCCAGGACGGCCGTGAGCGCGAGGTACGGGTTGGCGGAGGCGTCGGAGGTCTTGAGCTCGACGTTCGCGTGCGCGTCACCGAGCATCGTCGTCGCGGGCACGTACCGAAGCGGCGCTTCGCGGTTCTCCACGCCCCAGAAGACGTAGGCGCCCGCGAAGTAGCCGGGACGCAGCCGCATCGTGGACGGGACGCTGGGCGCGGTGACGGCGGTCAGCGCGGGCAGGTCCCGCAGCAGGCCGGCCAGGTACGCGGCGCCCTCCGGCCCCGGGAGGCCGTCGCCCGCGAGCAGGTTGCGGCCCTTGCGGCGGACCGAGGTGTGCAGATGCCAGCCGTTGCCCGCCGTCTCCAGCCCGACCATCGGCGCGAAGCTCACGACGAGCCCGTGGGCGTGCGCGGCGGCGTGGATGGTCTGACGCGCCAGCAACTGGTCGTCGGCGGCGGAGACCGGGTCGGTGGCCGGCAGCGAGAGTTCGATCTGCGCGAGGCCGTACTCGGCGTGCAGCTGGCCGATGTCGAGGCCGTTGGCGGCGAAGTCGTGCAGCAGGGACGCGATGAAACCGTCCAGCGGGACCAGCGCGTGCGGGCTGTAGGCCGGCCCCCGGTGCCCTGGCGAGCCGACGATGCCGGGACTCCCGGCCGGTGCGACGGCGAATTCCAGCTCGTAGCCTGCCTTGAACTCCAGCCCGCGCTCCGCGGCGACCTCGACCTGCCGCTCCAGGACCCCGCGCTGGCAGTACGGCCAGGGCGAGCCGTCGGCGGCGACCTGCCGTCCGGGGGCCCAGGCGAGCGCCGGCTGGCCGACGAGCCGCCGCAGCCGCTCGATCACCGGAATCAGCCGGACGTCGCCCGACGGCGTCGCCAGGCCCGCGTGCGCGAACGTGATCGCGTCGTGGCTGTCGAAGACCGCGAAGAGCGCCGTGACGCCGACACCTCGGCTCGCCGCGTTCGCCAGCCCGGCGATCGGGATGATCCGGGACCGCGGGATGCCGTTGTTGTCCGCCCAGGCCAGGTGGACACCGCTCACCCCGGTCGCGGCCAGATCCTTCGCCGCCGCCGATGCCGCCTTCGTCATGGCCCCGGTCCTCCTGCTCGCCCCGATCCGGTCAGTATCCCGTTCGGAGGGGCCCTGGGCCATCGGGTTACGCCGGCGGTTCGGCCACGGTCCGGTCGCGGGGCTCGGGCGAGCGCAGCGCCACCCCGGCGACGACGGCCAGCGTGCCGATCGCCTCGGGCAGTGTCGGGACCTGCTTCAGCCAGAGGAAGCCGATCACCCCGGCGGTGACCGGCAGCAGGGCGAGCAGCAGCGCGAACCGTGCCTGCCCGGCCTTGCGCAGGACGACCTGGTCAAGCGCGTAGGGCACGACGGTCGCGAGCACGCCCACCCCGATGCCCAGGAGCAGCAGCCGTGGCGAACCCCACACCGCGCCGGTGCCGAACGCCAGCGGCGACAGCACCACGGTCCCCACGACGAACCCGACGGCCAGCGCGTCGATCCCGTTGCCGCCGGCCGCGACCCGCTTCCCGAGCAGGATGTACCCGGCCCAGGTCGCCGCCGCGCCCAGCGCGAAGAGCACGCCGAGCACGCTGCCTTCGAGCCGGACGTCGGCGATCGTGACCACCCCGGCCACCACCAGCAGGAGCGCGAGGACGTCGCGGCGGGTGCGCGAGCCGAACGCCGCGACCAGAACAGGCCCGGCGAACTCGAGTGCGACGGCCGTGCCGAGCGGCAACCGGGCGAGCGCCTCGTAGAACAGGACGTTCATCCCGGCGGTGACGATGCCGAAGGTGGCGGCGAGCAGCAACGCGCGCCCGGTCCACGCCGAGCGGGGTGGCCGCCGCCACGCCAGCAGCACGACCGCGGCCCCGAGGCACCGGAGCCATGCCACCCCCGCGGGGGAGGCGACCGAAAAGAGACCTACGGCGACGGCCGCACCGGCGTACATGGAAATTCCGCTGAGAACGAACAAGATCGGAGCCGGGACGCTCGAAAGGCGATTCCGGAGGACTGCGCTACCCACCTTCGCATGGTGCCTGACATGGGAAAAGACGGTTTCGGCGGGCGTCATCTCCTACGTTGCGTGATTACGCTACGACATACGAGGTAATTACCAGTGACAAATGAGACACCCGCTCGGGAACACTTGCGGGCCGCCAAACGTCTGGAAGAGTGGAAGCACGAACACGGCGGGGCCGGAAACGAGCGTTTCCGGCATCAGTGCCGAAGTGGTCGTAGCTGGATCGATGGCACCGGGTCACCGGTGCCGGGACGGAGGGAGACTCCAATGACTTCACCGACGCTCACCCGCCCCGAACTGACCGCTGCCGACCGATGCGACCGGTGTGGAGCTGCAGCCCAGGTTCGAGCCATCCTCAGCACCGGTGGCGAGTTGCTCTTCTGTGGTCACCACGCCCGCGCACACGAAACGAAGCTCAAAGAACTGTCTGCGGACATTCAGCGGTAACCCACCAGTACACGACCACCCGGCGGCCGGCTGCTCCCCATGGAGCGAGCCGGCCGCCCTGTTTTTTGCCAGCGAATCAGTCCGTGAAGGACTCCTTGAGGGACTCTGAGTCCCTCAAGGAGTCCTTCACGGACTTGAAACGAGCCTGGCAAATACATACATACTGCGTGTATGTTTCTGGCATGACGACGAGCGACCTCCTGGGCGAGGTGCACGAGGCAGACCTCGGCAGCGCCCGCATCCGCTACCACGACCGCGGCGAAGGACCTCCCGTGGTCTTCGTGCACGGCCTGCTGACCAACGGCCTGCTCTGGCGGAAGGTGGCCCCCACCGTCGCCGAGGCGGGCTTCCGGTGCCTGACCCCGGACTGGCCGCTCGGCTCGCACGAGATCCCGGCCCCCGGCGCCGACCTGAGCCCGCCCGGCGTCGCGGCGCTGATCGCGCGGTTCCTGGAGGTGCTGGACCTGACCGACGTCACCGTGGTCGCGAACGACACCGGCGGCGCGCTCACGCAGCTGCTCATGACCACGTCCCCGGAGCGGATCGGCCGCGTCGTGCTGACGCCGTCGGACTCCTTCGAACGGTTCCTGCCGCCGATCTTCGCGGGGTTGCCCGTGCTCGCCCGGATCCCGGGCGGCGTCTGGACGGTCGTGCAGGCGCTGCGCTCACAGCTGCTGCTGAAGAGCACGAACTTCGCCTGGGCGGTGAAGCATCCTGTCCCCCGGCACATCCTCGACGCGTATCTGCTGCCCAGCAGGCGGAATCCGGAGATCCGCGAGGACCTGCGCCGGTTCATGGCGGGGATCGACAAGCGGTACACGCTGACCGCCGCCGAACGGCTGCCCGCGTTCGAGAAGCCCGTGCTGCTGACCTGGGCGCCCGAAGACCGGCATTTCCCGCTGTGGCTGGGCCAGAAGCTCGCTGGAGTGCTTCCGAACTCCGAACTGAAGACGATCGACGACTCCTACACCTTCGTGCCGGAGGACCAGCCGGAGCTGCTGAGCGCCATGGTGGTGGAATTCATGCGTGCCCACGCCACGACGTAGCCAGACCGAGCGATCGCAGTCGACGCAGACCGCCCTGATCACGGCGGCGCGGACGCTGTTCGCCGAGCAGGGCTACGCCGCCGTCCCCGCCGATGAGATCGTCCGGGCGGCCGGCGTCACCCGTGGCGCGCTGTATCACCACTTCGGCGACAAACAGGGCCTGTTCCGGGCCGTGATCGAGCAGCTCGAAACGGAGATCACCGAGGAGATCACCGCCGTCGTCGAGGCGGCGGACGACCCGTGGACGGCCGCGATCGCGGCGCTGACCCGGTTCCTCGACCTGTGCGTGCGGCCCGACGTGGTGCGGATCTCCCTCACCGACGCGCTCTCCGTCCTCGGCTGGCAGGAGTGGCGCGAACTCGAGCAGCGGTACGGGCTGGGGCTGATCACCGAAATCCTCGAAGCCGCCGCCGCGGACGGGCGCCTGATCGCGGTGCCGATCCCGGAACTCGCGCAGCTGGTACTGAGCGCGTGCGGGGAGGCGGCGCTGATGATCGCGCACGCCGAAGACCCTGAGGCGGCGAAGGTGAAGTCGCTGCAGGCGCTGGTGGGCCTGCTCTCGGGCCTCGTGAAAGACTCGACAGTGTCATGAAAGGGTCTTTCAGGACATTTTTCGTCCTGAAAGACCCTTTCATGACATACCCGGACCGTGGCCCTAAACCGTATCCAAGATCATCTCGAAGGCGGCCTCCGCCGCCCCCAGCAACTTCACGTCCGCACCCAGCGCCGAACTCACGATCTGAGTCCCGCCGACGGCCCGGCTGACCAGGCTCCGGCGGCGCACCTCGTTCGCCACCGACCGCACGACCGACTCGGGCAGCACGGTGAGCAGGTCTCCCAGCACGACCAGCTGCGGGCCGAGCAGGTTGACCACGTTCACCAGGCCGAGGGTGAGCCACTCGGCGAACTCCGAGAGCCGTTCCTCGGCCGCGTGCGGGTCGCGGGCCAGTTCACGCAGTTCGAACAGGATCGCCCCGCGCGGGGTGTCTTCGGGCAGGTCGAGCGCACGGCACAGGGCAGCCTCGCCGACCTCGGTCTCCCAGCAGCCGCTGCTGCCGCAGTAGCAGGGACGCCCGCCCGGCCGGATCGCCATATGCCCGATCTCGCCGACGTACCCGGAGCCGCCGCGCAGCGACGAGCCGTCCGCGATGATCCCTCCCCCGACCCCGACGTCGGCGGAGACGTACACGGCGTCGGACGAGCCGCGGGCGGCACCGCGCAGGTGTTCCGCGATGGCGCCGAGTTCGGCGTCGTTGCCGACCAGGATGGGAACGCGCAGCACACTGCCGAGCCGTTCCCCGAGCGCCACGTCGGTCCAGCGCAGGTTGGGGGCCTCGTGCACGTACCCGTCGCCCCTGCGGACGACACCGGGCACCGAGACTCCCACGGCGATCGGCTGCACGCCGAGGTCGCCAGCCAGCATGGTGGTCGACTCGATCACATGCGTGATCACCTCGTCGGCCTCCCGCATCCGGCCGCGGAGGTTCCAGCTGTTGCGCCCGAGGATCTGGCCACCGAACCCGACCAGCGCGATCGCCACGTGTTCGACCTGGAGGTCGACCGCGAGCACCACCGCCGCGTGCGGCTGCGGCAGGACCAGGAGCGAGGGGCGGCCCGCCCCTCGTCCCGGCCTGGGGACCCGCTCCTCGACGACGCCCGCTTCGGCGAGCCCGTCGACGAGGGTCTTGATGGTGCTGCGGTTGAGCCCCAGCTCGGTGGCCAAGGTCGCCCGGGTGCTCGGGCCGCTGACGTGCAGCAACCTGAGCAAGGTCGTGCGATTGTGCCTGCGCACCTCGTCTGGTCGTGCAACGGGTGTGCTGGTCACGGTCTTCATCATTCCATGCGGACTCAGCGCGGCGACGCAGCCGCGCGGCGCCGGGACAGCGCGTCCACCGTGGCCGCGAGCAAAAGCACGAGACCGGTGACGATATTGACCACCGCGGCGGACTGTTTCAGCAGGCCGAGCGCGTTTTCGACGACCGCGAGCACCAGACCGCCGATGACCGCGTCGACCACCCGGCCCTTACCGCCGAAGAGTGACGTGCCACCGATGACCGCGGCACCGACCGCGAACAGCAGCGTGTTGAGGCCACCGGCCTGCGGGTCGACCGAACCGACCTTCGACGAGTAGACGATCGCGCCGATCGCGGCCACCGCCGAGCAGATGACGAACACGCTGGCCCGGATCTTCTCGACGTTGATACCGGCACGGCGGGCCGCTTCGCGGTTGCCACCGACGGCGTAGATGTGGCGGCCGTACTGCGTGCGGTTGAGCACGTAGGTCCCGAGCACCAGCAGGGCGAGCACGATCGGCACGACGTACGGGACGCCGGTGATCACGATGTTCGGGTTCGGCGCGCGGTTCAGCGTCAGCAGGTAGGTCGCCACCGCGGCGACCACGGCGATCGCGCCGACCTTGAACAGCACCATCGGCGTCGGCTGGGTGACGAGCCCGCGTTTGAGCCGCGAGAAATGCTGGCCCAGGGACACGGCGGCGAAACCACCGGCCGTCACCAAGAAGAGGATCCAGCTGCCCAAAACGGACAGATTGCCGTTGGCGACCTGGAACAGCACGTCGGAGGTGCTGATGCCGAGCGTGCCGCCCTCACCGATGAACTGGAGGATGACACCTTGCCAGGCAAGGAAGAGCGCGAGCGTCACGACGAAGGACGGCATGCCGATCTTCGAGACCAGGAATCCGGTGAGCACACCGATCGCGCCACCGACGCTGATCGCGAGCACGATCTCGATCCACGGGTTGGCGGCCGCGCCGGACAACACCAGCGCGATGGCGAGCACGGCGAACCCGACGCCCGCCCAGATCCGCAGGATCACGCCCAGCAGACCGGCGATCACGAGCACCACGAGGAACGCGATGAACACGCCGTTCCCCATGCCGCCCAACAGGTTTCCGTTGCGCACGTAGTGCATGGCGAGCACGGCGGCGGTGACACCGGACGCGGTACCCGCGGACAGGTCGATCTCGCCGAGCAGCAGCACGAACACGATGCCCATCGCGATGATCGCCTTGCCGGCGCCCTGCGCCATCAGGTTCGCGATGTTGTTCATCGTCAGGAAGGTGTCCGACAGCGAAGCGAACACGATCACCAGGACGAGCAGGCCGAGCAGCGCCGGGAGCGAACCCAGCTGGCCTGCCTTGAGCCGGGAGAAGTAGTCGCCGATCGCCTCGCCCGTTGACATCGATGTCGTATCGATGCCGAAGTCTGTGATGGCCGCCGACGGGTTGAGCGCGGCGGCCGCCGACTTGCCCCCCTCCGGCGAGGCGGGCTTTGCAGGAGTCTCAGTCATTTCCGGTTCTTTCTCTCCACTCACAGGACGGCGGCTTCGGGGCGGGCAAGGCCGAGGTCGCCGGAGCGGCCGGCGGTGATCAGTTCCACGACCTGGCCGTGGGTCACGTCCTTGGTGTGCACTTCGGCGACGAGGCGGCCGAGGTAGAGCACCGCGATCCGGTCGGCGACCTCGAACACGTCGGCCATGTTGTGGCTGATCAGCACCACACCCAGGCCCTGTTCGGCCAGGCGGCGGACGAGGTCGAGCACCTGGCGGGTCTGCGCGACACCGAGCGCGGCGGTCGGCTCGTCGAGCAGGACCACCTTGGAGTCCCAGAGCACGGACTTGGCGATGGCGACGGTCTGCCGCTGTCCACCCGAGAGAGCGGAAACCGGCGTGCGGACGGATTTCACGGTGCGGACCGAAAGCGAGGCGAGCGTCTCGCGGGCGGCCTTCTCCATGCTGGCCTCATCGAGCAGCCATTTACTGCCGCGTTCCCGGCCGAGGAACATGTTCTGCACGATGTCGAGGTTCTCCGCCAGGGCGAGGTCCTGGTAGACGACCTCGATCCCCAGATCCGCGGCGTCACGCGGGCCGTGGATGTTCACCGGCTTGCCCTGGAACTTCACCGTGCCCGAGTCGTAGCCGTGGATCCCGGCGATCGACTTGACCAGCGTGGACTTGCCGGCACCGTTGTCGCCGACCAGCGCGGTGACCTCACCGGCCCGCACATCGAAGTCCACGTCGTGGAGGACGTGGACCGGTCCGAAGCTCTTGTTGAGCTGCCTCAGTTCGAGGATGGGTTCACTCATGGGGGTTTCTCGAATTCTCCCGGCTGGGTACCGGGCCGGGGCGCGTTGTCGGGAAACACGCCCCGGCCCGGTTGTCTGGTGTTTACAGGGTCAGGAGATACCGAGCGTCGCGCAGGCCGCCGCCAGGTCGCCGCCACAGATCTCGGTGGCCTTGACGTAGCCCTGCGTCACGACCTCCTTGACACCTTCCTTGGTGGTCAGCTTCGGCTCGAGGAGGATGGACTTGACCTCGCGGTTGCCCTTCGGGTCCTTCGCCTTGCCGGTGGCCAGCGCGTCGGCGCCCGCCTTGTCGCCCTTCGCCAGCAGAACGGCGAGCTTCGCGGCGGCCTCGGCCTCTTCCTTGATCGGCTTGAACACGGTCATGTACTGGTCGCCGCGCAGGATGGCCATGAGGCCGTCCGCGGTGGCGTCCTGGCCGGTGACCGGGACCTTGCCGTTGAGGCCGTTCTTCTTCAGCACGGTGATGACCGCGCCGGCCAGGCCGTCGTTCGCGGCGACGACGCCGTCGACCTTGCCCTTGTTGTCGGTCAGGATCTGCTCGAAGGTCTGGCCGCCCTTCTGGTTGTCCCAGTTGTCGATGGCCTGTTCGCGCACGAGCTTCAGGTCGTTGCTGGCGAACTTCGGCTGAAGAACGGACTTCTGGCCGTTGGCGAACAGCGTCGCGTTGTTGTCGGTCGGGGCACCCTCGATCATGACGACCTCGGCGCCCTTCTTGTCCTTCAGCGCGTCGGCGAGACCCTGGCCCTGCAGCTGGCCGACCTTCTCGTTGTCGAACGAGACGTAGTAGTCGGAGCTGCCGCCGAGGTTCAGGCGGTCGTAGTCGATCGTCGGGATACCCGCGGCCTGCGCCTTGCGGGCCACCGCGCCGCCGACCTCACCGTTGATGGCGGCGATGATCAGGACCTTGACGTTCTGCGCGATCATGCCGTCGGCCAGCGTGGAGAACTTCTGGACGTCACCCTGGGCGTTCTGGACGTCGGCGTCGAAGCCCGCGTCCTTGAGCGCCTTGGTCAGGAACGGCTTGTCGAAGGCCTCCCACCGCGCGGAGGTGGCGGTCTCCGGCAGGATGACGCCGACCTTGCCACCGGCGGCGGCGCCGCCCGGAGCGGGCGCGGACTGCGAGGAATTGCTGCTCCCGGAGTCCGCGGTGTTGGCGCCACAAGCCGAGAGCACCAGGCCGGCGCCCACTGTCGTGGCGAGGAGGGTAAGGGTTCTGCTGCGCATCCTCGAACCTTTCCGAATCTTGCTCGCGGGCGGCGATCCTGGAGGACCGGTCGCACTCGTCGCGCATATGTTGTGGGCGACAACATATGCCGCCGAAAGGGTTTCGGGGAAGATGGCTGAATCGATTAAGCCGCATCAAATGGACACGGTTTGGCAACGTGGCCGTAGCAAGACGTACGAAGTCTAGATCCGCTGACGGTGTGACCGCCACCACTTACGCTGGGTGATTCCCTCGCCTGGGACCGGATGCTATGAACGACTCGTTCCTTGCAAATTCTGCAAGGAACGAGTCGTTCATAGCGTTTGGACTGGTACTTACCAGGTACGCAGGGTGACGATCCGCTCTTCGAGCTGCTCGACCGTCGCCATCGCGGTCGGCGGGCCGCCGCAGATCCGGCGCAGCTCGTTGTGGATCGCGCCGTGCGGCTTCCGCGTCCGGTGGTGATGCACGCCCACCAGCGCGTTCAGCTCCTTGCGCAGGCTGCCGAGGCGTTCGCTGACCGACTGCGGCCGCGCGACGGGCGCCTGCTCTTCGGCCTTGGGCTTGCGCCGCTTCTCGTCGGAGATCTGCTCTTCCTGCCGCTTGCGCAGCAGCGCGCGGACCTGGTCCGGTTCGAGCAGTCCGGGGAGCCCGAGGTACTCCTGCTCCTCGTCGGAACCGGAGAACACCGCGGTGCCGAACGAGTTGCCGTCGTAGATGACCTGGTCGAGCTCGGCGGAGGCACCCAGCGAGGTGAACGCCTTCTCCTCCTCGCCCGGTTCGTCCTCGGTGCGGTTGGCCTGGGCCAGGAGTTCGTCGTCCCAGCCCTCCTTCTCGCGGTGCGGCTTGCCGAGGACGTGGTCGCGCTGGGCCTCCAGCTCACTGGCCAGTTCCAGCAGCACCGGCACGCTGGGCAGGAAGACCGAAGCCGTCTCGCCGGGCTTGCGCGAACGCACGTACCGGCCGATGGCCTGGGCGAAGAACAGCGGGGTCGACGCGCTCGTGGCGTAGACGCCGACAGCAAGGCGCGGGACGTCGACGCCCTCGGACACCATCCGGACCGCCACCAGCCAGCGATCGGTCGAGTCGGAGAACTCCTTGATCCGCCCGGACGCCTTCGGGTCGTCGGAGAGGACGACCGTCGGGTTCTGGCCGGAGATGCGCTCCAGGATCTTGGCGTAGGCGCGCGCCGACTCCTGGTCGGTGGCGATCACCAGCCCGCCGGCGTCGGGGATGCCGTTGGCGCGCAGCTGCGCGAGGCGGGTGTCGGCCGCTTGGAGCACCGCCGGGACCCACTCGCCCGACGGGTCGAGCGCCGTACGCCAGGCCCGCGCGTTCTGCTCGGCCGTCAGCGGCTCGCCGAGCCGCGCGGTGAACTCCTCCCCCGCGCTGGTGCGCCAGGAGGCCTCACCGGAGTAGGCCAGGAAGACGACCGGCCGGACCACGCCGTCGGCGAGCGCGTCGGCGTAACCGTAGGAATGGTCGGACTTGCTGCGCTGGAACCCCGAGCCGTCGGGCTCGTAGCTGACGAACGGGATCTGCGAGTCGTCACTGCGGAACGGGGTCCCGGTCAGTGAGAGCCGCCGCACGGCGGGAGTGAAGGCCTCGCGGATCGCGTCGCCCCACGACTTCGCGTCACCGCCGTGGTGGATCTCGTCGAGGATGACCAGCGTCTTGCGGTTCTCGGTGCGCACGCGGTGCAGCGTCGGATGCGCGGCGACCTGTGCGTAGGTCAGTGCGACGCCGTTGTAGTCCCGCGACGTGGCACCCGCGCCGTTGCGGAAGTTCGAGTCGATCGCGATCCCCGCGGCCGCCGCCGCGGCGGCCCACTGGTGCTTCAAGTGCTCGGTGGGGGCGACGATGGTGATCGCTTCGATCGTGCGGTCGCTCAGCAGCTCCGCGGCGATCCGCAGGCCGAAAACCGTCTTCCCCGCGCCTGGGGTCGCGACCGCGAGAAAGTCCTTCGGTCCCGTCGTCAGGTACTTCGTCAGCGCGCGGCGCTGCCAGGCACGCAGTGGCCGGGCGGTGCTGTCCTGCGCCGCGGGAGGCGCGCCCAGCCTGCCCCGATTGCGTTCAACCGTTTCCGACATTCCGGCCACCTCCTCCCTCACCCAAAAAGCCTGTTCACCGCTGTCCGACAAGCAAAAACCCCCACTTTGGTACCCGGCTGCGACGCCGGCGCCTGAGGTGAGGGCACTGAAGGGAGCTTACCCGCCGGGTCCGTGGAACGCCGGAAGCGCCACCCCCGTTGTCGGGTTACTCACCCGAAAACCCAGGGGTGTCGAGCCAAATGCCGGACCATGGACCATGCTGGACACCGTCAGAGGCGCTCGGCGCCGGCGGAGGAGCTGCATGAGCGAGGAGAACGGCCGTGAGAACGCGGCCGCCGAGGTCGCAAAGGAACGCAAAGGTCCGTTGCGCCTGCTCAAGCGCACGCTCAACAAAGCCTGGGAAGGCAACATCTTCTCCGAGGCCGCCGAGGCCGCGTTCTGGCAGACGCTGTCGCTGCCGCCGCTGCTGCTCGGTCTTCTCGGCTGTCTCGGTTTCGTCGGCGACTGGTTCGGCCAGGAGGTCGTCACCGCCGTCCACGACCGGATCATCACCTTCAGCAAGACGATCTTCAGCGACAACGCCGTCCAGGACATCATCGAGCCGACGGTCAACAGCATCCTGTTCGTCGGCAAGGGCGAGATCGTCTCCATCGGCTTCCTGATCTCCCTGTGGGCCGGTTCGTCGGCGATGTCGTCGTTCGTCGACGCGATCACCGTGGCGCACGACCAGTACGGCGTCCGCAACGACGTCTGGCAGCGGATCTTCTCGCTGCTGCTGTACCTGGCCGGGCTGGTCATCCTGGTGGTCGGGCTGCCGCTGCTGGCGATCGGGCCGGACCTGCTCCCCCAGTTCTTCCCCACCGACTGGCGCGCCACGGTGTCGTACTGGGTCGGGACGCTGTACTACCCCGTCCTCGGGGCGATGATCGTGCTGGCGCTCACCACGCTGTACAAACTGTCGCTGCCGCGCAGGCTTCCGTGGCACCGGGGACTGCCGGGCGCGATGCTCGCCATGATCATCTTCCTGTTGTCCAGCGTGGCCTTGCGGATCTACCTCAACTGGATCACCAAGACCGGCTACACCTACGGCGCGCTCGCCGCGCCGATCGCGTTCCTGCTGCTGATGTTCTTCATCGGTCTCGCCGTGGTCGGCGGCGCGTACTTCAACAGCGCGATCCAGGAGCTGTGGCCGGCCAGGGCGACCAAGCGGCAGCGCCGTAAATGGCGGCGGCTGGAGATGGAACGCGCCGGCGAACGGATCCGCGCCGAGGAGGGCCGCAAACTGTGGGAACGGACGACCGTCCCGCTGCGCCGCCCCCGGCCCCACGGCGACTCTGAGCCCGAACACGAATCGGAACAGTCAGTGAACGAAGAAACGCACAGCGAAGCCGATCAGGTGACAGAACGCCGAAGTTGACACCGGATGGGGGGTCCCCTCATCCCGAAGTCGTACTTCGATTCCACCCGTGGTGTGAATCCAGTCCACCCTCCGCCATGAAAAGCTCCCGGTATCCCGAACGTCCGAGTCGCCTTTCTGGGGGATCCCGTCATGTCCACGCTGGCCAGGCTGAGCCTGCGCAACCGAAGTCTCATCGGGCTGCTCGCCCTGGTGGTGATCGGCTTCGGCGCCTTCGCCCTGCCGCAGCTCAAGCAGCAGTTGTTCCCGTCGCTGCAGTTCCCGCAGGCCCAGATCATCACGCCGTACGCGGGCGCCTCGCCGAACGCGGTCGATTCGCAGGTCACCGAGCCGCTCGAAGGCGGGCTGCAGGGCCTCAAGGGGCTCGAGGAGCTGAACTCGACGTCGTCGGAGGGGCTGTCGCGGATCACCGCGCAGTTCGAGTTCGGCACGGACATCGACGCCGCCGTCGGGCAGATCCAGCGCGTCGTCGACGGGGTCAAGGCACGGCTGCCGCAGAACACCGAAACCACGGTGTCGGCGGGGTCCACCGACGATCTCCCGGTGGTGCTGCTCGCCGCCGGGACCACCGGCGACCCGCAGGCCCTCGCGCCCGCGCTGACCGGTGAGGTCGCGCCGGAACTGCGCAAGATCGACGGCGTCCGCGAGGTCGAGGTGACCGGTGCGCGGCAAGCGCGGGTCACCATCGCGCTGGACTACGCGAAGCTGGCCGCGGCCGGCGTCGACCCGTCGTCGATCGCCACCACCCTGCAGACCGCCGGTGCCGCCGTCCCGGCCGGGACGCTGACCGAGGGCGACAAGACACTGAGCGTCCAGGTCGGCGGTGGACCGACCACAGTGGACACGATCCGCGACCTCTATCTGACGCCCACACCGCGTCCCGGTGCCCCGGCGGGCAAGCCGGTGAAGCTCGGTGAAGTCGCGGACGTCCAGACCGGGTTCGCGCCGCCGACGTCGATCACGCGGACCAACGGCAAGCCGAGCCTCGGGCTCTCGATCACCATGGTGGAGAACGGGAACGCGGTCGCGATCTCGGATTCGGTGCGGGACAAGCTTCCTGAGCTGTCGAAGAAGATCGGCGCCGAGATGAGCGTCGTGTTCGACCAGGGCACCCCGGTGAAGGACGCGATCAGCGGGCTGACCACCGAAGGCCTGCTGGGCCTGGCGTTCGCCGTCCTGGTGATCCTGCTGTTCCTGATGTCGCTGCGCTCCACGCTGGTGACGGCGGTGTCGATCCCGCTTTCGGTGGTGGTGGCGCTGCTCGCGCTGTGGACCGGCGATCTCTCGCTGAACCTGCTCACCCTGGGCGCGCTCACCATCGCGATCGGCCGGGTCGTCGACGACTCGATCGTGGTGCTGGAGAACATCAAACGACATCTGGCGTACGGCGAAGAGAAGGAACGCGCGGTCCTCGACGGCGTGCGCGAGGTCGCCGGAGCCGTGACCTCGTCCACGCTGACCACGGTCGCGGTGTTCCTGCCGATCGCCTTCGTGGGCGGGTTCGTCGGCGAATTGTTCTCACCGTTCGCCATCACGGTCACCGTGGCGCTGCTGGCGTCGCTGCTCGTCTCGCTGACGATCGTGCCGGTGCTCGCGTACTGGTTCCTCAAGCCGCCGAAGACTCCCGCGAACGAGCAGGAAGCCGAACTCACCCGGCAGGCTGCCGAGGACAAGGAGCGCCGCGGGCCGCTGCAGCGCGGGTACGTGCCGGTGATCCGGTTCGCCACGAAACGCCGCGTCACCGTGGTCCTGCTGGCGCTGATCATCTTCGGCGGCACGGTCGGGCTGGCGTCGCAGCTGAACACGAACTTCCTCGACCAGTCCGGCTCGACGACGCTGAGCCTGTCGCAGAAACTGCCGCCGGGTACCAGTTCCGAAGCCAAGGAGAAGGCGGCCGGAGCGGTGGAACAGGCGCTCGCCGACGAACCGGCCGTCGAGACCTATCAGGTGAGCATCGGCGGAGGGAACTTCTTCGGCGGTGGCGGGACGGCGACCAACATCCAGGTCACCGTCGCCAAGGACACCGACCTCGACGCGCTCTCAGAGCGCTTGCGCGGCAAGCTGAGCGGCCCGGAACTCGGCGAGGTCAAGATCGGCGCCGAAGCGGGCGGCTTCAACTCGGACCAGGTGTCGATCACCGTCACCGCACCCGACGAGGCCACGCTGAAGCCCGCCGCCGAGCAGGTCCGCCAGGCGCTCGCCGGCGTTTCGGACCTGACCGAGGTGACCAGTGACCTCGCGCAGGGTTCGCCGCGGGTGCAGGTCGAGGTCGACGCCGCCGCGGCCGCCGCTCGCGGGCTCTCGGCGACCACGATCGGCCAGATCGCGAACCAGGCCATCGCCGGCCGCACGGTGACCCAGCTCCCGGTGGACGGGCAGCGCACGGACATCGTGCTGCGGGCGGGCACGGCCCCGGTGTCGGTGGACGCGGTGAAGGCGCTGCCGATCCCGAGCGCGACCGGCGTCGTCCGGCTGGACTCCGTCGCGAAGGTGTCCACAGTGGACAGCCCGGCCGCGGTGCACCGCACCTCGGGCGAGCTGAGCACCACGGTGACCGCCAAGAACACCGGTGCCGACCTGGCCGCCACGACCAGGTCGATTCAGTCCAAACTGGACGGTCTGACCTTCAGTGGCGGGGCGGCGTACAGCCTCGGCGGTGTCAGCGAGGACCAGCAGGAGGCGTTCGGGAACCTGTTCCTCGCGCTGCTGGCCGCGATCGCCATCGTGTACCTGATCATGGTGGCGACGTTCCGCAGCCTGCTCCAGCCGCTGATCCTGCTGGTGTCGATCCCGTTCGCGGCGACCGGCGCGATCGGGCTGCTGCTGGCCACCGGGACGGCGCTGGGCCTGCCCGCGCTGATCGGGATGCTGATGCTCGTCGGCATCGTGGTGACCAACGCGATCGTGCTGATCGACCTGATCAACCAGTACCGGGCTTCAGGAATGAGCGTGTCCGAAGCGGTGATCGAGGGTGGCAGGCGACGGCTGCGGCCGATCCTGATGACCGCGGCCGCGACCATCTTCGCGCTGATCCCGATGGCGCTGGGCCTGACCGGCCAGGGCGGGTTCATCGGCCAGCCGCTGGCGATCGTGGTCGTCGGCGGGCTGGTCAGCTCCACCCTGCTGACGCTGGTGCTGGTCCCGACGCTCTACACGATGGTCGAGACCCGCAAGGAACGCCGCCGGGCGAAGAAGGACGCCCGCCGCACCGGCGCCGAGGCCCCGGTCAGCGAGACCCTCACCCCGGAGCCCACCCCGTAACCCCGAACACACGTGACGGAAGCCGTAACTCACGTGATCGAACGCGCACCGCGTCCGATCACGTGAGTTCGGCCTTCAATCACGTGAGTCAGGACTTGCGGAACCGCCAGGTCTTGCTGTCGAAGGCCACGCACCACGACGGCGACAGCACCACGACTCGCAGGAGCCCGTTCGCGTCGACGTCGATGCCTTCGGTCTCGAAGTTGCCGCTGCAGGTGCTCTTCAACGGCAGCTGGCCGAGCGAGGTCACCCGACCGGTGACGTCGGAACCGGACAGCGCGCCGGAGAGGTCCACCTGCAGCAGGGGCTTGGTCGTCCCGAACAGGGTGCCCGCCGGGTCGTCGGACGCGCACAGCAGCCGCGTCGCGCTGACGAAGTCGCAGCCCTGGATGTCGCGGACCTGCCGGTCGAGGCGGATCGCGGACGAGTACGGCAGGTTCGCCGACGGGTTCGTGTGCGCGACGCCCGGCATCGGGTGCACGAGAAGGCGGTCCATGGTGCCCCACTCGCCGGCCACCAGCCAGCGCGCGTCGGGCGAGACGGCGGCGAACGAGTTGTTGTTCGCTTCCCATGATTCGAGCGCGTGCGTGTAGTTCGCCCAGGTCCCGTTGGGCGACTCGACGCGGAACAGCTTCGCGCCGCGGTCGTCGCGCTGGAACGGCTCGACGTACCAGCCTTGGGCCGAACCCGGGTCGCCGATGTGGTTCCAGCCCTGTGAAGACAGGTTGGCGGGCACGGTCGCGATCCCGGTGTAGCGGTAGATGGTCCCGGACGGCCGCTCGATCGTGGCCAGGCCCTGGCCCTCGTCGAGCGGGCGGGCGTTGTCGGAGCCGACCGTGGTCCAGCCCGTCACGGCCTGGGCCGCGGCAGGGGAAAAGACCGCGAGCAAGGCGGCGATGGCGAGCACGATCCCGGTTCTACGCATGAAGGCTCCGTCCCGGCGGGTTTTACTGGCGGGTACTGATTACCAGCGAAAACCGGGACGGGCAGCCACCATGTGAAGGATTTTCAGATTTTGTCCGGTTTCGGACACCGGACTCCTCGTCCGTCAGTCGCCGGGCTTGAGACCTTCGTAGATCTTCTTGCAGTCCGGGCAGACCGGCGAACCGGGCTTCGCCGACTTCGTCACCGGGAAGACCTCGCCGCACAGCGCCACCACGTGCGTGCCCATGACCGCGCTTTCGGCGATCTTGTTCTTGCGCACGTAGTGGAACATCTTCGGCGCGTCGTCATCGGTGCTGTCGGTACCCTCGGGACGGGTATCCTGCTTCGGAAGGGTCTGTGTGCTCACCCGTCCATAATGCCCCAAATCCTCCTGCGCACCCCAGGGACCTGGCAGGATCTCGCCCATGTTCCAGAAGGTGCTCGCGACATTCGGTTCGGGCGGAGCGAAGATCGACGCCCGGCTGCTCGACCACTCGGTCTCCCCCGGCCGCCCCCTGCGCGGCGAGGTTCTGCTGCTCGGCGGCGAAGTCGATCAAGAGATCAACGGCCTCTCGGTGAAGCTGCTCGCCCGGGTCAGCACCCCGGACGAGCGCGATCCCGGTGTCGAGGATCTCGAGTTCGGCGCGCAGCAGCTCGCCGGCCGCGAGCGGATCGCCCCCGGCCAGCAGATCCGCCTCCCGTTCGAGGTCGACCTGCCCTGGGAGACCCCGATCTCCAGCGTTTTCGGCAAACCGCTCAACGGCATGGCCGTCGGCCTCCAGACCACCCTCGACATCGCGAACTCCGTCACCGACCCCGCCGACGTCGACGGCGCCTCGATCGAGCCACTCCCCGCGCAGAAGCGGATCCTCGACGCCTTCAGCCGGATCGGGTTCGTCTTCCGCGAGGCCGTGCTGGAACGCGGCCGGATCAACGGGGCGGCGCAGCAACTGCCGTTCTTCCAGGAGATCCGCTTCACCCCCTCGCCGCGCTTCGCCCCCGTTTTCACCTCGGTGGCGGTGACCTTCCTGTCGTCGTCCGTCCAGACGGAGGTCGTGCTGGAGGTGACCAAACGGGTCCGGGTGTCCAAGTCCGGCGGGTTCGGCGGGCGCGGGCAGGAGTTCCTCGGCCTGTTCAAGGTCGAGCACGCGGCGCTGGAGCGGGTCAAGTGGGAGCCGCAGCTCGAGGGCTGGCTGCACGAGGTGGCCAAGTCACGCGGGATCTTCGACTGAGATGGACTGGTTGACCGCGATCGCGCGGCTCGGCGGCGATCACCCGATCGCCGCCGTCGCGTGGAACGACCTCGAAACCCGCTACCGCGAACCGCATCGGCGCTACCACGATCTGCGGCACGCCACCGCCGTCGCCCGCGACAGCGAGGGCCTCGCCCGCGAATTCGGGCTGGACGAGCACGCCCGGGCCGTCGTCGCCATCGCCGCGTGGACGCACGACGTCATCTACGACGCCCGCCCCGGCGAGGACGAGCAGGCCAGCGCCGCCTGGACCCGCGACGAGCTCACCAACGCCGGGGTGGCCGAAGCCGATATCGCCCGGGCGGAGGACCTGGTCCTCACCACGATCAAGCACGACGCCCCGGAAGACGACCTTCTCGCCTCGGCACTGCTCGACGCCGACCTCGCCGTCCTCGGCGCCTCACCCGAGGTCTACGAGGAGTACGCGAGCGGCGTCCGGGAGGAGTACTCGATCTACTCCGACGAGGACTGGCGCGCCGGGCGCGCGGCCGTGCTGGAGAACCTGCTGGACCGGCCGCGGCTGTACCGCAGCGAGAGCGCGCGGACACGCTGGGAGAGCACGGCGCGGGAGAACCTCGCGGGAGAACTGACCCGCTGGCGTAACGCGGACCCACATCACCGATGATGTTCGTTCGTGACTCCGCAATCGTCCCTCCACGAAGAGGTCGCCTCCGCCCTCGACAACGGTGACCCCGTCGTCGCACTGGAGAGCACCATCCTCTCCCACGGCCTCCCGCCCGGCCGCAACCTCGACGTCGCCCGCCGGCTGGAGCAGGTGGTCCGGGACGGCGGCGCCGTTCCCGCGACCATCGCCGTGCTCGACGGCGTCCCGCTGGTCGGTCTCTCGGCCGGGCAGCTGGAGCGCGTCTGCGCGCCCGGTGCGGATCTGGACAAGCTCTCCCTGCGCGACATCGGCCCCGCTATCGGCCTGGGCCGCTCCGGGGCGACGACGGTCGCGAGCACGGCGGCGCTGGCCGCCGCGGCCGGGATCGGCATGTTCGCCACCGGCGGGCTCGGGGGCGTGCACATGGGCGCGTCGCAGAGCTGGGACGTCTCGGCGGATCTGGGCGTGCTCGCGAAGGTGCCGACCACGGTCGTCTGCTCGGGCGTGAAGTCGGTGCTCGACATCGCCGCGACGCTCGAGGTGCTGGAGACCAACTCGGTGCCCGTACTGGGTTACCGCACCGACGACTTCCCGGCGTTCTATCTCCGCTCCTCCGGTTTCGACGTCCCGTGGCGGGTCGACGACGCCGCGCAGGCCGCCGCGGTCATCGCCGCGCATCGCGCGCACGCCGATTCCGGTGTGCTGCTGGCGAATCCGATTCCCGAAGCGTCCGAAATGGACAAAGAGCTGCACGACCGGCTGCTCGCCGAAGGCCTCGAACTCCTGCGCTCGCGAGGGGTTCACGGCAGCGAGGTCACGCCGGTGCTGCTGGAACACTTCCACACCGCCAGCGGCGGCGTGAGCCTCGACGCGAACGAGGCGCTGGTGCTGTCCAACGCCGAACTGGCCACCGCGGTGGCCGTCGCCCTCGCCGGGAACGTGGCATGAGCGGGATCGTGGTCGTCGGGGACGTCGGCCTGGACGTGGTCGCGCGCCACGTGGGCCCGATCCCGCACGGCGGCGATATCCGCGCGAAGGTCCACTTCACCAGCGGCGGCGCGGGCGCGAACACCGCGCTGTGGCTGCGGACCGAGGACGCGGAGACCACGCTGATCGCGCGGATCGGCGACGATTCCGGCGGCCGGATGGTGAAGAGCGAACTGGAGGCGGCCGGGGTCCGCTGCATGTTCGCGGTGGACGCCGAGGAGCCGACGTTCTGCGTCGTGGTGCTCGTCGACGAGACCGGTGAGCGGAGCATGCTCGCCGACCGCGGCGCGAACTCGAAGTTCGGCCCCGAAGACATCACCGAGCAGGCGCTGACCGGGGCGAGCCACCTGCACCTTTCGGGCTACGTCCTGCTGCAGCCGTCCTCGCGGCCCGCGGCGCTCGCCTCACTGGCGGCGGCGAAGAAGGCAGGGCTGACGACGTCGGTCGACCCGCAGGCGGCGACGCTGATCACCGATCCCGCGGCGTTCCTCGAAGACGTGCGCGGGGTCGACCTGCTGATGCCGAACACCAGCGAACTCGTCGCGCTGACCGGGTCGAGTGATCCGGCGGCGGCGAAGGAACTGCTGGGTTTCGTGGGCGAGGTCGTGGTCACCGCCGGGCTCGAAGGAGCCAGCTGGGTCGACGCGGGCGGCAACATCACTTCAGTGCCGTCACAGCCGGTCGAATGCATCGACTCCACCGGTGCCGGGGACGCCTTCGACGCCGGCGTGCTGGCTGCGTGGCTGCGCGGCGAGTCCACGGTGGAGGTCCTCCGGGCGGGTACGCGCCTGGGTGCCCGCGCCGTCGCCAAGGTCGGTCCTCAGCCGTAGCCGGATGCTATGAACGGGCCTTTCCTTGCAAAATTTGCAAGGAAAGGCCCGTTCATAGCACTCCCGAAGCGGGTCAGCCGCCGTCGATGACCTGGTGCCCGCCGCCCTCGATCCGGGTCGGCTCGGCCTGGTACCGGTTGACCGACTCGCTCTTGCGCGGCGGCCGGTCGTTGGCCACCAGGACGGCGATCCAGGGCAGCGGGATGGAGATCGCGATCAGCGCCAGTGCCAGCCACCAGGTCTGGTAAAGGATCCCGGCGGCGATGAGACACGGGATCCGGAAGGACATCATGATGATGTACTTCTTCTTCCGCTTGGCGAGCTGGTCTTCGTAGGACGGGGCGGCTTCGGTGATCAGCACCGGAGCGGGTTCCCTCGGTTCAGGGCCGTGGGCGGGCGCGTTCACAGCACCACCTCCGGCATTCATGCTCCCACTCGCCGAGCTCATCCGACACCCGGGTGGGTGAGCCGATGCCAGGCCGCGACCACGAGTGCTTCGACGCCGGCCGAAAGCGTCGGGTGCGGAAGCGGCGCGAAGAGCGGCGAGTGGTTCGAGGGGATGTCCTGTTCGAACCGGCCGGCCGCGATCGCGTTCACCACGGTCTCCGCGTCCAGGCCGCCGACCAGCCAGAACACCGACGGCACCCCGGCGGCGCGGCCGAACTCGCTGAAGTCCTCGCTCCCGGTGACCAGCGGCGCCGGCATGACCCGGCCTTCACCGAAGTGCTCCAGGAAGGCCGCGGTGAGCTCGTTGGTGGCCGTCTCGTCGTTCGCGGTGACCGGGAACGTCCCGATGCGTTCGATCTCGGGCGGTTTCGGCGCGCCCGCGGTGGCGGCCTCGCCGTGGACGATCCGCTCGACCGCGGCGACGACCTTCTCCCGCACCTGCTGGTCGAAGGAGCGGACGTTGACCTCGAGGACGGCGTGGTCGGCGATGATGTTGTGCGCGGTGCCGACGTGCAGCGACCCGACGGTCACCACCGCCGACTCGGTCGCGGAGATCTCCCGCGAAACGATGGTCTGCAGTTTCAGCACCACGGACGCGGCCAGCACCGCGGGATCCACCGTCGTCTCCGGCCGGGAGCCGTGCCCGCCCCGGCCGTGCAGCGTGATGCGGAGCGCGTCGGTGGCCGCCATGATCACGCCGGGCCTGGTCAGGACCCAGCCGGCCGGACCGGGGACGACGTGCTGGCCCAGTACGACGTCCGGTTTGCCCACCGGTTCGAAGACACCGTCGCGGACCATGCCGACGGCGCCGTCACCGGCCTCCTCCCCCGGCTGGAAGACGACCATCAGCGTGCCGGACCAGTGCTCACGCCCGGCGGCCAGCAGCGACGCGGCACCGGAGAGCCAGGCGGCGTGCATGTCGTGGCCGCAGGCGTGCATCACCGGCACGTCGCGCCCGTCGGCGTCGATCCCGCGGGCCGTGCTCGCGTACGGCAGGCCGGTCTTCTCCTCGACCGGCAGCGCGTCGATGTCGGCGCGCAGCATCACCTTCGGGCCGGGTCCGTTACGCAGCACGCCCAGGACGCCGGTGCGCCCGATACCGGTGTGCACCTCGTAGCCGTCGGCCTCGAGACGGCGGGCCAGTTCGGCGGCGGTGCGCGTTTCGGCGAACGACAGCTCCGGATGACGATGGAGGTCGGTGTACAGGTCTTCCAATCCGGGCAGCGCCGCCTGCAGCGGTGCCAGGACACTTTCGAGGCTCACCACCTCATCCTGGCAGTATTACCCACCGTGAGCACACGAGCGGCCCTCCCCGACCTGTCCGACGACGTCTGCGCGAGGCTGCGGGACGCTTTCCGCCGGACCGGTTACGACACCGACGGCGTGATCGACGCCCTCGGCTCCTCGCACGCCGCCCTCGGCCGCGGCGAACCCGAACCCGCCTACCGAGCGACTCGCGACGCCGGAGACCTCGGCACGCTGATCCGCCTGTTCCTCATGGGGTCGACAGAGCCGGAGAATGAGGTCGAAGCCGCTTTCGCGCCGCTCTCGCTGGAGGACGCCGTCACCGCGACGCTGCTGGCGCCCGCGACCGGCGGCTACCGGGCGGGCCTCGACGTCCGCCCGCACGGGGACGACGAGAGTTCCTGGTGGGTCGTTTCGGACCTCGACGCCGACGTCCTGGGTGAGTCCGTCCCCGAGGACCACGTGCTCGGCGTCGGGCACGCCTCGCTCAACCTGATCCGCGCCACGAGCCGCCGCGAGGTCGGCAGCCTGCTCGACGTCGGCACCGGCAACGGCGTCCAGGCGCTGCACGCCACCCGCCACGCGAAGAAGGTCACCGCCACCGACGTCTCGGCCCGCGCGCTCGCGCTCGCCGCGGCCACCTTCCGGCTCAACGAACTGGACGTCGAACTCGTGCGGGGCGAATGGTTCGCCCCGGTCGCGCGGCGCCGGTTCGACCAGATCGTCTGCAATCCGCCGTTCGTGGTCGGCCCGCCGCGAGTGGACTACACCTATCGCGACTCCGGTCTCGCCGGCGACGACGCGAGCGCGCTCGTGGTGCGCCAGCTGCCCGGGTTCCTCAACGACGGCGGCACCGGGCATCTGCTGGCCTCCTGGCTGCATGTCAAGGGCGCGGACTGGGGCGATCGGGTGACGCGCTGGCTGCCCGCCGAGACCGATGCCTGGTTCGTCCAGCGGGACATCGCCGATCCGGGCCTGTACGTCGGCACGTGGCTGCGTGACGCGGGGATCGACCCCCGCTCCCCCGAAGGCCGCGCGAAATCCGGGGCCTGGCTCGACTGGTTCACCGAAAACGACGTCGAGGGCATCGGGTTCGGCTTCGTCACCCTCAGGCGCGCGTCCGGTATGACGCCGACCGTCGTCTGTGAGGATCTCCGCCAGGCCTACGACGATCCGCTGGGCGCCGAGGCGGCGAACTGGCTGGACCGGGTGGAATGGCTGCGCGCCAACGGGGATTCCCTCCTCGATGTCCGATTCCGGATCCCGGAGAGCGTCCTGCTGGAGAGTGTCGCCGAGCCGGGCGAGGAGGGCTGGCACACCACCGTCCAGCGCCTGCACCGCACCGACGGCCCCGGTTGGTCGCACGAGGTCGACGAACTCGCGACGCGGCTGCTCGCCGGGTGCCAAGGCGCGCTGCCCCTGGAGGACCTGATCGTCCTCCTGGCGGCCGCTCAAGGGCTCGAACCGGAGGAACTGGCCGGCGCCGCGCTGCCCGTAGTCCGTCAGCTCGTCCGGCACGGCATGCTCGTCCCGGCCGCCCGATGAGGGCCGTCGTGGCCCGGGTCACGGAAGCGAGCGTGACCGTCGGCGACGAGGTGACCGGCGCCATCGCCGAACCGGGATTGCTGGTGCTGCTGGGAATTCACGTCGAGGACGAGGTGACGAAGGCCGCCACAATGGCTCGGAAACTGCACGAAGCTCGCATACTTCGCGACGAAGAGTCGTGCGCCACCACCGGCGCTCCCCTACTTGTCGTAAGCCAGTTCACCCTTTACGGCGATACCCGCAAAGGCCGCCGTCCGTCGTGGACGGCGGC
This sequence comes from Amycolatopsis sp. lyj-112, assembly GCF_046549055.1. NCBI lineage: Bacteria > Bacillati > Actinomycetota > Actinomycetes > Pseudonocardiales > Pseudonocardiaceae > Amycolatopsis > Amycolatopsis sp. lyj-112. The sequence goes on along the minus strand of NZ_JAJPWS010000001.1, from coordinate 921,619 downwards.
CGCCCGGCCGGAAATCGCCGAACCACTCGTGACCGCCGTCGTCGACGCCCTGCGCGAACGCGGCGCACGGGTGGAAACGGGCCGGTTCGGGGCCATGATGGCGGTCCGGAGCGTGAACGACGGTCCGTTCACCCTCCTAGTAGAGGTCTAGACCACGTTCTTTCTCCCGGTCACGGGCATTCTCAGGAAAAGCTCAGGGTTGGTCGAGCAACGCCCCAGGTCAGCCGCCCGTCTCCTCTATAGCGGCCGGGAACGTTTCAGGACCTCCCGGCGTTGTGCAAAGTGTCCAGCCAAGCCGGGCTGGCGAGGAGTAGCAGGTTTCCACAGGGCTTGCTACGCCGAGCGGATCCGGCGGACACATCGCAGCACGTTCAGCCCGTGACCGGGGAGGCAGAATGTCAGTCCAGACTCTCGAACGCGAAGCGCGCGGGATTCGCGAGCGCCGTATCCCGGCGCAGTCCACCGAGGAGCCGGTGATCGCGGGGGCGTTCACCGACGCAGTAGCAGACCTCGACGCCCAGAGCCCGGCCGCGGACCTCGTCCGCGTGTACCTCAACGGGATCGGCAAGACGGCACTGCTGTCGGCCGCCGACGAGGTCGAACTGGCCAAGCGCATCGAAGCCGGCGTGTTCGCCCAGCACATGAGGGACACGGCCGAGGACCTCACGCCCAAGCGGCGCAAGGAACTGGCCGCGCTCGTGCGTGACGGCCACGTCGCGAAGAACCACCTGCTGGAAGCCAACCTCCGGCTCGTGGTCTCGCTCGCGAAGCGCTACACCGGCCGGGGGATGCCGCTGCTCGACCTGATCCAGGAGGGGAACCTGGGTCTGATCCGCGCGGTGGAGAAGTTCGACTACTCCAAGGGGTTCAAGTTCTCGACCTACGCCACCTGGTGGATCCGTCAGGCCATCACCAGGGGGATGGCCGACCAGGGACGCACCATCCGGCTGCCGGTCCACCTGGTGGAACAGGTGAACAAGCTGGCCCGCATCAAGCGCGATCTGCACCAGCAGCTCGGGCGCGACGCCACGCACGACGAGCTGGCCGCCGAATCGGGCATCCCGGCGCACAAGATCTCCGACCTGCTCGACCACTCGCGTGACCCGGTGAGCCTCGACATGCCGGTCGGCACCGAGGAGGACGCCCCGCTCGGTGACTTCATCGAGGACTCCGAGGCGACCGACGCCGAGAGCGCCGTGATCTCCGGCCTGCTGCAGGACGACCTGCGCCGCGTGCTCGCGACGCTGGACGACCGGGAGCAGTACGTGATCCGCCTGCGCTACGGCCTCGACGACGGCCAGCCCCGCACGCTCGACCAGATCGGCAAGCACTTCGGGCTCTCCCGTGAGCGCGTTCGCCAGATCGAGCGGGAGGTCATGTCGAAGCTTCGCCAGGGCGAGCGAGCCGACCGCCTGCGCGCCTACGCTTCGTAGTCCTCACTGCGCCTTTCGGCGCGGTAAAAGCGACACCCGTTCGGCAGCGTTGACTTATGACCTGCGTCACGAGACCGTCGAGCAGGTAATAAGTCTTCGCGATCGGGTGTTCGCACCTGGATCGCTTTCCCCGGGAGGTCGGGTCCGTCGGGGTGGGCCCGGCCTCCCGAACTAATTTGTGGTTCGCGGCCACAAATTGCAGTGCGAGAATTGCAGACCGCTTCCACCTCGCCGACGCTATGAACGACCCGTTACTGGCAAATTTTGCGAGTAACGGGTCGTTCATAGCACGCGCTGGAGGGCCGCCCGCCCACGTGGCGCCGGTCACAGGGGCCTCGCCTAGTACCGTGGGCGGGTTCCCGATGCCGGCAAAGGAGCCTGCGCAGTGGCGCCCACCACGTTCCAGCACACTGAAGTCCTTCCGCTCGCGAAGGACACCCGTACCGAGTACCGCCTGCTCAGCACCGAAGGTGTCGAGGTCGTCGAAGCCGCGGGCCGGAAGTTCCTCAAGGTCGAGCCGGAAGTGCTGACCAAGCTCGCCAAGACCGCGATCACCGACATCCAGCATCTGTTGCGCTCGTCACACCTGGCGCAGCTACGCGCGATCGTCGACGACCCGGAAGCCAGCGGCAACGACCGCTTCGTCGCGATGGACCTGCTGCGCAACGCGGCGATCTCCGCCGGCGGCGTGCTCCCGATGTGCCAGGACACCGGCACCGCGATCGTGATCGGCAAGCGCGGCGAAGGCGTCCTCACCGGCGCCGACGACGAGCGCGCGCTCTCACGAGGCATTTTCGACGCCTATCAGGAGTTGAATCTGCGCTATTCGCAGATGGCGCCGGTGAATTTCTGGGATGAGCGCAATACCGGCACCAACTTGCCTGCTCAGATCGAGCTGTATCACAAAGATGGCCAAGACGAACCCAGCTATGAATTCCTGTTCATGGCCAAGGGCGGCGGCAGCGCGAACAAGACATTTCTCTATCAGGAAACGAAAGCCGTCCTGAACCCGAAGCGGCTCGCGAAGTTCCTCGACGAGAAACTGCGCAGCCTCGGCACCGCCGCGTGCCCGCCGTACCACCTCGCGATCGTCGTCGGCGGCACGTCGGCCGAGTTCAACCTGAAGGTCGCGAAGCTGGCCTCGGCCCGCTACCTCGACGACCTCCCCAGCGAGGGATCCGAGCTGGGCCACGGTTTCCGCGACGTCGACCTCGAGCAGCAGGTGCTGGAGATGACGCGGCAATTCGGCATCGGCGCGCAGTTCGGCGGCAAGTACTTCTGCCACGACGTCCGCGTGATCCGCCTGCCGCGCCATGGCGCCTCGTGCCCGGTCGGCGTCGCCGTCTCGTGCTCGGCCGACCGCCAGGCCAAGGCGAAGATCACCGCCGACGGCGTGTTCCTTGAGCAGCTCGAGCGCGACCCGGCGCGGTTCCTGCCGGACGTCACCGAGGACGACCTGTCCGACGAGGTGGTGACCGTCGACCTCAACCGCCCGATGGCGGACATCCGCGCCCAGCTCTCGCAGCTGCCGGTGAAGACGCGCCTGTCGCTGACCGGCCCGCTCGTGGTCGCCCGCGACATCGCGCACGCGAAGATCGCCGAGCGGCTCGACGCGGGCGAAGAGATGCCTCAGTACCTTCGCGACCACCCGGTGTATTACGCCGGCCCCGCGAAGACGCCCGAGGGCTACGCGTCGGGCTCCTTCGGCCCGACGACGGCCGGTCGCATGGACTCCTACGTCGAGCAGTTCCAGGCCGCGGGCGGCTCGCTGGTGATGCTGGCGAAGGGCAACCGGTCCAAGAAGGTGACCTCGGCGTGCAACGAGCACGGCGGCTTCTACCTCGGCTCCATCGGCGGCCCGGCCGCGCGGCTGGCGCAGGACTGCATCAAGAAGGTCGACGTCCTCGAGTACGCCGAGCTGGGGATGGAAGCGGTCTGGAAGATCGAGGTCGAGGACTTCCCCGCGTTCATCGTCATCGACGACAAGGGCAACGACTTCTTCGAGGCCACCTCGGAACCGGTGCTGCAGATCAGTTTCCACTGACGTTGTAGCGGCGCAGGTGTCCCCCCGCATGGGGGAATGGAATGCTACCCGCGCGTGAGGTCCCGCCCCGGCTCCGGGCGGGACCCTCGGTTCATGTCCAGATCTGAGCAGTCCCAAGGAGCAAGAGGACCCTTACGTCGTGCGGGTATCGCCGCACTGACCACGTTGTTGACGGTTCTGCTCGCGCCGACCGAGGCGCGAGCAGAACCGTCTGCCGGATCGCGGCTGACATTGCCCGCCCCGACCGGCCCGCATTCGGTCGGCACCGTGTCGATGCATCTGGTCGACAGATCCCGTTCGGACCCATGGGTACCAACGCGGCCATACCGTGAGCTGATGATCAGCGTCTGGTATCCGGCCCGTGACGCCGACCGATACCCGATCGCGCCGTATCTGCAGAGGGGCGCGGCAGACGGCCTGGCGACCGCCGTCGGCACGTGGGGCGACGGCCCCCCGGTCATTCCGAAAGGCAGCGTGGACTTCGCCGCCGTCCGCACCCATGGCCGGACAGGAGCGCCGGTGGAGCTACGCGGAGGCCGTCGTCCGGTGGTGCTGTTCTCGCCGGGACACCTCGCGCCCCGTGCCTTCAACACCACTCTCGTCGAGGACCTGGCCAGCCACGGCTCCGTGGTGGTGACGATCGACCACACCTACGAGAGCGACGTCGACTTTCCGCCCTCCGCCACTCATCCCGGCGGCAGGGTCGAAAAGAGGCAGGTCAAGCTCCCCGCCACTGCCGAGGAAGTGGTCGAGTTCGACCGCACGACCATCGCCGCCAGGGTCGCCGACACCCGGACCGTCCTCGACCAGCTCCACGTCCTGGCAGGCGGCCGGAACCCCGATGCCGAGCAGCGGCGCCTGCCCGCCGGTCTCGCCGACGCACTGGACCTGACCAGGGTCGGCATGTTCGGCCACTCCGGCGGTGGCGCCACGACCGCCGAGGCCATGTACTACGAGCCCCGTATCAAGGCCGGTGTCGTCGTCGACAGCTACCTCAGTTACGGCATGGACTTGCCGGGTGCGCCACCGGCGGCGGTGCTCCCGCCGGTCGCCACCGAGGGGCTGGACCGCCCAGTGCTGTTGTTCAGCAGTTCGGCCTTCAACCTCACACACCGAGGAGACCCGGCCGACCCCTCGATCGCGTCATTCTGGGCCCACCAGCGCGCCTGGAAACGGGACCTGCAACTGCAGGAGGCCAAGCACATCTCCTTCGCCGACTACGAGTCACTGCTCCCGCAGATCGTCGCCTCCGGCGTCGCGAAGCTCCCACCCGGCACGACGCCGGAGGAATACGTTCAGGGGGAGATCGGCACACTTCCTCCCGGTGAGGCCGTCGGTACCAGCCGCGCCTACCTTCGCGCGTTCTTCGACCTCCACCTGCGGCACCGTCCCACCCGGCTCTTCGACCGCCCGTCCCCTCGCTATCCGGCCGCCGACCTCATCCCGTAGGCGGCGCGACCAGGCACTGGGGTCGGGAGTGGCGTTTCGGGTCAAACCCCGAAACGCCACTCCCGACCCACGCGTCAGCGCATCTGCTTCAGGACCACGGTCCGCTCCCCCAGCGGCGCGGCGAGCGTCACCGAGATCACCGGGTGCCGGATGTCCATGGTGCACATCTGGCCGGTCTGGCCCTTCAGTTCGGTCAGGTTGACGGTGACCCGGTTCCCGTCCTGCTGCGCGGCCTCCGCCGTCGCGTGTCCGCAGCCGCCTTCCTGGCCGCGGATGTTCAGGATCGTCCCGCCGTTGCTGGTGTACACCTCACGCGGATAGTCCGCGGGCAGCGCCGCGGCGTCGAGCTGCTTGTCCGGCAGCTTGGTGCTGCCTTCGGGCACCTCCTGGCGCGGCGCGCCGGGCACACCCGGCTGACTCCCGGGCTGGTTGCCCGGAGCGGGCGCCGGCGACGAAGACGGCGGAACGGACGGCGACGGGACGGTACTGAGGTCGCCGTTACCGGGTCCGGCCGCGGGTTCCGTTGCCTGGTTCTGCGCCCCGCAAGCGGATACCGCAACGACGATCAGGCCAAGGCCGATGACATTCGTTAAGTACCTCATGTGGCTAGGACGGAACGAGGCCGCTGTGGGGTTGCACATGATCTCAACCCGCTTCCAGAACCACGGCCCGCGGCCCGACCGGCTCGGCGAGCTGAACCGGCAGGACGGCGTAGCGGATCACCTGCGGGCACATCCGCCCCGGATCGCCGTGATCGATCTTCACCTTGATCACGACCCGCCGCGCGTTCTGCTCGGCCAGGTTCGCGGCCGCCTCGTCGCAGCCGCTCAGTTCGATGTGGACGTTCAGGATCGCGCCGCCCTTGTCCGCGCTGACCTGCGCGGGCACTCGGGCGTCGACCTGCGACGGCGGCAGCATCGTGTCCGAAGGCGGCGGACCGACCGTCGGCCGCGATATCGGTGGTTTCGCCACCGGCGGACTGGCCGGAAGAGAGGTGGGCAGATCCGACGGTGTGGTGACGACGGGCGGGGTGCCCGTGTTCGCCGGTGCTCCCGGGCCGCCCGCGCCGCAGGCCGCCGTCGCGGCGAGCACGAGCCCCGCGCCTAGCGTTTTCGCTGCGTTCTTCATGGCTCCAAGACGGGACGAAGGCCGCGAACGGTTGCATCAACGCTGTTTCGTTCAACGCTGTGCCGTTCAACGCTGTGCCGTTCAACGCTGGGCGGCCCTCCCGCGGGCGAGGCCGAGGATCACCACCCCGGCGAGCGTGACGGCCAGCAGCAGCACCGTGCTCGCGGACGCCAGGAACACCTGTCCCCGGTCCGTGAGCGCGAAGATGCTCGCGGGCAGCGTGCGCCAGTCCGGCGGGTACAGCATCATCGTCGCGCCCAGTTCTCCCATCGACATCGCCAGCGCGAGGCTCGCCGACGCCGAGATCGCGGGCAGCAGCACCGGCAGCCGCACCCGCAGCAGTACGCGGGCGGGTCCGGCGCCGAGGCTCGCCGCGGCCTGCGCCAGCAGCGGGTCCATCCGCGCGATCGCGGCGGAGACCGTGCTGTAGGAGAACGGCAGCAGGATCATCACGTGTCCGAGCAGCACGATCCAGCGCGTCCCGTTGAACGCCAGCGGCGGACGGCTGAACGCCACCAGCAACGCCAGCCCGAGCACCACCGACGGCACCGCGATCGGCAGGTGGAACAGGGTATCGACGGCTTTCCGGAGCTTCGGCGGCGCGGACGGCGCGGCGAGCGCGGCCCAGGTCCCCAGCAGCACGGAGACCACCGAGGCGATCACGCCGGTCTGGAGGCTCACCGAGAGGCTCGCGAACGTTTCCCCCGACAGCGCCTGCGCGAAATGCGACCCGGTGAGCGACCCCGGCAGCAGCCCGGTCCAGTTCCCGGCGACCGACGCCAGCACGATCATCAGCAACGGCGCCAGGACGATCGCGACGAACAGCACCGCGAACACCGTCCACAGCAGTATCCGGCTACGCCTTGTCCACAGCAGCACGACGGCCTCCGTTCGTCAGTCGCCGGTAGGTTCCGTACAGGGCAAGGGAGAACGCGACGTTGACCACGGCGATGACGCACGCCTGCGGGAAGTCGAAGGTGACGATCCCCTTGCCGTAGACCAGCATCGGCAAGGTCGTCACGTCCTTGGCGCCGAGGAACAGCACGATGCCGAACTCGTTCATCGCCAGCAGCATGGTCAGGCAGGCGCCGGAAGCCAGTGACGGCAAGGCTTCCGGCAGGATCACCTGACGCAGCACACGTCCGGGTTTCGCGCCGAGGCTGGCCGCGACCTCCATCTGCGCCGAGGAGACCTGGCCGAACGCGGCGAGCGCCGGCCGCATCACGAACGGCGTGTAGAAGGTGATCTCCGCCAGCAGGATCCCGAACGGCGAGTACAGGAAGCCGCCCGCGCCCAGGATTCCCGCGCTGCCGTAGATGAAGGTGAACGCGAGCGCGATGAGGAACGACGGGAACGCGAGCACGGTGTCCACCAGCCGTGACAGCGTCCGTGCGCCGGGGAACGGGACGAACGCGATCACCAGCGCGAGGAACGTCCCCAGTACGACACAGCCCGCGGTGGCACCGAGCGCGAGCGCGACGGTCTTCCAGGCGGCGTCCCGGAATTCCGCCGAGCCCAAGACGTCCAGCCACACCGAGAGCCCGAATTCGCCGGTCTTCGATTCCAGCGACTGGAGGACGACCAGGACCAGCGGATATCCGAAGAAGCCGAGCAGGACGAGCACCGGCGGCAGCAGGAGCCAGCCGTGGCCCGGCCGTTTCTCCTGCCGTCGCACCGGTGCCGCCGCGGTGGCCAGGGCGATCCCGGTCATCCGATGCCCACCAGCGGACAACCGTCCGGAATGGACACTCCGACCTTCTCCCCCACACTCGGAAGCCCCTCGACGTCCGGCACCTCGGCTCGCACTTCGTCGCCGTTGGGCGCCAGTTCGAGGTCGAGCCTGAAACCCGTGCCGCGCCACTGGACGCCGCGCAGGACCGCGGGCAACGCGCCGGGGGCGTCCACCGCGGTGATCCCGATCCGGTGCGGCCGCACGCCGAGCGCGACGGACTGGCCCACCCGGATCACCCCGGACGGGTCGGCCGCCAGTTCGCGATCGCCCAGCCGGACGCGGGTGCCGTCGGCCTGGATCAGCTCGACCGGGATGAGGTTGGACGCGCCGAGGAAGCTCGCGGTGAACTCCGTCGTCGGCCGCTGGTACAGCTCGCGGCTCGGGCCGAGTTCGACCAGCTTCGAGTCACGCATGACCGCGATCCGGTCGGCCAGCGCCAGTGCCTCGCCCTGGTCGTGGGTGACGTAGATCAGCGTGGTGTCGGGCAGTTCGGCGCGCAGCCGCAGGAGTTCTGCGACCATGTCCTCGCGCAGGGCGGCGTCCAAAGCGGACAGTGGCTCGTCGAGGAGCAGCACACGCGGCCGGATGGCCAGTGCCCGGGCGAGCGCGACCCGTTGCTGCTGACCGCCCGAAAGCTCCCTCGGGAAACGCCGGGCGTACTTGCCCATGCCGACCAGTTCGAGCGCTTCGGTCACCCGGCTCGCGGTCTCCGCGCGAGGGGTCTTGCGCGCCTTGAGCCCGAAGGCGACGTTGGCTTCGACCCGCATATGCGGGAACAGCGCGTAACTCTGGACGACCACGCCGAGCCCGCGCCGGTGTGGGGGAAGGCCGGTGACGTCCTCGCCGTCGAGCAGGACGCGGCCGGTGCTCGGGACGACGAATCCCGCGAGTGCCTTCAAGGCCGTCGACTTGCCGGAGCCGGACGGCCCGAGCATGGCCAGGGTCTCCCCTCTCGCCACGGTGAGATCCAGTGGCGAGAGCGCGGTCGTCTGTCCGAACCGGACGGACACTCCGCGGAACTCGACCGCCGGGGTCATCGGCCCACGGCCTTCTTGTACGCGGAGAGGTCGGTGTCGAGCTTCGCGAGCACGGCGTCCCAGTCCGGCTGCCAGATCTCGACACCGTCGAGCGCGGCCTTCACCTTGTCCGCCCGCGGACCGGACGGCGTGACGTCGGTCCGCGACGGGGCACCGAAGGCGTCGACGGCCTTGCTCTGGACCTCGGGCGAGAGCAGGAAGTCCAGGAACTTCTTGGCGTTCTCGGCGTGCGGCGCGTTGTTCACGAGACCGGCGTAATACGGGAGCGCGAAGGTGGACCGCTTGCCCTGCGCGTCCGCCGGGAAGAAGACCTCGAAACCGCCGCTCTTCTCGATCGCGGCCAGGTTCATCTGGACGTCGCCGTTGGCCACCAGGATCTCGCCCTTGGCCACCTTCGGCTGGAGCTTGCCGGTCGAGGACGACGGGCCGACGTTGTTGGCTTCGAGCCGGGCGAGGTAGTCGAGGGCTCCCTGTTCGCCGAGAACGTGCTGGAGTTGCAGCAACACCGCGGTGCCGTCGCCGGCCTCGCCCGGGGTCGAGTACTGGAGCTTGCCCTTGAGCGCGGGGGACAGGAGGTCGTCCCAGGTCTTGGGCGAGGCCTGCGGGTTGCGGATGAAACTGAGGTAGTTGTTCATGATCGCGAAGTAGCGGCCCTGGCCGTCCTTCTGCCCGGCGGGGACCTGGTCGATCCCGGCTGGCGCGGTCGTCGCGAGCAGGCCCTGCGACGCGGCCCGCTGGATGAACGGCGGGAGGGTGACCAGGATGTCGGCCTGGGTGTTGGCCTTCTCCTTCTCCACCCGCGAGGCGACCTCGCCGGAGCCCGCGGTCACCGCCTGGACGGTGATCCCGGTCTTGGCCTTGAACTCCTCGACGCGCTGGGTGTACCAGTCTTCGAGACCGTCCACTGTGTACAGCGTGACGGTCTGGTCGCCGGACGCGCCACCGGCGGTGCCGCCACAGGCGGCCAGGGTGATCGTGAGCAGCCCGGCGAGGGCGGCGGCCGCGAGTTTCTTCATGTCGTCAAAGCTCCTTTTAGGACAGCAGGGCGGGGAGGTCGCGGACGGATTCGAGGACATGGGTGGCACCGGCGGCTTCCAGTTCCGGCTTCTTCGCCGATCCGGTGAGCACACCGGCGACGAGCGAAGCGCCGGAGGAAAGGCCGGTCTGGACGTCCGAGGGGGTGTCACCGGCGACGGCGATCTGGCGGACGTCGGTGATTTCGAGCCGCAGGGCGGCGGCGAGGACGAGGTCGGGGAACGGGCGTCCACGGACGCCCTCGCCCGGGGCCAGGACGGCGTCGGCTAGGCCGTGCCAGCCCAGCGCGTCCAGGATCGCGTTCTGTGTACTGGCCGCGAAGCCGGTGGTGAGGGCGACCTTCACACCTTGGGCACGCAACTCTTGGATCGTGTCTTCGGCGCCGGGGATCGCCTCGCAGTGTCCGTCGGCGACGAGTTTCCCGTAGGCGTCCTGGAAGGCAGTGCTCGCGCGCTGAGCAAGGGCTTCGTCGCCGTCGAGCAAGGCACGGAAGACGACGATCTTGCTCTGTCCCATGGTTTCGACGACGTAGCCGAGCATGCCCGGGTAGCGGCTGTCCTTTTCGGACACTCCGGCGGCGGCGATCGCCTCGGTGAAGGCGCGGATCACCAGGCCGTCGTCGGCGACGGTGGTGCCCGCCATGTCCAGGACGACGAGTTCGGTGTTCACCACGACAGCTCCTCGGCGGTGTCTTCGGCGATGGCCGGGGAACAGGTCATGCCCCGGCCGCCCGGGCCGGTGACGAGCCAGGCGTTGTCGGCGACGCGGGCGCGGTGGACGATCCGCGTGGTGTCGGTGGTCTGGGCGTAGACCCCGGCCCAGCGCCGCGTGATCCGCGGGAGTGCCCGGCCGAGCAGCGCCGCGGCGACCTCGGCCAGGTGGTCGTACGGGTCCTCGCTGGTGTCGAAGGCGAAGGGCTCGTCGTATTCGTGGGTGTCGCCGATGGTCAGCGAACCGTCGAGGCGCTGGACCATGAGCAACTGCATGGCGTGGGCCGCGGCGATGTCGCCCTGCGGCTGGCCGTCGTTGAGGCCGTCGAGCGCGTCGCCGCGATAGGCCGGGTAGTACCGGAAGCTGTCGGCGTCGGCGACTGTGGTGGTGAGGGCCTCGCCGAGCGGCTCGGTCTGGGCCATCTGCAGCCGCACCCGGCGGACCGGCGTCGGACCGGCGAGTTCCTTCACCAGGCCACCCGTCCAGGCGCCGGTGCACAGCACGACGACGTCGCCTTCGTGGGTCTCGCCGGTATCGTCGACGACGCCGCGATCGGTCAGATCGCGGACCTCACGGCCGGGCACCCAGGTGTAGCGGCCGGATTTCGCCAGTTCGGCGCGCAGCGCGGGCTGGGCGACCCGCGGTTCGACGGCGGCGTCACGATCGCACCAGAGCGCGCCGAGGAGGTCGCCACGCAGAGCCGGGTTGAGCTCGCGGGTCTCGGCGGCGTCGAGCAGCTTGAACCCACGGTCCTCCGTGCTCGCGGCCGCGGCCTGGGCGACGGCGAGTTCCGCCTCCGTGCGGACGACGGTGAGGGAGCCGTTCGGCCGGAAGCCGATTCCGGGTACGCGTTCGCCGATGCGCTCCCACAGCACCCGGGCCCTGGCCGCCGTCTCCAGTTCGAGGCCACTGGCGCGGCCGCCGACCCAGACCAGCCCGAAGTTGCGCACCGACGCGCCCCGGGCCTCGGGTTCGCGTTCGATCTGGACGACGTCGTGGCCGCGTTCGACGGCCTGCCAGGCGTGCTGAGTGCCGAGCACTCCGCCGCCGATGATGAGGATTCGCACACCGCAGACGCTCGCCTGCGCGCACCAACACCCCGTGTCCGCCGCCCCAACCCCAGGTGAAGCACCCTCGAACATTGGACCGGATGAGTTACCTTTTCGTTACATTCTACCGCAAGTAGTCCTCTCAACGCGGTCGTTGAGCGGGCAAGTACCGCAACCAGAGGACTACTTGCGGCAGAGGCGGGCTACTCCACGCGGCCGAGACGGGTTTCGAACGAGAGCCGGTCACCCCGGAACAGCGACCGGACACGTTCGAACGGCACCCCGTCGGACCCCCAGGAGGTCCGGTGCATCAACAACATCGGCAACGCCGGATTCGTCCCGATCAGCAGCGCTTCGCGGGGCGTGGCCAGCACGGTTTCGACCCGCTCCTCGGCACCGTCGAAAATCACGCCGAGCTTTTCGCGCAAACAGGCGTACAGCGACTGCGTGGGGTCGAATACCTCCATCAGGGTCGGAAATCGCGCGGCGGTCAGATAAGTCGACTCCAGGCCGACCCGTTCGTCGTCGGCCAGCAGCACGCGCTCGATGTGGATGACGTCGTCGTCGGGATCGATCTCCAGTTCCGAAGCCAGTGACGGCCCGGCCTCGCGGCGTTCGAGTGAGATCAGGTTCCGGCCCGGCTGGATGCCCTGGCGCCGGAGCCCTTCGGTGTAACTCACCAAGGCGAGCGGCTGGACGAGTTTGGGGCCCGCGACATAGGTTCCGCTCCCCTGGCGCCTGCTGAGCCGGCCCTCGAGCACGAGCTCGCCGACGGCCTGGCGGACCGTCGCCCGGGAAACTTCGAAACGTTCGGAAAGTTCCCTTTCGGTGGGAAGTGCCGCACCTTGCCCCAATTCCGAGATCACGTCGAGGAGTTCGACTTTGACCGCGTAATAGCGTGGAATGCGGCCGTGTTCGGGAATACCGTCCCGAACCGGGCCTTCGGCGGGTGGATGGAGTCGTGGCGAACGCGCTTTCACAATGGGCGATCCTAGGCCGAATTCACCTGGCCTGTACTGACCCGAACGAAGTGTTCATGACACGCTCACACTCGTGGGCGAACAGAACACGCCCACACGGCGGTCTGGGCGCTACTCGCTTCGGTCACCGGTGTGTCGAACACCACGCCGACGGCGGCCATCTCCCCGCCAGACGACCTCGGCGCGTTTCAGCCTTCCGGCGGTTTCGGCGCTCACCGGTTCCGGAGTATGCGCGTTTGACGCTCCGGGCTACGCCATTCGTCGGCAACGCGGAGCGAACGTCCGTTAATCACCATCATCATCCGAAAGATCCGAAGAAAGTTGGTTGTCCGGTGTCCGTCGACCTGCTGTAGTCAGTTGGCCGCAGTCAGTCTCCCTGCCTCCACTGTGGACAGCCGGAAGGAATGAACCCTTGGACATCAAGCGTCGGTTCAGCCTGCTCAAAAAGACCCTGATCGCCGTAGCGGCGGCCGGAACCCTGGCGGGCCTCGCCACGGCTCCCCCGGCCGCGGCCGCTCAGCCACCGTCCACCGATGTGGTCGGTGGAACCCGAGCCGCCCAGGGCGAATTCCCTTGGATGGTAAGGCTTTCCATGGGCTGCGGTGGTGCGCTCTACACTCCGCAGATCGTGCTGACCGCCGCACACTGTGTGTCGCGGACCGGGGCCAACACGAGCATCACCGCCACCCTCGGCGTGGTGGACCTGCAGAGCGGCTCGGCCAAGAAGGTCAAGTCGACCTACGTGCACCGGTCGCCGACCTACCCCACCTCCACCGGCGGTGACTGGGCCCTGATCAAGCTCGCGAGCCCGGTCACCGGGATCGCGACGCTGCCGATCGCCACCACGACGGCCTACAACAGCGGCACGTTCACCGTCGCCGGCTGGGGTGCCGCGTCCGAAGGCGGGGCGCAGCAGCGCTACCTGCTCAAGGCCACCGTCCCGTTCGTCTCCGACGCGACCTGCAAGGCACAGGGCGGCAGCTACGCCGACCTGATCGCCAGCGCCGAGATCTGCGCGGGCAACATCAACTCCGGCGGCGTCGACACCTGCCAGGGTGACTCGGGCGGCCCGATGTTCCGCCGCGACAGCGCCGGGGCCTGGATCCAGGTCGGCGTCGTCAGCTGGGGCGAAGGCTGCGCGCGGGCGCACGCTCCCGGCGTCTACGCCGAGGTGAGCACCTTCGCGACCGCGATCAAGAACGCGGCCGCCGGGTTGTAACCTTTTGCACGATATGAGCGGAAAGTCCCCTTCACCACAGCGTCGTGGCGAAGGGGACTTTCTTCTGCGGCACGGGATGCTATGAACGGCCCGTTACTTGCAAATTTTGCAAGTAACGGGCCGTTCATAGCACGCGGGATGACACGTCAGCGAGTTTTGTCCAAACGCGACAGGGTCTCCTCATAGCCCGAGACGAGTTCGGTGATCACCTCGGCGACCGGCCGTACCCGGTCCATTCGCCCGACGATCTGCCCCACCGGCATCGAGACCACACTCGGATCCGCCGCGTGGTGGATTCGGTTGTGCGCCTGCGAAACCAGCAGGTTCTGCAACGGCATCGGCAGCGGTTCGGGCGCGTCGGGCGAGGCCCACGCCTCGGTCCACCGCGTCTTGAGGAGCCGGGCCGGTTTGCCGGTGTAGATCCGCGTGCGCACGGTGTCGGACGAGCCGGCCGCGACGAGCGCGCGTTGCATCGCCTCGGATTCCCCCATGGTCTGGAGGTATTCCGTGGTGGCGAGCCAGAAAGATCCCATCCAGACCCCGGAAGCGCCCAGTGCGAGCGCCGCCGCGACCTGACGTCCCGAGCCGATCCCGCCCGCGGCGAGCACCGGCACCCGGTCGCCGACGGCGTCGACGACCTCGGGCAGCAGGACCATCGACGCGATCTCGCCGGTGTGCCCGCCCGCCTCATAGCCCTGCGCCACCACGAAGTCGACGCCGTTCTCGACATGCCGGACGGCGTGCTCCGCTTTACCCGCGAGCGCGGCGACGGGCACGCCCTTCGCGTGACACTGCTCGATGACGTCCACCGGTGGTGATCCCAAGGCGTTGGCGATCAACCGGATGGGGTGTTTCAGCGCGACCTCGACATGCGACCGCGCGACGGAATGCAGCCAGCCCAGCACCCCGGCGCGTTCGTCGGTGTCGTCCGGCAAGGGCGGCACGGCGAGGTCACGCAGAGTCCGTTCGACGAAGTCGCGATGCTCCTGCGGGATGAGTTTCGCGAGATCGACCGACGTCCCTTCGGCCGGGATCTTGGCAGGCATCACGATGTCGACGCCGTACGGTTTTCCGCCGGTGTTCTCGTCCATCCAGTCGAGAACGGAGTCGAGTTCGGCGGCGTCGTTGAACCGCACGCAGCCCAGCACGCCCAGACCACCCGCCCGGCTGATCGCCGCGGCGACGTGTTCGGACGGGGTGAACCCGACGATCGGCAGCTCGATCCCGAGCCGATCACAAAGGGACGTCCGCATGTAGCTCCTTCTTACGCCGGTTGGATGGTGACGGGCTCGTGCTCGGCGGCGTAGCGCTGCGCCCACGGATAGTCCGGTTTCCCGCTGGGCGACCGCCCGATCTCGTCGGTCAGCCACAGGGTGCGCGGCACCTTGTACCCGGCGATCTCGGTCCGCACATGCGCTTCGAGCCCGGCGAAGTCCAGCTCCCGGCCGGTCCGCGGCTGGATCACCGCGGCCACCCGCTGCCCGAGCCGGTCGTCCGGGATGCCGATGACGAGCGCGTCGAAGACGTCCGGATGCGACTTCAGGGCGCCCTCGACTTCTTCCGGGTACACCTTTTCGCCGCCGGTGTTCACGCACTGCGATCCCCGGCCGAGCAGGGTCACCGTGCCGTCCTCTTCGTAGCGGGCGTAGTCACCCGGAACGACGTACCGCCTGCCCTCGACCTCGACGAAGATCTTCTCGGTCTTGGCGGGATCCTTGTAATACCCGAGGGGGACGTGCCCACGCCGCGCGATCAACCCGATCGCGCCCGGTTTCGGCTCGACGAGCGTGCCGTCGTCGGTCACCAGGATGGCGTCCTTGCCGAAACTGACCCGGGGACCGGCTGAATGATCGCTGTCCTTGCTGACCATGCCGATCCCGGTGAACCCGCTTTCGGAGGATCCGATCGCGTCGGTGATCACCACGTTGGGCAGCATCGCGAGGAATTCCTGCTTCACCGATTGGGAGAACAGGGCGGCGTGACTCGACACCGCGACGATCGACGTCGCGTCGTAGTCACCCTCGCGGTAGGCCTCGATCAGGGGCCGCGCCATCGCGTCGCCGACGATGGTGAGCACCTGGACCTTGTTGTCCTGCACGGCCTGCCAGATCTCGTGCGCGTCGAACCGCGGCACGAACACGACCGGGCTGCCGGTGAACAGCGCGCCGAACGCGGCCCACTGCGCGGCGCCGTGGATCAGGGGCGCCGCCGGGAGCCGGACGAGACTGCCCGACTTGCCCTGCTCGGCGAGCGTCCATTCGTCCGGCACGTACTCGCCGGTGACGAAGTTGATGCCGCCGCCCAGCGCGCGCCAGATGTCCTCGTGGCGCCACAGGACGCCCTTGGGATAGCCGGTGGTGCCACCGGTGTAGAGGATGTAGATGTCGTCGGCGCTGCGCTCGCCGAAGTCGCGTTCAGGCGATCCTTCGGCGAGAGCGGCTTCGTAGCTCACGCCGCCGTAGGACGAGTACTCGCCGTCGCTGCCGTCATCGACAACGACAACGTGTTTCAGTTTCGGCGTTTCCGGCAGGACGGCGGCGACCTTGTCCGAATACTCGCGTTCGTGGACCAGCGCCACGAGGTCCGCGTTGTCGAACAGGTACCGCAATTCGCCGTGGACGTAGCGGTAGTTGACGTTGATCGCGATCGCGCGCAGCTTGTACGCGGCGATCATCGATTCCAGGGCCTCGATCGAGTTCCGGGAATAGACACCGATGTGGGATCCAGGTCCCACGCCGTGTGCGGCGAGATGATGCGCCAGCCGGTTGGCGCGCTCTTCCAGTTCGGCGAAGGTGACCCGCCGATCGCCGCAAACGACCGCGATGCGCTCCGGCACGGCGTCGACGGCGTGCTCGAGTAGATCCGCGATATTGAGTGCCACGGTCCCAAAGTAGAACATGTTATCGTTCCGGGCAATGGGCGCTGTTCAGTAAAAGTGAGTGGAGGACCGGTGAGCGAACCGCACGCGCTGGTGGAAAAGATCGAACACACCCTCGTGGTCACGATGAATCGGCCCGAGGCCCGCAACGCGCTCAGCGGCGAGATGCTCGGGATCATGGTCGAGGCCTGGAACCGGGTCGACGAGGACGACGAAATCCGGTGCTGCGTACTCACCGGCGCGGGCGGCGCGTTCTGCGCGGGCGCGGACCTGAAGTCGATGTCGAAGAACTCGCCGAGCGACTCGTTCGAGAAGGGCACTTTCGACCCCAGCCGGATCGAGGGCCTGCTCAAGGGACGCCGGCTGACGAAGCCGTTGATCGCCGCCGTCGAAGGGCCGGCCATCGCGGGCGGGACGGAAATCCTGCAGGGCACCGACATCCGCGTCGCGGGCGAGAGCGCGAAGTTCGGCGTGTCCGAGGCGCGGTGGAGCCTCTTCCCGATGGGCGGTTCGGCCGTGCGGCTCCCCCGGCAGATCCCGTACACCGTCGCCGCCGACCTGCTGCTGACCGGACGGCACATCAAGGCGGCCGAGGCCCTGGAAATCGGGCTCATCGGGCACGTCGTCCCCGACGGCGAGGCGCTGGCCAAGGCGCTGGAACTGGCCGGGCTGATCGCCGCGAACGGGCCGCTCGCGGTCCGCGCGATCCTCAAGACGATGCGCGACACCGAGGGCATGCACGAGGAAGAGGCCTTCAAGCTCGACGCCCAATACGGCATCGCGGTCTTCGCGAGCGAAGACGCGAAGGAGGGCCCCCGCGCCTTCGCCGAGAAGCGCAAGCCCGTCTTCAAGGGTCGCTAACCCGCAACACGCGTGATCAGACGGCGAACTCACGTGATCAGACGGACATGATCGAGTTCGCCGTCTGATCACGCGAGTTCGCCGCGTAATCACACGTGATCGCCGTCTGATCACGCGAGATCCGGGTTACGGGGCGCGGTGGCCCTCCCAGTAGGGATCGCGGAGCTTGCGCTTGTAGAGCTTCCCGTTGGGATCACGCGGAAGCTCGGGCAAGTAGTCGACTGAACGCGGCAGCTTGAACTTCGCCAGCCGGGTGGCGGCGTATTCGAGGATCTCCGAAGTCAGCTCCGGCGAGGGCTCGACACCGTCCGCCGGCTGCACGACGGCCTTGATCGCCTCGCCCCAGTCCTCGTGCGGGACGCCGAACACCGCGATGTCGGCGATCTTCGGGTGCATCACCAGTTCACCCTCGATCTCCGCCGGGTAGACGTTGACGCCGCCCGAAATGATCAGGTCCGCCTTGCGGTCGTGCAGGAACAGGTAGCCGTCGTCATCGAGATGCCCGACGTCGCCGAGGGTGAACAGATCCCCGACCCGCGCCTTGTCCGTCTTGGCCCGGTCCTTGTGGTACTCGAACTTCGAGTCGCCCATCTTCATGTACACGGTGCCGGTCTCGCCCGCGGGCAGTTCCGCGCCCTCGTCGTCGAGCACCTTGATCGTCGAGCCCGGCCACGGCAGCCCCACCGAACCCGGTTTCTTCAGCCATTCCTCGCCCGAGATCGCCGTGCCGCCGCCCTCGGTGGCCGCGTAGTACTCGGTGACGACCGGTCCCCACCAGTCGAGCATCCGACGTTTGACCTCCAGGGGGCAGGGCGCGGCGCCGTGGATCATCACGCGCAGCGAACTCAGGTCGTGGGCCGCCCGGACGTCGTCCGGCAGCCCGAGCAGCCGCCGGAACTGCGTCGGGACCATGTGGCTGTGCGTGACGCGGTGCCGGTCGATCAGCCGCAGCATGTCCTCGGCGTCCCAGCGGTCCATCAGCACCGCCGTATGGCCCAGCTGCAGGGAAATGGCGACGAAGTTGAGCACCGCCGTGTGATAGAGCGGCGATCCGCACAGATGCACGTGGTCGTCGTGCGGCGCCAGCCCGAAGATCCCGAAGAACCATGTCGACGCGCCGGGGACGTCGTCGGGGTCGGCGCCGGACAGCGGCCGCCGGACGCCCTTCGGCCGCCCCGTGGTCCCCGATGTGTAGAGCATCGGCGAGCCGGCCGTACGCCGCTCCGGACGTCCGTCGCCTTCGCCTGAACCCAGTTCCTCGATCCGCCGGAAACCCGGGACGTCACCGACTGCGAACCGTCCGCGTTCGGCGATCCCCGCCTCGTCGGCGGCGGCGATCGCGACGTCGGCGAACCGTTCGTGCGCGAGGAACGCCTTGGCGCCACTGTCGGAAAGGATGTAGGCGACCTCCGGCCCGACCAGGTGCCAGTTGACCACCACGATGTACAGACCGGACTGGATGGCGGCGAAATAGGCCGCCACGAGTTCGTCGCCGTTGGGCTGCAGGACGACGACCACGTCCCCGGCCTCGAGCCCGAGGGCCTGCAAGCCCCGGGAATACGCGTTCGCCTTCGCGGCCAGATCGCCGTAGCCGATCGAGCGGCCGTCGGGGTCGACGAGCGCGACCCGCTCCGGCTCCTGCGCGGCGATGTTCCAGACCCCAAGTGTCCCCGTAGCAGTCGACATACGCGCAAATCTAGAACGCGTTCCACACAAGAGCAACCGCCAGCAAGGCCCAGAAGGCCGATCTTGCCGGAATTTCGAGAACGTGTTTCACTCAGACTGTGAGCGCACCTGAACTCCCGCTGTCGGCCCCGCTCAACGTGGGCTTCGACTACACCCGTTCGGTAGGCCCGGTGCTCGGCCGGTTCGTCAACGCCCTGCGCGAACGCCGTGTCGAAGGCATCCGGGGCAGCGACGGCCGTGTCCACGTGCCGCCACTGGAGTACGACCCCGTGACGGCCGAAGCGCTGTCCGAATTCGTGCCCGTCGCCGCCGTGGGCGAGATCGTGTCGTGGTCCTGGATCGCCGAACCGCTCGACGGCCAGCCCTTGGCCCGGCCGTTCGCGTGGGCGCTGATCCGGCTGGACGGCGCCGACACCTCGATCCTGCACGCCGTCGACGCGGGCAGCCCGTCGAATGTCCACACTGGACAGCGAGTGCGTATCCGGTGGGCAGAAGAGACCGTCGGCCACATCAGGGACATCGCCTACTTCGTCCCCGCCGACGGGCCCGACACCGAACCCACGGCCCCGCCTCCCCCGGTCGCGAAACGTGAGGAGGGCGCGCCGGTCAGCGTGGTGATCACGCCGATCCACCTGCGCTACGAGCATTCCGCGTCGCCGGAGGAGAGCCGCTATCTGCGCAGGCTCGCCGAAGGAAAGCTGATCGGCCAGCGCTGCCCGTCGTGCGAAAAGGTCTACATCCCGCCGCGCGGCGCCTGCCCGACCGACGGCGTCCCGACCACCGACGAGGTCGAACTCGCCGACACCGGCATCGTCACCACGTTCTGCATCGTGAACGTGCCGTTCCTCGGACAGAAGATCAAACCGCCGTACGTGGCGGCGTACATCCTGCTCGACGGCGCGGACATCGCGTTCCTGCACCTGGTGCTCGGCTGCGACGCCGCCGACGTCCGGATGGGCATGCGCGTGCGCGCGGCCTGGAAACCACGGGACGAATGGTGGACGTCGCTGGAGAACATCGGCCATTTCGAACCGACCGGCGAGCCCGACGCGCCGTACGAATCCTTCGCCCACCATCTGTGAGGACACCGTGCCGGATGTAGCAGTAGTGGGCTTCGCGCAGGCCCCCAACGTTCGTAATACTCCGGGCACCACCAACGGCGTGGAAATGCTGGTGCCGATCTTCGCCGAAGTCCTCGAACGGACCGGTCTGTCCAAACAGGACATCGAGTTCTGGTGCTCGGGTTCCTCGGACTACCTCGCCGGACGCGCCTTCTCGTTCATCGCCGCCGTCGACGCCATCGGCGCCTTCCCGCCGATCCACGAGTCGCATGTCGAAATGGACGCCGCTTGGGCGCTGTACGAGGCGTGGCTGAAGATCAAGATGGGTGAGGCCGAAACCGCGCTCGTCTATGGCTTCGGCAAGTCGTCGGCCGGTCAGTTGCGGCGGGTGCTGGCGCTGCAGATGGATCCGTACGTCGTCGCGCCGCTGTGGCCGGACTCGGTGAGCGTCGCCGGGATCCAGGCCAGGCTGGGCCTCGAAGCGGGTCTGTGGTCCGAAAAGGACTTGGCCGAAGTCGCCGCGCGCAGCCGTGCCGACGCCGCCGGAAACCCGGCCGCGCAGTTCTCCGGCTCGGTCGAGGTCGCCGAACTGCTCGATACCCCATACTTCGCGGATCCTTTGCGAGCCCACGACATCGCGCCGGTCACCGACGGCGCCGCGGTGATCGTGCTCGCCTCGGCGGAACGAGCCGCGGACCTCGTCGACAGTCCCGCGGTGATCTCCGGGATCGAGCACCGGGTCGACTCCCCCGCGCTCGGCGTCCGGGACCTCACCCGCTCACCGTCCACAGTGGCCGCCGGGCGGGCACTCGACCTCGACGGCGTCGAACTCGCCGAACTGCACGCGCCGTTCACCCATCAGGAACTGATCCTGCGCGACGCGCTGAACCTGGGCGATCAGGTGCGGATCAACCCGTCGGGCGGTGTCCTGACCGGGAATCCGATGTTCTCCGCCGGGCTGGCGCGCATCGGCGAAGCGGCGAACCGCATCCTCGACGGCAGCGCCCGCAAGACGCTCGCCCACGCGACCAGCGGCCCCGTCCTGCAACAGAACCTGGTCGCGACCCTGGAGGTCCTCTCGTGAAGCACCTCGCGGCCGTGCTGGGCACCGGCCAGACTCACCACAAGGCCAAGCGCACCGACGTTTCCATGCCCGGGCTGCTCCGGGAGGCGATCGACCGCGCGATGCTCGACGCGCAGACCGGCTGGGACGACATCGACGCCGTCGTCCTCGGCAAGGCGCCGGACCTGTTCGAGGGCGTGATGATGCCCGAACTGTTCCTGGCCGACGCGCTCGGCGCGACCGGGAAACCCTTGCTGCGCGTGCACACCGCGGGTTCGGTCGGCGGATCGACCGCGCTCGTGGCGACTTCGCTCGTCCAGGCCGGTGTGCACAAGCGCGTCCTCACCGTGGCGTTCGAGAAGCAGTCCGAGTCGAACGCGATGTGGGGTTTGTCGATCCTGCCGCCGTTCCAGATGCCCGTGGGCGCCGGGGCGGGCGGCTATTTCGCGCCGCACGTGCGCTCGTACATCCGGCGTTCCGGCGCCCCCGACCACATCGGGGCGATCGTGGCGGCCAAGGACCGGCGCAACGGGGCCCTGAATCCGTACGCGCACCTGCGGCAGACCGACATCACCGTGGAATCGGTGCAGGCCTCGCAGATGCTGTGGGACCCGATCCGCTACGACGAGACGTGCCCCTCTTCGGACGGCGCGTGCGCCATGGTGATCGGCGACGAGACGGCCGGCGACGCCGTTCCCGGTGGTGCGGCGTGGATCCACGCGACCGCGATGCGCACCGAGCCGACCACGTTCGCCGGACGTGACCAGGTGAACCCGCAGGCGGGACGGGACGCCGCCGCCGCGTTGTGGCGCGCCGCGGGCATCACCGATCCACTGTCCGAAGTGGACACGGCGGAGATCTATGTGCCGTTTTCGTGGTTCGAGCCGATGTGGCTGGAGAACCTGGGTTTCACCGAGGAAGGCCAAGGCTGGAAGCTCACCGAGGCGGGCGAGACCGCGATCGGCGGACGGCTGCCGATCAACCCGTCGGGCGGCGTGCTGTCGTCGAACCCGATCGGCGCGTCCGGGATGCTCCGGTTCTCCGAAGCGGCCAAGCAGGTGATGGGCCGGGCCGGGGACTACCAGGTCGACGGCGCGCGCGTCGCGCTCGGGCACGCGTACGGCGGCGGTTCGCAGTTCTTCTCGATGTGGGTGGTGGGGTCGGCGAAGCCGAGCTGAAGGCCCCCGGTGGTGCTATGAACGACTCGTTACTTGCAAATTTCGCAAGTAACGAGTCGTTCATAGCACTGGGGACTTGTGTCACGTGCGGCGGCGGGGCCGGAGGCGTTGCGCGGCCAGCGTCGCGACCACCCCGGTCACCGCACCCACCAGCACGGGTTTGAGGCCGTGCCGGTCGGCGGGTGCCACCACGGGCCGCACCACCACGGGCGCCGGCGGCCGGATCGGGTCCGGCGGCGCGTCCCGCGCGGTCGCCGTCCAGGCCGTGACGAAAACCAGCATCCGCGCCACGAGCGAGATGAAGAAGATCAGACCGATGATGGAGCCGAACGCGACCCCGGTCGGCGAGTCGCCGATCATCCGCAGGTAGATCCCGCCAGCCAGCTTCAGCAGTTCGAAGCCCAGGGCCAGGGCGATCGCACCGCGGATCGCGCTGCGGACCCCGACCGGTTTCCGCGGCAGCCGGGTGAGCACCCAGAGGAACACGAGCCAGTTGGCCAGCAACGCCAGCGGAATCGAGATCGCGGACAGCACGTTGTGTCCCCAGGCGGTGTCGTCCACCCCGGCCAGTCCCAGCAGGTAGCGGCCGAGCGCGGACCCGGAAATGGTGATGGAGAAAGAGAAGATGAGTGCGGCGGCGAGGCCGAGCAGCGCCAGCAGGTCGACGGCGATCGTGCGCAGCAGCGGGAGATCCGACCGGTTCTGCCCCCACAGCGCGGTGAGCGCGTCCCGCAGCGCGTTCATCCAGTTCCAGCCGGAGTACAGCCCGATGATCAGACCGATGACACCGACGCTGGTGCGCTGCTCCACGAACCCGGTGAGCAGTTCCCCCGCTTTGTCCCCGAGGCCGCCGGGCAGGGTGCCGGTGATCGCGTTGAGCATCGATTCGATCAGCTGCGGCTGGCTCGCCAGCACGAAGCCGGCCACCGACACCGCGACCATCAGGATGGGCACCAGCGAGAACAGGCTGAAATACGTGATCGACGCGACGTAGTGGTAACCACCGTATTCGACATAGCGGTTCACCGCCCGCGCCACGTGATCCAGCCAGCGGTAGCGGGCGCGCAACCGCGCCCATTTCGTCGGTGCCTGCTTCTCCCTCACAGGCCATGTCTACCTCAGCGACGTCACGCCCCGTGGGCAACACGCGATCAAGCGAGCGCGACCAGCCCCGAACCGTCATCCTCCGGCAGCGCCGGGCCGACCGTCGCCAGCACGGTGTTGCCGAGAAAGTCCAGCTCACAGCCGAGCGTCGAGAGGAACGCGGTGTCGGTGGCGTCGCGTCCGGTCGCGATCCGGCTCATGCTCTGCCGCGGCGCGAGCCCGGTGGCGTCGAACACGTACCACTGGCCGTCGATCGCGGCCTCGAACACCGCGTGGAAGTCCATTGGGGACAGTCCGGGCGCGTAGACCGCGACGAACCGGGCGGGGATGTCGATCACGCGGCACAGCGAAATGCAGACATGCGCGAAGTCGCGGCAAACCCCTTGCCCGGAGAGGTAGGTGTCGACGGCGTCGTCGGTCGGGGAACTGGAACCGACCACATAGGACAGGTGCTCACCCACATGCCGGACGATCGCCTCGACCTTGGTGCGCACGTCGGGCAGGTCGCCGAACCGCGACAGCGCGAGCCCGCCCATCCGGTCCGACGGGCAGTACCGGCTGGGCCGGGTGTAGCGGATCAGGTCCTCCATGCTGACGTTCTCGGCCTCGACCGGGCCGACCGCGCGTTCGGCGCGGTACCGCACGACGTGCTCGCCGAGCGGCAGATCGAGGACCTGCGCCCGGCTCCCGTGTTCGAACGCCACCTGGCGCGGCGGCGCGGGATAGGAGAATTCCTCCTGCTCGGCACCGCCGGCGAGGGCGACCACGAACGCGGCGGGCCCGGGTTTCGTGACCCGGAAGGACATTTCGACGTCGACGAGCGCGTGGGGACCCATGGCCCCATGGTGCCCCACGCGCTTCCGTCGAATCAGGCCGCCGTCTCAGGCGTAGCGGACCTGGTAGTGCTTGATCCCGTTGAGCCAGCTCGACCGCAGCCTGTCGGGCGCGGAGATCTCGCTGATATCCGGCATGACGTCGGCGATGGCGTTGAAGATCAGGTCGATCTCCAGCCGCGCGAGGTTGGCGCCGATGCAGTAGTGCGAACCCGTACCGCCGAAACCGACGTGCGGGTTGTCCTCGCGGAGGATGTCGAACTTCTCCGGCTCGTCGAAGTGGTCCGGGTCGAAGTTCGCCGAGCTGTAGAACATCCCGACCCGGTCGCCCTTGCGGATCAGCTGTCCGCCGAGTTCGGTGTCCCTGGTCGCGGTGCGCTGGAAGGCGACCACCGGGGTGGCCCAACGGACGATCTCGTCCGGCGCGGTCTTCGGCCGTTCTCGCTTGTACAGCTCCCACTGGTCCGGGTGGTCGAGGAACGCCTTCATGCCGTGGGTGATCGCGTTGCGGGTCGTCTCGTTGCCCGCGACGGCGAGCAAGATGACGAAGAAGCCGAATTCGTCCGAAGCCAGCGATTCGCCGTCGACGTCGGCCTGGACGAGTTTGGTGACGATGTCGTCCATCGGGCACTTACGCCGTTCTTCGGCCATGTTCCAGGCGTACCCGACGATCTCCGCCGACGCGGCGAGCGGCTCGACCTCGTACTCGGGATCGTCGTAGGCGACCATCTGGTTGGACCAGTCGAAGAGCTTGAGCCGGTCTTCCTGCGGGATGCCGAGCAGTTCGGCGATGGCCTGCAAGGGCAGTTCGCAGGCGACGTCGGTGACGAAATCGCCGGAGCCCTTCTTCTTGGCGTCGCTGACGATCTTCGCCGCGCGGTCGCGCAAGGTGTCCTCGAGCTTCGCGATGGACCGCGGAGTGAAGCCCTTCGACACGATGCGCCGCAGCTTCGTGTGCTGTGGGGCGTCCATGTTCAGCAGGACCAGACGGTTCGCTTCGAGGCTGTCGTCGGTCATGTTCTCGTCGAAGCGGATGATCGCGGTCTTCTCCCGCGACGAGAACAGCTCGCTGTCCCTCGACACCGCCTTGACGTCTTCGAGCCGGCTGACAACCCAGTAGCCGTCGTCGCGGAAACCCGCGGTGTTGTGCGGCTGTGGGTTCCACCAGACCGGTGCCGTGCGGCGGAGTTCGGCGAACTCCTCCAGAGGCAGTCTGGCGGCGTAAAGATCCGGATCGGTGAAATCGAAACCGGTGGGGATCAGCGGAGCGGCCACGGGCTACCTCCTACGCGGTTCGCCTATGAAACACGTTCTAGACCCGATTGAAGCATACGGCGTTCACCACGTGAAGAGTTTCAGTGAAACCCGTTAACTTGACCGAGAGGGATCATGGATTCCAGGCACAATGCGGGAACCGCGACCAGTGATCAAAAACGAGCCGACTCTGGGGTGACTTGCTCAAATCAAGAACGTGTTCTAGTTTTACCGCAGTGAACGGTGTTCTCACAGGAGGCGAACGTGGGTAGTCCGGTGATCGTCGAGGCGGTCCGCACCCCTGTCGGCAAGCGCAGGGGTCACCTGGCGGGGTTGCACGCCGCCGAGATCCTCGGGGCGGCGCAGCGCGCCCTGCTCGAACGCGCGGGTCTCGACCCCGCCTTGATCGAGCAGGCCATCGGCGGCGCCGTCACCCAGGCCGGGGAGCAGGCGGGCAACGTCACGCGGACGGCATGGCTGCACGCCGGGCTTCCCGAGACGACCGGCGCGACCACCATCGACGCCCAATGCGGCTCGGCGCAGCAGGCGACCCACCTGATCGCCGGGCTCATCGCGGCCGGGGCGATCGACGCCGGCGTCTCCTGCGGGGTCGAGGCGATGAGCCGGGTCCCGCTGGGCGCGAACCGCGGCGAAGGCATCGGCACGCCACGGCCCGAGTCGTGGTCGATCGACATGCCCAACCAGTACGGCGCGGCCGAGCGGATCGCGCAACGCCGGGGGATCACCAGGCAGGACGTCGACCGGTTCGGCACGGCGTCGCAGGTCAAGGCCGCCGCCGCGTGGGCGGCCGGGCACTTCGACCGCGAGGTCGTCACGGTGAAGGCACCCGTGCTCGGCGAAGACGGCGCGCCGACCGGCGAGACCCGGCTGGTCGGACGGGACCAGGGCTTGCGCGAGACGACCGTCGAAGGTCTCGCGAAGCTCAAGCCCGTCCTCGAAGACGGCATCCACACGGCAGGGACGTCATCCCAGATCTCCGACGGAGCGGCCGCGCTGCTGCTGATGGACTCGGACCGCGCCCGCGCGCTCGGTCTCAAGCCGCGAGCACGGATCGTCTCGCAGGCCCTGGTCGGCGCGGAGCCGTACTACCACCTCGACGGCCCGGTGCAGGCGACCGCACGCGTGCTGGAACGCGCGGGCATGACGATCGGCGACCTCGACCTGTTCGAGGTCAACGAGGCCTTCGCTTCAGTTGTGCTGTCGTGGCAACGGGTGCACCAGCCCGACGAGGACAAGGTCAACGTGAACGGCGGCGCGATCGCACTCGGGCACCCCGTCGGCAGCACCGGCGCGCGGCTGCTGACCACGGCGCTGCACGAACTCGAACGCCGCGACGCGAGCACGGCGCTCGTGACGATGTGCGCCGGCGGCGCGCTGTCCACCGGCACGATCATCGAACGGCTTTAACCCAGGTCGACCTCGACCACCGGACCGTTGTCCGGCCTCGCAAGCCGCTTGCTCCCCTGGCCCTCCTTCCAGAAGTCGAAATAGATGGTGTTGCCTTCGACCCAGGTCAGCACCGCCTCGGTGAGGTCGAGGCGGAAGACGTGGGCCGGTTCGTCGTCGCCCTGCAACCGGGCGACCTCCGCCGGATCGGTGATCTCGACCGCGTTGCCCGCCAGCTTCGCGTCCTCTCCCCCGTTGTCGATCGCGGAGGCGGCGTGGATCGCGAACCTGCCGTCACGCTGGAGATCTTTCGCCTTCATCGCCTGAATCATCGAACCGATCAGCAGGTCCTGCTCACGGAAATCGACCTCACTGCCGCTGACCCTGGGCGAGCCGTCGCGACGGACGGTCGCCAGGACGTGCGACTTCTCCGCGGTGAACCGGCGCCGGATCTTCTCCGCCAGTTCGGGTGCCTGCTCACTGAACTGCTGCCACGTCGCCATCGGGACAGCGTTCCACCGGGGACCGACAGTTTCGAGGCTTCAGGGCCGAAGCGCCCCCATCGGATTCGGCAGCGGGATCGCCCCGGTGTCGAAGATATGGCGGCTCAACGGGACGGCGAGCCGGAGGACTTCGGCGGCGCCCTCATCGCCGAGCGCTTCGATCGGGCCGGTAGCGAGGCGGTCGGTCTCGGCCTCGATGTGGTGGCGCAGCACGATTCCCGTGTCGGTGAGCTTCAGGTCCCCGTCGAGAATGCCGCGATCGCGGAGCCGGGCGACGCTCTCGTCCCAGTCGTCGTCGGACCAGCCGCGGTTGATCTGGATGACCTCGCGAGTGACAGCGCCGGTGCCGATATGGGTCAACGTGGTGTCGAGCCCCCGCAGCCCGGCGGCGACGGCGGACAGCACGTGACCGTCCCCGCGATGTTCCCGCAGGATGGTGGCCGCGAGCCAGACGCGGCCCGCCGCGGTCTCGGGGCGGGCGACCGAGGACCACGCGGCGGCAAGCGGCCTGGCCGCGTGATCAGCTCCGGCAACGGCTTGTTCGAGCAGATTCGCAAGCTCTTCGAGAGGCGCGTCGGCAGGCAGGATCCGGTGCAGCGCGGCCTCGACGGCGTCCATCCGGCTTCGGAGTACCTCGGCCGGTTCGGCGAATTTCCAGGCGTCGGGCAGGGATCGCGCGACCATACGCGGTGCGAAGCCGAAGAGCATCGCTGTCACGGGTGGTTCCGGCAACGGCCCGAGCGGCGCGACCCGGCCGGCGAAGTAGCCCATCCACCAGCCTGGCAGGCCCACCGCCTTGGCCGCCGCGGCGGTTTCCGGCGCGAAGTAGACGACGGCGTGTAGCGGCTCGACCGCTGCCCAGACCCTCCGCTGCAAGGACGTCACCCGCCCATCTTGGCCCCAACCCCCGCGTTTAGTCCTCTAGTTGCGGTAGTTGCTCGCGCAAGGACCGCAACTAGAGGACTAAACGCGGGCGGGCGGAAGGGCGGGGGCGGGAGGGGATCAGGTGCCGTAGACGGGGTCAGGAGCGGGGGCCTCGGCCAGGAGGTCGGCGACGACGGGGCCGAGTTCGCCGGGTGACCAGCGCGAGCCTTTGTCCCGAACGGTGCCGTGCCGCCAGCCCTGCGCGATCGAGACGCGCCCGCCGTCGACTTCGAAGACCCGCCCGGTCACTCCGGACGACTCCTCGCTGCCGAGCCACACCACCAGCGGCGACACGTTTTCCGGGGCCATGGCGTCGAAACCCGCCTCCGGCGCGGCCATGTCGTCGGCGAAGGCCTCTTCGGTCATCCGCGTCCGGGCGGCCGGGGCGATCGCGTTCACGGTGACGCCGTAGCGCGCGAACTCGGTGGCCGCGACCAGGGTGAGGCCCAGGATCCCGGACTTCGCGGCCGCGTAGTTCCCCTGTCCGACGCTGCCGAGCAAACCCGCGCCGGAACTGGTGTTGATCACCCGTGCCGCTCGTGCCCGGCCGGCCTTCGCCTCCGCGCGCCAGTACTCGGCGGCATGCCGCGTCGGCGCGAAATGCCCCTTCAGATGGACGCGGATGACGGCGTCCCATTCGTCCTCGCCGAGGTTGACCAGCATCCGGTCGCGCAGGAAGCCGGCGTTGTTGACCAGGACGTCCAGCCCGCCGAAGGATTCGATCGTGGTGCGGACCAAAGAGGCGGCTCCGTCCCAGGACGCGATGTCGTCGGTGTTGGCGACGGCCTTGCCGCCGAGCGCTTCGATCTCGTCGACGACGTCCTGCGCGGGCCCGGCCGACCCGCCGCTGCCGTCGATCCCGGCACCGAGGTCGTTCACCACCACCCGCGCGCCCTCGGCGGCGAACGCGAGCGCGTGCGCCCGCCCGATCCCGCGACCGGCACCGGTCACCACCACGATCCGGCTGTCGGCGATCCCGCTCACACCGGCTCCTTTCGTTCTTTGACCAAGGAATTGGAAGCGGCCAGGAAGGCTGGTACCTCTCCCCCGCCGTGGACGGTCAGACAGGACCCGCTGACGTAGGAGGCCAGCGGCGAGGCCAGGAACACCGCGCAGGCACCGATCTCGTCCGGTTCGGCCAACCGTCCTAACGGGACTGTCGCACCCACGGCCGCGATCCCGTCCGCGTCGCCGTAGTGCAGATGCGTGTGCTCCGTCCGGACCATGCCGACGTCGAGCGCGTTGACCCGCACCTTCGGCGCCCACTCGACCGCCAGCGTCGAGGTCAGGTTGTCCAAGCCCGCTTTCGCCGCACCGTAGGACGCCGTCCCCGGTGATGGTCTCGTCGCGCTGACACTGCTGATGTTCACGATGGCGCCGCCGGTCTCCTGGCGCTGCATGATCGCGTTCGCCGCGCGGGCGACGGTCAACGGCGCCAGCAGGTTCAGCGCGATCACCTTCTCGTGGAAGCGCGGTGACGCCGTCGCGGCATCGGCGAACGGCGCGCCTCCCGCGTTGTTGACCACCACGTCGAGCCTGCCGTGCCGCCGGAGGATCTCCTCGAAGAGCGCGTCGACCTCTTTGGGATCGCGGACGTCGCAGGAAATGAACGTCGACGCCGCGTCTTCGGCGCGGACCGGCCGCTCGGGTTCAGTACGCGCGCAGGTGATCACCTGCGCGCCGGCTCGTAGGAAAGTCCTGGTGACACCGGCGCCGACGCCGCGCACGCCGCCGGTCACCAGCACCACGGCGCCGTCGAGGCGGAGTTCGAGTGTCATGCCTGGGTCTCCTTCCGCTCGCTGTACCCGGGCCTGGCGCCCTGCTAACGTACCAAGCAAGTGCTAGGTTTGGTAGCAGGGAAGGGTGCACGATGAGCGTTTCCACCCACTCACCGGAGACCGGCATCGCCGTGGTCACGGTCGACGCGCCCCCGGTGAACGCGCTGAGCGTGAAGGGGTGGTTCGCCCTCGCCTCCGCCGTCACCGACGCCGGCCGCGATCCGGCGACGCACGTCGTGGTGCTGCGAGCCGAGGGCCGCGGCTTCAACGCCGGTGTCGACATCAAGGAAATCCAGCGCGATCCGGGTTACAGCGCGCTCATCGGCGCGAACGAAGGCTGCGCGGCCGCGTTCTCGGCGGTGTACGACTGCGCGGTGCCGGTGATCGCGACCGTGCAAGGTTTCTGCCTCGGCGGCGGTGTCGGGCTGGTCGGCAACGCGGACATCGTGGTCGCGAGCGAGGACGCCACCTTCGGGCTCCCTGAGGTCGATCGCGGAGCGCTGGGCGCGGCGACCCACCTCTCGCGACTGGTCCCCCAGCATCTGATGCGGGCCTTGTATTACACGGCTTCGACCATCAGCGCGGAGCAGTTGCACCACCATGGCTCGGTCTACGCCGTGGTGCCACGGGAAGAACTCGACGAGACCGCGCTCGGCGTAGCACGCCAGATCGCGGCGAAGGACACCCGCGTGATCCGCGCGGCGAAACAGGCCCTCAACGGCATCGACGTCCAGCCCGTGCACCGCAGCTACCGCTTCGAGCAGGGATTCACCTTCGAACTCAACCTGGCGGGCGTGTCCGACGGCGCGCGCCAGGAGTTCTTGGACGGCAAGGGGAAGTCATGACCGACAAGCGGATGACGCCGGACGAGATCGTCGCCGAACTCGAAGACGGTATGACGATCGGGATCGGCGGCTGGGGTTCCCGGCGCAAACCCATGGCGTTGGTGCGCGCGATCCTGCGCTCACCGGTGAAGGACCTCACCGTGGTCTCCTACGGTGGGCCGGACGTCGGACTGCTGGCCTCGGCGGGCAAGCTCAAGCATCTCGTTTTCGGCTTCGTCACGCTGGATACGATCCCCTACGACCCGTGGTTCTCACGGGTGCGGGAATCCGGTTCGATCTCCGTGACCGAGTACGACGAGGGTGTCTTCGGCACTGGGCTTTCCGCTGCGGCGCAACGGCTTCCCTTTCTGCCGACGCGAGCGGGCCTCGGCTCCGACATCGTGGGGCTGAACCCGTCGCTGCGTACGGTCCGTTCGCCCTACGACGACGCCGAGGAGCTGCTGGCCGTCCCGGCGCTGCGCCTCGACGCGGCGTTCGTCCACCTCAACCGGGCCGACGCCCGGGGCAACGCGCAGTACCTCGGACCGGATCCGTACTTCGACGAACTGTTCGCGCTCGCCGCCGACAAGTGTTACGTGTCCACGGAAAAGATCGTGGAAACCGCCGAACTCTCAGCGGGTGGCCCGGTGCAGAGCCTGCTGCTGAGCCGGATGCTGGTCACCGGGGTCGCCGAGACCCCGAACGGCGCGCATTTCACCACCGCCGTCCCGGACTACGGGCGCGACGAACGCTTCCAGCGTCACTACGCCGAAGCGGCCAAGGATCTCGAAGCCTGGCCCGGGTTCGTGGACCGGTTCCTGTCCGGAGACGAGGCCCAGTACCAGAAAGCCGTCGCCGAATTCGGGGAGTCCGCATGAGTGACCTGACGCGCGCCGAGATCGCGGTCGTGGCCTGCGCCGAACTGTTCCGCGGTGACGGCGAGATCGTGGTGAGCCCCATGGGTTTCATCCCGTCGCTGGGTGCTCGGCTCGCCCGGCTGACCTTCGAACCGGATATCGTGCTGTCCGACGGCGAGGCCTATCTGATGACCCCCGACGCCGTCGTCGAAGGCTGGCAGCCGTTCCGGAAGGTGCTCGACACCGTCGTGCCGCGCGGAAAGCGCCACGTCGTGATGGGCGCCAACCAGATCGACCGGGAGGGCAACCAGAACATCTCGGCGATCGGCGACCACTCGCGGCCGAAGAAGCAACTTCTTGGCGTGCGCGGCGGGCCGGGCAACACGGCCAACCACCGCACCAGCTACTGGGTCCCCCGGCATAGCAAGCGGATCTTCGTCGACCACGTCGACGTAGTTTCCGGGGTCGGTTATGCCAGGGCGCGCGAGGCCGGGTTGCGGTACCACGACGTCCACCGCGTGGTCACCAATCTCGGTGTCCTCGATTTCGGCGGCGAGGACCACGCTCCGCGGCTGGTTTCGGTGCACCCCGGGGTTTCCGTGGACGAGGTACTCGAAGCGACCTCGTTCCCGCTGATCGCCGACGACGTGGCCGAGTCCCGGCTGCCGACCGAGTCGGAGCTGCTCTTGATCCGGACCAGCCTCGATCCGAAGTCCTTGCGGGACAAGGAAGTCCCGTCGTGAAGACCGCGCTGACCGAACTCGCCGGAATCCGGCATCCGGTCGTCCAGACCGGGATGGGCTGGGTCGCCGGGCCGCGGCTGGTGTCCGCGACGGCCGAAGCGGGCGGGCTCGGCATCCTCGCGTCGGCGACGATGACCTTCGACGAACTGGCCGCGGCGATCAAAGAGGTCAAGAGCCGCACCTCACGGCCGTTCGGGGTCAACCTGCGCGCGGACGCCGAAGACGCCGGGCGCCGGGTCGACCTGCTCATCACCGAAGAGGTACGGGTCGCTTCCTTCGCGCTGGCGCCGAAGAAGGACATGATCGCGAAGCTGAAGGACAACGGCGTCCTCGTCGTCCCTTCGGTCGGTGCCGCCCGGCACGCGGAGAAGGTCGCGGGCTGGGGCGCGGACGCCGTCATCGTGCAGGGCGGCGAAGGCGGCGGGCACACCGGTGGCGTCGCCACGACCCTGCTGCTCCCTTCGGTCCTGGACGCCGTCGACATCCCGGTGGTCGCGGCCGGCGGGTTCTTCGACGGCCGTGGATTGGCTGCTGCGCTCGCGTACGGGGCCGCCGGGGTCGCCATGGGCACCCGGTTCCTCCTCACCCAGGAGAGCACCGTCCCCGACGCGATCAAGCAGGCCTACCTCGCCCGTGACCTCAACGGCACCGTCGTCACCCGCAAGGTGGACGGGATGCCGCACCGCGTCCTCCGGACTGAGCTGGTCGACGCGCTCGAGTCCGCCGGTCCGGTGAGCGGGCTGGCCAGGGCCGCCCGCAACGCCGCGAAGTTCCGGAAGCTCACCGGCCTCTCCTGGCGGTCGCTGACCACCGAAGGACTGCGGATGAAACGCGGCGGCGACCGGACCTGGTCCCAGGTTCTGATGGCCGCGAATACCCCGATGCTGCTGCGCGCCGGGCTGGTCGAGGGCGACCCCGGCGCCGGGGTGCTGGCGTCCGGGCAGGTCGTCGGCCTGCTCGACGACCTGCCGCCGGTCGGCGAGCTGATCGAGTCGATCGTGGCCGACGCCACCGGCATCCTGCAGCGGCTGGCCTCCGATTGAGAGGCGATCGCGCTGTGCTTGACTTCGCGCATGATCTCGGAGAGTCGTTGTCCGGTCGAGGACGGTGAGCTGTACGTCCGCAGCACCGGCGAGGGACCGCTTCTGCTCCTGATCGCCGGTGGGCTGGGCTCGGCGGACACCTTCCGGGCGATGACGAAGCTGCTCGCCGACGACTACACCGTCGTCACCTACGACCGGCGCGGCCACTTCCGCAGCACCGACACCGGCACCGGCCCGGTCAGCGTGCCGAAGCAGGCCGACGACGCCCACGCCGTCCTCCAGCACGTCGGCGGCGGGCCCGCGAACGTGTTCGGGACCAGCGCGGGCGCGCTCATCGGCCTCGACCTCGTCGCCCGCTACCCGGACGCGGCGAGCGTGCTGGTCGCCCACGAACCTCCCGCCGTCCAGCTGCTCCCGGACGCGATGGGCTGGCTCGACGAGGCCGCCTCGCAGGTCCGGCTGGCGCAGGCGGGCGACCTCATGGGCGCGTTCAAACGGTTCACCGACGGTATCGCCGGCGCCGCCCTGCCCGAACTGCGCGCGATCCGGCTGCCGAACGAGGAGGACTGGAAGCGGCTGTTCGACCGTGAGCTGTCCGAGATCCTCGACTACCTGCCCGACCTGCGGGCGTTGCGCAAGGCCCGGACCGAGATCTTCCCGGTCGCGGGCGTCGGCAGCCGGGGCCACTATCACTACCACCCCGCGAAGGTCCTCGCGCTGGAACTGGGCTTGCCGTTCACCGAGATGCCCGGGGCTCACCTGGCGCCGCAACGGAATCCGGCCCAGTTCACCGAAGCGCTGCGCGACCTCCTCGAAGCCTGAACCACCCCGTCTTAAGTCCCGTCTCGTCCGTCCAATCACGCGAGTTCGCCTTCTGATCACAGGTGTTCGCCTTCTGATCACAGGTGTTCGTCTTTCCCGCACAGCCGGCATCCGTGTGTGGAGGGACGACACGCGTGATCAGGCGGACGACACGCGCATTCGGCACGGTCAGGGCAGCAGAGACAGCTTCCCGACCAGCTTGTCGATCCGGTTGCGCGGTCCGACGATCCCGACCGCGCAGTAGTCCATCTCCTCGGTCGGGATCTCCTTCATCGTCGCGAGGAAATCGGCGTAGACCCGGATCTGCTGGGCGACCGCGGGCATGTCGGCGACGTGGCACCCCGGCGAGGCCGCGGCCTTGGCGCGGATGGCCCGCAGTTTCGCGGGGTCGGCGGACAGCACCGAGCAGCCGGTCCACGGCAAGCCCGTGTAGTGCTCGCCGTCGGCGTCGACGGCTTCGTCTCCCAGGAGACCGGTCACGGCCGTCGCGGTGGCGACGGCCGTGCAGACGGCCGCGTTGGCCGCGCGTCCGGGCGGCAGCTCACTGTTGACCACGATGACCCACTTCAACCTGGCCGATCGGGTGGACGCGGTGGGGTCGATCTCCTCGGGAGTGAACCCGATGGCCGTATCGTGCTCGGACATTCAGAAGGTCTCCTGCTCACTTCAACGGATGAACAAGGCCAAGCTAAGTGCACATACGGGTAGAGTCCATCGAGTTCGTACTTAATACGGGAGGACGTGCGTTATGGCGCATCTGGACGAACTTGATCAGGCGATCCTGGCGCAATTGCAGTCGGACGCACGGAAGACCAACCGCGAAGTGGCCGCCGCGGTGGGCGTCTCGCCGACCACCGCGCTGGACCGCACCCGCGGCCTGCGCGAGCGCGGCGTGATCCGCGGCGCGCTGCTGGACGTGGATCTGCCGTCGATCGGCCGCGGGGTGCAGGCGCTCATCGCGATCCGGGTGCGCCCGCCTTCACGAAGGAACATCGAAGCCTTCCGGAACTGGGTCAACGCCCTGCCCGATATCGTCGGCCTCTACGTCACCACCGGCACGGAAGACTTCATCCTGCACGTAGCCGTTCCCGACAACGAGAGCCTCTACGCCTTCGTGATCGACAAGCTGACCGAACGGCCCGAGGTCGCCGACGTGCGCACGTCGATGGTGTTCGAGCACATCCGGCGCACGCGGATCACGCCGGTGAACCGGTGACGCTCACAGCTCTCTGATGACCCGCGCCGGATTACCCGCGGCGAACACCTTCGACGGCAGATCCCGCGTGACGACGCTGCCCGCGCCCACCACGGTGTCGTCCCCGACGGTGACCCCGGCGCAGACGATGACGCCGCCACCGAACCAGACGTTGTTCCCGATGGTGATCGGCGCGGCCGATTCCCACCGCTGCCGCCGCAGTTCGTGGTCCTCCATGGGGTGCAGCGCGGTCAGCAACTGGCAGCGCGGGCCGATCGAGCAGTCCGAGCCGATCTTGATCGGGGCGCAGTCGAGCAGGATGGCGTCGTAGTTGAGGAAGCTGTTGTCGCCGATCTCGATCAGGTAGCCGTAGTCGCACTGGAACCTCGGCATGATCCAGGAGTCCTCGCCGAGCTTGCCCAGCAGTTCGCGCAGGATCGTGCCCCGCTCATCGGTCTCCTCCGCGCCCGTGACGTTGAACCGGTCGACGAGACCTTGCGCGCGCCTGCGGTCCGCGACCAGTTCGGGATCGTTGTCCCGGTACAGCTCGCCGCGCAGCATGCGGTCCTTGTGCTCACCC
Source organism: Amycolatopsis sp. lyj-112 (assembly GCF_046549055.1). Lineage (NCBI taxonomy): Bacteria > Bacillati > Actinomycetota > Actinomycetes > Pseudonocardiales > Pseudonocardiaceae > Amycolatopsis > Amycolatopsis sp. lyj-112. The sequence goes on along the minus strand of NZ_JAJPWS010000001.1, from coordinate 885,208 downwards.
ATGGCGCCCAACCTACCGAAACGCCCAGGAAAGAACCCTGCCGGCGAGCCTCCCTCGGGAGGCCGCCGGCAGGGCGGGGGCTTGCGGAGTGATCTTCAGTTGTGTCGATCCGTTTCGAGAGAGGGCCGGCCCGGCGGGTGGGTGAGGTGTAAGGGGGGACCCGCCGGGCCGGAGTATTTTCCTTCCTGTTCGCCGGTTCTCGCTTCCCTTGAACTGCCCCGGCGTCGAAGTGAGCCGAGGACGACTGCTACCCGATTACTTCGGGGAATCTCTGGTGGAGTTGTGAAGTTCCTTCGGCGTTCTACTGAAAACGATAAACCCGAACTGCGTCCGTGTCACCTGTTTGCCGAATTTAATTGAGGTGACGCGGATCACTCGCGACACAAAGAGAGGAGACTTTCCCTTGGCGCACAACGACATCACCGTACCCACGAGAACATTGTGGACACTGGGGACGTCCCGCCGAGGGAAAGTCTCCTCACTTGAAAGGAAAGTCGTCAGCGATTCATTCGCGACACTTCCGACCCTCGTTGATGCAATCGACGAGGCGGTTCATGATCTGGTTCGACATCACGTTCGCGAAATCGTCATGGTCGGAGAAGGGGTTGTGATCCTCCTCGGGGAACGAGTCCACTTTGTACTGGCCGTTGACCTGGATCTCCCGGGGGATCTTGTAGGTCAGCGAGATGGTGAGCTCCGGTACGGCGGTCAGGCCGTTCCCGCACTCGCCGTTCTCGTTGGGGTACTTGATGTGATCGCGGTGGTTCTCGCTGTCGATGTTGTTGCCGTCGAGACAGCTCGCGAAGGTGTGCACCCGCTTGACGTCACTGCCCTCGGGGCAGATCGGGTACTGCTTGATCACCCTGTCCTCGAACCCGGTACAGGTCCAGCTTTCCCGCGCGTTGGCGGGGCCGTTGGCGGTGACCTTCGCGTCACCGTAAAGGATCCGGAGGAACTTCGGCATCTCCTTCACCTTCTCCTGGGCGTTGCCCTTGAAGGTGATGTCGACGACCGCGGGACGCTGGATCTCCCCGTCGTTGCCGGCGAGTTCGTTCTCCGCGTTCGGTGCTTCGAGTTCGACCTGGTCCTGCTCGGCCTGTTCCTGCTCGTTGTTGTTCTGGTTGTCGTTGTTCTGATCCTGGTTGTTCTGATCCTGGTTGTTCTGGTTCTGGTCGTTCTGATTCTGGTTGTCCTGGCCCTGGTTCTGGTTGTTCTGGCCTTGGTTCTGGTCGGCGTCGTTGTTCTGGTTCTGGTTCTGCTGCCGGTTACCGTCGCGGTTCTGGTCGCGATCGCCCTGCGGCTGACCGCCGCCGCCGGAGTTCCGATCGGCCTGACGCTGCTGGTCCCGGCCACCCTGCTGCTGATCCTGGTTCTGGCCGGCGCCCTGCTGGTTCTGGGCACCCTGCTGGTTCTGCTGCTGATTCTCGTTCTGCTGCTGGTTCTGTTGGCCCTGCTGGTCGTTCTGGTCGTTCTGGTTCTGCTGGTTGTCCGCGTTCTGTTCGCCCTGCTCCTGTTCGCCCTCCTCCTCGGTGTCGATCCTCACCACCGGCCAGAAGTACGTCGATTCGTCACCGTTCGCACAGGTGGTACCGGCGCCCAGCAGGCTGTCGTTGTTCGAATCCGCGTCGGTGGAAAGGTTTCCGACGTAGTCGTGCAGATGCTGGGCTCCATTGCGGATACCCGGCTGCGCGATGAAGTTGTCGGGGTTGAAGTGCCCGTTCTCGTTCTTGCCGCAGTTGACGGTGAACGAGCCCGTGGACGCGTCTTCACCGGGTTCCGGCTTGTCGACGTTCGGCTGGACCTTGGTGATGTCCACGAACTGCGACTTGTCCACCTCGTCCGCGGAAGCGCTGTCCGAGTCGCCGGTCGTGGTGGCCACCACCAGACCCCCGACCGCGATCGACAGGCCCAGCAACGCGGTCGCGATCTTGGTCCTGCGGGCGATACGATGGCGCCCTTGATTTCGTGCCATTGACTTGCTCACCTCATTCGTTTCCGGGCACGGCTGAGAAACCACTTGTACCCAGGCATGAGCTACGCATTTGTCGAATACGGAATTACCGAATTCGCGGCGAACCTTTTGTTCGCCCGCCGAGGGAGATCCGGCTACTGAGAGATACGGTTCCGACTGGGGGCCGGTTCAAAACGCGACCCCACCGTTATCTTACCGTTATAAACTATCGGCGCACGATCGCCAGGACGGTGCCGTCCTGCTTGTGGACCTCGAAGCGCTCGATGTCGCTCATCTGCAACGCCGTCGAACCGGTGACGACGAGCGGGTCCGGCGAGCCGGGCACGCCGTAGCCCTTGGCCGGCACACCCCAGCCGTTGACGACGTGGGCCTGCCCGCTGCGGGAGTAGGCGAAGAGCTGGCAGCTCATCGGTCCGATGAGGCCGCGCAGTTCGAGTTCGACGACACTGCCCCACTCCTTCTCCTGCACGGTGACCTCGGCCGCGACGGCGTTACCCGCTTCGGACCAGCCGAACGGGGCGGCGCCGCCGTCCGGGCCCGTCTCCTTGGGCGGCGACGAGGACTGCGCGGACGAGAGGGAGTTGGGCGCGGCCTGCGTGATGACCGGGTCACGATCAGTGAGCGAAAGGACGGTGAGCGGCCCGCCGACGACGAGCACGAGCACGGCGGCGGCCGTCGCGAGGCGGATGACCTTCCGCCGGCGGCCCGCCTTGGCGGCGTCCGCGAGCAGCATCCGCAACACCCGGGGGCCCGGGCCCTTCACGGGCGGGTCCGGCCAGCTCTTCTTGACCATGTCGAGGATGTCCGGCAGGTGGTACATCTCGACCAGTTCGACCTGGCACTCCGGGCACTCGAGCAGGTGCGCCTCGAACCTGGCGTGGTCGTCCTCACCGAGGACACCCAGCACGTAGGCGGCGACGTCGGTGTGCGGCGCTCCGGACACCTCGCTCACCCCCGCTCCTGCAGTGCCCTGCGCAGCGCGCGCACAGCGTGGTGGATCCGCGATTTCACCGTACCCGGCGGAACACCCAACGTCGCCGCGACCTCGTTGACGGTACGGTCGCGCAGGTAGGTCTGCTGGACGGCTTCGCGTTGTTCCGGGGAGAGATTCCGCAGGGCCTCGTAAACGATCATGGCCGCGAGCGTCTTCTCCGACTCGTCGGGCACGCCGATCGAATCGGACTCCAGTTCCTCCACCTCCTGGGGGCGGGCACTCCGGCTCCGCCAGCCGTCGATGACGATGCGCCTGGCGACGGTGAACAGCCACGCACGCAGCATCTCCGGCTGCCGGTCGAGCTTGCCGGCGTTGCGCCACGCTTTGATGAGCGTCTCCTGGACCACGTCCTCGGCCCACTGGCGATCGTGGCCGGTCAGCTTCAGCACGAACGCCATCAGGCTCGACCCGAACTCCTGGTACAACGCCCTGATGAGGTCGTCATGCCCGTTCGACACGGGTTCATGATCGACAATTGGCTGCAGTATCCGAGAGTGGCGTCCCACGCGGCACATCTTTGTGGGATCAGGGGCGATAAGTCCAGTACTAAAACCGTTCTGTCCGGGTTCTGGCGCACATGAAACTTTTTTGAACCGTTCTCGACTCGTGACCGTATCCCCTACCGAAGACCCCCCGACCCGGCGCTGTCCCCCGCACCGCCGAATCCATTGTGGATCATGACTGTCCACAGTGGAGCTAAACGCGCCTGCACACCATCGTCCTGCGGCGATGGCGTTCTCCTCTGGCCCCCGACAGGAGGATTTCCGTGAACCCCGTGTCACGCTCGGTCATACCCCTGGCCGTCACCCTAGCCGCGGTCGCACTGACAGCGGCCTGCACCGCAGGTACCGCGGGACCGAACGGCACTCCGGGCGCGGCCCCCGCCGCCGGTGCGGCGGAAATCCCCGGAATGCCCGACCCCGCGGCCGAAGCCGCACCAGGAGTGACGGCGGCGAAGCTGTTCGACCTCGGCCCGATCGTCGTCGACACCAACGGCTTCACGCTTTACCGCTACGACAAGGACACGGTGAACCCGCCCAAGTCGAACTGCTCGGAAACCTGCTCACGGACCTGGATCCCCGCCAAGTCCGACGGCGACCTCATCATCACCGGCGTCGACCGCGCCCTCGTCGGCACCGTGACCAGGGACGACGGCAGCGAACAGGTGACGCTGGCCGGCTGGCCGCTGTACCGCAACGCGAAGGACGCCATGCCCGGCAACACCAGCGGGCAAGGTGTCGACGACGCCTGGTTCCCGATCAAGCCGGACGGCACGAAAGTGCTGCTCACCGCAGACACCTGGCAGGCCGATGACCTCGGCATCTGACCTACCCGGCGAAACCGCCGGCCCCTCCTTTTCCCGGTTCTCACGCCTGCTCCTCGTGCTGCTGACGATGGCCTCGGTGTCCCTGCTCGGGCCCGCCGACGACGCGCACGCCCAGGGGCTCACCGCCGCCGACCGGAACCTCATCGTCAACGTCAAACTCGCCGGGTTGTGGGAAATGCCCGCGGGGATGTGGGCGCAGGAACGCGGCAAGAGCCAGCGGACCCGCGAGGTCGGCCGGGCGCTGATGATCGACCACGGCAGGCTCGACACCGCGACCCACGACATCGCCGACCGGTTCGGCATCCCGCTGCCGAACGAACCCTCGGACCAGCAGGCGGCGTGGCTCGGCGAGATGAAGGCCGCCCGCGACGACAGCGAGTTCGACCGGATCTTCGCCAACCGGCTGCGGTACGCCCACGGGGTGCTGTTCCCGATCATCGCGCAGATCCGGGCCGGTACCCGCAACGACGTCGTCCGGGACTACGCCACCACGGCCAACCAGGCGGTACTGCGGCATATGACCCTGCTGGAGAGCACGGGTCTGGTCGATCAGGCACAGATGCCGGAAGCGCCCGTCCCCCAGTCCAACTCGGCCAACGCCGCGATGGACGTCGGCTTCGGCGACATGGCCCTCGGCCTCGTCCTCACGGTGGTACTCGGCGGCGGCCTGTTCTTCGCCCTCCGGACCCTGCGCAGCAAGAACACCCGGACCCGCAAACGCGCGGTCGGCTCCGAACCAGAACTGGTTCCCAGTGCCCCAGGAGAAATCAATGTATGACGGCTGGTCCGAGGTGGTGATCTTCCTTGCCCAGAAGTCGGACACCGATACCGGTATCAAGGGGATGGCCCAGACCTCCGCCCGGATCTCCTACGGGTTCATGTGCCTCACCCTGTGCTGGGGCGTGTTCACCGCGACCGGGTGGATCAAGTCGTTGACCGGGCGCAAGGCGCTGCGGAACTCGCATATGGTGCTCGGCATCCTCACGCTGTCGTTCGGCGTGGTGCACGCGATGTCGTTCCTGTTCCTGCCGGACGGGTTCACCCTCGCGCAGGTCTCGATCCCCCTGCTGCCGGGAACGCTGGCGCGGCACGAACTCGGCGTCATCGGCCTGGAGGTCATGATCGCCGTCTCGCTGACCGGCGGCATCCACCGGTTCAGTTCCTATCGGCGCTTCCTCTGGATCCACCGGCTCGCCTACCCGGCGGTGGCGATCCTCGCGCTTCATTCCTTCTTCGGCGCCATGGCCAACGGACACCTCGGACTGCTGTGGTTCGGCGGGATCACCCTGCTGGTCCCCGCGATCCTGCTGACCGTGCTCCGGTTCCTACCCACCCGGTTCCTCGAACGGATGGGCCTCGTGGAGGAGCTGGTCTGACCATGCCGTGGCTACGAAACGACTGGGAGAAACGAACATGATCTTCGGAAGCGTGCGGCGCGGCGGTACTCGCGTCAGCGTCGACAACGAACGGTGCGAGATCTTCGGCTTCTGCGAGATGGAGGCGCCCGCCACCTTCAAGATCGGGCCGGACGGCAAACTCCGCATCCGTCGGATGGTCGACCGGGATGGCCTGGACCAGGCCATCTCCGCCGCGAGGCTCTGCCCGAAGCAAGCCATCAGAGTCAAGGGAGAAGGAGCGCACGACGATGAGTGACGGAGATCGGATCGTCATCGTCGGAGCCGGCGTCGCCGGATTCCGTTCCGCGGAACGCCTGCGTGAACTCGGTTTCGACGGCGAAGTCGTGATCGTCGGCGACGAGCCGCGGAAGCCGTATCACCGGCCGATGGTGTCGAAGGAGCTCATCACCGGCGGCGTGAAGCCGGTGGCGGCGAGCCTGGACAACTACAACGACATGGACCTGCACTGGCGGCTCGGCACCCGCGCGACCTGGCTCGACACCAAGGAGCGCACGGTGCACCTGCCGGGCGGGGAATCCCTTTGGTACGACGGCCTGATCCTCGCGACCGGTGTCTACCCCCGGCATCTTCCCGGCTCGCCGCGCCACGACCCGCGGGTCCGTGTGCTGCGCACCGTGGAGGATTCACTCGCCGTCCGGCGCGCCTTGGGAAACAGCAACAAGTCGGTCGTGGTGATCGGCAGCGGCCTGATCGGGAACGAGTTCGCCGCGTCGATGCGGTACATGGGCCGCGACGTCACGCTCATCGGCCACGCGAAGGCGCCACTGCACCGCTTCGGCGAGCGGATCTCGTCGGCCTTGACCAAGGAACACCAGCACCACCGCGCCAAGCTCGCGATGAACACCGAGGTCCGCAACTGGATCAGCACCAAGGAGACCGTCGGGCTGCACCTGACCAACAACCAGTTCCTGGTGGCCAGCTGCGTGGTGCTCTCGATCGGCAGCGTGCCGGCGGTGGACTGGATGCGCGGCTCCGGGCTGACCCTCGACGACGGCGTCCTGTGCGAGGCGACCCTGTTCGCCGAGGGCGCCGACGACGTCGTGGTCGCCGGTGACATCGCGAAATGGCCGAACCTGCGGATCGACGAGACCCCGCGGCGGGTCGAGCACTGGATGAACGGTGTCGAATCCGGCCGGGCGGCGGCGGAGAACCTGATGCTGGGCCGGTCGAACGCACGGCCGTTCACCCCGCTCCCCCGCGCCTGGTCCTCGCTCTACGACGCCCGGCTGCAGACCGTCGGCATGCCGTCGCTGGGCAAGGACACGATCGAACTTTCCGACGGTGTCACCGGTTTCGTCCGGGACGGCAGGCTCATCGGCGCGGCGGGCTGGGACCGGCCGAAGGCGATGATCCACTGGACCGCCGAACTCGACCGTCGGCTGCCGGTTCCGGAGCCGGTCTTCAGCAAGCCGGAGCCCGCCACGGCGGAGCCCTCGTTCGCCGACGCCGTCGCCGTCGGCGGAGAGTCCACTCCGATCGGGGAGGACATCCTCGCCCCGTTCGAACGCGACTTCCTGTCCGACACCCCGACCGCGGCCGTACCCGCACAGGAGGAGATGCCCTGGGCTCGCGTGCCCGCCGGGTGACCCGGGCTCGCGATCAGGACCGGGGCCGCGCGCGGCGGCCGCGGTCCCTCCAGGTGGCGGTGGGTTGCTGGGCCTCCGCACCCACCGTCACCTCTGGGGACACCGGGAGGACCGGAGTTCCGCCGGCGATTCGGGCGCCGTCGGACACCGCCCTCCGGGCTACCCGCATACAGGCGGGGCCCTTCCAGGCTTGACTCACCTGGAAGGGCCCCTTCTGTCTGCGCGAGTAGTCCTCTAAGGGCGTTCTAGAGCCGCTCGATGATCGTCACGTTCGCGGTCCCGCCGCCTTCGCACATCGTCTGCAGCCCGTACCGCCCGCCTCGCCGCTCGAGTTCGTGCAGCAGCGTCGCGAACAGTTTCGTGCCGGTCGCCCCGATGGGATGGCCGAGCGCGATGCCGCCGCCGTTGACGTTGACCCGCTCCGGATCCGCGCCCATCTCCTCGATCCACGCCAGGACGACGCTCGCGAACGCCTCGTTCACCTCGAACAGGTCGATGTCGTCGATGCCCAGCCCGGTTTTCCGCAGCGCGTGCGCGGTCGCCGGGATCGGCCCGGTCAGCATCCACACGGGATCGGCCGCCCGCACCGACAGATGGTGGATCCGGGCGCGCGGCGTCAGGCCGTGTTCCTCGACGAACTTCTCGGACGCGATGAGCGTCGCGCTCGCGCCGTCCGAGATCTGGCTGGCCACAGCGGCGGTGATCCGTGAGCCTTCGCTCAACGGCTTCAGCTTCGCCATCCGTTCCAAGCTGGTGTCCCGCCTGGGCCCCTCGTCCAGGCCGACACCTTCGAACGGCGCGATCTCGGCGGCGAACCGGCCTTCGTCGATGGCCGCGATCGCGCGCTGATGGCTGCGGAAGGCGTACTGCTCCATCGCCTCACGGGTCAGATCCCAGTGTTCGGCGATCATGTCGGCGCTGCGGAACTGCGACACCTCGACGCTGCCGTACCGCTCCTGCCAGCCCTTCGACCCGGAAAACGGGTCTTCGAAGCCGTATTCGCGGCCGGCCAGCATCGCCGCGCTGATCGGGATCGCGCTCATGTTCTGCACACCGCCGGCCAGCACCAGGTCCATCGTCCCCGACAGCACCGCCTGCGCCGCGAAATGCACGGCCTGCTGGCTCGAACCGCACTGCCGGTCGATCGTCACGCCCGGGACGTGATGTCCGTACCCCGCCGCGAGCCACGCCGTCCGCGCGATGTTGCCCGACTGCGACCCGAGGGTGTCGGTGCAGCCGAGGATGACGTCGTCGACCAGATCGGGATCGACGCTCGCGCGGTTCACCACGGCCTGGATGATGTGTGCGCCGAGGTCGGCGGAGTGGACGCCACTGAGCGCTCCCCCGCGTCTTCCCACCGGAGTCCGGACCGCGTCCAGGACATAGGCCTCAGCCCGAGGCACGTTTTCCCGCCGAGGGCTCATCGACGCTGCCACGGCGCCTCCTTGTCTTCGTCGCGATACCGTCCAGCAGGATCCCGAGGTACTGCTGCGCGACGTCGTCCGCGCTCAGCACGCCCTCGGGGTTGTACCAGCGCACCGCGACCCAGACGGTGTCGCGGATGAACCGGTAGGTGAGTTCGACGTCGAGGTCGGTGCGGAACACGCCCGCCGCGATGCCGTCGGTGAGGATCCCGTTCCACAGCTTGCGGAACTCGGTGTTGCGGTCGGTGAGGTAGTCGAACCGCGGCAGCTGCATCAGGTGCTTCGCCTCGGCCTGGTAGATCGCGACCTCGGCGGGCCGCCGGTGAATGGATTCGAACGACGCCACGACGACGGCTTCGAGCGTTTCCCGCGGGCCTTTGCCCTCGGCGACGATTTCGGCGTAGGCGCCGAACAGTTCGTCGAGGAATACGGTGAGGAGCTCGTCGGCCATCGACTCCTTCGAGTCGAAATGGTGGTAAAGGCTGCCCGAAAGGATTCCGGCCGCGTCCGCGATGTCCCGCACGGTGGTGGAGACGTAACCGCGGTCGGCGAACAATTCCGCCGCCAGGGCGAGCAGTTCGGCACGGCGGGACCCTGGATTGGACTTCATCGGTACCTCACGCATGCTGGGAACTCACGGACACGACCTCACCGGTGAGGTACGAGGAGTACTCACTGGCGAGGAACACCATCACATTCGCGACCTCCCAGGGTTCGGCCGCCCTCCCGGAGACCTCGCGCGCGGTCAGTTCGGTGAGCAGTTCCTCGCTGGTCACCTTGGCGAGGAAGGGATGCATCGCGAGGCTCGGCGCGACGGCGTTGACCCGGATGCCGTGCTCGGCGACGTCCACGGCCGCACACCGGGTGAGCGCCATGACTCCGGCCTTCGCCGCCGCGTAGTGCGCCTGCCCGGCCTGTGCCCGCCAGCCGATCACCGAGGCGTTGTTGACGATCACCCCGCCGTCGCCCTGCGCGATGAACCGGTTGACCGCCGCCCTCGTCGCGCGGAACGTGCCGTTGAGGGTGACGTCCAAGACCCGCGTCCACTCCTCGTCGGTCATGTCCACTATGGACTTCGTCCCGCCGAGACCGGCATTGTTGATCAGCACGTCGATCCGGCCGTGGCGCGCCACCGTGCCGTCGATGAGCGCCTGGACCTGGTCTTCCCGCGTGACGTCGCAAGGGATCGCGTGGACGTCGCCGAGTTCGGCGGCCTTCTCCGCGAGACGCCGTTCGTGCCAGTCGCTGAGCACGACCCGGGCGCCTTCCTCGATCGCGCGTTTCGCCACCGCCGAACCGATCCCGGTGCCGGCCGCCGCCGTCACCACGACCACCTTGTCCCGCAGGAGGTTCGCCCCCTCGGGGTATTTCGGTACCGGAATCATGGTCGTACCTCCCGGGGAAGCCCGAGCACCCGCTCGGCGATGACGTTGCGCTGGATTTCGTTGGAGCCGCCGTAAATCGTGTCGGCGCGGGTGAAGAGGAAGAGCTGCTGCCAGGCGTCCAGCCCGTCCTCCGCGACCATGCCTCGCGCGCCGCGGACGAGCATCGCCAGTTCTCCCAGCGACCGGTGCCAGTTCGCCCAGACCAGTTTGGACACTTCCGCCACTCCGGGCGAGGAGTCGCCGAGGGTGCGGATCGCATGGGCGCGCATGACCTCCAGGCCCACCCAGGCCCGGTCGATCCGCTCGGCGATGCCCGGGTCGTCCGGCGCGATCCTGGTGAGTTCTTCGAGTTCCCGGCGGAAGCCGACCTGCTGGCCGAGCGTCGCGACGCCGCGCTCGAAGGCGAGCGTGCCGAGGGCGACCCGCCAGCCGTCCCCTGGTTCTCCGACCACCAGGTCCTTCGCGGTGCGGGCGCCGTCGAAGAAGACTTCGTTGAACTCGGAAGTCCCGGTGAGCTGCCGGATCGGGCGTACCTCGACACCGGGTTGCCTCATCGGGACGAGCAGATAGGACAGTCCTTTGTGGCGTTTCGACCCGGGTTCGGTGCGAGCGAGGACGAAGCACCAGTCGGCCACGTGCGCGAGCGACGTCCAGACCTTTTGCCCCCGCACCACCCATTCGCCGCCTTCGAGGGTCGCGGTGGTCGACACCGCGGCGAGGTCGGATCCGGCGCCGGGTTCGGAATAGCCCTGGCACCACAGTTCGTCGACGGCCACGATCGGCGGCAGGAAGCGCCGTTGCTGTTCCGGCGTTCCGAACGCGATCAGGGTCGGGCCGAGAAGTTCCTGCGCGAGGTGACTCACCCTGGCCGGCGCACCGGCCCGTGCGTACTCCTCGTGGAAGATCACCTGCTGGTCGAGCGTCGCGCCCTGGCCGCCGTGTTCGGCCGGCCAGCCGACGCAGGTCCAGCCCGCCGCGGCGAGCCGTCGTTCCCATTCCACGCGTTCGTCGAAGGCCTCGTGCTCGCGCCCCGGACCGCCCGAGCCGCGCAATTCCGGCGGCAGATTCTCCGCCAGCCAAGTGCGCACACGGTCGCGAAAGCCGTCCTCCTCTGTCACGCACGCCTCCTCTAGCCAAACCAGAGCCTGCTGCGTAGGCTACCCTACCAAGCACTTGCTAGGGAGGCTCGATGTCCGAAGGGACCATCCCGGCGGCGCTCGACAGAGCCGCGGAAGACTTCGCCGGGCGAGAAGCCCTCGTCGACGGCGACATCCGGTTCACCTATGCCGAACTCGCGCGCCGGGTACGGCAGGCGGCCCGGTTCTTCGAGGGGCACACCCGCGTCGCGATCTGCTCCCCCAACACCTGGCACTGGGTCGTCGCCGGGCTCGGGGCCCTGTACGCCGGCGCGACGCTGATCCCGGTCAACACCCGCTTCACCGCGCGCGAAACGATCGACATCCTCGAGCGCGCAGGGGTGTCCGCACTCGCGATCACCGGCACGTTCCTCGGCACGGATCGACTCGCGGACCTCGGCTCCGCTCGCCCAGGCACCGTGTTGCGCATCCCCGTCGAAGGCGTCGAAGAACCGGTCGACGGCGTCACGGAATGGGACGCGCTGGCCGGGTACGACAGCAGGTTCACCAGCCCCGCCCAAGTGAACGACGTCAGCGACATCCTGTTCACCTCGGGCACCACCGGGCGCAGCAAGGGCGCGATGAGCAGCCACCGGCAGGCGCTGAGCGTCGCCGAGGCGTGGGCCGACTGCGGCGGCCTGACCGAGCACGACCGCTACCTCGTGATCAACCCGTTCTTCCACAGTTTCGGGTACAAGGCGGGGATCCTCGCGGCCGTGCTGCGCGGCGCGACGATACTGCCGCAGCGCACGTTCGACGTCCGGGAAACCCTGCGGCTCATCGAAACCGAGCGGGTCACCGTGCTGCCCGGCGCGCCGACGATCCATCAAGTGCTGCTGGACGCTCCCGAGCGCACGGACCACGACCTCTCCAGCCTGCGGCTCGCCGTCACGGGCGCGGCCACCGTGCCGGTCGCCCTCGTCGAACGAATGCAGACCGAACTGAGTTTCGACACCGTGCTCACCGCGTACGGGCTCACCGAAGCCGTGGTGGCGACGATGTCCCGCCCCGGCGACGACGCGAAGCTGGTGGCGAACTTCTCGGGCCGCGCGACGGCGGGGTTCGAGGTGAAACTCGGCGAGCACGGCGAAGTCCTGCTGCGCGGGCCCAACGTCATGCTCGGCTACCTCGACGACCCGGAGGCCACCGCGGAGGCCATCGACGCCGAGGGCTGGTTGCACACGGGCGATGTCGGCGTGCTCAACGAACAGGGCTATCTGCGGATCGTCGACCGGATCAAGGACATGTACGTGTCCAAGGGGTTCAATGTCTACCCGGCCGAGATCGAGCAGGCACTCGGCTGGCTGGGCGGTGTCGCGGAATCCGCGGTGATAGGTGTTCCCGACGCGGTGTATGGCGAGGCAGGCAAGGCCTACATTCGGCTGAGTCCCGGAGCCAAACTGTCCACAGAGGACGTCCTGGCGCACTGCAAACGCAATCTAGCCAACTACAAGATTCCTCGATTTGTCGACTTCGTTACGGAACTTCCCCGCAATCTGTCGGGGAAGGTGCTCAAACGCGTGTTGCGGGAGGAGAACGGATGACCGTCGAGTACGAGCGGCGCGGGCCGGTGGCCGTCGTCACGATGAACCGGCCGGAGTACCGGAACGCGCAGAACTCGGCGATGACCTACGCGCTCGACGCGGCGTTCAGCCGTGCCGTCGACGATCCCGAGGTCAAGGTGATCGTGCTGGCGGGGGCGGGCAAGCATTTCTCGGCCGGGCACGACATCGGGACCCCGGAACGCGACGTGGACGTGTCCTTCGAACGCAAAGCGGTGATGTGGTGGGACCACGTCGGCACCGAGGGTGGCGACCAGCGGTTCGCCCGCGAGTCGGAGGTCTACCTCGGCATGTGCCGTCGGTGGCGGGAGATCCCGAAGCCGACCATCGCGAGCGTGCAGGGCGCGTGTATCGCGGGTGCGCTGATGCTGGCGTGGGTGTGCGACATGATCGTCGCCTCCGAGGACGCGTTCTTCGCCGATCCCGTGGTGCGCATGGGAATCCCCGGTGTCGAGTACTTCGCGCACCCGTGGGTCCTCGGCCCGCGCGCGGCCAAGGAAGTGCTGTTCACCGGCGAGCGGTTCACCGCACAGCAGGCCAAGGAATGGGGCATGCTGAACCGCGTCGTCCCGCGCGCCGACTTGGAAGCCGAGACGATGGCGCTGGCGGAGAAGATCGCGGTCATGCCGCGAATGGGCTTGGCGCTGGCGAAGAAGGCGGTCAACCAGGCGGAGGACCTGATGGGCCTGCGGTCCGGAATGGACTCCGTGTTCGGGCTGCATCACTTCGCGCACGCGCACAACGCCGAGGTCTCCGGCGGCGACTCCTTGGGCGGGCAGGACGCCCGCTCGATGCGGGACGCGAACAGGAAGTCGTGATGGACCTCGATCTCGATGAGCGCGCACTCGCCTTCCGGGACGAAGCCCGCGCCTGGCTCTCCGCGAACGTCCCCACGGAGCCGCTGAAGTCGTTCGACACCGCCGACGGCTTCGCGCGGCACCGCGACTGGGAGGCGAAACTGGCCGATGCCCGGTGGTCGGTGGTCTCGTGGCCCCAGGAGCTCGGCGGCCGGGATGCGAGCCTTCTGGAATGGGTCCTGTTCGAAGAGGAGTACTACGCGGCCGGCGCGCCGCTGCGGGTCAACCAGAACGGCATCTTCATGCTCGCGCCCACGTTGTTCTCCCATGGCACGGAGGAGCAGCAGAGCCGCATCCTGCCGAAGATGGCGCGCTCGGAAGAGGTCTGGGCGCAGGCGTGGTCGGAACCCGAGGCGGGCAGCGACATCGCCGCGCTGCGGAGCACCGCGACCCGCTGCGACGGCGGCTGGCGGGTCAGCGGGCAGAAGACGTGGAGTTCCCGGGCGACCTTCGCCGACCGCGCGTTCGGACTGTTCCGCAGCGACCCGGATTCGGTGCGTCACAAGGGGCTCACCTACCTGATGGTGGATCTGCGAGCCGACGGTGTCACCGTCCGGCCGATCCCCCAGCTCGATGGCGAGCCCGGCTTCGCGGAGATCTTCTTCGACGACGTCTTCGTTCCCGACGAGGACGTGATCGGCACCCCGGGTGAAGGCTGGCGGGTCGCGATGACGACGGCGAACAACGAGCGCGGTCTGTCCTTGCGCAGTCCCGGCCGGTTCCTGGCCGCCGCCGACAGGCTGGTCTCACTCTGGACCGAAGCCGGCCGCCCCGCGCACACAGCGGATCGGGTGGCCGACGCGTGGATCGGGGCACGGGCCTATCAGCTGTACACGCTCGGCACGGTCACCCGGCTTTCCGAAGGTGCCTCGCTGGGGCCGGAATCGAGTGTCAACAAGCTCTTCTGGTCTCATCTCGACGTCACGCTGCACGAAACGGCGCTCGACATCCTCGGCCCGGACGCGGAACTACGCGGCCAGTGGAGCGACGGCTGGCTGTTCTCCCTGGCCGGCCCGATCTACGGCGGGACCGACCAGATCCAGCGGTCCATCGTCGCCGAACGGCTGCTCGGCCTGCCCAAGGGGGCTCGATGAGGTTCGCGCTCTCCGGTGAGCAGGAACAGTTTTCCCGGAGCCTGCATGATCTGCTGTCCGGTGTGCACACCGACTCCGCCAACCGGTCCTGGGCGGCCGAGGATCCCGGGCCTGGGCTCAAGATCTGGCGGCGGCTGGCCGAACTCGGCGTGACCGCGCTCGCCGTCCCCGAACGCTTCGACGGACTCGGCGCCACCCCGGTCGACCTCGCTGTCGGTTTCGAGCGGCTGGGCTATCACGGTGTCCCCGGCCCGTGGACAGATACTGTCGCCGTTCTGCCGTCCTTGCTGGACGACGAACTGCTGTCTTCGGTCGCGTCCGGAGAGACGCTGGCGTCGGTGGCGTTCGCACCGCATGTGCCCTACGCGTTGGACTCCGACATCGCCGACGCGCGTCTCGCCGTCGAAGGCGACAGGCTCCGCGCTTTCACGCCGGGCGAGTATCTGTCCTCTGTAGACGGTTCGCGGCGACTGTTCTCGCCGGTTCCGGGAGACGATCTCGGAGCCGCCCTCGACGCGGACCGGGCGTTCGAACTGGGCTGCCTGGCCACGGCCGCGCAACTGCTCGGCGCGGGCCGGTGGCTGCTCGACACCTCGGTCGCCTATGCCGCGCAACGGAAGCAGTACGGCCGCGAGATCGGCGGATATCAGGCGATCAAGCATTTGCTCGCCGATGTCGCGACCGGCCTCGCGCTGGCCGAACCGCTGCTGTTCGGCGCGGCCGTGACCCTGGACCGCCGGGACGTCTCGGCGGCCAAGGTGGCGTGTGGCGATGCGGCGCACCTCGCCGCCCGGACCGGATTGCAGGTCCATGGCGCGATCGGGTACACCGCCGAACACGCGCTCGGCCTGCGGCTGACCCGGGTCCGGGCGCTGGTCGGAGCCTGGGGCACACCGAGGTTCCACCGGGAGCGGGTGCTGTCATGACGTTCACCGCCGAGCAGGACGCGTTGCGCGACAGCGTGCGGAAGCTGCTGGACCGGGAAGCCGATCCCTGGCCCGGATTATGCGAACAGATCGGCGTGGCCGCGTTGGCCGTTCCCGAACGCTTCGGCGGCCTCGGCGCCGGGACGACCGAACTCCAAGTGGTCGCCGAAGAACTGGGCCGGGTCCTGGCCGACGTCCCGTTCCTCGGTTCGGCCGTGCTGGCCGTGCACGCGGTTTTGGCCACCGGCAACGACGAGGTCTGTCAGCGCCTGCTCCCCCGGCTTGCCGAAGGAGCCGTCGGCGCGGTGGCCTGGACGGACGCGGAAGGTGACTGGACCACACCGGCCTGCCAGGCCACCGGATCCACTGTGGAGGGTGAGGCCCACTACGTCCTGAACGGAGCCGAAGCCGAGATCCTCTTGGTGGTGGCCGACAGCTCGCTGTACGAGGTCACCGATGCCCGTCGCGTGCGAACACCCGCGATGGACGAAACCCGGCGGCTGGCTCGCGTGACCTTCGAGGGCACGCCTTCCCGGCTGATCGGCCCGGTCGACCTCACCGCCTTGCGGGACGTCGCGTGCGCCGTCCTCGCCGCCGAACAGGCCGGGGCCGCGGCGCGGGCGTTGGAACTGACGGTGGAGTACAGCAAGCAGCGGCACCAGTTCGGCAGGCCGATCGGCGGGTTCCAGGCGTTGAAGCACCGCATGGCGGATCTCCATGTCCTGGTGGAGACCGCGCGATCCGCGGCGTATGCGGCTCCCGGGTCGAGCAGGCTCGCCGCCGTCGCGAAGGTGCATTGTTCGGAGGCGTTGGCGACGGTGGCCGGGGAGATGATCCAGCTGCACGGCGGGATCGCGATCACCTGGGAACATGCGGCGCACCGGTATTTCAAGCGGGCGTATGGGGCGGCACAGCTTTTCGGTGCGCCCGCGGAACATCTCGGGCGGGTGCGTCCGGCGTTATCGTGATCCGGTGGACTGTGCGATCTGCGCCAAGCATCGGGGCGACGCGGAACTGGCCCCGGAACACGTGTTCTCGGCCATCGCCGGGCGGAGCGTCGCCCATTTCCATCAGCATGTTTTCGTGCGCCACCAGGGCACGCCTGAGGAGATCGGGTGGATGAACGGTCCATCGTGGACAGATGCGCCTCTAGCGGACATCGGCGCGCTCTGTGGTCGGCTGGCGAGCTACTACTGATCCAGGAACCGGGTGATGGCCCGGATCCGGTCGCCGTCGACGGTGAGGACCATGAGCCCGGCCGAGGCTTCCCCATGGTGGCAACGGAAGGCGGGCTGGTTGTTCGCCCGCGTCGGCGTCATACTGAAACCTTGAGGTACGGGCCAGGCCATGGTCACGCGGAGGAAGCCGGCGATCGCGTCGGGACCGTGGTACTCGTGCGGCGCGGGCGGCATGGCGAGCCAGGCGTCGTCGGTGAGCAGGCGGATGACGCCATCGAGATCGCCCGCGGTGAACGCGTCGGCGAACCGCCTGGTCAGCTCGCGTTCCTGGGGTGACGGCCGGTGCTCGGCGCCGGCACGATGCCGGTCGAGCGAGGCTCGGGCGCGTTGCAGGACGCCTTTGACCGCGGTCTCGGTGGTGCCGAGCATGCTCGCGACCTCGTCAGCCGGGAAGCAGAGGACGTCCCGCAGCACGAGGGTGGCGGCCTGCCTCGGCGGGAGCAGCTGGAGGCCGGTGACGAAGGCGAGCTCGATCGCCTCCCTGGTGTGATAGCGGGCCTCGGGTCCGGGCTCACGGTCGGCGATGCGTTCGAAGAGCTCGTCCGGGTACGGCTGTAGCCAGGTGACTTCGCCGCGGCGGCTGGGCTCCGGCGGCTGGAACGGCGGCACCGGTTCCGGCGGGCGACGGCGGCCCGTGTCGCGCAGGACGTTGAGGCAGCGGTTGGTGGCGATGCGGTACAGCCAGGTCCTCAGCGAGGAGCGCCCTTCGAAGCCGTCGAGACCGCGCCAAGCGGCGAGGAGGGTCTCCTGGACGGCGTCCTCGGCGTCGGTGAGTGAGCCGAGGATGCGGTAGCAGTGCAGGTGCAGCTCGCGACGATAGGACTCGGTGAGCTCGCGAAACGCCTGCTCATCGACACGGTCCGGGGTCACCCTGGTCACGGGGCCGATCCTGTCACGAACTTTTTCGGCGCGCACCGTTCCGATCCGGGCGGGGGTGGTGTCCGACCTGGTGACCGTTGACGAAAGGAACCATCATGACCAGCCCAGCCTTGGACGTCGCCCTCGCCTACCACCGGGCCTGGACCGGCGGGGACTTCGAGAAGGCGATGACCTACGTCGCGGACGACATCGTCTGCGAAACGCCATCAGGGCGCCTCGAAGGCGCGGAGGCGTTTCGCGGGTTCATGGGTCCGTTCGCGCAGATCCTGACCGGCTCGAACCTGCTGTCGGCGTTCGGGGACGAGACGACGGCGCTGCTGATGTACGACACGACGACCATCCCGGTGGCGAGTGCTCCCGGAGCGGAATTGGTGACTGTGCGAGAGGGGCTGATCACTCGGCTTCGGATCGTTTTCGACCGGGCGCCTTTCGATGCGGCTCGGAAGGCCGCGGTATCGGGCTCTTGAGTGGCTGTCGGTCGTGAAGCGTGGCGATGCCGCGTGAAGGACCCCTTCACTTCGCTGAGCCGAGGGAAGGGGTCCTTCACGCGCCGCCCGACCACGTCGCAATTAGAGGACGAAATGCGGGTGGGCTCGCCGACCCGAGGCGCCCACGACCCACCGGACGCTGGTCAGAAGGGTGGTGGTTCTTCGTCGGGTTCCGGTCGTGGGTCGTGCAGCGGCTCGGGTGTCGCGTCGTAGGTGTGGCCGCTGGGAGTCGTGATGATCATGCCGCCGTGCCCGGTCGGCTCTGCTGTCCAGCCCGGCTCATTGCGAAGCAGGTTATGGATCTTGCAATAGCCGTGGCAGTTGTGGTGATTGGTCTTCCCGTTCTGCGCCCACGTCACGATGTGATCGATCTCCGAGAACTCCGCCGGACGATGACACCCAGGTTGCGTGCATTCCCGATCCCGAGCCTTGATCAACCGTGCGAGCGATGCTGGTGATCGGTACTTGTCGGCGCCCGCTTCCAAGAGCTGACCGGTGGCGGGATCGGTGATCAACCGCGACCAGGTCGAGTCGGGATCCGAGGCGATCTCCCGAACCAGCCAGTCGGGGATGTGGCCATATCCGGCGAGGAACGCCGGGTCGTTACGGGCGCCGGTGAGGGTCAGGAAATCTACGTAGACGTGGATGTGGGCCTTCGGCTTACCGTGGCCGTCTTCGGCCAGCAGGCGTTCGGCGAACAGATCAGCACGGTGCTGATCCAACGTCTTGGATTTGTCGTTGTCCCGCCGAGTGTGTGCCCCGCGGTCTAGTGAGGCATAAACGGAACTGGCGACTTCGGAGGGGAGATACCCGGAGAGGGTGGACATGGTCTCGCCCTCATGCTGCAGGGACACATGCCGCAATGCGCGTTTCTTCTTGGCTCGGTCGCGATAGCCGTCGGGGTCGTATTTCTTGACCGCCCAATCGACCGAACTGCGAATCGCACCCGGGTCACGGTCGGCCAGCCGGGACGACATGTGCTCGTCAACCAGCCCGGCGACCTCGTCGGAGACTTCGCGAGTGAGCTGGGTGACCTTGGATGCCTTGAACAGGTCGATGTCGCCACAGTCCAGCGCCGCCAACGTTTTCGGCAGTCGTGACACGAGAGCGCAGGAGATTTCGAGCAGCAGGAACGCTTGATTACGAGAGACCGAGAAGCGCAAAGCGACCTCCTCGGTCACCGATCTTCGCGACCCGCCGATTCCAGCGAACTCCGCTAACGCACGCACCTGGCGACCCTGCGCCTGCCGAAGCACCAACTCCTCGGCGAACGAGGCTTCAAGGAAGCGCGCGGCCTGATTTTGATAAACAAGCTTAGGTTCATGACAATGATCATACTCGAACTACTGTTCGACTGCCAGCTAATTGCGGGCTCAGACTCAGATGGTCAGTGCGCCGGCTGAGATAATGATCCTTCTGACCAGCGAAGGGGTGTTCCGTGTCGCGTGATGTTCCGTTGCGGTCGGTGGAGCGCGAGTTGATCGCGTTCGGGTTGAAGCAGGGGAAGTCGTTTCGGGAGATCGGGGCCTGGATTGGGCGGGATCATTCGGTGGTGTCCCGCGAGGTTGACCGTACGGTGGGAGGGAGTGTCCGAAAGAACGTAAGGTGCCGAAATCGCCGTTTCTGACTCGCGTGGCGACCGAGGGGTTACGTCAGGGCAGGATCAAGCGACGGGCCCGGTCTCGGGGGGCGGAGCTGCGGGATAGATCGAGGACATGGTCCTGATCAGCGAGCGATCGGCCGAGGCCGAGGGCCGTGCCGTGCCGGGTTTCTGGGAAGGCGATCTGATCGTCGGCGCGAACAATCAGTCGCAGATCGCGACCCTGGTCGAGCGGAGCACTCGATTTGTCATGCTGGTGCGTATTCCTCACGATCGCGTGGCCGAGGACGTGGCCTCACGACTGGCCGACAAGATGAACACCTTGCCTTGCGTTTTCAAAACAGCGTCACCTGGGACCAGGTGGCGAGATGGGCTGCCACAAGCAGTTCACCATGGCCACGAGCAACGACCGGCCGCGGCAGACTCTGGGGTATCTCAAGCCGATCGAAGCGTTCAGCAAAGTGTTGCCAGACTAGAGGCGGTGCACTCACCAGTTGAAACCACCGGGGTAGTTCAACCAGTGAGATTAACTTCTTGAAGATGTACTGACATACGGTGGCCATCTCGTCAGCCTTATCCAGTTGAGACGGCTTTTGAAGGCATCGGGCAAGGTGTTCATCTTGTCAGCGGCCGCCGAGCCGCTCTTCCGACCCTTTGAGCCCGAGGAACAGGTGATCGGGGAGCACTCGAAGAGTCGCGTCAGAACACCCGCCGCACTCAGCACCCAGGGTAGGGCCAACCCCCGCCTCAACCCACCTGCCTACCACCTTCACCCTGCCCCCGGCCGTAGGCCAGACTCACAAGGGTGACCGCAAACCTCCGCACAGGCAGCGATTTCGCCCGCCTCTCCCGCCGCATCAGCGAAGCGGGCCTCCTCGACCGGCGCCCGGGGTACTACGTCTTCCGCATCAGCCTGGTCGCCACGCTCTTCGTCTCGGGCTGGATCGCCTTCTTCGCGATCGGCGATTCCTGGTGGCAGTTGGCGATCGCCGTGTTCCAGGCGGTGATGTTCGGCCAGATCGCCTTGCTGTCGCACGATCTGGCGCACCGTCAGGTGTTCCGCACCCGTCGGCCGAGCGAGATCGTCGGCCGCATCGCGGGGAACCTGGGTGTCGGGATGAGTTACGGCTGGTGGATGGACAAGCACACCCGCCATCACGCGAACCCGAACCATGAGGACCTCGATCCCGACGTCGATCCGGACATCCTCGTGTGGTCGAAGGATCAGGCCCGGGCCAGCAAGGGGCTTCCGCGGTTCATCGGCCGCTATCAGGCGTTCCTGTTCTTCCCGCTGCTCACGCTCGAAGGCCTGAACCTGCATTTCTCGGGGATCCGCGCGGTCGCGAAGCCGGGCATCCGACAGCGCGGCATCGAAGCGGCGTTGCTGCTGGCCCACTTCGCGCTCTACTTCAGCGCGCTGCTCATCGTGCTCTCCCCTGGCAAGGCGCTCGTCTTCTTCGTCGTCCACAAAGCACTGTGGGGCGTCTACATGGGATCGATCTTCGCCCCCAACCACAAGGGGATGCCGATCCTGTCCGGGGAAACCGAACTCGACTTCCTCCGCAAGCAGGTGCTCACCTCACGCAACGTCCGTGGCGGCCGGGTCGTCGACGTCGCGCTCGGCGGGCTCAACTACCAGATCGAGCACCATCTCTTCCCGAGTATGCCGTCGACGCACCTGCGCCGCGCTCGGCCCATCGTCCAAGAGTACTGCGCGGAAATCGGTGTCCCGTATCACGAGACCGGGCTGGCCGAGTCGTACGCGCTCGCGCTCCGCAGTTTGCACGAAGCCGGTGAGCCGATCCGGCTTTCGGAGGGTTCACCGGCTGAGACGCCCGCCCGGGGCCGGCTATAACCAATCGTCGGGACGCGGCCACGGCATGAGCGCCGCCAGGGCGTCCGTCACCGGTTCGGTCACCGTGTACCGCCCGCGGTGGAACAGCAGCGGGCGGACATCCGAGTGTTCCCCGAGCGCGGTGACCCGGCCGATGACGACGTAGTGGTCCCCCGCCTCGTGCACGGCTTCGAGGGTGCAGTCGATCCACGTCAAGGCCCCTGCCAGCAAAGGGGATCCGGACGGGGCGGGGGTCCACTCGACGGAGGCGAACTTGTCCTGGCCACGCGACCCGAACACCGCGCTGACGTCCTGCTGGTCCTCGGCGAGCACGTTGACGGCGAACCGGCCGGACTCGGCGAGTACCGCCCAAGTCCGTGAAGTCTTGGCCGGGCAGAACAGGATCAGCGGTGGATCGAGTGACAACGCCGCGAACGACTGGCAGGCGAAACCCACCGGCGCCTTGCCGTCGTGTCCGGTCACCACCGCGACGCCGGTGCAGAAATGCCCGAGCACCGTTCGAAAGAGCGCCGGATCGATCTCGGCCTCGACATCCGTCACCGGGGTCACGACTGACCCGGCGGACGGGCGCCGACTGAAAAGTCGTGTCCCCACAAGGAAACCGCCGTACTCTCTCGGGCAATCCAGCTCTCGTCGTCCACTTGCCTTCCCTCGCAGCCGAATTCGACATCGAATCCGCCGGGGGTCTTCATGTAGAACGAGAGCATCAGATCGTTGACGTGGCGCCCGAGGGTGGCCGACATCGGCACCTTCCGGCGGAGGGCACGGTCGAGGCAAAGGCCGACGTCGTCGGTGTTCTCCACTTCGACCATGAGGTGCACGATGCCGCTCGGAGTCGGCATCGGCAGGAACGCGAGACTGTGGTGGCGCGGGTTGCAACCGAAGAACCGCAGCCAGGCCGGCGCACCGTCGGCGGGCCTGCCGACCATCTGCGGCGGCAGTTTCATCGAGTCCCGCAGCCGGAAGCCGAGGACGTCGCGATAGAAACGCAGTGAGGCTTCATCGTCGCTTGTGGACAGTACGACGTGTCCGAGCCCCTGCTCGCCGGTCACGAACTTGTGGCCGTACGGGCTCACCACGCGCCGGTGCTGCAACGCGACGCCGTGGAACACTTCGAGCGTGTTGCCTGACGGGTCCTCGAAGGACACGAGTCCGTCGACTCGCCGATCGGCCAGCTGGTCCGGCGTACCTTCCTTGTACGGCACGGAATGCGCGTCGAGGCTCGCCCGGATCTCGTCGAGTTCGCCCGCGTTGGCGACTTCCCAGCCCGCGACGGAGAGCCTGTCGTGTTCGCCGGGGAAGATGACGAGCCGCGCCGGGAAATCGTCCATCCGCAGGTAGAGCGCGTCCGGATGGGTACCGGAGCCCTCCACCATGCCGAGGACCTTCAGCCCGTATTCACGCCACGCGGCCATGTCGGTGGCTTCGATGCGAAGGTAGGCGAGCGAACGGATACCCATCAGGAGGCTCCCAGGAAGTCGAGTGCCAGCCGGTTGAACTCGTCGAACTTCTCCAGCTGCGCCCAGTGTCCGCAGCCGCCGAACACATGCAGCTGCGCGCGAGGAATCGTCTTCAACGCGATCAGCGCGCCGTCGAGCGGGTTGACCCGATCTTCCCTGCCCCAGATGAGCAGGACACGTTGACGGAGATGGTGCGCCTCACGCCACAGCATGCCTTCCTCGTAGGTATCGGGCTGGGCGAACGACTTCCCCATCGCCTTCATCGCGGCCAGCGACTCGGGCGCGCTCGCGGCGGCGAACCGCTCGTCGATCAGTTCGTCGGTGATCAAGGACTGGTCGTGCACCATGATCCGCAGGAAGGCTTCGAGCTTTTCGCGGCTCGGCCCCGGCGGGGCGCTGAACCTGCCGAGGTTCTTGATGCCCTCGGTGGGATCGGGCGCGAACAGGTTCACGCTCAGCCCGCCCGGCCCCATCAGCACCAGACGGCCCGCGCGCTTCGGATGATTCAACGCGAGCCGCACGGCCGCCCCGCCACCGAGCGAGTTGCCCACGAAATGGGCCCGCTCGATCCCGAGTTCGTCCATCAGCCCGACGACGGCGTCCGCGCTGTGGCGGAAGTACTGCGGGTGCTCGGTCGGCTTGTCGGACCGGCCGAACCCCGGCTGGTCGATCGCCAGCGTGCGGTAGTTCTTGGCGAACACCGGCAGGTTGCGGCCGAAGTTGCTCCACGCGGAAGCGCCGGGGCCACCACCGTGCAGGAGGATCACCGTTTCCGGGTGTTCCGCGCCCGCCTCGTGGTAGTGCAGCTTCAGTCCGCCTTGGACGGTGACGTACTTTCCCTCGGCCATCAGAACATCGCATTCTCGACGGGCAGCCCGAAGGCGCCGGTTCCGAACATGACGTAGGCGCGCTCGGCGTCGTTGGCGGCGTGCACGCGCCCGGCGTGGGCGTCGCGCCAGAACCGTTGGATCGGGGTTCCGGTTTTCAGGGCCCGGCCGCCGGAGTTCTCGAAGAGCCTGTCGATCGCGAAGATCGCGCGTTCCGTGCCGCGGACCTGGTCGCGGCGGACCCGCAGCCTGGTGGAGAACGGGAGCTTCTCGTCCTTGCGCGCCAGCTGGTACAGCTCGTCGATGTTGTGCGTCAGCTGCAGCCACGCCGCGTCGATCTCGCTGGCCGCCTCGGCGATGCGCACCTTGGCGAACGGGTCCTCTTTGGACTGTTCCCCGGCGTACGCCGCGCGGACCCGCTTGCCCTGGAACTCGACATGCGCGTCGTAGGCGCCTTGCGCCATCCCGATGATGGGCGCGGTGATCGTGCTCGGATGCACCGAGCCGTACGGGAGCTTGTACAGCGGCCCGGGGTTGATCTCCTGGCCCGGCGTCTTGCACTTGGACGTCGCGATGAAGCTGAGCACGCGATGTTTGGGGACGAAGACGTCGTTCACGATGATGTCGTTGGACCCGGTGCCCCGCAGGCCCACGGTGTCCCAGACGTCTTCGATCGTGTAGTCGGAGATCGGCACCAGATAGGTACAGAAGTCGACGGGTTTGCCGTCCTTGAACACCGGGCCGCCGAGCAGCACCCACGTCGCGTGGTCGCAGCCCGAGGAGAAGCTCCACCGCCCGGTGAGCCGGTAACCGCCGTCGACGACGTCCGCCTTGCCCATCGGCGCGTACGACGAGGAGATCCGGACGTCGACGTCGTCGCCCCAGACGTCCTGCTGCGCCTGCGCTTCGAACAGGCCGAGGTGCCACGGGTGGACGCCGAGGATGGAGGCGACCCAGCCCGTGGACCCGCACGCGCTCGCGATGTGCTTGACAGCGGTATAGAAGCTGACCGGGTCGGCCTCTAGCCCACCGAACGTCTTCGGCTGCAGGAGCTTGAAGAACCCGGTTTCCTGCAGGGATTTGACGGACTCCTCGGGAATGCGCCGGGCGTCCTCCGCCTCCTGCGCCCGCTCCCGCAGGACCGGCAGCAGCTCGCGAATCCCCGCGATCACGTCCTGGGCGGCGTGCTCGCTCATATGCGTTCCCTCTCTCGCCATCACCGTGAACCGGATTCCAAGACTAGAACACGTTCTCGTTTTTGTCGACTGGACCCCGGTCGAGCGCACTGTTCAGGCCAGCCCGCCGACCGGAAAACACGCAGTCGGCCAGCGACAGTCCGCTCACATATGACCTAGAACAGATTCCCACCGCGGTCCGGCCGGCGGCGTAGAGACCGGGAATCGGGGCGCCGGACGAAGCGCGCACGGCTCCGGTGTCCTCGTCGACGACCAGGCCGCCCAGCGTCAGCATCGGACAGGGGTAGCCGAGATTCGGCCGGATCGAGACGTCGATCAGCGAGTAGGGCGGCTGATCCAGCGGCCGCGCGAACTCGGCGGGTTTACCCATCGGATCGGCGCCGGAGCGAGCGGCTTCGACAGTGGAGCGCAGCCCGCCCGGATCGACACCGGCCTTGCGCGCGACCTCGTCGAGCGAACCGGCGACGACCCGTTGCCGCAGCAGGTAACGCACCTGAAGTCCTTGGAACCATTGACTTTGCCCACGCGCGTTCCGCCGCACGTCACGTACGATGGCGTCGTCGACCAGCAGCCAGCCGCGGCCTTCGTGCTCGGTGATCATGCGCTCGCCGACGGCCGCCCCGTACCGGGACTCGTCGATGATCCGCCCGCCCGTCTTGTCGACGAGAAGGCCACCGAGGAACGCCGACGGCGGGGTGATGAACCGCCAGGCGGAGATCCGCCCCAGCTCCGCCGTGGCGCCGCCCGCCTCGACTCCCATCCGGATCCCGGATCCGTCGTCGGCCGAGGTCCCGAGCGCCAGGCCGCCCCGGTACGCGGGCGCGTGCTCGCGCACCATCTCGCGGTTCGCGATGAACCCACCCGCCGCGAGAATGACCCCGCGCGTGGCCGATATCCGCAGCTCACGGCCATACCGCCGCTCGATCCGCTCCACCCGCCGATGCAGCGACTTCCGCAGCGACGGCACGTAGATCCCCGGTTTCGCGGCATACGCGGCGAGCTTCCGATGCGCGGTCCGCACCCGGGTGGGCGCGCCACGCAGGGACGAGACGACGACACCGGTCACGGTGCCGTTCTCGTCCACGATCAGATTCCGCGCCGCGGTCTGCGTCAGCACCTGGATACCGCGGCGCCGGACGGCTTCCTGCAGGCTCGTCATCAGCAGTTTTCCCGACGTGCCGGGCCCTTTGACGCGGTGGCCGCGCGGCGCGGGCTTGGCCGCGTCACGGAAACCGCCCGCCGCCTCGCTCCCCGAGTAGTAGAGGTAGTGCGCGTCGCTGGGATAGGACGTCTTGTAGGGACACAGACTTCCCTCGAAGGGCACGCCGTTGCCCTCCAGCCAGGTGATCATCTCCGTACTCCCCGCGCAGAACCGCCGCAGGGTCTCCTCGGAGACGACCTCACCGGCCTCGAGCCGCAGGTAGTCGTACATCGCGTCGACCGAATCGTCGACGCCGGCGTCTCGCTGCTGCGCCGTCCCGCCACCGGCGTAGACGACACCGCCGCTCACCGCGCTCGCGCCACCACCGGAAAACCGGTCCAGAATGAGCACACGGGCACCGGCGTCGGCGGCTTCGATCGCCGCACAGGCGCCGGCCGCTCCGAAGCCCACGATCACCACGTCCGCAACGAGGGAGTCCATGCCACCACCCTAGAACTGGAACACGTTCTCGTCTATGGTGACTGGAACAGCATGAATACCACTCAAAGCTTCCTATAACGTGTTCCAGGTGAGGGGCTCATGGAGTTCGACGTGATCGTGGCGGGCAGTGGAGCCGCCGGGATGACCGCCGCACTGTCCGCGGCCCACCGAGGGCTCGAGGTCCTGGTCGTCGAGAAGGCCGCGTGCTTCGGAGGATCGACGGCCCGCTCCGGCGGCGGCGTCTGGATCCCCGGCAACCATGCCCTGCGCGCGGCCGGGATCGAGGAACCGCCCGAGCGGGCTCACGAATACCTCCAGGCGATCGTCGGCGACGTCGTCCCGGCCGAACTCCGGTCGGCCTTCCTCGACCGCGGGCCCGAGGTCCTGTCCTTCGTCTGCGACAAGACGCCGCTGCGCTTCCGCTGGGTCCGCGGCTACTCGGACTACCACCCGGAGGCCCCGGGCGGCCGCGCCGGCGGGCGCTCGGTCGAGCCCGCCCCGCTCGACGGCAACGTCCTCGGCGAAGAACTGGCGAATCTGGAGCCGCCGTACAGCGCTCCCCCGCTGGGCGTGCCGATCACCCAGGCGGACTACCGGTGGCTGAGCCTGCTCGCCCGGCATCCGCGCGGGATCCTCCGCGTACTCGGTCTCGGCGGACGCTGGCTGGCCGGCCGCATCCGCCGTCAACGGCTTCTTTCCATGGGGCAAGCGCTTGCGGCGGGGTTGCGTGAGGGTCTGCGGCGGGCGAATGTCCCCGTCTGGCTCAACACGCCGCTGCTGGACGTCCGGGTCGAGGACGGTCGCGTGACCGGCATCGTGGTCCTCCATGAGGGTGAAGAGACCCTGATCCGCTCACGGCTCGGAGTCGTCCTCGGCGCCGGCGGGTTCGAGCGCAACGAGGAGATGCGGGTCAAGTACCAGCGAGCGCCCATCGGAACCGAATGGACCGTCGGCGCCGAAGCCAACACCGGGGACGCCATCGACGCCGGGCTCAAACTCGGCGCCGCCGCCGACCTGATGGACGACGCCTGGTGGGGCCCGTCGATCCCGCTCACCGGCGGGCCGTGGTTCGCCCTCGCCGAGCGATCGCGGCCGGGTTGCCTGATGGTCAACGCGCGCGGCGAGCGGTTCGTCAACGAATCGGCCCCGTACGTCGAGGCCGTGCACGCGATGTACGGCGAGGGTGACGGACCCGGTGTGAACTTCCCGACCTGGCTCGTCTTCGACCAGCGCAACCGCAACCGGTACATGTTCACCGGCCTCGGCCCGCGCCAGCCGCTGCCCGGCCGCTGGTTCAAAGCGGGTATCGCGGTCAAAGCGAGCACCATCGCGAAACTCGCCGAGCGGATCGACGTCCCGGCCGACGCGCTGGAGAGCACCATCCAGCGGTTCAACGGCTTCGCCCGGAAAGGCGAGGACGATGACTTCCACCGCGGGCGCAGCGCCTACGACCACTACTACGGCGACCCGCGGAACAAACCCAACCCGAGCCTGGGCCCGCTGGACGTCGCGCCGTACTACGCGGTGAAGATCGTGCCCGGCGATCTGGGCACCAAGGGCGGCTTGAGGATCGACCGGCACGCGCGCGTCCTGCGCGAGGACGGGTCGGTGATCGACGGACTGTACGCGGCGGGCAACACGAGCGCGGCGGTGATGGGCCGCACCTACGCCGGCCCCGGCGCGACGATCGGCCCGGCGATGGTGTTCGGCTACCTTGCGGCCGAGCATCTCGCGCAGCAAGATCACGGTCAAACGGGAGGTAGCCGATGACGACGGAATCCGTACGGCAGATCGACGCGGGCGCACCCCCTTCGCGGTTCGCGCGCGGCTGGCACTGTCTCGGCCTCGCCGAGCCGTTCCGGGACGGGAAGCCGCACGCCATCACGGCGTTCGGGACGAAACTGGTGGTCTTCGCCGATTCGTCCGGCAAGCTGAACGTGCTCGACGGGTACTGCCGTCATATGGGCGGCGACCTCACCCAGGGCGAGGTCAAGGGCGACGAGGTGGCCTGCCCGTTCCACGACTGGCGCTGGAACGGCAACGGCAAATGCGTCTCGATCCCTTACGCCAAGAGGGTTCCGCTGCGTGCGCGGACGAAGTCCTGGCAGGTGCTGGAGGAGAACAAGCAGCTTTTCCTGTGGCACGACCCCGAGGGCAACCCGCCGCCCGAGGACATCGTCATCCCGCGGATCGAGGGTGTGTTCGACGGCGAGTGGAGCAACTGGACCTGGGACTCGGTGCTGATCGAGGGCGCGAACTGCCGCGAGATCATCGACAACGTCGTGGACATGGCGCACTTCTTCTACGTCCACTACGCCTTCCCGACCTATTTCAAGAACATTTTCGAAGGCCACATCGCGACGCAGTACCTCAACACCAAGGGCCGCCCCGACGTCGGCATGCTGTCCAACTACGGCGGCGAGGAGAACCTGCTGCGGTCCGAGGCGTCCTACTTCGGGCCGTCGTACATGATCAACAGCCTGATCAACACGTACAAGGGCCTCGAGGTCGAGAACATCCTGATCAACTGCCACTACCCGGTCAGCCCGACGTCGTTCGTGCTGCAGTGGGGCGTGCTGGTCAAGAAGCTGCCCGGGATCTCCGACGAGCATGCCGACAAGATCGCCGCGAAGTTCGCGAAGGGCGTCGAGTTCGGGTTCCTGCAGGACGTCGAGATCTGGCGGAACAAGAGCCGCGTCGACAACCCGCTGCTGTGTGAGGAAGACGGGCCGGTGTATCAGCTCCGCCGCTGGTACGACCAGTTCTACGTCGACGCCGCGGACGTCACCGAGGACATGACGCGGCGCTTCGAGTTCGAGGTGGACACCACCCGTGCCAACGAGGTCTGGGCGGCGGAGGTGGCCGAGAACCTGGCACGGCAGCAGGCTGAAGAGGCCGGCGTGTGAAGCCCGAGACCGTCGAGTTCCTCACCGCCGGGCTGCGACCGCTGAGCTGCCGCGCGTGCGGAACCTGTGTGCTGGTCAAGAAAAGCAGTGTCCAGCACACCAGCATCCAGTGGACGACCGACGCGGCGCGAAGCTGCCCGGTGTTCGCCGAGCAGAAGGAGGGCGGGGCGCAGACGGCGTTGCTCGACACCTGCGCCAACCTCAGCGACAGCATCGACGCGGCGCTGAAGGACGGTCTCCTGGAGGTGCCCGAATGAGCGGGCCCGTGACGGTGACCGTGGCCGAGGTGATCGCCGAGACGGCGGACGCGGCCTCGATCGTGTTCGACATCCCGGCGGAACACTCCGAGGTTTTCGCTTACACCCCAGGGCAGTTCCTCACGGTGCGGGTGCCGAGCGAGCGGACGGGATCGGTGGCCCGCTGCTATTCGCTCTCCAGCGCGCCGCACGAGAACCGGGTCCAGGTCACCGTCAAACGCACCGCCGACGGGTACGGGTCGAACTGGCTCTGCGACAACCTCCGCGCCGGGCAAGAGGTCCAGGTCCTGCCGCCCGCCGGGGTGTTCAGCCCAGAGTCGCTCGACGAGGACTTCCTGTTGCTCGCGGGCGGCAGCGGTATCACGCCGGTGATGTCGATCCTGAAGTCGGCGCTGGAACACGGCACCGGCCGGGTGGTGCTGCTCTACGCGAACCGCGACGAGAAAGCGGTGATCTTCGCGCGGGAACTGACCGATCTGGCGGCGAAGCACGAAGACCGGCTGGTCGTCGTGCACTGGCTGGAGAGCCTGCAGGGCCTGCCGACCGAGGCGCATCTGCGTGCGCTGATGACGCCGTACACCTCTCATGAGGCGTTCATCTGCGGTCCGGCACCGTTCATGGACGCCGCCCGCGCGGTGCTCAAGGACCTCGGCCTGCCGCGGAAGCGGATCCATCTCGAACGCTTCCTCTCCCTCGGCGGCAACCCGTTCGAGGTGGCCGCGCCCGTCGTCGCCGAAGAAACAGAGGCCCCGGCTTCGCTCGAGGTCTCCCTCGACGGCGAGACCAAGAACCTGGCCTGGCCGCGCCGGACGAAGCTGCTGGACCTGTTGCTGGACAACGGGTTCGACGCGCCGTACTCCTGCCGCGAGGGTCAGTGCAGCGCCTGCGCCTGCCGGATCGCCTCCGGCGAGGTGAAGATGCTGCACAACGAGGTCCTCGACGGCGACGACATCGCCGAGGGCATCGTGCTGGCGTGCCAGTCCCTGCCGCTGACCGACGAGGTCACCGTCACCTACGAGTAGGAGTTCCGCCGTGCCCATCGATCCTTCGGTCGCGATCGGCGCCGACCTCGGCGAGGTGAGCTTCGCCTGGACCGCGTCGGACGTGCAGCTCTATCACCTGGCGCTCGGCGCCGGCTCGGATCCGATGAGCCCGCGGGAGCTGCGCTATACCTACGAGGACGGCCTGCAGGTGCTGCCGACGTTCGCGACCGTGGCGGCGAACCTGCGCGTGTTCGAACCGCCCGCCGTCTCGTTCCCCGGCGTCGAGGTCGACCTCGGCAAGGTGTTGCACGGCAAGCAGGAAGTCATCGCCCACCGGCCGATCCCGGCGTCGGGCAAGGCGGTGGCACGGACACGGATCGTCGACGTCTTCGACAAGGGCAAGGCGGCGGTGATCGTGAACGAGACCGTCGCCACCGACTCCGACGGAACTCCACTGTGGACACTGCGGTCGAGTATCTTCGCCCGTGGCGAAGGGGGTTTCGGTGGCGAGCGTGGTCCGTCGGACCGCGTCGAACTCCCGTCGCGCGAACCGGACGCCGTTGTCGACACGCCGACTTTGCCGCAGCAGGCGCTGCTCTACCGGCTCTGCGGAGACCGCAACCCGCTCCACGCGGATCCCGCGTTCGCCGCGGCCGCCGGGTTCGACAAACCGATCCTGCACGGCCTGTGCACTTACGGCGTCATCGCGAAGGCCGTCACCGACGAGCTTCTCGACGGCGACACCTCTCGGGTCGCCTCGTTCTCCGCGAAGTTCGCCGGCGTCGTCTTCCCCGGCGAACCGCTGCGGACCCGGGTCTGGCGGGAGCCCGCCGGGTTGTTGATCACGACCACGGCGCCCGAGCGCGGCGATGCCCCCGTTCTGTCTGACACTTTCTTGACCACGACAGACTGAATCATCATCCGCGCAGGTAACGGCTCTGGCTAAACTGGCTCAGGTGTCCCCCATGATCACCGACCCGTATGCCGTTCTCGGCCGGGACTACGCGCGATCGAGGCGCCCGGATCCCCGGCTCGCGGACGCCGTCACCCACGCACTCGGGGACGCGCGTTCGGTGGTCAACGTCGGCGCCGGAGCCGGTTCCTACGAGCCTGACGACCGGAGCGTCGTCGCCGTCGAGCCGTCCCGGCAGATGATCCGGCAGCGTCCGGCCGCTTCGGCTCCCGCCGTCCAAGCCTGCGCGGAAGGTCTCCCCTTCCCCGACGGCGCCTTCGACGCCGGACTGGCGGTGCTCACGGTGCACCACTGGACGGACGTGGCCGCCGGGCTCGCCGAACTGCGGCGAGTGTCCCGTCGCCAGGTGATCCTGACCTGGGACCAGGCGGTGTTCGCGCGGTTCTGGCTGGTCCGCGACTACCTTCCGGAGATCGCCGCGCACGAGAGCCGGCTGGCCTGCCTCGACCGCGTCGTCGACGAACTGACCACGGCGGGGCAGACGCCTTCGGTGACTCCGCTGCCGGTGCCGTCCGACTGCGTCGACGGATTCCTCGGCGCGTATTGGCGCAGGCCGGAGGCCTACCTCTCGGAACGCGTGCGGGCGGGGATGTCCGGGGTCGCGCTGCTGGACCAGGACGTCGTCGCGACCGCGGTCGAGGGCCTGCGCGCCGACCTGGCCGACGGGCACTGGCACCGGCGTCACGTGGGACTGCTGGGCCGGACCGAGCTGGACCTCGGGTACCGGCTCGTCGTGACGTGATTCAGTACACAGTGGACTCTGGGACCTCTCGCCGCTTGGACGGCGGTCGACCTCCGGTTCGGCTCGTGGTTTCATGGCTTTCGTGACCTCAGTGACGGGAGCGGCATGACGGAGTTCTTCGTGGTCCGTGGCCAGGTGGAGAAGGGCGATCAGCGGGGTCGGGAACTGGGCTTCCCGACCGCCAACATCGCGCTGCGCGACCAAGACGGCCAGGTCGGCGACGGAGTGTGGGCGGGCTGGGCCGAGCGTGCCGACGGCACCCGGATCGCGGCCGCGGTCTCGGTCGGCAGGCGCCCGACGTACTACGGCGCGGACGGCTACCGGCTCGTCGAGGCACACCTGCTGGACTTCAGCGGCGATCTCTACAGCGAAGAACTGACCGTGTGGCTCGGGCACCACCTGCGGGAGCAGGAGACCTACCCGTCGTCGGAAGCGCTGATCGTCGCGCTCGACAAGGACATCGCGAACGCGGCCAAGTGGGCGGCGGACAACCCGGCCGACGACCTGCCGGACCCGGGGGACGCCGGGAACGGCGTCGTCCGGCGCGTCGGCGCCTGAGGCAGCCCGCAAGCAGTCGACTACTTGCGGGCTAGAGGGCGGCCGCCACCAGCATGTACCCCATGCCCAGGCCCATGACCACCCGGCAGGCCCAGCGCGAAACCTGGCCCGCGCCGCCGGCGTCCCGCACCGCCGAGACGCCGGCGCGCACCGCGTCCACCGCGAAATACGCGGCCACGACGCCGAAAGCCAGCGAAAGCCACAGTGCCGAAGCGGTACCGGGAGCGGACATCACCAGCCACGGCCCGTGCGAGACGGCGCTGTGCGGCATGAAGGTCACCATGAACAGCATCGCCGCGGCGGACACGGCGTGGTGCCCGCACGAGGAGTGCCCGGACCGCCGCCCCTTCCACCACGAGACCGCGAACCAGCCCGCGGTCAGGAGCAGCACCGCCTGCCAGCCCGCCGCCGGGATCGGACCGCCCACCGGGGACAGCATCGCGATCATCGCGACGACGAGCAGGAGTTCGGCCAGATCACCGTTGCGGACGGCCGCCCCCAGCCGCACGTAGTCCAGCCGGACGAGTCTCAGCACACAGGGCAGGGCCAGCAAGGCGAACACAGCGGTCAACGTCCACGCTACGAAGACTGGCCCCGACATGGCACCTCCCGCCGACCGGCATCCCTTTCACCGTGGCAGGAACCGCTCTAGTACACCATCGGGCAATGAGGTGATCTCACCCCGCGGTCAAGACCAATCCGCTCGTAGGTACGCCGGTTCCGGCGGTCACGAGCACCCGTTCGGCCCCGTCGACCTGATTGACGGCGGTCCCCCGTAGCTGCCGGACACCTTCGGCGATCCCGTTCATCCCGTGGATGTAGGCCTCCCCCAGTTGTCCGCCGTGCGGGTTGAGCGGCAGCTTGCCGTCCAGGTCGCACGTGCCGCCGGCGAGGAAGTCCTTGGCTTCGCCCTTTCCGCAGAAGCCCAGCTCTTCCAGCTGCATCAGGACATAAGGGGTGAAGTGGTCGTAGAGCACCGCGAGATCCATGTCGCCGGGACCGAGCCCGGACTGCGCCCACAACTGCCGCCCCACGACGCCCATCTCGGGCAGCGCCGCCAGGTCGTCGCGGTAGTAGCTGGTCATCACGTACTGGTCCGGCCCGCTCCCCTGCGCCGCCCCGGCGATCACGGCGGGCCGGTGCGGCAGGTCGCGGGCCCGCTCGGCACTGGTGACCACCAAGGCGACGCCACCGTCGCTCTCCTGACAGCAATCGAGCAGGTGCAACGGTTCGGCGACCCAGCGGGACGCCTGATGGTCTTCGAGCGTGATCGGTTTACCGTAGAACCAGGCCTGGGGGTTGGTGGCGGCACGGGCACGGTCGATGACGGCGACCCGGCCGAAGTCCTCACTGGTCGCCCCGTATTCGTGCATGTAGCGGCGGGCGAGCATGGCGACGGTCGCGGCCGGGGTCGCGATGCCCATCGGGTAGTGGAACGCGTTGTCGACGCCGGAGGAGTTCACCTGGCCCGCCGCGGCCGAGGAGACCTGCCCGAACCGCA
Organism: Amycolatopsis sp. lyj-112; assembly: GCF_046549055.1. Taxonomy (NCBI): domain Bacteria; kingdom Bacillati; phylum Actinomycetota; class Actinomycetes; order Pseudonocardiales; family Pseudonocardiaceae; genus Amycolatopsis; species Amycolatopsis sp. lyj-112. The sequence goes on along the minus strand of NZ_JAJPWS010000001.1, from coordinate 850,422 downwards.
TCCCGGACCGTTCGTTGAAGGCCCGGTACGCGACGACGACGTCCGCGACGCCGGTGGCCACGGCCATCGCGGCCTGCTGCACGGTCGCGGCCGCCGCCCCGCCGCCGTAGTGGATCCGGCTGAAGAACTTGAGCTCGGGGATGCCGAGTTCGCGTGCCACCGCGATCTCGCTGTTGCCGTCCATGGTGAACGAGACCAGTCCGTCCACATCGGACGGTGCGAGCCCCGCGTCGGCCAGCGCGGCCGAGACCGCTTCCGCCGCCAGCCGCAGTTCGCTGCGCCCGGAATCCTTGGAGAACTCCGTCGCCCCGATCCCGGCGATCGCGGCCTGTCCGGACAGGGTCATCGGTCGCCTCCCAGCGTGAGTTCCACGGTCCCGGTCACATGCTCGCCGAGACTGTCCATACCGGACACCGAGATCACCACGTCGTCGCCGTCCTGCTCGACGACCCGGCCGGTGAAGGTCAAGGTGTCGTAGGCATAGCACGGCACGCCGAGCCGGATCTTGATCGACCGCACGAACGCCTCCGGCCCCGCCCAGTCGGTGACGAACCGTTGCACCAGACCGGTGTCGGTGAGGATGTTGAGGAAGATGTCCTTCGACCCGCGCTGCACCGCGGCGTCCCGGTCGTGGTGGACGTCCTGGAAATCCCGGGTCGCCACGGCCGTGCTCACCACGAACGTCGGGGTGGCCTCGATCGTCAGCGGCGGCAACTCGGTGCCGACCGAACGGTCCTTCATCGCGCGACCCTCCAAGCGGGCAAGGTCAGCTCCTCGTCGACCTGTACGAAAGCGGCCTCCACCGGGAGTCCGATGTGGACCGACTCGGGATCGGCGTCGAGCAGTTCGCCCATCACCCGGACCCCCTCCTCCAGTTCGACGAGCGCGACCACGAACGGCAGATCCTTGCCGGGGACCGGCGGATGATGGTGCACCACGTAGCTGTAGACCGTTCCGCGGCCGCAGGCGACGACGTGGTCCGGCTTCGCGTCGAGGCCGCCGTCCGGCGGCATCGGGCCGGGCGGGTGCCGCAGGGTCTCGCCCCACCGCTGGATCCGTAGTTCGCCTTCCCGCAGCCCGGCCCAGAAGAACTCGGTGTCCTTGCTGATCACCGGCCGCAGTACCGGGGCCGACGCCTTGGCGGGCTCGGCACCCGGCGGACGGAACTTCAGCACCCGGAAGACCATGTCCGCGACGGCTTCGTCCCCGACATACCAGGTCGTCTTCGTCGTGACGAACCAGCCTTCGCCCAAGGCGGTGCGTTTCGGCCCGACGACGCTCTCGAGTTTCGCGGTCGCCGAGACGAGTTCGCCGTGCCGCAGGTAGCGGTGGTAGTTCTGCTCGGAGTTGGTCGCGACGACCGAGGTGAACCCGGCCTCGTCGAGCACCTCCATCATCGCGCCGAGCGGATCGTCCGACGCCCTCGTCCAGTTCAGCCCGCCCATCGTCCACACCTGCGCCATCGCGGGCGGCGCGACAAGTCCCTTGTGGACGCTCGCGGCGGCGAACTCCTCATCGACGTAGACGGGATTGCGATCGCCGAGAGCCTCGACCCAGTTGTTCACCATCGCCTGGTTGACCACGTCGCGGGCCGCCCTCGGCGAGGATTCTCCTTGCGCGGCGATACGTTCGGCCGCCTCCGAGATGCTCATCGCGGCACCCTCGGCAGACCGAGCCCGGCGGTGGCGATCAGCTCGCGCTGGATCTCGTTGACGCCGCCGCCGAAGGTCAGCACCAGGTTGCGTTTGGCCACCACGTCCAGCCACCGCGCCAGTTCCGCGGTTTCGGTGTCGGCCTGGTCGCCGTGTCGTGCCACGATCTCCTCCAGTCTCCTGGCCAGCCGCTGGATCCGTTCGGAACCGATGATCTTGGTGGCCGAGGCGTCGGCGATCGCCACCGGCCCGGCCGCCGAAGAAGCCGCGACCTGCCAGTTCAGCAGTTCGTTGACCCGGGCGGTCGCCAGCGTTTCCGCGAGGACGCCACGAATGTCGGGCAGCTGCAGCAAGGGCGTACCGTCCGGCGCCTTCCTCGACGCTGCCCAATCGCGGACACGGTCGTGAAGCCCGCCGATCCGCCCGGCCGGGCCGAGCATGACGCGTTCGTGGTTCAGCTGCGTGGTGATCAGCCGCCAGCCCTCGTTCTCCTTGCCCACCAGCATGTCCGCCGGCACCCGGACGTCGGAGTAGTAGGTGGCGTTCACGTGGTGCGCGCCGTCGCAGGTGATGATCGGCGTCCACGAATAGCCCGGATCCCGGGTGTCCATGATGAGGATCGAGATCCCCTTGTGTTTCGGTGCGTCCGGCGCCGTCCGTACGGCGAGCCAGAGGTAGTCGGCGTCGTGCCCGCCGGTGGTGAAGGTCTTCTGGCCGTTGATGACGTACTCGTCGCCCTCGCGCACGGCCATCGTCCGCAGCGACGCGAGGTCCGTGCCCGCGTCCGGTTCGGTGTACCCGATGGCGAAATGGATCTCCCCCGCCAGGATCTTGGGCAGGAAGAAGGCTTTCTGCGCTTCGGTGCCGAAGGCCTGCAACGTCGGCCCGACGGTCTGGAGCGTCACCGATGGCAGCTGGATGTCGGCGCGGGCTGCCTCGTCGACGAAGAGGTGCTGCTCGATCTCGCCGAAACCCTTGCCGCCGTACTGTTCCGGCCAGCCGACACCGAGGCGGCCGTCGCGTCCCATCCGCCGCACGATCTCGCGGTACACCGGCCCGTGACGCTCGCGCAGCATCGCGCGGCGCTCCTCCGCACTCACCAGACCGGCGAAGTACTTGCGCAGCTCGGCCCGTAATTGTTGTTGTGCCGCAGTCAGTTCGATGAGCATCGTGTCACCCCGCCACCAGTTCGCCCAGCTCGGCCAGCCGGTGCGCGGCACCGCCGAGAGTCCGTCCGAGATCCTTCACGGCCGAGGAGTACCGGTGCAGCGGATAGGTTTCGTCCACTCCGATCCCTCCGTGCAGGTGGTGGCAGACGGCCAGCGCCTCGGGCGCCTCCTCCGCCAGCCAGTACGCCGCGATGTCCAGTTCCGCCTCCGCGTCCAGCCCCGCCGCGAGCCGCCAGACCGCCGAACGCGCGGCCAGCTCGACGGTTCTCGAAGCCACGTAGACGTCCGCGATCTGCTGGGCCACCGCCTGGAACGTCGCCAGTGGCCGGCCGAACTGCTCGCGTTCGCCGATGTGTTTCGTGGTCAGCGCCAGCGCCCCGGCGAGCAGCCCGTCGCCGAAGGCCACCGTGCCCGCGAGGGCGAACCGGTGCAGCGTCGCGATCGACTCGCCGGGCCCGTGCCCGTTCAGCAGATCGGCGTCGGTGACGGTCACGGAATCCAGCGACATCGTGTAGTCCGGTGTGCCGGAAGACGTTCTGGTCGGCGTCAGCGTCACGCCGTCCGCCTGGGGATCGATCAGGAAGACGCCGGTACCGCCGGGCAGCGAGGCCGGCGTCAGGATCCGGGTGGACTCGGCCGCGAACGGCACGCCGACCTTGACCCCGCTCAGGCGCCAGTCCCCCGCCGACTCCGCCACGGTCGCGGGCCGGGTGGTGAACGGCGCGGACGGCTCGTGCAGGGCGGCGGTGAGCACGGATTCGCCGGCGGCGACCGGCGGCAGCAGCGCCGCGCGCTGATCCGGGCCGCCCAGCGCCCCGACCGGCAGGACGCCGAAGGCCAGCGACGCCAGCGCGGGCACCGGCGAGGCCACCCGGCCGAGTTCGGTGAGCACCAAGGCGACCTCGGCGACGCCGAGGCCGTCACCGCCGAGTTCGGCGGGCAGCGCCAGCGCGAGCAGACCGGAATCGGCGAGCGCGCGCCAAGTCTCGGCGGGCTCACGCTCCTTGCCGAGGACGCGCGCGGTCAGCGCGGTGACCTCGGTCTGCGTCTCGTCGAACTGGAAGTCCACACTGGCTCCTCACCGGCCGAACGGGCTCAATACTGAAACCTGTTCTAGTCTTAACCGGAAGGCGGCCCGACGGCAACCCCCTTGCTAGGGCGCGGCCTTCAGAAGTTCCTGGAGGGCGTCCGGGAAGTGGTCGGCGAGCGGCCACAGGTCACCGGTGAGTTCGCGGGCGCCGAGCAGGCCGACGTCGACCCGGCCCGCGTTGGACAGCACGGTGACGTTGAGGCCGGCGCCGTGGAACACCGGCCCGAGCGGGTAGAGCCCGGTGATCTCGCAGCCCAGCAGGTAGAGCGGCATCGGCGGACCGGGCACATTGGACACCACCAGGTTGTGCACCACCGGATGCCGTTCGGCCAGGCGCAGCGCCGAATACGCGCGCACCGCGAGGCCGAACATCGTGGCCGCCGAGAACTGCGCCCAGTCCTGGAGCATGTCGGCGTGGATGTCGCGGTGATGGTCCTTCGACAGCCGGTTCGACTCCGCGAGCATGAACACCCGCGCCGCGGGGTCCTCCAGATGGGTGGGCAGGGAGGCGAAGAACGCCGACACCTTGTTGCTGCCGTGGTCGCGCTCGGTCCGTTCGTGCACCGAGACCGGCACTGTCGCCACCAGCGGATCGTCCGGGAGTTCGTCCCGGTCTCGCAGGAAACGCCGCAGAGCACCCGAAACGACGGCGAGGACGACGTCGTTCACCGTCACCCCGAAGGCGTTCTTCACCTGTTTGACCTCGTCGAGGTCGAGCGAGGTGTACGCGACGCTTCGGTGTGCGGTGATCGTCCCGTTGAACGAGATACGCGGTGCGGTGAACGGCACCGGCATTCCCTTGCCCTGCAACGCCTTCCCGACCCACTTCGGTACGAGTTCGAGCAGGTCCGGGAGCAGTTTCACCACTTCGGCCGGCCGTTTCACGAACGACGTCAAACCCGCGCCCAGCAGGGCCCGCCGGCCCGGTACACCGCTGTTGCCCCGCTCGTCCCGCGCGATCTCCGGCGGCGGGGCGTCCGGTTCGAGGCCGGCGAGATAGGTGATCAGGCTGGCGCCGCTGACGCCGTCGACGCTGGCGTGGTGCATCTTGAGCAGGACCGCGATCTCGCCGCCCGCGAGGCCTTCGATCACGTGCAACTGCCAGAGCGGCTGCGCGCGGTCCAGCCGTTGTCCCGCGATATGGGCACAGAGTTCGGCTAGTTCCCGCCGATCGCCGGGCGCGGGTACGCCGATCCGGTGAACATGGGCCTCGAGGTCGAAGTCCTCGTCCTCGACCCAGACGGGATGGGTGAGATTCCAGAGTGGATTGTGCAGCTTGCGCCGAAATGCCGGGATCAGGCGCACCCGTTCGGCCAGTTTCTCCTTGAAGCGCTCGAAATCGTAGCCACCGGGCATGGTCGAACCGTCGAGCGTGAGCAGCCCGCACACGTGCAGGACCTGGGTCGGTGTCTCCAAGTAGAGGAAACTCGCGTCCAGACCACTCAATCTCCGCATAAAAGTCACCCTAGGCCAACTCTGCAACGGGTTCTACGCCGTCACCCGACGGTAGGATCGGTGCCCATGCAGCCGAGTTTCGTCCTTCGCCAGGCACTCCAGCTCGCGCTCACCGCGAACGCGCTCAAGCCGCCGCGCGGTGCCCGGACAGCGGTTCCGGCGTTCTTCGCGGGCTGGCTCACCGGGGAACTCGCCCCCCATCTGCTCGCGCTGACGGCGGCCGACGCGGCCGCTCACGTCGCGCGCCACCGGGGCAAGTCGAGCAAGACCGGCCTCGCGCTGGCGGCGGCGTCCGCGGCCGGGCTCGGGACGCTGATCGCGCAGTCCCAGCGCGCTCGCGACGAGATCGAGACCGCGCTCACCGAAGGCATCGGCACGGCCTACACCGAGGAACTCGACCATCCGCCGAACCCGACGGACCTCGCGACGCCGTGGGGCCAGCTGGCCATGCCGTTCCGCATGCGCGACCCGGAGGTGCGGCGCGAACGCGACATCGCCTACGCGCCCGGCGGGAAGCGGTTCCTGCTGGACGTCTACGCCCCGCGCGAGAAGGTTTCCGGCGCGCCGATCCTGCTCCAAGTGCACGGCGGCGCGTGGGTGATCGGTAACAAGGACCAGCAGGGCCTGCCGCTGATGCTGCACATGGCCAAACGTGGCTGGATCTGCGTCGCGATCAACTACCCGCTCTCCCCCGCCGCGCGCTGGCCCGCGCATATCGTCGCGGCGAAGCGGGCGCTGGCCTGGATCCGCGACAACGCCGAATCCTACGGCGGCGATCCGTCGTTCGTCGCCGTCACCGGCGGATCGGCGGGCGGGCACCTCGCGGCGCTGCTGGCGCTGACCGCGAACGATCCGGCGCTACAACCGGGCTTCACCGAGGCCGACACCGGTGTCCAAGCGTGCATCCCGCACTACGGCGTCTACGACTTCGCCGCGACCAGCGGACGACGCTCCAGCCAGACTCGGCTGAAGACATTGATCGCCCGGCACGTCTTCGAAACCGGGAAGGACCCGGAGAACTTCCTCGACGACTACATCGCGGCCTCACCGCTGGACCGGATCACCGATGACGCGCCGCCGTTCTTCGTCATCCACGGCGCCCACGACTCGCTGGTTCCGGTGGGCGAGGCCCGCGAATTCGTGCGACGGCTACGGAACAAGTCGAATCGCGAGGTCGCCTACGCGGAGATCTCCGGCGCCCAGCACGCTTTCGACGTCTTCCCGTCGGTCCGCAGCGCGCACGTGGTCCGCGGCGTGGAGCGATTCCTGGAGTGGACCTACCGAACCCGGCAGGCAAGGGCCGAGACCGCAAGGCCGTGAAGGCCTTCACGTACTTCTGGTGGCTTTTCGCTGGTTGGCGTTGAAGCGTGCCTTCTTCTGACGATTCCCGCACGTGTTCATGTCACACCATTTGCGGGTGCGGCTTTGGCTGGTGTCGAAGAAGGCGGCTTGGCAGGTCGGCGACGCGCACAAGGCCAATCTTCCGTCTCGTTCGCCCGCGATGATGCTGATCGCGTCGGCGGCGATCACGCTGAGGGCGTCTTCCACGCAGGAAGCCGAGCTGAGCCGCCATCGCCGCTCACCCTCGGGCGTCAGGATGGCCGCGGCCCGCCCCTGGGCGCTGCGGTCATTGATGACTTGGACAGCAGCCGCGGGGAGAGCGTCTTGGCTCGCGGCCGCTGTCGCGGCGGTGTGAATCGACTCCCTCAGTTCCCGGGCGAGGTCGAGCTGGGCGGTGGTGCAGGAGTCCACGGCGAGGCCGCTCACCGCCAGCCAGTCGACGAGCCGGTGCGGCGCGGGAATGCGCTCCACAGCTTCGCCACGACGCTCCGTCAGAGTCGCCGTGAAGCTGGTCGCCAGCACGCTACCGAGGCGGAAGTCAGGGAACTCAGGAGGCATGGAACCACCTTAGCCGGTTGCGCACAGGCGCGAAGGCCTGCTAGAACCGTCTTAGCCGGTTCCGCACTAGTCAGGAGGTCTCATGCCCCGCTCGACCAGCGACGTGCAAGCATTTGAAGCCCACGCGACCGACGCCGACCTCGACGATCTGCGCGCGCGATTGGCCGCGGCGCGGCTGCCGGAGGCCGAGACGGTCTATCGCGCCGGGCCCGACCCTCGCCGATGGGACCAGGGCGTTCCTCTCGCCGACCTCGTCGAGGTCGTGAACTACTGGCGCACCGGGTACGACTGGCGGTCGTTCGAAGAGCGCCTCGACCGGATCGGCCAGTTCCGCACGATCATCGATGGTCTGGGAATCCATTTCCTGCACCGCCGGTCCGCGCGCGCGGATGCCACTCCTCTGATCTTGACGCACGGCTGGCCAGGCAGCATCGCCGAGTTCATCGATGTGGTGGACGAGCTGGCAGATCCGAAAGACGCCGACGCGCCGGCGTTCCACGTCGTGGTCCCGTCGCTACCGGGCTTTGGTTACAGCGACAAGCCGGCCACCACCGGGTGGGGAACCGAAAAGATCGCGGCCGCCTGGGTGGAACTGATGGAAAGGCTCGGCTACAACAGGTTTCTAGCCCACGGCGGCGACTGGGGAGGCAACATCACCACGGTCCTCGGCGGCAGGTTCCCGGCGCACGTTCTCGGCATCCACACCACCTTCGCGGAGGGACTGCCCGGATCGACCACGGACGGGCTGACGGCGGTCGAGCGCGAGTGGACCGAGGAAACCCACGATTTCTGGCACCACCGCGCGGCGTACGCGAAGCAGCAAGCGACCCGGCCGCAGACCATCGGCTACTCGCTCGTCGACTCACCGGTCGGGCTTCTCGCCTGGATCCTCGACAAGTTCGCCGAGTGGACGGATACCGAAGACAGCCCGTTCGAGACGATTTCCCGGGACAGGATTCTCGACGACGTCACCCTCTATTGGCTGACGCGGACAGGCGCGTCGTCGGCCCGCATCTACTACGAAAGCCACAACTCGCTGGACCCCGGACTTCGGGTCGACGTCCCGTCGGCGATCACCATGTATCCCCGCGACATCGAGAAATATCCGCGCGCCTGGGCACAGGAGCGATACCGGCAGATCGTCCGATGGAGGGCACCCGAAATCGGAGGACATTTCCCGTCGCTGGAGGTTCCCGAGTATTTCGTCAAAGATCTGCGAGAGGGCCTCGCGGCAGTGCTGGCCGCCGGTCAAGCCGGGTAGATCACGTCCGTCGGGCGGGCGGACGGCGGACCGTCGAGCCGCCAGCCTTCGCCGTCACGCACGAACCGGTACCACCGCTCATCCTGACCGTAGCGCAGTTGCAGATCGCCCTGGGTGATCCGGTTCCGCCACGTCTTGGGCTCCCCCGGCAGGCCGGACTCGGCCAGATCGGCCCGGGCCTGCGCGAGCGGCGCCGGACCCGGCTTCCAGACGTCCCGGACCACCGCCATCCCGCCCCGGCCCGCCTCGCGCCAGGCCTGCGCCCAGACGGCCAGATCCCGCGCCGGGACCTGCGCGGCGTCGGCGAAATCGGCGACCTCGTCCACGCTCGCGGCCGCGGCCCGGCGAGCCAGGTCCTCCTCGAAGGACAACTCGACGGCGTGTTCGGGGCCCATGACCAGCAGTTCCCAGGCCCGCGCGGCGGCGTCGGCCGCGAGTTCCGCGAACGTGTCGCTGCTCCAGCCCGTGCGGTGCGGCGGGTCGACGTCGAGCACCGCGGGCGGGCCGACCGTGCCGGGGACGGCGAGCCGCGGTGGCAATGCGGCGATCCGGCGGGTGTAGGCGCGTTTCGGGTCCACGCCCGGAGCGGCCGGCGCGCGCACTCGCTTGCCCGGGGCCTTGGCGGGCGCTCGGCGGGCCCTCAGTTCGGCGAGCACGGCCTCGCGGGGACGGCCCCGAAGCAGGAACAGGACGAACGGATCGGCGTCGACCTCGTCCGCGACCAGGTAGTAGACCGCGGCGACGTGTTTGCACGGGTTGGCGCTGTCCGGGCACGAGCACTTCGGACGCAGATCACCCGGGCCGGGCAACAGGTCCGCACCGGTGGCCCGGGCGTCCTCGGCCAGTTCACCGGGCAACTCGCCGTCGAGCAGGGCGGCGACGTGCCCGAGCCGCGAGCCGACCATCCCGAGCAGGTTCTCCCACTGCTCCTCCGTGAACGCCCGCATGTGGATGGTCACCCGGTACGGGACGGCCCGGCTGCCCTGCACCCGGGCCGTCACCTCGCCCACGGCCACCGCCAGCTTGCTGACCGAGCCCTTGCGCGCGTACGTCCGGCCGCGCGGCAGCCGGTTCGGATCGAGCTTGGCGCGTTCCTCCAGTGCCTCGACCCACGCCGCGCCCCACCACGTGTTGCCGAAGGTCCGCCGCTTCCGCCGGGTCGCGCTGGGCATCAGGTGTCCCCGAGCCGGACGAGGTCGGCGATTTCGTCGTCGGACAGTTCGGTGATCCAGTTCTCGCCCGCGCCGATGACGGCGTCGGCGAGCCCGCGTTTGGTCTCCAGCATCTGGGCGATGCGCTCTTCCAGGGTGCCCTCGGCGATCAGCCGGTGCACCTGGACCGGCCTGTCCTGCCCGATCCGGTAGGCGCGGTCGGTCGCCTGGTCCTCGACAGCCGGGTTCCACCAGCGGTCGTAGTGGATCACGTGGGTGGCCTTGGTCAGGTTGAGCCCGACACCGCCCGCCTTGAGCGACAGCAGGAACACCGGCACCTCGCCCGCCTGGAAGCGGGCGACCATGTCCTCCCGGGCCTTCGGCGTGCTCGACCCGGACAGCAGCATCGTCGGCAGCCCGCGTTCGGCCAGCCGTTTCTCCAGCAGGCGGCACAGCTGGACGTACTGGCTGAACACGAGCACGCTGTCGCCCTCGTCGAGGACGACGTCGAGCAGTTCTTCGAAGGCGGCGAGCTTGCCGGAGCGGCCGTGCAGCACGCCGGGCTCCTTGAGGTACTGCGCCGGATGGTTGCAGATCTGCTTGAGCTCGGTGAGCAGTTTGAGCACCTGCCCGCGCCGCGCGACGCCGTCCAGCTCGCGGATCATCGCGAGGTTCTCGCGGACCACCGCTTCGTACAGCGTCGTCTGCTCGGCGGTGAGCGGGACGAACCGGTCGGTCTCGGTCTTACGCGGCAGTTCGGGTGCGATATCCGGGTCGGTCTTCTTGCGCCGCAACAGGAACGGCCGCACCGTCACGGCTAGCCGTTCGGTCGCGGCGGTGTCGCGGTCACGTTCGATCGGGCGGGCGACCTTGCGGCGGAACCCGTCCAGCGAGCCGAGCAGGCCCGGCGTCGTCCAGTCCACAATGGACCACAGCTCGGTGAGCCGGTTCTCCATCGGCGTGCCGGTCAGGGCGACCTTCGCGGCGGCCGGGATCTTCCGCAGTTCCTTCGCCGTCGCCGAAAGCGGGTTCTTGACGTGCTGCGCCTCGTCGGCGGCGATCATCCCCCAGTCCACTTCGGACAGTGTCTCGCGATCCCGGCGGAGGACGCCGTAGGTGGCGAGCACGACCTCGTCCGGGGCCACGTCTTCGAGATGCCGCCCGCCTCCGTGGAACCGGCGCACCGGGATGTCCGGCGCGAACCGGGCGAACTCGCGTTCCCAGTTGCCCAGCAAGGACGTCGGGCAGAGGACGAGCGTCGGGCCTTCCTCGCGCGGACGGCGATGCAGGTGCAGCGAAATGAGCTGGATCGTCTTGCCCAGCCCCATGTCGTCGGCCAGGCAGGCGCCGAGCCCGAGCCCGGTCATCGTCGCCATCCACGCCAGGCCGGCCCGCTGGTACGGCCGCAAGGTGGCCTTCAGGTCGGCGGGCTGCTCGATCTCTTCGGCAGCGCTGTCGCGGATCCGCTGGATCAGCCCCGTCAGCACCGAAGGCGCGGTGAACTCGACCTTCTCGCCGTCCAGTTCCAGTTCGCCGGTCAGCGCCGCGGCCAGTGCCTCCGCCCCGGACAGCTTCTTCGTGCGGTGGGCACGCACCTTCGCGATCAGGCGCGCGTCGACCTTGACCCACTTTCCGCGCAACCGCACCAACGGCCGTTTCGCCTCGGCGAGCGCGGTGACCTCGTCGTCGGTGAGGTCCTCGTCGCCGAGGCTCAGCCGCCAGCGGAACTGCAGCAGGCTCTTGAGCGTGAATTCGGGCCCCTTGACGCTGCCGGGCGCCTGCGTCGCGCTCGCCTTCGCCTTGAGCTCGCCCGCGAAGAGGTCCTTCGGCCACTGCACCTCGATGCCGGCGCCGCCCAACGCGGCGTCACCGTGCGTCAGCAGGTCGACGACCTCGTCGTAGTCCAGCGCCAGCTCGGTCGGGGCGGCCGACTGCAGCATGCGGCCGAGCGGCGCCCAGGCCCGGGCACCTCGCCGCAGGCCGAGCAGCAACTGCGTCTCGACCTGCTCGCCCATCCGCTCCAGCACCGCCTCCGGCGCGTCCCAGAGAGTCTCTGCCTCGACGATCAGGCTCGGGTCGGCAGCGCTCCGCACGGCCAGAACGGCGGCGAAGGCGGGCTCGACCTCGGGGGTCTCGCCCTCGTGCACCTCCATCCGCAGCACGAGATGCGCGCCTTGGGCCTGGCGGGCACTGAGTTCCGCGAGCCAGGCGGCACCATCCGGCCCGACCAGCGTCGGCTCGGCCGCCGCGAACGCCGGGCCACCGGCCGCGACGCTCGCCGCGGGCGTGCGGACCAGCACGTCCGCCGTCGCGTCCCAGAGCGCGCGGATCAGCGCCTCCGGCGAATGCAGCCGGATCCGTTTCAGCCCGGACAAGGGCAGCGCGTGCGCCTCGGGTGGCAACGCGGCGGCGAGCCCGCGCAGCATCTCCTCGTCGGCGACGTCGAGCGGGCCGACCCGCCACGAATCCACCCCGCCGGGGGAGGCCGCGGGCAGCAGACGGCCACGCGCGATGAGGTTCACGCCCGCTTCGACCGCGGCCGACCACGCGGCGATGGCCGGGCTCAGGTCGCCCTCGGCGGTCAGCAGCCGCGGAATCGCGCGCGACAACGGCACGAGTGCCGCGTCGACCTTCGTGCGCCGGAAGACCTTGTTCTCCTTGCCCGCCGGAAGCACGAGTTCGATCGCGGTGTCACCCGCCACGCCGTCTCCCCAGAGCGCCAGCACACCGTCCCGCGGGGGATCCGAGGGGACGAAGATGGCCTGGGTTCCTGTGTCGAACTCCACGACCCGCACGTTAGAGCACGGGACCGACAACCGGTGGGAGAAGGTGCCGTGAGCGGACCTGTCACGACCGTGGGAGCCCCAAAAGACGTTCGGCGGTCAGGGAGAGCAGCACCTGAGTGGTCCCGCCCGCGATGCTGAGGCACCGGGTCAGCAGGAACTCGTGCTGAGCCGGGTCGCCGTCCACGAGCGCGTTCTCTCCGAGGGCCTCCAGCGCGAACTCCGCCACCGTCTGCCGGTGCCGGACGCCCAGCAGTTTGCGCACGCTCGACTCGGCGCCCGGGTCTTGGCCGTCGAGCCGCCGCAGGGTCGCGCGCAGGTCCAGCACCGAACACGCGCTGCCCTCGGCGATCAGGCCGCCGAGAGCGTCGAGATCGGCATCGTTTCGCACGGTGGCGAGCAGGTTTTCGACGCCCTCCCCCACCGCCGAGCCGCTGCCGAGGGCGACCCGTTCGTTCGCCAGCGTCGTCCGCGCGAGCCGCCAGCCGCCGTCGATCTCCCCGACCACGTGGTCGTCGGGAACGAAGACGTCGTCGAGGAAGACCTCGTTGAAGACGGCGTCACCGGTGATCTCCCGCAGGGGACGCGTGCTGATCCCACCGGAGGTCATGTCGACGAGGAAGTAGGTGATGCCCTTGTGCTTCGGCACGTCCGGATCGGTGCGTGCCAGGCAGATCGCCCAATCGGCTTCACGCGCGAGCGAGGTCCATACCTTCTGGCCGTTGAGCGACCAGCCGCCGTCGACGCGGCGAGCCGTCGTACGCAGCGAAGCGAGGTCAGAGCCGGCTTCGGGCTCGCTGAACAGCTGACACCAGGTGATCTCGCCGCGCAGGGTGGGCGCGGCGAAGCGCTCGCACTGTTCCGGGGACCCGTGTTCGAGCAGCGTCGGCACGGCCCAGGCGCCGATCACCATGTCGGGACGCCGGACGCCGGCGTCGGCGAGCGCGGTGTCGATCCGCAGTTGCTCGGCGGCTGTCGCGCCGCGGCCGTACGGGGCGGGCCAGTGCGGGGCCAGCAGTCCCGCGTCGGCCAGTGCGACGCGTCGTCCCGGCTCCGGCAGCGCGGCGATTTCGCCGACCAGGTCACGGAGTTCGGCGTCCTCGCCGACGTCGACGCCCAGCGTCCGGCGGTCGCCGTTCAGGGAGAGTTCGGCGGCGCGGCGGCGCCAGCGGGACGAGCCGCCCAGCCACTGCCGCAACGCGAGCGCGCGGCGCAGGTAGAGGTGCGCGTCATGCTCCCAGGTGAATCCGATGCCGCCGAGGACCTGAATGCAGTCCTTCGCGTTGGCTACGGCCGCGTCGAGGGCGTACGCCGCCGCTGTCGCCGCGGCGAGGGGGTGCTGCGCCGGATCCTCGGCCGCCGTCGCCGCGTCCCACGCGAGGGCGTCGGTGGCCTCGGCCCGGCAGAGCATTTCCGCGCACAAGTGTTTGATCGCCTGGAAAGACCCGATAGGACGACCGAACTGCTCGCGCACCTTCGCGTACTCGACAGCGGTCCGGAGACACCATCGTGCGATCCCGGCGGCTTCGGCGGCACCGAGCGTGGCGGCATAGGCGTCGACCGGCAACGACTCGAAGACCGCTTCGGGCGTCACCTTCGTACAGCGCACCCGGCCGACCGGACGGGTGACGTCGAACGGGTCCTGCTGCTCGATGTCCACACCGGACGTCCCGGGCGGAATGAGCACGGAGACGTCGCCCGCGGGAACGAGCAGCCATGCCGACGGGTGAACGTCGAGCGCGGGTCCCGATTCGCCGTCGACGACCGAGCCGGAGACGGAGAAGCCCGAGCCGAGCACCACCGCCAGCCGTTCGGTGCCGTCGGCCAATCCGGGCAGGATCTCTTTGGCCGCTTGGGGAACCGTCGCGAGCAGCGCGCCGCCCAACGCCGTCCCGAGGACAGGGCCGGGCACGAGCGCTTCGGCCGCCTCGGCGAGTCCGGCGGCCAGATCGGCGATCGTTCCGCCCGCCCCGCCGACGTCCTCGGGGATGGCGACGCCGAACAGGCCGAGATCCGCCAATCCCGGCGGTGGCTCGGTGATCCGTCCGCTCCGGACGGCGTCGACCGGCCGGGCGGCGGCCGCCCACGCCCGGATCGACGCGGCCAGTGCCGTTTGTTCGTCGGTGATCGCGATCGACACGGGTGGACCTCCTCGCCGCTGTCCTGCGCAGACCTACCGGCGAGTGTAGAACGTGTTACAGTTTCTTGCCCAGTGGGTCGCGACTTGAACAGTTCCTCCGCTTAGGTACGCTACGCGGTGAAAGTGGAACAAGTTCCGAAGATCGGATTCGGGAGAGGGGGCGTGGCGATGCCAGGCAAGGCGAAGGCACCCACGGGTACCAAGGCGCGGAGCGGCAACGGCCTCTCGGCGCTGGGCGGCGAAGAACTCGGGTCCGCCGCGCAGCGCGACAGGCGCCGCCGCATCATCGACGCGACCCTCACACTCGCCGCGAAGGGCGGGTACGACGCGGTCCAGATGCGGGCGGTCGCCGAGAAGGCGGACGTCGCGCTCGGCACGCTGTACCGGTACTTCCCGTCGAAGATCCACCTGCTGGTTTCCGGGCTGGCCAGGGAATTCGAGCGGGCGCAAGAGAAACTCGAACGCGCCGCCATCCCCGGGGACACCGCGAGCGAGCGGCTGATGTTCGTCCTCGGCCGCAACACCCGGCTGATGCAGCGCGACCCGCACCTGACCGAGGCCATGGTCCGCGCGTTCATGTTCGCCGACACCACCGCGGCCGCCGAGGTCGAGCAGGTCGGGCGGCTGATGGAGAACATGTTCGCCAAGGCCATGGGCATCGAGGACCCGACCGAGGCCGACCGCGACATCTTCCACGTCATCGCCGACGTCTGGATGGCGAACCTGGTCGCCTGGGTGACGCGGCGCGCGTCGGCCGCCGACGTCGCGAACCGGCTCGAACTTTCCGTGCACCTGCTGCTGGACAAGAACGACTGAAGCTCCGGCCCGTCGTGCTATGAACGACTCGTTACTTGCGAATTTCGCAAGTAACGAGTCGTTCATAGCATTGCGCGAGCCTCAAGCAGTCAGCTTCGGCAGCACGTCCCGCCCGAAGGTCTCGATGAACTCGTCCTGGTTCCGGCCCACGTTGTGGACGTAGATCCGGTTGAATCCGGCGTCGACGTACTTCTGCAGCGCGGCACGGTGCACGTCCGGATCGGACGAGACGACCATGCGGCCCTCGAAGTCCTCACGCCGCACCAGTTTCGCCATCTGCGCGAAGTCGAACGGTGAGCGGATGTCGGCCTTCGGGAACTTCATCCCGCCGTTGGGCCACTGGTCCATCGCGTTGGTCCACGCCGTCTCGTCGTCCTCGGCCCACGACAGGTGCACCTGCAGCAGTTTCGGCATCGTGTCCGGGTCCTTGCCCGCCTTGCGCGCGCCGGTGCCGAAGTTCTCTAGGATGCCCGCCAGCTTGTCGATCGACGCGCCCGGCGTGATCAGGCCGTCCGCGAGTTCGCCGGTCTTGCGCGAGGTGTACGGGCCGGCCGAGGCGATGTAGATCGGCGGCGGCTCGTCCGGCAGTGTCCACAAGCGAGTGGTGTGCAGCTTGAAGAACTCGCCGCTGTGCTTGACGTCCTTGCCGGTGAACAGCTTCCGGATGACTTCGAGCGCCTCGAACATCCGTCGTACGCGCTCAGGAGCTTCGGGCCAGTAGCCGCCGATGATGTGCTCGTTGAGCGCTTCTCCGGAACCGATGCCGAGCCACGTCCGGCCCGGATAGGTCGCCTCCAGCGTCGCCGCGGCCTGCGCGACCATCGACGGGTGCAGCCGGAACGACGGGCAGGTCACGCCAGGCCCGAGGTCTCCGGTGGTGTTCTCCGCCAGCGAGGCGAGCACGCTCCACACGAAGGACGCTTCACCCTGTTGAGGGACCCACGGCTGGAAGTGGTCGGCGGCCATCTGGCCGGAGAACCCGTGCTGTTCACCCAGCGCGGCCAGCCGGATCGATTCGCGCGGGGAGAACTGCTCCAGCGCCGCCGCCAAGCCGATTTGAACCTCAGTCACGCTTGCTGCCCCTTCCGGAAGCTCTCGGCGACCTTCGCGTACTGGTCGAGTCGCTCCAGTGTCGCCGCTTCGGGCTCGGTCGGCAGGAAGAGCGTGGCCTCGTCGACGCCGCCTTCGACCAGCCTGCCCAGCGCGGCCTCTTCCGGAGTGGCACCGAAGGCCGAGAACTTGACGTCACTCCGGCCCTGGTCGGCCAGCCACTGACGCGCCTGGCGAAGTTCCTCCGGCGGCGTGTGGGCATGCGGGAGCCAGCCGTCGCCGTACTGGGCGATCCGCGCCATCGCCTTCTCCCCAGCACCGCCGATGTAGATCGGCGGATGCGGCTTCTGCACCGGCTTCGGCCACGCGAAGATCGGGTCGAAGTCGACGAACTTGCCGTGGAACTCGGCCTCGTCCTTGGTCCAGATCTCCTTCAGCGCGGCGAGCTGCTCGTCCACCAGTACGCCCCGCGTGCGCGGATCCGTGCCGTGATTGCGCATTTCCTCCCGGTTCCAGCCGACGCCGACCCCGAAGACGAACCGGCCTCGCGAAACCAGGTCCAGCGAAGCGACCTCTTTCGCCGTGTGGATGACGTCGCGCTGCTGCAGCAACGCGACGCCCGTCCCCAGCTTCAGGTCCGAGGTGGCCCCGGCCGCGGCCGTCAGCGCCACGAACGGGTCCAGCGTCCGGTAGTACACGCGCGGCAGGTCCCCGCCACCCGGATACGGCGTCTCCCGGCTGACCGGGATATGCGAGTGCTCCGCGATGTGCAGCGAGCTGAACCCGCGCTCTTCGGCTGCGGCCGCGAGGACGTCCGGCCTGATTCCTTCATCGGTGATGAAGGTGGCGATTCCGATTTCCATGTCCAGTAGCTACCCGAGCACGCCCCGCAATATTCCCGCGCCGCTAGACGTTGCGGCGGTACTGGCCCCCCACCTCGAAGAACGCCTCGGTGATCTGGCCGAGCGTGCAGACCCGCGCCGCGTCCATCAGCACGCCGAACAGGTTGCCGCCGCGGGTCGCCGCCTCGCGCAGCGTCTTGAGCGCGACCTGCGCCTCGGCGTGGTGCCGGTGCTGGAAGTCCTCCAGCCGGTTCAGCTGCGACACCTTCTCGTCCTCGGTCGCCCGCGCCAGCTCGACCTCGACGTCGTTCTCGCCGCTGTTCGGGTTGCGGAAGGTGTTGACCCCGACGATCGGCAGCGTGCCGTCGTGCTTCTGGCGTTCGTACAGGATGGACTCGTCCTGGATCTTGCCGCGCTGGTAGCCGGTCTCCATCGCGCCCAGCACGCCGCCGCGCTCGGAGATCCGGTCGAACTCCAGCAGAACGGCCTCTTCGACCAGCTCGGTCAGCTCGTCGATGATGAACGAACCCTGCAACGGGTTCTCGTTCTTCGACAGGCCCCATTCCTTGTTGATGATCATCTGGATGGCCATCGCGCGCCGCACCGAGCTCTCCGACGGCGTCGTGATCGCCTCGTCGAAGGCGTTGGTGTGCAAGGAGTTCGCGTTGTCGTACAGCGCGCACAGCGCCTGCAGCGTGGTCCGGATGTCGTTGAAGCTCATCTCCTGCGCGTGCAGCGAACGCCCGGAGGTCTGCACGTGGTACTTGAGCTTCTGCGAACGCTCGTTCGCGCCGTAGCGCTCGCGCATCGCGACGGCCCAGATCCGCCGCGCGACCCGGCCCAGCACCGAATACTCGGCGTCCATCCCGTTGGAGAAGAAGAACGACAGGTTCGGCGCGAAGTCGTCGATGCTCATCCCGCGCGCGAGGTAGCTCTCGACGTAGGTGAAGCCGTTCGACAGCGTGAAGGCCAGCTGCGAGATCGGGTTCGCCCCGGCCTCGGCGATGTGATAGCCGGAGATCGACACCGAGTAGAAGTTCCGGACGCCGTGCTCGATGAACCATTCCTGGATGTCGGCCATCATGCGCAGGCTGAACTCGGTGGAGAAGATGCAGGTGTTCTGCCCCTGGTCCTCCTTGAGGATGTCCGCCTGCACGGTGCCTCGGACGTTGCGCAGTGCCCACTCGCGCAGTTCGGCGGCCTCGGCCTCGGACGGCTCGCGGCCGTGTTCGGCCTTGAACGCCTCGACGCGCTGGTCGATCGCGGTGTTGAGGAAGAACGCGAGGATCGTCGGCGCCGGACCGTTGATCGTCATCGACACCGACGTGCTCGGCGACGTCAGGTCGAAGCCGTCGTAGAGCACCTCCATGTCCTCGAGCGACGCGATGGAGACGCCGGAGGTGCCGACCTTGCCGTAGATGTCGGGGCGGGTGTGCGGGTCGTGCCCGTAGAGCGTGACGGAGTCGAACGCGGTCGAAAGGCGTTTGGCGTCGGAATCCGCCGACAGCAGCTTGAACCGTTTGTTGGTACGGAAGGGATCGCCCTCGCCGGCGAACATCCGCGCCGGGTCCTCACCCTCGCGCTTGAACGGGAAGACGCCCGCGGTGTAGGGGAAGTATCCGGGCAGGTGTTCGCGGCGCAGGAAGGAGAACAGCTCGCCGGACTCGGTGTAGCGCGGCAGCGCCACCCGCGGGATCCGGTTGCCCGACAGTGTTTCGCGCCAGAGCTGGGTGTGCAGTTCCTTGTCGCGGATCTTCACGATAAGTTCGTCGGCCCGGTAGGAGTCGGCGAGTTCGGCGAAGCGCGCCAGCAGGTTCGTCGACTCACCGTCCACATCGGACTCGGCGGCGGCGAGCAGCCCGTCGAGCGCGTCGGTGCTCGCGTCGACGGCGGCCAGCGCCTCCTTGGCGACGGCGAGGTGCTCGTGCTTGCGGAGCGCGGCGACCTGCTGCTCGGTCTTGCCGTGGTAGCCGCGGACGGTGTCGGAGATCTCCGCCAGGTAGCGGGACCGGTTGGCCGGGATGATCGTGCTGGCGTCGGTGGACACCTTGCCCACGACCTTCGGCAGCACGCCGGGCGAGACGACCAGGCCGCGCTCGGCCAGGGTGTCGCGCAGGTGCTGGTAGAGCGCGGTGACGCCGTCGTCGTTGAATTTCGCCGCGCTGGTCCCGTAAACCGGCATGTCCTCGGGCGGGGAGCTGAACGCCTCGCGGTTGCGCACGAGCTGGCGCGCGACGTCGCGACGGGCGTCCTCGGCGCCGCGGCGCTCGAACTTGTTGATCGCCACCGCGTCGGCGAAGTCGAGCATGTCGATCTTCTCCAGCTGCGACGCCGCGCCGAACTCCGGCGTCATGACGTACAGCGACTGGTCCACGTAGTCGACGATGCCGGCGTCACCCTGGCCGATACCCGGGGTCTCGACGATCACCAGGTCGAAACCCGCGGCCTTGCAGGCGAGGATCGACTCGGAAAGCCCGGTCGGGATCTCGCCGCTGGTGGTCCGGGTGGCCAGCGACCGGAAGTAGACCGGGCTGCCGTCGAGGCAGTTCATCCGGATCCGGTCGCCGAGCAGCGCTCCCCCGCCCTTGCGACGCGACGGGTCGACGGCCAGCACGGCGATGCGGAGCTTGTCCTCCTGGTCGAGCCGGAACCGGCGGATCAGCTCATCGGTGAGCGACGACTTGCCGGAACCACCCGTTCCGGTGATGCCCAGCACCGGCGTCGTCCGCGCCTTGGCGGCCTCGGT
Source organism: Amycolatopsis sp. lyj-112 (assembly GCF_046549055.1). Classification (NCBI taxonomy): domain Bacteria; kingdom Bacillati; phylum Actinomycetota; class Actinomycetes; order Pseudonocardiales; family Pseudonocardiaceae; genus Amycolatopsis; species Amycolatopsis sp. lyj-112. Next base: position 830,368 of record NZ_JAJPWS010000001.1, on the reverse strand, counting down.
GATCGCGACGAGCCATTCCTGCGGCAACGCCTCGCGCTGAAGCTGGGTGATGACGCGGGACAGCGCCGGGATGTCACCCGAAAGCAGTTTGTCGATCGAACCGGGCGACTGCGCGGACAGGTCCGTGTCGCAGGCCTTGATCATCAGGTTGATCATGCCCGGGAGGCCCATCTCGTAGCCGTCCTCGGGCGAGAAGATGCGCGCGACGCCGCGCGAATGCAGCAGGTCGATCTCCTCGCGGACGATGACGCCGCCGCCACCACCGAACACCTTGATGTGCCCGGCGCCGCGCTCGTTCAGCAGCTCGACCAGGTAGCTGAAGTACTCGACGTGCCCGCCCTGGTAGGCGCTGATGGCCACACCCTGCACGTCCTCGGCGATGGCCGCGGTGGCGACCTCGTCGACCGACCGGTTGTGCCCGAGGTGCACGACCTCCGCGCCCTGCGACTGCAGGATCCGCCGCATGATGTTGATGGACGCGTCGTGCCCGTCGAAGAGGCTCGACGCCGTCACGAAGCGAACTGGGTTCACGGGTCGGTGCAGGTCGCTGCTCATCTCTCCAAAATACTAGGACTTCCGACTATTTTAAACCCATCCACTCATGTGATGGCGGCCTCATCCCGGCTTGACAGATCAACGGGGACCAGTATATTCAACCTAACGGTTAATCAACTGAGTGATTGAGTATCGATGACCACTGATCAACTCAGCGCCACGTTCGCCGCACTGGCGGACCCCACCCGGCGAGCCATCCTGGCGCGGCTGGCCACCGGCGAGGCCGGCGTCAACGAGCTGGCCGAGCCCTTTTCCGTCAGCCTCCAGGCCATCTCCAAGCACCTGAAGGTCCTCGAACGCGCCGGCCTGATCACCCGGAGCCGGAACGCGCAATGGCGGCCCTGCCGCATCGAGGCCGCCCCGCTCGGCGACGTCGCCGAGTGGGTCGAGCAGTACCGGCGGTTCTGGGAAGGCGGCTTCGACCGCATGGAACGGCACCTGGCAGAACTCCAGAAAGACCGCACGGACGACTGAGATCGGAGAGAGAAATGACCATCGCACTCCCGGAGATCGTCTCGCAAGACCAGTGGCAAGTCGCGCGAGACGCGTTGCTGGTCAAGGAAAAGGAACTCACCAAGGCCGCGGACGCGATCGCCGCCGAACGCCGTCGCCTGCCGATGGTCCGCTACGACGGCAAGTACGAATTCGACGGACCGCAGGGCAGGGTCACGCTGCTGGACCTGTTCGAAGGACGACGTCAGCTGATCGTCTACCACTTCATGCTCGCCCCCGGGCAAAAGGCGGGCTGCCCCGGCTGCTCGATGATCGTGGACAACATCGGTCACCTCGCCCACCTGCACGCCCGCGACACCACGCTGTACGTCGTCGCGCCGGCGACACTGCCCGAGATCGAGCGGTACAAGGAGCGGATGGGCTGGACGGTCCCCTGGGTCTCGACCGACGGCAGCGACTTCAACCCCGACTGCGGCATCGACGGCGGATTCGGCGTCAGCGTCTTCCTGCGCGACGGCGACGACGTGTTCCGGACCTACTTCACCACCGATCGCGGCGGCGACCAGCTGCTGGGGACGCTGCGCTACCTGGACCTGACGCCGCTCGGGCGGCAGGAGGCTTGGGAGGAGTCGGGGCAGGGCACCGACGGCCCGGGTGACTGGTGGAAGCGGCACGACGAGTACTGAGGCTCCGCACCACCGCCTTTAGAGGACTACTTGCGAAAAGAGATGTCCGGAGGCGTGTCGAGAACCTTCCGGCGGCTCCGACCCTTCGATATCCGGCGCCCGAAAGCGGGCGCCATACCGAAGAGGGATCACCGCCATGCGCAAGTTCGTCTACTTCGTCCACACCTCGCTCGACGGCCACATCGAGGGCCCGAACGGCGAATTCGACTGGCCGAAGATGGGTCCCGAGCTGTCCGAGCACTCGCAGGAACTGATCGAGCGTGCCGACACGTTCGTCTACGGGCGGCGAGTCTGGGAAATGATGTCGTCGTTCTGGCCGCAGGCCGAGTCGATCTCGGACGACCCGCATGACCTGCGGTTCGCCCCGGTCTGGCGGGAGACGCCGAAGATCGTCTTCTCGCGGACGCTGGAGAAGGCGGACTGGAACACCGAGGTGGTCGACGGCGACCTCGCCGAACGCGTCGCCGAACTCAAGCGCAGGCCCGGCAAGGACCTGCTGCTCATGGGCGGCGCCGAGCTGGCCACCGCGCTCGCCGACCGTGGCTTGATCGACGAGATCCACGTCGTCGTGCACCCGGTGGTGCTCGGCGGCGGCAAGCAGGTGTTCCCGGGCGGCGTCCGGACGGACCTACGGCTGACCGGCACGCGCACGCTCGACGAGCGTGCCGTGCTGCTCACCTACGACGCGGTGTGAAACGACGCGGTATGAACGACGCAGGGTGACTGAATCCGGCGGCAGCCCTGTGCTGCCGCCTTCAGGTCACCTGGCGTTGCTCGCCCGCAACGCGATCCACTGCCGCATCGCGTACTCGACCAGCGTGATCAGCGTCTGCTTCGTCGATTCCCGCTCCCGAGCGTCACAGCGGACTATCGGGATGTTGGGGTCGATCGACAGCGCTTCACGCACGTCGTTGATGTCGTGCTCGAGGATGCCGTCGAAGGTGTTGACCCCGACGATGTAGGGCAGGCCCCGGTCCTCGAAGAAGTCGATCGGCGCGAACGAATCGGCCAGCCGGCGTGTGTCGGCCAGGACCACCGCGCCGATCGCGCCGCGGACCAGGTCGTCCCACATGAACCAGAACCGCTGCTGTCCGGGCGTGCCGAACAGGTAGAGGATCAGGTCCGCGTCGAGGGACACGCGGCCGAAGTCCATCGCGACCGTCGTGGTCGATTTGTTGGGCGTCTGGTCGAGGTTGTCGATCCCCCGACTGGCGTCCGTCATCATCGCCTCGGTGGTGAGCGGGACGATCTCCGACACCGAACCGACGAAGGTCGTCTTGCCCGCACCGAAGCCACCCGCCACGACGATCTTCGCGGATGTCATGGTCGGGGGCGCGGTTTCCCGCGGTGCCTTAAAGCCGACGGAGTCCACTCAAAACCCTTTCCATCAACACCAGATGTGCCTCGGCGCCGTCATTACCCGAAATCGTCTTGTGCACGCTGACCAGTCCCGCGTCCGCCGCGTCACTGATCAGCACGCGTGCCACACCCAGTGGTACGCGCAGGGTAGCCGCGATTTCGGCGACCGAACGCGGGGTCCGGCACTCTTCGATGATCGAGATGCACTCGATCTGCTCCGCCGCCGCGGGGAGGCTACCCGCGGAGACGTGGTCCTTGGTGGAGATGAGCGTCTCCAGCTCAAGAGCGTAGTTCGCCTTGGTCCGGCCGCCGGTGAGGGCATAGGGACGGACGATGGCCGTCTCCTCGAACGGCGCGTGTGCCTGCTCGAACACGGCGGGCATGATGAACTCGCCGCTGGGCGGGCCCGGGTCGAAAAGACCACCTGGTCTCGGCCCGGCAGCGTCAGCGCCGCTGCTGGGTGGAGAAGCAAGTGAGGTCACGCGGTCTCCTTGATCGGTCGGCTGCGGGACTTCCGATTCCTCGGCGGCGTGTGCTCCGCCTGCCTGGGAATCCTGGGACTGCTTGCTCTTCTTGCGCTTCCGACGATCACGACCGGAATCCAGGGTGAAGCCGTTCAGGACGTCGGCGAAGGTGCCGTCGTCCCGAAAACCGGCAGCGTGGGCTGCCCCCGCGTGCGGTGGCTGCGCTTCACCCGCCCCCGGTGGCTCGCCGAAGGTTCCGGACCCCGTGCTCATCGCGACATCATCCCACCGGTTCGCCGATCAGCGACCCACCCGCGCCCTGCAATTGCGCGCGAAGTTCCGGGGTGAGGATCTGGCCGACGCGGTCGACGAGCATCGTCATCTCGTAGGCGACCTGCCCGATGTCGCAATTCGGGGCGGCGAGGATGGCCAGGCAGGACCCGTCGCTGATGGACATCAGCACCATGATGCCGAGTTCCATCTCGACGACGGTCTCGTTGACCGCGCCCGCTTCGAAGCACCGTGCGGCGCCCTGGGTCAGGCTGACCAGGCCGGACGCGACCGCGGCCAGCTGGTCGGCCCGGTCCAGCGGGAGCCGGCTGGACGCGGTGAGCAGAAGGCCGTCCGCCGACACGACCACGGCGTGCGCCACTCCGGGCACGCGCTCGGCGAAGTCATTCACCAGCCACCCGAACTGGTTCTTCTGGGGCTGGGCTGAGTTCGGCGAGGTCATTCACCCTCCAGGGTTTCGTGGTTGGCTTCGGTCGCCTGGGCGTTGCGGTGCCGGCCGCGCTGGATGCCCTGCTGGAAACTGCTCAGGCGGCCGCGCACGTCGTGCGCGTCTCGCTGTGGTCGGGGGGTGACCGCCCCGGCGGGCGGCCCGGCGCTGCCCGGAAGCAGTTGCTCCCCGCGACGTCGCCGGGGTAATCCTGCCGAAGTCGTCCGCGAAGGTACCGACTGGGACACCGCTTGGGCGGCCTTCCAGCCTTCGTCGGAGCCGAAGTTCCACGCGTCGGTCTGCTCGACGGCGGCGACGGGCTCCGGTTCCGGCGGCGCTGCCTGCGGTTTCTTTTCCGGCCGCCGGGTCGGCAAGGCGGCGGGCGAAGCGGTCGGCCGGGCGGCCGTCTCCGGTCCCTGCGCCTCAGGAGCCGGTGCTGGTGCCTGCGGCTGCGCGGTCTCCTGCCGAACCGTGTCCCGCGGAGCGGTCTCGGGGACCTCGACCGTCCCCGTGGCGGGAAGCTGAGTGGTGGCCGGCGCGGCCTTGTCCGCGGCCTCCTTGCGGCCCCGCTTGACGCCCTGCTGGAAGTTGCTCAGCCTGCCGCGCACATCCGCCGGGTCGCGGACCGGCAGGTTCGACTGGGCGGCGGGTGCGGCGGCCGGGGCCGACGACATCGCGCTGCCCGGCAGAAGCTGCTCGCCGCGACGACGTCGCGGAAGCCCGGCCTGGGTGAACGTCGAGGGCGTGGTCTGGGAGACCTCTTGGACGGTGCGGAAGGCCTTGTCGCTGGCGAAGTCCCAGTTGCGGGCCTCCTGCTCGGCGGCGGCATCCGCCTCGGCCGCTTCTGCCGCCTCGTCCGCTTCGGAGGTCTCGGCGGGCTTCTCCCCGTCCTTCTTCTCTCCGGGCTTCGCAGGCTTCTCGGCCCTGTCCTTCTTGACAGCGGCGTCCTTCTTGACCGCGGCCTTCGCCGGGGACTTCTCCGGAGCGGGCGAACGGAACCATGCCGAGAGCATCTCGTCGAAGATCGGCGTCGTCTCCGACGCGGTGGGCTCCGGAGCGGCCGGCGGCGGTGTGGTGGCCTGGTTCCACCATTCGCTCAGCGTGGTGCTGTTCTTGGCCTCGAACAGCTCCTTGCCGCTCGGCAGTTCGCCTTCCGAAGGCTGATCCTGGACCGGCCGCGCGGGCTTGGCGGGCTTCTCCGCCTCCTCCGCGACCGGCTCGGCCTCCGCGACGGGCTCCGGTTCTGCCTGCCGGGGCTGGGGCGTCGACGGCGGCCGCGCGGGCGGAGGGGGCGTCGGGTCCTGCGGGATCGGGCTGAACAGCGCCGTTCCCGAGATCTCCAGATCGGACGGCGGCCGCGGCTCCTGCGTGTGGGTGTGCCCGTTCAACCCGGACCCGGTGTGCCCGGCCAGATCGGTCGCCGACGGCCACCGGTCGCCGCCCTGCGAGGGCACGGTCGGCATCCCCGGCCGCGAAGAACCGTTGGTCGGGCGCTGCCGGCGGGGAAGGCCGCCACCCGGCTGCTGCTGATGTTGCTGCTGGTGCGGCGGCACGGGCGCGAGCCGCTGGGTGATCGGGCCGGTGGCGGGGCCGGGGTCCCCGTGCGGGGCCATCACGAGGTCCGCCGGGACCGAGACCGTGGCGCGCACGCCGACGATGTCCTTGCCACCGTGCAGGGTGACGCCGATGCGGTGCCTGCTGGCCAGCCTGCCGACGACGAACAGGCCCATCCGGCGCGAGGTGGCCAGGTCGACGGTGGGGGCCTCGGTGAGCCGGGCGTTGGCCTCGGCGACCTCGGCCTCGTTCATCCCGATGCCCTTGTCGAGGATGTCGACGCAGAGCGAGCCGTCGTCGGCGAGCCGGGTCGCGACCGTCACCAGGGTCTCCGGCGCGGAGAACGCGGTGGCGTTGTCCAGCAGCTCGGCGATCAGGCGCATCAGGTCGTTGGCCGCGTAGCCGACCAGCCGGACCGGCGGCGGGGGCTGCACGGTGACCCGCTGGTACTGCTCGATCTCGGACACCGCGGCGCGCACCACGTCGGTGGCGGAGACGGGCTGGCCGGACCGCCTGCCGGGCTCGGCACCGGAGAGGACCATCAGGTTCTCGTTGTTGCGGCGCATGCGGGTGGCGAGGTGGTCCAGCTGGAACAGGGTGGCGAGCTGGTCGGCGTCCTCTTCGTCGCGTTCCAGCCGCTCGATCAGCTGCAGCTGCCGCTGCACGAGACTCTGGCTGCGGCGGGAGAGGTTGACGAACACGTTGCCGTAGCCGGTGCGCATGGCGGCCTGCTCGGTGGCCAGGCGCAGCGCCTGGTGGTGCACCTTGTCGAAGGCCCTGGCGACCTCGCCGATCTCGTCGTCGCTGCCGACCGGCACCGGGTGGACTTCGGTGCCCTGCGAGCGGCCCTCCTGGATGTTGCGGACCGCTTCGGGCAGTTGCTTCTCGGCGACGTCCAAGGCCCTGGCGCGCAACAGCTTCAGTGATCGCAGCAGCTGGCGGGTGATGAGGAAGACGACCGCGACGGCGAGCACCATCGCGCCGAAGAGAAGGACGGCGAGCAGGCCCGCTCCGCTGCTGGCGTCGTCGACCAGTTCGGCCGACACCGAGCTCGCCTGCGCGCCGAAGCGGCTCGCGACCTCGCCGATCTTGCCGATCACCGCGTTCGAAGCGTCGTTCCAGCTCTGCGCGGACAGCGTGCGGAACGCCTGTTCGGTGGGCGCGCCCTGGTCGCCGAGCGCGGTCTTCGCGAGCTTGTCGCGGTTCTCCATCGTGTCGGCGCCGACGGCGGCGGTGAACTCCTGGCGCTGCGGCTCCGAGGACGCGGCGCGGAAGTCCGCGTACCGGTCGGCCAGCCGCAGTTCGGCGGTCCGCAGCTGGTTGAGCTCGCTCGGCGCGAGGCCCGAACGGGCGATCCCGAAGGAGACCAGCGCCTGGCTCAGCGAGACCTGTTCCTTCATCACCGTGAGGTCGTGCAGCGCGGCGGGGGTGCCACCGAGGGCGTCTTCACTGGCGCCCGCGGCGATCGCGGTGTCGACGGCGAGCAGCGCGGTGGTGATGCCGGTGTATTCACCGATGGCCTGGACGGGGTCGAGCTGACCCGCGGAGGCCTGCTGCCGGATGCCCTCCAGCTTTTCCAGCTGGAGGGCCGCGGCGTCCCGTGCCTGGAGAAGGGACGGCTCGGTCTCGACGGCCCGGGACGCGGCGGCCATGTAAAGAGGAAGGGCCTCGGTGACGTCGGCGCGGGCGGAGCCGAGCTCGAGGGTGCCGCCGACGGTGCCGGCGGTCAGCCCGGCGGCGGACTGGGTGCGTTCGCGTTCGAGCCCGTCGGCGAGCGTGCGGATCTGCCCGCTCAGCGCGACGAGACGGTCGAGGCGCTGGTAGCCGTCGGAACGGCCGACCTGCCCCGCGATAGTGGTGATGCCGAGCGCGAGCGCGATGAGGATCGGCACCAGCGTCACGGCCGACAGCTTCACCGGCAGGCTCCAGTCCCGCCAGCGCACGAAGGCGCGCCAGCCGGTGGCCCACCGCGATGGCCGGGGAGTCCGGCCGAGCAACTCCCCGACAGGCACTTGGCCTTCTCCTGCAACGGTCACGAAGGTGACTCCCTGTCCGGCGTCATGGCACGGTCTGAGGCGTTCGCTCCCGCGAGGAATCGTCCTGCGGCGAACTCGGCCCTGGGCTGCCCCTGTGCTCGATCGCGACCTGGCGACCCCCGCTCGGCGAGTCCGGTGTCCCCAGGAACACCGGCCCGGTCCGGGAGGTCTTGCACCTGCACGTGCAGGTCGCAACCTGCGAAGTGCATGGTCGTCGAGATCAACTTATCTTTGCCAATCGATCACTGCGGGTCAGCCGGGCCAAAGAATCGTACACCAATCCGGGTGCCGTCAATTCTGTTCAGTGGACGGGCGCTGACCTGGGAAAAGTACATCCCGGCACTATCGGGAAGGCCCGAAATCCGTCTTCGCGTCACAAACGAGGGAATTCCGGTTACGGGTTGCGCCAGTGGTACCCGTACCCCGGTCACCCGATCAGCCTACGCTGGGTAGCCGCGTCGCCCGGTCGAACTACTGTGTGTGCCACCAATGGGTGGGTCAAGTCCAAATATGTGCCCGATGTTGTGGCCTTGCCGATCCGGTCGGCTGGATGTCGCTCGACGTGGTGGTTTCTTTCGGGATGATCGCTGAGCCAGGGGATCTTCCCCGGCCAGGGATGGCGCGCACGGTATCGAAACCCGTCGCGGCCCGGAAGCAGAACTACGATCTGTCACCGAAACGGGGGACACAGCGTGGCATCGTCCACCGTTTGCCGCAGTGGGCCGTTCGGGCGACGACCGCGCGTGACAATCGGGCTCACTATTACGAGTGATAAAGCGGGGAGAATTCCGCCCGAAACGAATTCCCCGGGACCTATTGCGACGGGAAAACGAATACCGGGTCGGGGGCGCACTGTTGCGGGGTCGCCTTTTCGGGACGCTGGAAGGCGTAGTTAGTATGTGCGCCTCCCGTACCGCGCCACGGAAGCAAGCCCCGGAGGAACCCATGCCCGACGTCGCGCGCCCCTTCGCGGCGAGCAACGCCCTCGAGGAGACCGGGCAGATGCCCGCGCTGTTCGTCCGCGAAACGCCGCCCGCTCCCGTTCCCGCTCCCCCGCCCTCGCGCGGCACCGGCCCGGACTTCGACCGGATCCAGCACGGCAAGGAGTTCGTCGCGCTGCGCAAGTCGTTCCGCCGGTTCGTGTTCCCGATGAGCCTGCTGTTCTTCGCCTGGTACATGACCTTCGTGCTGCTGGCGGCCTACGCGCACGAATTCATGGGCAGGAAGGTGTTCGGCGAGGTCAACGTCGGCATCCTGCTGGGTCTCGGCCAGTTCGCCAGCACCGTGCTGATCACGATTGCCTACCTCAGGTTCGCGAACCGGCGGCTCGATCCCCAGGTCGAGAAGCTGCGGGCGAAGGTGGAGGCGGACGAGCGATGATCCCCGACAACGACCCGGTGCTGAACATCGCGGTGTTCGCGCTGTTCGTCGCGATCACCCTCTACGTGGTGTATCGCGTCAGCACCCGCAACTCGTCCACTTCGGACTACTACGCGGCGGGCAGCGCCTTCACCGGTCGCCAGAACGGCATCGCGCTTTCGGGCGACTTCCTCTCGGCCGCGTCCTTCCTGGGTATCGCCGGGGCGATCGCGATCCACGGCTACGACGGCTTCCTGTACTCGATCGGGTTCCTCGTCGCCTGGCTGGTCGACCTGCTGCTGATCGCGGAACTGCTGCGCAACACCGGCCGCTTCACCATGGGCGACGTGCTGAGCTTCCGGATGAAGCAGCGCCCGGTCCGCGCCGCCGCGGCGACGTCGACGCTGGTGATCTCCTTCTTCTACATGCTCGCGCAGATGGCGGGCGCCGGCGGGCTGGTGGCGCTGCTGCTGGACATCCACGGCGGTTTCGGCCAGGCGCTGGTGATCGGCGGCGTCGGCGTCGTCATGGTGCTGTACGTGCTGGTCGGCGGGATGAAGGGCACCACCTGGGTGCAGATCATCAAGGCGACCATCCTGCTGCTGACCGGTGCGCTGATCACCGTGTTCCTGTTCGGCAAGTTCGGGTTCAGCTTCTCGAACCTGCTCGCGGCCGCCGCCGACCGGAGCCCGCTGGGCCAGGAACTCCTGCACCCGGGCGGGTCGTACGGCAAGAGCGAGATCACGAAACTCGACTTCGTCTCGCTGGCACTGGCGCTGGTGCTCGGCGCCGCCGCGCTGCCGCACGTCCTGATGCGCTTCTACACCGTGCCGAACTCGCGCGAGGCGCGGCGTTCGGTGGTGTGGGCGACCGCGTGCATGTTCCTCTTCTACCTCTGCACACTGGTCATCGGCTTCGGCGCGGCCGCGCTGGTCGGCCCGGAGGCGATCAAGAACGCTCCGGGCGGCGAGAACTCGGCGGCGCCGCTGCTCGCCCTGAACATCGGCGGGACCCTGCTGCTCGGGATCGTGTCGGCGGTGGCCTTCGCGACCATCCTCGCCGTCGTCGCCGGGCTGACGATCACCGCGTCGGCCTCCTTCGCCCACGACGTCTACGCGAACATCTTCAAACGCGGCAAGGCGGAACCGGCCTCGGAGGTCCGGGTCGCCCGGCAGACCGCGGTCGTCGTCGGCGCGCTCGCCATCCTCGGCGGCATCCTGGCGAACGGGCAGAACATCGCGTTCCTGGTCGCGCTGGCATTCGCTGTCGCCGCGTCGGCGAACCTCTCGACGCTGCTGTACTCGCTGTTCTGGAAGCGGTTCAACACCACCGGCACACTGTGGGGTATCTACGGCGGACTGATCGCGAGCCTGGTGCTCGTGTTCTTCTCGCCGGTGATGTCCGGGGCCGCGGACTCGATCATCAAGAGCGTCGACTTCCACTGGTTCCCGCTGAAGAACCCGGGCATCGTGTCGATCCCGTTCTCGTTCCTGTGCGGATTCGTCGGCACGTTCGTCGGCCGCTCGAAGGCCGATCCGGACAAACACGCCGAGATGGAGGTGCGGTCCCTCACCGGGATCGGATCCTGACCCGCGTTCGGTCCGTGAAGGCCTCCTTGAGGGACTCTGAGTCCCTCAAGGAGGCCTTCACTGACTCATGACACCCGAAGACCGTCCAGCACGATCGCCAGCAGCCGCTTCGTGTCCTCTTCCGAAGCCTTGCTCGCGGCCGACCCCACCCCGTGGCCGAGCCGCAGGATGTCGATCCCGGTGACGTCCGCCCGGATGACGCCCTCCTCCTGAGCGGCCTTCACGATCGTGTCGGCCGCGGACCTCAGGCGCGACTGGCACCAGGCGAAGACCTCGGACCCGGCATCGACGGACGCCTTCAGTGTCATCGCGAGCCCGTGCTTCTCGACCACGTAGATGACCTGCGTGGCCAGCCACTTCTCGAGCGCCTCCCCCGGTGGCAGCTCTTCGAGCAGGTCGAAACCCCGCTGCGCCAGCCCATCGATCTCGTCGCGATAGACGGCTTCGATGAGTTTGTCGCGCGTCGGGAAGTGCCGGTACAGGGTGCCCGCACCGACGCCCGCGCGTTTGGCGATGTCGTCCGCCGGCACGTCGACGCCCTCAGCGGCGAAGGTCTCCTTCGCCACAGCCACGATGCGCTCGTAGTTGCGCCGCGCGTCCGCGCGCATGGGCCGGGCCGGATCGGCCATGACGATCAGCACCTCCTCGGGCGACGAAAACGGAGACGTTCTCCGAATCCGCTTGCGTAAGCGGAGAGAGTCTCCATATCATCGCTCACGACCACAAGTGGAGAGTCTCTCCGTTTTGTCTCGTTACTTCTTTGGAGTATTCCTTGACCGAGCGAACCCTGCGTACCGAGCCTAGGCCGGAGACAGCCGGGGCCCCCTCTTTACCGCACCGGCTGGTCCTCCCGATCGCGCTGACCTGCCAGCTCATGCTCATCCTCGACGCGACGGTGATGAACGTCGCGCTCCCCCGCGTCAAAGCCGACCTCGGCTTCACCGACACCGGCCTGTCCTGGGTGATGACCGCCTACAGCCTGGCCTTCGGCGGACTGCTCCTGCTCGGCGGCCGCGCGGGCGACCTGTTCGGCAGGCGCCGGATGTTCGTCCTGGGCACCGCCGTGTTCACCGTCGCGTCCCTGCTCGGCGGCTTCGCGGACTCGGCGGAACTGTTGATCGCGGCGCGGGTCGCGCAAGGCATCGGCGCCGCACTCGCCGGGCCGAGCACGCTGGCGCTGATCACCAGCACCTTTACCGAGACCAAGGCCAAGGTGCGCGCGCTGGCCCTGTTCTCGGCGATGTCCAGCAGCGGTTTCGCGATCGGCCTGCTGCTCGGCGGGCTGCTCACCGAGTGGATCTCGTGGCGCGCCGCGCTGTTCATCAACGTCCCGTTCGGGCTCGCGATCGTCCTGCTCGCCCCGAGATTCGTCCCCGAACCGCCGCGACGGCGCGCACGGCTGGACCTGCCCGGCGCGATCACCGGCACCCTCGGCGTCGGCTCGCTCGTGTTCGGTTTCACCCGCGCGGCCGCCCACGGCTGGGGCGACGCGATCACCCTCGCCTCCCTCACCGCCGGATTGCTCCTGCTGGCCGCGTTCTTGAGGATCGAGACGCGCGTCGCCGGACCGCTGATCCCGCTGCGGCTGTTCGCCGAACGCGACCGCGCCGCGGCCTACGCCAACTTCTTCCTCGGGCCGATGGCGATGATGTCGATGTTCTTCTTCCTCACCCAGTTCCTGCAGGACATCCGGGGCTTCGCCGCGCTGGAGACCGGTTTCGCGTTCCTGCCGATGGCGGCGAGCATCTTCGTGATGAGCAGGCTGATCCCGCGGCTACTGCCCCGTTTCGGCCCGAAACCGCTCACCCTCACCGGCACCGCGCTGATGACCGGAGGCGTCGTCTGGCTGACCACGCTCACCACGGAAAGCGGGTATTTCACGCATCTGTTCGGGCCGATGCTGCTGATGGGCATCGGCGCGGGGCTGGCGTTCTCCCCGCTCAGCGTGATCATCATGGCGACCGTGCCCACCGAGGACGCGGGTGCCGCCGGCGGTGTCCTGCAGACGTTCCAGCAGGTCGGGGCGACACTGGGACTCGCGATCCTGATCACGGTGTTCGGCGCGGCGACACGGCAGCCGTCCGGGAGCCCGGCCGAGACCACCGTCGACGGGATGACCGCGGCGTTCAGCACCGCGGGTGTGGTGACGGCGCTGGCGTTCCTGGTGGCGCTGAGCTTCCGGCGCCGGGAACGGGCCTCCGGCAGCGCCTAGAGCTTCACACCCGCCTGGATCTTGTGCGTGACCTTGCGTTCCATCACGAACGAGAAGAACGGGATGCAGCCGGCGATGAGGACGAGGAGCGTGCCCTTCATCGACCAGCGGGCCTTGATCGCCAGATCGACCGCGAGCAGCAGGTACACCAGGTACAACCCGCCGTGGACCATCGGGATCATCTTGACGAACTGGGGAAGTTCCACGCGGAAGACGTACTGGAGCAGCATCTCGACGACCAGCCCGAGCAGCGCGACACCGGTGGCGTACGCCGCGACGCGGAACCGGATCAGCGGCCCGGCCAGCGAAACCGAACGGCTCGGGGCGGCGTCGTCAGTTCGGGTGGTCATAGATCTCGAACCTCTCTGGGGAACTACTGGTCGCGGGCGTTGAGTTCGCGCAGGTAGCGGTTGTAGGCGGCGAGCTCGTCGTCCTCGGGAACCGGCTGCCGCGGGGCGGGTGCGCGCCGCTGCCGGGGTGCGGGCACTTCGGGGACGACGGTCTCGGCCGTCGTCCCACCGGCCTGCTCCAGCGCGTCGGCATCCGCTTCCTCTGCTTGACGGCGGAGTTTGCGGATCCGCCAGAACATGAAGGCGGGGAACACGCCGAACAGCGGCCACTGCAGGACATAGCCGAGGTTCTGGAACGTCCCGCTCGCCGAGGAGAACCGCTCCCACTGCCACCAGGCCAGCCCGCAGCACAGCGCCAGGCTCACCAGGCAGACGCCGGCGATGCCGAGGCGGCGCAGGGTGACGGACGAGGCGGGCACGCACCGACGCTAGCACTGGCGGTGCGGTGAAACTTCGCCGACCGGGCTGCTCGGGACCTTGGTCCCGGCTGCTCCGGTGACATATCAGCGAGCGGTCTGGACGGCCTTCGCGTAGTCGTCCGCCAGCCCGAAGACCTTCTGCGCGTACTCCGTCGAGTTGTTGTACGACAGGATCCCCGCCCACCAGCCGGAGGCGGCGGACATGTCGCGGTTGTTGACGCACAGGTAGCGCGCCGCCGCGAGCGTGGCGTCGTCGATCTGCTGCGGGTCGCCGGCGCCGTCGCGGTTGCCGTCGGCCGCGTACCGGCGCCAGGTGCTGGGGATGAACTGCATCGGGCCGACCGCGCGGTCGACGGCCGCGTCGCCGTCGAACTGGCCGCCGTCGGTGTCGCCGATGGCCTTGACCCCGGGCGAACCGTCGAGCGGGACGCCGATGATCGGCTTCGACGGGCGGCCGTCCTGGCCGAGGACGGCGCCGCCGTACTGGCCGTGGTTGGACTCGATCCGGCCGATGCCGGCGAGGGTGGCCCACGAGATCTTGCAGTTCGGCTGCATCTGGCGCATCGCCAGTTCGGCGTTGCCGTAGGCGAGCAGGGCGCGGGCCGGGATGCCGGTGGCCTGCGCCGCCCGTTCGGTCCAGGCCGCCAGGGGGTCCTTGCCGGGCTTCGGCTGTGCCTGCTGCGGGGCCGTCTGCTGGGTGGCGCCGCCGGCGAGGGTGGCGTTGACCGGGGCGATGGTGCCGGGTTTGACGTCCGCGGCCTTGACCTGCAGGGCGGGGATCTCCATCGTCGTGGGGCTCGCGACCGGCGCGGACGCCTTGGTCACCAGCCAGATCCCGCCCGCGGCGAGGGCGAGCACGGCCAGCACGATCACCAGCCTGCCGAGCACGGCGGCGCCCACCCCGCGGCGTGGCGGAGTGGGCGTGGCCTGGTCGGCGACGAGCTCGTCGTTTTCCGGGGTGGTGCGCACGAAGCGAGTCCTCCAGCGTGGGCGGCGATCACGACCGATGCTCGAACAACGAGCCCGCGCAGGTTAGCGTTACGCGGTAATCGGAATCATCGCTGCCACGCCGGTTCACCCGCGCGTGAAAGAAGTTCTCATCAGGCGGACTTCTGTTGCCTCGCGAGCCGTGCCACGCACCAGGCCGGGGCGCTGCCGCGGCGAAGGTGCTGGAGAACGGTCATCGGGCCGAGACGACGGCTCAGGTCGGACGGCGAGAGCCCGGCCGCGCGGTAGTCGAGGGCACGCTGGTCGAGCGGGCTGAGGCCCGCGTCCCACCAAGCTTCGGCCTCGGCGACCCCGCCGACCATCTGCCACCAGCCCGCGGCGGCGACGAGCAGATCCTGCGGGACGTCGGGAAGACGGCTGCGCATGGCGTCGAGATAGCCGGGGTCGGCGGCCTCGACCGGCGCCCAGCGTCCCTGGCCGGATTGCTGGCGCTGTCCGGGGATCCCGGGCGCTTGACGGGGCACATCGGCGAGCCACGCGCTCGCGATGCGGTCGACCTCCTGCTCCTCGGGGGTCTGCTCGCGTTCCGCGGCCCACTGCCGGATCAACGCATCGACTCCGGGATCTCCGGTCATCCCTGCCTCCTCATGGTTCCCCGACTGACAAGTCCTGACTTACTTGCCCGGCTGAATGTTCCCGCTCTCGCCGTAAGGCTTGCACCTGCGGAAACCTTCGCCCAGGAGGCCGGCTCCGGCGCCTGGAGGACCAACCGATCACGCAATGTGAGCACCGTAGGGGCGCGGAGGTCTTTTCCGCCAGAGCTTGACGGGCACAAATTCGTCGACCAGCGGGTTTTCGGGGTCAATCCACCCGGATGGTCGAGTCGCTCGACCGAAATCTGAGACGGGTGACGCTGAGTGATAACCGCAGGTGGCGCGACGGATCAGGAGAAGAGGCTCCGGACGAACGTCACGATGGCTTCGGCACCGGAACGGAGCCAGCCGAGGGCGGTGTGGACGGCGTCGGCGGACTGGGTCGGCCTGCTGATCAAAAAGAAGAGCACGAGCGCGACGACAGCGATCACAACGAATTTCTTCAAGCCGGGCGACATGGCTCCATCCCATCACACCGTAGTGTCCAGACGATGACTCCGCGCGCACTGCGGACCTCGTCCCCACCTTAAGGAGAGAACGGGTCCGGTGCCCACCCGGATTCCGCATGAGGGAGCGATGATGAGCCAAAACGTTCTCGTCCACCGGGCTGGGCCGGTGACGACGATCACGCTGAACCGGCCGGAATCCCGCAACGCGGTGGACGGGCCGACCGCGGCCGCGCTGGCCGAGGCGTTCCGCGCCTTCGACGCCGATCCTGCGTCCGCCGTGGCCGTCCTCACTGGATCAGGTGATGCCTTCTGCGCCGGAGCCGACCTGAAGGCCGTCGGCACCGAACGGGGCAACAGGCTGGACCCGGCGGGCGACGGGCCGATGGGGCCGACCCGGATGGCGCTCTCGAAGCCGGTGATCGCCGCGGTCCGCGGGCACGCCGTCGCGGGTGGCCTGGAACTGGCGCTCTGGTGCGACCTGCGGGTCGCCGACAGCACCGCCGTCTTCGGCGTCTTCTGCCGCCGCTGGGGGGTGCCGCTGATCGACGGCGGGACCGTGCGGCTCCCCCGGCTCATCGGGCACTCCCGGGCGATGGACCTGATCCTCACCGGTCGCCCGGTCGAAGCCGGCGAAGCCCTCGCGATCGGGCTGGCGAACCGGGTCGTGCCCGACGGCGAGGCGCTCGCGGCCGCGCAGGCGCTGGCACGCGAACTGGCCGCGTTCCCGCAGGCGTGCCTGCGGGCCGATCGCGGGTCCGCGTTCGGCCAGTTCGGGCTCACCGAGGAAGAGGCGCTGCGGGCGGAGTTCTCGAACGCGCTGACCGGCGGCGGGCTCGCCGAGGAGGCCGTCGAGGGCGCCGGCCGGTTCAGCGACGGCGCGGGGCGTCACGGCCGCTTCGAAGGCGAAAAGCCATAGTCTCTGTCGGATGAACGAAATCGGGGTCGCACTCAGACCGGTGTACGAAGACGACCTGCCGACACTCGAAACGCTGACGAACGATGCCGTCGCCGCGGGGAAGTTCGAATGGCACGGCTGGCACGACCCGCACTTCCTGCGCCGCCGCTGGGCCGCGACCGGCATGCTCGCGCCGGACAACGGGATGCTGATGATCGCGCTCGACGGCCGGCGGCTCGGGTTCGTCTCCTGGCACAAGAGCAGGGCCGGGTCGGCGTCGTACTGCTGGAACGCCGGGCTGGTGCTGATCCCCGAGGCGCGGGGGCACGGCTACGGGACCGAGGCGCAGCGTCTGCTCGCCCGGTACCTCTTCGCGCACACGCAGATGAACCGGGTCGAGGCGAGCACGGAAACGGGCAACGTCGCGGAGCAGCGCTCCCTGACGAAGGCGGGCTTCACCAAGGAAGGCGTGCTGCGCGGCTACGGGTTCCGGGACGGGGCCTGGCGCGACCACGTGCTCTATTCGAAGCTGCGGTCCGATCCGGACCCCGCCCCGGAAGGCGGCTAGACGATCGTGCCCGCGGCCTTGAGCCGTTCGAGGCCGTCGGCGTCCACCCCGAGTTCCGCGAGGACGTCGGTGGTGTCGGCACCCTTGGGCCGCGGCGGTTCCGGCGTCTCCGCCGGGGTCCGGTCGAACCTCGGCGCGGGCGCGGGCTGCACCACACCGCCGATGTCGACGAACGTCCCGCGCGCGACGTTGTGCGGATGCGACGGCGCCTCCCTCGGCGCGAGCACCGGCGTCAGGCAGGCATCGGTGCCTTCGGCCTTCGCGACCAGTTCGTCGCGGGTGTGCTTGGCGACGGCTTCGGAGACGATCTTGCGCAGCTTCGGCCATTCGCTCTTGTCGACGTGCACCGGGGTTTCTTCCGGGTCGAGCCCGAGCACCTTCACCAGGTCGCCCCAGAACCGCATCTCGATCGCGCCGATGGCGACGTACTTGCCGTCGGCGGTCTCGTAGGTGTCGTAGAACGGCGCGCCGCCGTCCAGCATGTTCTCCCCGCGTCCGCCGGGCCAGAGCCCGGAGTCCAGCAGCCCGTGCAGGCTGGTGGTCAGCAGCGCCGCACCGTCCACCATGGACGCGTCGACGACCTGGCCCTTACCGGACGTCTGGCGCTCGAACAGCGCCGCCAGCACGCCCATCGCGAGCAGCAGGCCACCACCGCCGAAGTCGCCGACGAGGTTGAGCGGCAGGACGGGCCGCTCACCCGCGTGCCCGATCGGTTCGAGCGCGCCGGCGATCCCGATGTAGTTGATGTCGTGCCCGGCCGCGGTCGCCATCGGACCGTCCTGGCCCCAGCCGGTCATCCGCCCGTAGACCAGCCGCGGATTGCGGGCGTGGACCTGTTCCGGCCCGATCCCCATCCGCTCGGCCACCCCGGGGCGGAAGCCCTCGATCAGCACATCGGCGTCGTCGGCGAGTTTCAGCACCAGTTCGACCCCCTCGGGGGTCTTGGTGTTGATCCCGATCGAACGCCTGCCGCGGGCGAGCGGGTCGTTCGGGAAGCCGATGACGTCGTTGCCCGGTGTCGCCCGGTCGACCCGGACGACGTCCGCGCCGAGATCGGCGAGGATCGTGCAGGCGAACGGCGCGGGGGCGAGCCCGGCCAGTTCGACGACCTTGAGCCCGCTCAGCGGCCCAGCCTTCATCGCCACGTCCTTTCCTTGTACGGCAACGGTTTTCTAGAGAGTGCGGGAAATGATTTCCTTCATGATCTCGCTGGTGCCGCCGAAGATCCGGGAGATCCGGATGTCGGCCCACGCTCGCGCGATCGGGTATTCGGTCATGTAGCCGTAGCCGCCGAACAGCTGCAGGCAGTCGTCGACGACCTTGTTGACCCGCTCGGTGGTCCACAGCTTCGCCATCGCCGCGCCCTGCACGTCGAGTTCCTTGCGCAGGTGCCGTTCGATGCACTGGTCGAGGTACGCGCGCGACACCGCGGCCTCGGTGGCCGCCTCGGCGAGCTTGAACTTCGTGTTCTGGAAGTTGTAGATCGGACGGCCGAAGGCCTGGCGATCCTTGGTGTAGGCGATGGTCTGGTCGATCGCGGCCTCCATCCCGGCGACCGCGGTGACGGCGATGATCAGCCGTTCCTGCGGCAGCTGCTGCATCAGCTGGATGAAGCCGAGGCCTTCCTTGTCACCGAGGAGGTTGGCGACGGGCACGCGGACGTCGTCGAAGTTCAGCTCCGCGGTGTCCTGCCCCTTGAGCCCGATCTTGTCGAGGACGCGGCCGCGGCTGAAGCCGGGGGTGTCGGTCTCGACGGCGATCAGCGAGACGCCCTGCGCGCCCGCGTCCGGGTCGGTCTTCACCGCGACGACGACGAGGTCGGCGTGGAAACCGTTGGTGATGAACGTCTTCGCGCCGTTGATCACGTAGTGGTCGCCGTCGCGCACCGCGCGGGCCTTGATGCCCTGCAGATCCGATCCGGTGCCCGGTTCGGTCATCGCGACCGCGCCGACCATCGCGCCGGAGGCGAACTTCGGGAGCCACTCGCGCTTCTTCTCCTCGGAGGCGTACTCGAGGATGTAGTGCGCGACGATTCCATTGTGGACGGTGACGCCCCAAGCGCTGTCGCCGGAACGAGCCTGCTCCTCGTACAGCACGGCCTCGTGGGCGAACGTGCCGCCGCCACCGCCGTACTCCTCCGGGATGGACAGCGCCAGCAGGCCGACGTCGCCCGCTTTCGTCCACAGCTCGCGGTCGACCTTCTTCTCCGCCGCCCAGCGCTCCTGGTTCGGGGCCAGTTCCTTCTGGCAGAAGGTCCGGGCGAGGTCCCGGAGGTCTTCGAGCTCTGTCGTGCTCCACGAGCTCTTATGAATCTGCAAGGGCACGGCGAACGCCTCCTGATCACAACCTGGAAAACATGACGCTTAGGATGTAAGTTCCAACCGGAATGTACATCCGTACCGAGCTGCACGTAAAGGGGGATGCCCGTGACCGCGATCGGCAGGACCCACCGGACGCAGGCCGAGCGGCGTGAACAGACCCGCACCGCCCTGCTCGACGCGACCATCGGCTGCCTGGTCGACCTCGGGTACGCGCGGACCTCGGTCCAGGAGATCTGCTCACGCGCCGGGGTCTCGAAGGGCGCGGTGCAGCACCACTTCTCCGCGAAGGCCGAACTGATGGCGGCGGCCGTCGAGCATCTGACCGAGAAGCTGCGCGGACGGCTCGCCGCGTCGATCGCGACCCTCCCCGGTGGCGCGTCCGGCGTGGCGGCGGCGATCGACCTGCTCTGGGAGGGCTACTCGGGCACGCTGTCCACGGCCGCGACCGAACTGTGGGTCGCCGCACGGACCGACCCCGAACTACGCGAGGCCATCCGCCCGGTCGACCGGGCCCTGGGCCGCTCCACCCTGGAACACATCACCGCGATCGCCGGCGACCTGCCGAAGGAACGCGCGGAGATCCTGTTCTGGCTGACCGTGAACCTCACCCGCGGCCTGGCGCTCGACGCCGAACTCGGCGGTGATCCGAAACGGCGCCGCCAATTGCTCGACGAATGGAAGCGGGTCGCCGTGCTGCTCTACGAGGACGCCTCCGCTTAGCCGCGACGAATGCGAATTCGCAAGCCTTGGCGAGCCACGCCTACGGATGCATGAAGAAAGAGACAAGCCCTACCTGCGTTCACTACTCTGTACATTCGAGCGGTTACGCAGGGGAGGGCGATACCGACGTGTCTTCATTTGTGGACGAACTCAGAAACCGGGCCGAGGAACTCGACGCCGAACTCGAACAAAGCCGGTACCCGGGCCGGTCTCAGGATGGCCTGGCGCTCGCCGTCGTCACAGGTCAGGGCAGGCTGGTCGGCCTGCTCATCGCCGATCACGCGACCGGTGGCCCGCATCCACAGAGGGCGGGACCGGCCGTGGTGGAAGCCGTTCGGACGGCCCGGCAGGCGGCCGCACAGGTGAGTCTGGTCAAAATGCGGACGCTTCTCGGTATGGCCGAAGCGGATACCGCGGCCGAGGCGAGTTTCGAGGAATTCGATTTCCTGAGCGAGGACCTCCGGTGAACCACGAAGACGATCTTTATCACCTGGCAAAGGAGATCGACGCCAAAGTCGCGGCCGCGAAACACGCTTCGCTGACCGCGGCGCAGGACCGGACGACGTGGCGGCTTCCCGGCGAACTCGGGACGCTGACGGTCACCGGCGCCGGCGAACTCGTGGACGTGACCCTGGAAGCCTCGGTGGCGAAGTCCTACTCCGCGGCGAGCCTGTCCCGGAAGCTGCTCGCGGGCATCCAGCGAGCCGAAAACGTGGCCACCCAACGACTTCACGACAAGGAGAGCGGCGGGAGATTCGCGTGAACCCCTTCGATCCCGGGCCAGGTCAGGGCTACCGCGTCTACCCGGAGAAGCTCCGCGTGGCCGCGAACACGATCGACGACGCGGCGGACCTCGTGCGCGCCTTCGCGCTCACCGATCTGTCCGATGTCCAGCTGAAGAATGAAGCCCTGGGGCTGCCGGGGACGCTCGCCCAGCTGATGCGCGGCGTCCAAGGCGCGGGCACCGTCGAGGCGTACAACCAGGCCGTCGAACAGATCCGGCGGATCTCGGTCGCCAACGCCACCGAATTGGGCGCCTTGAGTGCTGCTCTCCAGCACGCCGCCGAGTACTACGAACAACTCGATCAGCGAGCGTACGACGAAATGAAAAGACTCGAAGGAGGAATCCGGTGACCGGGCCGGCCAAGCTGCCCTATCCCGAGCAAGCCGACGAGGAGATCCGTTTCTACGCCGATCTGGTCGGCGCCGACGGCATCACCGAACTGCTTCGCACTCTCCGGAACTTCTTGCTGGGCGATCTGACGAAAGCCCTCGGCCTGGCCGATACCTTCGCCAGGCAGAGCAGGCTCAAAGACGCGTCCGACCTCATCAAAGACACGAAATTGTCGCTCCGCGGGGTCTGGCACGGCGACGCCTTCGACCAGTTCGACGCCTACGCTTCGGAGGCCACGAACGCCATGGCCGCGGGCCAGACGTCGCTCGGGAACCTGACGAGCGTGGTGTCGACGCTGGCGACCACCGTCATCAGCACCTACAAGAACCTCCTCGAATTGCTCGGGAACTGCGCTTCGACGCTGGCGCAGCTCGGCGGGAAGTTCGGCGTCGTCCTCGGTTCGGTGGTCTTCCCGCCGTTGACCCCGGTCGCGCTCAAGGATCTGGTCGACGCCGTCAATTCCGCGTTCACCACGTTCTGGCGGGACTGCAATTCCACCTTCACCAAGATGCTGACCGATATGGCGGCCCTGATCGGGGCCGGATTCCAGCTTCAGGTCATCGAGCGGAACTTTCCGAAGATCCCGTCCGTGGGCACCAGCGCGGTGGTGGTCGCCGATCCCCGGCGGTGGCGGATCAAGCCCGGGGCGGAGCCGGCATGACGCGTACGCCCGGCCGGAAGAGGACGGCTTTCCTTGCCGCGGCGCTCCTCGCGCTGTCCGGATGCGGCACGCCCGCACCCGGACCGTCGAGTCCGCCGCCGGTCTCCGTCCCGTCCATCCCAGCCCCGCTCGACGGCGCCGGATTCCTCGCCGATCCCTGTACCGCCATCACGGTGGAACAGGTCGAGAGTATGGGTTTCACCGACGGGAGAAGGGGAAACGGCCGGGCGGGCGAATGTCTGCTCGGCTTCGGCCCGACGGTCGAGGTGACCGTTTCCTGGCTCACGCCGTTGCGGGAGAGCATCGGCTCGCTCTACCGAGACCACGCCACCGGCCGCGATATCGGCAACCGCTGGGAGGAACTCGCCATCCAGGGGTATCCGGCGGTGGTCGTCCGGGCCGAGGAGAACATCGCCCGGCGACAGCACGAAGGCCCGCTCGCGTGCAAGCTGGCACTCGGCGTCGACGACGACACCTTGGTCTATGTCGGAGCCAACACCCGAGGCAGAGCCGAGGCAGGCCCTTGGCAGTACGACTCCTGTGGTGCGGCGGAGAAGATCGCCGGGTTCGTCATCGAGAACCTGCGCTCGTAGCACGCACGAGGGTGCTTGACCAGAGCACAGGTGACACTTATCTCCGGGCCCGATTCGTGATGGAATTCCTTGCTGGACAACGGAACCGGCGGAGGAGCCGATCATGAGCGCGCCGCAGCAGCAGCCGTACCAACCGACTGGTCCGTTCAGCGCAATTCAGGCACCCCAAGCCCCCGAGGCGGCCACGCGGCCGCCGTCGGATGCCCGCCTGCCCCGGCTGTTCGCCGCGATGATGGGTGTTTTCGCCGGACTTCTCGTGATCATCGCGACCTTTCTTCCGCAGTCGACCTACGAACAGATCTCCGAGGGCAAAGCGGTGTCGAAACTGTCGGAGACCGGCTGGGCGCGGACCTTCGACATCGAGCCGTCACCGGAGGAGAAGGAGTTCTACGACAAGACCCACGTCGCCCGGTACGGCATCCCGCTGTCCGCCGCCGCGCTGACGCTGCTCGCGGGGGCCGCGGTGGGCTTCGCCTCCTACCGGCGGAGTTCGAGGTCACTGGCGGCGGCGACGTCGAGGACGTTGCTGGTCGCCGGCGGGGCCGGTACCGCGATCGGTGTCTGGATGCTCGGCATGGACGTCTCGGCGAGCCTGAGCTTCGGCCAGGACACCGGCCGCTTCGTCTCGCGCTACGGAACCGGGGGCGGGTTCTGGATCCTGCTGGCCGGCGGGCTGGTGGCGTTGCTCACCATCGCGCTGGCGATCGTGGCGAACCGCCGTGAACCCTCGTCTTCCGGCCAAGCCGCCTACCCGCCCGGCTATGTCCCGTACGCCCCCGCCGTCCCCCAGCGGCAGTATCCGCAGCAACCCCAGGCCCAGCCTTACGTGCCGCCCCAGGACCCGTCGCCTCCCACACCGCCGTCGGGCTCGGCGTTGCAGCAGCAGGACATCCTGCGCCCGTCGCCCGACAATCCGCCCCGTCCCGACAATACGTGAAATATATTCACATCGGACTGGACAGCCTCCATACCGGCGGTATGCTGTACTCGTCGGTAACACCTGGGCTCTGCGTGGCGCCTTCCGGCTCCGCGCGGCACGGAACGGAGACGTCATGACGAGCACGACACCGGCGAGCACGAGCCACACCGAAGGTCCGGCCACCATCGGCGGTATCCCCGGTGCCCCGGCCGCGGCCAGGGCGGAACGGCTCGTGCGGCGGGTCGTGGGCGGCAAGGACTCCGCGCCGGTCCAGATGCGCGCGCCCTTCACCGGGCTGCCGATCACGACGCTCCCCCAGGCCACCGACGCCGACGTCCGCATCGTGTTCGACCAGGCCCGGGACGCGCAGCGCGCTTGGGCCGAGCGGCCGGTGGCCGACCGTCAGCGCATCCTGATCCGCCTGCACGACCTGGTCCTGAAGCGCCAGGAAGAAGTACTCGACCTGGTCCAGGTCGAGGCGGGCAAGGCACGGATGGACGCCTTCGACGAGGTCAGCGCCACGGCGCTGGTGGCCGCCTACTACGGCAAGCACAGCGCGAAGTTCCTTTCGCCGCGTCGCGCCGCCGGCGTCATCCCGGTGCTGACGAAGGTCGGCGAGATCCGGCACCCCAAGGGCGTCGTCGGGATCATCTCGCCGTGGAACTACCCGCTGGCCCTCACCGCGATGGACGTCCTGCCGGCACTCGCGGCGGGCAACGCCGTCGTGCAGAAGCCGGACAACCAGACCGCGCTTTCGGCGCTGTGGCTGCAGGAGCTCGCCGAGGAGGCCGGGCTGCCCGCCGGGGTCTGGCAGATCGTGCTCGGCCGTGGTTCGCGGATCGGCGACGCGCTGGTCGAAGAGTCGGACTACCTGTGCTTCACCGGGTCGACGCCGACCGGCAAGGGACTCGCCGCGAAGGTGGCGGCACGGCTGACGAGCTACTCGCTCGAACTCGGCGGCAAGAACCCGATGATCGTGCTGCCCGACGCGGATATCGCCAAGACCGCCGCGGGCGCTGTCACGGCGTGTTTCTCCTCCGCCGGGCAGCTGTGCGTCTCGGTCGAGCGCATCTACGTCCACGAAGACATCCGCGAGGAGTTCACCCGGGCCTTCGTCGCCAAGGCGGCCGCGGTGAAACTCGGCGGCGCGCTCGACTACCAGGCCCAGATGGGCTCCCTGACCTCGGAAGACCAGCTCGCGTCGGTGTCGGCGCACGTCGAGGACGCCCGTGCCAAGGGCGCGACGGTGCTCACCGGCGGCAAGGCCCGGCCCGACCTCGGCCCGCTGTTCTACGAGCCGACCGTGCTCACCGACGTCACCGAAGACGTGAAGCTGTTCGCTGAAGAGACCTTCGGGCCGGTCGTGTCGATCTACGGCTACACCGATGTCACCGAGGCGATCGAGCGTGCGAACGATACGCAGTTCGGGCTGAACGCGAGTGTGTGGTCCCGCAACGGCCGCGCGGGCTGGGAGGTCGCGGCGCGGCTGAAGGCGGGCACGGTCAACGTCAACGAAGGCTTCGCTGCGACGTTCGGGACCGTCGGCCTGCCGATGGGCGGTATGAAGGAGTCCGGCGTCGGTCGCCGCAACGGTGCCGAGGGACTGCTGAAGTACACCGAAGCGCAGGCGATCGCGGTGCAGCGCGGAATGCCGCTGCGCCCCGGACGCGGTATCCCGCCGAAGCTCTGGGCGCGCGGTCTGAGCGCGGGACTGAAGGTCCTGCGCCGCCTCCCCCGCCGCTGACCCCTCCGCGTTTCGTCCTCTACTTGCGGTAGTTGCACGCGCAAGGACCGCAAGCAGAGGACGAAACGCGAGCTACGAGGGCGTCGGCGCGGCCAGCAGTCCCCGGTCGTAGGCGATGGCGACGGCTTCGGCCCGGCGGCTCGCGCCGAGCTTCGCCATCACGCGCGAAAGGTGCACGCTCACCGTCTTCTCGCTGATGTACAGCTCTTCGCCGACCTGCCGGTTGGTCCGGCCGAGCGCGACGCGTTCCAGCACGTCCCGTTCGCGGTCGGTGAGCGGGTCGACGACGTCGCGGTGCGGAGCCGCGGGCAGCCCGGGCAATTCGACGCGTGCCCGGTGACCGATGTCCCGGACGGCCTCGCGCAGCGGGCAGGCACCCAGCCGGTCGGCCACGGCGTGCGCGGCCAGCAGTTCCGACGCGGCGAGCGTGGTGTCGCCGTCGGAAGCCAGCAGAGCCTTCGCGTGCTGCAGGCGGCACATGGCCTGCTCGTACACCGCGCCGTACCCGAACGCCTCGACGGCCTTCGCCCACAACTCCGGATCGGCGGTTCCTCGCAGTCCGCTGCCGAGCGCGTCGAGCCGGGCGACCCACGCCAGCGCCTCCGGGCCCAGCGAAACCGAGCGCGGAATGCCGTGTTCGACGCAATGACGTCCGTGAGCCAGGAACGCCTCCCCCGCCGCCACGGCCGCCTCGACCTTCGCCAGATCCCCGCGGACCCGGGCTTCGGCGGCCTCCGCGAGGGCGGCCGCGAGCCCGTGCACGCTGATCCGGATCCCGCCGAGAATCGCGGGCTCGATCGCCTCGAGCCAGTTGATCAGCTCGCGTGCCTGCCGGACCGCTCCCGCGTGGTCCCCGCGCCACGACGCGAGCTGGATGGCCGCGTCCCCGGCGGCCAGCGCGATCGAGACGTCCGTGCTCCAGTGCTGCCGCAGCCCGGGGAGGATCTTGTCCGCGTCGCCGAACCGGCCCCGCGCGATGACGAACTGCGCCCAGATCCCCAGGAACCGTCCGGCGACGACGCTCGAAACACCCCGGCCCGCGCGGCCGGCGTCGTCGTCATCGGGCCAGTCCCCGCTGACGTAGCGCAGCGTGAGGTGTTTGGTCCGCAGCTCGATCCCGAACGAACTCCAGGTCAGCCCGGTCTCTTCGGCGCGTTTGATCCCCTTGGCGTAGTACTTCAGCGCGGCGGGGATCTCGGCGCGGTCGTCGTAGCTGAGCCCGAGGAAGTGCAGTGCCCGGAGTTCGCCGTTGAGCGCGCCCGAGTCCCTGGCCTTCCGCTCGGCCTGGCGCAGCCGCTCCCTGGCCTCTTCGACATCGCCCGCCGAGTCGGCCAGCGTGCCGAGGGAGACCAGCGCTGCCGCCTCCGCGCCGCCCGCGCCGACGGCCCTGGCGTCGGCGACCGCGGCCAGCGCACATTTCAGCGCCTCTTCGTGCCTGTCGATCAGGCGGAGGATCCCCGCCCTGGTGGCGAGTACCCAGGCCCGCGCGGAGCTCGCTTCGGTGTGTTCGACCAGATCCCAGGCCCTGTCGATCGCCTCGACGACCTCGTCGAGGGTGCCTTCCGCGGACAGCAGTGCCTCCGCGTGCCGCCGCCAGACCTTCGCGGCCCGCTCGCGGTCGGCGTCCGGGGCGAGCGCCTCCGTCGCGGACCGCGAATAGGCGACCGCCCGCTCGGGCTCCCCCGACGTGCTCGCGAAGTAGGACGCCTCGTGCAGCAGCCTGAGTTCGTCGACGTGCTCGGGCCGGTCCTGTTCGGCCACCGCGTCCCAAATGGACAGTGCCTGCTCGACGTGACGCAGTGCGGCGCCGGGCGCGCCCAGCTTCTCGGCCTCGTCCATCGCGCGCAGCAACGCCGCCAGCGCGGTGACAAAGTCCTTGCTCTCCAGGCTGTGGTGCGCGAGGCGGGCGTCCTGACCGCGACCTTGCGCCCGCGTGCGGATCCGCGCCGCGTACGCCGCGTGCATCCGCACCCGCTCCCCCGGCAGCAGATCGCCGTAGACCGCTTCCTGCAGCAACGCGTGACGGAAGGCGTAGAAGCCGTTCTCGATCACCAGGACGTGGTGCTGCACCGCTTCGCGCAGTGCCTCGTCGAGTTCGAGTTCGGCCAGGCCGGAGATCTCGGTGAGAGCGGCGTGCGCCACCGCGTCATTGGCGACCGAGATCGTGCGCAGCACCCGGCGAGCGATCGGGGACAACTGCTCCAGCCGCGCGAGGAGCACCTCGGCGAGCCCGGAGGGAAGGTCACGACAGTCCTTCGCGGACGCGAGCAGTTCCTCGACGAAGAACGGGTTGCCCTCGGACCTGGCGACGATGTCGGCGATCAGGTCCTGGCCGATCGGCTCGTCGGCGAGCGCCTCGACGAACGCGCGCGCGTCCTCGGCGCCGAACGGTTTGACCTCGACGCGTTCGACCGAGCCCAGCCGCACCACCTCCGACAGCACGGCCCGCAGGGGGTGCCGCCGGTGGACGTCCTCCTCGCGGTAGCTCGCCACCACCAGCAGCCGCTGGGTGCGCAACCGGGTGAGCAGGAACGACAGCAGGTTCCGGGTCGATCCGTCGGCCCAGTGCAGATCCTCCAGCAGGATCACCACCGGCCGGCGTTGCGCGATGGCGGTCAGCACCCCCAGTACCGCGTCGAAGAGCTGGAGCTGGCCCAGGTCCTGTTCAGGCCGGAGCCGCTGCGCGGACACTCGTTCGCTCGCGGTGAGCTGACCGTCTTCGATGGCGGGGAAGAACTCCGCCTGCTGCATCTGCGGCAGCAGCCTGCCCAGCGCCGGTCGGGCCCGGACCGCGGCGGTGACCACGGAATCGGACGACGTCGCCAGAGGCGCCAGGGCCTCGGCGAACGGAAGATAAGGGAGACCGCCCTCACGGACGTCGATACAGCGCCCTGTGAGTACCAGCGCGCCCGCGCCGGCGGTGAATTCGCCGAGCGCGGTCAGCAGCCGGGTCTTGCCGACCCCGGCGTCACCGGACAGCAGCACCGCACCGGCCTCGGCCCGTTCTGCACGGGCGAAGGCGGCGCGGAGCTGCCGCATCTCCTGAGTGCGGGCGACGATCGGGATTCCGGAGCCAAGACGGGGCACGAGGTGCATTCTTGCCTACCGGGCCGACAACTTCGCCTGTGTTTTCACCGAGAGCTTCATCGCACTCGGCCTCTACCGGGTGATCTCGCCGCTGCGGGCGGGCATCTGCTCCGCCTCACGGCGCTGCTGGGCGGGCACCCGGACCTCGGTGCGAGCGGCGCGGACCCGGCGGCTCGCCCGGCGGGCCCGGTCGACCCACACGCTGCGACCGGCCTTCTGCAACTCTTCGGTGCGGTAGGCCACTTCGGCCATTACCCCGACCAGTAGAGCGTCGTTCGTGTTCATCTTTTCCCCTTAGGAACTCAGTACCTGGTTTGGTAAGGACCAGATTCGTCCTGAGGGGTGCCCTGCGGCATCGGGTGATCACCTACACCCGGACATGGTTCGACCCCTTACTCCCGCCCATCCCCTGCTCGGGGGGCGTAAGGGGTCGACTTCCAGCGTGCTTACCGGTGAGCTGGGCCACTCGGGCGCACGGCGCCGAGCAGCCCCCGCCAAGCGTGCGGCGAGAGGCGGAAGGCACCTCCGTCGGGGTCCTTCGAGTCCCTCAGTGCCGCACCGGAACCGGTGAAGGCGACCTCGACGCAGTCGTTGCCGCCACCGCTGTGGCTGCTTTTGCGCCAGTGGGCCTGGGAAAGGTCATCGTTGAGCGTCATGCTCCCCACTCCTTACTAGTTTCCGGGGACTTCGAGCGCTCCGAGAACGCCCGAGTCCCGATACTGCGATTTCTCCGGCAGGGCCGCCTGCTCGGCGAACCTGCCGGCGGCCTCGGCGATCACCTCGACCGAGTCGTCCGGCTTCAACGCGGCGGCGCGGAGATGGTCGAACATCAACGCGTATCGCCGGACGTCCGGTGGTTCCTCCAGGTAGAGCCCGCTGGAGGTGCTGTCGACGTAGACCACGTCGGTGTCGGCCAGTTCGGGGAAGCCCATGATGAGGAACGGGCCCTCCATCCCGGGGTGGGCACCCGCGCCGAACGGCACGACCTGGACGGTCACGTTCGGCTGGGCCGCCATCGTGACCATCCGGTACAACTGCTCCGCCATCACTTCGGCGCCGTCGATCGTGCGGTGCAGGACCGCCTCGTCGATCACGGTCCAGTACTCCGGCGGCGAGGGGTCCGTCAGCAGTTCCTGCCGCGCCATCCGCGCCGCCACCCGGCGCCTGATCTCGGCGTCTTCGGCGTCGGGCCGCATCGCCCTGATCACGGCCCTGGCGTAGCGCTCGGTCTGCAAGAGCCCCGGCACGAGCAACGCCTGGAACGCCCGCAGGGAACTCGCGTCCGCCTCCAAGCCGACGAAAGTGCCGGTGAACACCTCGTTATACGCATGCCACCACCCGCGTTTGCGGGCTTCCCTGGCGAGCTGGACGAGCGCGTCCTGCTCGTCACCGGCGAGGCCGTAGAGCTCGAGCATGTCGCGTGCGTCGCGCGGGGTGACGCCGACGTGCCCTGTCTCGATACGGCTGACCTTGGACGCCGAGCATTCGAGCTTCTCGCTCACCTCGTCGATGGTGAGATCGGCCGCCTCACGCAGCCTCCTGAGTTCACTCGCCAGTCTCCGGCGGCGCACGGTGGGTCCCTGACCCCTCGTCATAGCGGCACCTCCACAAGCTGTCCGAGCATCAATGATCGCGCATCACGGCAGGCGAAGAGAACAGTGTTCAGGAACTCCGCATGCCGTTCATCTAACCAGCCCGAGACACATTCGGTGAGATGGTCACAGGACCATTTTCCGACACGTCCGGATTTTCATCCTGCAATTTGCAGATTGCCGTTGTAGGTTGGGCATCGTGCAACGCGGTACGCACGCCTCAACGGGCGAGCGCGGACCCGCTCGCGGCACGGGCGCGGGGCCGCGAGCTGCACCGATGGTGACCCGAGAGGGTGACCGTCGTTGCCGGATTCACCCCCGGTGCAGGGCCGGAGCCGTCCCCCGATCGGTTCCGGCCCTCCCTTATGCGCTTATGCCCGG
Source organism: Amycolatopsis sp. lyj-112 (assembly GCF_046549055.1). NCBI lineage: Bacteria > Bacillati > Actinomycetota > Actinomycetes > Pseudonocardiales > Pseudonocardiaceae > Amycolatopsis > Amycolatopsis sp. lyj-112. The sequence goes on along the minus strand of NZ_JAJPWS010000001.1, from coordinate 799,909 downwards.
AACCAATGCGTAATGCTTTGGCTCCAGATGTTAATGCATTTCGCCATTCCCTCGAAAGGGTGGACAAGGCGCCTCTGCGATGGCGGAACGTCACCGTTCACACCACCCGGAGAAGGCCCTCCTGGACGACCGTGGCGATATGCGTCCCGTCCGCGGCGAAGAACCGGCCCGTCGCCAGACCACGGGCTCCCGAAGCGGTCGGCGACGCGCTGTCGTAGAGGAACCACTCGTCGGCCCGGAACGGCCGGTGGAACCAGAGCGCGTGGTCGAGGCTCGCGCCGATCACCTTGTCGAGGTCCCAGTAGACGCCGTGCCGCGCGAGGACCGAGTCCAGGAGCGTCATGTCGGAGGCGTAGGTCAGCACGCAGACGTGCAGCAGCTGCTGGTCCGGGAGCTTGCCGTCGGCGCGCATCCAGACCTGGTTGCGGGCGGGCAGGTCGCCGGACTTCCTGGTCACCCACGGCGGGTCGTTGACGTAGCGCAGGTCGATCGGCCGCGGCCGGTCGTGGTGGCCGATGAAGTAGCCCTCGGCCCGCTCCTGCAGCGTCGGGAGCGATTCGGGGTCCGGGACGTCCGGCATGCCTTCGGAGTGCTCGATGCCGCCCTCGTCCTTCTGGAACGACGCGGACAGCGAGAAGATCGCCTTGCCGTGCTGGATACCCACGACACGGCGGGTGGTGAACGACCGGCCGTCACGGATGCGGTCGACCTCGTACACGATCGGGACACTCGGGTCGCCGCCGCGGATGAAGTACGCGTGCAGCGAGTGGACCTTCCGCTCCTCGGGCACGGTGCGACCGGCGGCCACCAGGGCCTGCCCCGCGACCTGCCCGCCGAACACCCGCACCGGCGAATGGGCCGGTGAGACACCGCGGAAGATGTTCTCCTCGATCTTTTCCAAATCCAGCAGCGCGACCAGCCGGTCGAGCACCGGCTGACCGCCGGCCCCACCGGCGGTGTCGAATCCGGCGGCGGCCTCCCTGGCCATCTCAGTCATGTCCAGAACCCTATGCGGTCGAGGCGACCGGGGCCTCCGCGAGGCGGGACGTTTGTCGCGAAGGCCACCTTCTGCCCGAAGTACATGAAGGCCCCTTTCGCCTCACCCCGGAACGCTATGAACGGCCCGTTCCTTGCAAATTTTGCAAGTAACGGGCCGTTCATAGCACTTCAAGAGCAGTACGCGACGTGCGTCAGGCGTGGTCGTCTTCGCCGAGGCGGTGGACGCGGATGAGGTTGGTCGAGCCGACCGTTCCGGGAGGCGAGCCGGCGACGATGACCACCAGGTCACCCTTGGCGTACTTGCCCATTTCGAGCATCGCGTGGTCGACCTGCTGGATCATCTGGTCGGTGGAGTCCACCTTCGGCACGATCCGCGTCGTGGTGCCCCAGGTCATCGCGAGCTGGCTGCGGACGTTCTCCTCCGGCGTGAAGGCCAGCAGCGGCAGCCGCGTGTGCAGCCGCGCGAGCCGCCGGACCGTGTCGCCGGACTGGGTGAAGGCGACCAGTGCCTTGGCGTTGAGCCGCTCGCCGATGTCGCGGGCCGCGTAGGAGATGACGCCGCGCTTGGTACGCGGGACGTGCGACAGCGGCGGCACGACCGGGGAGTCGGTCTCGACGGCCTCGATGATGCGGCCCATGGTCTGGACGACCTCGATGGCGTAGCGGCCGACGCTGGTCTCACCCGAGAGCATGAGCGCGTCGGCGCCGTCGAGCACCGCGTTGGCGACGTCGGAGGCCTCCGCGCGGGTCGGGCGGGAGCTGTTGATCATCGACTCGAGCATCTGCGTCGCGACGATGACCGGCTTCGCGTTCTCGCGGGCGATCTGAATGGTGCGCTTCTGCACCAGCGGGACCTGCTCCAGCGGGAGTTCCACACCGAGGTCGCCACGGGCGATCATCACCGCGTCGAAGGCGAGCACGATGGCCTCGAGGTTGTAGACCGCCTCGGGCTTCTCGATCTTCGCGACCACCGGGAGCCTGCCCTTGCCGACCCGGTCCATCACCTGGTGGACGAGGTCGATGTCGGCCGGCGAGCGGACGAACGACAGCGCGATGAAGTCCACGCCGAGTTCGAGCGCGAACTCGAGGTCTTCGATGTCCTTTTCGGACATCGCGGGCACGGAGACGTCCATGCCCGGCAGGGAAACGCCCTTGTTGTTGCTGACCGGGCCGCCTTCGGTGACCTCGCACACGACGTCCGGGCCCTCGACCTCTTTGACCACGAGGCCGACCTTGCCGTCGTCGACGAGCAGGCGGTCACCGGGCTTCGCGTCGTCGGCGAGTCCCTTGTAGGTGGTCGAGACACGGTCGTGCGTACCGGCGACGTCCTCGACGGTGATGCGCACGATGTCGCCGTTGTGCCACTCGACCGGACCGCCCGCGAAGGTGCCGAGACGGATCTTCGGCCCCTGGAGGTCGGCGAGAATGCCCACCGCACGACCGGATTCGGCGGCGGCGGCTCGGATGAGGTCGTAGACCTGCTTGTGGTCGCTGTGCGTCCCGTGGCTGAAGTTCATCCTCGCGACGTCCATCCCGGCGTCGACGAGTTGCCGCATCTTCTCCGGCGTAGCGGTCGCGGGGCCCAGGGTACAAACGATCTTCGCGCGTCGGCTCACGTTCGTACAGCGTAGTCCCTCATCGCGGATTCGTCTGTACCGATACCGAAAGTTCAAGAAAAGTGTCAGTTGACCTGGCCGATGGTTAACCCCTGAACAGGGTTCGAAGGTTATCGGCGCGGCTTCTCGCTCGGCCCGACCCGGTCCCGCGCCCATTCGTTGAACGCCCGGACCTGACGCCACGCCTTCCGGACCCGGTCGAGCGCGACCCGCTCGTGCAGGACGTCGTCCGGCTCCCAGACGCGGACCGCGTACACCGAGCGGTACCTCAGCAGGTCGATCCGCGGATGATCCTCGGCGAACCCGCGGGGCTTCGACTTGAGGCGGTCGCCGTTGATCTCCCAGCCCGCCTTCTCCAGCTTCACGAGCAGCTTGGCCAGGTCGGCGCCGTGCGGTTCGGTGTCGACGGCCCGGCGGAACCGGGCGAGCTGATCGGACTCGAAGTGGAAGCAGCCTCCGCCGACGCGCATCCCGGCCGGGCCGACCTCGACGTAGTACGCGCCGCCGCCACGCCCCTGCTCGATCACCGCGCCGCAATGGGTCTTGTACGGCGTCTTGTCCTTGGCGAACCGGACGTCACGGTACGGGCGGAAGACCTTCCCCGCACCGAATCCGTCGCCGAACTCGGGCACCAGCTCGGCCAGCAGCGCCTCCATCGGGGCGCGGACGTCGGCCTGGTAGGTGGCGAGGTTCGCGTCCCAATAGGACTTGGAGTTGTCGGCCTCGAGACCGTCGTAGAAGTCGATGGCGTACTCACCGAAACCCTCGAAACCCATGCCGTGACGGTAATCCCCGCCACCGACAAGTACGTGAAGGCCCCCTTCCGGCACCTAGGCGCAAGGAAGGGGGCCTTCACGTACTTCCGTCTTTACTTGGCCAGAGCGGTGATCAGCTCGCCGTTGGCGGTGTCACCGGACAGCTCCCAGAAGAAAGCGCCGCCGAGACCCTGATTCTTGGCGTAGCCGACCTTGCCGCCGATGGTCGCCGGGGTGTCGTAGCTCCACCAGTTGTCGCCGCACTTGGCGTAGGCGGTGCCCGCGACGGTGCCGGTGGCCGGGCAGGTGCTCTTCAGGACCTTGTAGTCCTCGATGCCCGCTTCATAGGTGCCCTGCGCCGCACCGGTCGCGGTGCCGCCCGGGGCGTCCTGGGTGACACCGGTCCAGCCGCGGCCGTAGAACCCGATGCCCAGCAGCAGCTTGTCCGCCGGGACACCCTTGCTCTTCAGCTTCTGGATCGCCGCGTCGGAGTGGAAGCCCGCGGTCGGGATGCCGGCGTAGTCGTTCAGCGGCGAGTGCGGGGCCGTCGGGCCCTGCGCGGCCCACGCGCCGAAGTAGTCGTAGGTCATGACGTTGTACCAGTCGAAGTACTGCGAGGCGCCGCCGTAGTCCGCGGCGTCGATCTTGCCGCCGGGGGTGCCGTCGGCGGTGATCGCCGCGGTGACCAGCTTCGAGCCGAACTTGGTCCGCAGCGCCTGCGCCAGATTCTTGATCGAGGCGGCACCGCTGGTGTCACACGAGAGCCCGCAGGCGTTCGGGTACTCCCAGTCGATGTCGATGCCGTCGAAGACACCGGCCCAGCGCGGGTCGTTGAGCAGGTTGTAGCAGGAGTCGGCGAACGCGGCCGGGTTCTTCGCGGCCTCCGCGAAGCCGCCGGACCAGGTCCAGCCGCCGAAGGACCACAGCACCTTGAGGTTCGGGTACTTGGCCTTGAGCTTCTTCAGCTGGTTGAAGTTCCCGCGCAGCGCGCCGGTGTCCCAGGTGTCCGCGACACCGTCCACGCTGGCGGCGGCGTCGTAGAACTTACTGGTGGCCGCTTCGGCGTCACCGATCGCGCAGCCGCCGTTGGTCACGTTGCCGAACGAGTAGTTGATATGGGTCAGCTTGCTCGCCGAGCCCGAGGTGTCGATGTTCTTCACATGGTAGTTCCGCTGGTAAACGCCCCATTCGGCGAAGTACCCGAGGACCTTTCCGACCGACGCGTCCTGCGCTTCGGGTGCGGCGGTCGCCTGCTGCGCCGGCGCGGCGACGGCCAGCGCTCCCAGTGCGACGGCCGCGGCACCCACGATCGCGGTGATCCTGCTCAAACGGGACATGCGTTCTCCCTTCCAGGTCACCACCAGTGACGAGAAGACTGCGGTGGAGACACGCACAAGTTAAGTGGACTAGACCACTGCGTCAATGGTTCATACCAAGACTTTCGGATGGACATTTTCGAACATTCCTTGACGGAAATATGCCCTGCGAGGCACATTCCCCGCATGATGCAGACTTTCGAGATCCTCGCCGAGCCGCGGCGGCGGACCATTCTCGACCTCCTCCGCGACGGCGAACGGTCGGTCAACGAGCTGGTCGAGGTCCTCGAATTGAGCCAACCGGCGGTATCGAAGCACCTGCGCGTACTACGCGAGGCTGGTCTGGTCACCGTCCGCGTCGCCGCGCAGCGCCGGTGCTATCGGCTCCGCCCCGAGCCGCTCGCGGAGGTCGACGCCTGGCTCGCGCCGTACCGCCGGTTCTGGGAGGGCCGGATCGACGCGGTCGGACAGCACCCGGACGAACCCAGTTAGTGAATAGGTACCGGTTCGAACGTGCGGCACGCGGCCTCCGAGTACTCCCTTGGTACGCCGGAAAGTAAGCGGTTGCCCCCGGCTTTCGGCGGTGGTTGCCTTGCCGTGCCGGAAGATCATCGCCGCTGGGAGGACCTACGTGACCGAGACGCCGACATTGTACGAATGGGCGGGCGGGATGGACGCCTTCCGGAGCCTGACCCGGATCTTCTACGGCCACGTCCTGAAGGACCCGTTGCTGGAGCCGGTCTTCCGCGACATGGACCCCGGCCACCCCGAGCACGTCGCGATCTGGCTCGCCGAGGTGTTCGGCGGCCCGGAGACCTACAGCGGCGAGCACGGCGGGCACCGGCACATGGTCGGGCGGCACCTCGGCAGGGCGATCACCGAGGAGCAGCGGCGCCGCTGGGTGAACCTGCTCTTCGACGCCGCCGACGAGGCAGGGCTCCCGGCCGACCCGGAGTTCCGGTCCGCCTTCGCCGCGTATGTCGAGTGGGGCAGCCGGCTCGCGGTGATGTTCTCCCAGCCCGGCCGCGAGGTCACCGTCCCCGAGCCGATGCCGAAGTGGGACTGGGGTAACAGGCCGCCCTGGCAGCCGCCGTCGGACTGAGTGGCCCATAGTGGGGCGGTCGGGAAAGGAGGCCGCCGTGATCCGGGTCGACGGCCGGACCCTGCGCTGCGCGGACGTCGTGACCGCCGCGAGCACCGAGGGTCCGCTGAGCATTGACGTTCCGATCGCCGCCCTGCGCAACGCCGAAAGCGCGTGGAAGCTCGCCGAGGAGCTGAGTACGCGCCGCGTCGTCTACGGCCGCACCACCGGCGTCGGCGCCAACAAGGAGGACCCGGTCGGCGAAGGCGAGTCGCCCGACCACGGCCTGCGTCTGCTGCGCAGCCACGCGGGCGGCAGCGGCGACGTCATGTCCCCCGGCCAGACCAGGGCGATGATGCTGATCCGGCTCAACCAGCTGCTGGCCGGGCGCGCCGGGCTCAGCCCCGAACTGATCGGCGCGCTGGCGGACGCCGTCCGGACCGGGGCGTTGCCGCTGGTGCACCGGCTCGGCGCGATCGGCACCGGCGACCTCGCCCCGCTCGCCGAAACCGCGCTCGCGCTCACCGGGGAACGGCCGTGGCTGGCCGGCGATGTGCCGCCGGTACCGGTGCAGGCGGGTGACGCGCTGGCGTTCATGAGCAGCAACGCCGCGACGCTGGCCGAAGCGACCATCGCGGCCATGCGGCTCGACACGCTCACGAGGGCCAGTCACACCATCGCCGCGCTGACCTACATCGCGCTCGACGGGAACCCGGAGGCCTACGCGACGCCGGTGCACGAGGCGCGGCCGCACGCCGGGCAGGTCGCGTGCGCCGCGGAGATGCGGCGGCTGCTCGGGATGGAGGGCACGCCGAAACCCGGGCGCCGGATCCAGGATCCGTTCGGGCTCCGGGCGTTCCCGCAGGTGCAGGGCCCCGCGCTGGACGCGATCCACTACCTGCGCGACGTGCTCGCGGTGGAGATCAACGCCAGCACCGAGAACCCGATGATCTCGACGGAGTACCAGGACGCCTATCACCACGCGCATTTCCACACCGCGTACGTGTCGACCGCGCTCGACCAGGTGCGGGCGACGGTGCACCAGGTCGCCGAACTGTCGGTGGCCCGGCTGGGAGACCTGGTGGAACCGGAGTTCACCGGGCTGCGGCCGTTCCTCGCGGCCGGGCCGTCGGGCAGTTCGGGCGTGATGATCCTGGAGTACGTCGCGCACGACGCGCTCACCGAACTGCGACAGGCCGCGCTCCCGGCGACGTTGGGCACCGCCGTCGTATCCCGCGGGATCGAGGACCACGCGAGCTTCTCCACACAGGCCGCACGGGCCGCGACCGCTGCTGGGACGGCGTACCAGCAGGTGCTGGCGTGCGAACTCGTCGCGGCCGTCCGGGCGCTGCGGATGCGGAAGTCCGAACTCGTCGCCCTGCCCGCGAGGGACGCCTACGAGGCCGCCGCGGCCGTGCTCGACCCGAGCGTCGAAGACCGTCCGCTCACCGAGGACATCGCCCGCGCGGTGTCCCTTTTGGACACCTTCGCCCGCATTTAACCCGCGTTTCGTCCTCTAGTTGCGTTAGTTGGTGGCACGAACCACCGCAACTAGAGGACGAAACGCGGACTCGTGAGCGGGCGAGGGTCAGCAGCAGCCGCGGAGGGCGAGGGAGCGGAGCCGGGCGGTCGTGGCCGGAGCGGGCGGGCGGTTGGCGGCGGCTTCGACGGCGTCGAGCATCCGCCGCCGCGCCGTCCGGTCCAGGACGCGTCCCCGGGTGATCACCGTGTCGATCTTCGCGATGTTCCGGATGTCGGCGGCCGGATTCGCGTCCAGCAGCACGAGATCCGCCTCCTTCCCCGCCGTGACCGTGCCCGAAGTCCGTTCCCTGCCGAGGAATTTCGCCGCGTCGGCGGTGACGGTCTTGAGCGCCTGCACCGGCGAGAGCCCGGCCTCGATCAAAAAGGCCAGTTCCTCGTGCAGCCCGCTTCCGGGGAACGTGTACGGATTGAGGCAGTCGGTGCCGCCGATGAGCCCGACGCCGGCTTCGTGCGCCTCCCCGACCAACCGCAACGTCGCCTGGTAATACCGCTCCTGCAAGGCGATCTGCTCAGGCGTCTTCGGCGCGAACCGCTCGATGCCCATGGCCCAGGACTCGCGGAGGTCGGCGGGCACGTACTTCAGCCGCGGGTCGTACTTGTGGGTGGCGGCGGGCTGCGTGACGATCCGGTTGATCGTCAGCGTCGGCGAATGCCAGGTGCCGTTGCGCCGCAGCCGGCCGAAGTAGGCGCGAGCCGCGGCGGGGCTGTACGCCGACACCGACTCGAACTCCAGCTGACGGGCCAGGTTGAAGAAGTCCCGTGGCGCTTCGGGGTCGTAGGGCGTCTCCACCAGCCTGGCGAGGATCTCGTCGCGCCGGGTCGAGCAGTGGATGGACGTGCCGAAGAAATGCTCGAAACTGTGCATCCCGAGGTCGCTCGCGTCGACGTGGGACAGCTTGTACGGCCAGTGCCCGGAGAACCGCAGGTCCTGCGCGCGTGTCTCCTCCGCGATCGCGCGCGCGGCGTCGGCACCGAGGTAGGAGTAGATCTTGACGAACTCCGCGCCCGCCGCCTTCTCCGCGCGGACGGCCGCCTTCGCCTCGGCTTCGGTCGACACCTGGAGCACCGGCGGGGTCAGCAGGGTGACCGGCCCGTCGACGATCCCGCTGGCCAGCACGCTGCGCGGGCCGAGCAGGTCCCCGCGTTCGATCTTGTCCCGGGTGGCCCGGTTCTCGGCGTAGCCCCACATCTCGCGGGTGCCGGTGACGCCGTGGACCAGGTGCAGCGGCGGGACGATCTCCTCGAGGTCCAGACCATGCGTGTGCATGTCCCAGAGCCCCGGGATGAGGAACTTCCCCCGGCCGTCGATCACCCGCGCGCCACCGGTGTCCGGAACCTGACCGGAGTCGCCGACCCAGGCGATCCGCTCGTCGGCGAGCACCACGGAAACGTCCCGGCGCGGCGCCGAACCCGTGCCGTCGATCAGGGTGACCTGCGTGATGACGACGATCGCACCGGCCGCCGAGGCCGTGCCGGGCAGCATCCCGGCGACCGCTACCCCGGCCCCGCTGACGGCCAGCCACCGGAGGAAGTCCCGCCTGTTGGATTCCGCGCCGACCATGAGAAACCAGCCCCTTTCACCTGATCCCCCGAGTGGCCGATTCAACTCGTAGCGCGTGCGGAGCCGCAAGGTCGACAAAGGCCCCTTACCTGAGCTCAGCACAAAGTAAGGGGCCTTCGTCGTGGAACGATCGAGCGTGGATCGATCAGCCGAAGAAGACTTCGGCCTCTTCGTACCGCTCCGCCGGAACGGTCTTCAGCTCGGCGGTCGCCTCGGAAAGCTTGACCCGCACGATGTCGGTGCCGCGCAGCGCGACCATCACACCGAAGTCGCCATCGGCGACGGCGTCGACGGCGTTGAGGCCGAACCGGGTGGCGAGCACGCGGTCGTAGGCCGTCGGCGTGCCACCACGCTGGACGTGGCCGAGCACGACCGCACGCGACTCCTTGCCGGTGCGGGCCGCGATCTCGTCGGCCAGCCAGGTGCCGATGCCGCCGAGCCGGACGTGCCCGAAGGCGTCCTTCTCGCCGGTGAGCAGTCGCTCCTCGCCGCCCTCGGGCAGCGCGCCTTCGGCGACCACGATGATCGGCGCGTACTCCTTCTCGAAGCGGCGCTCGACCCACTCGACGACCTGGTCGACACTGAAGTGCCGCTCCGGCACCAGGATCACGCTGGCGCCGCCGGCGAGGCCGGAGTGCAGCGCGATCCAGCCCGCGTGCCGCCCCATGACCTCGACGACGAGGGCACGGTGGTGCGACTCGGCGGTGGTGTGCAGCCGGTCGATGGCCTCGGTGGCGATCGAGACCGCCGTGTCGAAGCCGAAGGTGTAGTCGGTGGCGCCGAGGTCGTTGTCGATCGTCTTGGGCACCCCGACGACGCCGATGCCGTCGTCGGTGAGCCGCTTCGCGACGCCGAGGGTGTCCTCGCCGCCGATCGCGATCAGGGCGTCGACCTGCTGCTCCGCGAGCACGGACTTGATCTTGTCGACACCGCCGTCGACCTTGTACGGGTTGGTCCGCGACGACCGCAGGATCGTGCCACCGCGGGTGAGGATGTCTTCGACGTCGTTCAGGCCGAGCGGACGGCTGTCCCCGGTGAGGGGACCGTTCCAGCCGTTGCGGAACCCGACGATGTCCCAGCCGTGCACCTCGATGCCCTTGCGCACCACGGCGCGGATCACCGCGTTGAGTCCCGGGCAGTCGCCACCACCGGTCAGCACACCGACACGCATCAAAAGCCTCCGTCTTGTGTTCCGTAGAGATGACAGTCACATGTCCCGGCACCAGCGTAGCGGCAGTTCTCTGGATCGGTGCAGGGCGTACCACCTCGGGAATCGGTCCATGTCCCGGATGTGCTAGCTTGGCGTCGTGCAGCGCTATTCCTGGTTTACGAAGCCGGCCCCGGGTGGGCACGGCGGCGTGAACCTGCGCTGACCTCCACCTCCGAGCCGGATTTCGAACCGGCTCGGCGAGGTCCCGCGGGTCGGTATCCCTTTCGAAAGGAACCAGACCCGCGATGTCTCCCTCCGCTGACACCTTGATCGCCCTCGACGGGCACCGCACGGCGGCCATCAACCCCTTGCTGTCGCCCGCGATGCTGCGGCACGAACATCCGATGACGACGGAGATCGCCGATACCGTCCTAGCCGGGCGGGCCTCGGCCGTCGACATCCTCGACGGCCGGGACGACCGGCTCCTCGTCGTGGTCGGGCCCTGCTCGGTGCACGACGCGGACGCCGCGCTCGACTACGCCCGCCGCCTCGCCGCCAAAGCCGAAGAACACCGCCGCGACCTGCACATCGTCATGCGCGTCTACTTCGAGAAGCCGCGTACGACGCTGGGCTGGAAGGGCCTCATCAACGACCCCGGCCTCGACGGCACCTACGAGGTCAACCAGGGCCTGCGGATGGCGCGCAAACTGCTGCTCGACGTCTCCGCGCTGGGCCTGCCGGTCGGCTGTGAATTCCTCGACCCGATCACCCCGCAGTTCATCGCCGACACCGTGACCTGGGGTTCGATCGGCGCGCGGACCGCGGCGAGCCAGGTGCACCGGCAGCTGTGCAGCGCGTTGTCGATGCCGGTCGGGATCAAGAACTCGACCGAGGGCGACGTCCAGGTCGCCGTCGACGCGACCCGCGCGGCCGGCGCGAGCCACGTGTTCGCCGGGATCAACCCCGACGGGCTGGCGGCGCTGATCACCACGGCCGGCAACGAGGACTGCCACGTGATCCTGCGCGGCAGCGCCGCCGGGCCGAACTACGACGCCGCGACGGTGACCGACACGCTGGCGAGGCTGGCGAAGTCGGGGCTGCCGGAGCGCGTGATCATCGACGCGAGCCACGGCAACAGCGCGAAGGACCACGTGCGGCAGGCTGCGGTGGTCCGCGAACTCGCCGAGCGGATCGGCGCCGGTGAGCGGGGCATCGCCGGGCTGATGCTGGAGAGCTTCCTGGTGCCGGGGCGTCAGGACCTGACACTGGGCAAGGCGGCCGAGCTGACCTACGGGCAGTCGATCACCGACGCCTGCCTCGGGTGGGACGCGACGGCCGACCTCCTGGACACATTGGCGGAGGCCGTCGACTCGCGCCGCTGAGTGCTGGGTCGCGAACGCTATGAACGGCCCGTTACTTGCAAATTTTGCAAGTAACGGGCCGTTCATAGCACGCGAGAGAGGCCTACCGGTGCCAGTAGGACTCGATGATCCCCCACCGCTGGAAGTTGTGGCGCGCGTCCGCGAGGGCGTCGTGCTGGTCGTCCGGCGCGGCCGGGAGCTTCGGCTTCCCCGCGTCTTCCCAGCGTTGCCGCAGGTCACGGGTGAAACGCGGCAGCTGACGCGGCAGCGCCGGCATCGGGCCCCACAGCTGCGCCAGCGCGACGTGGTCGTAGGCGGCGAACCAGGCCCACAGTTCGATCCCGCCGGGCGGCTTGCCGAAGAACTCGAGGAGGTCCGTACGGATCTTCTCGCGGCTGCGCCAAGCGGGGTCCGCGGGCGAAGGGAGTTTCGGGAGCACGTGGTCGCGGACCCAGGGTCCGGCCTTGCCGGGATCGAAATCGGTCGAGACCGCGTAGAACTCGCGTCCTCTTTCGTCCACGACACCGATCGACACCAGGTCGATGGTCACGCCGTCCTCGATGAATTCGGTGTCGTAGAAGAATCGCACCGCAGAACCCTAGTGGTGCCTCAGCCGACCTTGGACTCCGGGATACGGGCGACGTCGTGGGCGGACGGCTGCGCGGGCACCTTCGGGCGGATCCCCGCTTCGTCGGCGGCCAGCAGTTCCTTCGCCTTGGCGGCGTAGATGTCGACGTATTCCTGACCGGAAAGCTCCATCAGGGCGTACATGATCTCGTCGGTGATGGACCGCTCGATGAAGCGGTCGCCGGCGAGGCCCTCGTAGCGCGAGAAGTCGAGCGGCTTGCCGAAGCGGATCTCGAGGCGGCGCGGCCACCACATCTTCGAGCCGATCGGGTTCACCTTGTCGGTCCCGACCATGGCCACCGGGACCACCAGGCCGCCGGAGTCGAGCGCGATCCGCGCGACGCCGGTCTTGCCCTTGTACAGGCGGCCGTCCGGGGAGCGGGTGCCCTCGGGGTAGATGCCGAGGAGGTGCCCCTCGCGGACCAGGCGGGTCGCGGTGTCGAGCGCGGCCTGCGCCGCGTTGCCGCCGGAGCGGTCGATCGGGAACTGGCCGACACCGGTGAAGAACCACTTCTTCAGCAGGCCCTTGAGGCCCTTCTCGGTGAAGTACTCCGATTTGGCCGGGAAGGTCACCTTGCGCTTGACCCGAAGCGGCATGAAGAAGGAATCCGCGACCGCCAGGTGGTTGCCCGCGAGGATCACGCCACCACCCGCCGGGATGTTCTCCGCGCCGGTCACCTTGGTAGGCCACAGCGCCTTGAGCAGTGGCCCGATAAACACGTGTTTCATGAGCCAGTACAGCACTGCGAAAACTCCTCCTAGCAGCTCAACCCCTGCGCCCGATGGTCAAGACTACGAAGCCCGCCACCCAGGCACAACGAAGTCCACCCGGTTACCCGTACCCAGCGACGGATCTCACACCCGTGCCGGGCGGATTCCGGCTGCGGCCGGGACCCCACAACGCCCTCGGCTCGTGCGAACATAGGAGACCTACCCAGCTCTCATGGAAGGCAATCCCATGGCCGTCCTCGCCGGCGCGGAACCGTTCGCCCACACCGGTTCGACCGAAGCCGGGTTCTTGTTGTGCCATGGATTCACCGGGACCCCGGCGAGCCTGCGGCCCTGGGGAGACCACCTGGCCGAGGCCGGCTACACGGTGCGCTGCCCGCTGCTGCCCGGGCACGGCACCCGGTGGCAGGACATGAACCGGACAGGCTGGGAGGACTGGTACGGCACGGTCCGCGAAGAGCTTCTCGCGCTGTTCTCGACGTGCGACTCGGTCTTCGTCGCCGGGTTGTCGATGGGCGGGACACTGACCCTGCGGCTGGCCGAGGAGTTCGGCGACCGGATCGCCGGAATCGTGCTCGTGAACCCCTCGATCATGACGCTGCGGTGGGACGCCAAGCTGCTGCCGGTGCTGTCGAAGGTGCTGCCCTCGGTGCCCGGCGTGGCCAACGACATCGCGAAGCCGGGCGAAACGGAACTGGCCTACTCGCGGACGCCGGTGCGCGCCGCGGCGAGCCTCGCCCGGTTGTGGCGGCTCACCCGCGCCGATCTGCCCAAGGTCACGCAGCCGGTACTGCTGCTGCATTCGGCCGTCGACCATGTGGTGGAGCCGCAGAACTCGCGGATCATCCTCGACGGGATCGGCAGCGAAGACGTCACCGAGGTGGTGCTGGAAAACAGCTTCCACGTCGCGACTCAAGACCATGACGCAGGCCTGATCTTCACGCGTACGGTGGACTTCGCCCGGACCGTACGCCGGGCGGGACAGGTGGACGCCGGATGAGCAGGGGCAAGGACGGGCCGGAGGACGTCGACGCGACGTTCGCCGAGATCGTGGCCGACCTCCGGGCGGAGGGCGTCGGCCTGATCCCGGAAGAAGACATCGGGCAACCCTCCGGGAAGACCGCCGAAAAGGCCGAGAAGGCTGAAAAGCCGTCGGAGAAGACGCCCCGCCCCGATCCCGCGGACGCCGAGCCGGAACCGGGGTGGCGCGGCGGCGGCACCAGCTGGGACAAGACCCTCTTCGAGGACGCCCCGGCCGGTTCGAGCGACGACGAAGGCCACTACGTGCCGCCGGAGCCGCCTCCCCTGCCGCGCCCGCGCAAGGGCGCGTTCATCGTCCTGTTGTTCTTCGTGCTCGGCCTGCTGCTCCTGATCGCACCCGGCCTGATCGGGATGGGCACGCGCCTGGGCACGCCGCTGGGCATCCTGGCGCTGGCGACCGCGATCGCGCTGCTCCTGCTGCGGGTTCGCCAGGGGCCGCCGCCCGGCGCGGACCCGAACAACGGCGCGCAGGTCTGAACTGCCGGACAATCCCGATCATGAAGATCGACTTCACCCCCTCACGCCGGTCGACGGTCGGCGCGGAATGGGAACTCGCCCTCGTCGACCGGCGGACCGGTGAGCTGGCCTCGGTCGCCGAGGAGGTGCTCGACGCCGTGCGTCCCGGCGGCGAGGAGGAGCACCCCAAGATCAAGCAGGAGCTGCTGCTCAACACCATCGAGGTGATCAGCGGGATCTGCGACACGATCGCCGAGGTCAAGGCCGATCTGAACGAGTCGCTGGACGTCGTGCACTCGGTGCTCGACCCGCTGGGCGTGGAGGTGTTCTCCGCCGGGTCGCACCCGTTCTCGACCTGGTACCAGCAGAAGGTCACCGACAAGGAGCGCTACGCCAAGCTCATCGACCGCACCCAGTGGTGGGGGCGGCAGATGCTGATCTACGGCGTCCACGTGCACGTCGGGCTCGACCACCGCGACAAGGCGCTGCCCGTGCTGGACGCGCTGCTCAACTACGCGCCGCATCTGCAGGCGCTGTCGGCGTCTTCGCCGTACTGGGGCGCGGAGGACACCGGATACGCGTCGAACCGCGCGCTGATGTTCCAGCAGCTGCCGACGGCCGGGCTCCCGTTCCAGTTCCGCAAGTGGACCGAGCTGGAGAGCTACGTCGACGACATGTTCACCACCGGGGTGATCGACCACTTCTCCGAGATCCGCTGGGACATCCGGCCGGCGCCGCATTTCGGCACGATCGAGATGCGCGTGTGCGACGGGCTGCCGACGCTGGAGGAGGTCGGCGCGATCGCGGCGCTGACCCAGTGCCTGGTCGACGACTTCAGCGCGCGCCTCGACGACGGCGAGATCCTGCCCACCCTGCCGCCGTGGCACGTCCAGGAGAACAAGTGGCGCGCGGCGCGCTACGGCATCGACGCGATCATCATCCTCGACGCCGCCGGCAACGAACGGCCCGTCACCGACGACACCCTGGACCTGCTGGACCGGCTCGAACCGGTGGCGCGGCGGCTGAACTGCGCCGACGAACTGCGAGGCGTGGAGACGATCCTGCGGTACGGGCCCAGCTACCTGCGTCAACGCGCGGTGGCGAAGCAGTCCAGCGGCAGCCTTCGCGCCGTCGTCGCGTCCCTCATCGCCGAGATGCGCGACGGGAAGATCGCCCGCCCCTGATGCCGCGTTTCGTCCTCTAGTTGCGATAGTTCGACGTCTGACTACCGCGACTAGAGGACTACTTGCGGTCGAGGTGGTCGAGGTGCGTCAGGAGGGTGGCGGGGCCGAAAGTGGCGGCGCCCAGGGCTTCGACGCGGGAGCGTAGTTCGCGATCTGCGGTCACGACGACGACGTGGTCATCCGGCCGTGCGGCGCGGGCTTCCCGCGCCACGGCCACGATCTTCGAGTCACCGTCGGTCTCGGCGTCGACGACCTCGACACCGGACACCGGCTCGACGCCCCGGGCCTTGCCCTCGACGACCAGCACGACCTTCGGCCACCACGACCACTCCCCGCCACTCGGCAGCGCCGGATCGGAGAACCCGGTCTCGGCCAGCGTCGCGAGCTTGTCCCGCAGCCGTTCCGCGGCCCCGCGCCGGTCACGCCACCAGCCGTCCGGCCTCGAACCGACGACGTTGGCGCCGTCGACCACCAGTACCAGGCTGCGATCCAAGTGTTCCCTCAATCCCGGCCAGGCCGCCGCGAAGTCGCGGTGCAGACGGAAAGCCGCGACCTCGTCCGGTGGGACCCAGCGCAGTTCCGCGCTCTCCGCGTTCTTCACCCGCGCCGAGAGCCTGCCGATCGGTGCGGCCAAAATCGTTGTGTAGCGCCAATTCCCATGGTCCACACGCGACGCGGCGAGCGGACGGACGCCCTCAGGCGGGACGTCGGCTTCCTCGTGCGCCTCGCGGGTGGCCGCCTCGCGCGGGCTCTCCCCCGCCTCGACCGCTCCGCCGGGCAGCGCCCAGGTGCGCCCGTGGTGGACCCACCAGGCGCGGCGTTGCAGGAGGACACCGCGTTCGGGATCGGACAGCAACAGCCCGGCGGCACCGTTCAGGCCCCAGTGAAGATGCCCGAAGTCGCACTTCACGAAGCCGTTGCCGTGTGGGCGGGTCACCGTCTCAGCCTGTCACACCGACCTCGGCGCCGGGAGCCTTCGCCGCGTCGACGGCCAGTGCCGCCGCGCCGACGATGGCGGTGTCGTCCCCGTGGTGCGCGGTGCGGATCCGCGCCAGCGGCCGGTGCCCGGCGCCGGTGATCTTGCCCGCGTAATGCTCACGCGCCTCGTCGAGGAACAGCGGCGCCGATTCGGACACCCCGCCGCCGATCACGATGATCTCGGGGTCGAAGACGTCGGCGACCAGCGCCAGTCCTTCGGCGAGCCATTTCGCCAGTTCGGTCATCGCGCGCTGGGCGATCGGGTCGCCGTCGCGGGCGGCACCGGCGACGCGGCGCCCGGTCACCGAACCCGGGTCTCCCCTGGTCTCCCGCGCCAGCACCGTCGACCGGCCGGGATGCCGCGCGAGCAGCTCCACCGCCGTCGCGGCCAGCGCCGTCCCGCTGCAGTACCGCTCCCAGCAGCCGTACTTCCCGCACGGGCAGGCCCGCCCGCCGGGGACGACCGTCAGGTGCCCGAGTTCCGGCGCGACGCCGTACGCGCCCCGGTAGATCTTGCCGTCGAGCAGCAGACCGGCGCCGATCCCGGTGCCCAGCGCGATCAGCGCCGCGACGTGCGCACCCCGCGCGGCCCCGAACCGGAACTCGCCGACGGCGGCGGCGTTCGCGTCGTGCTCCAAGGTCACCGGGAGGCCGACGCGCTTCTCGATCCGCTCGGCGACCGGGGCGTCGCGCCAGGACAGATGCGGCGCGAACATCACCGTCCGCCGGTCCTTCGCGACGAACCCCGCGACAGCGAGCCCGACGCCGGAGACGTCATGGCGGTTGCGGAGGTCTTCGATGACGCCGGCGATGGCGTCTTCGAGCGCGTTCTCCTCGCCAGGGGTGCCCACCCTGGCGGTGTCCATCAGCGAGCCGTGCTCGTCCACCACGCCGGCGCGCACGCTCGTGCCCCCGACGTCCACCCCTACCGTCAGCACTCAGTTCTCCCGATCAGGCTGCCAAGCATCGCGCCTGGTCACCGTGATGTGCTGGACCCGCGAAGCTCCCACCGGCGAATCTTCCCGCGCGGCGGGTTTACCCGCAGGTTGGAACCCCGGCATGTGCACCCCGCCCTCGGGCTCCCAGCGGTCCGCGAGCACCGCCCGCAGCAACGCGACGAGCTGCGCGGCCTGCTCCATCAGGCGGGCCACGAACTCGGGGCGCTCGCCGCGGAAGATCTCGACGATCGCGCACAGCGGGCACCAGGAGCCGGGCTCGTGTTCAGGGCAGCCGTGACCGGCGGAGATGAGCCCCTCCAGCCAGGGCGCGGCGTGTTCGACGACCAGTTCCACCAGCAGGCGGATCTCTTCGGCCAGTTTGAGCTGCCCTGGTCCGGTGTTCTCGCTGTGCTCGCTCACCCGGGTCCCCGGTTCCCGGCCAGGCTGACGACCAGGCCGTGCGCGTCGGATTCCGCACCGGTGATCCGGCACGGGCGCAACATCTCCGGCAGCGCGATCAGCCGCCGGAAACCGTCCACGGTGACGGCGAGATCATCGTCCACTCTGGCCAGGTCCACTTCGGAATCGCGGTGCAGCGGCACGGTGATCCGCAGCCGGTAGCCCTCGTCCGATTCGGACACCTGGAGCAGTGGGGTAACACCCTTTCCGTTGCCGGTCAAGGGATCCAGGCCTTCGTAAAGCTCGTACGCGATTTCCTGCAGTGCCTCGAGCCCGACCGGCTCGACGGCGCGATGCTCGACGGGCTTCACCAGTTCCGGCCCGAAGCCGGCCTCGGCGAGTTCGGCGAGGACGACGTTCTGCTGCGCCCGCCGGGTCCGCATCCACGAAGCCGCGGCACCGCGCCAGAACCCGGGCGCGGGCATCAGCCGGTTGACGATCAGGCCGTCGACCCGGATCCCGCGCAGCGCCAGGGAACTGAGGGTGCGGCGGGCTTCGGCGACGACGACGCGTTCCGGCGTCAGCACCAGCCGGACGGTGGTCACCGACGGATCGGTCAGCAGCGTGCGCAGCGACTCCAGGTGCGCGCCGAGCCGCCGTACCGCGGCCGCCGTCCTTCGCGCGCCCGGTTTGGCCTGCCAGCCGAACATCCGGGTCAGGTAGCCCGAGACGGCTTCCGGCAAAGCCAGCAGGCGCAGCGTTTCCGCGGTCGGGCCACAGTCGACCACGACCGTCTCCCAGGGACCGTGTTCGGCGAGGCGCTGGACTTCGGTGAGGGCGAGCAGTTCGTCGACGCCGGGCACCACGGTCAGCTCTTCGGCGTCGAGCGAGTCGAGGCCCGCTCCGGCGAGCGCGGTCTGGATCTCCTGACGCAATTCGCGCCAGGTGCTGTCGACGAGGCTGCGTGAGTCGATCTGCGCGGCGTGCAAGAGCCCCGACGTACTCCCCCACGCGGAGGGGCCATCGGGCACAACGTCCACTTCGGACGGTTCCGCGCCGAGCGCGCGGCCGAAGGCGTCACCGAGGGAATGCGCGGGATCGGTCGAGACCACGAGCGTCTTCCTGCCCCGGCCGGCCAGTGCCGCGGCCGTCGCCGCGGCCAGCGTGGTCTTACCGACACCCCCCTTGCCGGTGAAAAGCAGGATCCGCATGCCTACCTTTCGAACTCAGGATGCTTCGGCGCGCTTCTTGAGCTCCTTGAGCGCGGTGTCCATGACCATCTTCTCGGCCTTACGGCGCAGCAGCCCGATCATCGGCAGCGCCAATTCGACGGACAGCGTATACGTCACCTTGGTACGGCCCCCGCCCAGCGCTTCGAGGGCGTAGCGGCCGTTCTGGGCCTTCTGCATCTGCCCCTTGATCAGGTGCCAGCTGACTCCCTGGCCGTCGGCGTCCCAGTCGTACTCAAGGGTGTAGACGTCCTTGATCGGACCGGCGTCGAGGGTGAGTTTCACCTGCTTGGCGCGGCCGTTGTCGTCCTCGCCGAGTATCTCGGTCTGCCGGACGGCCTTGGCCCATTCCGGGTACGCGGGAAAGTCGGCGATGACCGCCATCACCCGCTCGGGCTCGGCGTCGACCTCGATGGATTGCGTGGACTGCTCGGCCATGAACGCAGCCTAGCCGGGACCGACGGTCACCAGCGAAGCACGTATGGCTGTGCCGTCTCTTTGAAGTGACCGACGTTACGGCATTCGGTCCTGCCGAGCCTGGTCCGCGCCGTCAGCGGCTGGTGGACGTGGCCGAAGAGCGACCACCGGGGCCGCTGCTCACGGATGAGGTCCACCAGCGCCGCCGACCCGATCTCCGAACGCCGCGCGATCACGTCGTAGGTCAGGTCGGGGATGGCGGGCGGGATGTGCGTGCACAGGACGTCGACGTTTTCGAGCGCGCTCACCGCGACGTCGTACTCCTCGCGGGTGCGCAGGTACGGCCGCCAGAAGCCGTTGCGCCGCGGGACGACGTTCGGGGGGAGCAACGCGCCGCCGATGAAACCGAATCGCAATCCGCCGAATTCGGCGACCTCGCCGTCGAGGACCTGGATGCCGTCGCCGGCGAACTGGGGCCACAGCGACGGGTCGTCGACGTTGCCCGGAGTCGCGTACGTCGGCGCCGTCAGAGCGCCGAACAGCGTCGCGTACTGATCCAGGATCGCCTCGCCGACGGCGGCCGCCGGATCGGCCAAAGTGGCCCACAACGATCGCGAAAAGGCAACGGTCTCATCACGAGTGCCCTCACGCCGCAGCCGCGCGAACTCGCCCACCTTCTCGGCGCCGAAGAGCGCGCCCATGATGCCCTTGTCGTGCTCGCGGTAGTCGACGAAGTCCAGCAGATCGCCCAGCACGACCAACGCGTCGGCGCCGTCGCCCGCGCGTTTGAGCGCGTCGGCGTTGCCGTGGACGTCCGACACCACGTGAACCCGCATCCCGCTCCCCTGTGCTTCCCCGGGCTTCCTGCGCCGGGCTTCCCCGTGCCCCTAGCCGGCCCGCGGGCCGATACCGGGCTCGCGGCCGTCCTCCAGGACTTCCTTGAGCCCGAGCGCGATCCCTTTCGCGGCACGGGCTCTGCGGTCGAACTCGCGGCGCAGGTCCCGCGGCGCCAGCGCGCGCGGCTCCCCGTCCGGTCCGGCGGGGGTGGCGCGCAGGAAGTAGTGCAGCAGGGTGCCGTCGAGCACGGGCTCGAGCCACACCTCCATGGTACCGATCAAGGCTCCGCGCACGGTCCAGCGCAAACCCTTGTCCCCACGGTCGGTGTAGACCTCGAGAACGAGGTCCGGCCAGTAACGTGACCAAGATCGCGGATCGGCGAAAGCGGCGGCCACGGTGGACGGCGGGACCACGATGAAGGTCTCGTCAACGAGGTCGAGAGCTGGCGGCGCCTGGTTCACACGCGGCAGAATGTCATGCCCTGGGTATGGCCGATTCGTCAGCATGGTCTTAAGGTGCACGACACGCTAAGTTGACTGGCGGGTAACACCGGTCACACCACTTGCACGCGAACACGGAGGTTCCTCGTGCGCGAATACAGCGCTCCCGCCGCCAATCCGGTGACCGACGACGAGAACCTCGCCGACGTCGTCTGGGCGAACGCCGAGCGGTTCTCCGATGTCGTGAGTTTCCGCCGTCAGGTCGACGGTACCTGGTTGGACATCACCGCGAAAGAATTCGCGGCTCAGGTTCTCGCCGTCGCCAAGGGAATGGCACAGGCAGGTATCGCTCCGGGCGACCGGATCGGGCTCATGTCCAAGACCCGCTACGAATGGACCCTGATCGATTTCGCGATCTGGGCCGCCGGAGCGGTCACCGTCCCGATCTACGACACCTCCTCGGCCGAGCAGGTCCACTGGATCCTCTCGGACTCGGCGGCCAAGGCCGTGTTCGTGGAGACCGACGAGCACGTCGCGACGCTGGACAGCGTCAAGGGGCGCCTCGACACGCTCGAGCACACCTGGCAGATCGAGGCCGCCAACCCCGTCATCGACGATCTCACCGCCCAGGGCGCCGTACTGAGCGACGACGACCTGCACGAGCGGCGCCGTTCGGTGAAGGCGGGCGACCTCGCCACGATCGTGTACACGTCAGGCACGACCGGCCGCCCCAAGGGCGTCGAGCTGACCCACCGGAACCTGCTCGCGGAGATCCGCGCCGACATCGCCGCGTTCCCGCAGCTGATGGAACAGGGCAACTCGCTACTGGTGTTCCTGCCGCTGGCGCACGTCCTGGCCCGCGCCATCGCGGTGACCGCGCTCAGCGCGCGAGTGACCCTCGGGCACACCTCGGACGTCAAGAACCTGGTCGCCGACCTCGGCACCTTCCGGCCGACGTTCGTCGTCGCCGTGCCGCGCGTGTTCGAAAAGGTCTACAACAGCGCGAAGCAGAAGGCCCACGGCGACGGCAAGGGCAAGATCTTCGACGCCGCCGAAGCCACCGCCGTCGCCTACAGCCAGGCTCAGGACACCGGCGGCGCCGGGCTCGGCCTGAAGGTCAAGCACGCGCTGTTCGACAAGCTCGTCTTCAGCAAGCTGCGGGCCGCCCTCGGCGGTCGCTGTGTCGCGGCGGTGTCCGGCGGTGCCCCGCTCGGCGTGCGGCTGGCGCACTTCTTCCGCGGCATCGGCGTCCCGGTGTTCGAGGGCTACGGCCTCACCGAGACCTCGGCGGCGGCCTGCGTCGGCACCCAGGACGGGTTCCGCGTCGGCACCGTCGGCAGGCCGGTCGCCGGCACCTCGGTGCGGATCGCCGACGACGGCGAGATCCTGCTGAAGGGTGACGTCGTCTTCGGCGGCTACTTCAACAACCCCGAGGCCACCGCCGAATCGCTGGAAGACGGCTGGTTCCACACCGGCGACCTCGGCGAACTGGACAGCGACGGCTTCCTCAAGATCACCGGGCGCAAGAAGGAGATCATCGTCACCGCGGGCGGCAAGAACGTCGCGCCGTCGGGGCTCGAGGACTCCATCAAGGCCAGCCCGCTGATCAGCCAGGCGATGGTCGTCGGCGACCAGCGGCCGTTCATCGGCGCGCTGATCACCATCGACGAGGAGTACTTCCCGTCCTGGAAGTCGCAGCACAACAAGCCCGCCGACGCGACCGTGTCCGACCTGGCCGCCGACACCGAACTGCGCGCCGAGGTCCAGCAGGCCGTGGATCAGGCCAACAGCGTGGTTTCGCAGGCCGAGGCGATCAAGAAGTTCACGATCCTCTCCAGGGACTTCACCGAGGCCGGCGGCGAGATCACGCCGAGCCTCAAACTGAAGCGCAACATCGTGAACAAGAACTACGCGAACGACATCGAGTCGCTCTACAAGAAGTAGCTTCTCAAGTACGTGAAGGCCCCCTTCCCTACGCTCAAGGTAGGGAAGGGGGCCTTCACGTACTTTGTGGCGCGGCACCGCACTCACGTGATCAGAGACGGATCTCGCGTGATCAGACGCCGTACACACGAGTTCGGCATCCAGTCACGTGAGTTCCGTGCCTGATCACGCGAGTCACGCCGCAAGCAGAGGACTAAACGCGGGGTGTCTCGATCTTCGCGTCCCACTCGATGTGGTGCTGGTAGAGCCAGTTCCGGCCCTCGTCCGACGTCGTCCCCGTCGACACCGCGGCGCTGCTCGCCACCAGCTTCTCCACCCGCGCCCGCCGCAGCCGTTCGTAGACCGCGAAAGCCGTTGGCGCGTCGGGAAGATCGCGCAGGCACTGGGCCAGCACGACACTGTCCTCCAGCGCCATCGACGCCCCCTGCCCCGCGGCCGGCGAAGCAGCGTGCGCCGCGTCCCCGACGAGCACCATCGAGGAGTTCCACCACACCGGGGTGGAAGGCACGTCGTAGGAGTGACCGCCGAAGACGTCGTCGCCCGTCGAACCGATGATTTCCGCCGCGGGCAACGGTTCCCCGTCGAAGGCCGCGAAGGCCGTCGTGCGCCACTCGGCAGGTGTGAGGCCGACCCGGACGCCTTCAGCGGTGGGCAACCGCGCGAACCAGTAGGTCGAACCGTCGGGAGTGCTGGTGTAGCCGAAGAAGGCGTGCTGACTCTGGATCATCCGATAGAGCGACGGCGCCTGCGGGACGCTCTTGTCTGTCGTATAGCCGTAGACGACGTCGAGGCCCGTCGAACGCGGCGGCGGGCACGAAGCGTCGATGAGGTTCCGGACGACCGAACGCAGACCGTCGGCACCGATCAGGATGTCGCCTTCGGCCGAAGTCCCGTCCTCGAACCGCGCGGTCCCCGGCGAGGCGGAAACCAGCCGCTTCCCGCGCTCGAAGGTGATCCCCCGCGAGATCGCTTCCTCCTGCAGCGCGCGATAAAGCGCCGCGCGAGTCAAAGTGCGCGGGCCCGCGAGGCCGTCAGTGCTGTCTACGTCGAATGAACGCCGCTCGACGGTCCGCCCGTCCGGCGTGACGAGTTCCAGCCCGACGGCGGCGAAGGAGCTCTCGATCACCGGCGCCTCGGCACCGATCGCCCGCAGCGCGTCCATGCCGTTGTGCATGATCGTGAGGAACGCGCCCGCGTCCTCACCGCCCGACGGGTACGCCTCGTGGACGCTCGCCTCGATCCCGGCCCGCTGCAACGCCATCGCGGTCACCGTGCCGGAGATACCGCCGCCGATGATCACAGCCTTCACCGCGAACCCCCTGTCGTGTCGCCGTCACCCGACGATACCGGGAAACGGCGACACGACAGCCGGGATCACGCGCCGCCGCTGGCGACGATGTCTCCGTTCACACCCTTGGGGAAGAACCCGCCCTCCTTCACCGGACCCGGGTTCAAGTACACGATGTTCAGCACCCGGTCGGCGCTGCGGCCGAAGCAGATGCCGTTGTTGTCGGTCGGCACGATGTTGGCCTGGTTGCCGAGCACGATGCCCTGGTCGTCGTCACCGGGACCGTCGAGGGCGTCGCGGGCGTTGGAGATCTTGGCCGCCGCGTCGCCGAGCTCGCGGTCGAACAGCGCGACCCGGATGGTGGCGGCGTGGTAGGCCTCGGCGGCCAGGATCCCGGCGGCCGCGTCCAGGAACGTCTTGTTGGTGATCAGCGGGGCCGCGCCCTTGTACGCGGTCACGCCGACGTCCTCGAACAGGTAGGCCGCGAGCAGGAAGTTCTTCTCATTTGCGAACGGGTCGAACTGCTGGTACTCGCTGATCAGCCCGGCCGCCCGCGCCGCGGCGGTGAAGCTGTCCTTGAGGTCGATCTCCGGCCGGGAGACGGCGGCCTCGCCCAGCGCGGTGCGCAGGAACTTGACGTGGGCGACCTCATCGCCCGCGATCTCCTTCGCGAACTGGTGCAGGGCCTTGTCGTGGAACATCACCTTCTTGCCGCCGACCACCCCGCCCTGGGTGCCGACGCCGCCGGTGATGTCGTCCGGCAGCCCTCGGCCGTGGACGGCGAAGGAATAGAACTCGGCCTCGAGATATTCGAGGTTGAGCGCGAAGTTGAGCACGGCCGCGTCACTGGGGGCGCCCGCCGCGGCGGCTTCCGCGGCCGCGTCACCCGTCGCCGAAGCGGACGAGGTGGCCTGTACCCCGAGATAGGTCGCGCCGACGACACCGAGCCCCGCCGCGCCGGCCGCCTTCAAGAACCGGCGACGGTCCGTACGGTTCTCGGCACTACGGGAGATCAGGGTACGAACGAACGGCTTTCCGAACACGAGTGGTTCCTCTCGTCCTTGCGGTGTACACCCACCCACTCGGACGTTCGGAACCACTCGTGAACCGGATTGGAAAAGATCTCGAACTTATTTCTTCGTCGCCGCGGCAAGGCGAACGCAGACGGCCAGACCGCGGATCGCCTCTTCGACTTCGGCCAGCTCAGGATACGTCGGGGCGATCCGGATGACGGCGTCGGAGGGGTCGTCGCCGTACGGGTGCGTCGCACCGGCCGGGGTCAGGGCGATGCCCGCCTCCTTGGCCAGCCGCACGACCTCCTTGGCGGTCCCGGCGGACACAGTCAGCGAGATGAAGTACCCGCCGGTCGGCTTGGTCCAGGACGCGAGGCCGGAGTCGCCCAGTTCCTTGGTGAGGATCTCGTCGACGGCCGCGAACTTCGGGCCGATGAGCCCCGCGTGCTTGCGCATGTGTTCCCGGACGCCGTCCTCGTCGCGCAGGAACAGCGCGTGCCGGAGCTGGTTGACCTTGTCCGGGCCGATGGTCCGCTTGCCGATCAGGCTGATCCACCAGGCCAGGTTGGCCTCCGACGCGCCGAAGAAGCCGACGCCGCCACCGGCGTAGGTCACCTTCGAGGTCGAGCCGAAGACGAAGACGCGGTCGGCGTTGCCCGCCTCGGCGGCCAGCGCGAACAGGTCCGCCAGCGGCACCTCGACGTCGGTGAGGTGGTGCACGGCGTAGGCGTTGTCCCAGAAGATCCGGAAGTCCGGGGCGGCCGTGGCCATCGCGGCCAGGCGGCGCACGGTGTCGTCACTGTAGGTGACGCCGGTCGGGTTGCTGTACTTCGGCACGCACCAGATGCCCTTGACGGCGGCGTCCTCGGCGACGAGGCGCTCGACGACGTCCATGTCCGGGCCGGTCTCGGTGAGCGGCACCTGGACCAGCTCGATGCCGAAGCGCTCGGCCAGCGCGAAGTGGCGGTCGTAGCCCGGGACGGGGCACAGGAAGACGATCCGCTCCTCGTCGGCCCAGCGGCGCTCGGCGCCGGGGAGCTTGCTGAGGTAGGCCTGCACGATCGCGTCGTGCATCAGCTCCAGGCTGGCGTTGCCCGCGGCCAGCAGCTGCTCGGCCGGGACCTGCAGCGGTCCGGCGAAGATGCGGCGGAGCTCGGGCAGGCCCTTGAGGCCGCCGTAGTTGCGGACGTCCGTGCCGTCTTCGGCCTTGCGCACGTCTCCGGGGAGGCCGAGCAGTCCGTCGGCGAGGTCCAGCTGGCGGGGGGACGGCTTGCCGCGGGTGATGTCCAGGGAGAGGCCACGGTCGACGAGGGCCGTGTAGTCCCGGCGAGCGCTCTCGACATCGACAGGTGCAGTGGTCATGCCTAACGCTAAACCCGGCGGCGGATCGGCGTGAGACGAGGGTGGCCTACGCCCGCGCCGCACAAGATCCCATAACGGTTCCGTCGTGTTTTCCACTATTCGTAACGAGGCCTAATCCTCTAGTGGCCCGGCCGCTTTTCTCGCATTCTCGGTTATACGAACGAAAAGGTGAGAAACGAGGGGCATGGCAATGAAAGTGAAGAACTGGGCGGCAGGGACGATAATGGCGGCGGGCACACTGGCCGCGTGCGCGGTACCGAATCAGGGTACGGCGACACCCGCCGTCGTCGTGGCCGCTCCGCCGAGCACGATAGTGGTCCAGCCACCGGTGGTCGCGATCCCACCGCAGACGGTTTATGCCGCACCGCCGACGACGCACACGATCTATCCCGCACCCGCGCCCGTACCCGCGGTTCCGTTGGCGCAGACGGTGATCGCCTACTACGACGCGCTCAACCGGGGTGATTTCCCCACCGCGTGGAATCTCGGCGGGCAAAGGCTGGCCAAAGGCGGCACTCTCGCCTCCTACGCCAAGGGATTCGCGACTACGTCCTGGGCGGCTGTCACTGTGACAAGCGTGAGCGGGAAGACGGTGTACGTCGATCTTTCCGCCCGTCAGACCGATGGTTCGCTGCGGACTTTCTCCGGTTCCTACACCGTTTCCGGCGGCGCCATCACCGGGGCGAACATGAAACGAATCTCGTAAAACCGGATTCAGAGCGGGGTCAGCCGCGAGATCTTCCAGCGGCCGTCGATCCGGACCGCCGAAACGGACAGCTGGGCGACCGAAGACTGGGGGGCGCCGCCGGCCGTGGTGAGCGTCTGCTGGTCGAGGAACAGCAGGATCTCGGCCTGATCGCCCCGCAACGACGAGACGCCGAGCGACCGGACCGTCGTGGTCCGCACGAGCTTCTGTTCTTCGGCCCGCTTGCGCGCCGAAGCGAACTGGTCCCGGTACTGGCCGGTCGCGTCGCCGACGAGGACGTCGGCCGCTGCCCGTTCGGTCCGGGCGAGATTGCTGTAGTCGTAGGAGAAGACGGCCTTCACCCCGGCGCCGACCTGATCGGCGACCTCGGCCGTGGCGGCCTGGTCCACCATCGCCGCGTTGCCGTCCGAGCCCAGCGAAGACGCCTGGAGCCCGAACCACACGGCGCATCCGGTGGCCACCGCGATGATCGCGGCCAGGATCCGCGGTATCCGCGCCGTCATGACCCGGCCGCCTGCACCGCGCTGACCTTCCAGCCGTCCTCGACGCGCTGGTAGTCCACGGTCAGTCTGCTCACCTTGGGCGCAGCCGTCCCGCCGCCGGTGCTGACCTTCACGTCCAGCACGGCCATCAGCCGCGCCGTGCCGGCGACGGCGTCGAGTTCGGTGACCGCGGCCTGCTTGA
The DNA here is from genome assembly GCF_046549055.1 of Amycolatopsis sp. lyj-112. Lineage (NCBI taxonomy): Bacteria > Bacillati > Actinomycetota > Actinomycetes > Pseudonocardiales > Pseudonocardiaceae > Amycolatopsis > Amycolatopsis sp. lyj-112. Next base: position 772,256 of record NZ_JAJPWS010000001.1, on the reverse strand, counting down.
GCTTGGCGGTCGCGACGGTCTTGCTCGTGGTCGCCCGGTCGATCTGGATCTTCCGGTCGCCGGTGAGGTCCTTGCCGAGCCGTCCGGTGGTGACTCCGAGCCAGCGGTCGACGTCGTGGGCGCCGCTGCGGTAGTCGATGGTGTTGAGCACTTCCAGCTGACCCGAGGCGGCGGCGAGGACGGCCTCCCGTTCCCGGCCGCGGGCCAGGCCCTCGTCCCCCGCGGCGCTCCACCACGACCAGCCGAACCAGGCGGCCGCGAGGACGGCCAACGCGGCGATAACGGTGAGAGCGCGCGTCAGCACTACTTGCCGCCCAGCAGCGAGCCCAGTCCGCCCGGCCCGGACCCGGTGAGCAGGCTCAGCACTCCGGGCAGCTGCGCGGATTCCGCCGCCTGCGCGGTCTGCTTCGGCCGCTCCGGGACGGCGGGCGGTTTCCCGGCGTAGGGGGCGTTCTGCGAGCCCCGCACGCCGGTGGGGCTTCCTGGCAGCTCGGCACAGTAGGCCTGCATGTTGACCGGTGCTTCGGTGAGATCGTTGGCGGGACGCTGTTTCGTGCCCTCATAGCCCTTGGTGCACGAGGCCGGGTCGAAGAAGTTGAACACCACGCCGAGATGCCCCGTGCCGTCGGGCGACGTCGACTTCGAGAACGCCGAGATGATCGGGTACGCGACGAGCAGTTCCTCGATCGCGTCCGTCCGGGCGGAGGTGATCTGGGCGGTGGTGAGCGCGTTCGCGAACAGCACCCCGAGGTCGGTCCCGGACACCGCGAGCACGTCGCTGATCTGGCGGCTCAGTTTCGGCGCCTCGTCGATCACCCGCCGCAGATCCGGGTCGGACGTCTTCAGCTGCGCGGCGATCGTCTTGAGCCCGCTGGAGAACTTCGTGATGTTGTCCGCCTGGCGCTGCTGCGTGTCCAGCACCGTCCGCGAGCTCGCCAGCAGGCCTTGGGTGTCGGGCAGGTACTGCGTCGCCGTCGCGGTGAGGGAACCGGTGCTGTCCAGCAGTTGCCGCAGATCCGGGCCGGCGTTCGCGAACGCCTCGTAGGTCTCGTCGACGACGGTCTTCAGCGACTCCGGCCGCACGCTCGACACCAGGTTGTCCAGATTGGACAGTACGGTGTCCGGCCCGAGCGGGATCGAGGTCCGGTCACGGGTGATGACCGAACCCTCGGCCAGGTACGGCCCGTTTTCGTGCAGGGGCAGCAGATCGACGTACTGCTCCCCCACCGCCGACCGGTTCGCGACCGCGGCCTTCGTGTCGGCGGGGATCTTCGGCGCGCCCGAATCGATGTCGAGGCCGACGTCGACGCCGTGTTCGGTGAGCGTCATCGACGCGACCTTGCCGACCGCGACACCGCGGTAGGCGACCTCGGCGTTGACAAAGATCCCGCCGGAGTCGACGAGTTGCGCCGTGACGAGGTAGCCCCGGGTGCCGAAGAGCCGGTCCAGGCCCGCGTACTTGCCGCCCGCGTAGACGACCGACACCACCGCGATGACGAGGAACGCCGCCAGCTGGATCTTGGTCTTGCGTGTGATCATCCGCCACCTCCCAGGATCGGCCCGAGAATCCCGCCGAGGACGCCGCCCAGCACGTCTCCGCCCTGCCCCTGCGGGGTCTGGGGAACCAGCGGGAGATCACCGGTGGGCAGCGGAAGCACCGGCGGGGCGGTGCCGTTGGTGAACGGGATCGCGCCGGGAGTGCCGGTCCCGTTCGCGCCGGGCAGCTGGATGATCGGCTGCGACGAGTTGTTCATGTTCTCCAGGAACGTGTCCAGGTTCAGGTCGATCTTGGCTTCCACGTTGGCGTAGTCACCCTTGATCACGTTGCCCGCGTAGTCCGGGAACGGGTAGGTGAGCAGGATCCGCAGCGCGGTCGGCAGGTCCTGGCCCGCCTCGGTCAGCTTCTTCAGGGTCGGCTGCAACGCGCGGAGGTTCGCCACCAGCTGGTCACCGCTCGCCTTGATCGTGTCGGTCGCGACGCCGGAAAGGGTGTTGAGCGACTGCAGCATGCCGACGAGCTGATCCCGTTGCTCGGTCACGATCTTGAGCCCCGGCGAAAGGTTGTCGAGCGCGTTCGTCAGGTTCTGTGTCTGGCCGACCAGGGTCTTGGACAGCCTGTCGAGGCCGTCGATGGCCCGCAGGATCTCGCCCTTGTGCCCGTCGAGTTCGGTGGCCAGCTTGTCCACATGCGACAGCAGCGCGCGGACCTCGGCCTCGTTGCCGGTGAGCGCCTCGTTCAGCTCGTGACTGATCTTCTGGATCTGCTCGACCCCGCCGCCGTTGAGCAGCAGGGAAAGCGCGCCGAGGACCTCTTCGACCTCGGGGTTGCGGTTCGTCCGGTCCAGCGGGATCTTCGCGCCCTCGGCGAGCGCCCCCTCGGGTTTGACCTCGGACGGCGCGTGCAGATCGACGAACTTCTCGCCCAGCAGGCTCGATTGCCGCAGTTCGGCGCGTGCGTTCGCGGGCAGCGCGATGTCGCCGTTGACGACCATGGTCACCCACGCCGAGCGGGTGTCCTGCGCGAGGTCGATCTTCTCGACCCGCCCGACCGGGACGTCGTTGACCTTCACACTCGCCTGCGGCACCAGGTCGAGCACGTCGGAGAACTGCGCCGAGAGCCGGTAAGGGTGCTCGCCGAGATCCGCGCCGCCGGGCAGCGGGGTGTTGTACAGCCCCGAAAACCCGCCGTCACTGCACGCGCTCAGCCCGAGTACCGCCACCAGCACTCCCGCCACCATCGGACGGCCGCGGCGCATCACTTCGGAATTCCCTTGGTCAGGACGTCCACCAGCGGGAGCGGCAGGGGCGGCAGTTCCCCGTTCTGCAGGGACGCCAGCACCTGCGGCACGGAGGGCAGTTTCAGCGTGCCGTCGAGGACGGGCGCGAGTTTCTTGCAGATGTTCCCCAGCGTGTCCGGGATCGGTTTGGGCGTACCCGCGCTGATCAGCCGGCAGACGGTCAGGATCGGCGGGTGGGTCAGCTCGTTGAGGTTGTCCCGCACGGCGATCGTGCCGGACGCCGCGTCGTAGGAGTTGATGAAGTTCGTCGCCCCGGTCGGCGCGATGTCGAGCACCTCGGCCAGCGACGCCCGCTGGTCCACGAGCACCTTGGTCAGCCCGGCCAGCTTGTCCACATTGGACGCGAGCAGGTCCTTGTTCTCCGCGACGAACTTCTCCACGTCGCCCATCGCCGTCGCGAGGGAGTTCAGCGCGGCGCCCACGTCCGCGGAATCCTCGGCCAGGAAACCGCTGACGTCGGCGGCGCGGCGGTAGAACTCGTTGAGCTGCTTGTCGCTGTCGGCCAGCGCGGTGGTGAACGAGTTCAGGTTCTGCACCGTGGTGAACAGATCGCCCTTCGACCCGTCCAACGTCTTGGCCAGTTCGGACAGCCGCGTCACCGTGGTGTTGAGGTTCTTCCCGTTCCCGCCGAGGTTCGCCGCGGCGGTGTCGAGCACCTCGGACAACGCGCCGTTCTTGTTGGCGCCGTTGGGTCCGAGGCTCGTGGAGAGTTTGTCCAGGCTCGTGTAGAGATCGTCGAGTTCGGCCGGGGTCGCCGTCTTCTCCTTGGCGATCACCGCGCCCGTGGCCATTTCGGGGCCGCTCTCGTAAGCCGGGGTCAGCTGCACGTACCGGTCGCTCACCAGGCTCGGCGAGACGACGACCGCGCCGGCGTCCGCCGGGATCGGGGTGCCGTCGTCGATCCGCATGTCGACACGGACCGCCTCGCCCTGCGGCGTGACGCCGGTGATCTCGCCGACCTTCACCCCGAGCACCCGTACCGACGAACCGGCGTAGAGCCCGACGGTCTTCCCGAAGTACGCGCTGACCCGCGTCCCGCCCGCGTCCTTGAACACCAGCCAAAGCCCGGCTGTCAGGATCAGCACGAGGATGCAGGCAAAGGCGACCCAGGTGTAGAGCGTGCGTCCTGTGCGCGTGTGGATGGTCATCGTCCGCCCACTCCCTGGTTCGGTGCGGCGATCGGCGGCGTGCAGCCCTCCGGGTTGACCTGGAAGGCGCCCGCGATGATCGTCGGCGGCAGCAGCCCGCACAGATAACCCTCGAACCAGCGCCCGTTCCCGGTCGCGTTGGCGCCGACCCGGGCGAACGGTGCCATCAGCTCGAGGCTGCGGCTGAGGTTGTCCTGGTTGCGCTGCAGCACATCGGTGACCTTGCCGAGTTTCTCCAGCGTCGGCTTCAGCTGTTGCCGGTTGTCGGCGACGAGCCCGGACAGCTGCGCCGAGACCTGTTGCGTGCCCTTGAGCAACGTGCTGATCGCGTCCTTCCGGTTCTGCAGTTCGGCGAGCAGCAGGTTGCCGTCGTCGAGGATCCGCTTCAGCTGGGCGTTGCGATCGGACAGCGTCCTCGACACCTTGCTGGTGTTGGACAACAGCGTCTTCAGATCGCTGTCGCGCGAGGAAACCGTCTGGGACAACGACGAAAGCCCGCTCAGTGCGTCCTTCAGGTACTGCGGGCTGTCTTTGAGCGCGTCGGAGAGCACGGTGAAACTCTGCGCCAGTTGTGCGGTGTCGATCGCGCCGACCGTGCCGGACAGCTGCTGGAACGCGTCCTGCAGTTCGAACGGCGTCCGCGTGCGGTCCAGCCCGATCACGGCGTTCGGATCCTGGTTCGCCTTGCCTTTCGGCGTGAGCGCCAGGAACTTCTCCCCCAGCAGCGTCTTGATCTCGATCGAGGCGGCGGTGCCGTCCCCGACCCGGACGCCGGAGACCCGGAACTTCACCAGCACCTTCTTGCCCGCCAGTTCGACCGAGCTGACCTGGCCGACCTTGACCCCGGCGACCTGGACCTCGTTGTCCGGCGAGAGCCCGGCCGACTCGCCGAAGTACGCCGAGTACGTCGTCCCGCTGCCGAACAACGGGATCCGGTCGGAGAAGTACGTCGTCATCACGGTCAACACGAGCAGGATCAGCGTCACAGCCCCGACCGCGGCCTGGTTGCGTTCCTTGAGCGGCTTCACGGCCCGCACCTCTCCGGTCGCTGCGTGCCGGGCAGCGGCGTGATCGGCAGTTCGATGTTGAGCGATTTGATGCCGATGCTGCCGGAGATCCCGCACAGGTAGTAGTTGAACCAGCTGCCGTAGCTCAGGGTCCTGGTGAACTTCTGCAGGTTGCCCGGCAGCACCTGCAGAAGATCGTCGATCAGCTGTTCCGAATCACCGAGATTCTGGGACAGGGCACCGAGTTGCGCGACGTCGTCCTTGAGCGCCGGCCGCGCGTCGGCGAGCAGCCCGGACGTCGCGACCGTGAGGTCACCCAAGGCCTTGACCGCTTCCCCGATCGGCTGCCGCTGTTCGGCCAGCCCGGTCACCAGCCGCTGGGTCTGATCGATCAGTTCGCCCAGCTGCGGCGAGCGCTTCTCGACCGTGCCGAGCACGGTGTTGAGATTCGCGATCACGTCGCCGATGATCTTGTCCTTGCCCGCGATGGCCGAAGTGACCGACGCGGTGTGCGCGAGCAGGCTGGTGATCGTGCCGCCCTCGCCCTGGAAGACCTGGATGATCTCGTAGGAAAGCTTGTTGACGTCCTCCGGGTTCAGCGCGCGGAAGAGCGGCTTGAACCCGTTGAAGAGCACGGTCAGGTTCAGCGCCGGCCTGGTCCGCTCGGGCGGGATGATCCCGCCTTGCGGCAACGACTTCTCGTCGCCGATGTCGGTACCCAGCGAGAGATACCGCTGCCCGACCAGGTTCCGGTACTTGATGGTCGCGGTCACCGAAGCCGGCAACCGGTGCGAGGTCTGAATGTCGAAGTGGACTTGGGCGAAGTTCCGTTCGCCCTCTTCGACGTCGATCTTGCCGACCTGCCCGACCTTCACGCCGACGATGCGGACGTCGTCGCCTTCCTTGAGCCCGGAGGCGTCGGTGAACTTGGCCGTGTAGCCGGAGGTCTCGCCGAAGTTCGTGTTCGCGATCGTGGCGCCGAGGATGGCGGTGAGGAGCACGGTGACCACGGCGAAGATGAGGATCTTGACCAGATCGGGGACGAAGGATCTCATCGGAGTTCCACCTCCCTCGCGGATTCGGTGGCTGCCGTGGCTGCTGCCGCTCCGCTGGCGGGCCGCGCGTGTTGCGAAAGCCACTTTCGCAACGTTGAAGGTTGCGAAAGTGGCTTTCGCAACCTCGGCTGAGCAGGCGCCGACGTGAAGGAGCTCATCGGAGTTCCACCTCCGCGCCGCGGTACAGCGGCCCGACGAGCAGGCTGCCCCAGTTCGGCACCTGATCCGGCGTCGTGCCCATGGCCGGCGACACGAGCAGGTCGATCAGCTGCTGTTCGTCCGGCGTGTTCACCACCGAACCTCCCGCTCCCCCGCCGGAGGGCAGGGTGCCGTCCGGATCGCGCGGCGGCGCGGGTTTGGACGAACCGTCGTCGATCGCGCCGTCCGGCGGGTACTGCGGCCAGCGTCCCGGCGTCGGCACCTGCGGGTAGCAGCGCGGGCCGCGTTTGTCGTTGTACTGGGGCTCGTCGACGCCGGGCAGGTACTTGCCGCGGCTCGGGGTGAACTCGATGGTCACCCGGCTGACCTCGGGATGCGCGGTGCCCTTGCCGAACGCGAGTTCCGCGCGCGGCACCGATTCGGCCAGTTGCTTGAGCAGACAGGGGTACTCGGGCGCGTACTTCGCGAGGACGTCCAAAGTGGGCTGCAGATTCGTGGTGAGGCGGATCAGGTTGTCCTGGTTGACCTTCAGGAAGCTCGTGAGGTCGATCGAGGCCGCGGTCACCGTCGAATAGAGGTCGGCGAGGCCTCGCTGGTTCTCGACCAGGGTCTTGCTGGTGGTGGTCAGATCCGACAGTGCGGCCAGCAGATCCGGCGCGGCCTTGTCGTAGATCGAGGCGGCGTTGGCCAGTCCGGTGATGTCGGCCTTCAGGTCCGGCAGGGACGGGTTCACCTTGCCGAGGTAGTCCGAAAGCCCCGCCAGCGTCTCGCCGAGCCGTTTGCCTTGACCGTCCAAAGCGGACGAGACGGCGTTCAGCGTGCTGGCCATCTTCTCCGGCTGTACCGCCTGCAGCAACGGCATCACGTTGCTGAGCACGGTTTCCAGTTCGATCGCCGCACTGGTGCGATCCTGCGGGATGACGTCGCCCTCGCCGATGTGCCGTTCCGCCTTCTCGGGTATCTGCAAGGCGACATAGCGTTCACCGAACAACGTCTTCGGCAGCAGCCGCGCGGACACGTTGGCGGGGATGACCGACGTCTTGTCCGGCTGCAGCGCCAGTTCCATCGTCGCGTGGTCGCCGCGGGCCTGGATCGTCCGCACCTCGCCGACGACCATCCCGCGCACCTTGACGTCCGCGCCTTCCCGCATCTGGTTGCCGATACGGTCGGTCTCCAGCTTCACCAGCGTCACCGTGGTGAAGGCCTTCTCGTAGAAGGCGATCGTGGTGACGAAGAACAGCGCGACGACCACGAGGAAGATCAGGCCCAGCACCTGGTGCCGGAGCCGCTGCAGCAGAATTCCCCTGTTCACCCGGAAATCCTCACCGTCGTCGACGCGCCCCAGATCGCGAGGCTCAGGAAGAAGTCGAGCACCGAGATCAGCACGATCGCCGTCCGCACCGCGCGGCCCACCGCGACGCCGACCCCGGCGGGCCCACCGCTGGCGGTATAGCCGTAGTAGCAATGGGAAAGAATGACGAGCACGCTGAAGATGATCACCTTGAGGAACGACCACAGCACGTCTTCGGGCGGCAAGAAGAGCGTGAAGTAGTGGTCGTAGGTGCCCGCGGACTGGCCGTAGAGCCAGATGGTGATCTGCCGTGAGGCGAGGTAGGACGAGAGCAGGCCGACGGCGTAGAGCGGGATGACCGCGGTGACGCCGGCGATCACCCGGGTCGTCACGAGGTAGGGCATGCTCGGCACGCCCATCACCTCGAGCGCGTCGATCTCGTCGGAGATCCGCATCGCGCCCAGCTGCGCGGTGAACCCGCAGCCGACGGTGGCCGAAAGCGCGAGCCCGGCCGAAAGCGGCGCGACCTCGCGGGTGTTGAAGTAGGCCGAGATGAACCCGGTCAGCGCGGCGGTGCCGAGCTGGTTCAGCGCCGAATAGCCCTGCAGGCCGACGATCAGGCCGGTGAACAGGGTCATCCCGATCATCACGCCGAGCGTCCCGCCGATCACCGCGAGCGCGCCGGTGCCGAAGCTGACTTCGGTCAGCAGGCGGAAGATCTCGCGGCCGTAGCGCCGGATCGTGCGCGGTGTCCAGGCCAGCGCCCGGAAGTAGAACGAGAGCTGCCGCCCGAATCCCTCCAGGCTCGCGCCCGGGCGCGCGATGATTTCAAGCGTCCGGTCCGAAACCGGGTTGTCGGGGGGTGCGGCTTTCATGTCACATCGCCTTCGGCGGCACGATCCGCAGGTAGATGGCGGTGAGCACGACGTTGATCAGGAACAGCAGCAGGAACGTGATCACGACGGCCTGGTTCACCGCGTCGCCGACGCCCTTCGGCCCACCGGCCGGGTTCAGCCCGCGGAAGGCCGCGACCACCCCGGCGACGAAGCCGTACAACAGCGCCTTGATCTCACTGACCCACAGATCCGGTACCTGGGCCAGCGCGTTGAAGCTCGCGAGGTACGCGCCCGGGGTACCGCCCTGCATGACGACGTTGAAGAAGTAACCGCCGAGCACGCCGACGACGCTGACCAAACCGTTCAGCAGCACCGAAACCACGATGGCGGCCAGGACACGGGGCACGATCAGGCGCTGGATCGGGTTGACCCCGAGCACCTCCATCGCGTCGATCTCTTCGCGGATCTTGCGGGCGCCGATGTCGGCGCAGACCGCGCTGCCGCCCGCGCCCGCCACCAGCAGCGCGGTGATCAGCGGGCTGGCCTGCTGCACGATCGCGAGCGCGCTCGCCGCGCCGGTGAACGACTGCGCGCCGATCTGCTGGGTCAGCGAACCCAGCTGCAGCGCGATGACCGCGCCGAACGGGATCGCCACCAGTGCCGTCGGCAGAATGGTGACGCTGGCGAAGAACCAGCATTGCTGGATCCATTCGCGGAACTGGAACGGGCGCTTGAAGATCGCGCGCAGGACTTCCCACGACAAGGTCGCGAGCCTGCCGACCTGTGTGAGCGCACCCGTACCCGGGACAGACGCCGTCGCTCCCACAGAACCTCCCAGTCAGCTGCCCGGAGTCTTACTCCACCCGCCGACGCCCCATTGCGTTAGCGGTGTTCACTTTGCTCTCGGCACCTCCGCGCTAGAACTTGAGTGCGTGTGTGGCCGTCGCACCGCCGTCGGCGACGAACTCCGCGCCGGTGCTGTACGAACTGTCGTCACTGGCCAGGAACAACACGAGTTTCGCGATGTCCTCCGGCTGCCCGACGCGGCCGAGCGCGACCTTCTTGCCCACCCACGACATGTCGACTTTCTGCCCGCCCGCCGCGGCGGCGACCATCGGGGTGTCGATCGCGCCGGGGTGCACGGAGTTGACCCGGATGTTCTTCGCGCCCAGTTCGAGCGCCGCGACCTTGGTCATCCCGCGGATCGCGAACTTGCTCGCGGTGTAGGCGACGAGATACGGCATCCCGGCGAGCCCTTCCACAGAGGACACGTTGACGATGGAGCCGCCACCGGCCCCGGTCATCGGTTCAACGACCGAACGCATGCCGAGAAACGCCCCGATCTGATTGACCCGGATGACGCGTTCGTAGTCGGCGAGCGTGGTCTTGCCGAGTTCGGAGAAATGCAGGATCCCGGCGTTGTTGACCAGCACCGTCGGCGGTCCGAACTCGGTGAGCGTGCGCTGGATCGCGGCGTCCCAGTCGGCTTCGTCGCCGACGTCGAGATGCTGGTAGACGGCGGCTTCCCCGAGATCGGCGGCGAGTTTCTTGCCGTCGAGGTCGTTGATGTCGGCGATCACCACACGCGCGCCCTCGGCGACGAACAGCCGCGCGGCCGCCTCGCCCTGACCGCGGGCGCCACCGGTGATCAGGGCTACCTTGCCATCGAGCCTGCCCACTACGTCATCTCCTCGGTTCACGGCAGTGACATGATCTCGGAAGCGGAGAACATCCGGTCCTGGTCGCGATCGGCGAAGTAGCCGCCCACGTTCGTGACGAGTTCTTCGGCGGTCCACGTGCCGTTGACGGTGTCGAACCGCTGCTCCACCGACGGCGGCCGCATCAGCGCGACCATCCCGCCGTAGACGAGGAACACCTGGCCGTTGATCCGGTCGGCTTCGGGCGTGCAGAGGAACGAGACGAACGGCGCGACGTGGTCGACCGAAAGCGGGTCGAGACCTTCCGGCGCTTCGGCGCCGAAGACGGCCTCGGTCATCGCGGTGCGGGCACGCGGGCAGATCGCGTTGGCGCGAACGCCGTAGCGGGACAGCCCGCGCGCGGTGGAGACGGTGAGCGCGGCGATCCCGGCCTTGGCCGCCCCGTAGTTGGGCTGGCCGGCGGCGCCGAGCAGGAACGACTCCGACGCGGTGTTGACCACCCGGCCGTACACCGGCGCGCCGTCCACTTTGGACTTTTCACGCCAGTACGCCCCGGCGTTGCGGGAAAGCAGGAAATGCCCGCGCAGGTGGACGCCGAGCACGGTGTCCCATTCCTCGTCGGACATCGAGAACAGCATCCGGTCCCGGAGCACGCCCGCGTTGTTGACCAGGATGTGCAGGCCGCCGAAGTGGTCGACGGCGGCCGCGAGCAGCGCGTCCGCGGTCGAGGACTCCGACACGTCGCCGGTGACCGCGACGGCCTTGCCGCCCCCGGCCTCGATCTCGTCGGCCACCGTCTGCGCGGCGGCGGAGACGTCGTTGACCACCACCGACGCGCCCGCCGCGGCCAGCGCCAGCGCTTCCGCCCGGCCGAGTCCCGCACCGGCACCGGTGACGATGGCCGTCTTGCCGTCCAGGCTCACTCCAGGCCTCCTCGCCTCTCGGACACACAGCGTCATCCGACACACTAGAATCTGTTCTCGTTTCAGGCAAGGGCTGAATAAACGGCGCTAACCACGCATGAGCAGGGCATTTTTCGGACAGCTCGCCACAGCTTGAGTAACACGTTCTACCTGATTCTGCGGAATTTCCGCGGAGGTGACGACCAGCTCCTCCTCGTCGTCGAGATCGAAGACCTCGGGCGCGAAGCCGACACAGATCGCGTTCGCCTCGCAGAGCTCGCGATCGACGTCGATCTCCATATTCCCTCCTTCCCGTCACACCTGGTACAACTAGAACAGGTTCTACCCTACCGCCGCGAGCGGCCATGGCACCAGTAACGAGCATCGACGGCAGAGGTGACGGATGCGGATCGACTACACGCCGGAGCAACGCGCACTGGCCGGGGAGCTACGGGAGTACTTCGCCGGGCTGATGACCCCCGAACGCCGGGAGGCCCTCGCGGGCGACGGCGGCGAGTACGGCGACGGCCTGGTGTACAAGGAAATCGTCCGCGACCTGGGCAGCTCGGGCTGGCTCGCGCTCGGCTGGCCGCGCGAGTACGGCGGCCAGGACCGGCCGATGCTCGACCAGCTCATCTTCACCGACGAGGCGGCCGCGGCCGGCGTTCCCGTCCCGTTCCTCACGGTGAACACCGTCGGGCCCACGATCATGCGCTACGGCACCGAAGAACAGAAGGCGTTCTACCTGCCGAAGATCGCCGCCGGCGAACTGCACTTCGCGATCGGCTACTCCGAGCCGGGCGCGGGCACCGACCTGGCGTCGCTGCGCACCCGCGCGGTCCACGACGGCGACGACTACGTGGTCAACGGCCAGAAGATGTGGACGAGCCTGATCGAGTACGCCGACTACATCTGGCTGGCCGTCCGCACCGATCCCGAGGCCCGCAAGCACAAGGGCCTGAGCATGCTGATCGTGCCGACGTCGGCGCCCGGGTTCTCCTGGACGAAGGTGCACACCGTCGCCGGGCCCGGGACGAGCGCGACCTACTACGACGACGTCCGCGTGCCGGTGACCTCCCGGGTCGCCGGGGAGAACGAGGGCTGGCCGCTCATCACCAACCAGCTCAACCGCGAACGCGTCGCGCTGACCTCGGCCGCGCCGATCCAGACGTCGTTGCGGGACGTGCGGACGTGGGCGCAGGCGACCAAGCTGCCCGACGGCTCCCGGGTGATCGACGTGCCGTGGGTGCGGCTGCACCTGGCCCGGATCCACACCCACGCGGAGTACCTGAAGCTGCGGAACTGGCGGATCGCCTGGGCGGCCGCGAGCAGCGACCTCGGCCCGGCGGAGGCGTCGGCGACCAAGGTGTTCGGCACGGAGTTCGCCGTCGAGGCCTACCGGCTGATGATGGAGATCCTCGGCGCGGGCGCCGTCGTCCGCGAGGGCTCCCCCGGCGCGCTGCTGCGAGGGCGGGTCGAACGGCTGCACCGGTCCTCACTGATCCTCACCTTCGGCGGCGGTACCAACGAGATCCAGCGGGACATGATCGCCGCGACCGCCCTCGGCCTGCCCGTCACGCGCTAGGAGGATTGATGGACTTCACGCTCACTGAGGCGCAGACGGACCTCGCGTCGCTCACGCGCCGGATCCTGACGGACAAGGTCACCCCCGACGTACTGGGGCCGCACGGTTCCGGCGGGTTCGACGCTCCACTGTGGACAGCCCTGGCGCAGGCCGGGGTGGTCGACGCGGCGCTGCCCCAGAAGGTCGGCGGCGGCGGTTTCGGACTGTTGGAACAGTGTTCCGTGCTGGCCGAGATCGGCCGCGCGGTCGCGCCGGTCCCCTATCTGACGTCGGTCGTCATGGGCGCGGCGGCCGTCGCCGAGTTCGGGGACGGGCGGCTGGCCGAACGCTGGGTGGTCCCGGTGCTGCGCGGCGACCACGTCCTCGCGGTGGCGCTGCCGGACTACGGCGTGCCGTGCGGGTTCACCGCCGAGGCCGACGGCGACGGCTGGCGGCTGACCGGCGCGCAGACCGCCGTGCCTTCGGGCGCGTTCGCGCACGGTTTCCTCGTCGAGGCCGCCCTCGACGGCGGTCGTCAGGTGTTCCTGCTCGACCGGGACTCGGTGACCGTCTCACCGCAACGAACCGTCGACCACGCCGACGCGGCACTCGTCGAACTTCCCGGCACGAAGTCGTCCGTGTCCCTGGGCGACATCGGCGAATGGCTGCGCCTACGGGGCACGATCGGCGTCTGCGCGCAGCAGCTCGGCGTCGTCGAACGCGCACTGGAACTGACCGCGGCCTACGCGCGGGAACGGAAGCAGTTCGGCCACCTCATCGGGAGTTTCCAGGCGGTACGGCAGCGGCTCGCCGACGCCTATGTCGACGTCGAGGCCGTGAGGCTGACGCTGTGGCAGGCAGCCTGGCGGCTGAGCGAAGGACTGCCGGCGGCCGAGGAGGTCGCGACGGCGAAGTTCTGGGCGGCCGAGGCCGGGCACCGTGTCGCGCATACCGCCGTGCACGTCCACGGCGGGGTGGGCATCGACGTCGATCACACGCTGCACCGCTACTTCGTCGCGGCGAAACGGCTCGAGTTCGCCTTGGGCGGCGCGACCGTGCAGGCGCGGGGGCTCGGCGACCTGCTGGCCGCGGACCCGGCATGACCCCCACGGTCACGGAACTCCTGCTCGCGCGGGCGGAGGACCCGTCGACCGGGCTGCTGTTCGAAGACCGGCGCTGGTCGTGGGCCGAACACGTCCAGGCCTGCGCCGGCCACGCCGCCGCGCTGACCGCGATGCTGCGTCCCGGCGGGCATTTCGGGCTGCTGGCGGACAACATCCCCGAGTTCTCGTTCCTGCTCGGCGGCGCGGCGTTCTCGGGGCACGTCCTGGTCGGCCTGAACCCGACGCGCCGGGGTGCCGCACTGGCCCGCGACGTCGCGCTGGCCGACTGCGAAATCGTGCTCGCCGAAGACCACTACTTCCCGCTGCTCTCCGACGTCGAGGTGCCGGTGCTGCGGCTGAGCGACTTCGCCCCGCTGCGAGAGGCCGTCGTGCCCGTTCCCGCAACGCCCGAAAGCCTGCTGATGCTGATCTTCACCTCCGGAACCAGCGGCGATCCGAAGGCCGTCCGTTGCACACACGGGAAAGTCGCCTTCCCCGGCGCCATGCTGGCGGACCGCTTCGGCCTGTCCACAGAGGACACGGCGTACGTGTCGATGCCCATGTTCCACTCCAACGCCGTGATGGCGGGCTGGTCGGTGGGGCTCGCCTCGGGCGCGGCTATCGCGCTGCGACGGCGCTTCTCGGCCTCGGGGTTCCTTCCGGACGTCCGGAAATTCGGTGCGACCTATGCCAACTACGTCGGCAAGCCACTGTCCTATGTGCTCACGACACCCGCTCAGGACGACGATGCCGACAACTCGCTGAAACTGGTCTACGGCAACGAAGGCGCGGAGGCCGATCTCACCACATTCGCCGCGCGGTTCGGTTGTCACGTGGTCGACGCGTTCGGTTCGACCGAGGGCGGCGTGAACTTCGGCCGGGACGCCACCACACCGGCCGGCTCGCTCGGCCGTCTGCTCGACGGCGTCGCCGTACTCGATCCGGAGACCGGGAAACCCTGCCCTCCAGGGGAATTCGACGACGCCGGGAAACTGCTCAACGCCGCCGAGGCGGTCGGCGAACTGGTGAACACCGGCGGCGCGGGCTTCTTCGCCGGGTACTACGGCGATCCCGGCGCCGAGGCCGAACGCATGCGCGACGGGATGTACCACACCGGAGACCTCGCCTACCTCGACGCGGACGGCCACTGCTACTTCGCCGGGCGTCTCGGCGATTGGCTGCGCGTCGACGGCGAAAACCTCGGCACCGCCCCGATCGAACGCGCACTCGCCCGGCATCCGGCCGTCAGCGAGGCGGCGGTGTACGGCGTGCCGGACCCCCGCGTGGGTGATCAGGTGATGGCCGCGCTGGTCTGCCGCACCCCGCTGGATCCTGCCGAGTTCGCGGCTTTCGTGGTGGCGCAAGGTGATCTCGGGCCGAAGCAGTGGCCTCGGTACGTGCGGGTGGTCGAGGAACTGCCGCGGACGGCGACGCACAAGGTGCTCAAACGGGAACTGGCGGCGGAAGGCGTGAGCGGTCAGGTGTGGGAGCCGGGGTACTGACCCTCAGGCGATCCCAGGGTCAGGACCGGTGATCTTCCCGATGTTCCGGCGCCGCCCCGGTCCTACGTTCGGTCCATGACCAAAATCCCCACCCTGCGCCGGATCGGCGTCCTCGCCGCGGTGCTCTCCCTGCCCGCCGCACTCGCCGCACCGTCGGCGTCCGCGGCGCCCGTCCGCTTCGGTCTCACCCCGCCGACCGGCCCGTACCCGGTCGGGAGCACCGACCTGCATCTCGTCGACCAGAGCCGTCAGGACCCGTGGATCCCCGGCCTCACCCGGGAACTGATGATCACCGTGCGCTACCCGGCGCTGCCGGGCGGGAAGCCGAAGGCGCCGTACATGGCGCCAGGTGTCGCGAAGGTGGTCGCCGAGGGCGACGCCGTCAAACTCGGTATCGGTGCTGATCAGCTCGATTACCGCTTCCCCACCAACGCGCGGAGCGGCGCCCACGCGATCGGCGGACGGCGGCCCGTGGTGCTGTACTCGCCCGGCGCCACCTTGTCCCGTTCGCACGGCACGACGCAGATGGAACAGCTCGCGAGCGAGGGATACGTCGTGGTGTCCGTCGATCACACCCACGAGGCCGAAGCGGTCGAGTTCCCCGGCGGCCGGGTCGAGAAGAAAACCCTGCCGCCGTCGAGCATCGAGGTCTCCCGGCAGGTGATCGCCACCCGCGTCCAGGACACCCGGTTCGTCCTCGACTCGCTGGAAACGCTGACCCGCGGCGGAAATCCGGACGCCGAGAAGCGGAAGCTCCCGGCCGGGCTCGCCGGATCGCTCGACCTTTCGCGGGTGGGAATGTTCGGCCATTCCGGCGGCGGCTTCACCGCCGGTGAGACGATGGTGACCGACCGGCGCATCGACGCCGGAGCCGACCTGGACGGCAGCATGGCTCACTCGCAGTCGCAAAGGATCTTCGGCCGCGTCGCCGACGAAGGACTGGACCGGCCGTTCCTCTTGATGAGCGCCGGTGACCACAGTGGCGCCACCGACGCGTCCTGGCAGGAGTTCCTGAAGAACCACCGCGGCCCGCTCCAGCAGGTGCACCTGGCCGACGGCGAGCACTTCAGCTACACCGACTACCAGACCTTGTTGCCG
This sequence comes from Amycolatopsis sp. lyj-112, assembly GCF_046549055.1. Lineage (NCBI taxonomy): Bacteria > Bacillati > Actinomycetota > Actinomycetes > Pseudonocardiales > Pseudonocardiaceae > Amycolatopsis > Amycolatopsis sp. lyj-112. The sequence goes on along the minus strand of NZ_JAJPWS010000001.1, from coordinate 756,135 downwards.
CAACTGGGTATCGCCCCGCCCTCGTTCATCGGAACGATGGATCCCGCGAAGAACGTCGCCACCCAGCGCGCTCAGCTCTCCGCGTTCTTCGACAAGTACCTTCGTCAGCGAAGCAGGGACGCGACCAGCGTGTCCTTGAGCCACGTTTCGTAGTCGTCCTGGCTCCAGCCGGCCTCGGTGACGAGGTCGGCGTGGACGCCGGCGCCCATCAACGCGACGGCGATGTCGGCGGCCCTGGGGACCACCTCCCGGCCGCTCCGCCGGACGCGGCCGACCACCATCTCGATCCCGAGGCGGTTGCGTCGATCGCCTTCGGCGCGCGTCGCGGCGATGTCCGGATCGACGGCGGCACCGGAGGCCAGCATCGTGACGATGTCACCGCAGCGCTCCCGGACCTGACGGGCGACCGCGGCCAGCAGTCCGAGCAGCACGACCGGGTCGTCGGTGCGCTGCGCCTCGACGACGAGGTCGGGGATCCCGGCCTCGTCGTCGAGGAGGTCGACGAGCCCGCCGAGAACACCGGCCTTCGAGCCGAAGTGGGCGTAGATCGTCTGCGGCGACACCCCGGCTTCCTGGGCGATGAGGCGGATCGGGGTCCGCGCGTACCCGCGCTCGGCGAACAGCCCGCGGGCCGCGGTCAGGATCGTGCGCAGCGTCAGCGCCTCGCGCCGGTCACGCAACCGGACGACGCCGGGAAGGTCGGCGGACATGTAAACTCCTCGAAAGTCGGAACGTTGTTCTAATTATTGGATCGATGTCCCAGGGAAGGATAGCGATGACCACCGAGGAGATCATCACCGAACTCGAACGCGCCTGGAACGGCGGCGACGGGGAGGCGTGGGCGGCGAACTTCACCGAGGACGCGGACTTCGTCGACGTCGTCGGCCGGATCCAGCGCGGCCGCGCGACCATCGCGCGGGAAAGCCAGAACATCTTCGACACCATCTACCGGGGCAGCACGCTGCGGATCCGCCAGGTGTCGAGCCGCCCGCTCGGGGGCGGTATCGACCTCGTGCACACCGCGACCGTGCTGTCGGTCCCGGCGGGTCCCCGCGCCGGAGAAACGCGCGCGGTGCAGTCGAAACTCATCCGGGATGGGAAGATCGTCGCGTTCCACAACACGATCCGGGCCGATATCGCGGCGTTCGTCGACCACAACACCGCTCTGGCCGCCCGATCCCCCCAGGAGTGGGATTCCTGACCGGTTTACCTGCGCCTGACCTGGCAAGCGCGCTGTTCTCAGGACGTGAAGGCCTCCTTGCCTACCTTGAGCGTAGGTATGGAGGCCTTCACGGCATTGATGCGCGGACAGTGCTGGGGGTCGTGAGTGATTCGGGTCGTTAGAACGACCCAAATCACTCACGACAACCCGACCCGGACCACGCGTGACCTGGGATGTCGCGGCCAGGTCACGAACGCTCGTCGCCGTGCTTCCCCATCCTCAAAGAGCGGCGTTGATCGGCCGCAGCCGTCGCGGCCCGGTGTCGGGCCGCGACGGCGGCGGGCCGAGCACGACCCGGGCGTTGGCGACGAAGGCGCCGTCCGGCGAGGCCAGGATCGGGTCCAGGGTCATCGAGCGGATCTCGGGGTTGTCCTCGGCCAGCGCCGCGACGCGCAGCACGATGTCCTGCAGCGCGGCCAGATCCGCCGGTTCGTCGCCGCGGTACCCGGTGAGCAGCGGCGAGGTCCGCGGTTCGCGCAGCAGGGTCGCGGCGTCGACGTCGGTGAGCGGCACGGCCCGGTAGGCCCGGTCGCCCAGCAGCGTGCTGACCAGCCCGGAGAGCCCGAACGACACCAGCGTGCCGAACGACGGATCGTCCTGGAGGCCGATCACGCACGAGAGGCCCTTGGGCGCCATCCGCTGGACGTAGACGTCGTCGTCGCCGGAGATCTCGCACAGGTCCAGGTACGCCCGGCGCACGCCGTCCGCGGAGGACAGATCGAGGCGGACCCCGGCGAGGTCCGGCCTGCCGCGCAGCCGTTCGTCGACGGCCTTGAGGGTGACCGGGAAGCCGAGCTTCTCGGCAGCTTTCACCGCATCGTCCACAGAGGACACGACACGAAACGGGACGACGTCGATGCCGTAGCAGGCCAGGAAACGGACCACGTCGTCGTCGGACAGCAGCGTCGCCTTGCCGTCCTCGGCGGACAGTAGTTCGCTGACGATCACCTGTGCCTGCTCGACATGCAGTCCCCCGGGCCGCACCAGATTGCCCTGCGGGCGCTGCCGCCAGGCGGCGTAGCGCACGACCCGCGCGAGCGCGTTCACCGCGCGTTCGGGACTCGGATACGACGGGACCGAACCCCGTGTCGGCGCCCCGTCCTCGGACAGCACGGCCAGTTCGTCCGGCACGCCCTCGACGGCGAGGAAGGTCGAGACGATCGGCTTGTCCTTCGCCATCTCGACGACGGCCTCGCGCAGGGCGCGGGCATAGGCGGTGCCAGGAATCGCGAGCGGTGGCACGAAGACCACGACCATCGCGTCGGTTTCCGGCGAGTTGAGGGCCTCCCGCACGGCCGCGGCGAACTCTTCCGGGCCCGCCTGCGGCCCGACGTCGACAGGGTCGAAGGCCAGCCTCAGACCCTGAGCCCGTGCGGTGTCGGCGGCCAGCAGCCCGATGGCGCTGGAGTTGCCGACGATGCCGATCCGCGGCCCGGCGGGCAACGGCTGGTGGGCGAAGACCAGCGCGGTGTCGAAGAGTTGCGCGAGCGTGTCGACGCGGACGACACCCGCCTGCTCGAACAGGGCCTGCACGCTGGCCTCGTCGACCTCCGCCGACGTGGCGGCGAGCTGCGGTCGGACCGCGTGCCTGCCGGATTTCACCGCCACCACCGGTTTCGTCCGCGCCAGCCGCCGGGCCAGGCGGGCGAACTTGCGCGGGTTGCCGAACGATTCCAGGTACAGCAGGACAAGATCGGTCGCCGGGTCGGTTTCCCAGTACTGCAGGAGGTCGTTGCCGGAGACGTCGGCGCGGTTACCCGCCGAAACGAACGTCGAAAGGCCGAGGCCGCGAGACTCGGCGTCGGCGAGGATCGCGGTGCCGAGCGCGCCGGACTGGCAGAAGAAGCCGGTGCGGCCACGGGCCGGCAGGCGCGGCGCGAGGGTCGCGTTCAGCCGGACCGAGGCGTCGGTGTTGAGCACGCCCAGCGCGTTCGGGCCGACCACGCGCATACCGTGCGCCCTGGCCTCCCCGACCAGCCGCAGTTCGGCGTGCAGCCCGTGCGGGCCCGCCTCGGCGAAGCCGCCCGAGACGATCAGGAGCGTCTTGACCCCCTTGGCCAGCGCACCGTCCAAAACGGACTCGACGGCTTCTGCGGGAACGGCGACCAGTGCGAGGTCGACGTCCTCGGGAATGTCCACAACGGACGGATAGGCGCGGACGCCGCGGACGGACTTGTGCTCCGGGTTGACCGGGTAGACCGTGCCGGCGAAATCGGCGCTCAGCAGGTTGGTGAGGGCGACGTAACCGATCTTCGTCGGATCGGTGGACGCGCCGATCACCGCGACCGTTTTCGGATGCAGCAGGTTGTGCACGCTGCGCGCCTCGGCGGCCTGCTCCCGGGAGCGGGCGACCGCGAGCGAATCCTCGGTCGGGTCGATGTCGAACTCCAGGTGCAGCACGCCTTCCTCGATCTCGCGGCTGACCTGGTAGCCGGCGTCACGGAACACCCGGACCATCCCCGCGTTCTCCGCGAGGACTTCCGCGACGAACCGGCGCAGCCCGGATTCCGAAGCGGCGGCCGCCAGATGTTCCAGCAGGATCGACCCGATCCCGCGGCCCTGGTGGGCGTCGTCGACGACGAACGCGACCTCGGCCGAAGGCCCGTGATCGAGCCGTTCGTAGCGACCGACCGCCAGGATGTCGTCACCCAGCAACGCGACGAAGGCGACCCTGTCGTGGTGATCGACGACGGAGAAGCGTTCGAGGTCCCGCTGCGGGATGCGCGGATAGGCGCCGAAGTACCGGAAGTACCGGGTGCGCTCGGACAGCCGCCCGTGGAACGCGACGAGGTCGTCGGCGTCGCTGGGGATGATCGGGCGCAGGTGGACCGTGCCGCCGTCGGAGAGCAGGAGGTCGGCCTCCCACTCGCGCGGGTAGTCGTACGGGTCGCGGTTCCCGGTGGTCCCGGGGTCCTCACTGGCCATTGTCAGTCCCTCGGATCGTCCGGATCGAGGCCGTGCAGGGGGAAGATCGCGCGGCGGGTTTCGCGGATGGCGATGTCGACCGGGTCGTCCGCGCCGTCTCCCCACGGGGTGAACGCGGTGTCGCGGTCATCGGACATCCGGGGCGGGATCTCGGCGTTCGGCGCCGCCCGGGAGATCGAGGCGACCCAGTTCGGCGGCAACGCCGTCGCCGGCTCGACGTCGCGGTCGAGCACGGTGGCGAGCAGGTGGGTCCACGACCGGGGCACCACGCGGATCAGCTGGTAGCCACCGCCGCCCACGGCGAGCCAGCGGCCGTCCGTATGCGCCTCGGCGAGTTCACGCAGCCTGCGGTAGATGGCGCGGTGGCCGTCGACCGAGAGCGAAAGGTCGGCCAGCGGATCCTCTTCGTGCGAGTCGACCCCGCACTGGGTGACCAGGATCTGCGGCCGGAACTGGCTCAGCAGCGACGGCACCACGGCGTCGAACGCCCGCAGCCAGCTGCCATCGCGGGTACCGGGCGGCAGCGGCAGGTTGACCGCGGTCCCCTCGGCGCCACCCTTGCCGATCTCCGCCGAGTGGCCCGTGCCCGGCCACAACGTGAACGGGTGCTGGTGCAGGGAAACGGTCAGCACCCGGGGATCGTCGTAGAACGCCGCCTGTACCCCGTCGCCGTGGTGCACGTCGGTGTCGAGGTAGGCGATGCGGTCGAACCCGTGGTCCAGCAGCCACGAGATCGCCACCGAGCAGTCGTTGTAGACGCAGAACCCCGACGCCCGGTCGGGCATCGCGTGGTGCAGCCCGCCGGCGATGTTCACCGCGCGGGTCACCTCGCCGTCGGCGATCTTGCGCGCCGCCAGCAACGTCGAGCCGACGACCAGCGCCGAAGCCTCGTGCATCCCGCTGAACACCGGGTTGTCCTCGGTGCCGAGCCCGTGCGCGAGATCGGCACCGGTCATCGGCGCCTGCCGGACGGCTTCGAGGTACTCGCCGATGTGGACGCGGCGCAGTTCTTCGTCACCGGCCGCACTGGGGACGAGCAGTTCGACGCCGTCGAGCACGCCGAGTTCGGTGGCGAGGCGGATGGTCAGCTCGAGCCGCACCGGGTTGAACGGATGCTCGCCGCCGAGGTCGTAACCCAGCAGCGAGGAGTCCCATACAACGGCCGGTGCTCGCATGGTCCGAACTCTAGTGCCCGGAAGCGGCTCGTGCCCCGTCCCCGGCGGCCGGCAGGTCAGCCGGGCAGGTCCCCGGTGGCCACCGGGCGCTCCGGATCGCGGGACCAGTGCGACCACGAACCCGGGTACAGCGCCACCGGCTCGGGGTGGCCCGCGACCTCGAGCGCGAGGACGACGGAGGAGGCGGTGACGCCGGATCCACAGTAGACACCGACCGGGGTCTCCGCATCCACGCCGAGCCCTTCGAAGCGCTCGGCCAGTTCCGAGGCGTCACGCCAACGGCCGTCTTCCCCGAGATGCCCGGAGAAGGGCGCGTTGACCGCGCCCGGGATATGCCCGGCGCGCGGGTCGATCGGCTCGACCTCGCCCGCGTACCTCGGCTTGGCCCTGGCGTCGAAGAGCAGTCCTTCCCTGGCGAGCGCGGCGGCCTCGGCCGCCTCCAGCACCGGCATTCCGCCGGGGCGCACGACGATGTCGCCTTCCTCCGGCGCGGGGACCTCCCCGGTGAGCGGAAGTCCTTCCTCGCCCCAGGCGGCGATCCCGCCGTCCAGCACGGCGACCTCGGCGTGCCCGGCCCAGCGCAGCAGCCACCAGGCGCGGGCCGCGACCGAACCGTCGGAGTCGTCGTAGACCACCACCGGGTGACCGGCGCGCACCCCGGCCGCCCGCAGATGCCGCTGCAGCGTCTCCGGGTCGGGAAGCGGGTGACGGCCACCATCGCCCGGCTCACCGGCGAGCGCGGTGTCGAGGTCGACGTACACCGCTCCCGGAAGATGGGCCTCACGGTAGGAGTCGGCGCCGGGCGGGCCGGCGAGCCGCCAGCGGACGTCGAGGACTACGGAGCGTGCCGAATCCGGCCCGGAGAGCAGCGCGGCTAGCTCGGTGGTGGCGATCATGGGGCGCATGCGCCCATCCTCCCGCTCTCCCTGGCTCCGCGCCCAGCATGGAGGACTTTTCGGGCCACGGGGCTTGTTATCCCCACGCCTGCGTCGCTGTCGGTGCCAGCGACTACGATGAGCAACGCGGACGAAGGGGACAGCGTGAACGATCTCATCGACACCACAGAGATGTACTTGCGTACCATCTACGAGCTCGAAGAAGAGGGTGTCGTCCCGCTGCGGGCCCGGATCGCGGAACGGCTGCAGCAGAGCGGGCCGACCGTGAGCCAGACCGTCGCCAGGATGGAACGTGACGGCCTCGTCGTCGTCGCCGACGACAGGCACCTGCAGCTGACCGACCACGGTCGCGAACTCGCGATCGCCGTGATGCGCAAACACCGGCTGGCCGAGCGCCTCCTGGTCGACGTGATCGGCCTGGAGTGGGAGCACGTCCACAACGAGGCCTGCCGCTGGGAACACGTGATGAGCGAGGCCGTCGAGCGCAAGCTGGTCAAGCTGCTCGACCACCCCACCACCTCGCCCTACGGCAACCCGATCCCGGGACTGGACAAGCTCGGCGACGGCGATCCCGCCCCGCCGGCCGAGTCCGACCTGGTGCGGCTCGACGAGTTCGCCCGGGCGGGCGGCGGCGACGTCGAGATCCGGCGGATCGCCGAGCACGTCCAGCTCGACGAGACGCTGATGACGGAACTCAAGTCGGTCGGCATCGTGCCCGGCGGCCGGGTCAAGGTCGGCAAGGCGGCTCCCGGCGGGACCATAGAGATCACCGGGGGCGACAACACCGCCCAGGTGCCCGTCTCGGCACTGCACGCGGTACTGGCGCAGGCCAGGTGAGCGCCGCGTCCGACGCCGCGGCGACCTTCCGGTCCCTCCACGGCCGGGCTCCGGCCGGCGTCTGGTCCGCACCCGGCCGGGTGAACCTGATCGGTGAGCACACCGACTACAACGACGGTTTCGTGCTGCCGTTCGCCCTTCCGCACCGGCTCGCCGCAGCGGCGACGCCGCGCGAGGACGGTGTGCTGACCGTGGCCACCCTCGGCTCGGACGGCCGGGTCCAGGAATCGGGCCCGCTCACCATCGGCGACCTGCGGCCCGGATCGGTCGAGGGGTGGGCCGCGTACCCGGCGGGGGTCGCCTGGGTACTGCGGGACCAGGGTCTCGGCAACGGCGCGGACATCGTGATCGCGGGGGACGTGCCCTCGGGGGCGGGCTTGTCCTCCTCCCACGCGCTCGAATGCGCCGTCGCGCTCGCCCTGCTGGGGCTCGCGGGCATCACACCGGGGACGGGCGGCGGCTCCCCGACCCTGCACGAGGTGGCCCGCTGGGTGCAGCGCTCGGAGAACGACTTCGTGGGCGCGCCGACCGGACTGCTCGATCAGACCGCGTCCTTGTGCTGCACGGAATCGAACGTGCTGTTCCTCGACGTCCGCTCGGGCGAACTGGAGCAGGTCCCGTTCCCGCTGGAGGAATCGGGCGTCCGGATCCTGATCATGGACACCCGCACGAAGCACTCGCACGCCGAGGGCGGCTACGGCGAACGCCGGAGGGGCTGCGAGCGCGCCGCGGAACTGCTCGAAGTGAAGGCGTTGCGGGACATCGCCGTCGACGGGCTCGACGCCGCGCTGGCCAAGCTGCCCGACGACCTGGTGCCGCTCGTACGGCACGTGGTGACCGAGAACCAGCGAGTGCTCGACACCGTGGAACTGCTGCGCGCCGGGCGGATCGCCGACATCGGCCCGCAGCTGGACGCCTCGCACGTCAGCATGCGTGACGACTACCGGATCTCCACCCGGGAGCTCGACCTCGCCGTCGATTCGGCCCGCGAGGCCGGGGCGCTCGGCGCGCGGATGACCGGTGGCGGCTTCGGCGGCTCGGCGATCGCGCTGGTCCGCGAGTCCGATGTGGACACTGTCGGGCGGGCGGTGACCGCCGCCTACGAAGCGGCGGACCTGCGCCACCCCAGGCTGTTCACCGCGGTGCCGTCGCGCGGCGCCGGACGCGACGAGCTGTAGGGCGTGTCTGGCGAATCTGTTCGATGGGCTTCGTGATCCAGGTGGTTCCTGGGGGTGCGGGCCCTTCGGCCTCGTACCGGGTTGTACTCGGTCGAAGGGCCCGCGCCGCCAGGGGCCGCCTGGGCGCGAAGACCGCGAACGAGATTTGCCAGACACGCCCTCCTACCCCCGGGCGCGCCGACTGCCCGGGGGCGAGGAGACTGGGCCGCGACCGCATCCGCAGCAGAAAGGCGCGAACGTGACCGACGAACCGACCAAGACCCTGAAGCTGATGGTGACGGGCGGAGCCGGTTATGTGGGCAGCGTCTGCGCGGCCCGCCTCATCGAGGCCGGGCACGACGTCACCGTGGTCGACGACCTCTCCACCGGGCACGCCGACGCGGTGCACCCGGACGCCACCTTCATCGAGGGTGACGCCGCCGAGGTCGCGCAGCGCATCCTCGGTGACGGCTTCGACGGTGTGCTCCACTTCGCCGCCAAGTCGCTGGTCGGCGAGTCGATGACGGATCCGGCGAAGTACTGGGAAGGCAACGTCCTGACCTCGCTTCGCCTTCTCGAGGCGATGCGCGACCACGGCACGAAGCGCCTGGTCTTCTCCTCCACCGCGGCCACCTACGGCGAACCCGAGGTCTCCCCCATCCCGGAGACGGCGCCGACGCAGCCGACGAACACCTACGGCGCGACGAAGCTGGCCATCGACCACGCGATCACGTCGTTCTCGCGGGCCCACGGCATCGCCGCGGTGAGCCTGCGCTACTTCAACGTCGCCGGCGCCTACGGAACCTTCGGCGAGCGCCACACCACCGAAACCCATCTGATCCCCCTCGTCCTCCAGGTCGCCACCGGGGACCGCGAGCGGATCCAGATCTTCGGTGACGACTACCCGACCACGGACGGCACCGCCGTCCGGGACTACATCCACGTGGTCGACCTCGCCGACGCGCACCAGCTGGCCCTGCGCCACGCGACGGAAGGCGAGCACCGCATCTACAACCTCGGCAGCGGCACCGGTTTCTCGGTGCTCGAGGTGATCGAGTCCTGCCGCCGCATCACCGGTCACGAGATCCCGGCCGCGGTCGCACCTCGTCGGGCGGGCGACCCGTCGGTGCTCGTCGCCTCCAGCGAGCGCGCCGGGGACGAACTGGGCTGGAAGCCCGAGCGCACCGATCTCAACGGCATCGTGGCCGACGCGTGGGAGTTCACTAAGAGTCTGTAGGCGGAGCTGAGATGCACTCCGAAAAAAGGGACAAACGCGTGAACCCGCCCCGGCCGAAGGCCCCGCTATCGCGGTGGCAGGGCGCCCTGCCCGCCAACGTGAGAGACATGACCAGGTCGCGCCCTTCCGGCGCGATCGCGGACGCGGGTTCACCAACAGGGACTACGGCCCGCCTGGCCGCTCGAGGCTGAGCTCAGGCGCTTCCTTCTCCCTCTGCGCCAGGATCACTCCGGCCAGCCCGGACGGGTCGAACATCGAGTTCAGCCCGGCGGTGAGCATCTTCGTCAGCCCGTGCCCAGGGTCGACTTCGCGGGCCCTGGCCAGCGCCATCCCGGCGACGGCCAGGTCTCCGCGCACGTAGGCGGCGTGCGCCTTCAGGCACAGGACCTCGACGGACTCCGGTTCGGGCAGTTCCGGGATCAGGCGGAGCCAGAGATCTTCCGCCGTCCGCGCGAGTTCCGAATCCGCGGGGGCGGCGGTGAGCATGCAGGCACCTCGGACCTCGACCAGTGAGAGCGCCCAGGCCAGCCGGACGGCCCTCTCGTCGGTGATCTCCCGGTCGCCGCGCAGGATCCGGACGAGCGCGTCGTTCACCTCGGTGAGCCCCGCCCCGACGACATCCCCGTCGTCCCAGGGCGGCGCGTCCAGGCGGTTCAGGAGATCGGACCGCCGGGCGAGTGTTTCCGGTGGTCCGGGTTCGAAGAGGCGCTCCACCTCTTCCCGGCTGTCGCGGGTGATCTGACCGGTGCTGGTGATGATGGCGGCGGCGAGCGAATCCCTCGGGTCGGGCACGATCCCGCCGCAGTCCTTCTCGCGGTAGCACCCCCACTTCGCGCCCGCGGTGATCCGCGGCGCCCACACGGAGTGCAGGAGCGGGATGTCGTACTCGGCCAGGTCGGCTTCGAGGCGCCGGACGAGCCGGCGCCGGGGTAGTCGTCCGCCCGTGCTCGCGGCTCCGCCTCCGATCACGGCCACGAGGGCGCCGGTGTGGGTGGTGGCGGCGAGCCTCGCCGCGAGGTCGCGCGTCTGGTGGTTCTCCAGGCGCGGTGGTGGAAGGTCGACGCGCAGGATGAGGCCCTGCTGCTTGCGCTCGGGCCCCTTCAGTCCGAAGAGGACGACGGAGTTCTCGGGATGGAACCCGAGAAGGTACGGGATCGCGGCGAGCAGGTCCGCCGGATCCGTCAGATTGACCTTGGACCTGCCGGTCGGGGTGGATGTGGTCATGCCCCCCACCCTGCGGCGGGGAAAGGGCCGCGGGGTGGGGGCAGGACACATCTGTGGACAACCAGGACCGTTGTGCACAAATCGGCGGGATCCGGCCGAGGAGGCCGGATCCTGTCGGAGGGATGATCTACAGTGCCCGGCCGCGAGCATGCTCGGACAAGGGTCAGTCGCAGTGTTCGAACGGGCTCTCGTAGGTGTTCGACCCGACCGAACCGCCCCACTTGACGCAGGTCGAGGCGGCCGTCTTCTTCACCGGGCCGGCGTAGTAGGTGAAGTTGCCCGAGTCGGTCGTGCGGGCCGAGCCTTGGACTTCGAGGAACGACGACACCGGCGACGCGGTACCGAGCGAGACCGCCTTCAGCGTGGTCACGCAGTTGGCCTTGGTCGAGGCGTTGTAGAGCAGGTACGCCGTACCCGAACCCCCGGCCAGCGCCTGCGAGTCGACCACCGAGAACCCGCTGCCGCACACCTCGGTGGCCTCGTACGGGTTGCCACCACAGGAGTTCTTGCTCGTGAAGCTCGTGTGGGCGTAGTACGGCACCGCGACGCCGTTCAGCTTCGCCTTCTGCACCACGCCGTTGAGCCGCTCTTCGAAGTGCAGGTGAGGTCCGGACACCCCGCCGGTCGCCCCGGCCGTGCCGATCTGCTTGCCCAGGCTGACGGCCTGGCCGACCGAGACGGACTGGGTGGTCAGGTGGGCGTACCGGGTGCGCCAGCCGCCACCGTGGTCGATCTCGACCCAGCGCCCGTAGCTCGTGCTGCCTTCGTTGGCGACCCGGGTGACGGTGCCCCCCGACGACGCCAGGACCGCCATGCCGGTGATCCCCGACTTCTGGAAGTCGACCGAGTTCGCCGGACTGTGCCCGCTGAACGTCGCGGCCGTGACCGTCACGCCGCATTTGAACGGGACCTGGAAGTTCGGGGCGGCCGAAGCCTGGCCCGTTCCGGCCAGTGCCAGGCCGAGCGCGGGAAGGACGGTGGCCGCGGCGAGCACTGCGAAGCGGCGCAACCTGGACATAAAGACCTCCATCGGGTGGGGAAGCCGGACTTGAGGAGGAGCAAAGCCCGTGGAAATACATTTTCCGTACAAGGCCGTAATTCGGTTGACCCGGACGATGCTCGACGCTGCACTGTGGCGGGACACCACGAGCCGTGGTGCCTGGAACACGGAAGGCAGCGGCAGCAGTGGAGATCCGTCCCACCACCGACGAGGACTACGACCTCTTCGTCGACACCCTTTATGCGGCGTTCGCACGCTTCCCGGACGCCCCCGCCGAGGGAGGCGGGCTCTGGGCCGCACTCGAAATGGACCGCGGCCTGTTCGCCCTGGCGGCGGACGGGCGGCCCATCGGCACCGCCGCCGCGTACTCCTTCGAACTCACCTTGCCCGGCGAGATCCTCGTTCCGGTCGCCGGGGTGACCACCGTCGGCGTCCTGCCCTCGCACCGGCGCCAAGGCGTGCTCACCGCGATGATGCGGCATCAGCTCGCCGACGTGCGGGCCCGCGGAGAATACCTCTCGGTCCTGCTGTCCTCCGAGGCCCTGATCTACCGCAGGTTCGGCTACGGACCGGCGACCTACACGTCCCGGCTGACGGTGCCACGCCACCAGGCCGCCTTCGCCGCACCTCGGGCGCGGGGAACGGACACCGGCTCCATCGAGCTGCTGCGCCGCGCCGAGTGCGGCGAGATCCTGGAAGAGGTCTACGACCGGTACCGCCGCGCACAGCCCGGCGCGCTGTCCCGGCCGCACCGCTGGTGGGCCAAGGGCGCGGGACAGGCCCCGGTCTCCCCCGCACCGCGCTACGTCGCCGTCCACCGTGACGCCGACGGTGTCCCGGACGGGTACACCGTCTACTCGCTCGCCGACCTCGAAACCTTGACGGTCGACGAGACCATCGCCACCGACGACGCCGTCTCCACCGCGCTGGCCCGGTTCGTGCTTGAACACGACCTGGTCACCCGGGTCGTGTTCAAGCAGGTCCCGCCCGAAAACCCGCTGCGCTGGCAGCTCACGGACTTCCGCGCCGGCCAGGTGACCGAGGACACCGACTGGCTCTGGGTGCGGCTCCTGGACATCCCGCGCGCGTTGACCGCGCGCGGCTGGTTCACCGACGGCGAGCTCGTCCTCGACGTCGACGACCCGTTCCTCGGCGAGCACGGCCGCTACCTGCTGACCGTCCGGGACGGCAAGGCCGTCTGCGTCGCGACGGACCGGGAGCCCGACCTGTCCCTGGACGTGAGCGACCTGGGCTCGATCTACCTCGGCGGCACCGCCCCGAGCAAGCTCGTGCGGGCCGGGCACATCCGGGCCCACCATCAGGACGCCGCCGCCCTCGCCGACGCGCTCTTCCGCGCCGAGCGTCCCCCGCACTGCCTGCACTGGTTCTGAGGAGGAAACCCCGAATGCCACGTCCCGCGGGACGTGGCATTCGGGGTGAAACGGGGTGACTCAGCCGAAGGCGGCGCGCAGCGCGGGCTTGCCACCGGCCACCGGCAGCACCAGCGACGTCCGGTTCAGTTCGAGCGAGACCCCCGCCCCGGGCTTCGGCCGGAGCGTGTAGTCGTGGTCGCTGGAGGCCAGCAGGAACTCGATCTTGTGCCCGGCCGCGAGCAGGTAGTCCTTGGCGACCAGTTCGACCTCGACCTGGTAGCGCTCACCAGGCGTGATCGGGTCGGTGCGGGCGGGGTCGCGACGGTTCTGCGGGTCCGTCCAGCCGCGGCTGATCACCTTGGCCGTCCCGTCCGGGGCGCGGTCGACGAGCACCGCGGTCACGTTCGCGGCGGGCTTGTCGAAGGACACCGAGAGGCCGGCCTTCGCGGTACCGGCGAGACGCACGGCCTGCTTCGCCGCGGTGGTCGAGTAGAGCAGCCGGTTACCCGAGGAGGTCGCGTTCGCGAGCTGCTCGACGGTCTTGCTCGCGTCGTCGGCCAGCTTCTCGACGGCGGGCTTGCCCGGGACGGAATTGCGCGTGTCGAGGGTGCCCTTCGACGAACCGCCGGGCCACGGGTAGAGCTTCACGTCCTGGGTGCCGGGCAGCGGCCATTCCGGCTCGTCCACCCATGACTTGTCTTCACGCTGGATGGTGGCCTTCGGCTCGCGCTCGATGCCGTTGTCCACGTCGTAGAGGTAGTGCGACATCCACTTGTTCAGTGTCGCGAGCCAGACGTCGCGGCGAAGGCTGTACGGGTCGGCGTGACCGGCCTGGTGCAGCCAGATCTTGTGCTCGACGCCGTGCTGCTTGAGCGCCTCGTACCAGCGGGTGCCCTGGTCGGTCTTGACGTTCCAGTCACCGAGGCCGTGCACCACGAGCACCGAGGCCCGCACCTTGCTCACGTCGTTGCGGTAGTTCCGCACGTCCCAGAAGGGGCTGTAGTCGCCGGTGATCCGGTCCTGGTCCACCGTGAGGCTGTCGATGAGCGCACGGCAGACGGACCGGTCCTGGCGGGTGTGGACGTACTCCGCGAGCACATCCGCGTCCTCGCCCTGGAAACCGCCGGCCGCGACGACGGCGCCGTCGTTGCGGTAGTAGTCGTACCAGCTCGAGATCGCCGCGATCGGGACGATCGTCTCCAGTCCCTCGACGCCGGTGCTGGCCACCGCGTTGGGCAGCGTGCCGTTGTAGGAGACGCCCATCATGCCGGTCTTGCCGGTGCTCCAGTCCGCGACGGCGGCCTTGCCCGCGGCGTCGCGTGCCGAGGTGCGGCCGTTCAGCCAGTCCACAATGGACTTCGCGCCGATGGTCTCGTTGACGTCGCCGGTGGTCGGGCAGCCGGTGGACTGGCCGCTGCCGAGCGATTCGCCGTACACCACGGCGAACCCGCGGGCGGTGAAGTAGTCCTGGTAGCGCCAGCTGATCGCCGCCGCGTTCGGGCCGACGCTCTTGGTCGCGATCCGGGGCCCCGCAGGGGCACGCTTCGCGCCGGGTGTGTACAGCTCGACGTCGACGTTGTGGTTCGCGACGTCGTTTCCGCCCGCGTAGTACGGGCTCGCCTGGTAGACGACCGGGACCTTCATGCCCTGCTGGGTCGCGCGGGGCCGCACCACCTCGGCGTGCACGAGGTCGTCCTTGCCGTCGCCGTCGCTGTCGACCGGCGCGGTGACCCAGACGTTCTCGCGGATCACGTCGGCCGGATCGAACACCGGTTGTGCCTGACCGTCCTTGAAGACCGGCGCCGGTGGCGCGTCCGCCTGGGCGGGCAAAGCCGTCGCTGGCAGAACAAGTACGGCGGTGAACAAGGCGGCGAGTCTGGCGACTCTCACGTGACCCCCAAAGCCGGGCAAGGCGGGCAAGACCCAGCTGAGGTTTCCGGCCACCCGAACAGGTGTCAAGAGACTAACGTCGGTGGCATGCCGACCACCGTGGAAGCGCCCATCGTCGCCGTCACCGTCTACCCGCACCATGCCCGGATCACGCGAAGGGCTTCCGCTCGCCTCGACGGGGAAACGCGGTTCGGTTTCGCCGGGCTGCCCTGGAACCTGGACGCCGATTCGGTCCGCGTCACCGGTTCCGGCCCGGCGGTCATCGCCGGGGTCGACGTCGCCGTCGAACGGCATCCCGTGCCCGCCGACGCCGCTCTCCGGGCGCTGATCGAGCGGCGTCGCGCCGATCAGGCCGTCGTCGACGAGGTCGCGGACGCCGTCGCCGCGGAGTCCACGAAGGTCGATCTGCTGACAGGCGTGGCGAAGCGCAGTGGCGGCAGCTTCGCGAAGGCGCTCGCGGCGGGCACGGCGGAACCGCCGCGGGTCGCGGAGGTCACCGACGCGCTCGGCGCGCAATTGGCCGAGGCGTTCGGGAAACGGCGCGAACTCGGCATCCGGCTGGACCGGCTCCGCGAGGACCTCGGCGCTTTGGACCGCGAGATCAAGGCCAAGCAGGGCGTGTCCGAAGTGGACAGTGCCAGGGTCACGGTCGAGCTGGAAAGCGGCGAGGACGGCGCGGAGATCGGGCTCGAACTGTCCTATGTGGTCGCGAACGCGAGCTGGGAGCCGGGTTACGACGTCCGCGTCCGCGGCGAGGACGTCACCGTGACCTGGTACGGGCTGATCACCCAGTACACCGGCGAGGACTGGCCCGAATGCGACCTGTCACTCTCGACCGCGCGCCCGGCGACCACCGTGGTGGTCCCGGAACTCGAACCGTGGTTCCTCGACCGGGTGCGTCCGATTCCCGAGCCCGGCGGGATGCGGCGTGCCGCTTACGGCGGGGCGTCTCCGGCGGGCGGCGGGATCCCGGAAGCGATGGACCTGCAGGCCGCGGCGCCCGCGATGGCCGTGCGGACCGCCGCCGTCGAACAGGGCACCACCGCGGTCACCTACCGGCCGGGGCGTCCGGTGGCGGTGCCTTCGGGCGCGCAGGGTCATCGCACGACGCTGGCGCAGCTCGATCTGACGGCGAAACTGGGCTACATCACCGCTCCGGCCCGGTCCACGGAGGCGTACCTGCGGGCGACCGTGGTCAACACCTCCCAGCACACGCTGCGGGCGGGCAAGGCGTCGGTGTTCCACGAGACGGAATTCGTCGGCACCACGCGGCTCGACGTCTGGGCGCCGGGCGAGGAACTCGAACTCGCGCTCGGGGTGGACGACCGGATCCGGGTCGAGCGGGAGCTCTCACACCGCACGGCGAGCAAGGCGACGCTGTCCGGAGTCCGCAAACGGGAAGCCGCCTACACCACGACGATCGTCAACCATGGCCCGCGCGCAGCGATCGTGACCGTGCTGGACCAGGCGCCGGTATCCCGCGACGAAGCGATCGTGGTCCGCGAAGTCCGCGCCGTGCCCGAACCGGTGGAGCGGACCGAGATGGGTGAGTTCACCTGGCGGCTCACCCTGGCTTCGGGCGCGAAGGGCGTCGTGACGCTCGGGTACCGGGTCGACGTCGCGAAGGGGGTCGAGCTGGCTGGGTGGCGCGAGTAGCGGCCCGCCGGACGCTATGAACGACTCGTTACTTGCAAAATTTGCAAGTAACGAGTCGTTCATAGCACTTGCCGGAGCGGGATCAGCCCTGCGAGATGTAGGCCTCGAGCTGCTCCTGGCTCTTCTCCAGTGCTTCCATTCGCGTCTTCACGACGTCGCCGATGCTCACGATCCCCGCGAGCCTGCCGTCCACCACGACCGGGACGTGCCGGATGCGGCGTTCGGTCATCAGCACGGACAGCTGGTCCACCGAATCCTCGGGGGTGCAGCTGGCGACCATTTTCGTCATGATCGCGGACACCGATCCGTCGAGCAGCTGGGGTCCGCGTTCGTTGAGACGCCGGACCACGTCCCGTTCGGAGACGATCCCGACGATCCCGCCCTCGGCGTCGACAACCACGAGGGCACCGACGTTGTGCTCCGCGAGTCTCTCGAGCAGATCGGTGACGTTCGTCTCCGGCGAGACGGTCGCGACGGCCGCCCCCTTGTTCCGCAACAGATCGGAAATCCGCATACGCGCTCCTCCCGGATGGGTGACCAGAGTCACTCCAGGTTATGGCCTGACCGCCGTCGGCGAAAGTCCGGAGAGTCCGATTCGATGCCGAGTCTGGCGGCGAGCGCGCGGTAGGCCTCGACGATCCCGGCGCCGTAGGGGTCGTCGCCGAGTGCGCCGAACGTCCCTTGCCCGAGCTCCCAGTGGGTCTTCGCGGCCCCGTGATCACCGAGTTTGCGGTAGTCCTCGGCGAGATTCAGGTGCAGAGACGGGTAGAAACCGCGTACGGCCAGCGTCGAGTGGTACTCCTGCGCGCGTTCGTCGGTGAGCGAATCGGCCGCCGCGAGCGCGCGGAGATCCCAGGACAATTCGTCGACAGGGTCGTCGCAGACGTCGGCCATGTAGTGCGCGAGGGCGCAGCGATGCAGCGGATCGCCGTCTTCGCCGATCCGCACCCACAACGAGGCGAACCGTTCGCGGGCACCGGCGCGGTCGCCGGAAATGTGGAGCTGGAGACCTTCGTTGATCTGGATCATCACGTCGTCGGTCATCGGTCAGCCGACCTCCTGCGCCGGCGCAGCCCAGGTGTTGCACGACGCCGTCGACTTCCCGCTGAACCCGGCCTTCGCCCACTTCAGCTGGTTGCGCCTGTTGCCGTGGGTGTCACTGTCGTCGGTGCGCCCGTAGTCGGCGAGCGCCGCGTTGGCCAGCGAGTTGCTGATCGACCCGCGTCCGGCGGCGGCCGCGAGGGCGAGCGCGCCGAAGCAGTTGGCCTGAAGCTCGATACGGCGGACGACTTCCTTGTCCGCCGGGGAGTTCTCCTCGGGCGAGGTCATCTTCTCCGCGGCCGCCGACAGGATCCCGCTGGAGCGCTGGACGTGGTGGCCGTACTCGTGGGCCATCGTGGCGAGGTGGCGGGACCGTTCGAGGCCCGCGTCGCCCAGCATCCACTCGGTGGGCGCGTAGATGGTGGTGTCGCCGCCGCAGTAGTAGGCGACGGCCTCGTTCTTGCTCGGCGCCTCCCCGCAGGCGCTGGTTTCGGGGAGGGTGACCTGCACGGTAGCCGTCAGCGTCGGCTCGTTGGCCTGTTCCAGCGCCGGTTTCCAGGCATCGGCGAGGCAGGACGCGAAGGTCTTGTAGTACGTCTCCAGCTTCGCCGGGTCACGGCTGATCGGCGGCAGCCGGCAGGTGACCTCGCCGAGGACCACGCCCGCGGCCAGCAGCGGGTTCGTCTCCAGTTCCCGCACCTCCTTCGGCGCGGGCTTGGCCTTCCCGGCGGGCGCCTTCGCCCCTTCCGAGGTGAGCGCGCCGGGCACCGCCATGGCCTGGCCGTCGACCGTCGGCGGCCTGGCGATCGCCATCCCGGCGACGGTCAGGACCGCGACGATGAGCACGCCCACCAGCGCACCGGCCCGGTTGGGGGGCTTGACCGGACGGGGCCCTCCGGGCGGGGGCGGCGGAAAGTACGAGGTCTCCGGGAGCCGCGCCACCAAGGGCGGCCCGAAGGACGTGGCCGGCCTGGGTACCTCGTCGGTGTCGGCCATGGTCTCCCCCCGCTTGCGAGTCATCAGCATACCGACGAGGGAGTCAGGTGAACACGATTGCCGAAAACGGCGTCCTGGTGGCGCCGGGGCGGCCGTCCCGGCGAGACTGTCAGCATGAGTGACGAGGACCCGTACCTGTGGCTGGAAGACGTGACCGGCGAGAAAGCGCTGGATTGGGTGCGAGCCCGCAACGCCGAAGCTCTGGCGGAGCTGTCCACCGGCGAGCGTTTCGCCGGGATCCGTGACGAGGTCCGCGAGGTCCTCGACGCCGACGACCGGATCCCGTACATCCGCCGCCGCGGCGAGTACCTGTACAACTTCTGGCAGGACTCCACCAACCCGCGCGGCCTGTGGCGCCGCACCACCCTCGAGGAGTACCGGCTCGACGCGCCGGAGTGGGAGCTCCTGCTCGACGTCGACGCGCTGGCCGAGGCCGACGGCGAGAACTGGGTGTGGCAGGGCGCGGCCGTGCTGCGGCCCGGCTACGACATCGCGCTGGTCGAACTCTCGCGCGGCGGCGCCGACGCGACCGTGGTCCGCGAGTTCGACCTCGACGAGCGCCGGTTCGTCGAAGACGGATTCTTCGTGCCCGAGGCCAAGACCCGGATCGGCTGGATCGACCGCGACCGCGTCTACATCGGCACCGATTTCGGGCCGGGGACGCTGACCAGCTCGGGCTATCCGCGGCTGGCGAAGGAATGGCGCCGCGGCACCCCGCTCGAAGAGGCGACGGTGGTCTTCGAGGGCAAGCCGGACGACGTCTCGGTCTCCGCGCACCATGACCCGACCGAGGGTTACGAGCGCGACTTCGCCTACCGATCGATCGACTTCTACCGCACCGAGCGGTATCTGCGGACGTCCGGCGGGCTCGAACGGATCGAGGTCCCCGACGACGCGCAAACGTCCTCACACCGCGAATGGCTGCTGATCCGGCTCCGTTCGGAGTGGACGGTGAACGGCACCACCTACCCCACCGGCGCTCTGCTCGCGTCCGGATTCGACGCCTTCATGGCCGGCGAGCGCACCTTCACGACGCTCTTCACGCCCGACGCGCACACGTCGCTGGAGTACTGGGCGTGGACGCACAATCACCTCCTGCTCTCGACGCTGTCCGACGTCCGGACGGAACTGCGCGTGCTCACGCCGGGCGACGGCTGGTCGTCACGACCGCTGGCCGGCGCCCCGGAGCTGGGCACGGCGGAGATCACCGGCACCGATCCCGACGTCAGCGACGAGTACCTGCTCGACTCCAGCGGCTACACCCAGCCGTCGACGCTGAGCTACGGGCAGGTCGGCGGCGACGTCGAGGCGCTCAAGCGTGCTCCGGTGTTCTTCGACAGCGAGGGCATGACGGTCTCGCAGTACTTCGCGACGTCGGAGGACGGCACGAAGATCCCGTACTTCGTCGTACGCCCCTCCGGTGCTGACGGCGGTCCGACGTTGCTGACCGGCTACGGCGGCTTCGAGGTTTCGCTGACCCCCGGCTACAGCGGCGTGATCGGCCGGGGCTGGCTCTCGCGCGGCGGGACCTACGTCGTCGCGAACATCCGCGGCGGCGGCGAATACGGGCCCGGCTGGCACACGTCGGTCACCAAGGCCAAGCGGTACAAGGTCTACGAGGACTTCTCGGCCGTCGCCGCCGACCTCGTCGAACGCGGCATCACCGAAGCGAACCGCCTCGGCATCCAGGGCGGCAGCAACGGCGGGCTGCTGATGGGCGTCATGCTCACGCGCTACCCGCACCTGTTCGGCGCCATCGTGAGCCAGGTGCCGTTGCTGGACATGAAGCGGTACCACAAGCTCCTCGCGGGTGCGTCGTGGATGGCCGAGTACGGCGACCCCGACGACCCGGCGGAATGGGACTACATCGGGAAGTACTCGCCGTACCAGAATGTCCACAGTGGACAGGGTGGAAGCGCGTATCCGCCGGTCCTGTTCGTCACCTCCACCCGGGACGACCGGGTGCACCCCGCCCACGCGCGGAAGATGGTCGCGCGGATGCTGGAGCAGGGCCACGACGTGCGCTACCACGAGAACATCGAGGGCGGGCACGGCGCGGCGGCCGACAACGAGCAGCTGGCGTTCAAATGGGCGCTGATGCTCGAATTCCTGTGGGAGAAGCTCGCCTGACGTGTCATGAAAGGGTCTTTCGGGACACTTCTTGTCCTGAAAGACCCTTTCATGACATCCGGGCTCACGAGGTCAGTCTCGCCAGCACCACCCCGCCCACGATCAGCGCCATCGCGGCGAACCGCCCGAAGCTGAGCGGGTCCTTGTGGACCACGACGCCGAACACGATCGCGCCCACCGCGCCGATCCCGGTGAACACGGCGTACGCGGTCCCCACCGGAAGCGAGTCCATCGCCTTCGAAAGCAGGTAGACCGCCGCGACGCCGAGCACGAAACACAGCACGGTCGGCCAGAGCCGGGTGAAGTTCTCCGTGGGTTTGATGCTCTGCGCCCAGGCGACCTCGACGATCCCCGCGAGGATCAGGACGCCCCAGGCCATCAGGCGGCCGTTCCGGTCGAGGCCAGCTTTTCCACCGCCAGCAGCGCCGCTTCCCTCGACGCGGCACGCTCGGCGTCGCGCGGGCTCAGCCGCGGGTCGACGAGCGCGTTCGTGAGTTCGGCGTGCAGGAACGTGACGTCGTGGACGTCGTAATGGCCGGCGAAGAAGTCCCGCAGGTAGCGCTCGTGGTGATCGACCGGCTCACGCGGCGTCCCCGGCGCGTAGGTGCCGCCGCGGGCCCCGGCGACGACGAAGGCCTTGCCCGCCAACGACATCTTCGGGAACGTCACCTGGTCGATCCACGACTTGAGGCCGGCGGGGATCGAGAAGTTGTACATCGGCGCCCCGATCAGCACGACGTCGGCGGCGAGCAGTTCGGTCAGCAGCGGCTCGATCACGGCCCACGCGTCGCGCTGCCCGGATGTCGTCACCACCGACGCGTAGGCCGCCGGGTCGGTGATCTCGCCGGCGAGGACGGCGTCGCAGATCTCGGTCCACGCCTGGCCGATCGGCGGCACCGGGTCGGCCGCGAGGTCGCGATAGGTGTAGCCCGCGCCAGGGTGCGCGGCGCGCCAGACGTCGGCGAAGCGAGCACTCAGCTCGCGGGAGAACGACGCGGTGCGGGCGCTGGAATCGAGGTGGAGAAGGTGGCTCATCGGGCCTCCCGGACCCAGGAAGTGGACACGACGTCCACTTGCTTCCCCGGGTACAAGTGGACGTCGTGTCCGGATATTCCCTAGGCTGCGGAGATGCCGACAGATGATCTCCTCGCGAATGGTCCGGGACGGGAACGCTCGGATGCCGCCCGCAACCGCGCGAAGATCCTGAAGGTCGCCGAAGAACTCTTCGCCGCACGCCCGGCAGCGGACGTCACCATGGAAGACATCGCCAAAGCGGCCGGCGTCGGCCGGGCCACGCTGTACCGCCGCTACCCGGATCGCTCGGCGATCGCCGTCGCGCTACTGGACGAACACGAGCGGGAACTCCAGGAGCGGCTGCTCACCGGGCCTCCCCCGCTGGGCCCCGGCGCGCCGCCCGCCGAGCGGCTGGCCGCGTTCTACGCGGCGATGACCGGCCTGCTCGAACGGCACGTACACCTCGTGCTCGGCACCGAGGTCGGGCATTCGCGGTTCACCACCGGCCCTTACCGGTTGTGGCGCACGCACGTCCGCTTCCTCGCCGAACAGGCCGGAGCGAAAGACCCGGAAGCGCTCGCCGACCTCTTGCTGGCCCCGCTCGCACCCGAGGTCTTCCTCTATCAGACCGGCGAACTCGGCCTGCCCCCCGAACGGATCACCGACGCGCTGAGCGAGCAGGCGCGGCGGGCGCTGTCCTGAGAAGCGTTGTCCTGAGGAGCACTGTCCTGATCAGTCGCCGAGCCCGTCGACGACGACCTTCAGCACGGCCCGCCAGTGCTCGCGTTGCGTGGCGCGTTCCTCGGGTCCGGCGAGCCGCTCCTGATGGAAGACCACGACCGTCTTGCCGGGGCCGGCGGGGCGAAGCGCCACCTGGACCGTGCTGTCGTGGTCCCAGCCCCGCGGCCGCCAGGTGAGCCGGATCTTCTCGCGCTCCCGGTAACCGCGGATCTCGCCGACGGTGCCGTCGGCCGTCTCGTACGGCGCGCCCTTCTCCGGCTCCAGCCGCACATCGCCCAGCCATGCCGAGAGTCCGGCGCCCGAAAGGTAGTCCCAGACGTCGTCCAGCGGATACGGCACGGTCTTGGACACGCCGATCTCCCAGCCCGCGTCCTTGGTCTTCCCGATCATGACCCCGCCCCTCTGTAACCGTCTTACCCGGTTTCCGAAACCGACTATAGTGGTTACATGACTCCGGGAACAAGACTGCTCGTCAACACCCAGGGCGAGCGCTACCGGTTCGACCCGGGCAGCCTCAGCCTCGAACTCATGCTGACCGGCGGCCCCGGACCGTACGAGCGCTACGAAATCGCGCACGCCCCGGCCGACCTCGCCGAGTGGTTCACCGGATCCCGGCTGGCCCTGACCGCTCCCCTGACCGACGTCCGAATCCGGCCCGCCGAATTCGCCGCACTCAAGGAACTCCGCGACGCGCTCTACCGCGTGGCTCCCGCCCTCGCGCACGGCGAACCGCCGTCGGAAGCCGACCTCGCGCTGCTGAACGACGCCACCGCGGAGACCCCGCGACCCCGGATCGACCCGGCGACCCGACGGCTCGACTGGGCACCGCCGATCACCGGCGAGCAACTTCTCGGCGCCGTCGCGCGCGACGCCATCGAACTCGTGGCCGGCCAGCGGGCCGGCCGCGTCCGCGAATGCTCCGCACACGACTGCTATCTGCTCTTCTTCGACACCTCACGCTCGGGCAACCGCCGGTGGTGCTCGATGGAACGCTGCGGCAACCGGGCCAAGATCCGGGCCTACCGGGCACGTGCCGAAACCACCGCCCAGTAGGATTTCCGGCGATGCAAGGCGAGGCGAAACTGGAACAGCGCGTCGTGGAGACGGCGGAGAAGCTGCTGTCCACGCGAAAATCCGTGACGGCGCTCGAAATCCTGACCGGGATCGGCTGGCTTCCGGAGAACGTCCTCAAAGGCTGGCAGCAGGGCCGGATCCCCGCTCTGACCACGGCGTTGCCGGTGAACGTGGAGAAGCTGACCTTCGCGCTCGGCGCGCTTCAGCGCTGGGTGACGCAGAAGGGTCTCGAAGGTTCGGAGATCGAGCACGTCGGCGCGACCCGGGACCGGGCCCCGCTGACCGTGACTTCAGGCGACTTCGCCGGTCTTGAGCCGCTGTTCCGGACACACTGGATCGTGCCCGGCCTGTCCGAGGCCAAGCACGCGCAAGTCGTCGCACGGCAACGGAAAGCCCCCGACCTCATCGCCTGGGTGGCGCTCGAAGACTGGACATGCGCCGACTGCGGCGGCACCGGCGATCTGCTGTTCCTGGAGAACGAGGCGAAGCACTGCCTCGACTGCGCCGATCTGGGTCACCTCGTGTTCCTGCCCTCCGGCGACGCCACGCTCACCCGCCGCGCGAAGAAGGCGAGCCGCCTTTCCGCCGTGGTCATGCGCTTCAACCGGCCACGGAAACGCCAAGAGCGGCAAGGCATCCTGATCGAAGAGGAAGCCCTGCGCGCCGCCGAGGAACAGTGCTACGCCGACGAAGACGTCCGCGAACGGCGCCGCGGCCGCGATCGCGAACGGCGCGTACTGGAAGACGTCGACTTCACCGCCCGGTTCTTCAGCGCGATCACCGAGATGTTCCCCGGCTGCCCGCCGGACCGGGCCCGGGCCATCGCCGAACACGCCGGCCTGCGCGGCAGCGGCCGGGTCGGCCGGTCCGCGGCGGGACGGGCCCTGGCCGAGCAGGCGGTGTTCCTCGCCGTCGTCGCCTCGATCCGGCATCTGGACACCGACTACGACGACCTCCTCATGGCCGGCGTCGAACGCCAGGCCGCCCGCGACCGCATCCACTCGGCCATCGAGGCGGTCCTCGACCGGTGGCGAAGCTGAGCGCTGTCACGTTTCGGGCGTAGGCCTCGTCCAGGGGGCATGTCCTCCGCTTACGTCACCGTGGCCATCGCGACGATCGTGATCAACGCCGGAATCGCCGCCGCCGATTTCGCCCGTGTCCCGTTCGTCCTCAAGAACTCCGCCGAGGTCGATGTCCCGCAGTCCTGGATCCCGCCGCTGGCCTCGCTGAAAGCGGCCGGGGCCGCAGGACTGCTGATCGGCCTGCTCTGGGTGCCCCTCCTCGGAACCGCGGCCGCCATCGGGCTGGTCCTGTTCTACGTCGGTGCTGTCGTCACCCACGTACGCGCCCGCGTCCTCTACAACATCTACTTCCCCGTCACCTTCCTCGCGCTGGCGGCGGCCACTCTCATCCTCGACTTCGCGCGATAGGGCTCAGCCTCGGCGCGGACAGTGCCCTCTGGTGTCATGAAAGGGTCTTTCAGGACACTTTTTGACCTGAAAGACCCTTTCATGACACTTCTCGGAGCTCAGCTGCAGCCGGAGGTGGCTCCGCAACCCTCACAGGCATAGCAGGAACCGGCGGGCCGCATCTTGGTGCCGCAGGTCATGCAGAGCGGCGCGTCGGAGGCGGTACCGAGGTTCATTTCCACCAGTTCCGCCGTCGAGTGCGCCTGCCGCCTGGTGGGCGCCGCGGCCGACGAGTCCACTGTGGACCGGAGAGCTTCGATCTCGACGTTCTCCGGTTCCGTGGCCGGGGCGGTGCCGCCACCGTAGGTCGCCTCGACCTGCGCCGAGCGCTCGTCGGCGGTGAAAATGCCCAGCTGGGCGCGCTTCTCGTACGGCAGGTAGTCCAGCGCGAGCCTGCGGAACAGGTAGTCCATGACGCTGGTGGCGATCCGGATGTCCGGATCGTCGGTCATCCCCGCGGGCTCGAAACGCAGGTTGGAGAACTTCGAAACGTAGAACTCCAGCGGAATCCCGTGCTGCAGGCCGACCGAGATCGACATCGAGAACGCGTCCATCACGCCCGACAGCGTCGAACCCTGCTTGCCCAGCTTGACGAAGATCTCGCCGAGCCCGTCGTCCGGGTACGAGCCGGCGTGCAGGTAGCCCTCGGCGCCACCGACGGTGAACGACACCGTCTGGCTCGGGCGCTTCTTCGGCAGGCGCCTGCGGACCGGCCGGTACTCGACGACCTTCTCCGCCTCCGGCTCTTCCTTCTTGGCCGTGTCCTTCTTGCCGGTGGACAGCGGCTGGCCGACCTTGCAGTTGTCGCGGTAGATCGCGAGCGCCTTGAGGCCGGACTTCCAGCCCTGGAAGTAGATCTCCTCGACTTCCTCGACCGTCGCCGACTCAGGCATGTTGACCGTCTTGGAGATCGCGCCGGACAGGAACGGCTGCACCGCGGCCATCATCCGGACGTGTCCCATCGGCGCGATGGACCGCTCCCCCACCGCGCAGTCGAACACCTCGTAGTGCTCCCGGCGGAGACCGGGGGCGTCGACGACGTGGCCGTGCTGGGCGACGTACTCGATGATCGCCTCGACCTGCTCCTCCGGATAGCCGAGCGAGGCCAGCGCGCGCGGCACGGTCTGGTTGACGATCTGCATCGACCCGCCACCGACCAGCTTCTTGAACTTGACCAGCGAGAAGTCCGGCTCGATCCCGGTCGTGTCGCAGTCCATCATGAAACCGATGGTTCCGGTGGGCGCCAGCACGCTCGCCTGCGCGTTGCGCCAGCCGTTGACCTCGCCCAGTTCGACGCCGCGCTTCCACTCCTGCGTCGCGAGCGCACGGATCGAGGCGTCGTTGGTGTGATAGGTCCGCACCAGTTCGCTGGCCGCGGCGTGCTTGCGCATCACCCGCTGATGCGCCTCGGCGTTGCGCGCGTAACCCTCGTACGGCCCGACGACCGCGGCCAGTTCGGCGGAGCGCCGGTACGAGACGCCGGTCATCAGTGAGGTGATCGAGGCGGCGAGCGCGCGACCGCCGTCGGAGTCGTACGCGTGCCCGAGCGCCATCAGCAGCGCACCGAGGTTCGCATACCCGATGCCCAGCTGGCGGAACTTGCGGGTGGTGTCGCCGATCGCTTCGGTCGGGAAGTCCGCGAAGCAGATCGAGATGTCCATCGCGGTGATGACCAGCTCGACGGCCTTCGCGAACAACTCGGCGTCGAACCCGCCGTCCGCGGTGGCGAACTTGAGCAGGTTCAGCGAAGCGAGGTTGCAGCTGGAGTTGTCCAGGTGCATGTACTCGGAGCAGTTGGCGACCACAGTCCCGCCGACGATGTATGAATGATTGCGGGGCTCGGTCAGGTTGAACGTGGTCTCGAAACCTCGAGAAACCCGGGAAACCAGCCGAACCGTCTCGTCGACGGAGTAGTGGCCGTGATGGGCCGTGACATCAGCCAGTTTGGCGGACTTTTCACTGTGCTCGAATCCGATCAGCTCGGCGAATTTCGCCATATGCCTGCCAGTGATCCGGAGGTCAAGACTCTCGCCGTCGCTACCGTAGACGCGTTCATCACCGCTCTTGGTGACATACCGGAACGACACCGCCTTAGTACCTGTGCGGTAGATACGCCCCCGGATACCAAGGCTGGCCAGCAACTCCTGGACACCGATCAGGAGTTCCTCGGAGCGGCTGCCGAGGCCGACGTACCGGGTGCCCTTCTTTTCCTGGTTCACCACGCAACCGTCGGCGTCGAAGAGGCCACGCAGGAACGCGGCCGCAATTTCCTCAGGGGCGACGTAGATCGACTCCGGAACCACTTTGGCAGGAGAACGCCCTGTCGAAACCCCCAATGCCTTGAGCATCAGTCCAAAACGACCCCGCATAGTCCTGAGTTGCACCGTGCCGTTGCGCTGGAGGCTGGGCTTGCTCTCGAAACCGGTGATCGAGGCAAGCAGGGCGCGATGCATCGGCATGAGGACATCGCGCTCCCATTCACTCCCGTAAACCGTCGTCGCGCCCGCATCTGTCAGGCAACCGTCTCCGACCAGCCAGCCGAGATAATGAGCCAGTCCGGTGTCCCACTTCTCTGGTACCGCGCGAAGAGCCTTACCGCGAGCCCGATGCGCCACCTGCACCGCCAGCGGCGGCAACGCCGCGGAAGCGTAGGGACGCGGAGCATATTCGACCGATCGAACGACCCGGTCTTCTGCAGTGAGCTGATCGGCGTGGACCCAGTCCTGATTTTCGGTCCATACCCGGTGGTTGGGTGTACACCGCAATCGTGAACCGTCGCTGAAACGAAGTTCGACGATCTCGTTGGTGCCGGTGACCATGTACCTCGTCGGTTCTGTGGCGACGACCCTGGCCACCGGGTCATCGGCATGGGTCACGTCGTTGGTGTAGACGGCGAACTGTTCACCAGCCGCTGCCTGGCGTACGAGGTCGCCGATCCGCATGAGGCCGGCGTCGGTGACCACCCGCTGGTCGCCGGGGAAGCACGGGTTGGACGCGGTGATCCGGCCCGATTCGGGGCAGGTGTGCCAGTCGTTGATCGTGCCGTCGTACTGCAGCCCCGGGTCTGCGCATTCCCAGGCGGCCTGCGAGATGGTGCGGAACAGCTTCTTGGCGTCGACCCGGTCGATGACCTCGCCGGTCATGCGGGCCCGCAGGCCGAAGTCGCTTTCGGACTCGACGGCCTGCATGAACTCGTCCGAGACGCGCACCGAGTTGTTCGCGTTCTGGTACTGGACGGAGGTGATGTCCGAACCGGAGAGGTCCATGTCGAACCCGGCGTCGCGGAGGACCTTGATCTTCTCCTCTTCGCGGGCCTTCGTCTGGACGAACTCTTCGACGTCCGGGTGGTCGACGTCGAGGACGACCATCTTCGCCGCGCGCCTGGTGGCGCCGCCGGACTTGATGGTGCCCGCGGACGCGTCGGCGCCGCGCATGAACGACACCGGGCCGGACGCGGTGCCGCCGGAGGACAGCAGCTCGCGCGAGGAACGGATGCGGGAGAGGTTCAGGCCGGCTCCGGAGCCGCCCTTGAAGATCAGGCCCTCCTCGCGATACCAGTTGAGGATCGACTCCATGGTGTCGTCGACCGCGAGGATGAAACAGTTGTGGACCCGGAGATTGCCGGACAGGTATTCGCCGGACTCCGTCTGGATGTCGTAGACCGGCATCTCGCCGCGGCTTTCGACGCTCACGATCTGCAGTCGCTTCGTCTCCAGCGCCGGACGGCCGGGCTTCTCGAACGACGCCTCCAGCTTCGCCGCCTTGACCGGGTCGAGGAAGCCGATGGTGTCGGCGAAGATCCGGCGGTCACCCGCGTTCTGAATGCGGATTCCCCAAAGGTCGTGCCGGTTTTCCCGCTTCTCGATCTTGCGCCCGACCCTGGCGAAGATGCCGAACCTCGCGAGAAGGTGCTGGATACCGCGGATCAGTTCCTCGCCGATCATGTCGAGCCCGACCAGCGTCGACCTCTCACGCGCGGAAACGTAGCCCTCGGCTTGGAAGATGCTCCGGAGATACGCGGCGACCACAGGCAGTGGGGCGGTGTTCAAATCCTCGGGGACCGTCATGTCACAGCCGCGGGCACGCAGTCCCCAGCCGCTCACGAAGGATTCCAGCTTGGTCCCGTAAAGCCGGGTGCGCCGGCAGTCCAGCGTCTTATCCTGCGTCTCGACCTTCCGCTCGTGGCGGTGGACATCGGGGAAGACACGGTCGAGAGCGCGCTGGACCCAGGCGAGTTCGGCATCGGTGACCGTCATGGCCTCGATCGTCAGCGACCGGTTGGTCCCGTTGTATTGGCCGACGAATCCATCCGACTGCAACCACCCCGCGAGCGCCGCTTCGGCCACGTCGTCTTCGTTGATCTCGGCCTCACCGAAGGCGTCGCGCCGGTGCCATTCGAGAGTGTCTCCGGCGCGGAGTTCACCGGCGGGGACGAAGGAGCCTCCTCCCCCGGTCGCGCGCCAGACGAGATGATCGGCGGTCACGTCGAGGCGGTGACCGGACTTGGTGGTGAGGCGAAGGACCTCTTTGATCCCGTTCGCCTTGGTGGCGATGACCTTGGTCAGGCCATGCGCGTCGTAGACCTTGGCGCCCACGGCGTTCAGGTCGACGATCCGCCCGATGGGAACCGCGCCGCCGGGAGTGTTGACCAGCGCGTCATAGGGCTGGCACGCCGAGACCTGCTGCTTCGAGGTGGTGCCCACGTTGAACCACACCGGCGAGTTGAAGCTGAACACCTGGTGCAGCAGCATCCAGGTCAGCTCGTGCTCGAAGACCTCGGCGTCGGCGGGGCTCGTGAAGTAGCCGTGTTCGCGGCCGCCCTTGACGTAGCTGAGCACGACGCGGTCGATCAGCTGCTTGAGGCTCTGCTCGCGTTGCGGCGAGCCGACGGCGCCGCGGAAGTACTTGCTGGTGACGATGTTCGTCGCGTTGACCGACCAGGACTCGGGGAATTCGACCCCGCGCTGCTCGAAGTTGACCGTGCCGTCGCGCCAGTTCGTCATCACGACGTCCCGCTGTTCCCAGGTGACCTGGTCGTACGGGTGGACGCCTTCGGTGGTGAAGACGCGTCGCACGGAAAGCCCGCCCGCCTGCTTCTTCCCACCGGTCCGCGCTGTGGCCGGGTTGCCTGCTCCCACGGTGTCTGTCATGGGTCTTCCCTCACTCCCGCGCGGGAGGCGGCATCAGCCGTCTTTCGCGTCTTGATCGCTCTCGTCCGGTGCGGCGGCTATGGCCTCACGAAGGTCCGCGATCTCCTTCTCGAAGTCCTCGACCGAGGAGAAGGAGCGGTAGACACTGGCGAACCGGAGATACGCGACACCATCGAGTTCACGCAGAGGACCCAGGATCGCCAGGCCGACCTCGTGACTCGGGATCTCCGCCAGTCCGGCCGACCGGATCGACTCCTCGACCCGCTGCGCGAGCTGCTGCAGCGCGTCGTCGTCGACCGGCCTGCCCTGGCAGGCGCGGCGCACCCCCCGGACCACCTTGTCCCGGCTGAACTGCTCGGTGACCCCGGCACGCTTGACGACGGCGAGCACCATCGTCTCCGAAGTGGTGAAGCGACGGCCGCACGCGGCGCAAGAGCGCCTCCGCCGGATCGCTTGACCTTCATCCACCTCTCGGGAGTCGACGACCCGAGAGTCCGCATGCCGGCAGAACGGGCACCTCATCCGCCGATCACCTTCCCCTCCGCGCCGGCCGGTCCCGATCGGACGCCCGTCCCTCCGCCACGCGCGGCGGGGAAGATCGACATGGGGATCGATCTGTGGACATCCGGTGGATGGACACCGGCCAGCTGTGGACAACTGGTACCGAGTCTACCCCAAGCTATGGACCAACTACAGCCATGTAACTACTACATATAGCGGTGGAGACTAGGTCGCAGGTCGGGCCCGCGCAAGCGCGGCCACAGGGTCGATCGGACACGAAAGGGGACCTTTTCGCGAGCCCGGAAAGGGGCCCGCGTGATCACCTCCCGCCGTCGGCTACCTCGGCCGCGACCGGGACCGTGAGCGGCAACCCGGGCACGAGAACGACGTCTTCCAGGGAGTTGAGCTCCTTGATCTTGGCGACGACCGCGCCGATGTCGCTTCCTGGCGCGAATCGCGCGGCGAGATCCGACAGCGTCTCCCCCGTCGAAACGGACACCGTGGTGGTCCGTTCGGGGACCGCGACACCCGGAACGCCGGCCATAAACAGACCCAATCCGGTGATGACCCCGGCGACGAGCAAGGCCATCGCGGCGAGCCACGGCCACCTGAGCGGTAGCCGGGGCGCGGGGCACCCAGGCGCGGTGGTGGCGACTGTGGCCACGCCGGGGCGGCGGCCCGCCACGACCCGTGCACGGGTCGGCGGGCGCAGCGGCTCGGCCCGCCTGCCCCGTACCACCCGCACAGGCCGGGTGACCCCTGCCGGAACGGGCCCGGGAGAACTGGGACGCACCAGTCCGCGATCGGCCAGAATCGACATCGGAACCTCCTTGCAAGTCCTGCTTCACTCAGGTCCGGCACTTGTCCGACCCCGGACGGCCGATCCGGGCGAGGAGCCGGGCCGACCAAGATCGAACAGACGTTCTATCGAACGCCCGTGCGAATGTCTACCACCTCCCACCGACAAAAATCGAGCGACACGGCGTGTCCATCGAACAGATGTTTGAAATCGTCGTCCCGGCGGGCTAACGTCGTTGACCAGGGCGTCTGCCGTGGTGGGCGCCGTCGGTGCCGTGGACGTGGAGATCGTCCGCCACCGGCGAAGACAGGCGAGGACACGCGAAGTCGGTCCGGGAGACCGGACGAACTGGGAGGCGACGCAGGAGATGAAGGAGCGACAGGGTGGCTAAAGTGAGCAAGGCGGGTAGCGCGCCTAGGGGCTCGGGCAAGGTGCGCGCCTTGCCCGAGGTCTACGAGGTGGACGAGACCCTGACCGTCCGGCAGCAGCAGGTGCTCGACGTGATCAAGCTGTGGGTGAGCCGGTTCGGCTACCCGCCGAGTGTGCGTGAGATCGGCGAGGCGGTCGGGCTGACCTCCACCTCTTCGGTGTCGCACCAGTTGCAGACCCTTCAGCGCAAGGGCTACCTGCGACGCGATCCGAACCGCCCGCGTGCGGTGGGAGTGCTGGCCGGGACCGACGACAACCCGATGGGCATCGACGTCGAGCATCCGCAGGCCGCGAAGGCCGCGTACGTGCCGCTCGTCGGCCGGATCGCCGCCGGTGGGCCGATTCTGGCCGAGCAGGCGATCGAGGACGTCTTCCCGTTGCCGCGGGAGATCGTCGGTGAGGGTGAGCTGTTCCTGCTCAGCGTCACCGGTGACTCGATGGTCGACGCCGCCATCACCGATGGCGACTGGGTCGTCGTGCGCCAGCAGCCGACCGCCGACCCCGGCGAGATCGTGGCGGCGATGATCGACGGCGAAGCCACGGTCAAGACGTTCAAGCGCAAGGACGGCCACATCTGGCTGATGCCGCACAACGAGGCGTACGAGCCCATCCCGGGTGACAACGCCACGATCCTCGGCAAGGTCGTCGCCGTTCTCCGCAGGCTGTAGTCCGGAACCGGAGCACGCCGGGATCCCGCGTCGGCGGCACGACGCGGGTCAGGCTCGGCCGCTTCGGCTTCAGTCAGGCACGCCGTTTGCGGAGCTTGCCGACCAGGAGGAAGCCGCCGATCAGCACGATCGCGGCGATGCCGACCTGCATGAACGGGAAGCCGGACCCGGCGCCGTCCTTGCCTGCCGCGGACGTCCCGCCCGATGTGCTGCCCTCGGATTTCGCCGCCTCCACAGCGAGGCTCGCCGCGCCCTTCACCGCGCGGATCTGCTGCCCGACGCCCTCGCCGCCGGACAGCAGGGTCCCGTCCGGGTCGAACGCGAGCGCCTCTCCCTGCCCTTCGTTCGGCAAGGGAACGCGCACAGGTTCGCGTTGCAGCGCGGCCGCCACGTCTCCGTCGGTGACGGCGTAGAGATAGGCGTCGGTGTAGGTGCGCAACGCGATCACCGAACCGTCGGACATCGAGGCCGCCCCGGTCACCGTCATCGAACCGATCGAGCCGACCGGCCCGCCCTGAGTGGTGGTCTCCTTGATCTGCAGCGACCCCACCTTCTCCAGCGGGGTCGGGCCGGGACTGGCGAGCGGCCCGGACGGCCGGTACACCTTCGAGTCGCCGAACATGTCCTTGGTGATCAGATACGGCGTCCCCGAGCGGTCCATGATCAGCGCTTCGACGTCGTGCGCGCCATCGGGATAGGTGAGCCGGTGCACCGCCGCCTTGCCCTGCGGGGTCAGCGAGATCAGCGCGACGGTCTCCCGCTGTTTGCGGTTGTCCCCGGTGTCCGAAAGCCAAAGGGTGCCGTCCGCGGAGCGGGCGAGATCCTCGGCGTCGTACGGATCCGTCGCGGCCGAGATGACCTTCTGGACCTTGCAGTCACGGCCGAGCACGTGGACCTGCGTCTTGGTGCCGCCGTCGTTGAGGGCGTACAGGCGCTCGCCGTCCGACACGAGGCCGGACAGTTCACTGAGCCGGGATTCGCGGTTAGTGCACACCGGCTGTGGCGCCGGCACTTCCTGTGCCACAGCGGGAACCGCCCCGCCGACGAACGCCCCCAGCACGACCGCCGCCGTGAAAAGCCCCCGCACATCGACCTCCGTACCGTGGAACCCCAGAAGCCCCACACTACGGAGACGTCCGGGACGCCGCCCAGTTCGGTGCGACCGCCGAAAGGCCGCGAAATGTCGCGAAGGCCACCTTCGTGAGGCCGCGCGACGCGAGCCCGGCCTGGTCCGTGAAGGACTCGCTTGCTTGGCGTTGGTGGTCTGCCGGCCGGTGCGCAGGCGGCGGTTTCGCGTGACTGGAGAGACGACACGCGTGTCCAGGCGGACGGCGAGCGTGTTCAGACGGACGACACGGGGTGAAGCCCGGCTGCGGGCGTGTCGTCCATCCAGTCACAGGTGTCGTCCGTCAGGTCACAGGTGTCGTCCGCGCAGTCACACGTGTCGTCCGTCCGGGAGGCTGCGGTATCGCATGGTTGAGGCTCGTGAGTGATTCGGATACGTGAAGGCCCCCTTCCATGCGCCTAACGCAAGGAAGGGGGCCTTCACGTACTTACCCGTTCTGCCTACAGAGCGGAGCCGTCCGTCTGGAATTCGCCCAGTGCGGCGGCGAGATCCGGGCGGGCACGGACCAGCATCCGGGTACCGGCCTCGACGTGTTCCTCTTCCAGCACCACACCGTCGGCGTGGGCACGGGAGACGAGTTCGCCTCGCGAGTACGGGATCAGCGCCTCGACCAGGACTTCCGGCCTCGGCAGCCGCTCCGCGATCACTTCGGCCAGCTCGGCGATACCGGTGCCCGCCCGCGCCGACACCTGCACCGAACCGGCCATCTGGTGCCGCAACCGGGCCAGCGACACCTCGTCGGCGGCGTCGGCCTTGTTGATCACCAGCAGCTCCGGCGGGAGCGGCTCGGAACGGCGCTTCGTGATCTCGGCGAGCACCTCGCGCACCGCGTTGACCTGCTCCTCCGGCGTCGGGTCGGCACCGTCGACGACGTGCACGAGCAGGTCGGCGCTCGCCGCCTCCTCGAGCGTCGACCGGAACGCGTCCACCAGCTGGTGCGGCAGGTGCCGGACGAAACCGACGGTGTCGGTCAGCGTGTAGGTGCGGCCGTCGGCGGTCTGTGCCCGCCGGGTCGTCGGATCCAGCGTGGCGAACAGCGCGTCCTCGACCAGGACACCGGCGCCGGTCAGGGCGTTGAGCAGGCTCGACTTGCCGGCGTTGGTGTAACCGACGATCGCGACGCTCGGCACTTCGTTGGCCACCCGGCGGCCGCGTTTGGTCTCGCGGATGGTGTCCATCGCGGCGATCTCGCGGCGCAGCTTCGACACGCGCTTGCTGATCCGGCGGCGGTCGGTTTCGAGCTTCGTCTCACCGGGGCCACGCAGACCCACACCACCGTTGGCGCCACCGGCGCGGCCACCGGCCTGCCGGGACAGCGCCGCACCCCACCCGCGAAGCCGCGGGATCAGGTACTGGAGCTGGGCCAGTTCGACCTGGGCCTTGCCTTCCTTGGAGCTGGCGTGCTGCGCGAAGATGTCGAGGATCAGGGCGGTGCGGTCGATGACCTTCACCTTGACCTTCTCCTCCAGCTGACGCAGCTGGCCGGGCGAGAGCTCACCGTCGCAGATCACCGTGTCGGCGCCGGTGGCGTCGACGATGCCGCGCAGTTCCTTGACCTTGCCCGAGCCGATGTAGGTGGCGGGATCTGGGCGGATCCGCCGCTGCACCAGGCCTTCCAGCACCTCGGAACCGGCCGTTTCGGCCAGCCGGGCGAGCTCGGCGAGCGAGGCCTCGGACTGGAGGGCGGTGCCCTCGGTCCACACACCGACCAGAACGACGCGCTCCAGGCGCAGCTGCCGGTATTCGACCTCGGTGACATCCGCGAGTTCGGTGGACAGGCCCGCTACCCGGCGGAGCGAGGCGCGGTCCTCGAGCTCCAATTCGCCGGTCGAAGGGTCCTTGTCGTTCAGGTCCCGGCCGTCGTTGTCTCTGTGTGTCAGTTCCGTCATCGTGCCTCCATGGTCCCACGTTTCGGCGGCGGGACCGAATTCATTACTTGCTGGGATACCTCGACAGGTAGATCGCCGTCCGGTTCGCTTTCGTATCCACCGGCCGGGCGAGGAACTCTTCGAAAAGCTCGTTCAGCCGGCTTTCGAGCTCGAGGATCTGCTCGTCCGGCACCTGAACGACCAACCGCGTCTGGTGCACGTCATCGAATCCGGTGTCGGCGATCTCGGCCAGGTAGGCCTCGAAGACCGCCTGATCGATCCCCCTGTCCTGGGAATCAAGATGCCAGGACAACCCGGTCGAGCGATACGGAATTTCTTTCGCTCCGCGCGTGCCGCGCCGTGTCGGGAGCGCTTCGAGGAAGCCCGTGTCGACGAGCCTGCGCACGTGGTGCAGCGTGGTCGCCGGGTCGCGGTTCAAGCGCTCCGCGAGTTCTTTGTTGGTCAACGCCTCTGAGAAGGTCAACCGGATGATGCGCAGCCTTATTCCGGAGGCCATGGCCGCGGCCTCGGCCTCGGTGGCGACGCGTCGTGGTTTGGGCACCGCGTCAGCCTAGGAGATTTAAGTGATTGACACTTTCCAATCACTTCCGCCAGGGTGGCTTCGTGCGCAGAGACTCCCTCTTCTTCCATGCGGACTTCCGTCGCCTGTGGGCGGGGGACACGGCCAGCCAGGTCGGCGCGTTCGCCGGGCATACCGTGATCCCGCTGCTCGCGGCCACCGTACTGGCCGCGACGCCGTTCCAGATGGGGCTGCTGACCGCGGCGGAGACGGCGGCGTTCCTGATCATCGGACTGCCCGCGGGGGTGTGGGTGGACCGGATGCGGCGCCGCACGCTGATGCTGCGGGCCGACCTCGTCCGCGCCGCGTTGCTGCTCAGCATCCCGATCGCCTGGTGGGCGGGGATGCTGACGCTGACCCAGCTCATCGTGGTCGCCACGCTCGTCGGCACCGCGACGGTGTTCTTCGACATCGCCTACCAGTCGTATCTGCCGACGCTGGTCGGCCGCGAGCATCTCCTCGAAGGCAACGCGAAGCTCCAGGCCAGCCAGTCCGTGGCGTTCCTGGCCGGTCCGGGTGTCGGGGGCGGGCTGGTGCAACTGGTCGGCGCGGCCAACGCCGTGCTGACGACCGGGCTCGGTTTCCTCACCTCGGCGCTGTTCCTGCTGCGGATCCGCACCGTCGAACCGGAGCCCGAGCGGCACGAAGACACGAAGCTGCTCCCCCAGATCGTCGAGGGACTGCGGTTCGTGTTCACCGACACCGCGCTGCGTTCGATCGTCGCCTGCACGGCGACGGCCAACCTGTTCAACGGCGTCTTCGTCGCGGTGGAGATCCTGTTCCTGAACCGGGATCTGGGGCTGTCCCCCGCGGCCGTCGGCCTCGTGCTCGCGACCGGCGGGGTGGGCGGGATCACGGGCGCGATCTTCGCCAACGCCATCACCCGGCGGATCGGGCAGGCCCGGTCCATCTGGCTCGTTCCGCTGGTGACCTGGCCGTTCTACCTGCTGCTGCCGCTGGCCGAGCCGGGCTGGCGGATCATCCTGTTCCCGGTGGCCACGATGATCGCCGGGTTCGGGATCATCGTCTACAACGTCGCGCAGGTCTCCTACCGGCAGGCCGTCTGCCCGGACCGGCTGCTCGGCCGGATGAACGCGAGTGTGCGGTTCGTCGTCTGGGGAATGCTGCCGCTGGGCGGGCTGCTCGGCGGTGTCCTGGGTGAGGTGATCGGGATCCGGGACACGCTGTGGGTCGCGGTGGCAGGCGAGACCGCGGCGCTCCTGTGGGTGGTCTTCTCCCCGCTTCGGAAGCTTCGTGACCTGCCTAGCGAGCCGGTCGCCGAAAAGGTCGGCTAGGACCCGAGGCCGGCCCACCAGGCTTCGTCGAGTTCACCGCGGGCGACGATCTCCGCCGGACCGGTCAGGGTGGACGCGCCGCGGCGCACCTCGACGATCACCTGACCGCCGGGGATGTCGACGGTCGCTTCGCCGGTGTCCGTGCCCGCGAGGTGCAGCGCTGCCGCGACGGCGGCGACCGTGCCGGTGCCGCAGGACCGCGTCTCGCCGACGCCGCGTTCGTGCACGCGCATCTTCAGTGCGTTGTCCCCCAGCAGGTTGATGAACTCGAGGTTCACCCCATCGGGGAACACGTCTTCGTCGAAATCGGGCTGGTCGCGCAGATCCAGGTCGTCGACGTCGTCCTCGACGACCGACACCAGATGCGGGTTGCCGACGTTCACGGCGACCCCGGAGAACGGCTGTCCGGCGACCACGGTGACCGAGGTCCCGGTGATCGTCGCCGGTCCCATCATCACCGTCACCGCACCGTCCGCGTGCAGCTGCACCGGCCGGTCACCGGCCCGGGTGCCGATGACGAAGTCTCGTTCGCTCACGAGGCCGGATTCGACCAGGTAGCGCACGAAGACCCGGACGCCGTTGCCGCACATCTCGGCGATCGAACCGTCGGCGTTGCGGTAGTCCATGAACCATGCGCCCTCGGACTCGACGCCGAGCGCGGCCGGCCGGATGACACGCAGCACACCGTCGGCGCCGAGACCGCGCTGACGGTCGCACAGCGCGGCGACCTTGGCCTCGGTCAGCTCCAGGCGGCCGTCGGGGTCGGGAAGCAGCACGAAGTCGTTCTGTGTGCCGTGTCCCTTAAGGAATTCGATGCCGCCCATGGGATTCAGGTTACTTGGCCGCCACCTCGATGACGCGCTCGGCCAGTCGCTCCGAGCCACCGTCGAACCACTCGATGCGCTTGTCCCGCCGGAACCAGGAACGTTGCCTCCGCACGAACCTCCGGGTGGCCTGTGCGGTGGCTTCGGAGGCGGCCGCGAAGTCCCCTTCGCCGTCGAGTTCGGCGATCACCTGTTGGTAGCCCAGAGCCCTCGATGCGGTGAGCCCGTCCCGGAGTCCTTGTCCCAGAAGGTTCCGGACTTCGCCGACGAGACCATCTTCGAACATGACCTCCACCCGCCGGTTGACGCGGGCGTCGAGTTCGGCCGGTTCGCGGTCGATGCCGATCAGAACGGTGTCGTAGCGCGCCGGTCCCGGTTTCGGCAGGTTCGCCGAGAACGGTTCGCCGGTGATCTCGATGACCTCCAGCGCGCGCACGATGCGGCGGGCGTTGGTCGGCAGGATGGCCTCGGCCGCGACCGGGTCCAGCTCCGTCAGCCGGGCGTGCATCGCGGGAGCGCCCCGTTCTTCGGCCTCGATGGCGAGCCGGGCGCGCACCGCGGGATCGGTGCCCGGGAACTTGAGGTCGTCGAGCACGGCCTGGATGTAGAGCCCGGAGCCGCCGGTGAGGATCGGCACCCGGCCGGCGTCGAGGAGGTCTTCGACGCACTTGCGGGCGTCGCGCTGGTACGCGGCCACGGACGCCGTCTCGGTGACGTCCAGGACGTCCAGCAGGTGATGCGGTACCCCTCGCCGCTCCTCGGGCGTCGCCTTGGCGGTGCCGATGTCCATCCCCCGGTACAGCTGCAGCGCGTCGGCGTTGACGACTTCACCCCCGAGGGTGAGGGCTAGGTCCACCGCCAGCGCGGTCTTCCCGGACGCCGTGGGCCCGACGACCGCCACCGGGCGGATCACGCGCGCTCCCAGACGGCGACGTGGTAGCCGACGCCGAACGGCGCGGCGGAGTAGAGCACCTCCGCGTCCCAGTTCCCGTCGGCCGCGAGACCGGCGAGGACCTGCCAAGGCGCGCGGCCGCCCGCCCCGAGTCCGGCGGCGAGAGCGGGGTCGAGCGCGGCCAGCGCCCCGGTATCGGCCTTGGCCAGCGCGTCACGGATCCCGGCGTCGAAGCCCTCCGCGCGCTCGTCCTCTCCACCTGGTGAACGGGGGCCGTGCCGGCTGGAGCCGTCGCCGAGCACGAGCACCGCGGCGGCCTCCCCCAGCTCGCGACCGAACCGATCGCACTGGTCAGGGGCGGTGGCGGGGTCGACGAGGCGGACCCGGGCCGACGACGCGCCCGCCCGCTCGCGGAGCCAGCCCGCCACGAGCGCGGGCAGGGCGAGTTCACTTTCGGGCGCTGTCACCCGGCTGAGTGAGACGCCGATATCGACGCCGAATCCCCGGAACGAGCCGCTCGCGTGTTCCGGTACCTCCGGCGCGCCCGCGGCCGCGGCGACGACGAGCCAATCCTCCGAAGCGCCGGTCAGCCGCTGTACCGCTCTGAGGCAGGCTTCGCGCAGCTCGGCGCACTCGTCCGCCGCTCCGGCGGCCAGTTCGGGAATGAGAAGCGGGGGCTGCGGGAGCACGGCGACACGGCGGATCACGGCCGCCGACGTTACCTTCCCGCCCCGCACCTGCCCGCAACCGACCGACAACCGGCCGACACAGAGCGTCCTCCAGAAGTAGGATCACTGCCTTCGGGTGGTTCTTCTGGTTCCACGGTGGACGCTGAGCTGCTTGAATGCCGCAAGGGGTCGATACCCCCGAAAGCAAGACGGCAACGCATTACCCGGCCCCGCCGCTAGGCGGGGCGCCCGCGCCAGCGGGCGTACAGGCGATAAGGAGCCTGCGATGGCCCAGGAGAACACGCCCACCGCCACCCCGGCGCCGCACCCGGTGCCGCACGCGGTCGGTGGCGGACATGCCGCACCCCCCGTGCCGCCCGCCGAGCCCAGCCCGTCCGTTTGGGGCAGGGTCGACGAAGAAGGCACGGTCTACGTCGTCACGCCCGACGGCGAGCGTGCGATCGGTGTCTGGCAGGCCGGTAGCCCGGACGAGGGTCTTCTCCACTACGCGCGCCGGTTCGACGACCTTCGTACCGAGGTCGAGCTGCTGGAGACGCGCCTGGAGTCCGGCGCGGGCGACCCGAAGCACGCGCTGGCGACGGCCACCCAGCTGCGCGGCGGTCTCGCCGAAGCCGCCGTGGTGGGCGACCTCGCCGCGCTGAGCGGACGTATCGATCAGGTCATCGCACACGCCGAGAAGGCCTTGGCCTCGGCCAAGCAGGAACGGGAAGAGGCCCGCGCGGCCGCCGTCACCCGCAAGCAGGCTCTCGCCGACGAGGCCGAGAAACTCGCCTCCGAGTCGACTCAGTGGAAGGCCGCGGGCGACCGGCTGCGCGCCATCCTGGACGAGTGGAAGACCGTCAAGGGCGTCGACCGCAAGACCGACGACGAGCTGTGGAAGCGGTTCTCCAAGGCACGTGAGGCGTTCAACCGGCGTCGTGGCTCGCATTTCGCCGAGCTGGACAAGCAGCGGGCCAGTGCCAAGACCCGCAAGGAAGAGCTGATCGCCGAGGCCGAGAAGATCTCGGAGTCCGACGAGTGGGGCGACACCGCCGGCCGCTACAAGGACCTGATGACCGAGTGGAAGGCCGCCGGTCGCGCACCCAAGGACAGCGACGAGGCACTGTGGCAGCGATTCCGCGCCGCGCAGGACAAGTTCTTCGCCCGCCGGTCTTCGGTGTTCACCGAACGGGACGCCGAATTCGCGACCAACGCGCAGCAGAAGGAAGAGCTGCTCGTCGAGGCCGAGAAGATCGACCCCGCGGCGAACCTCGACGGGGCGAAGCAGCACCTGCGCCGCATCCAGGAGCAGTGGGACGGCCTCGGCAAGGTCCCGCGCGAGCGCATCCGCGAACTGGACGGCCGGCTGAAGGCCGTGCAGGACGCGATCAAGTCCGCCGAA
This sequence comes from Amycolatopsis sp. lyj-112, assembly GCF_046549055.1. Classification (NCBI taxonomy): domain Bacteria; kingdom Bacillati; phylum Actinomycetota; class Actinomycetes; order Pseudonocardiales; family Pseudonocardiaceae; genus Amycolatopsis; species Amycolatopsis sp. lyj-112. The sequence goes on along the minus strand of NZ_JAJPWS010000001.1, from coordinate 714,876 downwards.
GACAGCAAGTGGCGGCGGACCGACCCCGAGGCGCAGGCCAGGGCGGCGCAGTTCCGCGAGCGGGTCGAGCAGTTCGAGTCGCAGGCGGAGAAGGCCCGCGCGGCGGGCGACGCGCGGCGCGCGAAGAAGGCGGACGAGCAGGCCGCACAGTGGCGTGAGTGGCTCGAGGCCGCGGAAGCCGCCATCGCGGACCGGTAGGTAGGTCCCGGTTCTACTGTTGTGTCATGAAAGGGTCTTTCAGGACGTTTTTTGTCTTGAAAGACCCTTTCATGACATCGGTGGAGTCTCGAGGCAAGACAGCGCGCGTAACTCCACGGTGGAGCGACACCTCGCACCTTCGTGCGTAATCGGGCGCTCTCCGCGCTCAGCCGTGCTCAACTTCGATCATGAACCACACACTGATTCCCCCAGTACGCCGGGCGCTCGCCGCCGTGGCGATCAGTTGCGCCCTGGTGGCCGGGCTCGCCCCGGCCGCGTCGGCGATCGGTTCTCCGGCACCGGTCCCGGCCTCTTCCGAAATCAGCAAGAAGAAGGTGAAGCTCGACGCCTCGCTCAGTAAGAAGCAGGCGAAGGTCAACGAAAAGGTCACCCTCAAGGGAAGCCTGCAGACCGAAGGCGGTGACCGGGCCGACCGCACGGACAGCCTGGAAGCCATCATCGTGCAGCAGCTTCAGGGCAGTGTCTGGGTGAACATCGCCGACACCACCTGCCGGCCCAACTCGACGTTCTCCCTGAGGCTCAGCTTCTCCTTCAGCGCGGTGATCACGCTGCGGGCCTACCACCCCGAAACGGCGCTCTACGTGAGCGCCTACACCTCGAGCAACCTCACGCTGCGCGTGGTCTAGCTGCGCGAGAAGGCGGCCCGCATCCAGTAGCAGGCCAGCGCGACGGTGGCGAACCAGGCGAGGATCATTCCGAATCCCGGTCCGCCACCGGCCGCGCCGGTCGCGTGCGAGGACTGCTGGGACCAGATCGCGAGCATCCCGTCGACCGAGGCGAACCAGCCGCCCGCGGCGCAGACCCAGGCCAGCCACCAGCGCCGGGTCACCAGCGCGAGGGCGGAAGCGAACACGCCGATCCCGGTCGAGGTGACGGCGAACAGCTGCGGGATCCCCCCGCCGCGGCCGAACACCACTTCCCAGCCGGCGTGCTCGCCGACCCACGGCAGCAGCTGGGCGACCAGCAGCAGGAACGCCAGCACGGCGATGGTGAAGCCGCGCCTGCCCAGCTCGATCGTCTTGGCCGCCCGCTGGCCGACCTCGTCGATCTCGGCGGCGAGTTCGTCGATCTCAGGGTGGTTCTTCGGTTCGGTCACAGCGCACATCCGCTCACCGGTTCCGGCGTGACGGCCGGGGCCCCGAAACTCGGCAGGCCCAGCGTCACGCCGTTGGTCTTCGGCCGCAGCCCGGCCTCTGAGTTGTCGCCCGCCCGGGTCCGGCGATGGGAGAGCAGGTCTCCGTCGGCCACGAGGTGGTGCGGCGCGCCGTAGGTCACCACGGTCTCGACGACGTCGCCCGGCCGCACCGAACGATCCACCAGCGGCCCGGCCGGCGTGAAGTGGACGAGCCTGCCGTCGCGGGCGCGGCCGCTCATGCGGTGCGTTTCGCTGTCCTTGCGGCCTTCGCCGGACGCGACCAGCAACTCGACGCGGCGGCCGACGACCTTCTTGTTCTCGTCCCAGGAGATGCCGTTCTGCAGTTCGGCGAGCCGTTCGTAGCGCTCCTGCACGACCTCCTTGGGCACCTGCCCGTCCATCTCGGCGGCGGGCGTACCGGCCCGGATCGAGTACTGGAAGGTGAACGCGGTGGAGAACCGGGCCTGCGCGACGACGTCGAGCGTGGCCTGGAAGTCCTCCTCGGTCTCACCGGGGAAGCCGACGATGATGTCGGTGGTGATAGCGGCGTCGGGCATCGACTCGCGCACGCGGTCGAGAAGCTTGAGGTAGCGCGCCGAACGGTACGAGCGCTTCATCTCGCGCAGCACCCGGTCCGAGCCGGACTGCAGCGGCATGTGCAGCTGGTGGCACACGTTCGGTGTCTCGGCCATCGCGTCGATGACGTCTTCGGTGAACGCCGCCGGATGCGGCGAGGTGAACCGGACGCGCTCCAGGCCCTCCACGGAACCGCAGGCGCGCAACAGTTTCCCGAACGCGAGACGGTCGCCGAATTCGGCGCCGTAGGAGTTCACGTTCTGGCCGAGCAAGGTCACTTCGAGCACGCCTTCGGCGACGAGCGCCTCGACCTCGGCCAGGATCTCGCCGGGACGGCGGTCGCGTTCCTTGCCGCGCAGCGCGGGCACGATGCAGAACGTGCAGGTGTTGTTGCAACCCACCGAAATCGACACCCAGCCCGCGTACGCGGACTCGCGCCGCGCCGGCAGCGTCGAGGGGAACGTCTCGAGTGCTTCGAGGATCTCGACCTGGGCCTCGGCGTTGTGCCGCGCGCGCTCCAGCAGCGTCGGCAGCGCGCCGATGTTGTGCGTGCCGAACACGACGTCGACCCAGGGCGCGCGCTTGACGATCTCGCCGCGGTCCTTCTGCGCGAGGCAGCCGCCGACGGCGATCTGCATGTCCGGCTTCGCGGTCTTCTGCGGCCGGATGCTCCCCAGGGTTCCGTACAACTTGTTGTCCGCGTTCTCCCGCACCGCGCAGGTGTTGAACACGATCAAGTCGGGTGTGGCTTCGCCGTCACCCTGAACGTAGCCGGCGTCTTCGAGCTGCCCGGCAAGACGTTCGGAGTCGTGCACGTTCATCTGGCAGCCGAAGGTGCGGATCTGGTAAGTGCGCGCGCTCATCTCGCCTTCGAGGGTACGCGGGCGGGGTTCCATGGCACGATCGACCCTCATGAGGAGACCGGGTGTCCTGGCGGCGGTGCTCGCCGTGGTGTGCGCCCTGGTCACCGGCTGCGGACCCGATCTGTCCGGCGCGCGCGTGCGCATCGCGGCGGGGCTCAAGGGCGGTGTCTACGACAAGCTCGCCCAGCCGCTGGCGGACGCCTGGGCCGCGCAACTGGACGCCGAACGCCCCGAGGTCCTGGAGACCCAGGGGTCGCCGGACAACATCGCCCGGGTGCGCACGGGCAAGGCCGATGTCGCGTTCGTGGCCGCCGACGTCGCCACCGAGAACACCGCGGGGCTGGCCGCGCTGGCGCGGGTGCACGACGACTACCTGCACGTGATCGTCCGCGCCGACTCCTCGATCACCTCGTTCGCGCAGCTGCGCGGGCACAAGGTCGCGATCGGCTCGCCGGACTCCGGCGTCGAGTTCCTGTCGAAGCAGCTGTTGAAGGCGTCCGGCCTGACCGGCGCCGTCGACCGGCGCAACCTCGGCCTCCCCGACGCGCTGCCCGCGCTGAAGAACCGGCAGGTCGACGCCGTGATCTGGTCCGGCGGGCTGCCGACGCCGTCGATCACGGAGATGTCCCACCAGGTCGGGCTGCGGCTGCTCGACATCACCGATCTCGCGGACGACCTGCGGGCCACCAGCCCGGTGTACCGGACGGCGACGATCCCGGTGACGGCCTACAACCTCTCGGCGCCGGTGACCACGCTCGTGCTGCCGAACTTCCTGGTCGTGCCCGCCGCGATGCCGGACGACGTCGCGGAAGCGCTGGTACGCGGGGTGTTCGACGCGCGGGGCGAGCTGGTCAAGGCGGCCGGGGCGGCGCTGTCGATCGACGTCCACCCGGCCATCGAGACCTCGCCGCTACCGCTGCATCCCGGCGCGCTGCGCTATTTCCGGTCGATCAAGGACTAGCACCGACCGGCAGGGTCACGGTCACTTCGAGGCCGCCGCCCTCGGGCAGCCCGAGCCGTACCGACCCGTCGGAGCGGGTCACGATCTCGGTGACGATCGCCAGCCCCAGCCCGGAACCGGGCACGTTCTGGTGCGCGGTGCTGCGCCAGAACCGGTCCGCCGCCCGCTCCAGTTCCTCGTCGCGCAGGCCCGGCCCGTGGTCGCGGACGGCGATGTCCACCTTCCCGTCGTCGGCGGCGACCGCGACGCTCACCTCTGTCCCCGGCTCGGAGAACTTCAGCGCGTTGTCCAGCAGCGCGTCGAGGACGACTTCGAGACCCCGTGCCGGGGTCAGGACCCGCAGCCCGCCGCCGAGCCCGGACGACACCAGCGAGATGTCGCGCGCCTCGCCGACCACGGTCCAGTCGGCGACCCGGGCGCCCACCACCTCGTCGAGGCCGACCGGCACCAGTTCGCCGCCCGAGGCTTCGGCCCGGGCCAGTGACAGCAGTTCGTCGAGGATCTGGTTGAGCCGCCGCGCGTCCACGACGGCGGCTTCGAGGTCGGCCGTGGCCAGATCGTCGTCGACATGACCGTCGAGGTTGCCGAGCCGGATCTTCAACGCGGTCAACGGATTCCGCAGCTGATGGGAAGCGTCGGCGACGAAGGCACGCTGCGCGGAAAGCGCTTCGTCGACGCTCGCGGCCATCCGGTCGAAGGACCGTTCGAGCTGGCGCAGTTCCGGCGGCCCGCCCGTCTCCCCCACCCGCTGGACCTCCCGCCCGCTGACCACGGCGGCGACCAGGGCGCCGGTCGCGTCGTCGAGACGGCGCACCGGGCGCAGGATCCAGCGCACCACCGGCACCGCGACCACCAGCGCCAGCCCGAACGCGAACACCGCGCCGGCCGCGATGAGCACCCACCACCACAGCAGTTCGGTGCGGGCCTTCTCCGTCGAAGACAGGGTGATCACCGCGCCCCGGACCTCGCCGTCGATCAGGATCGGCTCCGCGAGCACCAGCGGTTCGTCCGCCCAGGGCATCAGCAGCGGGCCTGGTTCCGAACGCCGTCCCGCCAGCGCCTCCTGCAGATGCGAAGCGATGGCGCTGTCCTTCAGGTTGATCCGGGCGGCCTCGCCCGTCCCGCCGAGCGCGCTCACCACGGACTCACCGTCCTGGTTGACGATCACCACCGGCACCTCGTACACCTCGGTGTAGCGGCGGAGTTCGTCCTCGATCAGGTCCGGCCGGTTCTCCACCAGCGGGCGCTGGGCCAGCGAGGCGAACCGTGAGGTGTCGGTGAGCCGGTCGAGGAAGAGGTCGAGCTGCACACTGGCCGCCACGCTGAGCGCCAGCGGGATGCCGAGGCCGAACACGAGGGCCGCGACCAGCGTCAGCACGATCCCCTGCAGCCGGACGCGCACTCGCTCAGCCTTCTTCTGCGGGGCCGAACGCGCCGCCGAGGCGATAGCCCACGCCGCGAACGGTCTCGATCAGCGTGGGCCTGCCCAGTTTGGTCCGCAGGGTGGCGACGTGGACGTCCAGCGAGCGGCTTTCGGCCGGACCTCGGTGGCCCCAGACCTCGGTCAGCACGTGATCGCGGGCGCACACCGCGCCGCGCGCCGAGACCACCAGCGCGAGCACCTGGAACTCCTTGCGGGACAAGGAAACCGACTGGCCGTCGACCTGGACCTCGTGCCGCCCGATATCGACGGACACGTCACCCGCCAGGATGACGCCCGCCGGTTCGGGCACGGCCGGGCGTTCGCCCCGGCGGCGGCGCACGGCCTCGACGCGGGCGACGAGTTCGTCGACGTCGTAGGGCTTCACCAGATAGTCGTCGGCGCCGGACCGCAGGCCCTGGATCCGGTCGTCGACCTCGCCCCGCGCCGAAACGACGATCACCGCGACGTCGCTGACCGCGCGGATCCGGCGGCACAGGACGATCCCGTCGACGTCCGGGAGCCCCAGGTCGAGCAGGACGACGTCGACCTCGTGCACCAGGTCGAGCACACCGGCACCCGAGGCCAGCCGTTTGATCGTCAGGCCGCGCCTGGTCAAGGCGGGCGTCAAGGCACCCGCGACCCGGTCGTCGTCCTCCACCAGCAGTACCCGCACCCGTGTTTTCCCTTTCACGCCGTCCCGCCGCTGCAACGACTTGAAGAACGACTCTATGGGGTGAGTCACCTTTCGCGCTGCCCGCACCACTGCGCCATCCGGCCCAGTGAGCGGGCCACCGCATGCGGTAATGGTCACGATGCGTCACAGATCTTGTGTGACCCCGGTTACGAGACACCCCTGTCTTGTCTAGGCTGATCAGCGCCGGACGGGCGTGGACCGGGGCCGTCCGGCGGCTTGAGAACGATACGGACTTGAAACCCTAAGTATTGGTCAAGCCGCCTTTACAAGCGGTCCGACGGGAGTAGGTTTCCGCCATCGCGTGGTGCCTGACCCCGCCGAGTCCCCTGCAAACGAACGCTCCTGGAGGCCAGATGACCGCGGAGGTGGCGGCGCCGATGATCAAGGCGGCCGCCGTTAACAAGTACTTCGGCGACCTGCACGTGCTCAAGGAGATCAACTTCGAGGTGCCGCGTGGGCAGGTCGTGGTCGTGCTCGGGCCGTCCGGGTCTGGCAAGTCGACGCTCTGCCGGGCGATCAACCGCCTGGAACCCATCAACTCCGGCGAGATCGCGGTGGACGGCGTTCCGCTGCCCGCCGAAGGAAAGGCGCTGGCCGCGCTGCGCGCCGACGTCGGCATGGTGTTCCAGTCGTTCAACCTGTTCGCGCACAAGACGATCGTCGAGAACGTCATGCTCGCGCCGATGAAGGTCCGCAAGGTCAACTCGGCCGAGGCCCGCAAGACCGCGATGGACCTGCTCGAACGGGTCGGCATCGCCAACCAGGCCGACAAGTACCCGGCTCAGCTTTCCGGCGGGCAGCAGCAGCGGGTGGCGATCGCCCGCGCGCTGGCCATGCGCCCCAAGGTGATGCTGTTCGACGAGCCGACCTCGGCGCTGGACCCGGAAATGGTCCAGGAGGTCCTCGACGTGATGACCACGCTCGCCAAAGACGGGATGACGATGCTCGTCGTCACCCACGAGATGGGCTTCGCCCGTCGTGCGGCGAACCGGGTGGTGTTCATGTCCGACGGCGAGATCGTCGAGGACTCCACCCCGGACGAGTTCTTCACCAAGCCGAAGACCGACCGGGCCAAGGACTTCCTCGGAAAGATCCTGACCCACTAAGGACTTCCCCGCCGGCCGGTAATGGCTGGACAAGATTCGGAAGGAAACAGAGAACAATGCGGTTGAACCGAGTTCTGCGAATGAGCGCGGCCGTCGTGGCGGCCGGGCTCGCCCTCTCCGCCTGTGGTGGTGGCGGGTCGGACGCCGGTAGCGGCTCCAGTGGCGCCAAGAACCTGGTGGCGAAGGCCAAGAACGACAAGAAGCTGACCATCGGCATCAAGTTCGACCAGCCCGGCCTCGGCCAGAAGCAGGCCGACGGCACTTACGCCGGGTTCGACGTCGACGTGGCGAAGTACATCGCCAAGGAGCTCGGCGTCGAGGAGTCGGCGATCTCCTGGAAGGAAGCGCAGTCCGCGCAGCGCGAGGACCTGATCAAGAAGGGCGAGGTCGACTTCATCGTCGCCACCTACTCGATCACCGACAAGCGCAAGAACGAGGTCTCCTTCGCGGGCCCGTACTTCATCGCACACCAGGACCTGCTCGTCGGTGCCGACAACACCGACATCACCGGCCCCGAGTCGCTGACCGGCAACAAGAAGCTCTGCTCGGTCAAGGGTTCGACCCCGGCGCAGAACGTCAAGGACAAGTACGCCAAGGAAGTTCAGCTGCAGGAAGTCGGCAAGTACACCGACTGCGTCACCTCGCTGCTCAACAAGACCGTCGACGCGATGACCACCGATGACGTGATCCTCGCCGGCTACGCCGCGCAGCAGCCCGGCAAGCTGAAGCTGGTCGGCAAGGGCTTCACCGACGAGAAGTACGGCGTCGGTCTGAAGAAGGACGACACCGAGAGCGTCACCGCGATCAACAACGCCATCAAGAAGATGCAGCAGGACGGCGCTTGGAAGGCCGCTCTGGAGAAGAACGTCGGCCCGTCGGGCTACAAGATCCCCGAGCCCCCGGCAATCTCCTGATCCGGTTCTTCTGAACCGCTGAACCAAAGGAATCGAACGGTGCGCCGTGCAGAGCGGCGCACCGTTCCCATACCGAGGCTGGGTTGAGCACCTTGTTCGATTTCCTCGACAATCCCGATTACGACTTGCTCGGCGCCTTCTGGATGACGATCAAGCTCACCTTCTTCTCCGCCATCGGCTCCCTGATCTGGGGGACGATCCTGGTGGGGATGCGGGTGAGTCCCGTTCCGATCATGCGGGCGTTCGGCACCGCCTACGTCAACATCTTCCGGAACACCCCACTGACGGTGATCATCGTCTTCACGTCGCTGGGGTTGTCCTCCACTCTGGGGCTCAACCTGGCCTCGTCTGAGTCGACGACGTCGTTGGACGACAACTTCTTCCGGCTCGCGGTCCTCGGCTTCGTCGCCTACACCGCGACGTTCGTCTGTGAGTCGCTGCGGTCGGGTATCAACACCGTTCCCGTCGGCCAGGCCGAAGCCGCTCGCGCGCTAGGCCTCGGCTTCTTCCAGGTGCTGACACTGATCGTGCTCCCGCAGGCGTTCCGGTCGGTGATCGCGCCGCTGGCGAATGTCATGATCGCGCTATTGAAGAACACCACGGTCGCAGCGGTCATCGGTGTGGCCGAGGCGGCGCTGCTGATGTCGTCCATGGTGGAGAACGAGTCCGACTCACTGCTCCTGGTCTTCGCCGTCTTCGCCGCCGGGTTCGTCGTACTGGTCCTCCCCCTCGGCCTGCTGCTGGGCTGGGTCGCCAAGAAGGTCGAGGTCAAGCGATGAGCACACAGGCTGTCCTGTACGACGCCCCCGGCCCGAAGGCGCGGGCGCGGAACTGGCTCTACAGCGTTCTTTTCGTCCTCGTCCTGGCGCTGGTCGTCTACTACGTCTACGTGGGGTTCGACGAGAAGAACCAGTGGGCAGGCGCGCTGTGGGAACCGTTCATCAAGGGTTCGACCTGGACCGAGTTCCTGCTTCCCGGCCTGCTCAACACGCTGAAGGCAGCGGCACTGTCGATCGTGATCGCGTTGCCGATCGGGGCGCTGCTGGGCATCGGGCGGCTTTCAGAGCACAAGTGGGTACGGATCCCGGCCGGCGCGATCGTCGAGTTCTTCCGGGCGATTCCGGTGCTGTTGCTGATGGTCTTCGCCGCAGCACTGTTCGCGTTCTACACCGACATCGACGCCGAGATCCGCCCGCTTTTCGCCGCGGTGACCGGACTGGTGCTCTACAACGGTTCCGTCATGGCCGAGGTGTTCCGCGCGGGCATCCTGGCGCTACCCAAGGGCCAGGCCGAGGCGGCTTCCGCGCTAGGCCTGCGCAAGACCCAGGTCATGCTGAACGTCCTGCTGCCGCAGGCGGTCACCCTGATGCTGCCCGCGCTGGTGAGCCAGCTGGTGGTCATCCTCAAGGACACGGCGCTGGCCGGTCAGCTGACCATCGGCTTCGACGAGCTGATCCGCGCTTCCGGACCGCTCACCGGTCTCTACGGCAACACGATCCCCTCGCTGATCGTGGTCGCGATCATCTTCATCGTGTTGAACCTGCTCCTGTCCCAGTTCGCGAGCTGGCTGGAGAACAAGCTGGCGCGGCGGAAGAAGGCGCCTCGCGGCGCCAAGCCCTTGCATAACGCACCGTCGAACGTCGTCCTGCAGCGCGACGACGCGAGTGGCGGGGCGATGTAGCTCTGGTAAGTAAGTACCTGAAAGGCCCCCTTCTTCGCGCTAGGCGCAAGGAAGGGGGCCTTTTGGTCCTGTCGGGACGAACACGCCGTCGGCTAGCGTCGGCCCTATGGCAGACCAGGCCACGACGCTGCTCGACGCGCTGCCGGATCTGACGGGCAGGTCGGTCCTGGTCGTCGGGTGCGGCGATGGGCGTTTTCCGCGGCTGTTCCGCGGCAAGGGCGCGCGACGGGTGGTCGGCGTCGACGCGGACCAGGTACTGATCGCGGTCGCGCAGCGGGAAGAGGAACGGAATCCGATCGGGATCTCCTACGAGGTCCATCAGCCGTCCCGGTTGCCGGTCATGGGGACCTTCGACATCGTGATGGCATTCTTGGACGACCCCGGCCCTCTCGGCCGTATCGCGGCGAGTCTCGCCACGGGCGGGCTGCTGGTGGTCGTGGCGACGAACGGCCTGACGCTGGAAGAGGCCCTGCGAGACAGCGGTTTCCAGGACATCGTGCTGCACCGTCACGAACGCGGCGACATCCACAGCGCCCGCAAGGCTTCCTGAGTCGCGCACCCTGGTGTCGAGCCAGGCGGCACCGGCTACACCGACGACGGAAGACTGCTCTTCTCTTCCCTGTCAAGGTAAAGACAGACCATGGCGGACCAGTTTCGCGGCGTCATGCGTCCGCTCCCGAGCGATGAGGTCGTCAGAACGAGACAGATTCATACGCTTGCCACCAGATAGTCCTTTTAGGCCCCCCACGCATACCGGCTCGCGTTTCAAGGGCGCGAACCGGTCACTTGAACGGATCGGTCGTGATCGAATCCGGCCGATCAAGAAATGGTCGCCGGAAATTCACGGACACGGTGATCGAGAAATTGGGTAGCTCACCCTCTGCGAAGGTAAAAAGCCGGGCGGTACAACGTTTACCCTCCGTAGCTGATGCATACGAGGGGAAACGGGGCCGACTCCTTGACAGCACCCCCGGCGGCGGAGTTACGTCCCTGGCTTGAATTCAGGGAAAAAACGAACTCTGGAAATCGTTCATCGGGCCGCGGATAGGAATCGAGCCACGCCACAGATGAAAGAAGACGAATCACTTCGACGCCGTCCTGCCGACACCTACTGGAATCCCAGTACGTGGCGGCTGCGCACCAAGATCTCCGTAGTGCTGTTGTTGCCCGTGCTCGTCGCGCTGCTGCTGGCAGGGGTACGGGTGCAGGCCGAGCTCGCCAGGGCGGGCGGGCTCAGCGCCGTACGGGATCAAATGCCTGTTCTGCAAGAGATCGTCGAGCTCAGCGCGCTCGTCGACGATGAGATGATCCACGACGGCGGATCCGCGCAGACCAGCGCGGTGGACGCGAAAGCGGCGTCGGTGCGGCAGGACGCCGACTTCGCGCGGCTCACGCCGCAGACCGCGCGGGCGCTGGAGACCGAGCTGGGGAAGCTGGCTGAACTGCGTCAGGAGACCGGGTCGCCCGCCGTCAAAACCGGTGGCTACCACGACTTCGTCTTCGCGCTCAGCGAAGTGTTTCCCGGGGTGGTCGGACAGGCGGGCAGCCCGGATCTCGACGCCTCGGCCGACATCGCCAGGGCGCTCGTGGCGCTGCGGACGAGTCTCGCGGTGCAAGAGGCGCTGTCCAGGCAGCCACAGGACCCGCCGATCCTGGCCGCCGCCCAGTACGCCGCCGCCGAGGAAACCGTGCTGACCGCCCAGATTCGGCGGTCGTTGCCGCCGGGGGCGGAGGCCGCCCGGTTCGCCGCGGCGACCATCCCTGGTGCCGGGGGGCCGGCGGCGAAACGCGCCGCGCTCGGGAATCTCCTGACGGAGCACGTCAAAACGCTTTCCGACTCGGTCGGGTTCCAGACCAACCTGGCCCGTTCCGACGCCCTTCGCGACGCCGCGCTCGTCATCGCTTCGCTGCTCAGCGCTCTCTCCATCGCGCTCGCCGTGGCCCGGTCGCTGGTCGCGCCCATCCGGCGGCTGCACGCGGCCGCGATCGACGCCGCGCGCCGCCGGCTGCCCGACACGATCGAGCGGATCCGGGGCGGGGAAGTGATCGACTGGAAGGCGATCGAGACGCTCCCGGTCGACTCAGAGGAGGAGATCGGCCAGCTCGCCCGTGCCTTCGACGACATGCACCAGCAGGCCGTCCGGCTGGCCGTCGGCGAGCAGGCGGAGATGCGCATCCAGGTCAGCGAGATGTTCATGACGCTGTCCCGCCGCAGCCAGTCGCTGGTGGAACTGCAGCTTTCGGTCATCGAGGACCTCGAGGCCGACGAGCAGGATCCGCAGCGGCTCTCCGAGCTCTTCCAGATCGACCACATCGCCACCAGGTTGCGGCGCAACGGCGAGAACCTCCAGGTCCTCGCCGGTGGCCGCCCGGTGCGGCGGGAAATCGGGCCGGTCGCGACGGTCGAGCTGCTGCGGGCCGCGACCTCGGAGGTCAAGGACTACCAGCGGATCTCCCTGGGGAACGCACCGCGCGGGTCGGTACAGTCCGAGGCTGCCGCCGACGTCGTGCACATTCTTGCCGAACTGCTCGAGAACGCCATCCGCTCCTCGCCGCCGGAGGAACAGGTCGTGCTCACCGCCGACCGTGGGTTCGACGGCGGAGTGCTGATCGAGGTGGTCGACGTCGGGCTCGGCATGGGCCGCGAAGATATCGAGGCGGCGAACGGCCGGCTCTCCGCCGGTGCCACCGTGAGCCCGGAAACCACGCGCCGCATGGGACTGTTCGTGGTGAGCAGGCTCGCCGCGTCGCACGGGATCACCGTCCGGCTGCGGCCGACGACCACCCGGACCGCGAGTGCGGGGATCACGGCGAGCGTGCACGTTCCCGGCGCGCTCGTGCTGGTCGACCTGCCGCCGCGGCCCGGCCCCCCGGCACGGGTCGCGATCAACGGCAGCGCCCGCCACGAGCCCCAACCCCGATGGCCCTCCGAGGAACCAGCTCCCTTCGACCCGGAGCTCCCCCCGATGCCGACCCCGATCTTCGACCAGATGCTTTCGCATTGGTTCGCCGACGAACCCGTCGCTGCCGCGAAGGACCAGGCCGACCAGTGGGTCACCCCCGTCGACCAGGTCCGGCTGGCCGCGGAAGTCGCGGTCGGCGGGCAGTCCGACCTCGAGTTCACCGAGTTCGGGCTGCCGACCCGGCAACCCGGCGCGCAGCTCGCCCCCGGCGCGGCCGCTCCGCGCCAGTCGCAGCCGGAGGACACGTCGTTCCGCGATCCCGCGGCGGTGCGGAACAACCTTTCCCGGCACTACAACGGCATGCGCGCGGCCCGCCATCGCATAACGAACGAGCCAGCCGAACCGAAGGTGGAGAAGCGATGAACACCGGGCAAGAAGGAGCGGCCGTGATCGACCAGTCCCGGAACTGGCTGGTTTCGGCGTTCACTCAGGACGTTCCCGGCGTCGCGCACGCGGCGCTCGTCTCGGCGGACGGACTGCTCGTGGCGGCGAACGAAACGCTGCCGCGGGACCGGGCCGACCAGCTCTCGGCGATCGCGTCCGGGCTGTCCAGCCTCGCACTGGGCACGGCCGAGCTGTTCACCGCCGGCCGGGTCGTGCAGTCCGTCATCGAGATGGAGCAGGGCTTCCTGATGCTGATGAACGTCGGCGACGGCTCGAACCTGGTGGTGCTGGCGAACCCCGGATGCGACATCGGACTGGTGGGGTATGAGATGACATTGCTGGTCGACCGGGTCGGGAAGATGGTCGAGACCCCGGTGCGGCGTGCGGCCTCACCGGGAGCCACCAGGTGAGTGAAGCCCGGCGACGTGAGGGCGGCCGGCACGCGGCTTCGCTGGCCCGCCCCTACGCGTGGACCGCCGGCCGGACCCGGCCGGCGGTCGACCTCCCGGTGGAAGCACTCGTGGAGACGACCATCGAGGGACGCACGGCGCCCTACAGCGCCACCAACCCGCTGGCGGTGGTCACGCAGCTGTGCCTGCACCAGCGTTCGGTGGCGGAGGTCGCGGCTCACCTGAACGTGCCACTGGGGGTGGCCAGGGTCCTGATCGGCGACCTGCTCAGCGCCAGGCAGGTGTCGGTGCGGGACACGCTCACCGAAGACACTTCATGGGACGAACGTAACGACCTGCTCGAAAGGGTCCTCAGTGGACTACGCGCACTCTGAACGACGGATCACCTCGGCCAAGATCGTGGTGGCAGGCGGATTCGGCGCCGGCAAGACCACCTTCGTCGGCGCGGTCTCGGAAATACTCCCGCTGCGCACCGAAGCCGTGATGACGACCGCGAGCGTCGGGGTGGACCGGGTCGAGGCGGTGCCGGGGAAGATCGCCACCACCGTCGCGATGGACTTCGGCCGCCTCACTCTCGCCGACGACCTGGTGCTCTACGTGTTCGGCACGCCGGGCCAGCACCGGTTCTGGTTCATGTGGGACGACCTGGTCTGCGGCGCGGTCGCCGCGATCGTCCTGGTCGACACGCGCCGTCTCATGGACAGCTTCGCGCCGATCGACTTCTTCGAGTCGCGCGGCCTGCCTTTCCTGGTGGCCATCAACCAGTTCCAGGGCACCCGCCAGCACGCGCCCGAACAAGTGCGTGAGGCGCTCAAGATTCCGGCGACGGTACAGGTGATCTCCTGCGACGCACGCTCGCCGGAGTCGACGAAACAGACCCTCATCGTCGCGGCCGAGCACGCTTTGGCCGAGTTGCATGCGCCGCATCAGCGGAAAGCCTGACAGGAGCCCGGAAATGCAGATGGATCACGAAGATTTCGCGATGGGGAACTGGCTCATCGTGCTCGCGTACCTCACCTCGGTGGCGGGGTGCGCGCTCGGACTCGCCTGCACGCTGCAGGCCCGGTCCACCGCCAACCCACGGAGCCGGCTGGGTTGGCTCGCGCTGGCCGCGGTGTCCATCGGCGGGGTCGGCATCTGGGTCATGCACTTCATCGCGATGCTGGGCTTTTCGACGCCAGGTCTGCCGATGCGCTACGACATCCTTCGCACGACATTGTCCGCGATCCTTTCGGTGTCCGCGGTTTTCCTCGGCCTGCTGGTGTTCGGGGTCCGCAACCGGTTCGCGTGGCAGCGGCTGCTGCTCGGCGGGCTGCTCACCGGGCTCGCGGTGAACGTCATGCACTACACCGGGATGTGGGCGCTGCAGATCAAGGGGACCATCGGCTACGACGTCCCGCTGGTGGCGCTCTCGGTGATCATCGCGGTCGTCGCCGCGACCGCCGCGCTGTGGTTCACGGTCGGGCTGGACAAGCTCTTGCCCCGGCTGGCCGCGGGACTGGTGATGGGCGCGGCGGTCACCGGCATGCACTACACCGGGATGGCGGCGGTGCGCCTGCACCTGGATCCGGCGGCGGCGGATCCGCCGGGGGTGGAGGTCTTCTCCTTCCTGTTCCCGGTTTTCGTGCTGGCCACGCTGGCGCTGGCGGTGCCGATCTGCGCGGTCCTGATGGCTTCGGCGAGTACCGAGTCGCCGCGCCCGGTCACCCAGTCATAGGAGCCTGCACAGCGAAGGGGAGCCGCTGCCTAGCGCAGCGGCTCCCTCTTCGCTGCGCTAGGCAGCACCACTCCGGCGCTACTGGTCCCGCTTGAACAGCTTGTTCCCCAGCCACACGATGGGGTCGTATTTCCGGTCCGCGACGCGTTCCTTCATCGGGATGAGCGCGTTGTCGGTGATGTGGATGCCCTCCGGGCACACGTCGCTGCAGCACTTGGTGATGTTGCAGTAGCCGAGCCCGTGCTCCTCCTGCGCTTCGTCACGCCGGTCGGCGACGTCGAGGGGGTGCATCTCGAGTTCGGCGATCCGCATCAAGTACCGAGGTCCGGCGAAGGACTCCTTGTTCTCCTCGTGGTCTCGCACCACGTGACAGGTGTTCTGGCACAGGAAGCATTCGATGCACTTGCGGAACTCCTGCGAGCGCTCGACGTCGACCTGCTGCATCCGGTACTCCCCCGGCTTCAGCTCCGGGGGCGGGGTGAACGACGGGATCTCGCGCGCCTTGGTGTAGTTGAACGACACGTCGGTCACGAGGTCGCGGATCACCGGGAACGTCCGCATCGGCGTCACGGTGATGACCTCGGCCTCGGTGAAGGTCGACATCCGCGTCATGCACAGCAGCCGCGGCTTGCCGTTGATCTCCGCCGAGCACGAACCGCACTTGCCCGCCTTGCAGTTCCACCGCACCGCGAGATCCGAAGCCTGGGTTGCCTGCAGCCGGTGGATGATGTCGAGCACGACCTCACCCTCGTTGACCTCGACGGTGTAGTCCTTCAGCTCACCCGAATCCGCGTCGCCGCGCCAGACCCGGAAACTCGCCTTGTAGCTCATGCCTGACTCCCGGGGTGCGACGTCAGCTCTTCGTCGGTGTAGTACTTCCCCAGCTCGGACAGTTCGAACAGCTCCAGCAGGTCCTGCCGCAACTGGGTCTGCGCCTTGACCTCGACGCCGACGTCCGGCACCACCGGGTTGCCGCCCGGCTTGGCCGAGCAGACCAGGAGCTTGTTCCGCCACTGGGCGTCCATGCCCGGGTGGTCGTCCCGCGTGTGCCCGCCCCGGCTTTCGGTCCGCATCAACGCGGCCTGCGCCACGCATTCGCTGACCATCAGCATGTTCCTGAGGTCGACGGCGAGGTGCCAGCCCGGGTTGAACTGCCGGTGTCCTTCGACGGTGACCCGCAGGATCCGCTCCCGGAGTTCACCGAGCTTTTCCAGCGCCCGCTCGATTTCCTCCGATTTGCGGATGATGCCGACCAGGTCGTTCATCGACTGCTGCAGTTCGGTGTGCAGGCTGTACGGGTTCTCCTCGACGCCGTTCTCCGGCGGGTCGAACGGCGCGAGCGCCATCTTCGCGGCGGCGTCCACATCGGACTGACTGACCGACGGGCGGTCCTTCAGGTCCGCGACGTAGGACGCGGCACCGAGTCCCGCGCGGCGGCCGAAGACCAGGAGGTCCGAAAGCGAGTTCCCGCCGAGCCGGTTCGAGCCGTGCATCCCGCCCGAACACTCGCCGGCGGCGAACAGCCCCGGCACGCTCGACGACGCGGTGTCCGGATCGACCTCGATCCCGCCCATCACGTAGTGACAGGTGGGGCCGACCTCCATCGGCTCCTTGGTGATGTCGACGTCGGCGAGTTCCTTGAACTGGTGGTACATCGACGGCAGCCGCTTGCGGATCTCCTCCGCGGGCAGCCTGCTGGCGATGTCGAGGAAGACGCCGCCGTGCGGCGATCCCCGGCCAGCCTTGACCTCGGAGTTGATCGCGCGCGCGACCTCGTCCCGCGGCAGCAGGTCCGGGGTACGGCGGTTCTTCTCCTGGTCGGTGTACCAGCGGTCGGCCTCGTCCTCGCTGTCCGCGTACTGCCCCTTGAACACCTCGGGGACGTACTCGAACATGAACCGCTTGTCCTCGGTGTTCTTGAGGACACCGCCGTCACCGCGGACGCCTTCGGTGACCAGGATCCCCTTCACACTCGGCGGCCAGACCATGCCGGTGGGGTGGAACTGGACGAACTCCATGTTGATGAGGTTCGCCCCGGCACGCATGGCCAGCGCGTGGCCGTCGCCGGTGTACTCCCACGAGTTCGAGGTGACCTTGAAGGACTTCCCGATCCCGCCGGTGGCCAGTACCACCGCCGGCGTCTCGAACAGGATGAACCGGCCGCTCTCCCGCCAGTACCCGAAGGCGCCGGAGATCCGGCTCTGTCCCTCCGGGGCACCCGGACCCGGGCTGTCGGTGAGCAGTTCGGTGATCGTGCACTCGGAGAAGACCTTGATCCTCGCCTCGTAGTCGCCGGTCTCCTTGAAGTCCTCTTGTTGCAGCGAAACGATCTTCTGCTGCATCGTGCGGATCAGTTCGAGCCCGGTGCGGTCACCGACGTGCGCCAGCCGCGGGTAGGTGTGCCCGCCGAAGTTCCGCTGGCTGATCCGGCCGTCGGCGGTGCGGTCGAACAGCGCGCCGTAGGTCTCCAGTTCCCAGACCCGGTCCGGTGCCTCCCTGGCGTGGAGTTCGGCCATCCGCCAGTTGTTGAGGAACTTCCCGCCGCGCATGGTGTCGCGGAAGTGCACCTGCCAGTTGTCGTTGGAGTTCGCGTTGCCCATCGACGCCGCGCAGCCGCCTTCGGCCATCACCGTGTGCGCCTTGCCGAACAGGGATTTGCACACCACCGCGACGCTGAAGCCACGTTCGCGGGCTTCGATGACCGCGCGGAGACCGGCGCCGCCGGCACCGATCACCACCACGTCGTAGTTGAGCCGTTCGACCTCGGTCATAAAAAGAGCCACCTCAAAGCTTGAAGCCGTTATCGGGGACGGGAGATTCCCTCGTCGCTAGTTGATGAACCGCAGGTCCGAGATCGCACCGCTGGCCACGAGCATCACGTAGAGGTCGGTCAGCACGAGCGTGCCGAGCGTCGTCCACGCGAGCGCCATGTGCCGGGTGTTCAGCTTCGTCACCTGGGTCCAGATCCAGTAGCGGACCGGATGTTTGGAGAAGTGCTTCAACCTGCCGCCGGTCACGTGCCGGCACGAATGGCACGACACGGTGTAGGCCCACAACAGGACCACGTTGCCGAGCAGCACGATGTTGCCGAGCCCGAAGCCGAAACCGCCGCCCTTGCCGTGGAACGCGGTGATCGCGTCGTAGGTGTTGATCAGCGAGACGACCACGGCCACGTAGAAGAAGTAGCGGTGGGCGTTCTGGATGATCAGCGGCAGCCGGGTCTCACCGGTGTACTTCGCGTGCGGTTCGGCGACCGCGCAGGCGGGCGGCGAGAACCAGACGGCCCGGTAGTAGGCCTTGCGGTAGTAGTAGCAGGTCAGCCGGAAGCCCAGCAGGAACGGCAGGACGAGGAAGCCGAGCGGGATGAACGCCGGCAGTTCCCCGAACCAGGCACCGAAATGCCGGGAGCCTTCGACACAGGATTCCGAGACGCAGGGCGAATAGAACGGCGTCAGGTAGTGGTACTCCGGCACCCAGTACGCGGTGCGCACGAAGGCCCTGATCGTCGCGTAGATGATGAAGGTGGAGAGGCCGAGGACGGTGAGCAGCGGGGAGAGCCACCATCGGTCGGTGCGCAGCGTTCGTTCGGTGATCCGGGCCCGCGCCGGTGCGCGGACCCCCGTACCCCGTCCGGCCTCATTGCCGGCGGGGGCGCTCACCGCTGGTCGCGCTTGTAGCCGCCGACGCCCTCGTCATCAGCGCCGTGCCAGAGCGCCGGGTCATAGGGGGTGTCCGGGACGGGGACGCGCTCGGCCGCCTTCGCCTGCGCGGGCACCGCGTTCGGGGTCGTGTCGAGATCGGTCGCGTCGATGTCGAGGCGTTCCACGTCGTTCGCGAGCCGTCGTACCGCCGAGGCGTCGCCGTACCGGGAACGCAGTGCGCCGACGCACTGCCTCAACTGACCGATGGCTCGCCGAAGCTCGGCGATCTCTGTGGTGGACATCGGTACCTCCCGATGGTCGGTTCGGTGGGCCGCTTGAGCCTTCGAAGGCAAGCGATTCCTCGCCGTCTCGACTCTGCCGCGCGTTGTGCAATGTGACAAGTAGCACAGGACAACCTAGGGGCGTGACGGAGGTCACGCGAGTCGATCTTCTGTATCGATTTTGATTCGCACTTTCCCCTGAGCTACTGTGGCCACTGTCACGACCCAGCGGCGTCAGCGTTGCCGTCCCGCGGACCACCACGATCTGTGATCCGGAGCCGGACATGAGCAGCGCCCCGACCGACCGCACCCGCTACGAGGTGCACCCCGTGCACCCTGTCATCGCCGAAGTGACCGCCCGCATCGCGGAGCGCAGCGCCGGCACCCGCGCCGCGTACCTCGAACGCGTCACCGCCTCCCACGAAGAAGGGCCGGTACGGCGAGGGCTCGACTGCAGCAATCTCGCACACGGGTTCGCCGCGATGGAAGGTGTCGACAAAGCGGCACTGCGTGCCGTGCGGGCACCGGGCGTCGCGATCGTGTCCTCCTACAACGACATGCTTTCGGCGCACCAGCCGATGCAGGAGTACCCCGCGATGCTGAAGGGGTCGGTCCGCAAGGCGGGCGGCGTGGCCCAGTTCGCCGGCGGCGTGCCCGCGATGTGCGACGGCGTCACCCAAGGCCGTCCCGGCATGGAGCTGTCGCTGTTCAGCCGCGAGGTGATCGCGATGTCGACCGCGATCGCGCTGTCCCACGACATGTTCGACGCGGCGCTGCTGCTCGGCGTCTGCGACAAAATCGTTCCCGGCCTGCTGATCGGCGCGCTGTCCTTCGGGCACCTCCCGGCGATCCTGGTGCCCGCCGGGCCGATGAACTCGGGCCTGCCGAACAAGGAGAAGGCCCGGGTCCGCCAGCTCTACGCCGAGGGCAAAGCGACCCGTGAAGACCTGCTGGACGCCGAAGCGGCGTCGTACCACTCCGCGGGCACCTGCACTTTCTACGGCACCGCCAACTCGAACCAGATGGTCGTCGAGGTGATGGGCCTGCACCTGCCGGGCGCCAGCTTCGTGCAGCCGAACTCGCCGCTGCGGCAGGCGCTCACCGAGGAGGCCGGTCGCCGCGTGGTGACCCTCTCGCGCGGCGAGGAGTACACGCCGGTTTCGCGGGTGATCGACGAGAAGGCGATCGTCAACGGTGTCATCGCGCTGCTCGCCACAGGCGGTTCGACCAACCACACGATGCACCTCGTCGCGATCGCCGCCGCCGCGGGGATCCAGCTGACCTGGGACGACTTCTCGGACCTTTCGGCGGTGATCCCGCTGCTGGCGCGCGTCTACCCGAACGGCAGCGCGGACATCAACCACTTCCACGCCGCCGGCGGTATCCAGTTCCTGGTCGGCACGCTGCTCAACGCGGGCCTGCTGCACGAGGACGTCCAGACCGTCGCCGGGCCGGGGCTGCACCGCTACCGGCAGGAACCGATCCTCTCCGAGGGCGAGCTGATCTGGCGCGACGTCCCGGCGCACAGCCTCGACGAGGACGTCCTGCGCCCGGTGTGGCGCCCCTTCGCCGCCGACGGCGGGCTGCGGATGGTCGCGGGCAACCTCGGCCGCGCGGTGATCAAGGTGTCCGCGGTGGCGCCCGAACGCCGGGTCGTCCAGGCCCCGGCGCGGGTGTTCACCGACCAGAAGGCGTTCAAGGACGCGTTCGAAGCGGGCGAGCTGGACCGCGACGTCGTCGTGGTGATCCGGCAGCAGGGCCCGCAGGCCAACGGGATGCCCGAACTGCACGGGCTCACCCCGGCGCTGGGCGTGCTGATGGACCGCGGGCACCAGGTGGCGCTGCTCACCGACGGCCGGATGTCCGGTGCCTCGGGCAAGATCCCGGCGGCGATCCAGGTGACCCCGGAAGCCGCTGTGGGCGGCCCGATCGCACGCATCGCCGACGGCGACATCATCCGCCTCGACGCGAGGGCCGGAACGCTGGACGTCTTCGTGGGTGACGAAGAACTCGCCCGCCGTGAGCTGGTGGACTCCCCGCCTTCGGAGGCATCCTGGACCGGCACCGGCCGGGAGCTGTTCGCGGCGCTGCGTCGCGCTGTCGGCCCCGCCGACCAGGGCGCCAGCGTGTTCGGACCGCTCACGCCGGAACACTTCGGCGCTCCGGCGCACACGTTGAACCCTGTGGAGGTAAGTCAGTGACCACCGGCGCCGACCTGCTCGGCCTGTCCCCCGTGATGCCCGTCGTCGTGCTCGACGACGTAGCCGACGCGGTGCCCACCGCGCGGGCCCTGCTCGCGGGCGGGATCGGCGTGATCGAGCTGACCCTGCGCACCCCGGCGGCACTCGCCTCCATCGAACGGATCGCCGCGGAGGTGCCGGAGATCGTCATCGGCGCCGGGACGGTCACCGCGCCGGAGCACGCCAAACAGGCCGCCGACGCCGGGGCCAGGTTCCTGGTGACCCCGGGCTGCACCGACTCCGTCCTCGACGCCGCGTTCGACACCGGGCTGCCGTTCCTGCCGGGCGCGAGCACGGTGTCCGAGGCGATGCGGCTGGCCGAACGCGGGCTGACGGCGTTGAAGTTCTTCCCCGCCGAAGCCAGCGGAGGCGTCGCCTACCTGAAGTCGATCGCCGGGCCGCTGCCCGGCCTGCGGTTCTGCCCGACCGGCGGCATCACCGTGAAGACCGCGCCGGACTACCTGGCGCTGTCCACTGTGGGCTGTATCGGTGGTTCGTGGCTGACGCCGAAGGACGCGTTGGCGGCCAAGGACTTCGGGAAGATCGAGGCGCTGGCCGCGGAGGCTTCGAAGCTCTGATCCTTCGCCGTGTTCAGGGGTTTCACAGGGGCACTTGGTACTGGATGAAACCCCGGTTGACCGCGACCTGGTCGTAGAGGCGGCGCGCGGTGGCGTTCGATTCCTTGGTGTGCCAGTAGACCCGGTCGCAATCGCGGGCACGCGCCCAGTCCGCGACCGCGTCGATCAGCGCCCGCGCGACTCCCTTGCCCCGGGCTTCCGGCGCGGTGAACAGGTCCTGCAGGTAACAGACGTCGGTGAGGGCGGATGTGCTGGGATGCACGAGGAAGTGCACTATCCCGACGAGGTGCCCGTCCACCCGGGCACCTCGTGCGTGCATCCGTTCCCCCTCGCGGAATTCGCGCCAGGCACGGTCGTAGACCTCCTGGGGTGAGACACGGTCGTAGAAGGCGATGTAGGCGCGGAACAGGTCTTCCCAGGTTTCGCGGTCTTCGGGCTCGAGCGGGCCGATCGTGATCATGCTGTCCTCCCGGTGATCACCCGAGCCTAGCTATTTCCCGGCTGTGGTCGTGAGTGGCGATTCGGGTTCCGCCCCGTGTTCCGCGTCCAATCACGCAAGTTCTCCGGCTGGACACGCGTGATCTCCCTCCAGTCACGCGTGTCCCCCCTAAGATCACGGCCCGCATCGGTTACCTACCGGCCGGGAAGCTGTTGCCGTTTCGCGGCAACGGCCTGGCAGCGCCCCGGCGACCCCGGCACTCGGCGGCTCGGCATTTGACGGCTCAGCCTGCGGCCTGCTTCACGAGGGTGGCGATGCGCTTCTCCACCTCGGCCGTCACCTTGGTCAGCGCGAAACTGGTCGCCCACATCGCGCCGTCGTCCAGCCGGGCCGGGTCGTTGAAGCCGAGCGTCGCGTAGCGCGCCTTGAACTTGTTCGCGGGCTGGAAGAAGCAGACGATCTTGCCGTCCAGCGCGTAGGCGGGCTGCCCGTACCAGAGCTTCGGCGCGAGCGTCGGGGCGTTGGCCTTGACGACGGCGTGGACGCGCTCGGCCATGACCCGGTCGTCGTCGGGCATCTCGGCGATCTTCGCGAGCACGTCCTGCTCCGCCGCCGCTGCCTTGTCGGCGGCGGAGCCGCCGCGCGTCTCCTTCTTCAGCTGCTGGGCGTGTTCCTTCATCGCGGCCTTTTCTTCGGCCGTGAATCCCTCGTACGCGGCGGCGCGGCTCATGACGGTTCCTCCTCGAAGATCATGCTGTGCGGGACCGTAGCCAGAATCGCTTTGCCCGGACTCGGCGAGCACAGCGGCCAGGTGCGGCAGCCGGTAGTGACACATCAGGGCTTGGCCGCGAGCGTGGTGGTCTCCCAGGCGAACCCGTCCGGGTCGGTGAAGGGCTCGGCCGCGCCGCCGACGGCGATCCGGTGCGAGCCGGTGCCCTCGGGGGCGACGCCGGCGTCCTTGGCCAGCGCCTTGCGCCGGTACAGCGCCAGCTTGACGGGGCTCGGCCCGGACTCGAACTCGACGTACATCCGGCCGAAGCTCTTCCCCACGGTGAGGCCATGGTCGGCGTAGAACTTCTTGCTCGCGGCCACGTCTTCGACGCCCAGCAGGAGCACGATGGCGTCGATCTTGCGAGAAGCCGGGGCGGTGTTCTTCTTCGCCGAGGTGGCGATCTTCCAGAGTGCCCCGTCCGGAGCCTGGACGACGCCGCCGTAGCCCCACATCGACTTCGCGGCGGGTTTGATCGCCGTCGCTCCGGCGGCGAGGGCGGCGTCGAGCAGTGCGTCGACATCGGCCGGCTGGGACACCGTGAGGGACAAGGTGTACCCGCGGAAGCCGGTGCTCGGCGCCTGCGAGGCCCGCAGGCGCAGCTGGGTGTCCAGCCCGAAAGCGTTGGTGTAGAAGCGTTCCGCGGCCTCGATGTCGGCCACTTCCAGGGTGATCGCGGTGATGAAGTTCATGCCGGTAACGCTAATTCTCACCCGGCATCCGGCGCTTCTCGATTCCTGATCGGTCTGGATCAGGGCTCGCGCGGGCTCAGTCGGGGGTGGCGTCGTCCAGGAGTGCCGACTCCGCGCCGAACTCACGGAGTTCTTCGCGGATCACGGTGTAGGCCAGCCCTTGGGAATAGCCCTTGCGGGCGAGGAAGCCCAGCAGGCGGCGGATCGCCGTCTGCTCGTCGACGTTCCCCAGGGAGCGCATACGCTTGCGTACCAGCTCTCGGGCGCGCTGTTCCTCGGCCTCATGGCCCACCTCTTCGGCGGCCTGGACGGCGATATCCCCATCTATTCCTTTGCGTTTGAGCTCCGCCACGAGAGCGTTCCGCGCCAGGCCCGTGTTGGCATGGCGGGAACGCACCCACGACTCGGCGAATTCGGCGTCGTTGATCAGCCCGGCCTTGTCCAGCTTACCGAGCAGGGTCTCGATGGTCTCGTCATCGAAGCCCTTCCGCTTCAACGCCTGCCGAAGCTCGTCCGTGGAGCGCGGGCGCGCGGCCAGGAGATCGAAGCAGATCTCCTTGGCCTTCTTCCTCCGCTCGTCCGGCGGCAACTCCGCCGGATCCACCTTGGGCGCACGCATTTCCAGCTCTCACTCCAGTCGATGAAGGCGAACCGCGGGGTTGGTTCGCTCCAGGGCCGTGAATCGCGTGATCAGGCACGTGACTCACGTGATTACGGCCGCCAGGACCTTAGAAGTCGACCGGCGCAGGGGCGGCTTCGGCGTCGACGACGGCGCCGATGCCGAGCTTCTCCTTGATGCGCTTCTCGACCTCGTTGGCGATGTCCGGGTTGTCGAGCAGGAACTTGCGCGCGTTCTCCTTGCCCTGTCCCAGCTGATCGCCCTCGTAGGTGTACCAGGCGCCGGACTTGCGCAGGATGCCCTGGTCGACGCCCATGTCGATCAGCGAACCCTCGCGGGAGATGCCCTTGCCGTACAGGATGTCGAACTCGGCCTGCTTGAAGGGCGGCGCGACCTTGTTCTTCACGACCTTGACGCGGGTGCGGTTACCGACGGGCTCGCCGCCGTCCTTCAGCGTCTCGATCCGGCGGACGTCCAGGCGGACCGACGCGTAGAACTTCAGCGCCTTACCACCGGTCGTGGTCTCCGGGGAGCCGAACATGACGCCGATCTTCTCGCGCAGCTGGTTGATGAAGATCGCGGTGGTGCCGGAGTTGCTCATCGCGCCGGTCATCTTCCGCAGCGCCTGGCTCATCAGCCGGGCCTGGAGACCGACGTGGCTGTCGCCCATCTCGCCCTCGATCTCGGCGCGCGGCACGAGCGCGGCGACCGAGTCGATGACCAGGATGTCGAGCGCGCCGGAGCGGATCAGCATGTCGGCGATCTCGAGCGCCTGCTCACCGGTGTCCGGCTGGGAGACCAGCAGCGCATCGGTGTCGACGCCGAGCTTCTGGGCGTAATCCGGGTCCAGCGCGTGCTCCGCGTCGATGAACGCGGCGATGCCGCCGTTCTTCTGCGCGTTGGCGACCGCGTGCAGCGCGACGGTGGTCTTACCGGAGGACTCCGGACCGTAGATCTCGACGACCCGGCCACGGGGCAGGCCACCGATCCCGAGCGCGACGTCGAGGGCGATGGCGCCGGTCGGGATGACCTCGATCGGCACGCGGCCCTCTTCGCCGAGGCGCATGACCGAGCCCTTGCCGTACTGCTTGTCGATCTGGGCGAGGGCCAGTTCGAGCGCCTTGTCCTTGTCGGGTGCTGCTGGTGCCATGGAGTCCACCTCGTTGGTTGAGCCGGGAAGGGCTTTTTCAGTTCTGAGCTGTCGGGTCCGACGCTACGGGCGACCACCGACAATTCCAGGCCTCGCGCCCAAGCTGTGGATCGCTGACCCCGTTGTGGACAACACCATAGACGAACGTGTGTTCGAGGCCGGAACCGACACGCCGTCGCGCTAGGGTGCTTGGCCCTTCGCCGAGGTCAGCGCCGCGAAGCCGGAACCTCGAAGGCGTCACAGACCGCTCGCCAGACGTCCTTGGCCGAGGTCCCGGCGTCGAGAGCCTGTTCGACGGTCCGGCCTCCGAGTTCGCTGAAGACGTGGTCCCTGGAGAGGGTTTCCGCACGTCCAGGACCGAATTCGTCGGCCATGAGCCGCCGGAAGACCGTGTTACGCATCGAGCGAAGTCTAACCGTGGCCCGTGCCCGAAACGCGTGAAGGCCCCCTTCCCTCGGCTCAGCAGAGGGAAGGGGGCCTTCACGCGCGAATACGGGTCTATTCGCCCGGCTGGACGCTTTTTTCGAAGTAATCGGCCAGTTCGCCCGGCGTCGGGGTCTGTCCCTCGGCCGGGACCTGGTAGATGAGCCCGACCAGCGGCCGGTCGGCCACGGTGAACACCAGCACGGCGGCGTTCCGCCCGGCGGCCGAGGAGTACTGACCGTCCAGGGCGTTGCCCGCCCACTTGGCCTCGGTGCGGTCGCCGCCGGCGAAGGTGAGCAACTGGCCGGTGTAGGCCTTGAGCTTCTCCGCGGAGTCGCTCTGCAGGTAGGTCACCTGGGTGCCGGCCCGGCCAGGCGCGGAACAGGTCGACGTCACGCCGAGGTCCTCCGCCGGTTTCGCCGGGCCGTTGCCCATTCCGGGCTTGCAGTCGCCGACGTCGGCGATCTTCCCGGCGAGCTGGCGCAGGCAGCCGGTGAGGCCCTTGTCGTCGGCCGCGCCGGGGGTCTTGCACTGGTCGGCCGTATAGGTCGTCGCCGACGACGAGGTCAGGAAGTACACGAGGCCGGCGGCGATCAGCACGACGACGGCGGCGATGGCACCGATGACGAGCGGCTTCTTCTTGCCTGCCTTGGCCTTCTCACCGGAGTCGCCACCGGCCAGCGAGTACGACGGGAAGTTCGTCGGCGCGGGCTGCTGCACCTGCTGCGGGCCGCTGTTCGGGTAGCCCGACTGCGGGAAGCCGCCGGACTGGCCGGGCCCGCCGCCCAGGTAACCGGGGATCGACGCGACCTGCTGCGGCGGCGCGTACGGGCCCGAGGGTCCGTGGCCGACCTGGTGCGCGCCGGTTCCGGCGGCGACCTGCCCTTCGACGCCCTGGGTCCGGCTGCTGATGCCGTCGGAAGCGACGTGCTGCGCGCCGAGCGCGACGGCGGTCTCAGGCTGGTCGAGGCTGCCGGGGACGACGCCGAGCTTCTCCGCGATCAGGCTGCCCACCAGCGGAAGCCTGCTCGAACCGCCGACGAGGTAGATACCGGCGAGCCGGTCCGGGCTCATCCCGGTGGAGCGGACCACTCGCGACATCAGCTCGACACTGCGCAGCATCGACGGCCGCACCAGCGCTTCGAGTTCGCCGCGCGTGACGAGGACGTCCTCGAACGGCTCCGGCATCGGGACCTCGGTCTGCGGGTGCCGTGAAAGGGCCTCCTTCGCCGCCTTCACGTCCTCCTGCAGCGCGCGCCGCGTACGCCGGTCCGGAGTGGACTCGGGGCGCAGAACCCGCTGCCAGCGCTGGGGATCCTTGTGCGAGACCTCCCGGCCGACGTGCACCAGCAGGGCCTGGTCGACGTCGAGACCGCCGAGGTCGGGAAGGCCGTCTTCGGCGATGACGGTGAAGCCGCCGTTCGGGGTCGCGCCGACGATGGCGACGTCGAAGGTGCCGGCTCCGAGGTCGTAGACGGCGAGCGCCTGCCCGGGCGCCAGGGTCTTACCGGGGAAGGACGCGAAATGCGCCGCCGCGGCGACCGGCTCGGGCACGAGCACCAGGTTTCCGCCCATCCCGGCGAGCCGGGCGGCGGAGAGCAGCACGTTGCGGCGGGTCTGGCCCCACTGAGCGGGGTGGGTGAGCCGGACCTCGTCGGGCAGTTCACCGCCGAGCTGGCGGGTGGTCTCGTCGAGGACGCGGCGCAGGATGGCGGCCAGCACCTCGCTGACCGGGATGACGTCGGTGCCGAGCAGCAACGTCTGCTCGTCGATCCGCCGCTTGGGGTTGGGCTCGAACCGGGTCGGGTCGAGGCGGGCGCGACGTTCGGCGTCGCGGCCGACCATGATCGTGCCTTCCTCGGTGGCGAACACCGCCGACGGCATGTTGGCCGAGCCGTCGACCTCGACCACCCGTGGCTGCCTGCCGTGCGCCGACAACACGGCCACGGTGTTGGACGTCCCCAGGTCCACCGACAGGATCCGCACAGCTCTACCCCTTCACAAGACGACGGCGGCCGCCCCAGTGACGATCCGGCCGCGCTGGGCGTGATGTTCCCACGAGCGCGGTCACCGTACGTGCGGACCCACCGAACTCGTCCGATCCGGGTGACGAGATCCGCAGGTCGCGGGCCTCGGGGCGAAACTGTCGGTGGTCCGGCGCAGTATGGAGGGCGTGGCTGACGCACTCGACCTCTTCTCCCCCGCGACCAGGGACTGGTTCACGGGGGCCTTCGCCGCGCCCACCGGCGCGCAGGAAGGGGCGTGGCGAGCCGCGCACGCGGGAGAACACTCGCTGGTCGTCGCCCCGACAGGGTCCGGTAAGACGCTGTCGGCGTTCCTCTGGGCGCTGGACAGGCTGTCGGTGGAGCCGCCGCCCGCCGAAGCCCGGAAACGCTGCCGTGTCCTCTATGTCTCACCGCTGAAGGCACTGGCGGTCGACGTCCAGCGCAACCTGCGGGCGCCGCTGGCCGGGATCTCCCAGGCGTCGCGGCGGCTGGGCCTGCCCGTCCCGGACATCGAGGTCGGCATGCGCACCGGCGACACCACGGCCGCCGAACGGCGCTCCTTCGGCAAGACCCCGCCGGACGTCCTGGTCACCACGCCGGAGTCGCTCTTCCTCATCCTCACCTCCTCCGCGCGCGATTCGCTGCGCGGCGTGGAGACGGTGATCATCGACGAGGTGCACGCGGTCGCCGGCGGCAAACGCGGCGCGCACCTGGCGTTGTCCCTCGAACGGCTCGATGCCCTCCTGGAGAAGCCCGCCCAGCGGATCGGGCTGTCGGCGACGGTCCGGCCGATCGACGAGGTCGCCTCGTTCCTCGCCGGCGGCAGGCCGGTCACCATCGTCCAGCCGAAGCTCGCGAAGACGATCGAGGTCCGCGTCGAGGTCCCGGTCGAGGACATGTCGAACCTCGACGGGCCTCAGGGGCCGAAGCAGAACGAAGACCTCGACGCCGGTCTCGCGCAGCTTCCCGGCTCGCTGGACGAGATCGGCGGTGCGCCGCGGCGGCCGTCGATCTGGCCGGCGGTCGAAGAGCGCGTCCTCGAACTGATCCAGTCGCACCGCTCGACGATCGTGTTCGCCAACTCGCGGCGGCTCACCGAGCGGATGACGGCCCGGCTCAACGAACTCGTCGCGGAGCAGACCGAACTCGAACCGGAGCAGCACTATCCGGCCGAGGCGATCGGCCAGTCCGGGCTGACCACGGGCGCGGCGCCGGTGATCGCGCGGGCGCACCACGGGTCGATGTCGCGGGAACAGCGCACCCACGTCGAAGAAGAACTCAAGACGGGCCGCCTCGCCTGTGTCGTGGCGACCTCTTCGCTGGAACTGGGCATCGACATGGGCGCGGTCGACCTCGTGGTGCAGATCGAGGCCCCGCCGACGGTCGCTTCGGGGCTGCAGCGCGTCGGCCGCGCCGGGCACCAGGTCGGCGCGGTGTCGAGCGGGGTGATGTTCCCGAAGTTCCGGGGCGACCTCGTCTCCTGCGCGGTGGTCGCGGAACGGATGGCGTCCGGGGCGATCGAGGCGGTCCGGTATCC
The DNA here is from genome assembly GCF_046549055.1 of Amycolatopsis sp. lyj-112. Taxonomy (NCBI): domain Bacteria; kingdom Bacillati; phylum Actinomycetota; class Actinomycetes; order Pseudonocardiales; family Pseudonocardiaceae; genus Amycolatopsis; species Amycolatopsis sp. lyj-112. The sequence goes on along the minus strand of NZ_JAJPWS010000001.1, from coordinate 685,455 downwards.
GCGCAACCCGCTGGACGTGCTCGCCCAGCACGTCGTCGCGATGGTGGCGCTCGAATCGTGGACGGTCGACGAACTGGCCGCGCTCGCCCGCCGCGCGGCGCCGTTCGCGTCCCTGCCGGACGACGCGCTGCTGGCGGTGCTCGACATGCTCGCCGGCCGGTACCCGAGCGAGGAGTTCGGCGAACTGCGCGCCCGGATCACCTGGGACAGGGTCAGCGGCGAACTCCACGGCCGCCCGGGTTCGCAGCGGCTGGCGGTGACCTCCGGCGGCACGATCCCCGACCGCGGCCTGTTCACCGTGATGACGCCGGGCGCCGAGGGCAAACCCGGGAGCCGCGTCGGTGAACTCGACGAGGAGATGGTCTACGAATCCCGCGTCGGCGACACGATCCTGCTCGGCACCTCCTCCTGGCGGGTCACCGACATCACCCACGACCGCGTGATCGTGGTGCCCGCGCCGGGCGAGCCCGCGCGGATGCCGTTCTGGAAGGGCGACGCCCCCGGCCGTCCGCTGGAACTGGGGCGGGCGCTGGGCGCGTTCGTCCGCGAACTGTCCACCGCGGAGCCCGCGGCGGCCAGGCAACGCGCGGCCGTCGCCGGGCTCGACGAGTACGCGTGCGACAACCTGCTGGCCTATCTCGAAGAACAGAAGTCCGCTACGCGGCACGTCCCGAACGACAAGACCGTGCTGCTGGAACGGTTCCGCGACGAACTGGGCGACTGGCGGGTCATCCTGCACTCGCCGTTCGGCGCGCAGGTCAACGCGCCGTGGGCGCTCGCGATCGCGGCCCGGTTGCGGGAGAACCGCGGGGTCGACGCGCAGGTGGCGCATTCCGACGACGGCATCGTGCTGCGCCTGCCCGAAGCGCTGGACGTCGAGGGTGCCGAAGTCACCATCGGCGTCGACGACGTGCTGCTCGATCCGGAAGAGGTCGAGCAGCTGATCGTCGCCGAGGTCGGCGGTTCGGCTCTGTTCGCCGCCCGGTTCCGGGAATGCGCGGCGCGGGCGCTGCTGCTCCCCCGCCGGGATCCGCGCCGCCGTACCCCGCTGTGGCAGCAACGGCAGCGCGCGTCGCAACTGCTGTCCGTCGCGGCCAAATACGAACGCTTCCCCGTGGTGCTGGAAGCGATGCGGGAAGTCCTGCAGGACGTGTACGACGTCGGCGGGCTGCGTGAACTGATGGCCGACGTCCGGTCGCGGAAGGTCAAGCTGGTCGAGGTCGAGACCCCGTCTCCGTCCCCGTTCGCGCGCAGCCTTCTCTTCGGCTACGTCGGGATGTTCCTGTACGAGACGGACGCTCCACTCGCGGAACGGCGCGCGGCGGCGCTGGCGCTGGATTCGACGCTCCTGGCCGAGCTGCTCGGCACCGAGGCGATCCGGGAACTGCTCGACGCCGAGGTCGTCGCCGAAGTCGAGCGGTCACTGCAGCGGCTCGACCCCGACAGGCACGCGCGCAACGCCGAAGAGGCCGCGGATCTGTTGCGGTTCCTCGGAGATCTCTCGATCGAGGAGGCCGCCGCGCGCGGCATCCAGCGGGAGTGGCTGGAGGAACTGGAAGCGGCACGCCGGGTGCTCCGGGTCCGGATCGGCGGTGGTGAGCGGTTCATCGCCATCGAGGACGCCGGACGCGTGCGAGACGCGCTGGGCACCGCGCTGCCGGTGGGGGTACCGGAGGCGTTCACCGAACCGGTCGACGATCCGGTCGGCGACCTGCTCTCCCGCTATTCGCGCAGCCGCGGCCCGTTCAGTGCACGCCAGGCCGCCGAGCGTTTCGGGCTCGGAACGGCCGTGGTCAACGGCGTACTGGACAGGCTGACGTCCCAGGGCAGGCTGGCCCGGGGCGAACTGAGCCCGGTCGGGCATCCGGAGACCCACGGTGTCGGCATCGAGTTCTGCGACGCGTCCGTGCTGCGCAGGCTCCGGCGGGCGTCGCTGGCCCGGCTGCGGGCCGAGGTCGAACCGGTCGAACCGGCGGCGCTGGGCCGGTTCCTGCCGTCCTGGCACGGCATCGGCGCGCGGGTGCGTTCGGCGCCGACGGCGGACGACGTGCTGTCCGTAGTCGAGCAACTGGCCGGGGCGCCGCTGCCGGCGAGCGCGGTCGAGTCGCTGATCCTGCCGAGCAGGCTGCCCGGCTACACCCCTTCGCTGCTGGACGAACTCACGACGGCGGGAGAGGTCACCTGGTGCGGCTGCGGTTCGCTTTCCGGCGGCGACGGCTGGCTGGCACTGGCTCCCACCGACGTCGCCGATCTGCTGCTGCCCGACCTCGACGACGATCCGCCCTCCGGCCCGCTCCACGAAGCCATTCTGTCCACTTTGGATGGTGGGGCACAGTTCTTCCGCCAGCTGGTGGACCGGGCCTCGCCGCTGGTCGAAACCCCGCCGAACGACGCGGAAGTCGTTGCCGCGCTGTGGGATCTGGTGTGGGCCGGACTCGTCACCGGGGACACGCTGGGTCCGCTGCGAGCACAGGTCTCCGGTGCGGGCGCGGCGCACAAACCACGACGGCAGGCTCCTCGTGGACGGTACGCGCGGCTACGGGCCGGGCGGCCGGCGATGCCCTCGCGAAGCGGGCCGCCGACCGTGGCCGGCCGCTGGGCGCTGACCCCGGCGCGGGAAACGGATCCGACCAGGCGCGCCCACGCGCGGACGGAGGCGTTCCTCGAACGGCACGGTGTCCTCACCCGGGGAGCGCTCGACACCGAGCGGGTGACGGGTGGGTTTTCCGGGATCTACAAGGTTTTGCGCGGGATGGAGGACTCCGGCCAGGTCGTGCGGGGTTACGTCGTCGAAGGGCTCGGTGCCGCGCAGTTCGCGGCGAAGGGCGCTGTCGACAGGTTGCGCGCGCAGTCCGGGAACCAGCGCACCACCAAGGAAGGCGCGGTCGTGCTCGCCGCCGCCGATCCGGCCCAGCCCTACGGTGCCGCACTGTCGTGGCCGGCCGCGACGGGTGACACGAAGCACCGTCCGGCAAGGAAAGCAGGTGCGCTGGCGGTACTCGTGGACGGTGTCCCGGCGATGTACGTCGAACGCGGCGGACGGTCGCTGCTGAGTTTCACCGATGACCAGGAGACCCTGCGTTCGGCCGCGCGGGCGTTGTCGACGGCGGTCCGGGAAGGCTGGCTGGGTCAGCTGGCGGTGCAGCGGGCCGACGGTGAGGTGGCGCTCACCTCCGAGCTTTCGGTGGTGCTCCAGGAGGCCGGATTCCGGGCGACTCCCAAGGGGCTGCGGCTGCGGGCCTAGACTTGTTCCCCAGACCTGCGGAGAAGGACGTTCGAACATGGTGATGCGCGACCTGCGCTATTTCGGGGATCCCGTGCTCAAGACCGTATGCGACCCGGTCACGAAATTCGACAAGAAGATCGAGTCGCTGGTGACCGACCTGATGGACGGGGTGAAACCGGCCGGGCGCGCGGGTCTCGCGGCGCCGCAGATCGGGGTGGGCCTGCGGGTGTTCAGCTACGACGTCGGCGGGCTGACCGGCTATGTGATCAACCCGGAGATCGCCGAACTCTCCGAGGAGACGCACGAGATCGGCGAGGGCTGCCTTTCCGTTCCGGAGCTGTGGTTCCCGGTCGTCCGGGCGAAGCGGGCCGTCGTGCGCGGAGTCAATCTGCGCAACGAACCGGTCGAGGTCGAAGGCTTCGACGTGCTCGCGCAATGCCTGCAGCACGAGACCGATCACCTCGACGGCAAGCTGTACCTGGACCGTCTCACCACCGATCGCAAGAAGCAGGCGCTGGGCGAAGCCCGCGGCAAAGACTGGTTCTGGAAACGCAAGTAGAGGACTAAACGCGGGTGTCGGCGAGGCGGAAGCGCAGGTTTCCGGAGTCGCCGGGGACGCGTTCGGGGCGGAGACCCACCCGGGCGGCGGTGCGGAAGAGGGAATCGTCGCCGGGCAGGCAGACGGCGGTGAGTTCACGCACGCCCTTGGCCGTGGCGAGCACCGCGAGCCGGGCCAGCAGAGCGGCGCCGATGCCCTGGCGCTGCCAGGAATCTTCGACCAGGAGTGAGACCTCGGCCGCGCCGCCGTCGGCGGCCGGGATCAGCTGACCGAGCCCGATGACCTCGCGGCCGCAGACCGCCAGCAGGCTCACTCCGCGCGGCGGCATCAGGAGCCGGTGCAGCCAGCGACGGGGGACGGTCCGCAGCCCGGTGTGATAGCGGTGGAAGAGCGTGGTCATCGAGCATCTCTGGTGCAGCGCGGAAACCGCCTCCGCGTCGCCGGGGACTCCCTTGCGCAGGACGACGGCGGCGCCGTCGGGCCGGTCGAGCACGATCGGGCCGGTCACGTTGTCGCGCACGGCGGTCATCAGCCTGATCAGCGCGAGGGCCCGGCTCAGTTCCAGTTCGACGAACGGCGACCACCGGCGGCGCGCGACGAACGCGGTGCCGTCCCCGACCGGGAACACCGCCCGGTGCCCGCCTTCCGTGCGGGCCGGGTTCGCCTCGATCGACGGGACCTTCGTGACGAGGTCGGCCGCGAGCACTCCGCGAAGCACCTCGGCGAGACCGTTGGGCTCCTCGACGGCCAGTTTGGCCGCGGTGAGCGTCGCCGCGGCCGGGTCGACCAGTTCGGTCAGATCCGCGTCGACGATGGCGGAGCATTCACAGCCCTCCTCGCGGATGGCGTCGATGAGCAGTTGCCGCGGCAGCCCGGTGGCCGGCCGCAGGACGATCTCGTCGAGCACGCCGCCGGGGACCGGGAGGACCGACAGCCCGAGGATGTTGCACTCGAGGTCGGCCAGCCGGATCGCGATCCTGGCCAGCGTGCCCGTCCGGTCGTCCATGCGGACCCGGACCCGCCAGGCCGAGGCCGGTGACGCCGCCGCCGTGTCGTCGTCACCGGGGTGAACCTGGGTGGGCCGGACTCGATAGGTCTCCATGACCTCCACGGTCCCGGCCGGTTGTTGCCTGCCCACGGCGCCGGTGTTTCGCTCAGGTCAGCGTTCGGCGCCGTCGCGCAATCCCGGCGAAACACTCAGCGGGGTGCGAGCAGGCAGAACTCGTTGCCCTCCGGGTCCAGCATGACCTCACCGCGCCACGCGGTCGCGCCGAGATCCCGCAGGCGCCGGACCTCGGCGGCCCGGTCACCGCCGTGCGGCGGCGCGATGTCGAGGTGCAGCCGGTTCTTGTGCTGTTTCTCCTCCTCGGTGGCCAGGAACTCCACCCACGGGCCCCGGCCGTCCGGCGGCCGCAGGCCCACGATCGTCGGCTCCCGGACGCCGATCTCCCAGCCGAGCGCGGCCGCCCAGAACTCCGCGATCCGAGCCGGATCACGGGCATCGGTGACGATGGAGGCGATCGAGCCGGTGCCCGCGTACTGCTCACGAGGCTCGAGGACGCAGAACTCGTTGCCCTCAGGATCCGTCAGCACCACCCACGGCACTCGCTTCTCTTCCGGCGGACCTTGGCCGATATCGGTGTGCCGCGCGCCGAGGGACAGCGCGCGATCCACCAGTTCGGCCTGGTGCTCCGGCGAGCGGCTCGCCAGATCCAGGTGCAGCCGGTTCTTGCCGCGTTTGGGTTCCGGCACCGACTGAAAGCCCAGTTCGAACGGGGCATCCCAAGCGAACAGCCCTTCCCAGAAACCCGCCAGATCTCTGGGAAGGGCCGAGTCGAAGACCAGGTTCACCAGGTGCGTTCTCACACCGGCACCCTAGGCGAGATCACCGACACTTCTGACCGGTTTGGCTTCCCCACCAGCCGGTCATCGAGTCGCGAGCCGTAACAAGGCCCACAGTTGTCCCGCCATGTCCTGGTCTCCGCTGACCGTCACCGCCGTCGGACCCGCCCGGCCCCAGAGCCAGCGGTAGATCTTGTCCGGTTTGCCGGTGATCAGATCGTCCGCGCGCTGTGCCTCCTCGGCCGAGCACCGCCAGGCGACCGTCTCCACCGGCCCGGCTCTGGCGATCCAGTTGTGGCCCGCTGTGCGCACCCCGACCGAACCCGCCTTGGTCCCGGAGAGCCCCAGCAGCGGCAGCCGCTGGCCGAACCAGAGCGACAACGCCTCGTCGATCCCGTCGAGCGCGATGTCCACGGGGATCGCCGACGGGTCCCGCCCGGCCGCGCCCTCCGCGTCGACCCGGTGGATCGTCGTCTCGTGCGCCATCCGCCGCTGCCAGAACCCGTAGCTGCGGTCCGCCGGCCACCAGGTCGGCGCCAGTTCGTCCGCGTCGTGCGCGGACAGTTCGGCGACGACTTGGTCCCGGCCCTCGTGGAAGTACTCCACCAGGGTCTGTTCCGGCCCCGGTTTGCGCTGCCACTGCTCAGGACGCCGCCCGTCGATGATCCACCGGCGGGTGACCCGGTAGACGCTGCCCACGTGCCGGATGACCTCCCCGAGGGTCCAGCCGGGGCAGGTCGGGACCGGCGCGTCGGCCGACGCGGTGTGCGCCATCTCGGTCATCAATTCGCTTTCGACGCCGATCGCCTCCAGGAACCTGCCCTGGTCGATCATGGCCTGCCCGGCCATCGGGCACCCCCTCTCCGTGGCCCGCTAGGCCACATGTGCCTCGTCACCCATCGGCAGCCCGTGCACCGCCCGCCGCACCAGTTCCAAGAACACCGCGGCGGCCCGCGAAAGCTCCTCGGCCGTCTCGGCGGTCACCTTCCCGGTGATACCGGCCTGCGCGGCGGCCCGCGTCGCGGAGTTGGCCGCGAAGAACGCCGCCCACTCCTTCAGTTCGGGCGCGACGGAGTCGAGCAGCACCCAGCCACTTGCCGGCCGGGCCCGGCCCCGGTGCGGACGGCCTCGGGCCTCCAGCACCGCCGCCGCACCACGCAGCGCGGCGAGGTACGCCCCGATGAACCGCTCGGCGGGTTCGGTCTCCTTCTCTGCTTCGGCGAGCCCGCGCCTTGCCTGCGCGTACAGGGAGACCGCCGCGGGTGGCGCCGGCGGGCGCAACGACATCGGCAGGGCGGGCTGCGAGGCACCTCCCGGCCTTTCGGCCTCGTCGGGGGACACGACCGAAACGGACATGACGACCCTCCTCCTGTACGTGAGCGCCGGCCGGTGCCCGGAGCCGAGGCGCTTCCCCCGCCCCCGCGCCGGGCACCTACCGGTGCGCGCTCACCGAATGTCGAACGTCTGTTCGAACAAGACCAATGTAACCCTGAAGTGCCCCTTTCTTCAACCCCGGCGGCCTCAACCCCGTAACGGGGTGATCGCCGCATGTGTGCGGGACACGGGATCGGCCACGTGATCTCATAGGCGCATGAGCACCATCGACCAGTCCGGCCATCCCTCGGTGGCCAAGGTCGCGGCAGCGCTCGCCGAGGCGGGTCAGCAGGCGGCCGCGGACGGAATCCGGATCCTCCCCGCCGAAGTCCGCACGGCGGCTCAGGCCGCCGAAGCGCTCGGCGTCGAAGTCGGCGCGATCGCGAACAGCCTCGTGTTCCGCAGCCGCACCGAGGGGACCGACACCGCCCTGCTCGCCCTGACCTCCGGCGCGCACCGCGCGGACACCGGCCTTCTGGCGTCTTTGACCGGCGCGGGCGAGATCGGCAAGGCGGACGCGGAGTTCGTCCGCGAACACACCGGCCAGCCGATCGGCGGAGTCGCCCCGGTCGGCCACCCGAAGGCGCTGACCACCCTCGTCGACACCGCTTTGCGCGCCCACGAAGTCGTCTGGGCCGCCGCGGGACACCCCAAGTCGGTGTTCCCCACGACGTTCGACGGCCTGGTCGAACTGACCGGGGGCACTCCCGCGGACGTCGCGGGCGACGGGCAGGATAGGCGTCCGTGACCGCGATGTCGTCGGAATGCACCCGCTACGTCCAGCTGTCCGCGGACGAGTTCCGCGCCCGGCTCCCCGAGGCGCTGACCATCTACGTCAACGCCATGCGCTACCCCGAAGGCACCGCCGAACAGCGCGCGCCGATGTGGCTCACGCACGCGCTGCGTGAGGGCTGGCGCTGTATGGCCGCGCTCGACGCGGACGGCGTCCTGCTCGGGCTCGCCTACGGCTACAAGGGACGCGGCGGCCAGTGGTGGCACGAGCAGGTCCGCCACGGCCTGACCCGCCGTGACGGCCAGGACGCCGCCGAGCACTGGATGGCCGACTACTTCGAGCTCACCGAGATCCACGTCAACCCGGAAAGCCAGGGAAAGCGGATCGGCGAAGACCTCCTGCGACGGCTGCTCGACGGCGTGCCCAGCGCCCACGTCCTCCTTTCCACCCCGGAAGGCACCAGCCGGGCCTGGAACCTGTACCGGCGCGTCGGTTTCGTCGATGTGCTGCGGGACTACCACTTCGCCGGGGATCCGCGGGCGTTCGCGATCCTCGGCCGGACGCTGCCCCTCTAAGGCTTCGTATAGGCGACGGCGAGCGCGGCGATGAGCACCGCCGCGCCGCACCAGCCCACGGCACCGAGCCGCTCCCCCAGGACCACCATGGACAGCAGCGCGGCGGTCAGCGGTTCGAGCAGCGCGGACAACGCGGCCAGTACGGGATGCGCGCCTTCGAGTCCGCGGAAGTACGCGGCGTAGGCCAGCGCCGTCGGCACGATGCCGAAGTAGAGGACGAGCGCCAGCACGTCAACCCCCATCGGCACCGCCATCCCGAACCACAGGGCGGCCGGGGTGAGCGCGGCGCCGCCGATCAGGCAGCCGAAAGCCGTGGTGGGCAAGGGATCCAGCCCCTCGACGCGGGTCGAGGTGACCAGGGTCAGCGCGGCGAACCCGGCCGCGGCCAGCAGGGCGAACAGGATTCCGACGGCGTCGGCCTTCTCCCCGGGCGACCACTGCAGCAGCAAAAGTCCGAGGAGCGATCCCGCCAGGGACAGCAACGTCCACGTCGAGGGCAGGCGGCGGGTTTTGACGACCGTCGCGACGGCGAGCAGGACGGGCGCGCTGCCGATGGTGGTCATGGTCGCGACACTCACCGAACTCAGCGAAACGGCGACGAAGTAGCTGGTCTGGAACAGGGCGAACAACCCGCCGACGGTCAGCAGGCGGCGCCGGGCCGCAGGGGTGCGAGGAAGGCCACGGAGACCGCCTATGAGCCAGAGATAGCCGATGGCGACGAGGCCGCCGATCAGCAGCCGGTAGGCGGCGACGGAGAGCGGATGGAGCCCCGCGCGGGACGCGAGCAGGGAACCGGCGAGACCGCCGGTCCCCCAGAGGACGCCGGCGAGGACCAGCGCGGCGGAGGATTTCGCGCGCGCCGGTGCGGCGACGGAAACGGACATGGGAAACGCTCCTGCGTGTCGGTGTCTTACGGAAGGGACGTCGACGACGCGGGGTGCTGCTTCAGCGCATCAAGAACAGGCCGGACGGCTGGAACGCCGCACGGCCGCACACACCCCGCTCAGGAGGCGGGGGGTGGGGTGACGAGAAAGATCCGGTGCACGGGGCCGAACGTACCAAGGCTCCGGTGGGGGCCGCACGTGAATTGCGGCACGGTCGAGCGGGGATGTCATGAAAGGGTCTTTCAGGACGAAAAATGTCCTGAAAGACCCTTTCATGACATGGGGGGGCGCGGCTCAGTCCAGCTCGGCCAGCATCTCCCGCAGGGTGTCCAGTCCCATCCCGCCGAGCGCCAGCGCCCGCGTGTGGAACCGCTTGATGTCGAAGGCGTCGCCCTGCCGGGCCCGGGCCTCGTCGCGCGCGGCGAGCCAGAGACGTTCGCCGAGCTTGTACGACGGCGCCTGCCCCGGCCAGCCGAGATAACGGTCGATCTCGTCGTACACGTGGGCGTGGTCGGTGACGGTCCGGGTGAGCATGAACTCCAGGCCCAGTTCGGGCGTCCACCGCTCGCCCTCGTGGAAGCCGGTCCCGGCCGGGATCTCCAGTTCCAGGTGCATGCCGATGTCGACGATCACGCGCGCGGCGCGGAACAGCTGCTCGGACAGCATGCCGAGGAGTTCACCGTCGTCGGAGAGGAAGCCGAGGTCCTCCATGAGCCGCTCCGAGTACAACGCCCAGCCCTCGGCGTGCCCGGAGGTGAAGGCCAGCAGCCGCTGGTACTTGTCGAGCGACTTCGACTGGTCGACCGCGGTCGCGATCTGCAGGTGGTGGCCCGGCGCGCCCTCGTGGTAGACGGTGCTGACCTCGCGCCAGGTGATGAACTCGTCCTTGCCCGGCGGCAGCGACCACCACATGCGTCCGGGACGCGAGAAGTCCTCGCTGGGGCCGGTGTAATAGGCGCCGACGGTGCCGCCGGGCGGGGCGATCTTGCACTCCAGCTCCATCACCCGGTCGGAGATGTCGAAGTGCTTGCCGCGCAACGACTTCAGCGCGTTGTCCGACAGGTTCTGCATCCAGGCCTGGAATTCCGAGCGGCCGCGCACGGCGTACTTCGGATCGGCGTCGAGGACGGCGGACGCCTCCGCGAGGGTGGCGCCGGGTTTGATCCGGTCCGCGACCTCGCGCATCTCCGCTTCGATGCGGGTGAACTCGGCCCAGCCCCAGGAGTAGGCCTCGTCCAGGTCGAGAGTGGCTCCGGTGAACACCCGTGACCACAGTTGGTACACCTCGGCGCCGACGGCGTCCTTGACCGGCGCCAGCGGAGCGAGCTCGGCGCGGAGGAATCCCGCGAACTCCGCGTACGCCTCCTGCGCGGAGTGGGCGGAGTGCTCGAGTTCGGTGCGAAGCTTCGCACTCACGTCCTTCGCACCGGAGATCAGCGTGGCGAAGAACCCGGTCTCTTCCTTGAGCCCCGCCCAGGTCTCGGCCTGCTCGGCGACCTTGCCGACCTGGCGGAGCGCCGAGACGCGGCCCGCGCCGGCGGCGGCGAGCAGCGACGCGCGATACTGGCCGAGCGCCTCGGGAACCTTGGCCATGCGGGCGGCGATGGTCGCCCAGTCCGACTCGGACTCGACGGGCATGAGGTCGAAGACCATCCGCAGGTTCTGCGCGGGGCTCTCGATCACGTTCAGCTCGGCGAGGTCGAGACCCGCCTCGTGGATCTCCAGGATCAGCCCGATCCGCTCGGTGAAGACCGCCTTGGCCGCGCGTTCGCCGTCGTCGCGGGGCTCGGCCGCTTCGATGTCGGCCAGTGCGCGGGAGGCGATCGTGGCCCGCGCCGCATACCCGGCGGGCGAGTAGTCGGTCAGCTGGTCGTCGTATCCGGAGATGCCGTACGTCGTCGCGGTGACCGGATCGGCCGCCGCGTACTCGTCGACGTACCGGTCACAGATCTGGTGCACACTTTGCGCGGTCGAAGCCATGCCAGGCACGCTACCGGGACCACGGGCGACTCCGAAACAGAGTTATGCGCGGGCCGGGACCAGCCCCAGCCTGCTGACCACCTCACGCGTGGCCTTGGACCGGTTGAACGTATAGAAGTGCAGGTCGGGCACACCTTCGGCGATGAGCCGCTCGCACATTTCGGTCACCGTGTCGATGCCTTCCGCGCGGAAGGCCTTCGGGTCGTCGGCGAGCGGTTCGAGCCGGTCCAGAAGCCGCTGCGGGGCCGGCGCACCGGACAGCTTGATCGACGTGTGCAGCGTCCGCAGCGTGGTCAGCGGCATGATGCCGGGGATGACCAGCGCCTCGCAGCCCGTGGCGGCCACCCGGTCCCGCAGCCGGAGGAAGTCCTCGGGCTCGAAGAACAGCTGGGCGATCGCGAAGTCCGCGCCCGCGCGGAGCTTGCGCACCAGGTAGTCGGTGTCGGCCTCGAGGTTCGCCGACCTCGGGTGGCCGTACGGGAAGGCCGAGACCCCGACGCAGAAGTCGCCGAGCGAGCGCACGAGTTCGACGAGTTCTTCGGCGTAGTTGAGCCCGCCGGGGTGCGGGACCCAGTCCCCGTAGACGTCGCCGGGCGGGTCGCCCCGCAGCGCGAGGATGTTCCGGACGCCGACGGCGGCGTACCAGCCGATGACGTTCCGCAGTTCCGCGACCGAGTGGTTCACCGCGGTGAGGTGCGCCATCGGCACCAGCGTGGTCTCGGTCGCGACGCGGGCGATGCTGCGGATCGTGCCGTCGCGGCTGGAGCCGCCCGCGCCGTAGGTGATCGACATGTAGGCGGGGTCCAGGGGCTCGAGTTCCCGGATCGACTTCCACAGCACGGCCTCGTCCGCCGCGTCCCGGGGTGGGAAGAACTCGATGGAGAACACGGGTCCATCACCCTGCAACCGCTCGACCACCGACGTCATACCGCCATGGTAAGGGGGAAAGTCCGCTGGTTGGGAGCCCCCTCTCAGGCTATGGACGTGCGATTTCAGCCACTCGCGAGCGGGCCTCCACCAGCGGTTGCCGACGCGCGCCCGCCTGGGGAGACTCGGGGGCGAGCACAGGGAGCCGAAATGAGTGCCGAAAACGACACCAGCTGGGACGAAGACGTCCGCGTCGCGGTCTATCGCGCGTTCGCCGAACACGGGAGGCCGCCGACGGCGCCCGAGCTGGCCGACGCCGCCCACGGGTCACTCGCGGTGGCCAAACAGGCATTGCACCGGCTCGCGGAGCAGCGGCACCTGGTGCTCGACGCCCGCGAGCACGTCGCGATGGCCCCTCCGTTCGCGGCGATCCCGCTGGGCTTCTCGGTGATGGGCGAGCGGACGCTGTGGTGGGGCGGTTGCGCGTGGGACGCGTTCGCGATCCCGCATCTGGTCAAGGGCGAACCCGAGGTGCTGGTTTCCACGCGCTGCCGCGGCTGTGGCGAACCGCAGGCCCTGATGGTGAACGACCGGACCCCGCCGAAGGCCGATCTGGTCGCGCACTTCCTGGTCCCGGCCGCGCGGATGTGGGACGACGTCGTGCACACCTGCGGCAACCAGCGGCTGTTCTGCGGTGAGTCCTGTGTGGACGGATGGCTGACGGAAACGGGGCAGGACAAGGGTTACGTCCTGGATCTGGCGACCCTGTGGCGGCTCGCGGCCGGCTGGTACGAGGGCAGGCTCGACCACGGTTACCGGCGCCGCGAACCGGCGGCCGCGGCCGCGTACTTCACCCAGACGGGGCTTTCCGGCCCGTTCTGGAGCTAGAAGAAGAACCGCGAGGCGGCGGTGACGACGACCCCGCAGAGGATCGCCGCGAGCACCGGGACGCGCAGCAGAGAGGTCACGGTGATCGCGGCCAGTCCCGCGCAGAGTGTCCAGTCGACGCCGGTCCAGGCCGGGCCGCTCAGGTCGGTGAGCACCAGTCCGGCCAGCAACGCGGGCGCGAGCAGGGCGATCACCCCGGCCAGGCGCGGCGGCATCTTCCGGTCGCCGAGCAGGACCGGGCCCGCCGCCTTGAACCCGATGCTGACCAGGGCGACCGCGGCGATGGCGAACCAGAGCGTCATCGCCGTCCCCCCAAGCCCAGCAAGGCGGCGGCCGACGCGCCGATCAGGGCGAGGCCGACCGGAAGGACCAACACCAGCACCCCGGCCAGGAAGGCGGCGAGCGCCGCCGTCCAGATCGCCTGGCGTGAACGGCGGAGTTCGTCGATGAGCAGGATCAGGAAGAAACCGGGGAACACCACGTCGAGGCCGAAGCGCGCGACGACGTCCGGCGGCGGGGCGGCCAGGACGCCGAGCACCGTGCCCAGCACCCAGGCGGGCAGCTGGACGAGCGTGCAGCCGATGAGTTTCTCGCGGTCGAAGCGGCCGCCGCCGAGGTGAGCGGCCACCCACGAACCGTCGACGACGGCCTGGCCCTCCCACGCGCGGCGCAGACGCCCGCCGCGCAGATCCCCGGCGACCGCGGCGCCCATCGGCAGGAAACGGGCGTTGATCAGGGCGGCCGCGCCGACCGCGACGGCGAGGTTGCCGCCGCCCGCCAGCGCGGTGGCCATCGCGAACTGGGCCGAGCCGGAGAACACCACGGCCGAAGCGACGATCGGGGCCACGATCCCCCAGCTCAGCGACTGGCTGTAGGCGCCGAAGGTGACACCGAGGACGAAGGTGGCGACACCCAGCCCGAGGCCGACGCGGGCGCCGGCCAGGTACTGCTGCCGGTGCGTTGTCATGCTGCCGAGCCTAACAAGCTAAACTACGTTTGACCATTAGGAGGATTCGTGAGCGACCACTGGGACGGCTACCGGAGCATCGGCGGAAGCGTGCCGTTGGACCTGGTCAACACCGTTTCCTGGCGTCGCGACCCGGCGCGGCGGGACGACCGTCTTTCCGATCCGGTACGGCTCTCCGAGTGGGTCGTTCTGGTCGGGGCGGATGACAAGCGGCTCGAGATCTCCGAAGACGTCCTCGAAACGGTGAAGGCGTTCCGCGAGACCCTCTATCGCGTGCTCGTCTCGGATCCGCCGGACCTCACGCCGTTGCGAAAGGCACTGGTCGCGGCATACCGGCACGCCGACCTCGCGCCGTCCTTGCCGTTGCGATGGACGGTTCCGCTGAAGAGCGACGCCGCGCTGCCGCATCTGCTCGCGCTGGCGGCCGAGGACCTGCTGCGGTCCGAGGATCTCGCGCGGGTCCGGGAGTGCGAGGGGCCCGGGTGCGGCTGGATCTTCACCGATCACACGCGCAACCGGTCCCGCCGGTGGTGCAGTTCGGCCGACTGCGGCAACCGGGCGCGGGCGAAACGACACTATGACTCAAAGAACGACCGCGTTTAGTCCTCTAGTTGCGGTCCTTGCGCGTGCAAGTACCGCAACTAGAGGACCAAACGCGGGTTTCCGGCCCGGCCACGTCTGTTTCGCCACATTCCGCGGCACCCGACTGGGTCATGGAGGTGTCCTTCCCGGAAGATGTGCGCATGGACACGTCCGCCTACGACGCCGATCTGCCCGCCCACGTCGAGCGGGCACTGGCCGGGTTCCTCGAGCGTGCCGGATCCGAAATCCGCCGGACCGAACCGACCGTCGGGGCGGGGATCGACGCGCTGGCCGGGTTCGTGCTGGGCGGCGGCAAACGCCTGCGGCCGACGTTCGCGTGGTGGGGCTGGCGCGGCGCGGGCGGCGATCCGGCCGGGCCGGACGTCGAAGGCGTGCTGCAGGCGGTGGCGAGCCTGGAGCTGATCCAGGCGTGCGCGCTGATCCACGACGACCTGATCGATTCCTCCGATTCGCGCCGCGGCTCACCGACGGTGCACATCGCGGGCGCCAAACTGCACGCCGACAGCGGCTGGATGGGTTCGCCGAGCACGTTCGGGCTCGCGACCGCCGTCCTGGTCGGCGACCTCGCGCTCGCCTGGGCCGACGACATGTTCGGCGAGGCCCCGCTGCCGCCCGCCACCCTCGCCGCGGCGCGGCCGGCGTGGCGCGCGATGCGCACCGAAGTGCTGGCCGGGCAGTACCTCGACGTCCGCACCCAGGCCACCGGCGACTCCTCCCCCGAGGCGGCGCTGCACATCTGCAAGCTCAAGACGGCGGCCTACACCGTCCAGCGCCCGCTCCACCTCGGTGCCGCGCTCGGCGGCGCCGACGACGCCCTGATCGCGACGCTGCGCGAGTTCGGTGACGACGTCGGCGTGGCGTTCCAGTTGCGGGACGACCTGCTCGGCGTGTTCGGCGACCCTTCGGTCACCGGCAAGCCGGCCGGCGACGACCTGCGCGAGGGCAAGCGGACGCTGCTGGTCGCCCTCGGCCTCCAGCGCGCGGCCGAGCAGGGCAAGGACGCCGCGGCGCGGGTCATCTCCGACGCCATCGGCGACGCGCACCTGTCCGAGGACGCCGTCGAGACCGTGCGCGAGGCGCTGCAGGACATCGGCGCCGTCGACGCGGTGGAACGCCGGATCGACGAACTCACCGAGTCGGCGATGGCCGCGCTGGACCGGGCCCACCTGGCCGAGCCCGCCCCCGCCGCGCTGACCGGGCTCGTCGTCAAGGCGACCCAGCGGACCTACTGATGCGAACGGTCACCGGTCCCAGCGACCACGTGGTGGTGATCGGTGCCGGACTCGCCGGGTTGTCGGCGGCACTGCACCTGCTCGGCGCGGGCCGCCGGGTGACCTTGCTGGAACAGGACAAGGTCCCGGGTGGCAGGGCCGGGCAAGCCGATCTCGGCGGCAACACCGTCGACACCGGGGCCAGCGTGCTGACCATGCCGGAACTGCTCGACGAGGCGTTCGCCGCGGTCGGCGAATCCCTGGCGGACAACCTGACGCTGACCCGGCTCGACCCGGCCTACCGCGCCCGGTTCGCCGACGGCAGCACGATCGCCGTGCACACCGAAGCGGCGGCGATGGAGGCCGAAATCCGCGCGGTCGCCGGAGCGGCCGAAGCCGACGGTTACCGGCGTCTGCGGCGCTGGCTCACCGAGTTGTACGCGGTGCAGAAGGACCGGTTCATCGGCGCGAACTTCGACTCGCCGCTCGATCTCGCCCGCCCGGAACTGGCGAAACTGGCCGCGCTGGGCGGGTTCGGCAGGCTCGGCCCGAAGATCGGCTCGTTCCTGCGGGACGACCGGGTGCGCCGCCTGTTCTCTTTCCAGGCGCTCTACGCAGGTCTCGACCCCGCCCGCGCGATCGGCGCGTACGGCGTCATCTCCTACATGGACACCGTCGGCGGGGTCTACTACCCGTCGGGCGGGATGGGCGCGATCGCACGTGCGATGACGGCCGCGGCCGAACGCGCCGGCGCGGAACTGCGGTTCGGCACCGAAGCCGCGTGGCTGGAAAGGGTCTCCTCGCGGGTGCGCGCGGTGCGGACCCGCTCGGGCGAGCGGATCCCTTGCGACACCGTGGTTCTCGCCACCGAGCTCGGCACCGCCTACCGGCTGCTCGGCGCCCGCCCGCGACGTCCGCTGCCGCTGCGGTATTCGCCCTCGGCCGTGGTGCTGCACGGACACGCGCCGAAGTCGTGGCCGGAACTGGGCCACCACACCATCTTCTTCGGCCGGGAGTGGGAGAAGACGTTCGCGGAGATCATCCGCGAGGGCAAGCTGATGAGCGACCCGTCGCTGCTGGTGACCCGCCCGACCGCGACCGAACCGGGGCTCGCCTCCGGCGGCGCGCAGGTGATCTCGGTGCTGGCACCCGCGCCGAACCTGCGCCGCGGCAAGATCGACTGGGACCGGATCGGACCCGCCTATCGCGCGGAACTGGTGCGCACACTGGAAAAGCGCGGGCTCACCGGTTTCGCGGACGACTTCACCGTCGACGAGATGATCACGCCGGCGGGCTGGGCGGAACGCGGGCTCACCGCGGGCACACCGTTCTCGCTCGCGCACACCTTCGCCCAGACCGGCCCGTTCCGGCCGGGGAATCTCTTGCGAGCGGCGGAAAACGTCGTACTGGCGGGCTGCGGGACCACACCCGGCGTCGGCATCCCGCCGGTGGTGATCTCGGGCAGGCTCGCGGCCGGACGGGTCACCGGCCGATGAGCGAACTCGACGCCGCCGGGGTCACCGAGCCCGCGCTTCGGGCCGCGTACACCGAGTGCCGCCGCATCAACGCGCACCACGGGCGCACGTTCTTCCTCGCGACCCGGCTGCTGCCGTCGCGGGCGCGCCCGTTCGCGCACGCGTTGTACGGCTTCGCGCGGATGGTGGACGACCTGGTCGACGACCCCGCGCCCGGAACGGATCCCGCGGTCGCGCTGGACGAGGTCTCGAACCTGCTCGACAGGGTCTTCGAAGGCGGCGTGCCCACCGGACCGGTCTTGGCCGCGCTCACCGACACCGCCCGGCGCCACGATCTGGAACGCGATCTGTTCGAGGCGTTCCTGCACTCGATGAAGATGGACCTGAAGGTCACCGAGTACGCGACCTACGCCGATCTCAAGGAGTACATCCACGGCTCGGCCGAGGTGATCGGCCTGCAGATGCTGCCCGTTCTCGGCACCGTCGTACCGGTCCACGAGGCGGCGCCCAGTGCGGCCGCGCTGGGCGAAGCGTTCCAGCTGACCAATTTCCTGCGCGACATCGGCGAGGACCTCGACCGCGGACGGCTGTACCTGCCCACCGACGAGCTGGCCGCGTTCGGGGTGGACCGCGAGCTGCTCACATGGTCGCGCGCCCGTGGCCTGCCGGACCGGCGCGTGCGGCGCGCGCTCGCCGTGGCGGTGGCACGCAACCGGGCGGTCTACCGCCGGGCGCGGACGGGGATCCCGTTGCTGCGCAAGGAATCCCGGCCCTGCGTCCAGACGGCGCTCGTGCTCTACGAAGGCATTCTCGACGAGATCGTGGCCCAGGATTACGACGTCCTGAACGAACGGGCGGTCGTCCCGCGCCGCCGTCGTGCCGCGGTCGCCCTCCCGAAACTGCTGGCGAGCGCGTGGAGCAACTCCAGGCATAAGGTGCTGTAATGACCACTGCTTCGAACAGGAAGATCCGGATCGGCGTCCAGCTGCAGCCGCAGCACGCCGAGTACAAGGCGATCCGCCGGGCGGCTTCGGAGGCCGAAGACCTCGGTGTCGACATCGTGTTCAACTGGGACCACTTCTACCCGCTCTTCGGTGAGCCCGAGGGTGCGCACTTCGAGTGCTGGACCATGCTGGGTGCCTGGGCGGAGGCCACGTCGCGGGTCGAGATCGGCGCGCTGGTGACGTGCAACAGCTACCGCAACCCCGAACTGCTCGCCGACATGGCGCGCACCGTCGACCACATCTCCGACGGACGGCTCATCCTCGGCATCGGCTCCGGCTGGTTCGAGAAGGACTATGACGAGTACGGCTACGAATTCGGCACCGCGGGCGGGCGGCTCGACAACCTCGCCGAGGCGCTGCCGCGGATCGAGACCCGGCTCGGGAAGCTCAACCCGGCGCCGACCCGCGACATCCCGGTGCTGATCGGTGGCGGCGGCGAGAAGAAGACGCTGCGCCTGGTCGCGAAGCACGCCGACATCTGGCACGGCTTCGGCGACCCGGAGGTCGTCGAGCGCAAGGTCAAGATCCTCGACCAGCACTGCGCCGACGTCGGCCGCGACCCGAAGGAGATCGAGCGTTCGGTCGCCGTCCAGGAGCAGCCCGACGAGCTGGGCCCGAAGCTGCTGGAGCAGGGCGTCTCGCTGTTCACCGTCGCCACCGGTGGGCCGGACTTCGACTTCGACCTGCTTCGCTCCTGGATCGCTTGGCGCGACAAGCAGAGCTGAGCCTCTTTCGCGTGCTATGAACGGGCCTTTCCTTGCAAAATTTGCAAGGAAAGGCCCGTTCATAGCATCGGCACCGACCTCACGAGCGTGCTGACCGAGGCCGTGAAGGCCTCCTTGAGGGACTCTGAGTCCCTCAAGGTTCCCCTCACCAAGCCCGAGACGTCACTGCCACTGCACCGCGACCTGGTACGGGCCTGGCTTTCGCGACGTGGCAGTGGTTGAGGGAAAACGCCATTAGAGGACTAAACGCGGACGGCACCTAACTCAAGAGCGTCGTCGGTGGGCCGCGACCCGCTCCCGGGTGGCGCACCGCGTCGAGCAGTACCGCCGCGGACTCCCCCCGCCCAGATGCGCGAAGGGCTTCCCGCACCCCGTAGCGGCGCACAGTCCGCCCGGCGGCGTCTGACGGTCCGCCAGCAGCACCGCCAGTGCCAGCGCGGACGACGTCACCAGCCACGCGCCCCACGGCCCGTCGTCCGCCGCGTCCACGTGCAGGTGCCAGCCGAACGCGGCGTCGTGACTCGTCAGCCGCGGCGGATGCGCGTACTTCGCCAGCAGGCGGTTGAGTACCCCCGCCGCCTCCGCGACGTCTTCCGCCGCGAACACCTCACGCAGTTCCACCGCCCCCTCGCGCAACGAAGCCACGTCCTCGGACCCCAGGAGAACGTCCGTTTCGCCGTGGGCCTCCAGCACCGCACGGACACCCGGAACCGACGGCTCCGGGACGAGCAGTGCTTCCAGCAGGTCCACCGCGCGGTGCGCCGCCGCCCGCGCGGACCGGCCGGGCAGGAAATCCCGCTGCGCTGAAGTCATACCCCACTGTAACGTCCTTTTCATGAGAAGCCGTTACAGGCTCGCCGCCTATCTCACCGGTGCCACGGTGGCGCGGACCGGCGACGAGCTGTCCGGGCCGGCGCTGCTCCTGCTCGGTCTCAGTGTCGACGGCTCGGCCGCCACCGGTTCCGCCCTGCTCGCGGGCCTGACGATCTCCGCGGCGGCGGGCGGGCCGCTGCTCGGCGCCCTGCTCGACCGCAGTCCCCGGCCGGGGCGGCTGCTGGCGTGGGCCTTGCTCGCCTACGCGGGCGGACTCGGCGCCGTCCTCGCGCTCGTCGAACTCCCGGCGGCGATCGCGGTCGCCGTCGTGGTCGGGCTGCTCAATCCGGCACTGGCCGGCGGCTGGACGGCGCAGCTACCACACGTCCGCGGCGCCACACCGCTGCCGAGGGCGAGCGCGCTGGACGCGATGACGTTCACCGCCGCGAGCCTCGCCGGGCCTGGGCTCGCCGGGCTCGTGGCCGCCTACGCCGGCGCTCCGGCCGCGGTGGCCGTGGCGATCGTGCTGGTCGCGGTGGCCTTCCCGGCCGCGTGGACGCTTCCCGCAGCCGAGGTGAAGCCCACGAAGCCACTCCGCCGCCAGCTGGCGGACGGCTTCAGCGTCCTGTTCCGCAACCGGACGCTGCTCCGCGCCACCGCGACGTCCACGGTGTCCTTCGTCGGCATCGGGATCGCGGTGGTCTGCTATCCGCTGCTCGGCGCGCACCGGCTGGGGAACCCGGGCTTCGGCGCGCTTCTGCTCACCGTCCTGGCCGCGGCGTCCCTGGCCGCCAATGCCGTGCTCGCCCGTAAGCCGCCTCCGCCGGACCGGACGGTGCTCGCGAGCACCGTCTTGCTGGGCGCGAGTTTTCTGCTCGCGGCCGTCGGGCACGACGTGGTGACGCTGCTGGCGGCTGCAGTGATCGCCGGATTCGCCGAAGGACCGCAGCTTTCCGCGCTCTTCGCCATCCGGCACCGCGAAGCCCCCGCCGAGGTGCGGGCTCAGGTTTTCACGACGGCGGCGAGCGTGAAGATCACCGGTCTCGCGACTGGCGCCGCGGCCGCCGGGCCGCTCAGCGCACTCTCCGTGACCGCCGGGCTGATCGTCGCCGCGGGCTTTCAGCTCCTGGCCGCTGCGACGTATGTACTGGCCGGGGCGTCCGGGCGGACTAGAACGCCATCGCCTGCGCGCGGCGCTTGACCTCGGTGCCGTGGCTCGTGCGGAGCGCGTTGACCGGGGTGCTCCCCGGCAGGGTCTCGTCCTGGCCGAAGAGCCAGCGCAGCATCTCGGTCCGGCTGAAGCCGGAGTCCGCGAGCACCGTGATGGTGCCCGCCAGGCCCTTGACCACGCCGTCCTTCACCAGGAACGCGGCCGGGACGTACAGGTCGCCCTTGCGCCGCACCGCGATCAGGTGGCCGTCCCGCAGCATCTGCCGGACCTTGTTGGCCGAGACGTTCAGTGCGACCGCGACCTCCGAAAGCGGGAGAACGGCTACATCTGCGTCAAGAATGTCGTCAGAGACAGGAATCCCACTCACACGTGACACTGTGCCACATTGCGTCTTCCGCTCCGAGAGTGCGCATGGGTGACGGAATTGCCATGACGGTGAGTAGCCACTCGATCACGCATACCGCCGATCCTGTGAAATGCGGAGAATCGTGATCCGCCGGGCATCGGGTCCCGTACAACAAAACATGGGTACTTCCGTACGATCCATAGCCGTGACACGCACGGACCCCACCCCGGTGGGCACTCTGCTCGAGGGCCGGTACCGGGTGGACAAGCTGCTCGCACGCGGCGGGATGTCGTCGGTGTACCGCGGCCTCGACACCCGGCTCGACCGACAGGTCGCCATCAAGATCATGGACCCCCGGTTCGCCGACGACCGTTCGTTCGTCGAGCGGTTCGAACGGGAGGCCAGGTCAGCGGCCCGGCTGCACCACCCCCACGTGGTGGCGGTGCACGACCAGGGCTTCGACACCCCCGGCGGGGAGGAGTCCGAACGCGCGTTCCTCGTGATGGAACTCGTCGACGGCGGAACCCTGCGCGAACTGCTCTCCGAACGCGGTCCCCTGGACCTCGCGCTCGCGCTGAGCATCGCGGAACCGGTGCTTTCCGCGCTGTCCGCGGCGCACGCCGCCGGGCTGGTGCACCGCGACGTCAAACCGGAGAACGTGCTCATCGGCCGCGGCGGCACGGCGCTTTCGGGCGGCGTGGTCAAGGTGGGCGACTTCGGCCTGGTGCGGGCGCTCGCGAGCGCGGGCACGACGAGTTCGAGCGTCATCCTCGGCACCGTCGGCTACGTCTCGCCCGAACAGGTCGCCACCGGCGCGACCACGTCCAGCGGCGACGTCTACTCCGCCGGGATCCTGCTCTACGAAATGCTCACCGGGCGCACGCCCTACACCGGCGACACCGCCCTCTCGGTGGCGTACCGGCACGTGAACGACGACGTCCCGCGCCCGAGCGAACTGCGGCCGGGTCTCCCGCCCGCCCTGGACGAGCTGATCCTGCGGGCCACCCGGCGCGACCCCGAGCAGCGCCAGGCCGACGCCGCGATGTTCCTCGCCGAGCTGACCCACGTGCGTACCGCTCTCGGTATTCCGCAGGTCCCGGTGCCCGTGCCGCTGCCCGCCGACGCCGACCGCGAGACCGACGCCGAGCGCACCACCCCGGGTATCCCGGCCGTCCCGGCGATCGACCCCGCCTCCGCGACGACGGTGCTGGGGCCGCCGGTGGACGCGACCCTGCCGGTCACCGGCCCGCGCGGGACGCAGGCGCTGCACCGGGAGCAGCAGCCCTTCCAGGCCGCGCCTCCGCCGCGCACGCCTCCCCCGCGTCCCAAGCCTCCCGAGGACGACGACGCGCCGCAGTCGCGCAAACGCCTGTACCTGATGATCGCGGCCGCGGTGGTGATCATCGGCGGGCTGATCGGCGCTTTCGCCTTCATCCTCAACGACACCGGGCCGTCCTCGGCGTCGGTGCCGAAGGTGGCCGGGCTGAACCAGGCCGCCGCCGGCGACCTGCTCCGCACGGCGAAACTGACTCCGGCCTACTCGGAGGAGTACAGCGACACCGCCGCGCAGCACACGGTGATCCGGACCGACCCGGCCGAGGGCACGTCGCTCGCCCCGGGGTCCACGGTCAACGTCATGCTGTCCAAGGGCCGCCCGATCGTGCCGGACATCCAGGCCGGGACGAGCGAGGAAGACGCCGGGACGGCCATCAAGGCCGCGCAGCTGACCCCGGTCCGGGGCGAGCCCGAATTCAGCGATGTCGCCAAGAACAAGGTGGTCCGCGTCGACCCGGGCCCCGGTTCGCAGCTGAACATCGGCGGGCAGGTCACGGTCATCCTGTCGAAGGGCCCCGAACCGCTCCCGCCGGTCCCGGACGTCACGGGCCAGACCAAGGACGCCGCGTTCGCCACCCTCCAGCAGGCGGGTTTCCAGCCGTTCCAGGCAGGCGAGGAGTTCTCCGAGCAGCTCGCCGCCGGTCAGGTGACCCGGACCGACCCGCAGGGCGGCGGCAAGGCCAGCAATCGCCGGATCGGCGTCTTCGTTTCGAACGCCGTCGAAGTGCCGAACGTGACCTTCAAGCGGATGGAAGAGGCGTTCCAGATCCTGCGGCAGGCGGGATTGGAACCCGACCGTCAGGGTCGCGGAAACGGCAACGGCAATGGCGGCGGAAACGGCGGTTTCGACTTCGTCCTGCAGCAGGATCCGCAGCCGGGCACCAAGGTGCCGAAGGGCACAAAGGTCCGGCTCAGGGGCTTCGGGTGACACAAAAGGTGAGGTGAAACCGTTCAGTACCGGCATGCTCATCGGATACCGTGTTGCGCATGGTGGTCGTTGACCGCGTGAGCGGCATGTCGGACAGGTTCGCCCCGCGTTCGTCCGCACCCGGTCCGCGATGAGCTTCTTCACCGACGGCCCGCGCGGCCGCCCCCTGTTCCCGGTGCCCGAACAAGAACTGTTCGGCTACAACGGCCGCCCCTGGGTGGACTCGCCGCACGAGTACATCGTCCCGGCGATCCTGCCCTGGTCGATGCCGCTGGGCCGGTCCGAACGGACCATCGTCGCCCTGCGCGGGATCGAGGTGTGGCCGGAGTCGGTCAGCTTCCAGCTGTCGGTGTACTCGCGGGATCTGCTGCCCGGCGATCCCGGCGACGGCCTGATCGACCATCGCCGGGTCCCGGACTACAACGCCCTGCTGGTCGGGGTGCTGTTCCCCGACGGCCGCCGCGCCAGTTCGGAGACGATCTCCGTGCCGTCGGCGTCCAAACCGGACCAGCCGGTGCTGCGCGCGCAGGGGCTGGGCGGTACGTCGTTCCACGTCGACCACGCGATCTTCCTATGGCCGCTGCCGCCGGCCGGGCCGCTGGAGTTCGTCGTCCAGTGGCGCGACCGGGACATCGAGGAGACGCACACCTCGCTCGACGGCACCGCGCTCCGCGACGCCGCCAAGGAGGCAGGCGAGATCTGGCCCGGCCTGCCCGCCCGCGAGACGCACGGCCTGCCGACGCGCCGGGTCGGGGCGCAGGCGATGATCACCCCCGCCTGGCCCCGCGAGTCGCAGGCCCCGCCGCCGCTGCCGCAACCCTCGAAGTCCAGGCAACCGCAGCCCGCCACGGCGCCGCCTCAGGCGACGGCCGCGGACCAGCCCCGGCGAGGCGCGCCTCTGCCGACCCGCATCCCCCGCCGCGCGAAGTGACCTCTCAGCGGAACGCGTCGACGTTCGCCATGGCCCACTCCGGATAGCTGACGCCGGCTCGTCCGGTGAGTTCCTGGACGACGCCCGTCGGCTCCTGGGGGTACTCGGAAAGCAGCGCGAAGCCGTCGAGCAGCCACTGGGTGATCTCGTCCGGCATCCCCTGGGCGGCCCAGACCTTCTCGGCCTCTTCCCTGGTCAGCTCGTGGAAGGGGACCTCGGTGCCCAACGCGGTCCCGATGGCGGCGACCTGCTCCTTCTGGCTGACCGCCGTCGGCCCGCTCAGCGTGTACTTCTTGCCGTCGTGTCCCTCGGTGAGCAGGACATGCGCGGCGACGGCGGCGATGTCCCCGAGGTCGATCGGGGTGATCCGCGCGTCACCGTACGCCTCGCGGACGGCTCCTTCGGCCTTGATCATCTCGGCCCAGCCGAGCGTGTTGTTCATGAACGCCCCCGGCCGCAGGAAGGTCCAGACGAAACCGGCCTCCCGGACGGCCTTCTCGATGATCGCGTACTCCACACCGCTCGAGTTCTCGGGCGGGTCGTCGGCCTCGCTGCCCGACAGCGCGACCACGCGCCGGACTCCTGCCTCCTTCGCCAGCTTCGTGAAGTCGTGCACCGTGTCCGCCAGCGGCGCCAGGTACACGGTGTCGATGCCCTTCAGCGCCTCGGGCAGTGTCTCGGGCTTGCCCAGGTAGCCCTTGGCGACCTCCACCCCCTCCGGTAGCGCCGCCTTCACCGGGTTGACGGTCAGGGCCCGGACGGGCGCCCCTGCCGCCACCAGTTCGTCGACAAGCAGCCTGCCGACACTGCCGGTCGCACCGGTCACCAGGATCGTCACGATTCCCCACTCCTTTTCGTACGTCCTACGGGAATGATTTAACCGTACCCCATACGAGAATGTAGAATCCAGCTTCACGGCCGAGTGGAGTGTGGATGGACTTCGAGCGCAGCCTCGATCTGTTGTGGCGGGACAAGGGCGAGACCCCGCAGCCGACCCGGGGGCGGAAGCCCAAACTGACCCTGGACAAGGTGATCGCCACCGCCGTCGCCCTCGCCGACGCCGAGGGGCAGGCGACCGGGTCGATGAGCCAGATCGCCAAGGAACTCGGCGTCGGCACCATGACGCTCTACACCTACGTGCCCGGCAAGGCGGAACTGCTCGACCTGATGGTGGACTCCGTCCTCGCCGAACGAGACCTCCCCGGCCCCGGCGACCCCCTGCCCGACGGCTGGCGCGAGCAGGTGCGGCTCTACGCCGACCGCACCCTGACCGTGTTCCGGCGGCATCCTTGGATCCAGGGGATGTCGATGGTCCGGCCGGTGCTCGGCCCCGGTCTGATGGCGGGCCAGGAGTACCTGATCGCGACGGTGTCGGATATCGGGCTGGCGCCGCGCAAGGCGGCCGCGGCGGCGAACGGTATCGAGGTCTACGTCCAGGCCAACGCGGCCCTGACCGCCGAGACCGCGCAGGTCGAGCAGCAGACCGGGCAGTCGACCGACGCCTGGTGGGGGCAGCGTTCGGTGTTCTGGGAGAAGTACTTCGACGTCGACCGGCATCCGGCGATGACGCGCATGTGGGAGAGCGGCGGCTACGACGTCGATACCTGCGAAGCCGTCGACGAGGCCTTCGTCTTCGGACTGGAACGCATGCTGGACGGCATCGAAGCCCTCGTCAGCTAGCGTTTCGTCCTCTAGTTGCGGTAGGACGAAACGCGTCAGGAGACGGTGGGCAGGTCCGGGGCCGAGACGTCGAAGACCTTGCCCTCGCGGGTGAGGAGCGCGGCGAGGACCTTCGCCTTGCGTTCGGTGTCGGCGGCGGTCCCCCAGCGCACGGTCTTCCCATCGGCCAGCGCGAACTCCACGCTGGCGGGGGTCTTCGCCGACGCCGTGGTGACCTGCTGCAGCAACTGCTGCGGGATCACGCCGAGGACGCCGGTCACCGCGCGGGTCACCGGGTCGTCGGCCGAGACCGACGGCAGCTTCAGTTCGGGCAGCCCGGCGGGCCGTTCCTTGACCGTCTTGAACACCACTCCCCCGCCGTCGACGAGGTGGACCCCGTCGCCGCCGGGACCGCTGTCGAAGAAGGCGATGGCGGCCCGTTCGGTCACGGTGATCTCGAGCGTGTTCGGCCAGGACCGGGAGACGTCGACGGTGGCGATCCCGGGCATCTGCGCCACCCGGTCGCGGATCTCGTCGGTGTCCAGCCGCAGCATCGGTTTCTGGTCCGGTACCGCCGCCGCGGCGCGGACCTGGTCGGCGGGCACCGAATGGGACCCGACGACGTCGACCTGCTGCACGCCCAGCATCGAGCTGAACCACAGCAGGTAGACGAGGGCGACGGCGGTCAGCACCGAGAGCAGCGCGACCCAGCGCCGCCGCATCTCCTTGTTCCGGCCGGTGCGCGCGGTCCGTCCGGGCCGGGCGGTGCGGCGGCGGTCGTATTCGGACCGCCTGCCGCGCCGGGCCCTGGCCCGTTCGGCGCTCGCCCGCCGACCGGGTTCGGCCGGCCGGCGGCGTTCCCCGGTCTGTGTCATGGCTGCCCGCCCGCCGATGTCATGGCTAGCCGGCCCGCCGGTCCAGTTCGGCCAGGATCTCCGGGCCGAGCTGGGTGACGTCGCCGGCGCCCATGGTCACCAGCAGGTCGCCCGGTTTCGCCAGGTCCGCCGCGAGTTTCGCGGCGACGTCGAACGCCGGCTGATAGTGCACGACGGGGCCGGAGATCTGGTCGGCGATGAGCGCACCGCTCACGCCGGGCTCGGGCTCTTCACGAGCGCCGAAGACGTCCAGCACGACGACCTCGTCGGCCAGCGACAGCGCGGCCGCGAACTCCGTCGAGAACACCTTCGTGCGCGAGTACAGATGCGGCTGGAAGACCACGATGACCCGGCCCGAGCCCGCCGCGGTGCGCACCGCGCGCAACTGCGCGTCGACCTCGGTCGGGTGATGCGCGTAGTCGTCGTACACCCGGACGTCGCCGGAGCGGCCCTTGAACTCGAAGCGCCGCCGGACGCCGCCGAACGCGGCGAGCCCTTCGGCGAGGCCTTCGATCGGGGCGCCCAGCTCGATCCCGGCCAGCAACGCGGCGAGCGCGTTCAGTGCCATGTGCTCGCCCGGCACCGCGACGCGGAGGTTGATTTCGCGGCGGGGGTGGGCCCCCGCCAGGGGGCTGGAGAAGACACTGCCCTGCAAAGAAACCCGGACGATGCCACCTTCGGGAGCGGGGCTGTAGTCCAGGATCTTCGCGTCGTCCGCGCCGGTGACCGAACGGCCGTAGCGGTGGACGCGGATGCCGCGTTCCTCCGCCTGCGTGCCGAGCTTGTCGGCGCCCTCGTCGTCCCCGCAGACCACGAGCAGCCCGCCCGGTTCGATCCGGTCCAGGAAGTCGGTGAACACCGAGACGTACGCCTCGGCCGTGCCGTGGTGGTCGAGGTGGTCCGGCTCGACGTTGGTCACCACGGCGACCGACGGCGAGTAGGCCAGGAACGAGCCGTCGCTCTCATCGGCCTCGGCGACGAAGACGCCGCCTTCGCCGTGGTGCGCGTTCGCGCCCGACTCGTTGAGGTCGCCGCCGATGGCGAACGACGGGTCGAGGTGGCAGTGCATCAGCGCGACGGTCAGCATCGACGTCGTCGACGTCTTGCCGTGTGTCCCGGCGATGCACGCGACACGGTGGCCCACCATCAGCCCGGCGAGCGCCTGCGCGCGGTGCAGCACGGTGATCCCGCGTTTCCGCGCGGCCGCCAGTTCGGGGTTGGTCTCCTTGATCGCGGTCGACACGATCACCGAGGACGGGCCCTCGGGGAAGGCGTCGAGGTTCTCGGCGCGCTGGCCGACGGCGATCACGGCGCCCTGGGCACGCAGCGAAAGGAACGCGCGCGAGTCCTTGGCGTCCGAACCGGAGACCTGGACCCCGCGGGCCAGCAGGATCCGGGCGATACCGCTCATCCCGGCGCCGCCGATCCCGATCAGGTGGGCACGCCTGAGCGTGTCGGGAAGGTTATCGGACACCGGCTGCCTCCAGCACGATCTTGGCGAGGGTCTCGTCGGCCTCACGGTGGCCGAGGCCGACCGCGGCCGCACTCATCTTGGTGATCCGGTCCGCGTCCGCGACCAGCGGGATCACCAGTTCGGCGACCTTGGCGGCGGTGAGGTCGGCGTCGGCCACCATCAGCGCGGCACCCGCGTCGACCGCGGGCTGGGCGTTGACCGCCTGCTCGCCGTTGCCGTGCGGCAGCGGGACGAACACCGCGGGCAGGCCCACGGCCGAGACCTCGGCGGCGGTCATCGCGCCGGAGCGGCACAGCACCGCGTCGGCGGCGGCGTAGGCCAGGTCCATGCGCTCCAGGTACGGCACCGGGACGTAGGCGGGTTTACCCGGGAACTCCTGGACCACCAGGGTGTTCTTCGGGCCGTGGGCGTGCAGGACACCGATGCCGGCGTCCGCGAACTCCTTGGCCGCGCCGGAGACCGCGCCGTTGATCGACTGCGCGCCCTGCGATCCGCCGAAGACCAGCAGCGTCGGGGCGTCCGGGTCGAGGCCGAAGAACTCGCGCGCCTCGGCTCGCAGCGCGGCCCGGTCGAGCGAGGTGATGGACCGGCGCAGCGGGATGCCGACGACCTCGGCTTTGGCCAGCGGCGTCCCCGGGACGGCGACGGCGACCCGCGTGGCGAAGCGCGCGCCGACCTTGTTCGCCAGGCCCGGCGACTTGTTGGCCTCGTGCACCACGATCGGCGTACGGCCACGCGCGGCGAGGTACGCGGGAAGCGCGACGTAACCGCCGAACCCGACGACGACATCCGCGCCGACCCGCTCCAGGACCTCACGGGTGCGCTTGACCGAGTCGCGGACCTTCAGCGGCAGCTTCAGCAGCTCAGGCGTCGGCTTACGCGGCATCGGCACCGGCGGGATGAGCTCCAGCGGGTAGCCGCGGGCCGGGACGAGCTTGGTCTCCAGCCCGCGCTCGGTGCCCAGCGCGAACACCTTCGCGTCCGGGCGCAGGCGCATCACCGCGTCGGCGAGCGCGAGTGCGGGTTCGATATGTCCTGCGGTGCCGCCGCCGGCGACCACGACCACCGGCGCCTTGCCTGCGACGGATCTGTCCGCACCCTTAACGGGGTTACTCACCTATGACCTCTCCGGTTTGCGGTACCCCGTTTCGCGGTACCGCGGTTCGCCGCCGTTCGCGCGGCCGTCCTCCTGCCGGGCTCCCGCACCGAGCGGCGCCGTTCCTGGGCGGGCGAAGGCCTGGCCGTCCTCGGCGCGGGCCTCGCCGCCTTGGCGGTGCCGCCCCGGGCCGCGGTGCCCTTGCGTTTGGCGGGCGGGCGGTACGGATCGGGGGCGGGAAGCCTCAGCAGGCGTCCGAATTTACCCGGACCCTGCGAACGCAGTGCGGCCACCGCCTCCGGTTCGTGCCGGGCGGCGTTGGCGAGGATCCCCATGATGAGCATGGTGATCACCAGCGACGTGCCGCCGTAGGAGATCAGCGGCAGCGTGACGCCGGTGACCGGGAGCAGGCCGACGACGTAGCCGATGTTGATTCCCGCCTGCGCGACCAGGAAGACGGTCAGCGTGCCGGAGACGATGCGGATCCACGGGTCGAGGTTGCGGGCGGCGATCCGCAGGCCGACGATGGCGACCCCGGCGAACAGCGCCAGCACCACCACGCAGCCGATGAAGCCGAGTTCCTCGCCGATCAGGGCGAAGATGAAGTCGTTCTGCACGTTCGGCAGATAGCCCCAGTTGGACTGGCCCTGGCCGAGTCCCTTGCCGAACATCCCGCCGTCGGCGAGCGCGAGTTTCGCCTGGTTGGCCTGGAAGCCGTCGGCGCTGGTGTCCGGGTCGCCGGAGACGAACGACAGGACCCGCTTCAGCCGGTACGGCTCGATGATGGCCAGCACCAGCACGCCGACGAGCCCGCCGGCGAGGATCACGCCGAACAGCCGTTTCGGCGCTCCCGCGAACCACAGCAGGGCCAGCAGCACCACCGCGAGCGTGATCGTGCCGCCGAGGTCGGGCTGCATCATGACCAGCGCGAACATCAGCAGCGCGATCGGCACGACCGGGACGAGCAGGTGCCGCCACTGGTTGATGATGTTGTACTTGATCACCAGGATGTGCGCGCCCCAGAAGGCGAGCGCGAGCTTGGCGGCCTCGACCGGCTGGAAGGCGAACCCGCCGAGCATGAACCAGCCCTGCGAGCCGTTGAGGGTGGACCCGAGCGGGGTCAGCACCAGCATGAGCAGGCCGAGACAGACGACGGTCATGGTCGCCGAAAGCCGCCGGACGCGTTCCAGCGGGATCCGCAGCCCGATCCAGAACACCACCGTGCCGATCGCGACGAACATGATGTGCTTGCTGAACTGCGCGTACACGCCGGCGCCGGTCTTCGGGTTGTACGAGGCGACCGAGGACGCGGAGAGCACCATCACGACGCCGATCGCGGTCAGCACGCCGGTGAGCGCCAGGACCAGGTGGAACGAGGCGAGTGGCCGGGAAAGCCACGCCGTCAGCGCGGTACGGAAGGTGACGAACGCGCTTTCCTTGCGCTCACGTCCCTTGCGGGGCCGCCGCTCGGGCGGCTGCCGCTTTCTCTCCTCAACCGCCGTCACTGGTCTCCCCCGCACCGTCGCGCAGGACACGGACCGCACGCGCGAACGCGTCGCCGCGCTCGCCGTAGTTGCGGAACATGTCCAACGACGCCGCGGCGGGGGCCAGCAGCACAACATCTCCGGGCCGCGCCAGGGCGCTGGCCGCCTTCACCGCCGCAGTCATGGGTTCATCGTCACCCGGAGGGAGGCTGTTGACCGGGACATCCGGCGCGTGTCGCGCAACGGCGGCGGCGATCACCGGCGAATCGACCCCGAGCAGCACGACTCCGCGCAGCCTGCCCGCGATCGAACCGACGAGTTCCTCCACCGAGGCGCCCTTGAGCTGGCCACCGGCGATCCAGACGACGTTCAGATGCGCGCGCAGCGAACCGCCCGCCGCGTGCGGGTTGGTCGCCTTGGAGTCGTTGACGTACCGGACGCCGCCGATCTCGGCGATCTCCTCGGCCCGGTGCGGAGCGGGCTGATACTCGCGTAGACCCTTGGCGACGTCCTCGCCGCGGACGCCGTACGCGCGGGCCAGCGCGGCCGCGGCGAGCGCGTTGGAGACGTTGTGGGGGCCGGCGGGCCGGACGTCGGCCAGTGTCCCGAGTTCGTCGGCGCTGGTCGCCGGATCGGCCACGAAGGCGCGGTCGACCAGCAGGTCCTCCACGATGCCGAGTTCGCCGGGGCGCGGGGTGTCCAGGCCGAAGGCGACACGGCGGGCGTCGGCCGGGGCGTGTTCGTCCGCGAGCCTGCCGGACCACTCGTCGTGGGCGTTGTGCACGACGGTGCGCGAATGGGCGTGGACGCGCCCCTTCGCGGCCGCGTACTCGTCCATCGAGCCGTGCCAGTCGATGTGGTCCTCGGCCAGGTTCAGCACCACCGAGGCGAGCGGAGCCAGCGTGGACGACCAGTGCAGCTGGAAGCTCGACAGCTCCACGGCGAGCACCTCATGCCCGGCCTGGACCGCGTCCAGCACCGCGAAGCCGACGTTTCCGCAGGCCACGGCGTCGACACCGGCCGCGCGCAGGATCGACTCCAGCATCCCGACCGTGGTGGTCTTGCCGTTGGTCCCGGTGATCGCGAGCCACACCGGCGGCTTGTCGCGCAGCTGCCCGACCCGCCACGCCAGTTCGACGTCGCCGATCACCTCGATACCCGCCTCGGCCGCCGCCACCAGCA
This sequence comes from Amycolatopsis sp. lyj-112, assembly GCF_046549055.1. Taxonomy (NCBI): domain Bacteria; kingdom Bacillati; phylum Actinomycetota; class Actinomycetes; order Pseudonocardiales; family Pseudonocardiaceae; genus Amycolatopsis; species Amycolatopsis sp. lyj-112. The sequence goes on along the minus strand of NZ_JAJPWS010000001.1, from coordinate 653,248 downwards.
GCGGCGACGTCGGCCGCCAGCCGGGGCTGGTCACGACCAGCTCGACACCTTCGGGTGGCTCGGCCAGGCCCGGCGTCAGTTCGGCGCCATGGTTTCGACCGAGCTGACCCTCCAGCTCCGCCAGCCGCTCGGCGTTGCCGTCGGTGACGGTGACCCGGGCGCCCAGCTCCCGCAGGACGGGGACGACGGACTTGCCGGTGACCCCGGCACCGGCGACGAGGACGTGGCGACCGGCCAGCTGCACCTTCTAACCCCCGAGGCCGAGTTGCTCGCTGTAGAACAGCCCGAGCCCGAACATGCAGCAGACGGCCGAGAGCAGCCAGAACCGGATGATGACCGTGGTCTCCGCCCAGCCCGCCAGTTCGAAGTGGTGATGGAACGGGGCCATCCGGAACAGCCGTCGCCGGGTCGTGCGGAAGACCGCGATCTGCGCGACCACCGAGATCATCTCGACCATGAACAGACCGCCGATGACGATGGCGAGCAGTTCGGTGCGGGTGGTGATCGAGAGCCCGGCGACCAGGCCACCGAGGGCCAGCGAACCGGTGTCGCCCATGAAAATCTTCGCCGGGGCCGCGTTCCACCAGAGGAACCCGACGCAGGCGCCGGTCGCCGCGGCGGCCACCACGGCCAGGTCCAGCGGGTCACGGACGTCGTAACAGGCGGCCTGCGGAGTCACCGCGCAGGAGAGGCGGGTCTGCCAGAAGGCGATGACGACGTAGGTCGCCAGCACCATCGCCGCGGTGCCGCCGGCGAGACCGTCGAGGCCGTCGGTGAAGTTCACCGCGTTCGACCAGCCGGAGATGACGACGTAGCAGAAGATCACGAAGAACACCGACGGGAAGGTGATCAGCGCGAGGTCCCGCACGTAGGACAGGCTCTCCGACGCCGGGGTCAGCCCGCGTTCGTCGGCGAACTGCAGCGCCAGGATCGCGAAGACGATCGTGACCACCAGCTGGCCGACCAGTTTCGCGGTCTTGTTCAGGCCGAGGTTGCGCTGCTTGCGGATCTTGATGAAGTCGTCGAGGAAACCGACGATCCCGAGGCTCACCGCCAGGAACAGCACCAGCAGACCCGAGGCCGTCGGGCCCCCGGTGCCGTTGCCACCGTTGAGCGAGCTGATCAGATGTGCCACGAAATACCCGACGACCATCGCGACGATGATCGCGACACCACCCATCGTCGGGGTACCGCGCTTGGATTTGTGGCCCTGCGGCCCTTCCTCCCGGATCTCCTGGCCGAAGCCCTTCCGGGAGAAGACCCGGATCAGATAAGGAGTGAGGAGGATGGAGACCAGCAGACCCGCCGCGGCCGCGATCAGGATGCTGATCACGCGTCACCACCGTTCGAGCGTTCTTGAGAGGGGGAAGGGGGTACAGCAGAGGGAGCGATGTTCGTTTCAGGGGAGGCGAGCAGGGCCTCGGCCACCCGCCACAGCGCGACGGCCTTGGACGCCTTGACCAGCACGACGTCTCCTGCGCGGAGCTGATCATGCAGTAGTGCGACGGCGGCTTCGAAGTCGGGTACCAGTACCGACTCCTCGCCCCAGGAACCCTCCTGGAGGGCACCCTGGTGCATGGCCGCGGCGTCCTGGCCGACGACCACGAGCTTGTCGATGTTGAGCCGGACGACGAGCCTGCCGATGCTGTCGTGTGCCTCGACGGCGTCTTCGCCGAGCTCGCCCATCAAGCCGAGCACGGCCCAGGACCGGCGCTGCGTGCTCATCGACGCGAGCGCCTTGAGGGCGGCCCGCACCGACTCGGGGTTGGCGTTGAACGAGTCGTTGAGGACGGTGACGCCGTCAGGGCGGGTGACGACCTCCATGCGGCGTGCGGAACGCCGCTCGAGGCCCGAGAGCCGCGCCGCGATCTCCTCGGGCGTCGAACCCAGTTCCAGCGCCACCGCGGCGGCCGAAAGCGCGTTGCCGACGTGGTGCTCGCCGTAGAGAGGCAGCTTCACGTGCGCTTCGCCGGCCGGGGTGACCAGGCGGAACGACGGCCTCGCCTCGTCGTCGAGGGTGATGTCCACGGCCCGGACCTGCGCCGACGCGCTCTCGCCGACGCCGACCACACGCGCCGTCGTGCGGCTCGCCATGGCGGCGACCAGCGGGTCGTCGATGTTCAGGACGGCGATGCCGCCGTTCTCGGCGCTCGGCAGTGCCTCGACGAGCTCGCCCTTGGTCTTGGCGATGCCGTCTCGCGAGCCGAACTCGCCGACGTGCGCGGTGCCGACGTTGAGCACCACCCCGATCCGCGGCGGCGCGATGGCCGCCAGCTCGGCGATGTGGCCCGGTCCGCGGGCGGACAGCTCCAGCACCAGGTGCCGGGTCCCGTCGTCGGACCGCAGCGCCGTCCAGGGGTGGCCCAGCTCGTTGTTGAACGATCCCGGCGGGGCGACGGTCGGGCCGAGCGGCTCCAGCAGCTGGGCGATGACGTCCTTGGTGGAGGTCTTGCCCGAGGAACCGGTGATGCCGACGACGGTCAGGTGGTCCCCGGACAGCTTGTCGACGACGTGCCGGGCGAGCTTGGCCATCGCGGCCAGCACCGCGGCCCCGGAGCCGTCGGTATCGCCGGTCAGCGCGACCGAGCGCTCGTGCGCGATCCCGGCGTCCAGCGGCGGCACGATCACGGCCGGGGCGTCGACCTCACGGGCCGCGAGCACCGCGACGGCGCCGGACTCGACCGCCTTCACGGCGAAGTCGTGGCCGTCGACCTTCTGCCCGGGCAGCGCCACGAACAGTCCGCCGGGCGTGATCTCACGGGTGTCGAATTCGACGCTTCCGGTGACCTCGGCGGTGCCGTCGGTCCGGTGCAGCCTGCCGCCGACGATTTCGGCGATCTCGGCCAGGCTGAGCACGATCACACTGTCTCCAGACTTCTGCGGATGGCCGAAGCCAGCTCGTCCCGGTCGGAGAAGGGGTGCACCACGCCCTGGACCTCCTGGCCGGTCTCGTGGCCCTTGCCCGCGATGAACACGATGTCGCCGGGCTGGGCGAGCTCGACGGCGTGGACGATGGCCTCGCGGCGATCGGCGATCTCGAGGATCTCCCCGCCCTGGGCCGGGCCGGCGTTGCGGGCACCGGCCAGCATCGCCGCCCTGATCGCGGCCGGGTCCTCCGACCGCGGGTTGTCGTCGGTCACGATCAGCACCTCGCTGCGCCGGACCGCCGCCTCGCCCATCACCGGGCGCTTCGCGGTGTCACGGTCGCCTCCGCAGCCGAGGACGGTGATGATCCGGCCCTCGGTGCGGGCACGCAGCGCGTCGAGCCCCTGCGCGACCGCGGCCGGCTTGTGCGCGTAGTCCACGACCGCGGTGAACGGCTGGCCCAGGTAGACGCGCTCCATCCGGCCGGGCACCTCGACCGTGGCGAGCCCGGCGACGATGGCCTCCAGCGGCACCCCGGCGGTGTTCAGGATCGCCGCCGCGAGTACCGCGTTCGCCACGTTGAACTCACCCGGCAGCGGGATCTTCGCCGAAGCCGCGAGGCCGTCGGGGCCGTGGAGGGTGAACGTCTGCTCCCCCGCCGCCGTCGGCACCAGGTCGGTGGCGCGCCACTGAGCCTCCACACCGTGCGCCTCCGCGCCCGGCTCGGTGGACACGGTCACCGTGTGCGGGGTGAGCAACGCCTGGCCCCAGGCGCTGTCGACGACGACCACCTCGGCGGTGGAGCGGCCGTCGAACAGCAGCGACTTGGCGGCGAAGTACTCCTCCATGTCCTTGTGGAAGTCCAGGTGGTCCTGGGAGAGGTTGGTGAAGGCCCCGACCGCGAAGCGGGTGCCGTTGACCCGGCCCAGCGACAGCGCGTGGCTGGAGACCTCCATCGGGACGTGCGTGACGCCCTGCTCCACCATCACCGCGAACAGCGCCTGCAGATCCGGCGCCTCGGGGGTGGTGAACCCGCTGGCCAGCCGCTCGCCCGCGATCCGGGTCTCGACCGTGCCGATCAGCCCGGTGGTGAGCCCGGCCGCCTTGAGCCCGGCGTCGACCAGGTACGACGTCGTGGTCTTGCCCGCGGTGCCGGTGATCCCCAGGACGGACAGGTTCAGCGACGGCTCGCCGTAGATCCAGGCCGCGATCTCGCCGAGGGCGGCGCGGGGGTCCGGATGCACGAGGATCGGCACGCCGGCGTCCCGCAGCACCGGGCGCTCGGCCCCGGCCTCGTCGGTGAGCACGGCGGCCGCGCCGGCGGCGATGGCCTGGTCGCTGAAGTCCGCGCCGTGGGCGCGGGCGCCGGGCAGCGCGGCGAAGAGGTCGCCAGGCAGGACGTGCTGGGCGCGCAGCGTGCTGCCCGTGACCGTCAGCTCGGCCGCGGCCGGGTAGTCGTCGCCGCCACCCACCACGAGCCGGGCGCCCGCCCTGGCGAGCAGCGTGCCCAGCGGCATCGGCTCGATCCTGGCCGGACGAGGGGGCGCGGCCACGGCCTTGACCGGACTGTCCGGGACCCGGGCAGCCGTCGCGCCGGACCCGCTTTCGACGGCGGGACCGCTGCGGGGATCAGAAGTAGGCACCGACACAGCCATGGAGGTTACCGGCGCGGCATTCGGGTGACGGAAGCGGTGCGGGGTGTAAGCGCGACGATCACGCTCGTGGTAATGAGTGTCAGGAGCTCTCGTTGGCATGCAAGGACTTCCGACCGTCGCTTGAGGACTGAGCGCGCGAGCGGGCCAAGTCTTCGGACAGTGCCGAGGGCACGGATCCGTTCACGGACAGCGACCAGCCGCGGTTTCAGGGGTCGTGAGGGATTCGGGTCGTTAGGGCCCTTGGTGTTTTACGTACTCACGTCGGGCGGGTTTGTGATCCCGCTTGCCTGACGTTGGCGGGTTCTGCCGGCCGGGCGGTTTCGCGTGACTGGACGGACGACACGCGTGTCCAGACGGACGGCGAGCGTGTTCAGATGGACGCCACGGGGTGGAATCCGGCCGCGGGCGTGTCGTCCGTCCAGTCACAGGTGTCGTCCGTCCGGTCGCGTCCGGGGAGGCTGCGGTGTCGCATGGGGTCGGGTTGTCGTGAGTCAGGAAAGAACGAGCGGGACCTGCGGCGCGGGCCCCTCGGACAGCGGGATCTGGAACCGCTGCGCCAGGTAGGCGGCCAGTGAGTGGAACAGCGGCGCGGCCGAATGTCCTTCGGGCAGTGAGGTCTCCGGCGCGTCGAGCCGGATGCCGATCACGAACCTCGGGTTGTCCGCGGGCAGGATCCCGGCGAAGGTGATGTTGTACAGGTGGTTGCTGTACGCCTTGGTCTGCGGGTCGACCTGCTGGCCGGTGCCGGTCTTGCCGGAGACCTGGTAGCCCTCCAGGGCCGCCGTGGGCGCGGTGCCGCTCTGCTGCCCCTTACCCTTCTGCACTACCGCACGCATCATGTCGCGGACGGTCTTCGCCGTCTGCGGGCTGACGACCTGCACGGTCTTCGGCGCGGGCTCGGGGACCGCGGTCCCGTCCGGGTTGATCTTCGCCTTGACCACCCGCGGTTCCACGCGCAGCCCGTCGTTCGCGATGGCCTGGTACATCCCGGCCATCTGCACGACGGTCATCGAAAGGCCCTGTCCGATCGGCAGGTTGCCGAAGGTCGTGGCGTACCACTGGTTCCGCGGCGGCACGACGCCCGGGCTCTCACCCGGCAGGCCGAGGCCGGTGCGCTGGCCGAGGCCGAATTTCTTCAGCAGGTTCGCGTAGTGGTCCTCGCCGATCTTCTGCGCCAGCAGCAGGGTTCCGACGTTCGACGACTTCGCGAAGATGCCGGTGGTGGTGAACTGCTGTGTGCCGTGGTTCCAGGCGTCCTTGACGACCTTGTCCGCCACCTGCAGCGAACCCGGCACCGCCATCGACGCCTCGGGCGTGGTGAGACCCGCGTCGATCGCGCCCGCGGCGGTGACGATCTTGTTCACCGAGCCGGGTTCGAACGGCGTGGTCACCGCGCGGTTGTTCAGGTTCTCCGTCTCGCCCCGCGACTCCTGGTCGTTGAGGTTGACCGTCTTGTCGTTGGCCAGCGCGTAGACCTCGCCGGTCTTCGAGTCCATGATGACCGCCTGGCCGCCCTTGGCCCGCGACTTGGTGACGTACTCGCTCAGCTGCCGTTGCAGTTCGTACTGCAGGTCCGTGTCGATCGTCAGTTGCAGATCCGAGCCGGGGACGGCGTTCTGGATGTCCCGTTCGGTACCGGGGATGACCAGGTTGTCGTTGCCGTTCCGGGTGTTGACGATCTTGCGTCCGGGTGTTCCGGCGAGATCGTTGTCCCGCGAGGCCTCGAGACCGTAGACACCGTGCAGGTTCTGCTTCGAGACGACCTTCTCGTCGGTGCGCCAGTTCGCGTAGCCGATGACGTTCGCGCCGATCGCGTCGCCCGGGTACTCCCGCTTGGAGCGCTTCTCGACGCTGATCCACGGGTATACCTTGACAATCGCGTCGGCGACCGACGGCTCGATGTCGTGTACCAGGTAGGTGAACCCGTCGGGCTTGTGGAACTTGTCCAGCAGGTCCTTCTCGGTGGTCACGCCCGGCAGCTTGGCTGAGATCAACTTCGCCGCGCCCGCCACCTCGGTCTCGAAGTCCTTGCCCTTGGTGGGGTTCTTCGCGGCGAGCTCGTCCCTCGTCTTGCGCAGCCAGTTCAGGCTCACCGCGAGCGTCCGCACCTCGATGCTGAACGCGATCTTCGTCCCGTTGCGGTCCATGATGGACCCACGCTGCGCGGGACTTTCGATCACCGACGCCCGCTGCTTTTCCGCCGCTTCGGACAGCGCACCGGCCTCGAACCATTGAACTTGAATGAGTTTGAGACCGGCGAGCACCATCACGACGATCAGCAGCATCCGCACACCGGTGAACCGGCTCGGATGTCCCCCGTTGCCCCGCCGGGCGGTGGCACGACGGGTCCCGGCGGCATACGTCCGCCGAGCGCTTCCCGCCGACCGGGCCCGGGACTGTGCCGGACGGCCGGGTGACATCACTGACCTCCCTGTGCCGGATTCTGTGCCGGGGGCGCTTCGTTCTGGGCGGGCGGTGCGGCGTTCTCCTGCGGGACCGCGGGCTGGTCACCCTCGATCGGCGCACCCTGCTGCGTGCCCTCGGCGGCCGGCGGCGGGGCCTGCACGTCCGGGATCGCCGGCGCGTCCGCCTGAGCCTTCTTCGGCTCACCGACCAAAGAGGACTGTCCGTCCGGGCCGACCACGATATGCGCCGGGTTGCCGCCGGGGACCATGCCGAGTTCCCGGGCCTTGGGCGCCAGCGAAGCGGGCGATTCGGCCTTCGCGACCTCGCGCAGCAGCCGTTCCTTCGACTCCGCGAGCCCGGCGTTGGCCGTACGCAGTTGTTCGAGGCGGTACGAGTCGGCGATGGCCTGCGTGGTCAGCCACAGCGTGCTCGCCACGCCGACGGCCAGCAGGCCCATCATCATCAGCACGAACGACGCGCGGGAGCGCGGCCAACGCAGCTTGAAGGCCTTCTTCGGCTCTGCCTTGCCCGCGCCGCTTTCGGCATCGGGGCGGCTGCGTTGCTGGTCGCGTTGCAGAAGATCGGCGCGCTGGGCGCGGCGGGCGTAGGCGCGTTCGGCCGCTGACGTCCGGCCGCGGGAGGCACGGGTGGACGTCGTGGTCTCCGGTGCGGCGGTGTCCGGCGCCTCGTCGACCGTGGCGGTCGCGCGGGCACGCCGGGCGGGCGCCGGGGCGCCCCGGCGTCCGCGGGACTTCGCGGGTGCGGTCATCGTGCTCGGTCTCCGATCCGTTCGGCGGCTCGCAGCCGCACGGAGGCGGCCCGTGGGTTCAGTTCGGTCTCCGCCTCGCCGGCCTTCTCGGCCCCTCTGGTGAGCAGTTTCAGTTCCGGGCCGTGGCCCGGCAGTTCCACCGGAAGCCCTTCCGGGGTCCGGGATTTCGCCAGTTCCGTGATCGCCTGTTTGACCAGGCGGTCCTCGAGGGACTGGTAGGACTCCACGACGATGCGGCCGCCGACGGCGAGTACGGACAGCGCCCGCGGCATCGCCCGCCGCAGCACCTCCAGTTCGCCGTTGACCTCGATCCTCAACGCCTGGAAAGTCCGTTTCGCCGGATGCCCGCCGGTGCGCCTGCTCGCCGCGGGGACCGCGTCGTAGAGCAGTTCCACCAGCCGCCCGCTGCGCGTGAAAGGTTCCTTCTCACGTTCTGCCACAACGGCTCGGACGATCTTCTTGGCGAACCGCTCCTCGCCGTAGTCGCGCAGGATCCGGATCAGCTCGCCGGGCCCGTAGGTGTTGAGCACGTCGGCCGCGGTGATCCCGGTGGTCGGGTCCATCCGCATGTCCAGCGGGGAATCCTTGGAGTAGGCGAAACCGCGCTCGGAACGATCCAGCTGCATGGACGAGACGCCGAGGTCGAACAGGATTCCGTCCACTCTGGACAGTCCGAGCCCCTTGAGCGCGGACGGCATCTCGTCGTAGACGGCGTGCACGAAGTCGACACGATCACCGTGCGGCGCAAGCCGTTTCGCGGAGAGTTCCAGCGCGTTGGGGTCGCGGTCGAGCGCGACCAGGCGCAGGGAAGGGAACGCGGTGAGCAGCGCGTCCGAGTGACCGCCGAGCCCGACTGTCGCGTCGACCAGAACGGCTTCGCGGTCGGAGAAGACCGGTGCGAACAGTTCCACGATGCGGTCCAGAAGCACCGGCACGTGCTCGTGTCCGTCTGCCATGTCTTCCCCCCTTTCCTGTCATGCCGGGGAAGATGCCGGATGCCGTCAGGTCCCTGTCCGCCCGCTTACTGACCTGGTACCGGGGAAGGTGTACCAGGGCCACTGAGCGGACAGAGGCCTCACGGCATCCGTGTGGACGTTTCCCGTTGTGCCCGAAGCGTGAACCCCCGCCCCCCGACGGCGTGGGTGCTTCCTCGGTCACGGCTAGAAAACGCCCGGCAGAACTTCCTCTCGAGCCTGCGCGTAGCTGTCCTCGTGTTCGTCCAGGTAGCCCTGCCACGCTTGGGCGTCCCAGATCTCCAGCCTGGTGATCGCCCCGATCACCACGCATTCCTTGTTCAGCCCGGCGTAGCGTCGGAGCTCGGGCGCGATGGCGACGCGTCCTTGCCCGTCCGGGCGTTGTTCGTCCGTCCCGGCGAAGAGATAACGCTGAAAGGCCCGGACGGCCTCGTTCGTGAACGGGGCCTCGGCGACCTTCTTCGCCATCTGCTCGAACTCGGCCCGGGGGAAGACGAAGAGACAGTGATCCTGTCCCTTGGTGACCATCAGCCCACCGGCGAGCGCGTCGCGGAACTTCGCGGGCAGCGTCAACCGCCCTTTGTCGTCCATTTTCGGGGTGTGGGTGCCGAGGAACATCGACTCCACCTCCCTACCGATCTCGGCTGCGAACAACCAAGGTCGGCCACGGGGCTCCCTACTGCCCCACTGGCCACCACCGTACCCCACTTTTCACCACAGTCAACGCGACAAAAGCCGTGACCACTCCGTCGTGTCAGACGTTTTCGCTGGTCAGCCAGGTGGGGCCAGGTGGGGGCGTGGTGGGGGACGGTGGCCAAGATCCCCCTGGGCGGGTATCGAAGCAACCTCATCTATGCCTGATGCGTCCGGATTTCGGCAGCCGGATCTCTGTCAGGGGGCGAAGTGGGGGAGAAAGTGGGGAATCCGGGGTGGAGCGGCGGGGAACATTGTGGAGGGTGGGCGACACGACATCGGTTCATCCCAGGAATTCGACGGCTGTCCTCTGAGGACACCTTGATCAACGGGGCCTCGCACGCGGACCAGCGCGGCCGTGCCGCCCCTTGACCGGCTAGCGGTCCGGATCGAGCAGGCCGGCCAAGCGCGCGGCCAGCCGGGGACCGTCCACAGGGGACACATTCACCCAGGCCTGCCCGCCGCGCCCCTCGGTCCGCGCGGCGCAGTACGCGCCGACGTCGGTGTCGAACCAGGTCAGTCCGCCGGCCCGCCGGGCCCGGCCGTCGCGGCCGCGGGTCCGCACGGTGAACTGGCCGGCACTGTAGACCGGCCGCGCCTGGATGGCGAGTGCCTCGCGCAGCTGGCTGTCCGATGCCGACGATCGGCCGCCGCCGCCGAACACCGGGTCTTCGAGGTCACCGGATCCACGGTCGAACCGCGCCGCGGGCAGGCTGATCCCGTAGCCGGGCCCCGGCCGCATTTCCGGGAGGACGTCGACGATCGCGGTGAACACCTCGCTGTCGCTGATCCCGGAAAGCGCGATGGTCTGCTCGGGCTGGGTGGCCAGGACGCCGTGCCGCCCGCGCGCGGCCGAGACGGCGCGGAACGGGGCCTCGGCCGTCATATCCGCCAGCGCTTCGCACTCGACGTAGACCTCTGCTTTGGCGAGCACCCCCAGCCGCGCCTCCAGAGCCGCGTCGATGCGGCCTTCGTCAAAAAGGCCGCGTTCGGTGAGGTTTTCGTAGACCGCGCCGCGGATCTCGGCGCGTTCCGCCTCCGTCCCGCCGACGCTGTGGACGATCAACGGTGAGGGCGGTACCGCGAAACCGAGATCGGACCAGAGGACGTCGAACGCCGACGCGGAAACGCGGATCAAGACCGCCCCAGCTCGGGCGGCTTCCCGAACGAGATCTGCGGAGTGAGCGAGTGCAGCGCGGTGTCGCGGGTGTTCATCACGTCGACGGCCTTGCGGCGGGCCTCCTCGGCTTCCGCCCGCTTGGCCTCCATCTCGTCGGCGAGCGCGGCGAGCGCGAACAGGTTCCCGCCCGCGGCGGCGCCGCGGATCATCGCGCCCGGATCGAAGTCCACCGGCGGCGGCATGTCCGCGCGCGCCCGCGCCGCCACCTCCGCCTGCCCGGTCACCGCCTGCCCGAGCGCGGCCGAGAGGTCCGCGGACCAGGTCAGCCAGCCGGACGCCTGGGCCAGCACGCCGCGCAGGGCATCTCCCGCTTCGCCACGCCAGTTCTCCTCGCTGCTGCCGACCAGGCCGGCCAGGTCGGACGTCGCGTCGTGCATACGCCGCGCGAGACCGTCCCAGGCGGCGCCGATCCCGCCCGCCGCTTCGGGGTCGTTGCCCGCCTCGACCTCGGCGGCCAGCGCCTCATGGCTGTAGGCCTCGTACCGCGTGGCCGCGACCGGGACCTCACGGCCCGGAATCTCTCCTTCAGGCACGGCACCTTCTCCTAGGGCAGTTTGGGTTCGGCCAGTCCCGCCACCGTCACCGCGCGCTCGCAGGCGAGCGGGGTGTCGGTGAAGTTCGTGTTGCTCACGTCGATCTGGACGCTCGCCTTCTCCCCCATGCCGAGCAGGACCGCGCAGGTCCCATCGGCGGCCTTCTTGTCCGCGACCTTGAGCGCCTCGCGGTCGCCGACCTTGGTCTTCGTGGCGGTCTTGCGCGCGACTTCGAGGTCGCGCAGCCCGTTCCGCTCGTCCACGGTGATGGTGACGCCGAACGTGGCGGGCACCGTCCAGTCGCAGGCGCGGGCCCCGTTGATCTCCTTCGGGACGCCGAGCACGTTCAGCCCGGCCGTCGACCGGTCCTGCGGGCCGAGCAGCGCACACGGGTCGACCGCGGCGTTCCCGGCCGCCGGAGCGGAGGTCGCGGGAGCCGACGGTCGCGCGTCGCCTCCGTCGCCGACCGGAATATGCGCCTGGCCTGCGACCCCTTGCCCGCAGGCGGACACTGTAAGGACAGCGAAGGCACCGAGGGCGCCGAGAACAGGGAGGCGGGACGTCATGGGTTCAGCCGCCGACACAGTCCACGTCTTCCGCCGCTTGTTCATCCTGACGGGTGTAGCGGGCCAGCGCCTTCTCCATCCGGTTCTTGAGCGCCTCGAGTTCCTTGCCGAACGCCGTGAGCGCCTCGACGGCCGATCCCTCGGTGCCGATCCCGTACTGCGCCATGAACCGGCCGACCTCGTCCGCGTATCCCCCGCCAAGGGGAACCGTGCGGCCGAGTACCTTGGCCTCGCGGACCATCTGGCCGACCACGTCCTGCAGCGCGGAGATCTTCACGTGGGCGTCGGCCGCCAGCTCCGGCGCGACCGCGAACCCGCTCAGATCGAACCGCGGCTTGGCGGTGCTCACCTCGCTCATATGCGATTACGCCTCTCCGTAGTCGAGCGACCTCGCACCGGAGCATACGACAAAACACCGTGTCAGCGGGAGCACCCGAAAACGCGCTCAGCTCACCCGATCGAGGTAAGGTGGCTGGTCGCACAGAGTCATCAACCGGGGTTGGCGGGGTTCCCCCCACCAGTTCGCCCGAGTTTGACACACTTCGTGGGAGGCTGACCGCTGCTCGGGGGACCGGAATGGTCCAGCAGCAGACCCAGCGGACATCCAGCCACAGCGGCACCAGGAGGTCGAGTGACGTCGAGAATCCAGTCTGCGACGCCCGGCGAACAGCAGGGCGAGCAGACAACCGGGCAAACGCCGTACCCCACGGCGGCGGGCTCGGTCAGCGGTCGGCAGAACGGGAGGGCGAGCAGAGCGTCCCTCGACGAGCTGCACGAGACCGCGCGGCGGATCGCCGCCAACGTGGAGCGGGTACTGGTCGGCAAACCCGACGTCATCCGCATCGCGCTCGTCACCCTGCTCGCCGAAGGGCACCTCCTCGTCGAGGACGTCCCCGGGGTCGGCAAGACCTCGCTGGCGAAGGCGCTGGCCCGGTCGATCGACTGCACCGTGAGCCGCATCCAGTTCACCCCCGACCTGCTGCCCAGCGACGTCACCGGGGTGTCCATCTACAACCGGCAGAGCGGCGGGTTCGAATTCCGTCCCGGCCCGGTGTTCGCGAACATCGTGGTCGGCGACGAGATCAACCGCGCCTCGCCGAAGACGCAGTCGGCCCTGCTCGAATGCATGGAAGAGCACCAGGTCACCGTCGACACTTCGACGTACCACCTCGAAGAGCCGTTCATGGTGATCGCGACCCAGAACCCGATCGAGATGGAGGGCACCTACGCGCTGCCCGAAGCTCAGCGGGACCGGTTCACCGCGCGCGTGTCCATCGGCTACCCCGACCAGCAGGCCGAACTGGCCATGGTCGAGGAGCACGCCGGGCACAACCCGATGGCCGATCTGGAGCCGGTCTCCGATCGTGACACGGTGCAGCGGCTGATCGAGACGGTCCGGGCGGTGCACATGTCGCCGGAGGTCCGCAAGTACGCCGTCGACCTGGTGTCCGCGACCCGGCAGGTGCCGGAGATCCGCCTCGGCGCCTCTCCTCGCGCCACCCTGCAGCTGGTCCGCTCCGCTCGGGCGCAGGCCGCGCTTTCGGGCCGTGAGTTCGTCGTCCCGGACGACCTGCACACGGTCGCGGTCCCGGTGCTGGCGCACCGGCTGGTGCTCACCACCGAGGCCCACGCCGCCCGCCGTTCGGCCACCGACGTGGTCCGCGCGATCCTGCACCGCGTTCCCGTGCCGCAGGGTTCCGCCGGGACGAACCACCGCTGATCAGAAAGAAAACGGCGCCATGCTGCGTGCTCTGTCCGGCCTGACCACACGCGGCCGCTGCCTCCTCGCCGCCGGCGTCGCCGCGGCGGTGTGCTCGTTCGTGCTCAACGAACGGGACCTGCTGCGGGTAGCGGTGTTCGTCGTCGCCCTGCCGCTGCTGGTCGCCTTCTTCATCTCGGCGACCCGCCTGCGGCTGGGCGCGGCGCGCGCGCTGCGCCCGGAGCGGGTCTCGGTCGGCTCGCCCGGCGAAGTCCAGCTCGAACTGTGGCGCAACGGCCGGCTCCCGGCCGGTGAGGTGCTGCTCGAAGACGGCGTGCCGTACGCGCTGGGATCGCGGCCGCGGTTCGTCGTCGAACGGCTTCCCCACGACCGGCGGGTCGCGCTGCGGTACCCGCTGCAGCCGGTGCTGCGCGGGATCCAGCAGGTCGGCCCGCTGCGGGCGACGATCACCGACCCGTTCGGGCTGTGCGAGTTCGAGCGCGAGCTGATCGGGCATTCCCGGCTGGTCGTGGTGCCGAAGGTGATCGGGCTGTGGGGCCTGCCCAGTGGCGCCGGCATCGGCGCCGGGGACGACGGCAGCATCCGCCTGCACGCCGGACAGGGCGAGGCGGACGTGATCGTCCGGCAGTACCGCCAAGGCGACGACCTGCGAAAGGTCCACTGGCGCTCGACGGCCCGCCGCGACGAGATCATGGTCCGCGTCGAGGAACGCCCCTGGCGCGGCGGCACCACGGTGCTGCTCGACCACCGCGCGGCCGCGCATCACGGCACCGGCCCCGCCGCGAGCCTCGAATGGGCCGTCTCCTTCGTCGCTTCCGTGGCGCTGCACCTGCGGCGTTCCGGCCATCGCGTCCGGCTGGTCACCGAACACGGCCACCGGCTGACCGACACCCCCGGTGAAGGTGGCGAGCACTACGACAACGTGGTCCTCGACGTCCTCGCCGCCCTCCAGCCCGCGCACCAGCGCGACATCACCCTCGGCAGCGACCCGGCCGAAGGACAGGAACTCATCGCCGTGCTCGGCACCGTGAGCAACGAATCCGTGCACGAGCTGTCCCGGTACCGCCCGCGCGGGATCCGGAGCCTCGCCGTGCTGCTCGACACCCCAGGCTGGTCCTCGGGCGTCAACAAGCCCGAGAACCGCGCCGCCGCCACCGAAGAGTCGGTGGCGCTGCTGCGCGCGGCGGGCTGGGGCGTCGTCGTCGCCGGTCCGGGATCACCGATGCAGCAGGTCTGGTCGGAGCTGTGCCAGACCGCCACCCGCCGGGGAACCCTGATCGGAGGGGGCCTGTGACCGCCACCGCGCCACCCCGCCCCCACACCCCGAAACCGCGGCCCGTCGAACCGGCGCCGGTCTGGACGAGCAGCGTGCTCGCCCCGGTCGCCGCCGGGCTCGCCACGCTGTTCGCCTCGACGTCGCTGACCGGCGTCGTCACGGGCTGGGCGTGGTTCGGCTACCTGCTGGTCGCGGTCGTGCTGATCGCCTCCACCGGGCTCGCCCTGCGCTCGCTGCGCGCGCCGACCATCGTCGTCGGCCTGGCGCAACTGCTGGTGCTGCTGTTCCTGATCACCGGGGCGTTCACCACCAGCGGGATCCTGACGATCATCCCCGGCCCGGACGCGCTCGACGAACTGCGCGGCGTGCTCGCCGCGTCGGCCGAGCAGATCCGCGTCGGACTGCCGCCGGTCGAAGGCACGCCCCCGATCCTGTGCCTGGTGACGATCGCGATCGGCCTGGTCGCGGTCCTGGTCGACACGCTCGCGGTGGCCGCCGCCGCACCCGCGGCGACCGGCCTGGTGCTGCTGTGCGTGTACGCCGTGCCCGCCGCGCTGGCCGAAGAAATGCTGCCGTGGTGGACGTTCCTGCTCGGCGCGGCCGCGTTCGCCGCACTGCTCGCCGTCGACGGCAACCACCGGCATCGCCGCTGGCGCAACCGGGACGCGCCCGGGCTCGGCAATTCGGCGGGCACCCTGTCCGCCCCCGTCGGCGTGGTGAGCGCGGCGATCGCGATGGGACTGGTCATCGGCGCCGCCGTGACCGGTGTCGGCACGGTCGGCAGCCTCCCCGGCGGCGACGGCACCGGTCGTGGCGGTTCCGGCGGGTTCGGCGTCGAGCCGTTCACCCAGCTGCGCGGCCTGCTCGACCAGGGCGAGAACGTCGAACTGTTCCGGGTCTACGGGATGGGCGCGGACAAGCGGCTGTTGCGCGCGTTCACCCTCGACACCTACACGCCGAACAAGGGCTGGGGACTCGCCCAGAACGGCCGGGCCCAGCAAGGTGTGCAGGCCAACCGCGGCCTGCCGCCCGCCCCGGGCGACGACGGCGCCGGACCCGGACGGGAGATCCGGATCGAGCCGACGAACTGGGTCGACAACTGGCTGCCGATCTACGGCGCGCCGAGGACACTCAACGGGCTGGCCGACAACTGGCTGTACGACCCGGTCGGCGGCGCGGTGTTCACCACGACCAAGCAGGGCGCGCCCGCCTACACCGAAACCGCGTCGATCAAGGAGCCGTCGAAGGACGAACTCCGGCTCGACGACCCGCAGCTCGCCGATGTCCCGCCGCAGTACCTCAAGGTCGACCGCGTCGACCCGCGAGTGGCCGCGAAGGCCGAGCAGCTGACGGCGAACGAGACCAACAACTTCGACAAGGCACAGGCGATCTGGTCGTTCTTCACCGCGCAGAACGGCTTCGTCTACGACACCAAGACCGCCGACGCCACCGACGCCGACGCGCTCGCCGACTTCATCCTCAACGGCAAACGCGGCTTCTGTGAGCAGTTCGCCTCCGCGATGGCCGTGATGCTGCGGTCGGCGGGCATCCCGTCACGGGTCGCCATCGGCTTCACCTCCGGCACGCCGAAGGGCGATCACCTCTCGATCAGCTCCGAAGACGCGCACGCGTGGGTCGAGGTCTACTTCGGCACCCGGGGCTGGGTCAGCTTCGACCCGACGCCGCTGGTCGACGGCCGCGCGGTCGTCCCGCCGTACCTGCAGACCGACAGCAGCGCCAGCTCGACCAACGACACCCAGGAAGTCCCGACAGCGCCGGCGTCGAGCGCCCCCGCGACCGGCACGCCCCGGGACCCGGGCGCGGACCTCGGCGCGGACGGCACCGGGGCCCAGCAGGACGAAGAGCCGCTGTGGCCGGCCATCCTCGCCGGGCTCCTGGGCGGTCTGGCGGCCGCGTTGACCGTGGTCGTCATCGTCCGCTCGCGGCTCAGATACCGGGCTCTGATGCGCTCGAAGACCGGCCCTGGCTCCGGGGACGACGATGACGCCGGGCCCCCGACAGGATTCCTGGACAACCCTCAGGTGGCGAACTGGCTCCCGCTGATCGCGATCGGGCTGTGGGTGGCCGCGTTCGCGTTCCTGGCGGCCTGGGTCTCTTGGTGGTTCGCGCTGATCCTGGTGCTGGTCCTCGGCGGGCTGGGCACCCCGACCGCGATCCGGGAGATCAAACGGCGGCTGCGGCTGCAGAAGATCGCGAGCCACTCCCCCACCGCGGCCGACGCGGCCTGGCGCGAGCTGATGGACGAATGCGCGGACCGCGGCCTGCCGATCTCCGTCGGCGACACGGTGCGCGTGGCCGGCCGGAAGGTCGTCGAGAAGCATCGCCTGGACGACGAAGGCCGCTCCGGCCTGCGGACGGTCATCGGCGCCGTGGAGACGTCCTGGTACTCCGAGAAACAGGAGCCGGACCAGGCACTGGGGCCGGCCTTCGACGAGGTTCGCAAAAGCCTGCGCCGGAACGCGCCCATGTCGTGGAAGGGCCGCCTCTTCCCACGCTCGCTACGACGCCGGGACAAATAGCGCGGGCTGTCCGTCACCTAGGTGGACCAGAGCGAATGGCAGAGGCGCTTCGGTCCACACGAGGAGCGTGAACGCCTCCGTGGAGTCCTCCCGGTACGCCGCCATCAGAATCCCTTTGCCCGGTGCCGGGGCGTCGTCGCACAGCTCCCAGCCGAAGCCGCTGCTGTCGCTGAAGGCGGTCACCGAGTAAACCGGCCGTCGTACTCCCAAGGTCCTGAGGTCACCTGCGCAGTATCCCGGCGCAAGACAACGCGAACATGCCGACGAGGCAACGCCTCGTCGGCATGTTCGCGTGTGTGAGAGCTACTGCTCCTCGAAGCGCTGGCGAAAGCGCTCTTCCATGCGCTGGGTGAACGAACTCCGGCGGGCCGACGACTTACCGCCGCCGCTTCCACCGGCTCCCGAATCACCGTCGCCCTTGCCGCTCTCGCCTTCGGCTCCTTGCCGAATCGATGTGACGGCCAACATCACCCCGAAGAACATCACCAGGAACCCGAGCACGCTGATCACCGGTATCTCGGCGACCCTGATGTTGACCACCACGCCGAGCACCAGCAGTGCCACACCGACCACGAACAGGGCTACACCCTGAAAACGTCGTCGGCGAGCGGGTCGGCGCAACCGGGTGCCACGCACCGTGGATGCGAACTTGGGGTCCTCGGCATAGAGCTCGCGCTCGATCTGATCGAGCAGCCGCTGCTCATGCTCGGAGAGTGGCATCTTTCCTCCTCCGGCACAGCTGTCGCGGGCGCCGGGCCGCGCAACGTCATGGACCCAACAGACAACCCCAGGCGGGGTGTCTCTGTCCAGGATACGAGCCCCGCGCTCGTCCGACTACCCGATCCCGTATCCAGAAGGGATCGAATTGGCTGAAACCACCCGACTTGGCTCTCTCGAAGACGATTCGACGGGCAATGTCACTGGTCACGGGGTGTCAACAGTGACGCCGGCCGCACCGCGGCGGCCCCGAACTTCGTCCTCGCGACGTCGGCGGCCACTTCCGCATCCCGCCATCGGGGTTCGGCTGAGTCGAAAAGTAGCTGTTCTCCGTCACTCTCCGTGTCGAGACCCTCCACTCTTACGCCGATCAGGCGGACTGCACCCGTGGGCGCGTGCTCGGCGAGGAGCTCGACGGCGGTGCGATGGATGTCGCGGGCCACATCCACACCGACGGCGGTTGTCCTGGCGCGCGTGATCGTCTTGAAATCCGCGAACCGGACCTTGATCGACACCGTCCGCCCGCGCAGCCCCCGGCGGCGCAGGGTCGCGGCGACCCGTTCCGACAGCCGGAGCAGTTCCAGCCCGAGCGCCGCACGGTCGTGAAGGTCGACATCGAAGGTCACTTCGGCGCCGATCGACTTGTCCGGCGTCTCCGGCACCACCGCGCGGTCGTCGTGCCCGTTCGCGAGCGCGAAGAGGTGCTCGCCCAGAGCGCGCCCCAGTGAGCGCCGCAGCCGGGACAGCGGCGCCGCCGCGACGTCGGCGATGGTGTCGAGGCCCTGCTGCCGCAGATGCTCCTCGGTGCGCTTGCCGACGCCCCACAGTGCCGACACGGGCAGCGGATGCAGGAACGCGAGCGTCTCGGCCGCCGGGACGACGACCATCCCGTCCGGTTTCGCCATCCCGGACGCGAGCTTCGCGACGAACTTGACCTTCGCGACGCCGACCGAGCAGCTGATCCCGAAGTCGGCCACCACCCGCTCCCGGATCCAGGCGCCGAGCCGCGCGGGTGAGGAGTCCAGCCGCTTCAGTGCCCCTCTGACGTCGAGGAAGGCCTCGTCGAGGCTCAGCGGCTCGACCAACGGCGTGAGTTCCTTGAAGACCGCCATGACGCCCTGCGAGACCTCGCCGTACAGGCCCGGTGTCGGGGTGATGCAGATCAACTGCGGGCAGAGCCGTTTCGCGGTCGAGAACGGCATGGCCGACCGGACCCCGAACTCGCGCGCCGGATAGCTCGCCGCGGCCACCACCGACCTCGGGCCGCCACCGGAGACGACCACCGGCTTGCCGGCCAGTTCCGGGCGCGTGCGCAGCTCACAGGACACGAAGAAGGCGTCCATGTCCACGTGCAGCAACCCGCACCCGGTGTCGTCCGGCCAGGTGGTGGCGCCCGTCGTCACGCGATAACGGGACATCCCTCCCGGCAGCTCGGCGTTTCTCCCCACGACCGAACGCTAACCCGGACCACCGACAGTTCCGGATCAGGCCGGGCGGCGCGCCAGGACGTGCAGCCGGCTGGAGATGTCCCGCAGCGGCGACACCGACGCGGCCGCCAGCTCGAACTCCGCCAGGTCCTCTTCCCGCACCCCACCGGGTACGAAGTCCGCCACGACGCCGTCGCCCTGCAGCGAGGTCACTTCGAGCCCGACCGCGACCAGCTGGGCCCGCAGGCCCTCGGCGTCGAACCGGCGCAGCACAGTCTCCCGTCCGCCGCCCAGCACTCCACTCTCGGCGGCCAGGAGTTCCCGCGCCTCCCCGAGCCGTCCGGCCAGCGCGCGCTGGAGGATCGCGGCGTGGCGGTTCGCCACCAGCACCGAAACCACGCCGCCGGGTTTGACGGCCGCGGCCAGCGCGGCGAGTACCGCGGCCGGGTCGTCGACGACCTCCAGCAGGCCGTGCGCCAGCACCAGGTCGGCCGATCCGGCCGGTACGTGGGCGCCGAGCGCGTCGGAGTCGTCGGCGATCGCCGTGATGCTGGCGGAGACGCCCTCCTCCTCGGCACGGCGGCGCAGGGTCGCCAGCGCGTTGGGGTTCGGCTCGACGACGGTCACGAGGCAGCCGGCCGACGCCAGGGGCACCGCCCAGCCGCCGCTTCCGCCGCCGACGTCCACGACGTTCGGCTGTTGCACGCCTCGCGCCCGGGCGTCCCGGAGTTCTGCTTCGAGAACCCGGCGAACCGCCCCCGATCCCCGCGTGGCCACGGTGTCCGTCTTCATAAACGCACAGCGTAATGCCCGCCGTCGGGTGACCTGCGGGTGTAGCCCGATGCGGTGTTCGACACCTTGCCAGGGGACCACCCCGCCGAGGGCCCGTAGGCTGTATCGAGTGCACACGGTCGCTGTTCTCAGCCTGAAGGGTGGCGTCGGTAAAACGACGGTCGCCCTCGGTGTCGCGTCCGCCGCTCTGCGTAGGGGCGCCCGGACCCTCGTGGCCGATCTCGACCCGCAAGGCAACGCCACCACCTCGCTGGACCCGCCGCTGACCGACCGCACGCTCGCCGACGTCCTGGAGACGCCGACGCGCGCGGTACTCGAACGCGCGATCGCGCCGAGCGTGTGGGGCGACCAGATCGACGTCCTCGTCGGCGCCGAAGAGCTGGAGATGCTCAACGAGCCCGACGCCGACATCCGGCGGCTCGAGAATCTCTCCCGCGCGCTCGACGAACTGCACACCAACCCGTTGCGCGACGAACCGTACGAACTGGTGATCCTCGACTGCCCGCCGTCGCTGGGCAGGCTGACCCGCTCGGCGCTGGTGGCCGCGGACAGCGCGCTGATCGTCACCGAGCCGACGATGTACGCCGTCTCCGGTGCCCGCCGCGCGCTCGAAGCGATCGAGAAGATCCGCGAGGAGCAGAACCCGGGTCTCCGGCCGATCGGCGTGGTGGTCAACAAGCTCCGCGTGCGCTCCTACGAACATCAGTTCCGCGTCGCCGAACTGCGGGAGAACTTCGGTCCGCTGGTGATGCCGACGGCCATCCCGGACAGGCTCGCGGTGCAGCAGGCGCAGGGCGCGTGCAGCCCGATCCACGAGTGGCATTCCCCGGGTGCGCAGGAAATCGCGCTGACGTTCAACATGGTGCTCGCGAAGGTCCTCCGCTCGAGCCGCGCCGGGCGGCACCGTGTCCGGGGCGACGAAGACCCGCTGGACGCCGTCGAGCCGGACAACGCCGAAGTGCCCGCCAAGCTGGGCGACACCGGCACGGGTTAGCGCCGTGCCCGAAGGCGACACCGTCTTCCTCGCCGGCAAGGTCCTCGACAAGGCGCTGGCCGGGAAAACGCTGCTGCGCGGCGAGTTCAGGGTCCCCCAGCTGGCCACGGCCGACCTCGCCGGGCGGGACGTGCTCGGCGTCGGGACGGTCGGCAAGCATCTGCTGACCCGCTTCTCCGGCGATCTCACCCTGCACAGCCACCTGCGGATGGACGGCAAGTGGGCCGTGTACCCGGCGGGCGCGAGCTGGCGCAGCCCGGCGCATCAGGCGCGGGTCATCCTCGCGACCGACGACATCCAGGCGATCGGCTTCCGCGTGCAAGACCTGGAACTCGTTCCCACGGACGAAGAAAGCCGGCTGGTCGGTCACCTCGGCCCGGATCTACTGGATCCACAGTGGACGGACGAGCACGCGGCGCGGGCGGCGGCCGCGCTGGCTGCGGATCCGGATCGGGAACTGGGCGACGCCCTGCTGGATCAGCGGATCATGGCGGGGATCGGGAACCTGTACAAGGTGGAGATCTGCTTCCTGCTCAAGGTCTCGCCGTGGACGCCGGTGTCCGGAGTGGATCCCGCGAAGGCCGTCGCGCTCGGCCGGAAACTGCTGGTGGCCAACGCCTGGCGGCACGAGCAGATCACCACCGGCGACCCGGGCCGCGGCAGGCGCCAGTGGGTCTACGAGCGGACCCGGCAGGGCTGCTTCCGTTGCGGCGGCAAGGTGGAGGTACTCCAGCAGGGCACCGGCCATCAGCAGCGGCCCACCTGGTTCTGCCCGAAATGTCAGCCGGGACCTCGTCCGGAGCGCTAGGCTGGGCTGGTGACGTTGTTCAAGCTCCCGCTCTACGGGGCCGACACCGAACGCGGCGACCTCGCTCCCTGAGCCGCCCGTTCCGCCCCGCACGTCACCCTCCACCCTCATTTCAGGGAGCTTTCGTCATGCCCGGAATCCTCACGGGCGAGGCGCTGCGCGCGTTCGTGCACGCCCTGCCCAAGGTCGAACTCCACGTCCACCTCGTCGGCTCGGCGAGCCTGCCCACGGTGCTGGAACTGGCCCGCCGCCGCCCGTCCGCCGGAGTGCCGACCGAGCCCGAAGCACTCGCAGAGTTCTTCACCTTCCGTGATTTCCCGCATTTCCTCCGCAACTACCTGGCCGTGACATCGCTGGTGCGCGACGCCCGCGACATCCACACCCTGGTCACCGGGCTGGCGGCCGATCTCGCCACGCAGAACGCGCGCTACGCCGAGGTGACCGTGACGCCGTACAACCACGTCCTCGACGGCATGTCGACGGACGATCTGCTCACCGGTCTCGCCACCGGGCGGGCCGAGGCACTGTCCGAGCACGGCGTGGAACTGGCGTGGTGTTTCGACATTCCCGGCGAAAAGGGCGTCGTCGCGGGGCGCGAGACGGTCGTGTTCGCGCTGCGCGAACGCCCGGACGGGCTGGTGTCGTTCGGGCTCGGCGGGCCGGAGGTCGGTGTCGGGAGGGCCCAGTTCGCGCCGTTCTTCACCCGGGCCCGGGAGGCGGGGCTGCACAGCGTCCCGCACGCGGGCGAGACCACCGGCCCGGCCACCGTCTGGTCGGCCGTGCACGACCTCGGCGCCGAACGGATCGGCCACGGCGTCGGCGCGTACACCGATCCCGCGTTGATGGAATATCTTGCGGCGCAAAGGATTCCACTGGAAGTCTGCCCGACGTCCAATATTCGGACGGGACAGTTCCCGTCGATCGACGCGCATCCGGTGCGGCGGCTGCTCGACCACGGAGTGGTGGTCACCCTCAACACCGACGACCCGCCGATGTTCGGCGCCACCCTGGACGGCGAGTACCTGGCCGTCGCCGAAACACTCGGCCTGACGACGACCGAAATCGCCCGGTTCGCGAAGAACGCCGTCGGCGCGTCGTTCCTGTCTTCTCCGGCCAAGAACGTCCTGCTGGCCGAGATCGAAGAAATCTTGTTGCAGGACCCCGAACTCCTCGCCTAGCGTGGCGGTTACACGAGAGAGGAGGTGGTCCAAAGTTGTATAGCAACAGGACTCGTGAGGTGACTGTCCGCTAGCGGACGGCACGCGTAGGACTCATCAGCAGCGATACAACGCAAGTTGGAGCCACCTTCGGCTCGTCGCCTGCTTCGCGTGATGCCTGATAGCGAATACCAGGCAGTCACCGGGCCCCCGAGGTTCCCGAGCACCAGTCCGGCTCGGGCCCGTTCGCCGTCACCGGCGTCCGGGAGTCACCTCGGGGTACCCCTATTTCCGGACCCGTTCCTCCGCCTGTGAGCAGGCGGGACCGTCCGCCGGACGGGAGAGCCCGTCCGTCGCTATTCGGGTGCCGCACTCCCCCGGAATGGCTAGCCTGGGGCCCATGTTGAGGCCCGACTTCCCGATCACCACTGAGCGCCTTACCCTCCGAGCCTTCACCTCGGATGATCTCGACGAACTCAATTCCTTCCAGTCCCGCGCCGACGTCTCCCGCTACCTGTACTGGGGCCCGCGCAGCCGGGCCGAATCCGCCGCCGCGCTCGCCAAACGGGTGCACAGCGACACCCTGACCAAGGAAGGCCAGTTCCTCGCGGTGGCGGTGGAACTGACCGAGACCCGTCAGCTGATCGGCGACCTGAACCTCGAATACCTGAGCAGCGAACATCGCCAGGGCGAGATCGGTTTCGTGTTCCACCCCGACCACCACGGCAAGGGACTCGCCGCGGAAGCCGCCGTCGAACTGCTGCGGCTCGGCTTCGAAGACCTCGGGCTGCACCGGATCATCGGCCGTTGCGACGGGCGCAACACCGCGTCGGCCGCGCTGATGGAACGGCTGGGCATGCAGAAGGAAGCGCACCTGCGCGAGAACGAAGTCGTCAAAGGCGAGTGGTGCGACGAACTCGTCTTCGCGATGCTCGAAGACGAATGGAAGGCGACCCGCTAGAACGTCGGCTACCGGACCGACCTGGGTTGCGGATGCCGCGAAAGCCACTTTCAGGGCGTCACATGCCCCGAAAGTGGCTTTCGCGGCATGCTCGCCCACCGATCGAGGCCACCGACCTCGCTGCGGCACCGCACTCACGTGATCAGAGACGGATCTCGCGTGATCAGACACGAGTGCGGCATCCAGTCACGTGAGTTTCGCACCTGATCACGTGAGTCACGCCTTCGTCCTGGCTGCGTCCGCGAAACCAATGCCGTGAAGGCCTCCTTGAGGGACTCTGAGTCCCTCAAGGAGGCCTTCACGGACTCCGGAAAGCGCCCAGGCATGATGGGGCCGTGTTCTTCGACAAGATCGTCCGGCCCGCGCTGTACCGGGTCTCCGGCAACGACCCGGAAACCGTGCACGAGCGCACCCTCGTCGCGCTCGGCGGGCTGAGCCGGGTCTCCCCCGCGCTCCGCGCGCTCGGCCGCGTCTACCGGACGGACGATCCGGTCACCCTGCTCGGTCTCCGGTTCCCGAACCGGGTCGGCCTCGCCGCCGGGATGGACAAGAACGGCCGGGCACTGCACGCGTGGCCCGCGCTCGGTTTCGGTTTCGTCGAGGTCGGCACGGTCACCCGGCATGCCCAGCCGGGCAACGACAAGCCGCGGCTGTTCACCCTCGCCCAGAGCGACGCGGTGATCAACCGGATGGGCTTCAACAACGCCGGTGCCGAAGCGCTCGCCGCCCGGCTCGCCGCGGGCGGGAAACCGCCGGTGCCGCTGGGCGTCAGCATCGGCAAGTCCAAGGCGACCCCGCTCGACGAGGCCGTCGACGACTACCGGTTCTCCCTGCGCGCGCTGCACCCCTACGCCGACTACTTCGCGATCAACGTCAGTTCGCCCAACACGCCCGGGCTGCGGGCACTGCAGGACAAGACCGCGCTGGCCGAACTGCTCGCCGAACTCCGGAAGACCTCGACGGAACTCGCCGGGGACGCCGAGCCGACGCCGCTGCTGGTGAAGGTCGCCCCCGATCTCACCGACGAGGCGCTCGCGGAACTGCTCGGGGTGTGCCTCGAACACGGTGTCTCCGGGCTGATCGCGACCAACACGACCCTGTCCCGCGACGGGATCGCGCCGGCCGAAACCGCCGTCGGTGAGCAGGCGGGCGGGCTTTCCGGCCGCCCGCTCACCACTCGTTCGGCCGAAGTGGTGCGGTTCGTGCACGAGGAGACCGCCGGAAAGCTGCCGATCATCGGCGTCGGCGGGATCTTCGACGGAACCGGCGCCGCGCGGATGCTCGACGCCGGCGCCGGTCTCGTCCAGCTCTACAGCGGTTTCGCCCTGCACGGGCCCGGGCTGGTCAAGCGGGTCGCCCGAGGTCTCGCGGCCCGGCCGTACTGACGAACCTCTGATAGGCGCGCCAGCACTGGTATCCGGTCAGCGCCGTCGCCGTCGCCGTGGCCGCCTGGTCACAAAGGACGGCCAGCGGGTTCTCCCCGTTCTCCAGCGTGATCCGGCCGAGGACGAACGGCGCGGGCAGCGCGGCGGCGAACGCCCCGAGCGCCGCGGGTGAGAGCCGCCAGAGCTCACCGGAAAGCATGGTGCGCTCACCTCCCGCCCGCACCGGCACCACCCCCGGCTGCGGCGGTTCGGTCGGCAGCAACAGCATCCGGTAGCCCTCGCCGGTCTGCACCATCCCGGTGAACCGCGCCCCGGCGGCGACGAGGCGCTCGTTCAGCGGCTGGCCACGCAGGTGCGCGCCGAACACGACGAGATCCGCCCCCGGTGCGGGGTAAGGGAAATCGGCCTGCTCGTCGGTGAGCACGGCGGCCAGGTCGATGGCGACCTGGTCGTCGAACGGCCGCACGACCACCGAGACGCCGAACGGCCCGAGATCCGACGGCGACGCCGGAACCGTGACGGCGGCGAGGTCGAGCAGGTTGACGAACGCCGTGAAGGTCTCCAGTCGCCTGTCGACGCCGTCCGGATCGGACAGTGCCTCCTCGACCTGGGGATGGTCGGTGACCGTCGGCAGGACGAGGGCGTCGTACCCGGAAAGCAGGCGCAGCGCGAGCATCCCGGCTTCGGCGACCCGGTGCCTGTCGGCGGTGAAGCCGTCGTCGTGGATCAGGTCGCCCACCGACAGCAGGGCCGACACCTCCACCGTCTCCACGAGGGCTCCCGACGCGCGCAGCGCCGAGACCGCGCCGACGAACGCGGCCCGCGAAGGCAGCGAAAGGGCGGTGAGGGATTCGGAGCCCGGGATCGCGACCCGCGGCCGGTCCCCCGCCCCGAGCCGGACGTCTGCGGGCCACTCGCGGGCGAGCGGGTCGATCCCGTCGGGTCCGGTCATCAGTCCCAGCGCCCGCTGGCCCAGGGTGAGACTGCGCGCGAACAAGGCCACGCTGCCGCACGATCCGACGCCGGTCTGGGGCACCAGGCCCAGCGTCGGCTTCATCCCGACGATCCCGTTGAGCGACGCGGGCACGCGGCCCGCGCCCGAGGAGTCCGTTCCGACCGCCAGATCGACCATGCCCAGCGCGACGGCGACGGCCGCGCCGCTGCTCGCGCTCCCGGAGACCTTGGACGTGTTGAGTGCGGCGCCCACGGGGCCGTACGGACTGTGGGTGCCTTCGAGATCGCAGCCGTACCGGTCGCAGTTGGTCTTGCCGACCAGCACCGCTCCGGCGGCGGTCAGGCGTGACACCACGGACGCCTCCGAGCAGCAGACGTCCTCGCCCGCGGTGGGCAGGCTCGCGACGTCGATGGCGTCGGCGACCGCCAGCAGGGTTCCGGCGAGCGGGAGATCCGCTCCGGTGCGGAGGCGTTCATCGACGGCTTTCGCGTCCACGAGAACGTCCTCCATGGCGCGGAGGGTGATCCAGACTTCGGGCCGGTCGACCTCGGCCATCCGGTCGTAGGCCGCTTTGACGCGCTGGTAGGAGCTGGGAGGCGGAGTCGGAATCTGTTCTGGTTCCGGGGGGAGCGTCGTCACTGGGCGTCCTTTCCTCGGCGGGGACGAGAAAGACCACTGCGAGATCCACTGTGTCCGGTCCGCCACCCTGAGACGCCCGCTCACGCGGGCTGGGTTCAGGCCCGGGCTGGGATGAGCACTGCGTGCATGAAAGGAACGTTAGGCATCGCGAGTTTCCGTAACCAGCGGATTCGGGTTACGCGAGCGTTTCGGTACCGCACAGTGAGCGACTTGTTACTCAGTGGATTATTAGCAAGGACGAATGAGACGATTGTCCAGGAAAGCGGCTGCTCAGGACAGGGTCAGGACAGCTCTCGGAGCGCCATGGCCAGCCCGGCGAGCTTGTCGGTCGCGTCCGAGAGGGACTCCTTGGACGACGTCATCCCGTCGGAACTCGCGGCGACGGTGTGCCCGGCGGCCGCGACGAGACCGCCGTAGCCGTCGACACCGTCGTCGAGCTGGACCCGCAACTGGGCGATGGCGGCGTCGAGGGCGCCCCGCTCCCGCTCGGGCGCGGAGTCGCGGCCGCGTTCGATCGCCTGGATCCGGCCGGCCAGCCCGCGCAGCGCCTGCGCGGCTTCCGTCGACGTGGCCCGGGCGTCCGCCACGGCGATCTCCGACACCGGCATGGTGCCGAGCGACGTCGGCTGGGAAAGCTGGCGAAGCAGCTCCGCCAGTGAAGCCTCGCTCTCGACGAGGCGCTCCATCGGTTCCCGCGCGACCGACCGCGCCGAGGGCAGCGGTGGCGGCGCGGCGGGTGCGGCGGGCAGCACGGTGCGGTTGAGCGCGCGCAGCTTCAGCCCCGACCGGACGCCGAACGTGCCGAAGACGAGGGTGAACGCGCTGCCGGCGATGGCCTGGAAGACGTCGGCCTGGCCGTCCTTGAGCAGGCCAAGACCGGCGACGACGGCGAACAGTCCACAAAGGATGGTGAGGAGGATCCAGAACGTGAGCGCCCTGGAGGTCCGGCGCTTGCGCCTTTCCAGCTTCGCGGCCGGCTCGTTCCAGCGGGCCCATTTCGCCTTGGCCTCGGAAACACCCGGGAGCTGGCCCGCCGCCATGGACGTCAGCTGCTGCGACATCTTCGGCATCGGGGGCATCTTCGGCATGCTCGGCCGCGACTGAGGCCTGGACGGCCTGGGCGGTGTGGGCGACGTGGGAGTCGAAGGCCGGGAGCCCTGCTCGGAGGGCGGGATGTAGCGCTGCAGCTTTTCCTGCGCGCGCTGGGCGTAGTCGGGAAGCTTCTCGATGTGCTTCTCAAGCTTGGCGGTGAACTCCCCGAAGTCCTTGCGCCTGCCCTGGCCCATTACCCTCGCCCCTCTTTCGGTGAGACCGGCCCCGCACCCACGTGGGGGTGCGGGACCGGCTCTAGGTGTGTCAGGCGGGGTTCTTGCCCTGTTCGGCCTGAACCCGTGCCTGGATCTCACGCTGGATGTCCGCGCCACCCGACGCCTTCGGCGCGGCGGCGGTCTTGCCGTCGGTCACCTGCGCGACGGAGTCACCCTTCATGGAAGCGCGGATCTGCTCCAAGCGCGAGTGTCCCGCGAGCTGCGTCGTCGACGCCTGGACTTCCATCATCCGGCCCTGTACGGAGTTCTGTGCGAGTTCGGCCGAGCCGAGCGCGGTGGTGTAGCGCTTCTCGATCTTGTCGCGAACGTCTTCCAGGGACGGGGTGTTGCCCGGCGCGGCCAGCTGGCTCATCTGGTTCAGCGAAGCGGAGACCTGCTCCTGCATCTTCGCCTGCTCCAGCTGAGAGAGCAGCTTGGTGCGCTCGGCCAGCTTCTGCTGCAGCATGGTCGCGTTGCGCTCGACGGCCTTCTTCGCCTGCGCCGCAGCCTGGAGAGACTGGTCGTGCAGGGTCTTCAGGTCTTCGATGCTCTGCTCGGCGGTGACGAGCTGCGCGGCGAAACTCTCGGCCGCGTTCTCGAACTCGACCGCCTTCTCCTCATCGCCCTTGGCACGCGCCTCGTCGGCGAGCACCAGCGCCTGACGGGTCGAGGCCTGCAGCTTCTCGACGTCGCCGAGCTGGCGGTTCAGCTTCATCTCCAGCTGGCGCTGGTTACCGATCACCGAGGCGGCCTGCTGGGTCAGCGCCTGGTGGTTGCGCTGCGCCTCCTCGATGGCCTGCTGGATCTGTACCTTCGGGTCAGCGTGCTCGTCGATCTTCGACGAGAATGCCGCCATCATGTACTTCCAGAACTTCACGAACGGGTTGGCCATCTCCTCCGCCTGCCTTCTCGCATCCCACGGGCTGTTACCTCGAGGTGGGGCGTCCCCTCTTGTGATGTTGCAACGTCCCGACCCCGGCGTTGAGTTCCATCGTGTCAGGTCGGCGTCCCGCGTTCCAGGCGACCCCGACGGAATTCAGGGATACCCCTGACTGTGATATGCGCGACCTTTCGGGTTTCGGCGCCGGTGACCCTCGGTGAAGACGTGCCCTTAGGGGAGCCGAACAGCCGACACGCGCACGAGGAGACGAGAAAGGCCCCAGGCGCGATACCTGGGGCCTCATCTCGACACAGCTACTAGGCGGCGACCATCTTCGGGGCGGAGATCGTCGTCCGCAGAGCGGGGCTCATCCGCGGCGGCGGCGAAATCCGCAGGTCGGCCAGGTCGTTGCCGATCAGCTCGGACACCAGGCGGCCACCTTCGAGGCCACCCGCCGAGGCCTCGGCGGCCTCGCGTTCCGCGGCCCGCCGCTTGCCGGCTTCGACCTTGTCGTCGACCGGGGCGACCTCGACGTTATCGACACGGTCGACGTGGTCGATCGCCGAAACATCGGCCGCGACCTTGTGCAGAAGTTCGCCCAGCGGAAGCTCCAGAGCCTCGCAGATGGATGCCAGCAGTTCGCTCGACGCTTCCTTCTGCCCACGCTCGACCTCGGAAAGGTAGCCGAGGCTCACCCTGGCGGCGCGGGAGATGTCTCGCAGCGTTCGACGCTGGTTCGTGCGGGCGTGTCGGAGCCGGTCGCCGATCGCCTCGCGCAACAGCACGGTCATCACGCGCCTCCCTTCCAGGACTGACTGCCCCCTACGTTACCCAGAGCGGTGCCCCGGGCGCAGGTGTTGACACGGCAATACGCCAAGGGCGAACGCGGCGATCATCCGAGATGTTCCCCCAGCAGGGCCAACGCGCCACGGACCGCACCTGCCCTGACGGCGGCTCGATCGCCGCTCAAGTCCAGCGTACGGACGGTGAGCACACCCGGCCCGGCGAGACCGACGTGGACGGTCCCCGGCTCGACCCCGTCCTGCCCCGAAGGGCCCGCGACACCGGTCAGGCCGAGGCCCCAGGTGGCACCGCAGCGGTCCCGCGCCCCGGCGGCCAATTGCGCCGCGACCTCGGGATGAACGGCTCCCTGGGCGGCGAGAAGATCGCTGTCGACGCCGGCGAGCCGGGTCTTCAGGTCGGTGGCGTAAACGATCAGACCACCCCTGACCACGGCACTCGATCCGGGGACTTCGGTCAGCGTCGCGCAGACCAGACCCGCGGTGAGCGACTCGGCCGTCGCGACCGTCTCCCCCCGCTCGATCAGGTGAGTGACCAAGGTCTCACCGGTTGTGACGGTCACGCGCCCGCCGCACGACGTCCGGCGGCGCGCAGGCGCACCGCTCGCACGACGTAGTCGAGACCGGTGACGACGGTCAGCACCAGCGCGAGCCCCATCAGCACCCAGCGCACCGGCTCGGCGGCCTCCGGCAGCGGGAGCAGGTACGCGGTGATGGCCGCGACCTGCGCCATCGTCTTGGCCTTGCCGCCCCGGCTGGCCGGGATGACGCCGTGCCGGATCACCCAGAAGCGCAGCAGCGTCACGCCGATCTCGCGGATCGCGATGACGATGGTGACCCACCAGCCCAGTTCGCCGAGCACGCTCAGCCCGATCAGCGCGGCGCCGATCAGCGCCTTGTCCGCGATCGGGTCGGCGATCTTGCCGAAGTCGGTGATCAGCCCGTATTTCCGCGCGACCCAGCCGTCGACCTGGTCGGTGAACGACGCGATCGCGAACAGCGCGGTGGCCATCGCGCGCCAGAAGGTGTCCGTCCCGTCGCCCTCGAACAGCGCATAGATGAACAGCGGCACCAGCACCAGCCGCGACATCGTGAGCATGTTCGCGAGATTCAGCGTCGGGACCGGGGTGGCCTCGGGGACCCGGGCGGGTTCACCGCCGGTGCCCTCACCGGCACCGGCGTCGCTCGGGGCGGCATTCACCGGTCGGCCTCGGGCGGCGCGGGGCGCACGATGAGGTCGACACCCTCGGAGTCGATGACCTCGCAGCGCACGAAGTCACCGATCGAGAGCGAGGGCAGGTCGTCCGTTTCCACCAGGACGCACTCGCCATCGACCTCGGGGGCCTGGTGCGCGGCGCGGCCGATCGGGTCTTCGCCCTCTTCGGTCTGCTCGATGAGCACGTCGACGAAGTCGCCGATGCGCTCCTCGGCCCGCTGCGTGGTCAGCTCCTCGACCAGCGCGGAGATCCGCGAGACCCGCTGCGTCACGACGGACTCGTCGAGCTTGCCGTCGAAGGTCTCGGCTTCGGTGCCGTCCTCGTCCGAGTAGCCGAAGACGCCCACCGCGTCCAGCCGTGCGCCGGTCAGGAAGCGCTCCAGCTCCGCGACGTCCTCTTCGGTCTCGCCCGGGAACCCGACGATGACGTTGGTGCGGATACCGGCGGCGGGCGAGTATTCCCGGATCTGCTCGGTCAGCGCGAGGAACGAGTCCGTGGAACCGAAACGGCGCATGCGGCGCAGCACGGTCTCACTGGAGTGCTGGAAGGACAAGTCGAAGTAGTCGGCGACGCCCGGAGTGGTCGCGATGGCCTTGACCAGGCCGGGACGCGTCTCGGCGGGCTGCAGGTACGAGACGCGGACACGCTCGATGCCGGGCACCTCGGCCAGGCGCGGTACCAGCAGTTCGAGCGCGCGGGCGCCGTCACGGCCGAAGTCCTTGCCGTAGGAGGTGGAGTTCTCCGAGACGAGGAAGACCTCCTTGACACCGTTCTCCGCAAGCCACATCGCCTCGGCGACGATCTCGTCCGGTTGCCGGGACACGAAGGAACCGCGGAACGACGGGATCGCGCAGAACGAGCAGCGGCGGTCGCAGCCGGACGCGATCTTCAGCGCGGCCACCGGGGAGGTGTCGAGCCGGGTCCGCAGCACCCGCGGCCCCCAGCCGCGCTGCGCGTGCCCGGGCACCTCGACCGACTCGGCGGCCGTCGGACGCTGGACCGGGCTGATCGGCAGCAGCTTGCGGCGGTCGGACGGGGTGTGCGACGCGACCGTGCGGCCGGCCACCACGTCGTCGAGACGCGCGGAGAGGTCGGCGTAGTGGTCGAAGCCCAGCACCGCGTCGGCCTCGGGAAGGCTCTCGGCCAGCTCGTTGCCGTAGCGCTCGGCCATGCAGCCGACGGCGACGACCTTCTTGCCCGTGTCGGACGCGGCGAGCAGCGTGTCGACCGAGTCTTTCTTGGCGGACTCGACGAAGCCACAGGTGTTGACGACCACGACGTCGGAGTCCTCGGGCTCGGCGGCGAGCTCCCAGCCTCCCGCGGCCAGTCGTCCGGCGAGTTCCTCGGAATCGACCTCGTTGCGGGCGCAACCGAGGGTCAGCAAGGATACGCGACGAGTGGCGACAGGTTCAGTGGTGGGAGAAGGCACGTGCCTCAGGGTAGCTGGCCTGCTCTCGGGGTCGGCGATCGCTTGCTCGGGCGAGCCGTCGGCCGATCATGGCTTCATGGATGGCTTAATGGTGGATGTGCTGTCAGACCCCCTCGAACCGCTCCTTCGCCGCCGCCCGACCGTTCGCCGGGCGCGGATCGCGGACGTCCGCAAGATCAAGGCGCTGGTCGACTCCGACGCGGGGACGGTGCTGCTGGAAAAGGAGCTCGTCACCCTCTACGAGAGCGTCCAGGAGTTCTGGGTGGTCGAAGAAGACGACGAGGTGCTCGGCTGCGGTGCCCTCCACGTGCTGTGGGAGGACATTGGCGAGCTGCGCACCATCGCGGTCGACAAGGGCTGCCGAGGTCGTGGCATCGGGCACGCGCTGGTGGGGCAGCTGATCGACTTCGCCCGCGAGATCGGGCTGAAGCGGCTGTTCGTGCTGACCTTCGAGACCCATTTCTTCGCCGGGCACGGCTTCGTCGAGATAGACGGCACCCCGGTGACCCAGGAGGTCTACGAGGAGATGCGGCGCTCGGCCGATCCGGGTGTCGCGGAATTCCTCGACCTGCCCTATGTGAAGCCCAACACCCTGGGCAACAGCCGGATGCTGCTCGAGCTTTAAGGCTTTTTCGCGTGGCGGGCGACCCGGACCCGGTTGCCGCACAGCGACGGCGTGCACCAGACACGCCGGCTGTTGGCCGCCACGAACAGCATCGAGCAGTCGTGCGCGCCGCATCGCCGTAACCGGTCGGCGCGCGGCCCGGACACGAGGTCGATCGCGGCCACCGCGACGGCGGCGAGGGCGATCTCGCCGCCGTCCTCGCCGTGCCAGCTCACCTCGGCGCCCCCGGCGCCCTCGGCGATGAGCCGCGGGCTGGTGGGGACGGCCGCCGCGGCCGCGTTCACCCGCTCGATCGCCCACGGCCCGGGCTCACGCGCGGCCACTTTGGCTTCGAAGATCTCGCGCACCGCCGAGCGCAGCCGCCTCGTCTGCTCCGCCGACGGCGGCCGCGCCTCCTCGGGCAACAGTGGCGCCTGGGCCGCCCAGAACCGGTCGTGCCCGTCGTCGAGCAGATCGATCGACGGCGAGACGGCCAGCAGGACGGTGTCGGCGAGGTTCACCGCGAGATCGTCGCCGGGAAGGGAGTCCAGATCGAGCATGCCTTGACACTATCAGGTACTAATGGTTACAGACACTTTCAACCATTAGGAGCCTGTCATGGTGAACATCCGGCACCGTTCCGTCCGGCTCGGCGACGTCGAGGTCTTCTACCGAGAGGCGGGCGACCCCGACGCGCCCGCGCTGCTGTTGCTGCACGGCTTTCCGACGTCGTCGCACCAGTTCGTCCGGCTGATGCACCGGCTGTCCGGAAGATGGCGGCTCATCGCGCCGGATCTCCCGGGGTTCGGGCAGACCGTCACGCCCGAGGACTTCACCTTCACCTTCGACCGGCTCGGCGACGTGCTCGGCGACTTCGTCGACGCGCTGGAACTGCGCCGGTACGCGCTCTACGTCTTCGATTTCGGCGCTCCGGCCGGCCTGCGGCTGGCGATCGCGCGGCCGTCCGAGGTCACCGCGCTGATCACCCAGAACGGCAACGCCTACGTCGAAGGTCTCGGCCCGGCGATGCCGGACTTCGCCGCCCTGACCGACGAAACCGAGGCGCGGCGCGGGTTCGCGGAGATCCTCGGGCTTGAGCAGATCCGGTGGCAGTACACCGAAGGCGCGCGCGATCCGGAGGCGATCGACCCGTCGAGCTACCTGCTGGACCGGTACTTCCTCGACCGTCCCGGCCGGACGGAGGCGATGCAGGACCTGTTGTGGGACTACCGGAACAACCCGCCGGTCTACCCGAAGTTCCAAGCGTGGCTCAGGGAAGCCCAGCCGCCGGTGCTCGCGGTCTGGGGCCGCAACGACCAGTTCTTCCTCCCGGCGGGGGCCGAGGCGTTCCGGAAAGATGTCCCCCAGGCGGAGGTTCATCTGTTCGACACCGGGCATTTCGCGCTGGAGGAGGACGTCGAACCGATCAGCGACCTGATCGACCGCTTCCTGGCCGCGCATCTGTAGAAGGGCAAGGTATGGACACCTCGGTCACCGACCACCTGCTCAGCACCACGAGGGCGGTCCGCCGCAAACTCGACCTGGAACGGCCGGTCGAACCCGAGGTGCTCGAGGAGTGCCTGCGGCTCGCGCTGCAGGCGCCCACGCCGGGCAACGCGCAGGCCTGGCGCTGGCTCGTCATCCGCGACCAGGACGTGAAGGACAAGCTGGCGACGCTGTTCCGCGAGGTCGGCAAGGCTTATCTGGAGGCGAACATCGCCGCCGTCGGCGAGGCGATCGATCAGCCGTCCGTGGCACGCGCGTTCGCTTCGGGGCAGCACCTGATCGACGTGATCGACCGGGTGCCGGTGTACGTCATCCCGTGCCTGCAGGGCAGGCCGAGCGGGGACAACGCGACCGACGCGGCGTTCTACGGCGGGATCTTCCCGGCGGTGTGGAACTTCCAGCTGGCGCTGCGCTCGCGCGGCCTCGGCTCGACGCTCACCACGTATCACCTGACCCACGAGGCGGAGGCGGCCGAGATCCTCGGCATCCCCTCGGACGTCACCCAGATCGGGCTGCTTCCGGTCGCGTACACGACCGTGCCGGACTTCAAGCCCGCTTCGCGCGTGCCGCTGGAGGACGTCGCCTACCTCGACGGCTGGGGTAACGCGCTCTAGATTGACTGTCCGTGAAGGCCTCCTTGAGGGACTCTGAGTCCCTCAAGGAGGCCTTCACGGACTTGAACTAGGCCTTCGACACCCGCAGGGTGACCTGGTCGCCCCCCGAACTCACGGCGACCAGGTCCACCCGGCAGGCGGCGAACTCGACGGACTGCGCGCCACCACGTCCGGTGGAGGTCAGTTCCGCCGTCGTCCGCTCACCGCGTCCCGGCTCGGCCAGCGTCAGGGAGATCACCGCTTCCCCGGCCCAGACGCAGACCATGCCCTCGGGACAGCGCGAATCGGACACCAGCCGGGCGAACCGGATACTGACGTCCTTCGACGCGACCTCGGCCGTCTCACCGGCCTTGAGGACGACGGTCTCCCCCAGCTCCACGGTGTCTTTGGCCTTCTCCGGGGCCGGCTGCGGCTGGGGCGCTCGAGGTGGCTGAGGCTGCTGCTGCACCGGCGCGGGCGGGGCCGCGGCGGGTTGTTCCCGCGCGGCGGAGCTGCCGGCTCCGCAGGCGAGACCGGCCAGGGCGCACAGGACGACGAGCAGCTTCTTCAGGTCCACGAGTTCTGGACGGAACGGAGCCCCCGTTCCGTTGCATCGGTTCTTCAGCCGATCTTTTCCACCAGAGCCCAAACGCCGGTGGACGGGTTACGGCCGTGCTCGGCGCCGGGCTCGCGGTTCTGCTTTCTCGCCCGTATGACCGCGGACTCGACCCCGCTCTCGTAGTCGGTGAAGCGCAAAGCGGCCTTACTGAATCCCGGAACATGCTTGACCAGGCGTTTTGCCACGTCGCCGTAACAGATCAAGGGGGCCGAGCAGGCCTCGAAATGCAGTAGCAGCCAGAACTCGAAACACGGGTTCGAGATCGCCAGGTTGACGTCGAGCCGGTAGGCGGTCGCCACCGCCTTGCCGAGGTCGAACTCGTCGACATCGACCACGCACCACACCTCGTCGTGGGTGCCCTCGGCACGGTCACGCATGCCCGCCGCGTACTTGACCACTGTCTCCGGGGCGCCGCGTTTCGCCTTGATCTTGATCGTGACGGCCGGGTTCCGGCGCGCCCGCTTGAGTCCCTCGAAGTACGCGGGCTCCGTGGCCTCGGCTCCGCAGACGACGAGGATCGAGGTCCGTTGCTCCCGGAACGCCGGGCGCCGCCGGCCGCTGTTCTCGCGACGGGTCATCTGTTCAGCAGAGTGCCGGAGAAGTCGCCCAGCACCGGAACGGCACCATAGCTACCGGCGAGGTAACGCCGCTCGGTGTTCTGGTCCTTGCGCGGCTTGAAGTCTGTGAGCGGGTACAGCTCGCTCGCGCCGTCGGCGTCCTTGTCGACGAACCAGATCTGATCGCGATCCAGCGCCTGGTCACCGAGCATGGTGCCCAGGAGGCTGGTGTCGTGCGTGGTGAAGATCAGCTGTGCTCCCCGCCGGTTGATCTCCTGGTCGCGGAACAGTCCGACCAGCTTGGCCATGAGCAGGGGATGAAGACTGGTGTCGATCTCGTCCACGACGAAGGTCAACCCGTTGTCCAGCACCGTCAGCACGGTGGGCAGAAGTCCCAGCCAATTGTTCGTCCCGGCCGACTCGTCGAACAAAGTGAACGGCTCGACGTCCTGGCCGTGCTGGAGACGTACCGAACGATGATCACTGTCCTCCTCCTGCTTGACGACCATGCCGGTGATCCCGGTGTCGGCCGCACGCAACAGGGAGACCAACCGCTTCCGGTTCTCCGGATCCACGTCGATGAAGTCGGTGACGCGGCTCTGGACCTCGAGCGGTTCCCATGGCCGGTGCCTGAGCCAGACCCGGAGCTCTTGTTTGAACCAGCGATAGACCGGGACCAGAGGACCCAGCTGCAGCCGGTCGCAAACACTGAGCAACAGCGCGTTCGGCTGGATCAGTTCCTCCAGCACGGCGAATTTGCTCTTGAGGTCCGCCGCCGTACTCCCGAGGCGCACGCTCGCGCCCTGCCGTTCGAAAACGACGCGCCGACGCTTCTCCGGATAGGTGTAGAGCCACTCCTCCGCCACCCGGTCGGTCGCCCTCTCACCGTCGATCCGGAACCCATACGTGTAACGGACGTCGTCGAGCATCAACTCGACAACGTACGTCGACGGACGCAGGGCAGCATCACGATCCAGCCGGAAATGGCTCTTGTGCAGCACGCTCCAGTAACCCTCCACCAGGGAACTCATGGTGTAGAGCCCGTCGAGAAGGTTCGACTTCCCGGAGGCGTTCGCACCGTAGATCGCGGCCACCGGGACCGCCGGTCGATCGTCTCCCGGCATGGCGGGCATCAGGAGCAGTTCCTGCTCGTCCCGGAACGAGCGGTGGTTGCCCAAACGGAAGCTGCGCAGCACCCTGACCACCTCCCTGGCAAAGTTTCAGACTGTTCTGTACCAGTAAACCGCACAGAACGGCCTGAAGCATCACCCAGGCTCGGTCAGTCGTCTTCGGGCAGGTCTCCGCCGTTCGCGTCTCCGCCGCCGCGGATCATGAACAGCACCGACTCCAGCTCGTCCGGTTTGATCAGCACGTCCCGCGCTTTCGAGCCCTCGGACGGTCCGACGACGCCGCGGCTTTCCAGCAGGTCCATCAGGCGGCCCGCCTTGGCGAAGCCGACGCGCAGCTTCCGCTGGAGCATCGAGGTCGAACCGAACTGCGAGGTGACGATCAGCTCGGCGGCCTGCAGCAGGACGTCGAGGTCATCGCCGATGTCGGCGTCGATCTCCTTCTTCTCGCCGGCCTTCGCCGCGGTGACGCCGTCCTGGTAGTCCGGCTGCGCCTGGTCCTTGGCGAAGTTCACCACCGCGGAGATCTCTTCGTCGCCGACGAAGGCGCCCTGGATGCGGACCGGTTTCCCGGCACCCATCGGCAGGTAGAGGGCGTCACCCATACCGATGAGCTTCTCCGCGCCCGGCTGGTCGAGGATGACCCGCGAGTCGGTGAGCGAAGACGTCGCGAATGCCAGCCGCGAGGGCACGTTGGTCTTGATCAGGCCGGTCACGACGTCGACCGACGGGCGCTGGGTCGCCAGCACCAGGTGGATACCGGCGGCACGCGCCTTCTGGGTGATCCGCACGATCGCGTCTTCGACGTCGCGCGGGGCGGTCATCATCAGGTCGGCGAGCTCGTCGACGATCGCCATGATGTACGGGTACGGCTGGTACACGCGCTCGCTGCCGGGCGGCGCGGTGATCTCGCCCGAGCGCACCTTCTTGTTGTAGTCGTCGATGTGCCGGACCTTGTTGACCTGCATGTCCTGATACCGCTGCTCCATCTCCTCCACCAGCCAGGCCAGCGCCGCGGCGGCCTTCTTCGGCTGGGTGATGATGGGCGTGATCAGGTGCGGGATGCCCTCGTACGGGGTCAGCTCGACCATCTTCGGGTCGATCAGGATCATCCGGCACTCGTCCGGCGTCGCCCGCGCGAGCAGCGACACCAGCATCGAGTTCACGAAGCTCGACTTACCGGAACCGGTGGACCCCGCCACCAGCAGGTGCGGCATCTTCGTCAGGTTCGCGGTGACGAAATGGCCCTCGATGTCCTTGCCGAGGCCGATCACCATCGGGTGGTTGTCCTTGACCGTCGACGGCGCGCGCAGGACGTCGCCGAGGCGCACCATCTCGCGGTCGGAGTTGGGTACCTCGATCCCGACCGCGGACTTGCCGGGGATCGGCGCGAGCAGGCGGACGTTGTCGGTGGCCACCGCGTAGGCGATGTTCTTGGTCAGCGCGGTGATCTTCTCGACCTTCACACCGGGGCCGAGTTCGACCTCGTACCGGGTGACCGTCGGGCCCCGGGTGAACCCGGTGACCTGCGCGTCGACGTTGAACTGCTCCAGCACGCCGGAGATCGCCTCGATCATGGCGTCGTTGGCCTTGCTGCGGGACTTCGGCGCTTCCCCGAGCTTCAGCAGGTCCGGCGACGGGAGCTTGTAGTCGCCTTCGACGGTCCTGGTGACCGCCATCGGCGGCTCGGCCTTCTTCGCCTTCTTCTCCGGCACCTCGGCGCCGGGCTTGGCGGCCGCGGGCTTCGGCGGGCGCAGCGGCGTCGGCGCTTCGGCCAGCGCGGCCTCGATGTCGAGCTGCTCCCCCGCGTTGTCGACGGAGCTCTGGCGGCGCCGCGACGGCTTCCGCAGGCGCACCGACTTCGGGTCGGCCTCGGTGACGGCGTCGCGTTCGTCGTGGATGGCCTGGCGTTCGGCCTCGGCCTCCTCGATCTCTTCGGGGTCGAGGCCCCAGTTGCGCAGCCGGTGCGGGATCTCGCGGACCGGGGTCCCGGTGAACACGAGCGTGCCGAACAGCAGCGCCAGCACCAGCAACGGCACCGCGACCCAGGTCGTCACCCCCATGGTCAGCAGACCGCCGGAGAACGAGCCGATCACACCGCCGGCGTACATCCGGCCGTCGTTGGTCTCGGGCAGCGCGGTGAAGATGTGCAGCAGGCCGAGCACGGACAAGATGACCAGGAGGGTGCCGATGACCATCCGCGGCCGGGCTTCGGGCACCGGTTCGGAGCGCATCAGCGCGACGGCCACCACGGTGAGCACCAGGGGCAGCGTCACCGCCCCGGCGCCGAGCACCGATCGGGTGGCGACCTCCACCCAGCCGCCGATCGGGCCCGCGGCCCGCCACCAGACGCCGAACGCGATCACCAGCGCGAGCGCGATCAGGCCCAGCGCGAGACCGTCACGGCGGTGCTCGGGTTCGAGTTCGCGGCTACGGCCGACCGTCCTCGTCAGGGTGCCGAGCCCCTTGGCGAGCAGGTTCCAGGTACCGCGCACGCCCTTGGAGAACGCGCCGGACGACTTCTTCCTGGCCGCCGGACGCCGTGGAGCGGGCTTCCTCGCGGCCGTTGACCTGGGCTTCGCCGGGGTACGAGGCTTTCGCGCCGGCCCCTTGCTGCCGCCGCTTCGCGCCGTACTCCGTTTCCTCGTCGTCGACCCGCTAGCCATACCTCCAAGGTAGCCGCATCGGCCCTCCTGCCTCGGGTGCCACTCGGAGCACACGCGGAACATTCGTCTCAGGTCACAGCTTGAGCGGCCATCCGGGTGAAACAGCGTTCATGACATGCTCTGCCCCATGTTCGCGCTGCATCAGGATGAGAATTCGGCTCACCGCGCCCCGGCAATCTGGCGCACGATGCTGAACATCGACCGGGGGCTGGTCAACTTCGTCGGGAAACTCACCGTGACCGGTGGTGTCCCGGCGGAACTGCGCAAGCGTCCCCTGCTCATGACGGCCAACCACATCGGCGTGTTCGACGCGTTCGTGCTGATGGCGGCCTGTAAACGGATCGGCATCAACCCGCGGTTCATGCTGGCGGGTGGCATCCTCGACGCCCCGGTCATCGGCCCGGCGCTGCGGGCCAGCAACCACCTGCGGGTCGACCGGAAGGTGGCGTCCACGGCCATCGGGCAGTTCGCCGAGGCCGCCGAGGCACTCCGGACCACCCATGACCCGCTCATCGTCTATCCCGAAGGCCGGATCAGCCACGACCCCGGCCTGTGGCCCGAACGGGGCAAGACCGGCGCCGCGCGGCTCGCGCTGGCCGCCGGGGTGCCGGTGATCCCGATCAGCCAATGGGGTGCGCACGAAGCCGTCTATTGGGGGACGGAGACCGTCAATGGCCCCGCCGACCTGGTGCCGCTCGCCAAATCCGGACTGAGCGCGCCGTGGCGCCGTCCCCGTTTCCAGGTGCACTTCGGCGACCCGGTGGACCTGTCGGAGGTCGAGCCGGAGCGGCCGGGCGCCGGGGTCCGCGCGCACGCGAAGATCATGCAGGCGATCACGGACGGGATGGTGCCGCTGCGCCGCGGCGAGCTGGACAAGCCACGGTTCCACGACCCGACGCGGCCGACCGACACCGTCAGTCCCTGGAAGAAGCACTGAGTTCCGGATTCTGAGACGGGTCCTCACGCTCGCCTAAGGTCGGCGGATGTGAGCACCCGCATCCTCGTCGTCTACTACAGCGCGACGGGCAACACCGCGAAACTGGCGTCGGCGCTGGCCGACGGTGCCCGCGAGACCGAAGCGGAGGTCCGCCTCCGCACGGTTCCCGAGACCGCGCCGCCCGGTGCCGTCGCGAGCAATCCGCGCTGGCAGGCCTGGGTGGACGCGGGCCCGCACCACGAACCGGCGACCCTGGACGACCTGGACTGGGCGGACGGTTTCGCGGCCGGGAGCCCGACCCGCTTCGGCGGCCCCGCCGCCCAGCTGAAGTCCTATTTGGACAGCACCGGCGGGCTGTGGGCGCAGGGGAAGCTGGTGAACAAGGTGGCGACGTCGTTCACCACCGCGTCGACCGCGCACGGCGGGCTCGAATCGACGATCCTGGCGACGAACAACATCTTCTACCACTGGGGCGCCCTCGTCCTGCCGCTCGGCTACACCGACCCGCACCTGCTCGAATCAGGCAATCCGTACGGCGGTTCGTTCGTCTCGCGCAAGTCAGCCGAACCCGACGAACTGGCCCTGGATGCCCTCCGTCTCCAGGGCCGGCGGCTCGCCACCGTGTCCCGCTATGTCGCCGACGGGCTCTTCAAGGACGGCTGACGGAACCGCGCGCCCGCGTCCTGCGTCGTAGAGTGGTCACATCGTCACGCTACGGGGAGGAAGCGGGATGACCGGCGGCTACGAGGTGGTCCTGGAGGCGGTCGAAGGCGCGTCAGCCGCGGCGAGACGGGCCTCCGACGACATCGGACAGGTGAATCTCGCGAGCGCGCTCGCCGGCGTCGCGACGGGACTGCCGGGTGGCGAGTCCGGCGAAGCGGCGAGGCTGCTCGCGGACGTCTGGGGACGCGCGGTGCCCGGCTGGGCGACGAACACCTCCGAGTACGCCGCGCAACTCGACGAGGCGGCCGTCCGCTACCGGTCGAACGAGCAGGAGGCGACGCGGGATCTGCGCGCCACCGTGCCGGCCGGCGGGCGGAGGCCGGTCTGATGCTCACCTGGGGTGACGTGCGCCGGTGGGATCCGGCCGCGATCGGCAAGGTCGCCGACGCGCTCAACGACGGCTGCACCCGGATCATCGCCGCGAACGACGACGTCGAAGGCATGGCGCGTTTCCCGGGCTGGACCGGTGAAGCCGCGACAGCCGCCTTGACGCGGGGCGAGTCACTGACGTCCACAGTGGAACAACTCGTCGCCGAGGCGTCCGCCGTCCGGCGTGGTGCTCATGAGGTGCAGATCGCGCTGGACCGGATCACCGCGTTCGTGCGGGAGACCGAAGAACTCGCGCACCGCAACGGTCTGGAGATCGGATCCGGGGGCGACATCGCGCGGCTCCCATCGAACGGACCGGCACAACCCGACCGGCCGCGGCTCATCGCGGAACTCGCCGACCGGATCGAACAGATCCTCCGCCGCGCCACCGACGTCGACGCGGACTTCGCCGCCATCATGCGACGCGTCCTTCGCGGTGAGATCACCGAACAGGGCGTCGGCACGCTCGCCCAGGCAGCGGATGCCGGGGCCGCACAAAGCGGCCTCTCGATCATCGGCCCGCCGGAGAACGGCACCCCGAGCGACAACAAGGCGTGGTGGGCCAGCCTCTCCGATACCGCGAAAGTCGCCCTGCTGCAAGGAAATCCCGGACTCGTCGGCAACCTCGACGGTATCCCCGCCGCCGATCGCGACGCCGCCAACCGGGTCGTGCTCGCCCGCGAAATCGCGCGACTCCAAGGTGACCCCAAGCTCGGGGGCCTGGAAGCCATCCGCGACCGGCTCGAGCACGCGGAACCCGGTAAGCCACAAGCGTTCCTGCTCGGCCTGGACACCAGCGGGGACGGGAAGGCC
Source organism: Amycolatopsis sp. lyj-112 (assembly GCF_046549055.1). Classification (NCBI taxonomy): domain Bacteria; kingdom Bacillati; phylum Actinomycetota; class Actinomycetes; order Pseudonocardiales; family Pseudonocardiaceae; genus Amycolatopsis; species Amycolatopsis sp. lyj-112. The sequence continues at coordinate 610,089 of NZ_JAJPWS010000001.1, read as the reverse complement.
ATCGTTTCGGCGGGGAATCCGGACAAGGCGGAGAACGTGGCGACGTATGTGCCGGGGACCGGGTCGGAACTGGGGAAGATCGGCGGCGATCTGAACCGGTCGGACAAAATGTGGGCCGTGGCGACGACCGCGGGTTCCCCCTCGACGGCGGTGATCACGTGGCTCGGCTACGACGCGCCGAACGGACTGACCGACGCGGCGAGCGAAAAGTACGCCGACGGCGGCAAAGCAGCACTGGCCGGCTTCCAGGACGGGCTGCGGGCGACACATGACGGGCCGCCATCGCACAACACGGTAATGGGGCACAGCTACGGCACCACCGTCGTCGGGCACGCGGCTCGCGACGGCGGGATCGACGCCGACGAACTCGTGTTCGTCGCGAGCCCGGGAGTCGGCGCGCGGGACGTGAGCGAACTGCACCTCGACGGAGTGGATCCGGGTGAGATCGGGGAACACGTGCACTCGACGGTCGCCGAACACGACATGATCAATATGGCGAATTTCGAGATCAACGGGTACGACCTGGTACTCGGCCAGGACCCGACCGATGCGGACTTCGGCGGGCAGGTGTTCACTTCGGCGCCGGGCACGGACGGGCTCGGCGGATACAGCCAAGCCGCACACAGCGAATACTGGGAAGACAACAATCCTTCTCTGCGGAATCTCGGACTGATCATCGCGGGAAGGCCGGCCTCGTGAAAAGCCTGGCTCTGACCGCTCTTCTCGTGCTCTTGTCGGCCTGCTCCCCCGGAGGTGGAGACACCATGAAACCGACCATCACCGAACAGCAGGCCCGGGAGAAGGTCGAGCAGTACATCCAAGGCGCGGTCTCGGCGCTGCCCGGCTCGGCACAACGGAAACTGTTCACCCAGAACCGATCCGAATGCACCGACCCCACCGACGACGGACCCCAAGGCCGCTTTGAGATCTCCGCGACCTATGAGGTGACCGGTCTTGAACCGGCGAAGTTCGCGGAACACTTCGACACCGTCGTTCAGTGGTGGTCGGCTCACGAATTCAAGGTCCTGACCGATTCCCGCCCGAAGGATCAGTATGTCTTCGCCCGCAACAACGCGGACGCGTTCGACATGTCCGTTCAGGCGAACGATCTCGGCAAGTTCTACGTCGGCGCGACCTCACCCTGCGTCTGGCCGAACGGCACTCCGGAACCGCAAGCCCTCGAAGCCGAGCCCGAACCCGACCGCCCGGTGGCCGCTCCCCCGGAACCGGCACCGGCCCCCAAGCCTCGCCGAGCCCCCGTCGACGACGAGGACTTCGCCCAGACCGACTGGACCGACGGCGGCACCTCCTACTGAGCCCAGGCCCGGTGGTCGTGAGCGGCGATTCGACTTCTGGTGGACCTTGATTTGTGTACCCACTGTGGCGGGGTATGGCCCTTGCCGGGCAGGGTGCCGCGCTGGTGAGTGGGGAGGATTTGGGCCGCTGGACGGCCCAAATCCTCCCCACTCACCACATGCCGTACAGGCAAACGACCGTGAAGGTCGAGTTTCTTCGGCTGAGCCGAGGGAAGGGGTCCTTCACGCGCCGTCGTCGTGGTCTGGTGCTGTTCCGAGAAGGTGTGAGGGGAACTTTGAGGGACTCAGAGTCCGTCAAGGAGGCCTTCACGGCTTGCAGTCCCACACTCCGGCGCCGAACCGTCCAAACGCCGGGAAAAGGGGTCGCCCCGCCCGCCTTCGGCCTCTACCCTCCGGCCGTGACCGCCGAACTCGCCGCCCCCGCATCGCATGTCGCGCATCGCGGCCGGGGCATCTTGCTCATCCTGCTCGCCGCCGTCTTCTTCGGGACGTCGGGCGTGCTGGGCAAACCGGCGATGCAGGCGGGGCTGTCGCCGGAGCAGGTCGCGGCGATCCGGATCGGCCTGTCGGCGATCGTGCTGCTCGTGCTGGTCGCGGTGTTCCGCCCCGGACTGCTGCGGGTGCGAAAGCACGAGTGGCCGCTGCTGCTGGCCTACGGCTCGCTCGGCGTCGCCGGGGTCCAGCTCATGTACTTCCTCGCGGCCGGCCGGATCCCGGTGGGCATCGCGATTCTGCTCGAGTTCACCTCGCCGGTGCTGATCGCGCTGTGGGTGCGGTTCGTGCGGCGGGTGCGGCTGCCGCGGGCGATGTGGGCGGGGATCGCCCTGGCGATGACCGGGCTCGTGCTGGTCGCGCAGGTTTGGAAAGGGCTGACCCTGGACGTCGTCGGGTTGCTCGCGGGGCTGGGCGCGGCGGTCTGCTCGGCGGGCTATTTCCTGCTCGGGGAGCGCGGCGTCGCGAGCCGGGATCCGCTCGGCATGGTCACCTGGGGTATGACCATCGGAGCGGTCCTGGTCTGCGCGGTCGCTCCACCGTGGACTGTCCCGTGGGGACTTCTCGACGCTCCGACGGTGTTCGGGCCGTGGCGGCCGCCGGTGTGGGCGTTGCTGATCGCGCTCGTGCTGATCGCGACCGTCCTCGCCTACGCGACCGGGATGGCGGCGTTACGGCATCTTCCGGCGTCGGTGGCGAGTGTCGTGGGGCTGGTGGAACCGCTGATCGCGGCGGCCGCGGCCTGGCTGCTGCTGGGCGAGGCGCTCAGCTGGGTGCAGGCGGCCGGAGCGGTGGTCCTGCTCAGCGGCGCGTACATCGTCCAGCTGAACTCCAACGTGGTCCAGACGGACTCAACCCTGCTGGAAGCCCCGTAGGTCGCTGATCTCCTGCTGCTGCGAACGCGACGTCGTGGCGGCGAGGTCGCGGGCGTCCGGGTTGCGGCCGTGCTGCGTCTCGGTGTCGGCGATGCGGACACCGGCCTCGCGCTGCCGCAGCAGCCGCGTGGCGAACTGCCGGTCGAAGTCCTTTCCGGACAGTCCGGCCAGCGCCGCCATGTCTCCCGGGCTGAGGTAGCCGTCGCGCTGGATGTGTTCCATGTTGGGATCGTCCGGCGCGGCCTGGCCCCAGGACTCGATGAGGGCGGAAAGCCGGGCGATCTCCGGTTCGTGCGTGTCGATGACGCGCTTCGCGAGCGCCTTCAGTTCGCCGTTCTCCGCGCGGGTTTCCGCCATGGACGCCAGATCCACGCCCTGCTGGTGGTGCGCGAGCGCTTGCCGCGCGAAGGCGACATCGGCGTCGTTGAAGGGAACAGCGGCCTGGTGCGCCATCGGTGACGACCCCGGCGGAGCCGTCTGCGACTGGGGCGCCTCGTCCGAGCATCCGGCCAGCACGGCGACCAGGGCGACGGCAGGCAGGAACCGGAGGACGGCGTGCGGCATCGAAGAGCTCCTCGGAACGCGCGGTGGAGGTTCCTAGGTTCGCAGAGTCCACATCGGCCCGTTCACCGGGGGTTGCGCAAACACTTTTCCTCCGGCGCTCGCGGTGCGACAATCCCGCGATCCGCCGCCACTCCGACAGGAGGTCACCGCGAATGGACTCCGAGACCACTCCGGACCGGAAGACCGAGCGGGCAGGTCTGCGCCCGGAGCTGCGACAACGCCACGTCCGGATGATCGCGCTGGGCGGCATCATCGGGGCGAGCCTGTTCATCGGCAGCGGCGCGGTGATCCACACCGTCGGCCCGGCGGCCGTCCTGTCCTACGCCATCGGCGGTCTGCTCGTCGTGCTCGTGATGCGCATGCTCGGCGAGATGGCGACAGCGGCGCCGTCGCAGGGCTCCTTCATGGAGTACGCGCGCGAATCACTCGGCGGCTGGGCGGGCTTCACCGTCGGCTGGCTGTACTGGTACTTCTGGGTCGGCGTGGTCGCGTTCGAGGCGGTCGCCGGGGCGAAGATCCTCCAGGTCTGGATTCCCGTTGTGCCGCAATGGATCTTCTCGCTCCTGCTGATGATCCTGCTGACCGCCACCAACCTCGCCTCGGCCCGTTCGTTCGGCGAGACCGAGTTCTGGCTGGCGTCGGTCAAGATCGCGACCATCGTGGTGTTCCTGGTCGTCGGCATCCTGTTCGTGCTCGGGTTCTGGCCGGGCGGATCGTTCTCGGTCGGCAACATCACGCAGGACGGCTTCTTCGCCCACGGCCCGTTCTCGGTGGTCCACGGCGTGGTGATCGTGATCTTCTCCTATTTCGGCGCGGAGATCGTCACCATCGCCGCCGCCGAATCCCGCGAACCCGAACTGGCCGTGCGCAAGGCGACGTCGTCGATCGTGTGGCGGGTCATCGTGTTCTACGTCGGTTCGGTGACGCTGCTGGTGATGATCACCGGCTGGCGGGACATCCCGACCACGACGAGCCCGTTCGCCGCGGCGTTCGGCCGGTTCGGCATCCCCGCCGCCGAAACCGTGGTCAGCGTCGTCGTGCTGACGGCCGTGCTGTCGGTGCTGAACTCCGGGCTGTACACCGCGTCCCGCATGCTCTTCGCGTTGCACGGCAACGGCTGGGCACCGAAGTGGATCGCGGACACGAACCGGCGCGGCGTGCCGTGGAAGGCGATCCTGGTGTCCACTTCGGTCGGTTACGTCGCCGTGGTGATGAACTTCGTGTCGCCGGACAAGATCTTCTACTTCATCATCAACTCCGCCGGTGCGGTCGCGCTGTTCGTCTACGCGATCATCGCCGGTTCCCAGCTGCGGATGCGACGACGGCTGGAAGCCGAGGCGCCGGAACGGCTGACGCTGCGCATGTGGGGCTACCCCTGGCTGAGCTGGCTCACCCTCGCCGGGACGCTGGGCGTGGTCGCGTCGATGCTGTTCGTCGACGCCGACACCCGGGCCCAGCTGTACCTGAGCCTGGTCAGCCTGGCGGTGATCCTCGCCGTCTACTTCATCCAGCGCCGGCGATCCGGCCGAGAGCCCCGTAAAACACCTCGTTGATCTTCGCGGGGTCCCTGCTCAGGAAGGCCTGGCCACCGGTCGGCGCGACGAGTTGCTCGAGTTCGGCCTGGTCGGCGGCCGGGCCGATCCCGATGCCGATCACCGGGAGCGGACGGTTTCGGTCGCGGAGCTTTCCCAGCTCCGCCACCAGGTTCTCGCGGCTGATACCGCCGGGGTCGGTATTGCGGCCGTCGGTCATCACGATGACCAGGTTGAGCTTGCCCTGGTCCCATTCCTTGTGCGCCAGGCGATAGACGTCGAGGACGCTGTCGTAGAGCCCGGTCTGCCCGTCCGGGACGGCCCGCACGGCGCGCAGCTTGTCCAGTGCGGTCAGCTGCTGCCCGACCGGCGCCATCGGCAGGATCTCCCGGTAGTCGCGCTCACCGTCCACTTTGGTCGCGAAGGCCAGGAACCGGACCTGTGAAGCGGGTTTGAACAGATGCAGGGCGTTCTCCGCCGCTTCCAGAGTGATCTCCAGACGTGACTTCCCGGTATCCGGCACGGGAGCGCTCATCGACCCGGAGATGTCGATGAGCACCTGCACCCGGGCGTTCGCGTTCACTCCGGCCCACTGGCTGAGCGACTTGTCGACTTCGGCGGCGGCCGGGAGCTCGGCGCTTCGCTGCCCTTGCGCCACAACACGTTGATCGGTATCGGTCAGCCGCAACGCCTGCCCGCCCGGAGCGCGGAGCCCGGCCTGCGCGATCGCCGCGGCGCTGGAGCCGTTCAGCAGGGCCCGCTTGAGCTCCGCGACGACACTCCCCTGCTGCTGCGTCGCGCCGGCGATCTCGACGAACGGGTAATCGAGCGACACGGCGGCGGGGCTGTACACGGCCACCAAAGCGGTTCCGCCCGTCGTCGCGGAAAGCTCGGAATTGTGCCGCAGCACCGCGTTCTCCGGCGCGGGGAACACCGTCGGCGCGGCGGCTCCGGCATTCGTACCGGGTACCTGGGCGAGCAGGTCGGCCATCGTTCCGGCGGTGTTGACGGAGAACTTCCGGAGCAGAGCCACATACGCGCCGGCGGGATCCGGTTCGCCCTTCACCACGTCGCGCAGGGCCAGCAGCGCGGACACCCCGACCGGGTCACGCGCGGGATCCGGCATTCCGGCGATGATCTCGTCCTCCGCCAGCACGTCCGGCCAGGTCAGCGGTTTGCGCGGCCACCCGAGCCCTTTCGCGACCGGTTCCGCGACCGCGAGCACCACCGGCGAACTGGCCACGGCCGGTCCGGATTCGGGGACCGCGGCCGCGCCGAGCTGATGGGTGCGCCGCAGGAACAGCGTCGAGGACGGGATCCAGGCCTGTGGCCGGGGCGAGCTGCCGGCCAGCTCTTCCGCCATCTGGAGAGATTCCCGCGGCTGGACGTCGACGGTGGCGCAGGAGAGTTCGAGGTCACGAGCGGCCTGGGTGACGGCCGGGGCGATGTCGGGCGACGCGGCGACGACCACCCGCGTCGGCTCGCACTCCGGCCCGGACCGCGCCAGGGCCACGGTCACCCAGGTGGCGGCGCCGAGCACGGCCGCCAGGGCGAGGGCGAGTAAAGGGAACAGCACCCGTCTTCGGGTCTGGGCGGTGGTGTGGCGTCCCATCGACTCTCCCGGCATGGGGCTGAGTGGCGCCCCAGGCTACGCCGCGACCGCCCCTAGGGGAAGGCTACGACCTGCGGCGTAGTCGGACCACACTCCGGCGGGAGGTGCACACGAGCGGCGCGCGGAACACTTACCCCAGAGGAAAACAGTCGAGACCCAGGGGAATCCACGATGCCCACTCGCGCAGAGCAGCGCAAAGCCCGCTATGCCCTTTTCGGCCAGGCGATCACGGTCGCCTTCGCACTCCTGATGGCCGCGGCCACCCGCTAACGTTCGTCGGACAGGAGCCGTCCCTGCGCGGCCGGCGAATTCGCCCACACACGCCAGTGCGACGGCCATGAGTGCGCGGCGTGCGGATGCTCCACCCGCGCGCCGGTGAAGGTCACATCGTCCTGGAACCTGGCTTCGGCGAACGAAGCCGTCCCGCCGAACATCGCCCCGGCGAACGAGGCATAAAGGCCGAAGGTCGCTTCGTCGAAGCGAACGTCTTCGGTGAAGTACGCGCGGTCGAAGGTGACGAAACGGGGGAACCGGGCCCGGCGGAAGTCGCCGCGGACGATGAGGCTGTCCCGGAAGTCGGCGCCTACGAGGACGGCGTCCGCGAAATCGGGGTCGATCAGCACGGCGTCCTGGAGCTCCAGCTCGTCGGCCTCCCAGAAATCGGCCGGGCGCGCTTCTCCCTCGGGCCACCGGAGGTGCCGGGTGAGGAGCTGCTGGGCGGCGAGCCGGATTTCCAGCTCCCCCTCGTCCTGGGCCGGGAACTCGAACGGCTTCCGCAGGTAGGAACACGCCAGCTCGAGGATGTCCGCCCCGGCATCCGGGTTTTCCCGGCCATACCGTTCCAGGTCCGCGAAGCAGGCCAGGCGCTCCGAGGCGTCGTCACTGTCCAACTTCTCGACGGCCTGTTCCCACCGGTCGTGGCGGAGGCCTTCGGCCAGCAACGCGGGGCGCTCCCGCCGATCGCGGCGGACCCCTTCGATGAACGTCCGCCCCAGGTAGACCGCGCCCACTCCCAAGGCCACACCCGCCAGCGCCGCGACGACGTGCACCCCCACCATCACCATGCGCCGATTATGCGCGCGAAGGCCCCCTCCGCTCGACTGAGTAAAGGGGGCCTTCGGCGTGAAACGGCTAAACGGGGATGACCGTCGGGATGATCATCGGTCGGCGCCGGTAGGTGTCGGCGACCCAGCGGCCGACGACACGGCGCACGGCCTGCGCGATGCGGTGCGAGTCGGTGATGCCCTCGGCCTCGGTCCTGGCGAGTTCCATCTCCACCATCGGGACCACGGCGTCGAGCGCCTTCGGGTCGTCGGAGAACCCTCGCCCGGACACCGTCGGGCGGGTCACCGCACGGCCGGTGCTGGTGTCCACCGCCACCGTGATCGCGATGAAGCCGCCCTCGCCAAGGACGAGCCTGTCGGACAGCGTCGACTCGCCGACGTCGCCGACCGAGAGGCCGTCGACGTACACGTGCCCGACCTCGACCCGGCCGGTGCGCGAAGCCTTGCCGTCGACCAGGTCGACCACGACACCGTCTTCGGCGATGACCACGTTCTCCGGCGCGACACCGGTGCGCACGGCCAGTTCGGCGTTGGCGCGCAGGTGCTTCCACTCGCCGTGCACCGGCATGACGTTGCTGGGGCGCACCGCGTTGTACAGGTACAGCAGCTCGCCCGCCGACGCGTGACCGGACACGTGCACCTTGGCGTTGCCCTGGTGCACGACGTTCGCGCCGAGCCGGGTGAGGCCGTTGACGACGCCGAAGACCGCGGTCTCGTTGCCCGGGATCATCGAGCTGGCCAGCACGACGGTGTCACCGGCGCGGATCGAGATCTGCCGGTGCTCGCCGCGTGCCATCCGCGAAAGCGCCGAAAGCGGCTCGCCCTGCGAACCGGTCGACACGAACAGCACCTTGCTCTCGGGCAGGTCGCTCGCCTGGTCGAGGTTGACCAGGAGGCCGGGCGGCACGTTCAGCAGGCCGAGGTCGGCTGCGATACCCATGTTCCGGACCATCGACCGGCCGACGAACGCGACCCGGCGGCCGTGCCGCGCCCCGGCGTCGAGCACCTGCTGCACGCGGTGCACGTGGCTCGCGAAACAGGCCACGATGACGCGCTGGTCGACCCTGCGGACGACGTCGTCGAGCACCGGGCCGATATCGCGCTCCGGCATGACGAACCCGGGCACCTCGGCGTTGGTCGAGTCGACGCAGAACAGGTCCACGCCCTCGTCGCCGAGCCGGGAGAATCCGGCGAGGTCGGTCAGCCGTCCGTCGAGCGGGAGCTGGTCGAGCTTGATGTCACCGGTGTGCAGCACGACACCGGCCGGGGTGCGGATGGCGACCGCGAGCGCGTCCGGGATCGAGTGGTTGACCGCGAAGAACTCCAGGTCGAACGCGCCGACCTTGCGGCGCTCGCCCTCGCGGACCTCGATCAGGTTCGGCCGCTGGCGGTGCTCCTTGGCCTTGGCCGAGAGCAGCGCGTTCGTGAAGCGGGAGCCGTAGATCTTGATATCCGGGAACAGCCGCAGCAGGAACGGGACGGCACCGATGTGGTCCTCATGCCCGTGGGTGAGGACGAGGCCGTCGATGTCCTCCAAGCGGTCTTCGATCGCGCGGAAGTCGGGCAGGATCAGATCGACGCCGGGCTGGTCGTCTTCGGGGAAGAGCACCCCGCAGTCGACGATCAGCAGACGGCCGCCGAACTCGAAGACGGTCATGTTGCGGCCGACTTCGCCGATGCCGCCGAGCGCGACCACGCGCAACGCGCCTTCGGGCAGAGCGGGCGGCGGGGTGGTCGGACCGGGTCCGGTTGACAGTGAACTCACCGAGGCATGGTCCCAACGCTGGTATGTGAGGTCGGCGCCGTATAGGCCGCCGCTGAATCTGCTTGTGCCACCCGTGCACCATGCCAGTCGGTGGCGGCGCTTTCACCGAGCGGCACGCCACCCTGGGCGAGATCGGCGGAAATCGCCTGGAGCTGCTCGTCGGTGGGGGCCACGATCGGCAGCCGCGGGTCGCCGATGTCCAGTCCGCGAAGGCGCAGCGCGGCCTTCGCGAAGGCGACGCCGCCGACCCGGGACATGGCCCGCAGGACGGGCAGCATGCCGCGGTGGTTGGTGCGCGCGGTGGAGGTGTCTCCGGCTTCGTAGGCGTCCATCATGCCGCGGATCCGGCCCGCGACGACGTGCCCGATCACGCTGACCACGCCCGCGCCGCCGACCGCGACCCACGGCAGGTTGAGGCCGTCGTCACCGGAGTAGTAGGCGAGCGGCGAGTTCGCGATGACCTCGGAGCCGGCGATCAGATCGCCCTTGGCGTCCTTGACCGCGAGGATGCGCGGGTGCTCCGCGAGCCGCAGCAGCGTGTCGACCTCGATCGGGACGATCGAACGCGGCGGGATGTCGTAGAGCATCACCGGGAGTTCGGTGACGTCGGCGACCGTGGTGAAGTGCGCGTAGAGCCCGGCCTGGCTGGGCCGCGAGTAGTACGGCGTGACGACCAGCAGGCCGTGCGCGCCTGCCTCTTCGGCCTGCTTCGCCTGCTCGATGCTGTGGGCGGTGTTGTTCGTACCCGCCCCCGCGACGATGGTCGCGCGGTCTCCGACGGCCTCGACGACCGCGCGGATCAGCTCGACCTTCTCGGCGTCGGTCGTGGTGGGGCTTTCCCCGGTCGTGCCGTTGACGACAAGACCGTCGTTGCCCAGTTCCACGAGGTGTTCGGCCAGCTCCTGCGCCCGCTTCAGATCCAGCGCGCCGTCGGCGTCGAAGGGGGTGGCCATCGCGGTGAGCACGCGCCCGAACGGTCTTCCCGGCGCTGCGGTAGGTGGAGTGGACATGGTGTGAAGGTACCTCCTGCGGACCTCGAACCCCTTGCCGACGTGGTCTTTCCCGATAATGCGAGAGATTTTCCGTGACGAAGGCGAACTCGGCGCAAACTCTCTGTGAGCTATTTGACCTTGGTCGTGATCTGCGAGGTGAGCTGCCCGCCGTCGGTCTTGGCGAGCAGGCACAGATACCCGCGCGAGTAGTCGTTGTCGTCCTCGCTCAGCGGCCGGTTCCACTCGGCCTCGGTCGGGACGACCGCCCGCCAGTACAGCCCCGACCGCTGCTGCGAAGGCACCGCGTCCGAGTTGAAGGTGGCCGAGCAGACCGCCTCGGCGATGCGGTTGACCACTTCGGCGCCGGGATACGCGACGGGCGTGGCGTCCTTGTCGCTCGCCGACTCGACGCCGAGGAGGTCACCCTTCGCGTACACCTCGACCAGGTGGTTCTTGTTGCAGGTCCCGCTGGTCTCGCTGTTCATCGTGACGTTCGCCGCGAGCGGGACGTTGTAGCAGTCACCGGACAGGCTGATCTTGAGCTGGCCGTTGATGCCGTAGGTCAGCGTCGGCTGGGCCTGCGCGTTCCCCTCGGGCGTGGCCATCCAGCGGCCCAGGAAGATGCCGCCGACCAGGGCGCCGACCACGGCGACCGCGGCCAGGCTGAGCCACAGAGGACGGAGGTTGCGCTTCGCCGGAGCGGGTGCCGAGGCGAGCCGGGTCATCGGCTGGCCGGGGTGCAGCATCGCCGTGCCGCCCGAGGGCGGGGTCGGCTGGGCCTGCACGCCCTGCGCGGCCGAGAGCAGGCTGCGTACCTGGTCGTAGCCCATCCGCGCCTCGGGTTTGGTGACCAGCAGGCCGAGGATCGCGGCGGCCAGCGGGCCCTGGACCCTGGTCAGGTACGGCGCTTCGGTCATGATCGCGTGCAGCGTCGCCGCGGTGGTCGACCGTTCGAACGCGACGATGCCCTCCGAGGCGAAGAACAGCGTCGTGCCCAGCGACCAGAGGTCGGATTCGGGCATCGCGTCGCGGCCCTCGACCCGTTCCGGCGCCATGAAGGCGGGCGAGCCGACGATCATGCCCGTGGTGGTCAGGCGCGGGTCGTCGGTGGTGTGCGCGATACCGAAGTCGGTGAGCTTCACCCGGCCGTCCGGCGCGACCATGATGTTCGCGGGTTTGACGTCGCGGTGCACGATGCCGGCGACGTGCGCGGCCCGCAGCGCGGACAGCACCCGCTCCCCCACCTGCGCGACCTGCTGCGCCGGCATCGGCCCGCGCTCCCGCACCAGATCGGCCAGCGTCGGGGCCTCGACCAGCTCCATCACGATGAAGGTGGCGCCGCCCTCGTTGACGACGTCGTACACGGTGACGACGGCCGGGTCGTTGAGCCGCCCGGCGGCCCGGACCTCGCGCAGCATCCGCTCGGAAAGCACCGAAGCGTCTTCCTGGCCATCCGGGAACTTCAGTTCCTTGATCGCCACCTGGCGGCCGATCACCTGGTCCTGCGCACGCCAGACGATGCCCATCCCGCCGCGGCCGAGTTCGCCCAGCAGGGCATAACGGCCGGCGACGATCCGCGCGCCGGTGGCCTGATACGTCTGCTGGGGCGGCGGCCCGTACGCCCGGGTCTGTTCGTCGGTCAAGGTTTCCGTGCTCCTTCGGTTCGCGCAGGATGCTAACTCGGACCCGTTCGCGCCCCGAAAGGTTCCTTCTCCGAGCTGATGGATCAGAGCCTGTTGGCGGAGCTGAGATGCACTCCGAAAAGGGACATAACGCGTGAACCCGCCCCGGCCGAAGGCCCGCTATCGCGGTGGCAGGGCGCCCTGCCCGCCGTCGCGACGTGAATGACCAGGTCGCGCCCTTCCGACGCGATCGCGGACGCGGGTTCACCAACAGGCACTCAGACCGTGACCTCGTGCCCGGACTCCCGGAGCGCCTTGACGGCGCGTTCCAGCTCAGGAGCCCGGACCAGCACGTGGTCGGTGTCGAAAGTGGACAGCGAGAACAACGCCACCCCGGCGGCGGCCAGTTCGCTCGACAGCGCCGCGATGATGCCGGTCAGCGTGAACGCCAGCGGCCCGCGGACGGTGAGCAGCCGCCAGCCGTCCTCGACCGTGGCCCCGGCCGGCGCGAGGCCGGCCGGGCAGATCACCGAAAGCTCCTCCGGCGTCCGGGTGATCGAGATCAGCACGGGCTCGCCGGGGTCGAGCAGGTTCGCCGGAATCGGCGCGTCCGGGGCGAGGCGGGCGACCGCGTACTCGCCGGGCCGGACGTCGATCGCGAGGCGGCGCATCAGCCCTCGAGAACCTTCGGGCTGGACGCGACTTCGGTGCCGTCGGGCAGCGTGGAGATGGTGAAGTCGGCGAACACGTTGCCCGCGGCCTTCTGCAGCTCGCGCAGGCAGTCGATGGCGAGGGCGCGGATTTCGACGTCGGCGTGCTCGGTGGCGCGCATGGCGACGAAGTGCCGCCAGGCGCGGTAGTTCCCGGTGACCACGATGCGGGTCTCGGTGGCGTTCGGCAGCACGGCGCGGGCGGCCTGGCGGGCCTGCTTGCGGCGCAGGGTCGCGCTCGGGACGTCCGCGAACTTCTCCTCCAGCCCGGCGAGGAGTTCGGTGTAGGCGTCGACGGCGGCCTGCGAGGCGGCGAGGAACTTCGCGTGCAGCTCCGGGTCCTGCGCGATGACGTCGGGCTCGACGAAGGCGGCGTCGCGCTCCGGGACGTAGCGCTGCGAGAGCTGCGAGTACGAGAAGTGCCGGTGACGGATCAGCTCGTGCGTCAGCGACCGGGAGATCCCGGTGATGTAGAAGCTGACGGAGCCGTGCTCCAGCACCGACAAGTGGCCCACGTCGATGATGTGCTCGAGGTAGCCGGCGTTGGTGGCCGTCTTCGGGTTCGGCTTCTTCCAGGACTGGTAACAGGCCCGTCCGGCGAATTCGGCCAGTGCCGCACCACCGTCGGCATCGGTCGACCACGGCACCTCGGACGGCGGGAAGAACTCCGTCTTCGCGATCAGCTGAACCTTGGGTGAGACGGTTTCGGCCACGTTTCGCACTCCTTCTAGACCCCTGCCACGACTCCAGGCAGCGTAGCCGCCGGGTACGACGACATCACGGTGACATCGAGGTGATGTCACCATCTCCTTGACTGACATCACAAGTGACGTCATAGTGGTGTCATGGACCTGACGCCGTACATCACAAGCCTTCGCGAGGACCTCGCGAACACGGCTTCGGCCGGCGACGAGCAGACGCGGCGCGCCGCCGCGCTGCTGTCGTCGGCGCTGGAGCCGGCCGTCCGACTGACCATCATGAACGCCCTCGCCGACCTGGCCGCCGAAGTGACTTCGGCGCTGCCGGGGCACGTCGTCGACGTCCGGCTCGACGGCCGCGACGTGCGCGTCGTCGTCACCGGCTCCGGGGAGCACGCCGAACAGTCCGCGCCGCGCCAAGAGGCGCCGCGGGAGGCCCCGCGCGCCCCCAAGATCGACACCGGGGACATCACGCGGATCACGCTGCGCCTGTTCGAGCAGGTCAAAGGCCAAGCCGAAGCCGCGGCCGCCTCTCAGGGCGTTTCGCTGAACACGTTCGTCTCGCAGGCCGTCCAGGGGGCGCTGGGCAAGAGCGGCAGCGAGCACTGGCAGTACAAGCAGAAGCCGGACGGCGGTGCCGGTTCGCGCCTGCACGGCTGGGTCCAGGGCTGAGGGGACGGAAATGACCGAGGAAACCACTCCCACGAGTGAAGAGACCGTACGGATCGAGGACTTCGACGCCGAAGGCCCGATCGAGATCGACGTGAGCGTGACCATCGGCCGCGTCACCATCGAACTGACCGACGGAACCGGTGTCCACGCCGAACTCCGCCGCGACGGTGGCGAGCAGGAGCCGTGGGTGAACGGGATGACCAGCCTGCTCAGCTGGGTCGGGGAACGCTTCGGCGACCAGCTGGGCACCGACCCGGGCATGTCGGCGGGCGACGCCTTGCAGCAGGCGCGGATCGAGAAGGTCGGCAACCGGTTGGTCGTCCAGTCGCCGAAGGCCTGGCAGCTGAAGAACATCCCGCTCGGCCTGACCGTCCGGGCGCCCGCGGGTTCGCACCTGGAGGTGCGGGCCGGGGCGGCCAGCGTCACGGTGACCGGACCCGCCGGGCGGGCCGACATCCTGACCGGTTCCGGTGACATCGGCCTGGAACGGGCCGACGGTTCGGCGATCATCCGCACCGGCACCGGCGACATCAAACTCGGCCCGACGCTGTCCGGCCTGCAGCTGCGGACCGGCAGCGGCAGCGTCGAGGCGTCCTCGGTGGGCGGTTCGGCCACGGTCGCGACCGGCACCGGCGACGTCTGGCTCGGCGCGGTGGAGGGCGACGTCCTCGCCCGCACCGGCAGCGGCGACCTCTCGGTGGCCGACGCCGCCTCCGGGTCGCTGGAGCTGACGACCGGATCGGGCGAGGTCCGGGTCGGGATCCGCGGCGGTGTGCGGGCCGAGGTCGACCTGACCTCGACGACCGGCGCCGTGTCCAGCGAGCTGGACGTCTCGGAGAGCGCCCCTTCCGAGGGTGACGTGGTGCTGAAGGTCCGCGCGCGGACCGGGACCGGCAACGCGGTGGTGACCAGCGCGGCCCAGTGAGGCTGCGGACTGCAGGGGGATCGAGGGACCTTTGCTCTCACTTTTCCACGGGGGTGGGAGCGAAGGTCCCTCGCTCACGTCTTGGGCCGGATCGCGCTGGGGCGGGCCGGTGGATGTGTGGAAATGGGGACACTCAACGTCCCTATTTCCACACAGGTCCTTACCAGAGCCGGTGACCGGGGCGGCGGGTGCTGGACCACCACGCGACGATGAAGGAATTGGGACATTGAGTGTCCCAATTCCTTCATCGTCAGCCCCCGCGACCACGCGGAACGCCGTCCCAGCCGCAGGTATGCAGATCGCGGTCCGCTCTAGCCCGAATCGCCACTCACGACCCACCGCACCGACCTACAACCGGGACGGCGCAGCGGATCGGACGCGGAGGTCACCGCACCAGCTGTGCCAGCACGGGCGCGAGATCGCCCCGCTCCCCCACCACGACCCCGTCCAGCCCCTGCCACTGAGCCATCAGCCGCAGTTCCCCGGCCAGCTCACTGGCGACCCGCGCGACGTCCACGCCAGGCTCGCTGAAGGCGCCCTGGACGCGAAGCACCCCGGCGGCCCGGTCGGCCTTGAGGTCGACGCGGCCGACGAGTTCGCCGTCGAGCAGGAACGGGAACACGTAGTAGCCGTAGATCCGCTTCGGCTCGGGGACGTAGATCTCGATGCGGTAGTGGAAGCCGAAGATGCGCTCGGTGCGGGCGCGTTCCCAGATCAGCGGGTCGAACGGCGAGAGCAGCGCCCGGCCGGTGACCGACCTCGGTGCCTTCGCCGCGACGTGCCGGTAGGCCGGGGCCGGCCAGCCGTCCACGATCACCGGTTCGAGCACTCCCGCCTCGACCAGTTCCGCCACCGCCCGCTTGCTGACGTCGGGGCCGAGCCGGTAGTAGTCCCGCAGATCCGGTTCGGTGCCGATGCCGAGGGCGACGGCCGCCCGGGTGATCAGCTCGCGGGCGCCCTCCTCCGGGCTCACCTGGCGCGACAGGATCTCCGGCGGCACCACGCGTTCGGTCAAGTCGTAGAGCCGCTCGAACGACCGGCGGGTCCCGGTGGTCAGCTGCCCCATGCCGAAGAGCCACTCGCAGGCCTTCTTGACCTCCGAGCGCTCCCACCACGAGCCGGGTTTGTAGCGTGCCGAGTCACCCGCCAGCGCGCGCTCGATGCCGCCCGCGCCGATCGGTCCCTGTTCCTTGACCACGGCGAGGATGTCGTCCACCAGTCCGGGCGTCTGCTCCAGCACCCGCGCGTAGTTCGTCCACCAGCCCATGCGCTTCGCCCCGGACCGCAGCAGCGGCCAGTCCTCCACCGGCAGCAGGCTCGCCTCGTGCGCCCAGGACTCGACCAGCATCCGGGGTCTGCGCACGGAATGGGACCAGGCCGCGTCGTCCACCAGCGTGGGCTCGTACGCGCCGAGACGGGAGAACAGCGGCATGTAGTGCGCGCGGACGGCGACGTTCACCGAATCCAGCTGCAGCAACTGGATTCGCGACAGCACGCGCTGCAGATGCCGCCTGGTCACCGCGCCCCCGGGACGAGGATCGCCGAATCCCTGCGCGGCCAGGGCGATCCGGTGCGCGACCGGCCCGCTGATGGTCGGAGTGTTCATCATCGGCATGGTGCCATCCACCACCGACAGTTTCCGGCGGCGGCAGTAGATTGCGGCCATGAGCACCGCCCAAGTCCGCCCCGCCGTCGTTTCCGACGCCGCCGAGATCGCCCGGATCCAGCGCGATACCTGGCGAAGCGCCTACACGGAACTGCTCGGCGAAGCGGCCGTCGCAGAACTCGATGAGGTCGAGATCGAAAAGACCTGGGCCGAGACGATCGAATACCCGGGCACGCGGGTCTTCCTGGCCACGGAAGGCGAGTTCACCGTCGGCTTCTGCGTCGTCGGGCGCGCTCCGGAGAGCGAAGTCGCCGCCGCGGACGGGTCCCTGCCCGACGACGCCTCGACGACGGCGCTCATCGCGTCCCTGCTGGTCGAGCCGCGCTGGGGACGCCGTGGGCACGCCGGACGGCTGCTCGCGACGGCCGCCGGCTGGTTGCGCGAAGACGGGGCGACGCGCGGGGTCAGCTGGGTCGCGCAGACCGATCACGCGTCACTGGGCTTCTTCCGCCGGGCGGGCTGGTCTCCCGACGGGACCGTCCGCATCCTCGACACCGGCAGCACGAACGTGCGCGAAGTCCGCCTCACCGGCACCCTCGAACTCGAGCTCGCCCCCTGACTTCGCGAACACGACCCATCGCATCACCGAGTACATGAAGACGCCTTCGCACGCCCCGGCGATGAGCCGGGACAGGCGGTAGTCGACGCCCAGCGCGGCGAGCCCCGCGCCGACGCCGAGCAGGAACGCCACATAGTTGACGACGATCGCGACGACGTACAGCACCGCCTGCCTGCCGACGGGCGCGTGCGAGCGGAAGTTCATGCTGCGGTTCAGCACGAAGCTCAGCCCGAACGCGGTCGCGTAGGCGAGGGTGATCGCCAGCCACACCGGAAAGCCGAGCCAACCGCGCAGCAGCACCAGCAAGAGCAGGTCGACCCCGAAGGTGAACCCGTTGATGAGCGCGAAACCGAGGAAACTCGGCGCCACCAGCCGGGAAAGCCCGAAGGGGAGGCGCCGGACCACGGCCGCGCAGAAGTCGGCGAAGCGATCCGCGAAATCCTTGCCGCGGACCGCGTCGTGCACGTCGGCCACGAACCCCAGCATGGCAGCGGCAGGTGGCCGCGAACCGACGCGCAGGTGATCTTCTGGTGCGTCCCCCCGGCCCGAGACGGGGGCCAGCCCCAGTGTGGGCAACTTTTCAGCTGCTAACTTGGAGAGAGCGAAGATAACGGGGAGGCAACGATGGTGGGCTGGATGCTCGTCTCGTTCGCCGTCGCGTTCGGATCCGC
The DNA here is from genome assembly GCF_046549055.1 of Amycolatopsis sp. lyj-112. Lineage (NCBI taxonomy): Bacteria > Bacillati > Actinomycetota > Actinomycetes > Pseudonocardiales > Pseudonocardiaceae > Amycolatopsis > Amycolatopsis sp. lyj-112. The sequence goes on along the minus strand of NZ_JAJPWS010000001.1, from coordinate 592,354 downwards.
GATCCTCCCCGTGGTCAGCATCGAAATGTTCCTTCTCGGCCTGTGCGCGAGCCAGCCCACGATGCCGTGGCTGCTGCTCGGCGCCGTCGTCGCCGCGGGGCAGGTCGGCGGGAAAACGCTCTACTACCTGGCCGCGCGCGGCACGATCAAGCTGCCGAAACCGCTGCATGATCGCCTGCACCGGGTCCGGCCGCCCACCGCTCGCCGGGAAAGATGGCGGGCGCGCACCAAGAAGATGCGCGCCCGGGTCGACGCCCTTCGCGAACGATGCCACCGGCATCCGCACTGGATGGCGGGCACCTACGGGGTGAGTTCGGTCATCGGCCTGCCGCCGTACATGGCCACGAGCGTGCTCGCCGGCCTGGTGAACATGCCGCTGGCGAGCTTCCTGGCGACCGGGTTCCTCGGCCGCTGGCTGCGCTTCAGCCTGCTGGCCGCCTCACCGGCGCTGTTCACCGGCTGGTTCCACTTCTGAGCTCTCCGATGTTGGCCATATGGGGCAATTGGGCCCTGCGACGCAGACCTCGCCCTGGAGCGGCTCCCGTGCACCGCGTTCGCCCAGGCTTTGAGCATCACGCGGGCGATGAATGAGCAATCGGGGGTTCACCGGCACGGCCAGCTTCACCTGCGCCATCGCGTTCGACATGCCGCTCAACGCCCGCGACCCATTGATCGAACTGCTTCCCCAGCCATTCCTTGGCCTCGGCCGACACGTAGCCACATGTGTCTTTGACTAGTGGGTCGACGGCATGCTTCCGCACTTCCTCGTGCTTTTCCGGCGCCGGGCAGATGAATACCGCGAGCATGCGAAGGTTCCGCAACAATTCATCGCTGGCGAGCAGGCCGAGGAGCGGCGAATGCGCGAACGCGGCGGTCTTGAACGCGTTCCACGCCTTGTCCACGATCATGCCCACGACCTCTTCGGTGAGCTGTGTCCGCTTCTCCTGTTTGCTGGACCCGCGAATCGTCTCGACTATGAGCCTCTTGGCCTTGTCAGGGACCGTGTCAAGCACCTTGCCGAACTTTTCCAGGACCAGCACGAAACCGATGAACAGGTCACACCAGCCGTGATCAGCCAACTGCAAGCGGATCTTCCTGATTTCTTCGGGACTCCCGGGAAGACCCTCGACAATTTCTTGCCAGATATCTTCTGTCATTGCCTTCGCGAAGGCGTTCACCTGATCCACGGCATCTGGTCGGTCTGGGACGTCCACGGAAGCAGCCGACGCGATGGGAGTTTCGAGACCCGATGCGCCCGTCGCACCGAGCGGTTCGGAGCTGTCACTTGCCTCCACGTTGAGCCGCCGATCTTCAGGGCTGTTCCCTGGCGCACTCTCGGTTCCCTGGCGCTGCGACGGCAACGGCGAGTGCACCGACCCAGCAGCATTACGCGCCAGCCAGTCGGCGGAGTCAAGTCGCATGAGATCCATGCTCGCTTCCCGAGCATGCCGGTTACGCATCTTCTTATGCTTGGGGGAACACCACTTGACCAGCTTGTCGATGATCGTGGCACGCTTGGCTACCCGCGTTTGCTCTGGTTCCCGAGCGAGCGCGACCCAACCTCCCCAGCCGTGTCGAGAGCCGCCGCAGTTGCCACATTTACAGACGTGGCCCTTTGCCTTCGAACAGTTTTGCGGATGCTTACTGGTTGACACCATTGACTGGCCCCTCGTTCGACAACCCACCCGGCTCGATCTTCCGAGCCGACAGGAGCGCGACATACCGCCGCGCTGGTAGTCGACGAACTACCGTCCGCAACTGATTTAAACGCAGGCATCCCGTACGCCACTTCAATCGCAAGGGATGCCCATTACCGCCCGCAATCGGGTGAACCGCCCGGCCGGACCGCCTTAGACAACGGTCTGGTCGGGCGGCTTCAGTCTGCAGGTTGAGGGCTTGGCCAAGTCAGGGCGTGTAAACGGCCGATCCTTCACCGGCGCACACTCCGACTCGGGCCGAAGTCCTCGCCCTTCGTTGATCATGAATTCGCACCAGCCCTCCAGTTCCCGGTCGTCGTGGCTCGCCAACCGCCCACGGACGGGGTCCCTCTGGAGGTCAAGGCCATCCGGGACGTCGCCCCGGATGGCAAGCCGACAGTGATCAGCGGGGCCTGGTGCGTCGGACGCTTGGTTCTCAAGAAGACGAAGCCCAGTGCGCGATCAAAGCGCTGTTCTTCGAGATCGAGACCAGCCCACCGGCGCCAATGCACGGAAACGCCGACGGCAAGATCCCAGAGCAGCGCCCGCCCCGCCTTGGACGCTCCCAAGCTGATCGACTCCGACCCGGCGGGCTGACTGCCCAGGTCACTTCTACCCTCTGACCTGAAATCGCCTACGCCGTGATGAACTATGGCCAGCGTCGCTCCGCCATTAGAGGACTACTTGCGCTCGCGCTGCCGAGCGCAAGTAGTCCTCTAATGGCGTTCAGCGGGAGGCTGCTTCGAGGTCCACGGCCCGTCGCATCGTCTCGCGGGCCCGCTTCCGGTCCCCCGCGATGTCGTACGCGTAGGCGAGCCGGTACCAGACGCGCCAGTTCTCCTGATCGGCTTCGACCTCGGCCCGCCGCTCGTCGAACCACGCGTCGGCCGCGTCGCGGTCCACCCGGCCCGAAGGGCGCCGGGGCAGGTCGGAGACGTCGGGCAAGCCGCCTTCTTCGTCCAGCCGCCGCGCGAGCCGCTGGATCTGGACGCCGGAACGCCAGGTCGTCACGATGATCCAGATCCCGAGCAGCGGCAGCAGCAGGACGCCGATGCCGAAGATCACCGGCACCGTCTCGCCGCTGCCCAGCAACGCGATCGCCCGGCCGGCCAGCAGGACGACGTAGACGGCGAGCGCCGCCGTCATCACCAGCGCGAAGTTGCGGGCCCTCACAGGTCGAGGATGTTCTCGAGACCGACCGTGAGGCCGGGCCGGGTGAGCACCGAGCGCACGCCGAGCAGTACCCCGGGCATGAACGACGTGCGGTGCAGCGAGTCGTGCCGGATGGTCAGGGTCTCCCCCTCGCCACCGAACAGGATCTCCTCGTGCGCCACGAGCCCGGGCAGCCGGACCGAGTGCACGCGGACGTCGTCGACGAGCGCGCCGCGGGCACCGTCCACTTCGGACGTCGTCGCGTCGCTGCCCGGTTCGAGACCGGCCGCGGCCCGGGCCTCGCCGATCAGCCGGGCGGTGTGCGCGGCCGTTCCGGAAGGCGCGTCGGCCTTGCGGTTGTGGTGTAGTTCGATGACCTCGGCAGAGTTGTAGAACCGCGCCGCCTGCTGGGCGAACCGCATGGCCAGCACCGCGCCGAGGGCGAAGTTCGGGGCGATGAGCACGCCGACCGACGGGTCGGCGTCGAGCCACGAACGCAGCTTCGCGAGCCTGTCGTCGCTGAACCCGGTGGTGCCGACCACGGCGTGGATCCCGTTGCCGGTCAGGAACTCCAGGTTGTCCATCACCGCGTCGGGGTGGGTGAAGTCGACGACGACCTGAGCCTGCTTGAGCCCCGCGAAGTCGTCCCCCGCGTCGAGTTCGGCGACGAGTTCCATGTCGTCGGCGCCGGTGACGGCGGCGGCGACTTCCTGGCCCATCCGGCCGCGTGCGCCCAGCACGCCGACCCGGATCGGTGCGGACTCGGTCATGATGCGATCACCTCGTGAAGATCGTCCGGAAGGTCGTCGGCGTGAGCGTACGGCCCGACCACCGCCGCGGCGGTCACGCCACCGGGGCTGTGCAGCAGAGTGCGAGCGAGCGCACAGACCTCTTCGGTGGTGACGGCGTCGATCCGCGCCACCGTGTCGTCGACGCCGAGATAGCGGCCGTAGTTCAGTTCGTTCTTGCCGATCCGCGACATCCGCGACGAGGTGTCCTCCAGGCCGAGCACGAGCCCGCCCCGCAACTGCCCCTTCGCCCGCGCGACCTCGGCGTCGCTCAGCCCGTCCTTGCCGACGAGTTCGAGCACCTCGCGGATCACACCGGCGACCTCGCCGAGCTTTTCAGGCTGACAACCGGCGTACACGGCCATATGACCGGTGTCGGCATAGCTCGCGACGGACGAATAGACCTGGTACGCCAGGCCGCGCTTCTCGCGGATCTCCTGGAACAGGCGCGAACTCATCCCGCCGCCGAGCGCGGCGTTGAGCACCGACTGCGCGAACCGCCGGTCGTCGTGCCTCGACAGCGAACGCAGGCCGAGCATCACGTGTGCCTGCTCGGTGTCGTCGGTGTGCAGGACGAGCTTCGGCGGCATCGCGATCCGCGCCCGGCCTGCCCGCGGTGCCACCGGGGTGGCCGGCCCGGTCAGTCGGTTCCGCAAAGCCTTACGCACCAGGCGAAGCACCTGTCCGTGCTCGATGTTCCCGGCGACGGCGAGCACCATCCGCGGCAGCGTGTAGCGCCGCCGGTAGAACCCGCGCAGTGCCGACGCGGACATCTCGATGATGGACTTCTCGCTGCCGAGCACCGGGCGGCCGAGCGCGTGATCGCCGAGGATCGCGCCGACGAACGTCTCGTGCAGCAGGTCCTCGGGATCGTCGTCGCGCATCGCGATCTCTTCGAGCACGACGCTGCGCTCGGTCTCGACGTCCTTGTCCGTGCACAGGGCCTCGAACACGACGTCGGTGACGAGATCCATCGCGAGGGGCAGGTCCTCGTCGAGCACCTGCGCGTAGTAGCAGGTGTGTTCCTTCGCGGTGAACGCGTTGAACTCCCCGCCGACCGCGTCGATCTCCTCGGCGATCTGGGTGGCGTCACGGTTCGTGGTGCCCTTGAACAGCAGGTGTTCGAGGTAGTGCGCCGCACCCTCGACGGAGGCAGGCTCGTCCCGAGACCCGACGCCGACCCACAGCCCGACCGTCACCGACCGGGAGGCGGGCACGTGCTCGGTGATCACCCGCAGCCCTCCGGCGAGCACGCTGCGCTTGACCACCGCACCGTCCGAAGGGGACTCGAGGGTGCGAGTGCTGCCGACGGGCTGTTCGTGCCCGGAAACCTGAGACGCCAACGGATCCCTAACTTCCACGGGTGAGAAAAGGGCCGTTCAGGACAACGCCCCGAACGGCCCTCACTCAACACTTCACATCGGACTTGCCAGGACTACCCGGACTGTCAGGCGTCGGCCTTCGGGGCCTCGGCCTTGTCGTCCTCGGCCGGCTTGGCCTCGGCAGCGTCTTCTTCCTGGACCACGATCAGGCTGATCTTGCCGCGGTTGTCGATGTCGGCGATCTCGACGCGGAGCTTGTCGCCCACGTTGACCACGTCTTCGACCTTGGCGATCCGCTTGCCGTTGCCCAGCTTGGAGATGTGCACCAGGCCGTCCTTGCCCGGCAGCAGCGAGACGAACGCGCCGAACGCGGCCGTCTTCACCACGGTGCCGAGGAAACGCTCGCCGACCTTGGGCAGCTGCGGGTTGGCGATGGCGTTGATCAGGTCGATCGCCGCCTCCGCCGACGGGCCGTCGGCCGCGCCCACGTAGATCGTGCCGTCGTCCTCGATGGAGATGTCGGCACCGGTCTGCTCGGTGATCGAGTTGATCATCTTGCCCTTCGGGCCGATGACCTCGCCGATCTTGTCCACCGGGACCTTCACGCTGGTGACGCGCGGAGAGTACGGGCTCATCTCGTCCGGGCCGTCGATCGCCTCGGCGATGACCTCCAGGATGGTGAGGCGAGCGTCCTTCGCCTGCTTCAGCGCGGCGGCGAGCACCTCGGAGGGGATGCCGTCGAGCTTCGTGTCCAGCTGCAGCGCGGTGATGATGTCCTTGGTGCCGGCGACCTTGAAGTCCATGTCGCCCATGGCGTCTTCGGCACCGAGGATGTCGGTCAGCGCGACGTAGCGGGTCTCACCGTCGACCTCGTCGGAGATGAGGCCCATCGCGATACCGGCGACCGGCGCCTTCAGCGGGACACCCGCGTTCAGCAGACCCATGGTCGAGGCACAGACCGAGCCCATCGAGGTGGAGCCGTTGGAGCCCAGCGCCTCGGAGACCTGGCGGATCGCGTACGGGAACTCGTCACGCTTCGGCAGGACCGGGACCAGGGCGCGCTCGGCGAGCATGCCGTGGCCGATCTCGCGCCGCTTCGGCGAACCGACACGGCCGGTCTCGCCGGTGGAGAACGGCGGGAAGTTGTAGTGGTGCAGGTACCGCTTGTGCGTCTCCGGGGAGAGCGAGTCGATCTGCTGCTCCAAACGGAGCATGTTCAGCGTGGTGACGCCCAGGATCTGCGTTTCTCCACGCTCAAAGAGTGCGGAACCGTGCGCCCGCGGGATCACGGCGACCTCGGCGGCGAGCGACCGGATGTCGGTCAGGCCGCGGCCGTCCATGCGGATCTTGTCCGTGAGGACGCGCTTGCGCATGATCTTCTTCGACAGGGCCTTGAACGCCGCGCCGATTTCCTTGTCACGGCCGGCGAAGGCTTCGCCCTCGTTGAGGCCGATCTTCTCCAGCACGGCGGCCTTGACCTGGTCGGTCGCGTGGTCGCGGTCCTGCTTGCCCGCGATGGTCAGGGCGTTCGCGAGGTCGTCGGTCGCGATGGCGGCGACCGCGTCGAAGGCGTCCTGCTCGAAGGCCAGGAAGACCGGGAACTCACCGGTCGGCTTGGCGGCGACGTCGGCCAGCTGCTGCTGGGCCTCGCACAGCACCTTGATGAACGGCTTCGAGGCCTCGAGGCCCTCGGCGACGGCGATCTCGTCCGGCGCCTTGCCGCCCGCGGCGATCAGGTCCAGCGTCTTGTCGGTCGCCTCGGCCTCGACCATCATGATCGCGACGTCATCACCGACGATGCGACCGGCGACCACCATGTTGAAGGTGGCCTCTTCCAGCTGCTTCCAGGTCGGGAACGCGACCCACTGGCCCTCGATCAGCGCGACGCGGACGCCGCCGACCGGGCCCGAGAACGGCAGGCCGGCGATCTGGGTCGAGGCCGAAGCCGCGTTGATCGCGAGCACGTCGTACGGGTCGTCCGGGTTGAGGCTCTGGACGGTGATGACGACCTGGATCTCGTTGCGGAGACCGTCGGTGAACGACGGGCGCAGCGGCCGGTCGATCAGGCGGCAGGTCAGGATCGCGTCGGTAGACGGGCGACCCTCACGACGGAAGAACGAGCCGGGGATGCGCCCGGCGGCGTACATCCGCTCCTCGACGTCCACGGTCAGCGGGAAGAAGTCGAAGTGATCCTTCGGGTGCTTCGACGCGGTAGTCGCCGAGAGCAGCATGGTCTCTTCGTCGAGGTACGCGACGACGGAACCAGCGGCCTGACGGGCCAGCCGTCCGGTCTCGAAGCGAACGGTGCGGGTGCCGAAACGGCCGTTGTCGATCACGGCTTCGGTTTCGTGCACGGTGACTCCGGTGGAGTCGGTCATAGGGTGTATCTCCTCTTTTGTTCCTCTGTAACGGCGCGAGTCTCCCATCCTGGGACCTGTTTCGCCTGCGGACGCTCGAGGAGTGAGGCCGGTCTTCGATCGAAGCCCCCGGGCCGTTGCCCGGGAACCACTACCGAGGACCGGCGGACGGTTCCTCGGGCGCGCTCGCGCCTGTCGTTCTTAGACCGAGGGGGAGCGACCGACGTGGTCACTCCCCCTCGGGTTCAAGCTATCGGCGGAGGCCGAGACGCTGGATCAGCGCACGGTAACGCTCGATGTCCACCTTCATCACGTAGTTCAGCAGCCGGCGGCGACGGCCGACCAGCAGCAGGAGCCCGCGACGGGAGTGGTGGTCGTGCTTGTGAGCCTTGAGGTGCTCGGTGAGGCCGACGATGCGCTTGGTCAGCAGCGCGACCTGGGCCTCGGGGGATCCGGTGTCCGAGTCGTGCACGCCGTACTCGGCAAGGATCGACTTCTTGTCTTCGGTGGACAAAGCCACTGTGGTGCTCCTAGACATTCTGTGCCGTGCGGCCCGGACGATCGTTCACGCCGGGTGAGACGGTCACGGCCGCCACGGACTGCAGCCGGACCCAATCATCGAGGTTACCAGCCTCGTGATCAGCGGCTTCAGGCGCGGGCGTCGTTCAACTCGTACGACTGGATCACCCGGTAGCGCGATTCACTCTGCTCACGGTCACTGCGGATCAGCACGGCTTCGGTCGCCGTCCAAGTTCTGCTGGTGAACCCGGCCAGCCGCTCCTCCCACGCGCTCGCGGCTCCGGGCCGGTCGCGGGGGAAGCGGGCCAGTGTCAGGTGGGCCACATAGGGCCTTCCCTCCGTCCCCGCGCCGGCTTGGTGAGCCAGCTCGTGGAGCCCGGTTCCGGTGACACTCAACCACAGCACCCCGGGGAATGTCGCCGCATTTTCCAGCCGGACGTCGATCGCGGACGCCTCCGCCAGCCGTCCGGCCAGCCAGGCGGACCGTTCTTCGGGATCGTCCTCACCGTAGAAACCGAGGGTGACGTGCCAATGCTCTCGCCGCGACCAGCGGAGATCGCCGTCTTCGGGGCTGCCCAGCGCGGCCGCGATCTCGTCGAGGACGTCCTCGGGCGGGACCAGTGCGCTGAAGAGGTTCATGATCAGGAGTTCTTGGCCGCCCGGCGCAGCAGATCCGCCAGAGACGGGAAGTCGTCGTCGAGCAGCTTCGCGGCTTCGGCGAGATCTTCGTCTTCGCCGACGTCTCGCAGCGCCGCGAGCACGCCCTGGTCGTCGGCGACGGCGCCGACCGGGATGTTGTCGCGGCCCACGGTCGGCCGCGAGTCGCGGACGTCTTCCAGGGCCTCCTGCATGGCCTTCCGGTCGCCCGCGGCGACCGCCGGGACCAGGACCTTGCGTTCCAGCATGATCATCTTGGCGAGCACGACCGGGTTGCCGATCTTGGCCCGGCGCCCGCTCATCACCTGGCTGAGCATCGGCGCGCTGATGCCGAGCACCTCGGCGAGGAAGGCCTGGGAGATGTCGAAGGCCACGACCAGTCTCCGCACCCGATCGCCGAGCGGTTCCCCGTACCACTGCTTCTGCAGCGCGATGTTCCGCTGGACGATCTTGTGGTCCTCCACCTGGTTCGCTCCCCTAACCCCATTGAACGCCATGCGCGGTCCGTGACATCTTGCCACCGAGCCGTATCGCGGCGGGCGTGTTTAACCATTGTCATCCGGCCAGGCCGGACCTGGTCAGTCCTGCTCGCCGAGCAGAGCCCTGGTCCGCACGACATCGTCGTCGATCTGCTTCACCAGGCCTTCGGACGTCGTGAACCGGACCTGATCCCGCAGCTTGGCGACGAAATCGAGCGAAACGTGCTGTCCGTAGAAGTCCTCGTCGATGTCGAGGACGAAGGCCTCAACGGTGCGTTCCCGCCCCGAGAACGTCGGATTGGTCCCGACCGAGACCGCGGCACGCAACCGGCGGCCAGGATCCGACGAACGGGTGAACCAAGCGCTGTAGACCCCGTCGGCGGGCACGGCGGCGAAGCGCGGCGTCGACAGGTTCGCCGTCGGGTAGCCGAGATCGTGCCCCCGGCCGTCGCCCCGGACGACGATGCCCTCCAGCCGGTGCGGCCTCCCGAGCGCCTCGGACGCGGCGACGACGTCACCGGCGTCGATGCACGAACGCACGTAGGTCGAGGAGAAGGTGATCTCGTTCTCGGTCTGTTCCCTGGCGAGCAACCCCTGCAGTTCGGCGCCGTGCGCGACGAAACCGAACCGCTTCCCCAGCGTGCGCAGCAGGTTGACGTCGCCGGCGGCCTTGGCGCCGAAGGTGAAGTTCTCCCCCACGATCACCGCGGCCGCGTGCAGCTTGTCGACCAGCACCTCGTGCACGAACTCGTGCGCGGTGAGACGCGACAGTTCCAGCGTGAACGGCAGCACGCAGAACACGTCCACGCCCAGGCCCTCGACCAGTTCGGCCTTGCGGCGCAACGTCGTCAGCTGCGCGGGATGGCTGCCCGGCCGGATCACCTCCGACGGATGCGGGTCGAAGGTCAGCACCACGCTCGGCACGCCACGTTCGGCGGCGGTGCGAACCGTCCTGGAGATCAGCTCCTGATGACCGCGGTGCACGCCGTCGAAGACGCCGATCGTCACCACGCACCGTCCCCAGCTTCCGGGAAGGTCTCCCAAACCACGCCAACGCTGCACTTGTGCCCCGTCTCCTCCAGGCCTGCTCCGTGCACCACCCTAGGCCGTGCCCTGCAAGCCATGCTCGCGGGCTTCGCGCCCAGCCGGCCCCTGACGGCACGGGCGGATACGCCCGAGTACGACCCCGTACGAGGGCGACCCGCCCGCACCGTCAGGAACCACCTGGATCACGAAGCCCATCGACCAGCCTTACAGGACACGGCTCAGGCGGGCAGCAACACGACCACCGACCGGGCCAGTTCGCCTTCGTCCGCGGCGAGCGCGAGCACCCGGCCGTCCGGCCCGAACATCCCGTACGTGCCCTCGATGCCGGCCGCGGGCACCCTCTGTCCATATCGGACCGCCTGCGCCTCACGGGCGTCCAGATCCCGGCGCGGGAACGCGGCGGCGACGGCGGCGTCGAGGTCGAGCGACAGTTCCGGTTTCTCTTCGAGCTGGTCGAGCGTGCGGGCCTTGGCCAGGGTGAACGGCCCGACCGTGGTGCGCCGCAACGCCTGCAGGTGCCCGCCGACGCCCAGCCCGGCGCCGAGATCCCGGGCCAGCGCCCGGACGTAGGTCCCCGAAGAACATTCGACGACGGCGTCGAGTTCGATCCGGCCCGCTTCGCGACGGGTGGCGAGCAGGTCGAACCGGTGCACGGTGACCGGGCGCGGCGGGATCACGACCTCTTCCCCGGCCCGGACCCGGGCGTACGCGCGCTTTCCGTCGATCTTGACCGCGCTGACCGCGCTCGGCACCTGCTGGATGTCGCCGGACAGCGCGGCGATCCCGGCGGCGATCTCCTCGTCGGTGATCTTCGCGACCGCGTCCGCGGCGGCTTCGGCGATCGGCTCGCCCTCGGCGTCGTCGGTCGTGGTGGACAGTCCCAGGGAGAGGGTCGCGAGGTAGGTCTTGCGGTCCAGCGCCAGATGGCCGAGGAGTTTCGTCGCCCGTTCGATGCCGAGCACCAGCACGCCGGTGGCCATCGGATCGAGGGTGCCGGCGTGCCCGACCTTGCGGGTGCCCATGAACCGCCGCGCCCTGGCGACGACGTCATGGGAGGTCATCCCGGACGGTTTGTCGACGATGACGAGACCGGGGGGCGGGGCGGGACGTTTCGGGGCTTTGACCTGATTGGGGCGCGACACGCGCCGAACCCTATCTTTCGGGACTCCGCCTAGGACGAGACGGGGAGCGGGGCCTCGGCGTCCCAGCGCCTGCGGCGGATCTGGACCGGGATCTCCTCGCCGCGAGCCTCCGCCTCGAACAGGGCCGCGCGGGTCCGCCGCCACCACACGAGCATCCGGAAGGTGCCCAGCGCGAGCACCACGACGACCGACAGGAGCGCGACCCGGAACGTGCCGCCGGTCCACTCCAGCAGCACCCCGACGGCCAGCGCCGAGATCGTCGTGGCCACGAATCCGCCGACGTTGACCACACCGGTCGCGGTGCCGACACGCGAGAGCGGGTTGTAGTCCCTGGCCAGCGCGAAGCCGATCATCGACGCGGGCCCGCCGAGGGAGAGGAACGCGAAGGCCGGGATGACGACGGCGACCGGGATCGTCCCGCTCCAGCCGAGCAGGACCGCCCAGATCACCGCGGCGCCGCCGATGTACCCGCCGACCAGCGGCATGCGCAGCGACGGGCGCCGTCCGATCAGGCTGCCGATGAACGGGCCGCCGATCATCGAGCCGAAGACGAACACGATCAGCAGCGAACTCGCGGTGGCCTTCGGATATCCCTGTCCCTGCACCAGGAACGGCACACCCCACAGCAGGGTCAGCACGTTCGGCGCGAACATCGTGCTGAAGTGGACCCAGAATCCCAGCCGGGTCCCGGGCGTCCGCCACGCTTCGGCGACCTGACGGCCCAGCACCTTCGGGTGCACCTTTTCGCGCACCGGCTGCGGTTCGCCGCGAGGCGTGTCCTCGACCCGCAGGACGACGACGGCGGTGTACAAGGCGGTCACCAGGCCGACGGCGAGGAACGTCGGGGTCCAGCCGGGACCGTCGAGCAGGAGGCTGAGCGGCAGGGTGGCGGCGAGGTTGCCGACGTAGCCGATGGCCGCGGTCAGCGCGGTGAGCAGGGCGTACTGGCGGCCGGGGAAATGCGCGGCGATCAGCCGCAGGACGCTCACGAAGGTCAGCGCGTCGCCGAAGCCGAGGACGGCGCGGGCGAGCAGGCCGAGCGGGTAGGAATCGGCGACCGCGAGCAGGATCTGGCCGAGGCCGAGGATGAACACGGCGCCGGTGAGCACGCGGCGCGGGCCGTAGCGGTCGACCAGGACGCCGGTGGGGATCTGCATCGCGGCGTAGACGCCGACCTGGAGCACGGTGAACGTGCCGAGCGCGGCCGAGCCGACGCCGAAGCGGTCGGCGGCCTGCAGCCCGGCGACGCCGAACGAGGTGCGGTGGAAGACGGCGAGCAGATAGACGGTGACGGCGGCGAACCAGATGAACCAGGACCGGCGGGTGGCTCGGCCTGTCACAGTGATTCCTCCTCGGAAGGGTTTTCGGGCAAGAAGAGACGCCCGCACTGCCGCCTCACTAGTTGTATCGCCTAAGCAACGGCGAAACATACCCGTTACCCAGGTGGTCTTCACCACAGCTTCGCGTTTAGTCCTCTGATTGCGGTAGCGGAGGGTCAGACGGCACGCACCGCGCCTTCCACGGCCCATCGCCCCGACCGCCACCGCACCAGCAGCGTGGCCAGCCGCAGCAGCATGAACAGCGACAGCCCGGTCCAGATCCCGGCCAGCCCCCAGCCGAAGGCCAGCGACAACCAGATCAGCGGCAGGAACCCCAGCGCCGCGCTGAACAACGTCGCGTTGCGGAGGAACGCGGCATCGCCGGCGCCGAGCAGGACACCGTCCAAGGCGAACACCACCCCGGCGATCGGCTGGAGGGCGACGAAGAACCACCACGCGTGCGGGATCTCGGCGAGCACGCCTCCGTCCGAAGTGAACACCTGCGGCAGCACGCCGGCCAGCGACGCGAACACGACGCCGAGGAAGCAGCCGAACACCAGGCCGTAGCCGGTGATCTGGTTCGACACACCCCGCGCGCGTCTGCTCGCGCCGGCGCCGAGCGCGGCTCCCACGAGCGACTGCGCGGCGATGGCCAGCGAGTCCAGCACGAGCGCGAGGAACGTCCACAGTTGCAGCACGACCTGGTGCGCGCCGACGGCCTCGGTGGACGTCCGGGCGGCGACTGCGGCGGCGGAGACGAAGCAGGCCTGGAAGGCGAGGCTGCGCAGGACCAGGTCGCGGCCGAGGCCGAGTTGCGCGCGCATCACCTTCGGCTCGGGCCGCAGCGGGACCCGTTCTCGCACCAGTGCCGTGATGAACAGCGCCGCCGAAATCACCTGCGCGACGACGTTCGCGATCGCCGAGCCTTCCAGCCCCCAGTCCGCGCCGTACACCAGCACCGGGCACAGCACGGCGGAGATTCCGTTGCCCGCCAAGACATAGCGCAACGGTTTCGCGGAGTCCTGCACGCCGCGCATCCAGCCGTTGCCCGCCATCGTGATCAGGATGAACGGCGTCCCGAACAGCGCGATCCGCAGCCAGGAGACGGCGGCGTCGGTGATCGCGTCGTCGCCGGAGAGGACCCCGGCGATGGGCGCGGCCAGCAACTGCCCCGCGACGATCACGACCAGGCCGACGATCACCGCCAGCCAGGTCGCCTGGACGCCTTCGCGGACCGCCTCGGGACGGCGTCCGGCGCCGTGCAGCCGCGCCGTGCGCGAGGTCGTGCCGTAGGACAGGAACGTCAGCTGGCTCGAAACCTGCGAGAGCACGACGCCGCCGACCGCGAGCCCGGCCAGCGGAAGCGCGCCGAGATGCCCGACGACGGCCGTGTCCACCAGGACGTACAACGGCTCGGCCGCGAGCACGCCGAGCGCGGGCACGGCGAGCCCGAGCACGCGTTTCGGCGGGATGCGCTCGACGGGTTCGGAAGCTTCAGGCACCCCAGCAGACTAAAGGTCTGGTACGACAGTCCCAGACGCCGGGAACACGTTCACCGGCTGCGGCGTCCGGTCGCACCGGATCACAGCAGCGGCGCCCTCCGCAGTGCCGCGCGCAACTGGTCGAGCACTTCGCCCGCGGTGCCCTCCGCGGTGCAGCCGGCCGCCTGGCGATGCCCGCCGCCGCCCAGTTCCCCGGCCGCGGCCGAGACGTCGACACCGCCTGTCGACCGGAGCGAGACCTGCCACCGCTGCCGGGGACCGATCGGCTCGGCCTCCTTGAGCACCACCGCCACCCCGGCCTCCCGAGTGGACCGGACGACGTCGATGACCGCCTCGACCTCTTCGTGCCGCACGGTCCGCGCGGCATCGAGCGTCACGACGGCGTACGCCAGGCCGACGCCCCGCGCCTCCTCCGGTTCGAGCCGGGCGCCCGCGAGCACGTCCGAGAGCATCGGCAGCCACGCGAACGGGTGGTCGTCGACGATCGCGCGGACCACCTTGTCCGGGTCGACGCCGGCTTCGAGCAGCTTCGCGGCCATCCGATGGGTGGACGGCCGGGCGCGGCGGAACCCGCTCGTGTCCGTGACCAGCCCCGCGTACAGGCACCGCGCGATGGGTTCGTCGATTTCGGTGCCGAGTTCCTCCAGCAACGCGAAGACCAGCACCGCGGTGGCTTCCGCGGTGTCGTCGACGATGTGCTTGGTACCGAAGAAGGTGTTCGAGGTGTGGTGGTCGATCACCAGCACGTCGCCGCCCGCCTCGCGGACGGCGTCCACCCGCGGCGCGAGTTTGCCGAGCCTGCCGAGCGTGGCGGTGTCGAGGGCGACCAGCAGCTGTTCGGTCTCCGGAAGCTCGCTCGCGGGAACGTAAAGCCCGCCGACGTCCAGGCTCCGCAGGGTTTCGGGCATCTCCTCGGGTTCGCCCACCGACACGCGGACCTTGACACCTCCCCTGAGCTGGAGCGCCCTGCCCAGAGCCAGCGCGCTGCCGAGCGCGTCGGCGTCCGGGCGCACGTGGCCGAGCAGTGTCACGTCGTTCGCGCGCGCCAGCAACGCGGCGGCTTCCTTCAGGTCCTGCGCAGGAATCGCTGTCACAATCAGTCAAGCTACGCTCTGCGGAATGTCCGAGTACGCGATCCTTGTCTACCCGTCCGCCAACCGGGTGTACACCGACTCCACTCCCGCCCTGCTGCGCGCGGAACTGGCGGTGTTCGGCATGTCCGCCCTGGAGACCGAGATCTCCGAAATCGGCGAGACGGAACTCGGCGGCGTCGGCTACCTCACCTTCACCACGCCCGCCCCGCTGAGCGGACGCGATCTCGCGCTCCTTTCGAACCTTTCCGCGCTCTACGCGCTGTTCGAAGTCGGCGACGGCGTCCTGAAGCCGGTCACGATCAGCCCGCTGGCGAATTTCGACTCGGATCTGCTGACCATCCAGAAGTACCCGGGCAAGACGAACGAGCTGTTCACCAAACTTCTCGTCAACGTCACCCTGCTTTCCACCGCCCGCCCGGCGGCGATGCTGGACGAGCCGTTGCACCTGCTGGACCCGCTCTGCGGCCGCGGCACCACGCTGAACCAGGCGATGATGTACGGCTTCGACGCGACCGGTCTCGACGTCGACGGCAAGGATTTCGACTCCTACGAACTGTTCATCAAAACCTGGCTGAAGCAGAAGCGGATCAAGCACAGCGCCGAGTCCGGGCAGGTGCGGCGCAACAAGGTCCGGCTCGGCAGGCGCCTCGACATCGGTTTCGGGATCACCAAAGAGCAGTACAAGGCCGGCGAGGTCCGCAAGCTGAGCTACCTCAACTGCGACACGCTCACCACGGACGACCTGCTGCGGTCGGACTCCGTCGATCTCATCGTCACCGACGCCCCGTACGGCGTGCAGCACGGCAGCCACCGCACCCAGGACGCGTCGCTCGCGCGCAGCCCGCGCGACCTGCTCGCGGCCGCGGTCCCGGTGTGGACGCGGGTCCTGCGGCCCGGCGGCGCGCTCGGCATCTCGTGGAACACGAACGTCGCGCCGCGCGAGGAACTCGCCGCGATCCTGGACAAGGCCGGGCTGGAAGTCCGCGAGGACGGCCCGTTCGCCGAGTTCTCGCACCGGGTGGACCAGGCGATCGTGCGGGACCTGATCGTCGCCGCCAAACCCGCCTAGCCCCCGCGTTCGTGAGTGATTTGGGTCGTTAGGGCCAAGAGTGTTCGAGGTACCTACGTCGGCGAGTTTGTGATCCCGCTTGCTTGGCGTTGGTGGTTCTGTTGGCCGGTGCGCGGGCAGCGGTTTCGCGTGATTGGAGAGGCGACACGCGTGTCCAGGCGGACGGCGATCGTGTTCAGATGGACGACACGGGGTGGAAAGCCCGGCCGCGGGCGTGTCGTCCGCCACCTTTGCCCTACCCGCCATTAGTCCTCTACTTGCGGTGGTGTGGCGCGAGGGTCAGCCGGCGAGATGGTGCTGAGCCACTTCCCGCAACTGGATCTTCACGTTCTCCAGGGCCGCCGTCAGGTCGTCGATCAGCCCGGCGGCGTTCTGGATCGCGCCTTGGAGGGTGTCCGCGGTGGCGGTGTGCCCCAGCAATGCCACCACCTGGTTCTGGATCGCCTCGAGTTCGGCTTTCGTGGCCAGCGCGACGCCGGTGGGGACCTGGTCGGCGAGCGCGTCCACCTGCTGTGCCTGCTCCTGGATGCTCATTCCTCCAGGATGGCCCCCGATCAGGTGAGACGTTCTCCCACGAACTTCATGACTTCGGGCATGATGCCCCGCCAGTAGTCGTCGTTGTGCTCGCCGGGGGTCATCTTCCCGACCTCGGGGCGGAGTGCCTTGATGAGTTTGCGGTCGGCGCCGGCGAAGGGATCCGCGTTGCCGCACCACACGCCGGTCGAGCCGGCCTTGAGCTCGTCGGTGTGCAGCAGCGGTTCGTGCGATTCCCATTGGCCGCGATCGGCGAACACCTTGCGGGACTTGGCATCGGGCCAGCTGACGAACAGCGCCGCGCTCGCCACGGCGACGGCCTTGAGGTCCTTGTGCTCGCGGGCGTAGCGCAACGCGCCGAAACCACCCATCGAGATCCCGAACATCGCCGTCGGCGGCCGCAACTGTCGTTGGGCGAGCCAGCCGGGGAGTTCTTCGGACAGCATGCGCTGAGGGTCGTCACCCTTGCCGACGTCCACCCAGTAGTTGTCACCGTCGACGGCGGCCACGGCGAAACCGGGCAGCCCGGCCGCGACGAGCTTGTTCAGCGCGGACTGCACGCCCAGGTTCAGGAACGTCCGGGCGTCGGCACCGCGTCCGTGCAGGGCGACGCAGACCGGCAGCCCGACCCGCGAAACCCCGTCGGGCGCGATGATGACGAGGTTGACTTCCCGGTTCCGGGCTGCCGAGCGCATCTTCTGCACCGTGACCGCTTCGGTCAACGGCGTGGGGCTGTTCGGCGGATTCACCGGCGCGGGCCCCACCACAGGTGGTTTGTCCGCGCCGCATCCCGCGAGCAGTGCCGAGCCCCCCAAGGCCGTGGCTCCCAGCAGCAGGCCACGCCGGCTCACGGCCTGGCTCACTCCTTCAGCCCCGGGTCTCCTCATCGGCGATCTCATCGTCGTCGGCCTCTTCCCGCGGCGCCTTGTACGGGTCGGCTTCACCGGCGTGTTGCGCGCGGGTTGCCCGGCGCGCGACCTTCTCGTCGGCTTTTCGTGCCCTGGCCAGGAGTTCCTCGATGCGCCGCGCGTCGTCGGGAACGCTGTCGGCCGTGAAGGTCAGCGTCGGAGTGTAGCGAACACCCGTGCCCTGACCGACCTTCGTGCGCAGGACGCCACGAGCGGATTCCAGCGCCGCCGCGGCGGCGTTGTAGTCGGGGGCGGACTCGAGATTCTCGCCCCGCACCGTGTAGAAGAGCGTGGCGTCGTGCAGATCGGCGGTGATCTTCGTGTCGGTGATCGTCACGAAGTTGAGCCGCGGATCCTTGATGTCATGCTCGATCGCGTGGGCGACGATCTGTGAGATCCGCTTGGCGAGCTTACGAGCCCGAGCGGGATCGGCCATGGGATTTCGTCTCCTCGAAAAGTCTTCTGTCAGTCATCCGGGCCGAGCAGCCGGCGGTGGGCGGAGAGCAGTTCGAACTCCGGCCTGCCTGCCACGAAGCGCTCACACGAGTCGAGCACGTCCCGGACGTGCTCGCCAGTCGCCGCGACCACGGCCACACCGACCAGTGCCCGCCGATGCAGGTCTTGATGCCCGGCTTCGGCGACGGAGACGTCGAAACGCTTGCGTACCTCGGCCAGCACCGGCTTGATCACGGATCGCTTCTGCTTGAGCGAGTGGACGTCGCCCAGCAGGATGTCGAGCTCCAGGGCTCCTACGAACATGGGGGTTTCTGGGTTGTGTCGAAGGTGAAGCGGCGCTCCCCCGCCCAGAGCGAGGGAGCGCCGCCAGTGTCACTTACGCACGCGGCTTTTCGCGCTGCTCGTACGTCTCGATGACGTCGCCGAGCTTCAAATCGCTGTAGTTACCCAAGGTGAGACCACACTCGAAGCCCTCGCGGACCTCGGTGACGTCGTCCTTTTCGCGCTTCAGCGAGTTGATCGGCAGGTTCTCCACGATGACGTTGCCGTCACGGAGGAGACGACCCTTGGCGTTACGCCGGATCTCGCCTGAGATGACCATGCAACCGGCGATCGTACCGACCTTCGACGACTTGAAGATCCCGCGGATCTCGGCCTTGCCCAGCTCGACCTCTTCGAAGATCGGCTTGAGCATGCCCTTGAGCGCGGCTTCGATCTCGTCGATCGCCTGGTAGATGACCGTGTAGTACCGGACGTCGACGCCCTCGCGGGTGGCCCGCTCGGTCGCCTTGCCCTGTGCCCGCACGTTGAAGCCCAGGACGATCGCGTTGGACGCGGTCGCCAGGTCGATGTCGGACTCCGTGACGCCACCGACACCGCGGTGGACGACGTTGAGCTCGACCTCTTCTTCGCCGACATCCAGCTGCATCAGCGAGGCTTCGAGGGCCTCGACCGTACCGGAGTTGTCACCCTTGATGATCAGGTTAAGGGTGCTCGTCTCCTTCAAGGCCTCATCGAGGTCTTCGAGGCTGACCCGCTTACGACGCGACGCGTTGAGCGCGTTGCGGGTCCGGGCCGAACGCCGCTCGGCGATCTGCCGGGCGACCCTGTCCTCGTCGACGACGAGGAACGTGTCGCCGGCGCCGGGCACCGAGGTGAACCCGATGACCTGGACCGGACGCGACGGGGTCGCTTCGGTGACGTTGACGTTGTGCTCGTCGACCATCTTCCGCACGCGGCCGTACGCGTCACCGGCGACGACGGAGTCACCGACGCGCAGCGTTCCGCGCTGGACCAGCACCGTGGCGACCGGACCGCGACCGCGGTCCAGGTGCGCCTCGATCGCGACGCCCTGGGCCTCCATGTTCGGGTTGGCCCGCAGGTCGAGCGCGGCATCCGCGGTCAACAGGATCGCCTCGAGGAGACCATCGATGTTGATGTTCTCCCGCGCCGAGATCTCGACGAACATCGTGTCGCCGCCGTACTCCTCGGCCACGAGGTTGTACTCGGTGAGCTGCTGCCGGATCTTGTCCGGGTTCGCGCCCTCCTTGTCGATCTTGTTGATCGCGACCACGATCGGGGCCTTGGCGGCCTGCGCGTGGTTGATCGCCTCGACCGTCTGCGGCATGACGCCGTCGTCGGCCGCGACCACGATGACCGCGATGTCCGTGGCGTTCGCACCACGAGCACGCATGGCGGTGAACGCCTCGTGACCCGGGGTGTCGATGAACGTCACGAGACGCGGGTTGCCCTCGAGCTCGGTCTCGATCTGGTAGGCGCCGATGTGCTGGGTGATGCCACCGGCTTCGCCCTCGCGCACCTTCGTCTTGCGGATCGTGTCGAGCAGCCGGGTCTTACCGTGGTCGACGTGACCCATGATCGTCACGACCGGCGGACGGACCTCGAGGTCTTCTTCGTCACCGGCGTCGTCGCCATAGGTGATGTCGAAGGTGCCGAGCAGCTCGCGGTCTTCTTCCTCCGGGCTGACGACCTGGACGACGTAGTTCATCTCGCCGCCGAGCAGCTCGAGGATGTCGTCCGACACGGACTGCGTCGCCGTGACCATCTCACCGAGGTGGAAGAGCACCTGCACCAGCGAAGCCGGGTTGGCGTCGATCTTCTCGGCGAAGTCGGTCAGCGAAGCGCCACGCGGCAGGCGGATCGTTTCGCCGCTGCCCTTGGGCAGGCGAACGCCACCGACGCTGGGCGCCTGCATGTTGTCCATGTACTCCATGCGCTTCTGGCGCTTGGACTTCCGGCCCTTGCGAGCGGGACCACCGGGACGCCCGAAGGCACCGGCGGTACCACCGCGGCCACCGGGGCCACCACGGCCGCCGCCGCCACGGAAACCGCCGCCACCGGCCGGAGCACCGCCGCCGCCACCGGGGCCACCGCCACCGGGACGGAAACCGCCGCCACCGCCGCCGCCGGGACGGAAACCGCCACCAGCGCCACCAGCGCCACCGGGACCGCCACGGAAACCTCCGCCGCCGCCACCGGGACCGCCACGAGCGCCGCCGCCGGGGCCACCACGGGCTCCGCCGCCAGGACCGCCACCGGGGCCACCACGGCCGCCACCGGGACCACCGGCGGGACGGGCCGGACGGCCCGGCATCATGCCGGGGTTCGGACGCGGGGGCATGTTGCCCGGGTTCGGCCGGTTACCGCCGGGAGCGCCGCCACCGGGACGCGGTGCCGGACGGTCGCCGCCCTGCCCACCGGGACGCGGCGGGCGGCTGTCGCCGCCCTGCTGGCCGCCACCGGGGCGCGGGCCGGACGGACGCTGGGCCGGGGAACCGGATCCCACACCGAACGGGTTGTTGCCGACGCGCGGAGTACGCGGGCCGGGCTTGGGGCCGCCGGGCTTGGGGCCCTGCGGCTTCGGCGGCACGACCGAACCCTGCGACGGCGTCGAGGACGCCGGCGGGGTGGCCGGGGTGGCCGGAGTCGCCGGGCTGGCCGGAGCTGAAGGGCTGTCCTTAGCGGACTCAGCGTTCTTGGGTTCGGCAGGAGCTGCCTTCGCTGCCGGGACCTGCTCCTCCTTCGGCGCCGGCGGCCGGGGGCCGGGGCGCGGGCCCGGGCGGTTACCCGGGGTGGAGGGGCGGGAAGGCTGCTGAGCCGGGGCCGACGCGGCCGGGGCGGACGCCGCGGGGGCGGCCGGGGCCTCGGTCTGAGCCTGCTGCGCGGCCGGGGCCGGGGTAGCGGGCTTGGCGGGCGGCGCGGGTGAAGGCCGCGGTCCGGGGGTCGGAGCCGGCTTCTTGCTCTGGCCGTCCTTGGACGGGTACGCGTCACGAAGACGGCGGGCCACCGGGGCCTCGACGGTCGACGACGCGGACTTGACGAACTCGCCCTGATCCTTCAACTTGGCGAGAACTTCCTTGCTGGTGATGCCGAGCTCTTTCGCGAGCTCATGTACTCGGGCCTTGCCTGGCACAGCTCTCCTCATCTGGGGAGGCCGGCGGCAGACCCGCAGACCTCGTCCTATTGTCGCGCGTTCATTGATTCAGCTTCACGGCTGACTCATGACGGGTCGACCTGCTTCCTGATTCCATCCGGCACCGGGGATGTCCCGGCGCCCTAGCCTTCGGTGAGTCGCACCAGGCGTTCGTGGACACCCTGGGCGTCGAGCGAACCCGGAACACGAAGTGCTCGGGGGAACGCCCTGCGCCGCTCGGCCTTGGCCAGACAGTCCGGCACGGGGTGCAACCAAGCACCCCGGCCCGGCAACCTTCGACGTTCGTCGACGATCAGCCGTCCATCCGCCGCGACCACTCGCAGCAACTCGCCGATCAAAGCCCGCCGACGGCAGCCGACACACGTGCGTACCGGGTGTTCCCGGTCGCGCTGGGGGTCGGTTCCCGGCCGGAGGCTCTGAACCACTGGTGAGTCTACCGCTTCGACCTTCACTCAGCCGAACCGGTTGCCGCGGCGGGCCGCGACTCTCCTGCGTGTGCTTCGTCACCCTGCTCCGGAGCGGCATCGCTGCGGATGTCGATCCGCCATCCGGTGAGGCGTGCGGCGAGGCGGGCGTTCTGCCCTTCCTTGCCGATCGCGAGCGAAAGCTGGTAGTCCGGGACGACGACGCGAGCGGTCTTGGCGCGCTCGTCGACGACCCGAACGGAGACGACCTTCGCGGGCGACAGCGCGTTCCCGACGAACTTGGCCGGGTCCTCGGAGAAGTCGATGATGTCGATCTTCTCGCCCAACAGTTCGCTCATCACGTTGCGCACGCGCGCGCCGACCGGGCCGATGCACGCGCCCTTGGCGTTGACGCCGGCCACCGTCGAGCGGACCGCGATCTTGGTCCGGTGTCCCGGTTCGCGCGCGATGGCGGCGATCTCCACCGTGCCGTCGGCGATTTCGGGGACCTCGAGGGCGAACAGCTTGTGCACGAGTTTCGGATGCGAACGCGACAGCGTGATCTGCGGGCCGCGGTTGCCGCGCGAGACGGTGACGACGTAGGCCTTGATCCGGTCGCCGTGTTCGTAGGACTCGCCGGGTACCTGCTCGATGGCCGGCAGCACGCCTTCGATGTCGCCGACCTGGATGACGACCATGCCGCGGGCGTTGGCGCGCGCGTCGCGCTGCACCACACCGGCGACGATCTCGTTCTCCTTCGCGGAGAACTCACCGAAAGTCTTCTCGTGCTCGGCGTCACGCAGGCGCTGCAGGATGACCTGGCGCGCGGTGGTGGCGGCGATCCGGCCGAAGCCCTCGGGGGTGTCGTCCCACTCCTCGTCGACCTGGCCGTCCGGGGTGAGGGTGTGCGCGAGGACGCGGACCAGGCCGCTCTTGTGATCGATGTCGATCTTGGCGTGCGACTGGTGGCCCTCGGTGTGCTTGTACGCGGTGAGCAGCGCGGTCTCGATCGCATCGATCACCGTCTCGAAGGGGATGTCCTTGTCCCGTTCGATCGCGCGCAGCGCGGCAATGTCGACGTTCACTTCGGCTCCTCCTTCGGCTGGGTAGTGGCGGCGGTCGTGCCGTCGGTCAGGGCCGCAGCATCGTTTTCCAACAGTTTCAGGTCCTCGGCAGGTGGTTGCTTGAACTCGATCTCGATGACCGCTTTGGCCACCGAGGCGTAGGCGACGTCCCGGATCGCGCCGTCGATGAGCAGGCGCACGGATTTCTCCCCCGCGTGGCCGACGCGGCCGATGACGGCGTCGCCCTCGGCCGGGGTGACCTTGACGAGGCGGAACTTCGCGCGCCGCCAGTGCCGCTGCTGGGTCAGCGGCCGGTCCAAGCCCGGCGACGTGACCTCGAGGGTGTACGCGCTGGCGATCACGTGTTCGTTCTCGTCGAGCGCGGCGGCGACCGCGCGGCTGATCGCGGCCACCTCGTCCAGTCCGACGCCGTCATCACCGTCGACGACGACCTTGACCAGCTGACGACGGCCTGCTTGCTGGACCTCGAAGGAATCGAGGTCGAAACCCGCGGCCTTGACGGCTTCGGCCACGATGGGCTCCAGCCTGCTGGCGAGGTCGTTGGGCACGGTGAAGCGCTCCTATTCGGCTGTGGGCGCCCCGGGTCGGCGGATCCGGGTTCGGTAGTGGGCCAGCTTATCTGGTGACCCCCGCGTGACGCGCGAGCGGCGGCCCCGCAAGGGGTACTGGCAGGATGGGGCGGCGTGACCGGAAGACCGACCGAGCCCATCCTGCCGAACCGCCGTACTTTCCTGCGTGCGGCGGCGCTGACCGCGGTGGCCCTGCCGCTGGCGGCCGCCTGCTCCCCCGGATACGAAGAAAGCCCCGATCCGCTGGGCCCGCTGCTGCGCGCGGCGGAGACCGACGCGGCGGGCGCGCGGGCGCTGACCGGCGCCGACGCCGGAGCCGCCGAACCGGTGGCGACCGCGCGAGCGGCGCACGCGGCGGCGCTCAAGACCGAGGTGGACCGGCTGAACCGGCCGAAACCGGAGCAGTCCGGGCCAGCGGAGAACCCGTCGTCGGCCGACGGCCTCAAGGAACGGCTCGCGCTGGCCCGGAAGCAGGCCGAAGATCTGGTGCCGTCCCTGCCGCGCTACCGCGCCGGGATGGTCGCCTCGATCGCGGCGGGCTGCGCGGCGCTGCAGCAGAGTTCGGACAAACTCGGCCGGGGCGACGACGCCGGAGCCGTCGAAGTCCCCGCCGGGACCTCGCTGAACCAGGAAGCGGCCGAGGCCGTGCAGCAGGCGCTGGCCGCCGAGCACGCGGCGATCTGGGTGTACGGCCTGGTCAGTGCCTACCTTCCGGCCGCCTTCACCAGTGCGGTGTCGCGCGGCTCGGCGGAGCACGTCAAGCGGCGCGATGTCTGCGAACGGATGCTTTCCGCCGCCGGGCAGACGCCCACGGGCCCGGAAGCCGCCTACGTGCCGCCGAAGCCGGTGACCGACGGGAACTCGGCGATGGAGATCGTCGCCACGTCCGAGGCGGACGCGACGTCGGCCTGGCTCGGCGTGATCGACCGGACCGACGACGCGGCGCTGCGGAAGACGGCCTTGAACGCGCTGATCGGGTCGGCTCGGCGGGGTACGGCCTGGCGGGCCGAGTTCGGCGCCAAACCGGTCGCGATCGCCATGCCTGGGCAAGCGGTGTAACTCAGCGGCGCAGGTCGCCCGAAAGACGCAGCGCGTCGGTGGCGATGCGCTCCAGCACCGGCTTGTCGCTGTGCTTGTCGTAGAAATCCGTGAGCACGATGGCGACGTCGGCACCGGTGACGTGGGAGTCGTAGGCCGCGCTGTCCCCCGACACCTTCGGAGCGCCTTGCGCCTTGAAGGTCCCGTCGCGCACGAGGTCGGACACGTTGCCCGTGCCGTCCTTGTCCGTGAGCGCCTTGAGCTGGGTCGCGGTGACCTCGCCCGGCATGGTCACCAGGGCGATCGACACCAGCGCCTTGTGCGCGCCGATTTCTGTCGTGTAGAGCGCACGGGACAGCCGCTTGCACGGCGTCTTGCCGAAGAACTCCTTGGTATCCCCGTAGGCCTTGCTCGCGCAGTCGGAGGTGACCTGCGGTCCCTCGACCAGCGTGTACTGGTACTGGCCGGACTTCGACGGCGTGTCCGCGACGGGGGTCGTTTCGGGCTCATGCCGGATCAGCCACCACAGCAGGCCCGAGACCACCGCGATCGCCACCAGCCCGCCGGCCTTCAGTGCCAGGCTCGCCGGATTCCTCGGCGGCTTGAAGGCAGGCGGCGGACCTACCGGCCCTGCCGGTCGCACCGGCTGAAGCCGGGCCGTTTCCGTCGCTCCCGGAGTAAATTGCGCACCAACCACGGGAACATACGGTAGTTCACGTCCGTCCGGCAGTTCACCTGAACGTGCTTATCACCCGTTCGACGTCGTCAGCGGTGTTGTAGAGGTGGAAGCCGAACCGCAGCCGTCCCGCCCTGGTACTGGCCACGATCCCGGCCTCCTCCACGCGCTCGGCGTCGCCGTCGAGCGCGACGATCGCACTCCCCTGACCGGGGGATCCGAGCGCTTCCAGGAGTGAGTCGGCGAGGCCGGCGCAGTGCGCGCGGACGGCCTCGAGGTCCAGGGACGCGAGGTACTCCAGCGACGCGGCGGCGCCGATGACGGCCAGCCAGACCGGGGAGAGGTCCAGCGAACGGGTGCCCTGGGCGAGCCGCAGCGGGAGGCCGTAGACGGTCTGCCAGGGCTCCTCACCGGCGTACCAGTTCGCGGCGACCGGCAGCGCCCGCTCCAGCGCCCGCGGGTGCACGGCCAGCCACGCCGCCCCGCGCGGCGCGAGCAGCCACTTGTATCCGGCGGCGACCACCCAGTCGGCCCAGCCGAGGTCGAGCGGCTGCCAGCCGGCCGCCTGGGTGGCGTCCAGCAGCACCGCCGCGCCCGACGCCTCGGCCGCGGCGCGGAGCTCGCCGAGGTCGGCCTGGGCGCCGTCCGCCGACTGGACGACGCTGACCGCGACGAGGTCGTGCCCGTCGACGTGCTCGGCGAGGTCGGCCAGCGGGACTTCGGTGACCTTCACCCCGCGGTACGCCTGGGCCGCGAACGGGAAGGTGACGCTGGTGAAGTCGTTTTCCGCCGCCAGCACACGGGCGCCGTCGGGCAGCCCGGCGGCGACGTTCGCGATCAGCTGCGAGACCGACGAACCGATCGCCACCCGCTCCGCCGGGACCCCGATCAGCGCGCCGAAGCCCTCCCGGGACTTCGCGACGGCCTCGTCGAAGTCCGGCGGACGGGTGCCGCCGCGCCGCCAGCGCTCCACCGACTCCGCCACCGCGTCGGCCACGTGGGACGGCGGGATACCGATGCTGGGCGTGTTCAGGTACCCGGGCGGGACGGCGAATTCGGCTCCGAAGGTCTTCATGATTCCGAGATTAGTGAAAATCAGGCTTCCGGCAGCAGGCTCACGACGTCGTCGTAGGACGGCGGTGTCAGCGGGAGTTCGCCGCCGTCGCGGATGGCCTCGACCGTGCGCAGCGTGGCGGCCAGCGCCATCCGGTACGGCAGCGAGCCGAGGCTGATCCGCGCGACACCGAGTCCGGCCAGCCCGGCGACGGTGACCCGGCCGGGGAGGAACAGCAGGTTCACCGGCACCCCGGCGGCCGTCACCAGCAGTTCGACGTCCGCGGGCTCGGCGAGTCCGGGAACGAAGACGCCGTCGGCACCGGCGTCCACATAGGACTTGCAGCGGCCGATCGCGGCCTCGATATCGGGCTCCCCCAGCCAATGCGTGTCGGTGCGCGCGTTGACGAAGAGCCCCGGTGCGCGTTCCTTCGCCGCCGCGATCTTGGCCGCGTGCAGTACCGGGTCGCCCAGCGCGTCCTCGAGATTGATGCCCGCGACCCCGGCCTCGGCCAGCTCCGCGGCTAGCGCCCCGACCTCGCCGGGGTCGTCGCTGAAACCGTCGGCGAGGTCGACGCTGATCCGGGCGTCCAACGCGGTCAACCGCCGCGCCAGCCGGACGGTGGCGTCCTTCGAGGACGGGGCGCCGTCCGGCTCGCCCTCGGCGGCCGAGACCCCGAGGCTGGTCGTGCCGAGCGCCGGGAAGCCTTGCGCGCTCAGGAAGGCGGCCGCGCCGAACTCCCAGACGTTCGGCAGGAGCAGCGGGGAACCGGGGATGTGCAGTGCGGCGAATGCGGTCATGACACGACGGTAGCCAGCGAACACTTCGGCGACGGCCGAAGTTTCGGCCGGTCCGTGAAGGCCTCCTTGAGGGACTCTGAGTCCCTCAAGGAGGCCTTCACGGACCGCGGCGAGCGTCAGGCGGGTTCCAGGAAGGGGGTGAGCAGGTCCGGCACGGACTCTTCGGCGAACCGCAGGCCCTGCTCCTCCCCCGCGTCGTACACCGAATACGCGCCACCCCCGGCGGCCGTGGTCGCGACGACCGTCAGCAGACCCTTGCGCCGCTGGAACACCGACTGCTTCACCGTCCAGCCGATCACGCCGTCGCGTTCGAGCGCGAACGTGCTGCGCCGCAGCGTCCCGTGCCGCCCGACGAGGTAGCGGCCGGTGATGCCGTGCCCGAGGTTGCGGTAGGCGTCCAGCGCCAGCAGCACCGAGACCGGCAGGAGCACGATCCCGAGCGCGGCGCCGATCACCAGCAGGACATCGGTCAGCAGGAGACCGAGGACCGCGAACACCGCCAGCAGCACCACCACCGAACCGACCCACCAGCGCAGGAGCCGTCCCCGTGCGGCGCGCGGATGCCCGGCGAGCCGGACGGACTCGGTCGGCGAGACCGGTTCGCGCAGCACCTCGGCGGCGATCCGGTTGGCCGTCGCGATCGGCGCGGCGGGCAGCAGCGTGTGGTAGTCGGTCTTGTCGTTGTCGTCGCTCTGGCGCATCCCGGTCGCGATCGCGTCGACCCGCGCCGCGCCGGCGAGGCGGTTCCCGAGCGGCTCGACGAGATCGATGCCGCGCAGGCGGGCCTCCTCGATCGAGATCGAGCGGGTGGTGAACAGGCCGCGGCGCACCCGCAACGTGCCGCCGGGTTCGCGGTCGAGCCGGTAGTTCCACCACATCTCGACGAACAGCCCGAGCGCGCCCACCAGGCCGACGGCCATCGCGATCGCCAGCAGGATCAGGATCGCCACCACCAGCGGGATCCCGGCGAACAGGCCGATCACCCAGTCGATCAGGCCCTTCTGCAGGCCCATCCACTCCGACACCTGCATGAGCGCGCCACCGGCGGCAAGCCCGAGCGTCGGGGTCACGAACGACATCGGCGCGTAGCGGATCCAGCGCTTGTCCAGCTGCGCGAGCGGAGCGTCTTCGTCGGTCTCGTCCACGGTTTCGCCGCGGCGCAGGAGTTCTGCGCGCAGCCGCTCGGCTTCGGCACGCGAGACCGGGTTGAGCTTGAGCCTGCCCTGCCCACCGGATTCCTGGGAGCCGGTGCCGATCGTCACCACCGCGACGCCGAGCAGCCGGTGCACCGGGTTGGCCGTCACGTCGACGTTGCGGATCCGTTCGCGCTGCAGGGATTTCCGCGAGCGGACCACCAGGGTGAACGCCGTCTCCAAGCGTTCCGGTGTGACGCGGTACCGCGTCGCCTTCCAGGAGAACAGGTCCACCAGCACGCCACCGCCGACGAGCACCACCGCGCCCGCCACCACCCAGGCGAGCGCGACCCAGAACCGCGCCCCGCCGCCCACGATCGCCACCATGACCGGGATCGCGGCGCCGACGGCCGCACCCGCCAGCGTCAGCGCCGTGACGCCGAGCGTCCGCTTGTCGAGCGTGCTCCAGCCCTCGAACTCGGACGCGCTCACGTCGCGTCCCCCGGCGTCGCCTGCGTGGTCTCGGTGAGCTGTTCGGCCAGGCTCGCGGCCAGTTCGTGGTCGAGCCCCTTGATCTTGACCGCGCCCCGCGCCGACGCCGTGGTCACCGTGACGGTCGCGAGCGAGAACAGCTGCTGCAGCGGCCCCCGCAGGGTGTCCACGGTCTGGATCCGCGACATCGGCGCGACCCGCCACTCCTGCCAGAAGAACCCGGAACGCGTGTAGACGGCGGTCTCCGTGACCTCCCAGCGGTGCACCTTGAACCACCACAGCGGCATCGCGATCACCCAGGCGAGGCCGAGCACGGCGAACACCACCGCCGGCGCGAGCAGCCAGAACCGCGCGGGCGGGATGAGCAGTCCGAGCAGCACCAGCACGAGCACCGGCGAGGCCCAGAACAAGACCCCCTGCAGCCGCCACCAGCCGATCGTCCGCCGGTCCAGCACGTTCCGTGGCGGCCTCAGCCGCACCTTCCCCCGATCGGCTTCCACCGATTTCACCCCCGACGAGTTGTTTACAATGCGATCGCATCGTAATAACCTGGGACCGTAGTGGCAATGCGGTCGCATTGCAAACGCCCTGGCGGAACGGATGGTGAAGGTGCCGAAGCAGGTGGATCACGCCGCGCGGCGCGCGGAGATCTCCGAGGCGCTGACGCGGCTGGCGGCCAAACAAGGCCTCGAAGGGGTCAGCCTCCGCCACGTCGCCGCCGAAGCGGGTATGTCGATGGGCCTGGTGCAGCACTACTTCAGAACCAAGGACGAGATGCTGCTCTTCGCCGTCGAGCGCCGCTCGCAGGTGTACGAGGAGCGCCTCAAGGCCCGCTTGGAAGCCGGCGAACTGCCTTCGACGCCCAAGGCCATCCTCCGCGCCATCCTGATCGAGATCCTGCCGCTGGACGAACGCAGCCGCGGCGACTGGCTGATGGGTGTCGCGTTCTTCATCCGCGCGATCTCCGATTCCTCCTTCGCGGCCGCGTACACCGAAGGCGTGCCCCAGTTGTTCGAACTGTTCGCCCTGCTGATCCGCCAGGGACAGGAGGCGGGCGATGTCGACAAGTCGGCCGACCCGGAGCACGAATCGGCGATCCTCTGGGCCGTCGCCGATTCACAGGGCTCCAACATCGTGATGAAGCACCGCACCCCGGAGGCGTGTTTGTCCACTGTGGACTACTATCTCGACCGCCTGTTCGGCGCCTCAGCTTCCGCCGTGTGAGGACGCGACCGCCGCCTGGGCCGCGTGCATCTCGCGGATCAGCTTCCGCAGCGCGGGCACCGCGTCCCCGCACCGCTCGGTCAGCAGCTCGATCCTTTCCTTGTAGCGGCGCCGATCCCGTCCCGGGATCACGTGACGGAGTTCGACAGCGGCCACCAGTGCGGTGAGCGCGGCATCGGAGGAGTCCACATCGGACACCGGTGCCTGCCCGCGCAACGCGTCGTCGACCAGCGCGCGGAGCCGATCGACGACGCCGGGATCCCGCACGATCGGCTGCCGGGACGGGAACAACCCGAGCGTCCGGCCCGTCTTCAGTTCGATCACGCCTGCCGCGTCGAGCTGGGATTCCAGCGCCTCCAGGGTTCCGCGCACGTCCCGGCGCACCCACCACTTCCATTTGCGGGGGCTTTCCCCCGCGATCTCGGCGAGCATCTCATCGAGGACGAGGTCTCCGGTCGGGCCCGCGCCGGTCGCGCCGACCCGGCCGTCCGCGTCCGCGACGCGCTCGCGCAGCACGAGATCGGTCAGTGCGGCGCCACGGACCAGCAGGCCGGCCCGTCGCCTGTCCCGAAGCCGTTCCTTGGTGACGTCGCAGGCGAGCAGGTACGCCTTGGCGGGCAACGAAAGTTCGGTCATTGTCAGCGCCTCTCCAGCGATGGCCAGATCTCGTCCCACGAACCTCGCCTGCCGTCATACCGCCACAGCAGGCCTTCCACCACCGGAGTCACCTCGGCGAAGTACGGCCGGAGCAGGTCCGGGTCGAACCCGGCGAACAGCACGCTGTCCGCGGATTCCGGCGGCCGGTCGAAATACCAGTAGCCCCGGTGGCCACTGTAGACGTTCGTGATCCCGTACCGCGGACCGTAGAACTCGGTCGCCGCGGCGAACGGATAGATCTCCGCGTAGACGGCCGTGCGTGCCCGCTGCTCCGGTGGCATCGCGGCGTACGTCTCGCCGATCGCCTTGACCAGGTCCTGCTGCGGCAGTTCACCGCCCGCGAAGGCACTGCCCAAGTTCACCGGGCCGATGCTGGTCCGCGTCATACCCGCCGGGTAGATCGGCAGCCCCGCGACGGTGATCACGGCCGAGAGCACGAGCGCGGGCCAGGCCATCCAGCGCCAGCGGGGAACGTGCTTCACGAATCCTGTCGCCGCGGCGGCGTACGGCAGCGCGAAGACGCTCATCAGGTAGTACGAACGCCCGTGCAGCAGCAGGAAGGCCACGATGATCGCGGCTATCGCCACCCCCAGGAAACGATAGCCGCGAAGCTCGCGCGAGCAGATCAGCCGGACGATCCCGTAGACGAACGCGAGCGCCCCCGCGCCGACGCCCGCCGTCAGGAAGCCGTCGCGGAGAAACGGCCAGGTGCCGGGGAATTCCGCCGAAACGACGTCGTTCATGATCAGGTACGGCCAGCCGTTCTTCGCCTGCCAGACCAAGGTCGGCACGGTCACGACGGTGGCGATTCCCGCGCCCAGCCACAACTTCGGCCGTCGCACCAGTTCTCGCGGGCCCAGCACGAGCGCGCTGATCAGGGCGAACGCCCAGAAGGCGGGGATGAGGAACTTCGTCTGCAGCGACACCGCGGTGACCACGCCCGCCCAGACCAGCAGCCCGTCGCGGCGGGTCCGGACCCAGCGGACCACCAGCCAGATGATCACCGTCCAGAGGAACGGATCGAAGACGTAGGTGCCGATCCAGTGGCTGACGATGATCACGCCTGATGTCGCGGAGAACCCGGCCGCGAGCACCTGCGCGCCGCGTCCCCCGCCCAGTTCCCTGGCGATCAGCGCGGTGACCACCACCCCGGCCGCCGCGGCCAGCGTCATCGGCAGGCGCAGCATCACCAGCGAACCGGGGAACAGCGAATCCATCGCCCCGGCCAGCGCCGGGATCAGCGGCGGCTGGTCGAAGTACCCCCAGGCCAGATGTTCCCGGCCCGCCATCAGGAAGTAGAGCTCGTCGAAGCCGTGCGCGTACCGGCCGCTGGTGGCCAGCAGCGCGGCGCCGGCCAGCGCGGCGACGACGAACACCGGCAGGCGCGCGAAAGCCGTCTCCTGCTGTCCTGTGTGGACCGTCTGCGTCGCAGTGCTCATGACGATCAGTCCACCGGAGACGGCGATCCGGGGAAACCGGGTAAGGAGGGGCGCCGGATAGACGAAAGTTGCGGGCCACCCCGCCGATGGTCGCCGACATCGGGCGACGCGGCCGACGGCTGGCTACCGTGACCCCGTGGAGAAAAGCAGGCCGTTCCGGCCCGGTGTCGTCGACACCGTCTGGCTCACGTTGGCGGCGCTCGCGTTCATCGGCCTGGACGTCTCCCTGTTCGTGTTCGGCGAACCGACGACAGGCTGGGCGGGCCCCGCCGCGGGCGTCACCCTGCAGGTGCTGCTCGATCTCTCGCTGATCGTGTTGTTCCGGTTCCCGCGGCTGGTCGGAGGCCTGATCACGGGAGGCGCGCTGCTGATGCTCGCCTCCGACCTGTTCGCGCCCGGACTGCTGGTGCCTGAGCAGCAGCTGACGCTGATGACCGTCCCGACGATCACCCCGGTCGTGCTGAGCCAGCTGGCCCGCCTGATGGACCGGCGGACCCTGCTCTGGCTGACCGCGATCCTGGTGATCTGCGCGTCGCGGCCGTGGGACCCGCACTGGAGCACCACCCCGTTCGGTCTGCTGGGCACGGCGTTGCCCACGTCGATTTCGCTGTACTTCGAGGCTCGGCGCCAGCTGTTGCGCTCTCTGCGGGACCGGGCGGAACGCGCCGAACGGGAACAGCATCTGCTCGCCGAACGCGCCCGTGCCGAGGAAAGGCGCAAACTGGCCGAGGAGATGCACGACGTCGTCACGCACCGGCTGAGCCTGATGGTGCTGCACGCCGGAGCGCTCGGCGTGGTCTCGGCCGACGAGGCCGTGCGGTCCTCCGCCGAGGACATCCGGCGCGAGGGCGCACTGGCCCTGGACGAACTGCGCGACCTGGTCGGGGTGCTGCGCAACGGCGCTAACGCCACGCCCCCCACGATCGACGGCGGCACGGCGGGCGATCCGGCGACGCTGGTCGCGGAATCGGCGTCGGTGGGTATCCCGACCGAACTGAGAGTGGACGGTGATCCCGGGCGGATCTCCCCCACCGTCGCGCGTACTGCGTACCGCGTCGTGCAGGAGGCGCTGACCAACGTCCGCAAGCACGCGCCGGGCTCGACCGCGACCGTCCAGCTCCGCTACCACGCGAAGGGGCTGGACGTCGCCGTGGAGAACACGCGGGCGGGCGCGGCGCCGGATCCGGCGCTGGCGGGCAGCGGCTCCGGCGCGGGGCTCGCCGGGCTGCGGCAACGCGTCGAACTGATCGGCGGCCGGTTCGACGCGGGCCCGAGCGCGGGCGGCGGCTACCGCGTCGATGCGATACTTCCCGCCTACGTTCCGACTGCGGAAGGGGATCCGTGATCCGGGTGGTCGTCGTCGATGACGAGCCGATGGTCTGCGCGCATCTGCGGACGATTCTCGGTTCCGCGGCCGACATCGAGGTCGTGGCGCAGGCGCAGGACGGTGCCGAGGCGGTGGAAGCGGTGATCCGGCACCGGCCGCGGGTGGTGCTGATGGACCTGCGGATGCCCGGCGTCGACGGGCTGACCGCCATCGAGCGGATCGCGAAACTCCCGGAACCGCCCGCGGTCGTCGCGCTGACGACGTTCGACGCGGACACCTACGTCATCCGCGCGCTCCGGGCGGGTGCGGCGGGGTTCCTCGTGAAGTCGACCCCGCCGGAGGACCTGATCGGCCTGGTCCGGGTCGCGGCCGACGGGCACACCGTGCTCTCCCCCGAGGCCGCGCAACGGCTGGTGGCGATGTCGTCGGACGGACGGCGGCGCGGGGACGACGCCCGGCGGAAGACCGACGGGCTGACCGAACGCGAGACCGACGTGCTGGCCTGTCTCGGCGAAGGACTGTCCAATGCGGACATCGCGGCGCGGCTGCATCTCGCCGAGGCGACGGTGAAGAGCTACGTGTCGCGGATGCTGGTCAAACTGGACTGCGCGAACCGGACCCAGGCCGGCCTGCTGGCGCACGAGGCCGGACTGGTCAAGCGCTGAGCTGCCCATCGTAGGTTTTGCGGGAGTCGAGGACCTCGCCCATGTGCACGCGGGCCCACTTGTCCAGCATCTCCAGCGGTTCGGCCAGGTTGCGGCCGAGCGGGGTCAGCTCGTACTCGACGTGCGGCGGGATCTCCGGGTACGCGGTGCGGGTCAGGATGCCGTCGCGGACCAGGCTGCGAAGCGTCTGGGTGAGGACCTTCTGCGAGATGCCGCGCACGCGTTTGCCGATCACGGTGAACCGGAGCGGGCCGTCGCCGAGCGCGCCGACGATGAGCACGGTCCACTGGTCGCCGATGCGGTCGAGCAACGCGCGGGTCGGGCAGTCGGGGTCGTACGGGTTTCCGAGCACGTGACCTCCTCACTCTCCTGGGGAGAGTAACACGCTCAGCGAGAGGGACTGGGCTGCATCAACGCCGCGAACAACAGGATGAGATGACGGCGGCCGCGGTCCCAGCGGGCCTCCAGCTCGGCCTGATCGCGGGTCGCCCAGCTGGCGATGAGGATGCCGCGGACGACGTCCATCGCCGTGTACACCGCGTGCAGGAACTCCGGATGCGCCGAATGATCCGGGAGCAGCGCCTTGCCGAACTCGACCAGGCTGCTGGTCGCGATCGGCTCCACCACCGCCATCTGCGCGCGCAGTTCCGGGTCGGTCCGCGACGCCACCCACAGCTCCACGGTCGCCGAGAAGACCGGCCCCTGGTGCATCTCCCACAGCAACTGCAGCGCGTCACCGACCGGGTCGGCCGACGCCTTGAGGCGGTCGATCTCGGCCATCGCGACCCCGGTGCGCTTGGCCGCGAGGTGCCGGATCGCGGAAGTGACGAGATCGGCCTTCGTCGGGAAGTGGTGCACCTGGGCACCCCGGGTCACCCCGGCACGGTCCGCGACGCGGGTGGTCGTGGTGCCCGCGTAGCCGTACTCGACGAGACAGTCGATCGTGGCGTCGAGCAGCCTGATCCGCATCGCGGCGCTGCGTTCCTCCTGCGTGCGTCGTGGGGCTGCCATGCGCCTACTTTATGGGGCGCCTCGCGAGGCGCGCGCCACGAGGCTCTCGACCATGCGCCCGATGAAGCGGCCGAGGAACCAGCGGTAGAACCCGCCGGTGCCGGGGATCTTGCCGGTGAACGACGAATGCCAGTGGACGTCGGTGCCGCCGAGAGACGGCGTTAGGTCGACGTACGCGCGGTAGTCGCGCAGCGGCAAGCCCTTGCGCAGCGTGTAGCCGAAGCGTTTGCCGGGTTCGAGTGCGATGACCTCTTCGCAGCTGTTGACGCCGGAGGTGCTGAAGACGCCGACGGCGCCGAGGCCGTTCTCGTCGCCCTTCTCCAGCAGGCGGAACGAGCCCATCGGCGACCAGTCGGGCCAGCGCTCGCGGTCTTCGAGGAGGGCGTAGAGCACCTCGCCTCGTGAGTGGTAATGATGGTTCTAACCGTCAATACCACTCACGAGCCATACTCGGCTGATGGGGCTGAAGACTCTGATCACCGCCGTCGTCACGGCACTCGTCGCGACCGTGACACCGGCCGCCGCCACGCCACCCGCGTTCACCCTCCGCGACGGCGTCAGCGAACCGGTGTTCTCCTACGAGAAGGCCATCCGCGAGACAGCCTGGGTGGAGACCGGCCAGGACCTCGACCGCGACGGCCAGGTCGACCGGGTCGCGGCCGACATCATCCGCCCGGCGGAACCGGCCGCGCGCGGGCAGCGCGTGCCGGTGATCATGGACGTCAGCCCGTACTTCGAGAAGATCGGGCGCGGCAACGAGCGCCAGCCGAAGACCTACCTCCCCGACGGCACGCCGTCGCAGTTCCCGCTCTTCTACGACAACTACTTCGTCCCGCGCGGGTACGCGGTCGTGCTGGTCGACGTCGGGGGCACCAATCGCTCGTCCGGGTGCTTCGACGACGTCGCCTCGGGCAACGGGGTGGTGAACTGGCTCAACGGCCGCGCGAAGGCGTTCCGGACGCCGTTCGGGCCGGAGCGGGTCCGTGCGGGCTGGGCGGACGGGTCGGTCGGCGCGATCGGGAAGTCGCAGGACGGGGCGACGGCGATCGGGATGGCGGCGTCCGGGATCGACGGGCTGAAGACCATCGTGCCGATCGCCGGGGTCAGTTCCTACTACGAGGTCCACAACTCCCACGGCGCGTATTTCGGCTGGGCGGGCGGGCCAGGGCTCTACAACGAACGGGCCCTGAAGCTGTGTCAGCCGTTCGAGGAGGACCAGGCCAGGCGCGCGGGAACGGACGGGAACTTCAACCAGCACTGGCGCGGGCTGGACTACGTCGCGAAGACCGGGAAGGTGCGCGCAAGCGTTTTCGCGGCCCAGGGCTTCCACGATCTCAACGTCAACCCGATCCAGCTCGGGCCCTGGTGGGAGGCGCTGAACGCGGACGGCGTGCCGCGCAAGGCATGGCTGCACCAGGCGGCGCACGTCGACCCGTTCGACCTCGACCGCTCGCTGTTCGTGCGGACCCTGCACCGCTGGTTCGACCGGTGGCTGCTCGGCGTCCGCAACGGGATCGAGTCCGAACCGGCGATCCGGGTCGAGCACAGCCCGGACCGGTGGACCGACGAACGCCGCTGGCCGCCGGCCGGAACGCGGGCCGCCACCTTCTGGCCCGGCGCGGCGGGCACGCTGGGGAACCGCCCGGCGAACGGGACGGCGTCGGTGACCGACGATCCGGCGCGCGGGGTCACCCAGTGGGTGGCGAACCCGTCGCGGCCCAGCCCCGAACGCCTCGTGTTCTCGACCGGACCGGTGCGCGCGGACACGCGGGTCGCCGGGACGGCCACGGTGACGGTGACCGCCAGTGCGGACAAGCCGAGCGCCCGGCTGGGCGCGGCTCTGGTCGACTACGGGCCGGCGACGGTCCGGAACACGACATTCCCGGCCATGGGCACCAAGGATCTGACGACCCGCTCGTGCTGGGGCGCGGGAACTACCGCAGACACCGGATGCTTCCTCGACACCGTCGCCGACCTGACCACTGTGGACACTCGGGTGGTGGCGACCGGCTGGGCGGACCTCGGTCATCATCGGTCGCTCTGGCGGGGTGAACGGCTCGAACCCGGCAAGGCGTACACGATGACGTTCCGGCTGAGCAGTCTCGACCACGTCGTCCCGGCCGGGCACCGGCTCGCGCTCGTCCTCGGCGGGACCGACGCCGACATGTTCGATCCGGCGCTCCCCCAGCCGAAGCCGCGAGTGACCTTCGATCTGGGCGGCACCAAGGTGGACGTGCCCATCGTGCGCTGAGCACCCTTACACAACCCGAACATCGCCCCCACACTCCTCGCATCTGGCCACGCGAAGCTCTCTCCCATGCTGAAACACACCATCGCCGTTTGCCTGACCGCGGCCGGCCTCATCGCCCTCGCCCCGGCCGCCTCGGCCCAAACCGCCCCGATCACCCTCAGCCCGGAAGAGTCCCAGCAACTGTGCGCCGAGTGGTTGCCAAAGCTCACTCAGCGCACCGCGAAACTGACCGACCGGATCAACGGCGGCCCCGAGATCCGCGGTTCCGTCGCGAACCTCAAGGCCAGGGCGGAGGGTCAGCGCAAGAAGAACCACAACGACACCGCCGACAGGCTCCAGAAGCGGGCCGACAAGCGCAGCGGACGGTTGCCTGAACTCACCGCGGCGAAGCAGAAGCTGGACGCGTTCGCGGGCGCGCACTGCAAGGCGGGCAAGTGAAACGCGTTCTCGCCGCCACGCTGACCGCGCTGGCGTTGTTCGGCACCACCGCCTGCACCGACGACGCCGCTTCGAGCCCGGCCCCGAACTCTCAGAACCCGGCGCCGGGCGAACTGGGCGACGTCCAGCGCACCCTCGACTCGATCGAACAGGACATGGCCGGCGACCCGGCCCCGTGACAGGATCGGGCGGTGACGACGCAACCGGGACGCGGGCTGGTACTGGTCGTCGAGGACGACCCCGCGATCGCCGAACTCGCCTCGCTGTACCTGCGGCGGGACGGGTTCGGCGTGCAGGTCGAAGGGGACGGCGGCGCGGCGCTGGCCACGATCCGGCGGCTCCGCCCGGTCGCGATCGTGCTCGACATCGGACTGTCCGGAATGGACGGTATCGAGATCTGCCGTCGGCTGCGCGCGGACGGCGACTGGACGCCGGTACTCTTCGTGACCGCCCGCGACGACGAACTCGACCGGTTGCTGGGGCTCGAGATCGGCGCGGACGACTACCTGACGAAACCGTTCAGCCCGCGTGAACTCTCAGCCAGGGTCCGGACCGTCCTGCGCCGGGCCGCCGGTTCCGCCCCACCCGCGGAGACCTACGCCGCGGGCGGTGTCCGGGTCGACGTCACCCAGCGCCGCGTCTGGGCCGCCGAAGCCGAGGTCGCGCTGACCTCGACCGAATTCGACCTGCTCACCCACCTGGTGCGGCGGCCAGGTCAGGTGTTCAGCCGCGAGCAACTGCTCAGCTCCGTCTGGGGCTACGCGGCTTCGGCGGGCACACGGACCGTCGACGTCCACATCGCCCAGCTGCGCGGGAAACTGGGCGACCACAGTCCGATCAGGACGGTCCGAGGAATCGGCTACGCGGCGGACGCCGGATGAGGCGGACCTCGCTCGCGCTGCGGATCACCTTGGTGTGCCTGGCGATCGCCGCGGTCGCGGTGGTGGTGGCCGGGCTGGTCGCGGCCCGGCTGATCCGCACGGCCGGGACCGACGTGCTCCGGCAGTCGCTGTCCGCGCAGGCCGACGTGGTCGCGAGCCAGCTCGACGAGACCGGGATCGGTAACCGGCTCGGCGTCGGCAAGGTCGCGGAAGTCGTTCGGGGGCAAGGGATCGACGTCGTCGTCCGCCGTCCGAACGGGACACTCGACAACGGCGGGACGGTCGGCGCGATCGCCGCGTCCAAGGCGGGCCTCACCCGCTCGGGCTCGGACACCGTGCTCGTCGAAGGCCGGCAGTACCTCGTCGAAATCCGCACGGTCGGCGCGCGGGGTGCCGCGTTCGCCCTCGTCCAGTCGACGGAGACCGGCGAAGCCGGCTGGCGGATGCTGATCCGGAACACCGTGCTGGCCCTCGGCGCCGGGCTGGGCGTCGCCGCGATCGCCGGCCTGGTGCTGAGCCGGATGCTGTCCCGGCCGCTGCGACGGGCCGCGTCGGTCGCGAACGGGATGCGCTCCGGACGTCGTGACCTGCGTGTTCCGGTGGAAGGCCCGTCCGAGGTGGCGGACGTGGCGAAGTCGGTCAATGAACTCGCCGACGCGCTCCAGTACAGCGAGGCGCGGCAACGTGAGTTCCTGCTTTCGGTGTCGCACGAACTGCGGACGCCCCTGACGGCCGTCACCGGGTTCGCCGAGGCGATCGGCGACGGCGTGGCCGAAGGCGAGGAGGCCCGGCGCGCCGGGCAGACCATCCACCGCGAGGCCGTACGCCTGGAACGCCTGGTCAGCGACCTGCTGGAGCTGGCGAGGCTCGGCGCCGACGAGTTCCGCCTCGACCCGGTGCGGCTCGATCTGGCCGCGCTCGTCGACGAATGCGCCGACGTCTGGCGGCTGCGCTGTGACCGGCAGAACGTCACCCTGCGGGTGGAGCGGCCGCCCGGTGACGTGCCGGTCGTCGCCGACCCGCGACGGCTTCGCCAGGTCGTCGACGGCCTGGCCGAGAACGCCCTTCGGGTGACCCCGGCGAGCGCGCCGATCGTGTTCTCCCTGACCGCCGCCCAGGGCCAGGCGCGGTTGGCCGTGCGCGACGGCGGCCCTGGGCTGGCGCCGGAGGACTACCCGGTCGCCTTCGAACGCGGCGTGCTGAACCAGCGGTACCGCGACAGCCGTCCGGTAGGTTCCGGGATCGGGCTCGCGCTGGCACACGGCCTGGTCACGCGCATGGGCGGGACGCTGACCGCGGGCCCGGCGCCGGAAGGTGGCGCGGCGTTCACCGTCGTGTTCCGGTTAGGGTGATCAGGTGGAGATGTTGCACCTGCGGTATTTCGTGGCCGTCGCCGAGGAGCTGAACTTCTCCCAGGCGGCCCGGAAGCTGCACATGGCCGCTTCCCCGCTGAGCCAGCGCATCAAGGACCTCGAACACGAGGTGGGCCACCGGCTGTTCGATCGCAGCACGCATCACGTCACGCTCACCGCGGCGGGTTCCGCGCTGCTGCCGATCGCGCGCGACATCCTCGAACAGGTCAACGCGATTCCCTGGCGTCTGCAGGACGCGGTGAAACCACGGCGGAGCACGGTGTTCGTCGGAATGCCCGCCGGTGTGCACCCTGCGTTGCGGGAACAGGTCAAACAGCTCGAAGAACGCTGTCACGACCGGTTCGAACTCAAGCGCTGGCCCGGGACGACGCCCGATCTGGTCGCCGCGGTGCACGAGGCGAAACTGGCGTTGTCACTGGTCCGGATGCCGGTGACCGATCCCGCGCTGGAGATGATCCCGGTGCAGGTCGAACGGCTCGGCGCCGTGGTGCCCGCCGATCGGTTCGCCGGGCGGGAGACGGTGAACATCGCCGAACTGAGTGATCTCTCCTACATCGCGTCCGCCTCGGAAAGCATTCCGGCCTATTCGGACGATATGGACCGGAAATTGTCGAACGCGGGGATCAAGAAAAGACTCAAGGTCGGCGGAACCGAATATTCCGGCATTTCCGAACTGGTCGCGAACGGGTCTTCGTTCTCGATCACGATGCTGGACCCGGCCAGCCCGATGCATCTGTTCCTCGTCGACGGCGCGACCATCCTGCCGTTCGCGGATTTCCAGCCCCAGCTGGAGACCGCCCTGGTCTGGCGCCGTGACCGCGCCGAGGACGGCGACCTCGCCGAACTAGTCGCCGCCGTCCGCGAGATCTTCGCCGAACCGCTTTCGACATAACACCTCAATCCCGACATAAAGAATGGTATGACCGCTGCGGTCATACCATTCTTCGTTTCTTGATCATTCCCTTTCCCGCTCTTCGCGCCTAACTTCGAAGGTAGATCGAACAACGGCGAAAGGAAGCAAGATGGACGTCACTCAGACCGCCACCGGCCCGTTGGACGGCGTTCGCGTGATCGACCTCTCGACAGTGGTCATGGGCCCGTACGCGGCGCAGATCCTGGGCGACCTCGGTGCCGACGTGATCAAGATCGAGTCCCCCGCCGACACCGTGCGGGTGGGCAAGTTCCGCACGACGCCGGGGATGACGCCGCTCAACCTGAACGTGAACCGCAACAAGCGCAGCGTCGCCCTCAACCTGAAGGACGAGGAGCAGCGCGAACAGGCGCTCAAGCTGATCGACACCGCCGACGTGCTGATCACGAACATGCGCCCCGGGGCGCTGAGCAGGCTCGGCATGAACTACGCCGACGTCGCCGAGCGCAACCCCGGCCTCATTTACGCCCACGCACAAGGGTTCCGCAGCGACTCCGACCGCGCCGGCAACGCCGCCTACGACGAGACCGTGCAGGCCGCTTCCGGCCTGGTCGACGTCGCGAACCGCGCACTGGGCAAGCCGGTCTACCTGCCGACGATCATCGGCGACAAGGTCTCCTCCCTGACCATCGCCTACACCGTGCTCGCGGCGCTGGTGCACCGCGACAAGACCGGCGAGGGCCAGCGGGTCGAGATCCCGATGACGGACACACTTCTCGCGTTCAACCTCGTCGAGCACCTCGCCGGCCACGTTTTCGAGCCCGCTGAGGGCCCGACCGGCTTCGGCCCGTCGATGAATCCGGGTCACAAGGCGGTGCACACCAAGGACGGTATGGCCTGCGTGATCCCCTACAACCCGCAGAACTTCCGCGACTTCTTCCACGCCGCCGGGCGACCGGACCTGGCCGAGGACCCGCGGGTGAACGGCGACGCGATCGACGGCGCCGACCACGAGGCGCTGGCCGAACTGATCGCCGCATGCGCCCCGGTGCTGACCACCGCGGAATGGACCGAGGTCTGCACGAAGCACAGCATCCCGATGGCCCCGGTGCTGGAACTGGACACCGCGCAGGACGACGAATACGTCCGCGACGGCCACCTGCTCGACGTCGTCGACCACCCGAGCGAAGGCGCGATCCGCACCATCGGCATCCCGGTGAAGTTCTCCGCGACCCCCGGTTCCGTGCGGCGCCTGGCTCCCCTGCCGGGCCAGGACACCGCCGAGGTCCTGGGCGAACTCGCCACTGTGAACTGAGGAAAAGATCATGAGCACCACTGAAGTAAGGACAGAACGGGTCGGCAGCACCCTGCTGATCACGATCGACCGGCCGGAAGCCCGCAACGCGGTCAACGCCGCCGTCGCCGCCGGACTCGCCGAAGCACTCGAGCTCCTGGAAGCCGACCCCGCACTGCGGGCCGGCGTCCTGACCGGCGCGGACGGCTCGTTCAGCGCCGGCATGGACCTCAAGGCGGCGCTGAAGGGCGAATCGCCCGAGATCCCCGGCCGCGGATTCGGCGGGCTGACCGAGGCGGAACTGTCGAAGCCCCTGATCGCGGCCGTCGAAGGCTGGGCCATGGGCGGCGGGTTCGAACTGGCGCTGGGCTGCGACCTGATCGTCGCCGCCGAGGACGCGCAGTTCGGGCTGCCCGAAGTGAAGCGCGGGCTGATCGCCGCCGGCGGTGGCGTGATCCGGCTGCCGAAGCGGATCCCGCACCACCTGGCGATGGAGTTCCTGCTCACCGGAGAGCCGATCAGCGCCCAGCGCGCCGGACGGCTGGGCCTGGCGAACCGGGTCGTCCCGGCGGGCGAGGCCGCGGCCGTCGCCCTGCAACTCGCCGAGCAGGTGGCCGCCAACGCTCCCCTGGCGCTGGCCTTGGTCAAGAAGATCGTCCGCGCCGCCGACGGCGTCCCCGACGCGCAAGCGTTTGCGACCCAGCGTGCGGCGATGCCCGCGCTGATGAACTCGGCCGACGTCCGGGAAGGCATGCAGGCCTTCGCCGAACGCCGCACTCCACAGTGGACTGGCAAGTAAGAGGGACCGGTGAGTGAGATGAAGCAGCAAGAAGTCCTCCAGCACGTGACCACACCGCTCACGAATCCGGCGTACGCGCCGGTGGTGCCCCGGTTCACGAACCGCGAATACCTCAACATCGTCTACCGCACCGACGCCGACGCCCTGCGCGCCGTCGTCCCGGAGCCCCTGGAAATCGACGAGCCGCTGGTGCGGTTCGAGGTGATGAAAATGGGCGACGTCAGCGGCTACGGGCCCTACACCGAGTCCGGGCAGGCGATCCCGGTGAGCTTCGAGGGCGAGCGTGGCGAGTACCTGCACGCGATGTACCTCGACAACTTCCCGGCCACCGCGTCCGGTCGCGAGATCAGCGCCTACCCGAAGACCATCGGCTCACCGAAGCTGTTCGCCGAGAACGGCGCGCTCCTCGGGACCCTCGACTACGGCAGCCAGCGGGTCGCGACCGCGACCATGGGCTACAAGCACAACCGGCTGGACGTCCGCGAGGCGGAAGCGCAGATCACCGTGCCGACGTTCATGCTCAAGACCATCCCGGACTACGACGGTTCGCCCCGGGTCTTCGAACTGGTCCGCACCGAGATCACCGACGTGGTGGTCAAGGAGGCGTGGACCGGCCCGGCGCGGTTGCAGCTGTTCCAGCACGTCCT
The DNA here is from genome assembly GCF_046549055.1 of Amycolatopsis sp. lyj-112. Lineage (NCBI taxonomy): Bacteria > Bacillati > Actinomycetota > Actinomycetes > Pseudonocardiales > Pseudonocardiaceae > Amycolatopsis > Amycolatopsis sp. lyj-112. The sequence goes on along the minus strand of NZ_JAJPWS010000001.1, from coordinate 548,730 downwards.
GGCTCCGCTGGCCGATCTCCCGGTGCTGGAGGTCGTTTCCGCGAGCCACATCCTCACCGACCTGACGCTCGCTCCGGTCAAGCCGGTCTTCGACTACTTGAAGGGAGCACGGTCATGACTTTTCGTACCGTCGCGGTGATCGGCGCCGGAACCATCGGCCTTTCATGGACGGCGTTGTTCGCCTCGCACGACATGGACGTCTGGGTCTCCGACCCGCGGCCGGACCTCGCCGACGCCGTCGCCGGCGCACTGGAAGCATTCGCCCCGCACCTCGGCCGGGACGTCGCGGACCTCGCCCCTCGCGTCCACCTCGCCGCTGACGTCGCCGAGGCCGTCCGCCACGCGGATGTCGTGCAGGAGAACGGGCCCGAGAACGTCGAGTTCAAGCGCGAACTGTTCGCGACCCTGGTCCGCGAGGCCCCCGCTCACACGCTGCTGCTCAGCTCGTCGTCGGCGATCCCCTCGACGGCGTTCGCCGACGAACTCGACGACGCGTCGCGTGTCCTCATCGGACACCCGTTCAACCCGCCGCACCTGATCCCGCTGGTCGAGGTCGTCCCCGGTGAGCGCACCAGCGCCGAGTCGGTGGACCGCGCCGTCGAGTTCTACCGGTTCGTCGGCCGCACCCCGGTGGTGGAACGCAAGGAGATCCCCGGGTTCGTCGGCAACCGGCTGCAGAACGCGCTGAGCCGCGAGGCGATCTACCTCGTGGAGCAGGGTGTCGTGTCGCCGTCCGAAGTGGACGCGGTGATGACGAACTCGCTCGGTATCCGGTGGTCGACCGTCGGGCCGTTCCTCGGCTCGCACCTGGGCGGTGGCCCCGGCGGCTACCGGCACATGGCCGAGCACATCGGCAAGTCGATGAAGAAAATGTGGGCCGGTCTCGGCCAGCCCTCGCAGAACCCGGAAGAACAGGAACGGCTCATCGAAGCCGTGGAATCCGCTTACGGCTCCTCCACGTACTCGGAACTCTCCGAGGCGCGCGACCGCAAGCAGCTCGCGGTGCTGTCCGCTTTGGACAGTGCCGGCAGCACCCGCAAGGAGGAGAACTGAGATGACCAGCACGCTCGAAGACCAGCTGACCGCCGACTTCTACGACTACGAGACGCTGCTGCCGGAGGAGGAGCGCAAGCTGCTGCTCAAGGCACGCGACTTCATGCGCACCGAGGTCAAGCCGCTCGTGAACGAGTACTGGGCGAAGGGCGAGTTCCCGCACGAACTCATCGGCAAGTTCCGCGAACTCGGGCTGACCGGCCTGCCCTACGAGGGCTACGGCGAGCACCTTCCCGCGACGAGCCACCTGCTGAACGGCATGATGGCGATGGAAATGACCCGCACGGATCCTTCCGTGGCCACGTTCTTCGGTGTCCACAACGGACTCGCGATGTACAGCATCTACGCCGGCGGCGACCAGGAGCAGCGCGACCGCTGGCTGCCGCAGATGGCGGCGATGGACAAGATCGGCGCGTTCGCGATGACCGAGCCGCTCGGCGGCTCCGACGTCGCTGGCGGCATGCGAACAACAGCCAAGCGGGACGGCGACACCTGGATCTTGAACGGTGCCAAGAAGTGGATCGGCAACGCCACCTTCGCCGACCTGGTGATCGTCTGGGCCCGGGACGTGGACGACAACAACGTCAAGGGTTTCGTGGTCCAGAAGGGCTCGCCCGGGTTCGTCCCGGTCAAGATCGAGAACAAGTTCGCCTTCCGGATCGTGGAGAACGCGGAGATCACGCTGACCGACGTTCGGGTCCCGGAGGCCGACCGGCTGCAGGGCATCGACTCGTTCCGCGACGTCGCGGAGATCCTGCGGGCGACCCGCGGCGGAGTGGGCTGGCAGGCGCTGGGCGTGATGATCGGCGCCTATGAACTCGCGCTGGACTACGCCAAGGAGCGCAAGCAGTTCGGCCGCCCGATCGCGCGGTTCCAGCTGGTGCAGGACCTGCTGGTGAAGAGCCTCGGCAACATCACCGCGTCGTGGGGCATGCTGGTGCAACTGGCCCGGCTGCAGGACGCGGGGATCTTCAAGGACGAGCACTCGTCGCTGGCCAAGGCGTTCGTGACGTCGCGGATGCGTGAGGTCGTCGCCTGGAGCCGCGAGATCTTCGGCGGCAACGGGATCGTGCTGGACAACGACATCATGCGGTTCTTCACCGACGCCGAGGCGATCTACTCGTTCGAAGGCACTCGCGAGATGAACACCCTGATCGTCGGGAAAGCCATCACCGGCCAAAGCGCCTTCGTGTGATCTGACCGCTTGCGCGTGAAGGCCCCCTTCCCTCGGCTCAGCAGAGGGAAGGGGGCCTTCACGCGCCTTGCTAGCGGTACTTCTCGCCGCAGGTCGCTTGGCTGCCGGAGGAGAAGCCGTCGCGGAAGGCCGCGACCCTGGCGAAGCCCGCCGGGAGCGTCCGACCCCGGACGTCCGCGGCGATCAGGCTGTTCTGCGTCAGCATTTCGGCGATGGCCTCGTCGAGGTCGCCGGGCGACAACGAGAGCGACCCGCGTTTGCCGTCCACGATGGTCGAGGCCCAGAACCCGGTGAGACAGGCGGTGCGCTGCGCGGCCACCGGGCCGTCGAGGCGGAATCCGCCTTCCTGCTGGACCGCGAGGGTGTAGCGCGACGCGACCTCGGCGAAAGCGGCGAAGTCACCGATGCCGCCCTGACGTCCTCTGCGTGGCGGGGTGCCGATGCGGACCAGGCCGTCGAGGTCGAGGTTGATCTGGTTGGACTCCGAGCAGTACGACGCCAGCGCGTCCTCCGTCGTCACACCACACGCGGCACCGGTGGTCAGCGTCGGCGGGGTGGCCGCGAGCCGGAACGCCTGGCGCAGGCTGGTGGTGAGGTCGGACAGCGCTTCACGGTTGTCGAGGCGGACGTTCTCCGCCGCCGCTTCCTCGTTCGCCGCGGCCGAACCGAAGCCGCCTTGGGTGCTGCGGCCTTCGACCTCGGCCTCGTCGATCATCGAGCACCGGGCGGGCCCGTCGGTGAACCCGAACTGGAACGCCGAGACGCGGTCGAACGCGTTGCCGTGGGCGCCGTCGTCGTCGAAGGCCACTCCGGCGGAGTCGCGGATCTGGAACAGCGCGGTGAGCACCTCGTTGAGACCGCGTCCGGTGGAGACCTGGAACATCGGCGACTTCCCCTCGGCCACCCAACGCAGGTACGAGCCGGTGTAACAGTCGGCCTGCTGTTCCTTGACGATCGACGGGGTGGCCGCCGCAAGACCCAGCCGGAACTGGACGGCGTGACCGATCTCGTGGGCGAGCACGGCCATCACGGCCGCCGGGCCGATGGAGTCTTCGAGCATGGGCAACAGTTCGCCGCGGTCCCACGCGACGACGTCGTCGCCGGAGCAGTAGAACGCGTTGACCAGCCCGGCCGTCGACGTTCCGCAGATCACCCGGCCGCGGCCCGCCGAGTCGTACGACACGAGGTTGGCCAACGGCTGGAACTCGCGGTCGAAGATCGCCGGCAGGTGCTCCCGCCAGTACCGCTGGACGTCGGCGACCGCGTTGGCCGCGAGCTTGTCGATCGCGCCGCCGTCCCCGCCGGTGACCGGGAGACCGGCGTCGAGCACGCCGGGCTTGAGACCACTCGGGCCGTCGCTGACCGCGAGCCCGGCGACCTGGGTGGGATCCACCGGTTGTGCCGCTCCCCCTACAGTCGCGGCACAACCGGTGAGGAACAGGGTGGAAGCGAACAGACTCACCAGGATCGTCCAGCCGGACCGACGCTTCATCACACCATTCCCGTCTCTGTTCTGCTTCAGCCGAATAAGATCGAAGTGACCGTGTCGTCAAAGCCCACCTTGGCGAGATCCTTGACGGGCGACTATCTGGTCCGCGATGTTGGCCGTCCCGTCGGAACCCGTTCGTTTGCGAAGCACGTTTCTCCCCTGCACCTGTTGGTTCCAGGCCCTCTGGAACTCCCCGCGCCACCAACACGGACGGCGGCTCGATGCGGTTCAAAAGAATCTTGGAGATTTTCCGCCTACGGGTTTGAACAGGGAAAGTCACTAGGGTGTGTCCTGGGGATCTTCATCGGAGGTGCAGGATGATGCAGGCGAGGATGATCTCGGCGCGGTGGTAGGCAGCTCGTTTGGCGTATCGGGTCGCTAGGCCTCGGAATTGTTTGAGGCGGTTGAAGCATCGCTCGACGACATTGCGGAGTTTGTAGAGGTCGGGGTCGAAGGCCGGTGGCCTGCCACCGGCCTTGCCCTTCGCTTTGCGGCGGGCGATCTGGTCGCCGCGTTCGGGAATGGTGGCCTTGATCCTGCGCTCCCGCAGCGCCTTCCGGGTACTCGGGTGGGTGTAGGCCTTGTCGGCCAGCACCCGCCCGACCCGCACTTTCTGCCCGTCCACCTCGATGTCACGGATGTCGTCCAGCAGCGGCAGCAGTTGCGGGTTGTCCCCGGCCTGACCGGGCGTGAGGATCACCGCTAACGGCAGACCGGCCGCGTTGACGGCCAGGTGGAGCTTGGTGGTCAGTCCGCCTCGGGAGCGTCCGAGGCATTCCCCGTCGATCGCGAGGTCTTCGATCCAGTCCGCGCAGCCCTTTTTTTCCGGGCACCGGCCGCGTGCTGATGCGCCCGGACACTCGTGGAATCCACACTGATCACGAACTCGACATGGTCCTCCAACGTTCCCAGCGAGTCGTCCTTGACGATCACCTGCTCCAGGACCCGATCCCACGTCCCGTCCGCGGTCCACTTCCGCAACCGCTCATGCGCGGTCTTCCACGGCCCATACCGTTCAGGCAGATCACGCCACGGCGCACCTGTGCGCTCATGCCACAGAATCGCGTTGATCACCTGCCGGTGACTACGCCACCGCCCACCCCGCTGCCCCGTCTCCGCAGGCAACAACGGCGCGATCACCGCCCACGCCTTATCCGTCAGCTCACCACGACCAACCACAACCCAATTGTCAGCACACGATCATGAACAAGATCCGCAGGACACGCCCTAGTTCTTCCCGCGGCGGTACTCGCTGGGGCTGCAACCGTGTTCTCTGCGGAAAGTGCGCGAGAAGTAGAACGCGTCGTTGTAGCCGATGGTCCTGGCGATCTCGGAGATGTCGCGGGACGTGGTGGCCAGCAGCTCGCGCGCTCGGGCCATCCGCAGGCGCTTGGCGTATTCGACCACGCCGCAGCCCGCCGCCATCCGGAACAGGGCCGCGAAGTGCGAGGGGGACAGGCCCGCCGTGCGCGCCAGCTCTTTGACGATCACCGGCTTCGCGAAGTTGTGCCGCAGGTACTCCTGCGCCTGGCGAACCGGCTCGGTGGGCTGGTGGGTTTCGGTCAGTGCGTCCGCGGCCAGCTGCGCCAGCAGGGTCCAGCCCGCGCCGGAGGCCGAGATAAGGTGCGGGAAGGTCTCGTCCCGTTCGAGGAAGCCGATGGCGTCGTCGATCGCCGAGACGGCCCGGTAGGCGTCGCACACCTCGATGATGGCTTCTCCGCCGTCCGGCGTGACGACCGAGAGCAGCTCCGAGACCTGGGAGCCCGCGGCGTGCAGCCACCAGATCGTCCAGGGGTCGCGCGAGTCCGCCCAGTAGAAGTGCGGGCGGGTCGGGGGCAGGACGAGGGCGTTTCCCGGCCTGATCACGCTCACCCTGCCGTCGACCTCGCAGTGCCCGACCCCGTCGGTGCAGACGATCACGATGGCTTCTGGTGCGCTGCGCGGACGGTGCATGCCGTGGTTGGCCGCGCTGGGGAAGTACCCGGCGTCGGTGACGAGCAGGCCCGAGGTCGGGGCTCTGCGCAGGGCCGACGCCACCAGCGGCCGCGGCAGCACGCGCAACCGCTGACCTGGGAAGCCATCGGGCAGCAGCATCCGCACACCGTACAGCCGGCCGTCGAATCGTCCAGGTGACTCGGTCGATTCGGCCATCCCGCCGAACGGGTGCCCGGGCATAGCGTTGCCGCATGTCACAGGGTGAATCGACGCTGATCCTGCCGTCCCGCCCCGCCGAGCACGCCGAGGCCGGGGTCGCGGCGTGGCGGGCGGGGGTGATGATCGACAGCTACCTTCCCGAGGCCCCCGACCGGTATCCCGCCTACCTGGACCGGCGCGTCTATCAGGGCTCCTCCGGGCGGGTGTATCCACTGCCGTTCCATGACCGGATCAGCCCGGTGAAGGCCCCGGCGGAGTGGGACGCGGTGCACCTGGAGAACCGCTGGCTGCGGCTGATGGTGCTGCCCGAGCTCGGTGGCCGCATTCACGTTGCTTTCGACCGCACCCGAAACTACGACTTCTTCTACCGCAACCCGGTGATCAAGCCCGCTCTCGTCGGCCTGACCGGCCCGTGGATCTCCGGCGGAGTCGAGTTCAACTGGCCGCAGCACCATCGCCCCGCCACGTTCCTGCCGACCGACGTCGAGATCGAGCACGAGCCCGATGGCGCCGTGACCGTGTGGTGCTCCGACCACGACCCCTTCGACCGGATGAAGGGGATGCACGGCGTCCGGATGCGGCCCGACAGCGCCGTCCTGGAGTTGCGGGTGCGGCTGTACAACCGCTGCGAGCGGACCCGGACGTTCTTGTGGTGGACCAATATCGCCGCGCGAGCGGATGAGAACTACCAGTCGTTCTTCCCCCGTGACGTGCGCGTGGTCGCCGATCACGCCAAGCGCGCGACGACCGGCTTCCCCGCCGCGGATCGGGCTTACTACGGGGTCGACTACCCGGCCCGGCACGACGAGGTCGACACGGTCGCCGGTGGCGTGCGGGTCCGCGGCGACCGCCTTGACTGGTACCGCACCATCCCGGTGCCGACCTCGTACATGTGTGTGGGCAGCAAGGAAACGTTCTTCGGCGGCTATGACCATGCCGCGCGGGCCGGGTTCGTGCACGTCGCCGATCGGCAGATCGCTGTCGGGAAGAAGCAGTGGACTTGGGGCGCTTCGGAGTTCGGTGACGCGTGGGGCCGCAATCTGACCGACGACGGTTCGGCCTATGTCGAATTGATGGCCGGGGTTTTCACCGACAACCAGCCGGACTTCTCCTTCGTCGCGCCCGGGGAGACGAAGGTGTTTTCCCAGTTCTGGTATCCGATTCAGGAGATCGGTCCGGTGCAGGCGGCAACCGTGGACGCCGCGGTGCGGGTGGACCTCCGGGGAACGAGCGCGCGGGTCGGAGTCGCAGTGACGGCTGACCGCCCCGGATGCCGCTTGTCGCTCGTCGACGGCACTGGGGCCGAGGTCGCCGAGGTGCGCGCCGACATCGCGCCGGGCAAACCCTTCCAGGAGAACATCCCGCTGACGCGGCCCGCTGATCGACTCGTGCTGCGCGTCCTCCACCGTGACGAACTGTTGGTGGAGTGGGATTCCCTGGTCCCCAGTGCGGACGATCAAGTCACCCCGGCACGCGAGCCCGCCGCGCCCGAGGACGTGCCGACCGTGGAAGAGCTGGCCGTGATCGGCGCGCACCTCGATCAGTACCGGCACGCGACGCGCTCGCCGGAGCTGTACTGGCGTGAGGCAGTGCGCCGCGATCCCGCGCAGGTCGCGGCCAATGTCGGGCTCGCTGGGCGCGCGTATCAGCGTGGTGACTTCGCGGAGGCGGAGAAGTTGTTGCGGGTAGCCGTTTCCCGGCTGACGACGCTGAACCCCAACCCGGTCGATACGACCGCGCTGTACTGCCTCGGTCTCGTGCTGGAGCGACTCGGCCGGGCCGAAGAGGCTTACGACGTATATGGTTCCAGCTCCTGGGCGCGTGCGTGGCGGGCACCGGCGGGCTATCGCATGGCGCGCATCGACGCCGCACACGGGCGGAACAAGGAGGCGCTGGCCAGGCTTCAGGATGTGCTGCGCACCGAGCCGGAGCACCTACAGGCCCGTGCGCTCCAGGTGATTGTGTTGCGTCGTAACGGAAAAGACGGTCAAGCGGCAGAACTTGCCGAAGCCACCCGTGCGCTTGATCCCCTGGACTGGTGGACGCGCGATCTGCTTGGCCTGCCTCTCACCACGGACGCGCAGACCTGCCTTGACCTTGCGCTGGAGTACGTCGGCGTTGGTGAGCACGATGCGGCGCTGCGGGTGCTCGACGTCGCCCGCGAGCGGGAGAGTTCTCGCGCGATCGGACAGACCGCGGCCGGGCCGTTGCTGGAGTACCACCGAGCCGAGGTGCTGCGCAGGCTGGGCAGGGACCACGAGGCGCGTGAAGCCGTTGGGAGGGCGCAAACTCTCGACGCGACGTGGTGTTTTCCTTCGCGGTTGGACGACGCGTCGACGTTGGAGCGTGCGGCGAACTCTGACGACACGGACGCGCGGGCTCGCGCGCTGCTCGGACACTGGCTCTACGCCAACGGACGCCCTGATGACGCGTGCACGGCCTGGAATGCCGCAGCGGCGATCGTCCCGGATGATCCCGTGGTGTGGCGGAATCTGGGGCTCGCGGCCTTCAACCACCTCGGTGACGCCGACCAGGCATGCGCGGCCTACGACTCCGCGCTCGCCGTCGCGGGGGACGACGCCAGGTTGATCTTCGAGCGTGACCAGCTCAGTGCGAGGCGCGGCGTGCCGCCCGGGCAACGACTGGACTGGCTCCTGCGGAACCGCGCCCTGGTCGAGACGCGGGACGACGCCACCCTTGAGCTCGCGCACCTGCTGATCACCGCCGACCGGCTCGACGAGGCCCGCGAACTGCTGCTCGGCCGCACCTTCCAACCGTGGGAGGGCGGTGAGGGCGACGTGCTACGCGTGTGGGACCGGCTGTGCCGCTTGCAATCCACAGTGGACGATGCGTTCGCGCCGCCGGAATCCCTCAGCGAGGCAAGGCATCCGCTCGCGAACACCGCGCAGCTGCACCTGATACGGGGTGACGTGCTGGGCGACCGGGCGGCGTGGGAGCTGGCCGCCGCGCAGCAGGGTGACTTCCTGGGGATGAGTACCCAGCCCTACTCCGAGGCGACCTACTCTTCGGTGCTCGCGCTGCGCAGGCTTGGTCGCACCGAGGAAGCCGACCGGCTCACCGAGGCGTTGCGCGCCTTCTGCGACACGTTGGAGGCGAGCCCGGCGACCGTGGACTACTTCGCGACTTCGCTGCCGTCGATGTTGTTGTTCACCGAGGATCTGGTCGCTGCACAGCTGCGCCGAGTTGGCTTTTTGCGGGCGCAGCTCGACATTCTCGACGGGCAGCACGTACGCGCAGGTGATCGGTTGGCCGCGCTGCTGGCCGGGGACCCGCACCACGTCGCCGCGCTGGATCTCGCCCGATCGATCCGGACTCCGCCGCGGTGACGGCGTCTGTGCACCGTCACCGCGCACGGGATTCCTTACACATCAGGGCTATCCGCCACGGTTCCGGTCGCGGCCGCGTCGGCGTAGTTCGCGAGACGCTCGGCCATCGGGACCCCGGCGCGATGGGCTCGACGGCCGGTGCCGCCGCGCTGCCACGGCGCCGGGCCGGTCAGCGGGCGGAACTCGACTCCGGCCGCCGCCAGCCGGTCAAGGTGGCGGGGCAGCCGCCGGTGGAGATCCTGCGTGCGGGAGCCCCAAGCGATCTCCGCGAAGGCACACGTTCGCGGGTACAGGAGGTAGTCGACCAGTCGCGGGTCCTCGACGAACTCGGTCCACATCTGGCACTGGATCCCTTGCACACGAGCACTTTCGGCCTCGGACCAGTCCTGCGGGATCGGCTCCCACGAGGCGACGTCGCCGAGGGTGACCGGGCCGCCGATCGCGAGTGGCTCGTCGGGGTGGGCCTCCTGGAAGTAGTCGAAGTAGGTCGGCATGACCGGCGAGAGCACGACGTCGTGACCGGCTGCCGCCGCCCGGCGGGCGACCTCCGCGCCACGCCACGCCATGACCAGCGTGGTGGTCGATTCCGCGTCGGCGGCGGTTCCTTGCGCGGCAAAGCTGTCGTCCCACGTGATCGGTGTTTTGCCGTGCTCAGCCAGCATCTGCCGCACTTCGGCCATCAGGGCGGCGAAGATCTCGGCGCTCCCGGAAAGCCCCCGCTTGTCGGCGAACGCACGCACCACCGGGTCGTTGTCCCACGCCCGCAGGACGGACTCGTCGCCACCCACGTGCACGTAAGGGGAAGGGAACAGCGGAAGCAGCTCGTCGAGCAGGAGGCGCAGGAACTCCAGGGACTGCTCCGACGGAGCCAGGAGTGCGTCGTGCACGCCCCAGTTCGGGTGCACCGCGCGATCTGGCACGGACGGGGACCCGAACTCCGGGTAGGCGGCCAGCAAGGCGCCGGTGTGGCCGGGAACGCCGATCTCCGGGATGACCGTGATCGCGCGGTCCGCCGCGTAGGCGATGATCTCGGCGAGGTCGTCGCGGGTGTAGTAGCCGCCGTGCGGTGTGCCGTCGTGGACGACCTCGTCGGAGTAGTGGCTGACCTGGCTCGTCGCCCGCCAGCTGCCGACCTCGTGCAGGCGCGGGAAGCGAAGGCTCTCCACCCGCCAGCCCTGGTCGTCGCTGAGGTGCAGGTGCAGGGTGTTCAGCTTGTGCGCGCTCATCAGGTCGATGTGGCGCAACACCTCCCGCTTGGGCAGGAAGTGCCGGGCGACGTCGAGGAGCATTCCGCGCCAGCGGAATCGTGGGCTGTCCTCGACGCGGATGACCGGTGCGACCCACAGGATGTCCGACGGCGCGGCCTGCCGGTAAGCGGCGTCGGGAAGGAGCTGGCGCAGGGTCTGCACGGCATACACGACACCGGAACGGTCCGCCGCGGTGATGGTCACTCCGGCCTCGGTCACGTCGAGCACGTAACCCTCGGGAGGGGTCGCGCCCGCGCGGAGCAGCACCTGCAGACCTGCGGGTTCGGTGACGACCTTGCCGGCCATGGGCAGCAGCGCGATCGCCCGCAGGACCGCCGCCCGTTCCTCCGCCGGCACGTCCAGGCGCACCGGGAGTTCGGCCGGAAGCTGGAGCACCCCCGCGCCGAGCAGCACCGAGCGCGGTCGGGGAACGAGGTGCGCCGCCCGCTCTCGTGCGTCGTCGTGGCTCATGATCACTGCCTCCCTGTATGCGTATACATGTTTCTTTCTGTTCAATTACCGTCTAGAGTGAGCATATATTGCTCATTCTGTGGCTAGTATGCACACAAATGAACGAAAACCACCACGAAGGGACGCCGATGTACCTTCCGATCGCCGAGGTTGCCTGCGTGCCGGCCCGGGCGCGCGTCTTCGAGCAGGGCTGGCAGTCCTGGAGTCCCACCGGCACCTACCCGGGTGACGCGACCTCGCCCCGGCCGTCCTCGGCGCAGGTCGCGGCGAGCTGCTTCCGCTTCGACCGGCCGATGCCGGAGTCCGGCTTCCAGGGCGAGGGACTTATCGTGATCGACCCGGGCGACGGCGGCCCGGTGCGGTCGTGGTCCGCGGTGGATCACTCCGCCGAAGTCCCCTCCATCCGCGTGCACGCGCTCGGGGACCGGCTCGTCGTCTCCAGCCTGGGCGCTGTCCGGGAGACCGAGCACGCCGACCTCCCGCGCGCGCTCGTCGCCTGGGCTGAGGAGGTGGCGGCCGCCGGTGGCGTGACGGCGGTCCGTCCGCTCGGTCCGGGGTGGAGCAGCTGGTACGGGCACTGGAACAAGGTCACCGAGCAGGACATCGCCGACACCCTGGTGCACGCCGAACGACTGGAGCTGCCGCTGGAGATCATCCAGCTCGACGACGGCTATCAGAGCGCGATCGGGGACTGGCTCGACATCCGGCCGGGCTTCGGATCCCTTGAAGGAGTGGCGAAACGCGTCGCCGACACCGGGCGGCGCGCGGGCATCTGGCTGACGCCGTTCTTCGTCGCCGCCGACAGCCGGGTGGCGACCGAGCATCCGGACTGGCTGGTGCGGGGCACGCCCGCGATGCGCGAGTGGGACCGGGACATCGCGGTGCTCGACGTGACGCACCCGGGCGCGGCGGAGCATCTCGGCGGCGTGTTCAGATCCCTTGTGGCGACCGGGTTTTCGTTCTTCAAAATCGACTACATCTACGCCGGAGCGCACCCCGGCCCGCGGCACGCCGACGCGTCGGCGCACGACGCCTACGTGGCGGGGATGCGGATCATCCGCGAGGCGGTCGGGCCGGACTCGACCGTTCTCGGTTGCGGCGCACCGATGCTGCCCAGTGTGGGACTCGTCGACGCCATGCGGGTCAGCCCGGACACCGCGGTCGCCGTCGAACCCAAGTCCGGGGACGTCAGTCAGCCCTCGCAGCTCGGCGCGCGGCTCGCCGGGGCCGCGCGGGAGTTCATGCACGGCCGGTTGTGGGTCAACGATCCCGACTGCCTGCTGGTGTCTCCGCGCGTGGAAGACCGCGCCGGCTGGGCGGATCACGTGGCCTCCAGCGGTGGGTGGAGGTGTTCGAGCGATCGCCTCGCCGACCTCGACGAGTGGGGAGCCACGCGCACCCGCGAGCTGCTCACGCCGTCAACCGATCCTGCCTGATCTCTCCGGAAGGGAGTCCACCATGGCTCAGGTCCTCACGGTGCCGACCCCACCGCCACCGGTCTCGACCCGGCCGGTGCCACCACGGGGACGTCGGCGGCGGGTGCGGGAAACCCTGACGGCGTATGCCTTTGTGGCCCCGAGCCTGTTCGGCGTCGTCGCGTTCCTGTTGCTGCCGGTACTGATCGTCGCCGGGCTGAGCCTGTTCGACTGGAAGCTGCTGGCCACGCCGGAGTTCGTCGGGCTGGCCAACTACGAGCGGCTCTTCGCCGACGGCGGGATCGGCCACTCGCTGCTGGTGACCATCGCCTACGTGGTCCTGACCATCCCGGTGCAGACGGGGCTGGCCCTGTTGCTCGCGCTGCTGCTCAACCAGCGAGTGCGCGGCGTGAAGATCTTTCGCGCGCTGTTCGTCCTGCCCTGGATGGCGACGCCGGTGGTGATGGGCCTGGTGTGGGGCTGGATCTTCGACCCGGCCAACGGCGCGGTCAACTCCTTCCTGGGGATCTTCGGGATCGACGGGCCGAGCTGGCTGTCCTCGCCCAGCCTCGCGCTGCCCTCGGTGGCGGCGACGCAGGTGTGGCAGTTCGCGGGCTACAACATGCTGTTCTTCCTCGCCGGGTTGCAGTCCATCCCGAAGGACTATTACCAGGCGGCCTCGCTGGACGGGGCGTCGCCGGTCCGGCAGTTCTTCGCGATCACACTGCCACTGTTGCGCCCGACGCTGTTCTTTGTCCTTGTCACCAACGTGATCGGCTCGTTCCAGGTCTTCGACACCGTTTTCGTGATGACCAACGGCGGTCCCGGCAACAGCACCGAGGTCATCAACTACACGATCTACCAGACCGCGTTCCGGCAGTTCGAATTCGGCTACGCCTCCGCCATCGCGATGGTGCTGTTCCTGATCATCCTCGCGGTCACCATGGCGCAGGTCCGGTACTTCAACCGCACCACGACCTACGACCTGACCTGAGAGGGGCCGACCGTGACCACGACCACCCGGCGGCGGCGGCCCTCCCGCCGCGCCGCCCTCTACGCGACGCTGATCATCGGGGCGGCCATGTCGGTCTTCCCGTACTGGCTGATCGTCTCGACCGCGTTGAAACCGCGCGGTGAGCTCTTCGAGGCGGCACCGTGGGCGCCGCCGTCCTCGCCGACGCTGGAGAACCTCGGCGCGCTGCTGAGCTCGGACTTCGCGCAGTCCATCCTCAACACCTTCATCTTCGTCACCGTCCTCACCGTGGGGCAGCTGATCTTCACCACGCTGGCGGCGTATGCGTTCGCGCGCTTGGACTTCCGGGGCCGCAACGCGCTGTTCTGGCTGTACCTGGCCACCCTGATGGTGCCCAACGTGGTGACCCTGATCCCGCTGTTCCTGATCATGCGTGAGCTGGACCTGGTGAACAGCTGGTACGGGCTCGTCGCGCCGTACGTCTTCGGCACGCCATACGGGATTTTCCTGATGCGCCAGTTCTTCCGCAGCATCCCGCGCGAGATCGAGGAGGCCGCGCGGATGGACGGCGCGGGGCACCTGACCATCCTGTGGCGGATCATCCTGCCGCTGAGCAGGCCGATCCTGGCCACGCTGGCGATCGTCACGGTGATCTCGTCCTGGAACAACTTCCTGTGGCCGCTGATCATCACCAGCAGCGAGGACACCCGCGTGGTCACCGTCGCGATCGCCGCCCTGCGCTCGGAGATCGGCATCGACTACACCCGGATGATGGCAGGCAGCCTGCTCACGCTGCTGCCGATGCTGCTCGTCTTCGTCTTCTTCCAGCGCTACATCGTCCGGTCGGTCGCCCTGACCGGACTCAAGTGACACAAAGGAGTGTCCCCATGAAGCTCTCGAATTTCCGGCGGAAGATGCTCAGCGCGCTGACAGCCGGCGCACTGGTCGGGCTGGTCGCCGCCTGCGGCGGCAGCGGCGACAGCAACGGCAAGACGACACTGACCTACCGAATCTGGGACGAGCAGCAGCAGAAGGGCTACGAGAAGGTCTTCGAGGCGTTCAAGGCCAAGCACCCCGGCATCGACGTCAAGATCGAGCTTCAGCCCTACGACCAATACTGGACCAAGCTCGTCACCGAGATGGTCTCCGGCACCGCGCCCGACGTGTTCTGGATGACGCCCGCGAACTTCCCCGAACTGGCGACGCAGGGCGCGTTGATGGACGTCTCCGCCGCCGTGGAGCAGTCCGGCCTGACCAAGGACAAGTACCACCCCAACGTCGTGGATTCCTTTACCTACAAGGAAAAGATGTACGCCGTCCCCAAGGACTGGGGCGTACCGGGGATGCTCTACAACAAGCAGGTCTTCGCCGAGGCCGGCGTCGAGATGCCCACCGAGCCACTGACCTGGGCGCCCGACGGATCCGGGACGTTCCTGCCGCTGATGCAGAAGCTCACCGTCGACGTGAACGGCAAGCACCCCAATGAATCCGGCTTCGACCCGGCCAAGGTCAAGCGGTGGGGCTTCGCCTCCTGGAACCACTCGGGCACCCAGTGGCTGAACTGGATCCCGAGCAACGGCGGCACGACGATCACCAAGCCCTACGGCATGTTCAACTTCAACGAGCCCGCTTCGGTCGAGGCGTTGCAGTGGGGCGTCGACCTGATCAAGAAGTGGCACGTGTCCCCGCCCGCCGAGCAGACCAATCCGCCCGCGGGCCGTGCCACCGAGATGTTCCAGCGCGGCGAGGTCGCGGTCTTCCCGGCCAACAACGCGCTGCTGCCCTTCGTCGCCCCCAGCTCGACCTTCCCGATCGGCACCGCATCGCTTCCCGCGGGCAAGGCAGGCCGCGTCGTGATCATCAACGGCCTCGGCGAGGCGGTCTACTCCCGCACCGAGCATCCCGACCAGGCCAAGCAGCTCGTGTCGTTCCTGGCCACCCCGGAGGCGCAGGCGATCATGGCCGAGGGCGGCTATGTCTTCCCTGCCATCAACGACCTCGCCCCGCGCTACGTCGAGCACTGGAAGGCCAAGGGCATCGACACCCAGCCGTTCCTGGACGAGGCGCGCGGCAAGACGGTGAACTTCCCGATCGTGTCCGGCTTCGCCGCGGCGGAACCCAAAATCAACCAGATCTTCAACGACATGTACCTCGGATCGGTCAACGTCCCCGACGCCGCCGGAGAGGCTGTCAAACAGGGCAACGCTCTGCTCCGCCCCGAGAAGTAAGGAGGTCTGCCATGTCCGCATCACCCAAGAGATGGCGCGCGGCGGCGATCGCCACCGCCGCGTCGCTGGCCGTCTCACTGGCACCGGCCGCGACGGCCGAGCCCGCGCCCGGGGTGCCCGTGCAGCTGCTGTCGATCACCGACCTGCACGGCTACTTCGGCGAGTACACCACGACCGTGCCCGGCTCGCGTGCCGGTGAGCCCGCGAAAACCGTCGGTGGCGGGGCGTATCTCGCCTCGCACCTCGACCGGCTGCGCGCACCGGAGAACTCCGTACTGTTCTCCGCGGGCGACGACTTCTCCGGCTGGCCGTCGGAGACCGCGTGGTTCTGGAACGAGCCGACGATCGAGTACATGAACATGATCGGCGTCGAGTTCTCCACCGTGGGCAACCACGAGATCGACCGGAAACCGGCCTACCTCAAGCATATGATGGAGGGCACCTGCCAGGGCCGCCCCGACCGCGACCTCTGCTTCACCGACTCGACCGGGAAACGCTTCCAGGGCGCGGACTTCGACTACTACTCCGCGAACGTGATCACCGAAGCCACCGGCCGGCCGCTGGTCAAGCCGTACCACGTGCGGCAGGTCGACGACGGTCGCGGCGGCACGCTCCCGGTGGGATTCATCCACGCCACGACCACCCACACACCGGAAGAGCAGCTCTCCTACTGGCCGAGCGAACTGAAGTTCCTGCCCGAGGCGGAGACGATCAACCGCTACGCCGAGGAGCTGCGCGGGCGGGGCGTCCAGGCCATCGTCGCCGTTGTGCACGAAGGGTTCTCGCAAGCGAACGGGGCGGGGTACAACGACTGCACCGCACCGTTCGGCCCGCTTGCCGACATGAACAAGCAGATCAGCCCGGCGGTGGACGCCATCGTCGGCGGGCATTGGCACGCGCTGGTGAACTGCATGCTGCCCGACCCGGCCGGTAATCCCCGCCCGGTGGTGGACGCGGCGAACCACGGCAGGCTGATCAACGAGATCAACCTGGAGCTGGACCCGGCGACCGGCGATGTCCGCCGAGACCGGACGAAGTCGGTCAGCCACGCCAACACCCGTGATGTCGCACCGGATCCCGAGGTGCAGCGGATGGCGAAGTACTGGAAGGACCGGCTCCCCGCGCGGGGCAACCAGCAGGTCGCCACGGTCACCGGTGATCTCACCCGCACCTCCGGCACCGACGAGGAGTCCACGCTCGGCAACGTCACCGCCGATGCGTTCCTCTGGGCGGCCAACAAGGACGGACAGGCCGAGCTCGCGGTCGCGATGCCGGGAATCTTGTTGCGCGACATACCCTTCGCCCCCAATCCAGCCAATCCCGCGGACGCGCCGGGACGAGTGCTGTTCTCCGAACTGGTCTTCGGCACGGTCTACGAGAACGGCATCGGCCCGGCCGTCGTGCGCGGGACGGTGACCGGCGAGAAACTCGACGAGCTGATCGAGAGCCAATGGCAGCGGAGGGCCGACGGTGTCGTGACGTATCGGCACATGGCCGTTTCCGGCAACGTTTCCTACACCTACGACCCCGGCGCCCCGCTCGGGCAGCACGTCGACATCAAGAAGATCCGGATCAACGGGAAGCCGGTGAAGGCCGGCCGCGAGTACCGGATCGCGACTCTGGCCAACAACTTCTTCGCCCGCAACGCCACACCCGGGTTCACGGCGCTTTTCGATGCCAGGAACCAGGATCGGAGCATCTACTCCGGTGCGGACGCGCTCTGGAAGTACCTGGAGGCGCGGTCGCCGGTCCGGCCGCCGAAGCTCGACCGGGTCCGGCCCGCACCTGGAAACAGCCGTTAAGCGCCGGCTCACCTGAACCGGGACGGAGGGGTTGGCACGTGTTCGCTCATCGAGTCGAACTTGCGGACATAGGTCAGCCCCTCCGGGATCTCGACGCTGGTCGTCGAGGTCCAGCCCCGGGTCAGGGTGGGCCAGTCGGGCACGTCGGGGTGGAAGTGCGGCCGGAACGGCTCGTAGCCGTCGATGAAGGCGGCCGGTTCCGACCTCGCCTGCCACCGGATGTCCGCCGACAACCGCAGCCGGTCGCTGAGGTTGGGGCGGGCCCCGTGCACGGTGAGGCTGGTGAACATGAGCACGTCCCCCTGGCCGAAGTGGGTGCTGCGCCAGTCGTCCACGCCGCTGCCCGCCACCTGCGCGGTGACCCCGCCGGGGCCCTCCGCCCGGGACACACCGAGCACGCCGAGCTTGTGCGACCCGGCGAGGACCTCGAGCCCGCCGGCGTCGGAGGGGCAGTCGGCGAGGGGGATCCACATGGTCAGGGTGTCGACCGCGCCCTGGATGAGGCGGTAGTCCTGGTGAGCGGGCGTGGGTGTGGCCCGAGGCGTCGGCGCCGTGATGCGGGCGATGTGCATCGGGTGGCAGAAGACCTCCTCGCCGAGCAGCCGCTGAGCCAGGCCGCGCAGCTCCTCCCGTTCGCTGAGCTCGTGGAAGGACTGCGTCGCCTGCACGGCGGAGTACATGCCGAAGAAGGTGGACTTGCCCTCCTCGACCGCCCGGTCGGACGCCCGCAGCTCGTGCGGCTCGGTGCCGGAGGCCAGCCACCTGCTGTCGTGGAGCACGGCCGCGAGGTCGGCGCGAACACCGGTGACGTAGTCGCTGGGCAGCAGGCGGGGAAAGTAGAGGTAGCCGTCCTCGGACATGCGCTCCCGTAGCGCCGCGACGTCGTCGGCGATGTCGCTGGAATCGATCAACTGCTTCATGTTCTGCCTCCGCCGTAGGGGTCTCGACGGATTCGACTGTACGAAGGGCGGGGCATCGCGGACATGGCTGAACCTGGCGGGGAGATGACAGATCCTGCTGCGACGCCCTCGCCTCCGGCCGGGTTGCTCGTCGTCGGCGAGAGCACCTTCACCAAGCGCATCGAGGCGATCCGGCCGATCGGCTCGCCGAGCTGGCTGCTCATGTGGACAACGCGGGGGCGCGGCGTCGTGCACCACGGGGACACGGCCCTGACAACCGGCGCGGGGCAGCTCGTGCTGATCGAGCCCGGCGTGCGGCACACCTACGGAGTCGCGCCCGACGCCGGTGAATGGTCGCTGTTGTGGGCACATTTCCGGGCACCACAAGGAAACTGGCTCGGGACGAGTCGCCATCTGACACCGGCGGCGAGTGGCGCCGCGGAGGCCATCGACGCCGCCTTCGACCGGCTCCGCCGTTACGCCCGGCTCACCGGTGATCACATCCCGCCGTCGCCGGTCCACCTCCCGGCCTTCGCCACCCGCCCCGAGCAGCAGGCCCTCGCCCTGTGCGCGCTCGAAGAGATCGTGCGCCTGGCCGACCTCGCCGGTGCTCCCGCCGCACCGCCGGGCCCTGACCCGCGCATCGCCCGCGTGCGGCAGCTCATTGCCGAGACCCCGGAGGCCCCGCACACCCTGGACTCGCTCGCCGCCGCCGCCGGGCTGTCACCGTCGCGCTTCAGTCACCTCTACGCGAGGGCCACCGGCCACAGCCCCATGCAGGAGGTGCGCACCCGCCGCCTGCACCGCGCGGCTCGGCTGCTGACCGGCACGGGAATGTCCGTCGCCGCGGTCGCCGGCGCCGTCGGCTACGTCGACCAGTTCCACTTCAGCCGCGCGTTCCGCCGCGAGTTCGGCCTGCCGCCGAGCAGTTACCGGCACAACGGCGAGGTTCCCGGTTGGGACTGACCCAGGAAATGCTTGGTGAGCAGGGCATTGTTGAGCACACAGGCGGTGGGCGCCTCACCGCCCTCGACGACGTCAGCCTGACATCGAACCGGGCGAACTGATCGCACTCCTCGGCCCGAGCGGCTGCGACACGACCACGCTGCTGCGCTGCGTCGCCGGGCTCACCGAGCCCGACACGACCGGTCGGGAGTCCTTACCGGCAGGATCATCGTCGTGACGGTTTATGCGTTCGACGAGACACGACGACTTCTGATCTGCACCTGGGACACGGGTCTCGGCTGCGTCGCGGCCGGTGTCGCCGAACTTCCCCTGACAGCGACTCGGGAGGACGCGCTGCGTCTCGCCGACACTCTCACCGGTTTGTCCCGCCAGCTGTGGCGCACGTACACGCATCCGGCCGGCGCCACGGACAGCCTGGAGGTGAACACCGAAGGCTGGCGTCGGCAAGGTGAGCACGACGCGTTCGGAACGGTGATCCAGGCCCTGAAGGAACCCAACCTTCCGAAGGACGGCTACCTGACCCAGTCCTACATCCGCGTCGAGGAAGCGGCACACCGTGTCGGCCGCGCGCTCCACAAATTCGACGACGCGGCCCTGGCCGAGCAGGTGATCGCAGACGTCGAAGCCGAGCTCGGCGCCGTCGAACACGCCGAACGCGGCGACCTGTCCGAACGGGCGAAACAAGCTGTGATGCTCACGCGTGCCGACGCCTCCCCACTTCAGGTGAACGCCGCCCATGACCTGTTTCGCGAGCAGCCGATCGGCTCGGAAAAGCTTCTCCACGAAGTCGACCCGACAGCCGCTGCGGTAGCGGCAGCGCACTGGCTTCAGGCCGCCGCCACCATCAGCGCCGGCCTCATGGAGTGCGATCCGTCCGAGGTCGTGGTCGCGGCGGACGAGCTTGAAGCGCTCGCTGTCGAAACGCCGACGCGGGTCCTGGAGCGGCTTGGTTCAGGCGAGACGCCCCGCGACGTCGTCCTTGACCTGATCCGAACCGCGATGACCGCCGCCGAAGGCCGGATCGCCGACACGACGTCCCTCCCCGACCAGGCGCGCATCAGCCTCTTGGACCCGTTGCGGCCTGCCCACGACCTGCTCGAAGACCTCCTCGACGGCATACACGGCTGCCGCCTCCTCTTCCACGAGTACTCCGAGTACGACGACGACCCGGAAGAACTCGCCGAACGACTCGACGTCGAATTCGAAGCCGCCGTCCGTGCCGAAGCCGAGGCCAATCAGGACCGGCTGCGGTGATCCCTCAGCGCCGGGCAAGGACCTTCCTGGCCAGCCACCCGGCGTAGACGGCCAGCCCGGCCACCCCCGCCTTGCGGGTGGGGGTGGCCGCGATCGCCAGCCCGATGGCGAGTTCGGTGGCGCCGTTGCGGTAGGTCCACTTGCGGACGTCGGCGGCGAAGGCCATCTTCGTCACGGGTTCGAAGGCCGCGGGGGCGGCGAAGTGGGCGAGACCGGTCGCGGCGATGCCGAGGCCGAGGACCTGGCCGGTGCGTGAGGACATGGTGTTCCTTTCGGAGTTCGTGTTCAGCCGAGGACGCCGGCGCGGCGCCACAGCCTCCGGCTCGGGCCGCGGATGAGCCCGATCTCGGTGAAGTGCTCGATGGCCTTGGCCGCCCACGACGCCTTGGTCCGGCGCCAGTGGGGGTTCGTCTCCGCGACCTGGCGGGCCTCGCGGGGATCGAGCCCGACTGAGGTGTAGGTCTTGGGGTGCAACAACTCCGACGTCGCCACGAACGCCATCCCGGCGATCGCCCAGCGGATCAGCTCGCGCCCGACGCGCCCGTGACGGGCCCAGGCCCGCTCCAGTTCGTTCTTGGCGAAGCTGATGTGGCGCGCCTCTTCCAGCACGT
The DNA here is from genome assembly GCF_046549055.1 of Amycolatopsis sp. lyj-112. Taxonomy (NCBI): domain Bacteria; kingdom Bacillati; phylum Actinomycetota; class Actinomycetes; order Pseudonocardiales; family Pseudonocardiaceae; genus Amycolatopsis; species Amycolatopsis sp. lyj-112. The sequence goes on along the minus strand of NZ_JAJPWS010000001.1, from coordinate 527,626 downwards.
GGATACGGGAGATCATCCGGATCATCGGCTCCAGGCTGGGGTCGCGCATCATCTCGCGTTGCATCCCGTCAGCGAGTTCTTCGACGTAGATGGCCCCGGCGAACAGCAGCGCCGGGCCGCAGAGGGCGCCGAACACCTTGCCCGCCCGGTGCGCCGAGCGGCTGGGGCGCCGGACGACGCCGCCCGTCTTCGCGATCGAGCGGGCGAACATGGTGCTGTGGCGGCATTCGTCGGCGATCTCGGTGAGCGCGTACTGGGCGTTGTGCGTCGTCGGGTCGCTGTTGTACACGTGACGCACCAGGCCCTGCATCAGGATCAGCTCGAACCAGATCCCCGACGCCGCGGCGGCCGCGGCCTCCTGGCGGCTCAGCTCGCCACGCTGCTCCTCGTCGAGCCGGTCCCACAACTCGGTCCCGTACAGGGAACACCGTTCCGGCGCCTTGCCATAAGCACCCTCGACCAGCGGTGCGAGCCAGTCGACGTCGACGTCCGGGTCGTAGGAATGCCTGACGGACGAGCGCTGCAGGCGTTCGGCGACACGTTCGCGTTCGGCGTTCGCGGTCATGACGACCTCCTCGAATCGGGAAGCACGCTCGGGCCGTCAAAGCCGCCCAGCGCGCGAAGGGTGAAGGTGGCCAGCGTGGGGATCGTGTCCGGGCCGCCGTCTCCGGCCAGGGGCCCGACCAGCATTTCCGCGCCCGCTCCCACCAGTGCCGCGGCGGTCGCCTGCGGGTCCTGCGGAGGCAACAGGCCTCTGGCCACACCGTCGGCGATGGCTTTGGCGAAGACGTCGCGGAACGCGCGGCGGAACACCATCCGCTCGGCCTCCACCTCGGCGTCGACCGATTCGGCCAGCAGCGCATAGGCCAGCCGCGGCGCCTTCAGAGCCCGGCCGGCGAACGTCTCGATCACCGCGACCACCCGCTCCCGGACGTCGCCCTGCGCCGCGGCGGCCTCAACGGCGGCGATCTCCCGGGAGACCACCTCGCGGAAGACCTCCACGACCAGATCGGCCTTCGACGGGAACTGCCGGTAGACGCTGCCGGTGCCTACGCCCGCCTTCGCCGCGACCGCGGCCATGGAGCAGCCCGCGTAACCGGCCTCGGCCAGCAACGCGATGGCGGCGGCCAGGATCTCCCCACGCTGGGAGTCCAGCCTGGCCTGCGTCTTCGGGGTACGTCGGTACGGCACGTCAAGGAGTGAAGCACGGATTCCGCACTTCAGCAATGAACCGGGTACGTCAGCACCGGCTCCGTCCTGCGCGGCGACCGCGCCGAGCTCGGCGGCTACCGGCCGAGGGTTAGGCCGAATCGGCCAAGGTCCGGGCAGCCGGAACGAGTACGTTCTGGTGGTCGGCGCACCCAGGCCGGCCGCGGGAAAGGGACATGATGGATCAGTTTCGCGACACCGCCTCGGCGTTGCGGGAGCTCACCGAGTCGATGCGGCTCGACGAGTCCCGCGACGAGCTGCTGGCGCGGGTGGCGAAGAAGGTGGTCGGCCTGCTCCCCGGGGCGGACGCGGCCACCGTCACGTTGTACCTCGACAACGAGCCGAGCACCGTCGCCACCACCGACGACACCGTGCTTCCCCTGGACAAGGCGCAGTACAGCGCGGACGAGGGGCCGAGCCTGACCGCGGCGAACAGCGGGACGATCGTCCGGACGCGGCTGGAGACCGCGGCCGAGCGCTGGCCGGATTTCGCGGCCACCGCCGAGCAGCTCGGCGTCAAGACCGGGCTGGCCTGCCCGCTGTTCCTCCCTGACGACGGGCACGGCTACCGGCGGCGTGCGACCGAGCCTCTGTCGGGCTCGCTCAACGTCTGGAGTTTCACCGAGAACGCCTTCGACCCGGTCGAGTCCACGCTGATCGCGATGCTCACCTCGGCGATCTCGGCGATCATCTTGACCGCGTCCCGCTGGTCGGCCGCCGAGAAACAGGCGGAGACCCTGGTCGTCGCGCTGGAGACCAGGGACGTCATCGCCACCGCGAAGGGCATCGTGATGGCACGCCTGGAAGTGAACGCCGAGGACGCGTTCCGCTGGCTCACCGAGGCGTCGCAGCGCACGAACCGGAAGATCCGCGAGATCTCCGTACTGATCGTCGAAGACCCCGCGGCGATCTTCGGCCGCTAGGCGAGGGAGATCCGGCGGTTCTCCCTCGACGATTCGAGCCCGGCCTCCGCGAGCCGGATGCCGCGGACGCCCGCCATGAAGTCGTACGGGTGCGGCGCGTCCTCTTCGAGGTGCCGGACGAACTGCTCCCACTGCGCCCGGAAGCCGTTGCCGAAGTCCTCGTTGTCCGGCACTTCCTGCCACTGCGCGCGGTACGACCGGGTCTCGGCCAGGTCCGGGTTCCACACCGGCTTCGGCGTGGCCTCGCGCGGCTGGATCACGCATTTGTGCAGGCCCGCGACCGCGCTGCCGCGGGTGCCGTCGACCTGGAACTCCACCAGTTCGTCGCGGTGCACCCGCACGGCCCAGGAGGAGTTGAGCTGGGCGATGACGTCGCCTTCGAGCTCGAAGATCGCGTACGCGGCGTCGTCGGCCGTGGCGGTGTAGCGCTGCCCCTTCTCGTCGACGCGCTCCGGAATGTGGGTGACGGCCTTCGCGGTCACCGCTTTCACGGCGCCGAAGAGGTTCTCCAGCACGTAGTTCCAGTGGCAGAACATGTCGACGACGATGCCGCCGCCGTCTTCGACGCGATAGTTCCAGCTCGGCCGCTGCGCGCTCTGCCAGTCGCCCTCGAAGACCCAGTACCCGAACTCGCCCCGCACGGAAAGCACCTGGCCGAAGAAGCCGCTGTCCATCAGGCGCTTCAGCTTGAGCAGGCCGGGGAGGTACAGCTTGTCGTGGACGACGCCGTTCTTGACGCCGGCCTCGTTCGCGTGGCGGGCCAGGGCGAGCGCGCCTTCGACCGACTCGGCCACCGGCTTCTCGGTGTAGATGTGCTTGCCCGCGTCGATGGCGCGGACGATCGACTTCTCCCGCACCGCGGTCAGCTGCGCGTCGAAGTAGAGGGGGCAGTCGTCGTCACCGAGCGCGGCGTCGAGGTCGGTGGTCCAGCGGGTCAGCCCGTGCCGGCCGGCGATCTCGGCGAGCTTGTCCGCGTTGCGCCCGACCAGCAGCGGCTCGAGCTGGACCCGCGTGCCGTCGGAAAGCTCGACGCCGCCCGCCTCCCTGATCGCCAGGACCGAACGCACCAGGTGCTGCCGGTAGCCCATCCGCCCGGTGACGCCGTTCATCACGACGCCGAGTGTCCGCGTGGTCATCCGTTCTCCTTTGAAAGCGCTTTCTCTGTATCGAGGTCTCTGAACCAGGCGGCGGCCGCGCGCAGCGGCGCGGCGACCGGGGCGATATCCGGATACCAGGCCTTCTCCCACTCCAGGGAGATCCAGCCCGGCCAATCCCGCAGCAAGGCGGCGCATTCGCCGAGCGGAACCGCGCCCTCCCCCGGCGAGACGGGCGTGGTGTCGACGGCCGAAACGGCGTCCTTGACCTGGAAATAGCCGAGGTACTCGCCGAGCACGGCCCGGGTTTCGGCAGGTGTTTCGCCGGAGCGCCACGGATGCAGCGCGTCCCATAGCACCGCGACGCGGGCGGGGTCACCGAACGGTTCGACGAGACTCACCGCCGCCTTGCCGGTCGGATGGGAGTCATGGGTCTCGACGAGCAGGCGGATCCCGGCGGCATCGAGGTCGTCGAGCACGGCCGCGATGCGGTCGTGTGCCCGGCCGTCGCCACCCGGGAAGACCCGGATCGAGGGAGCGCCGAGCCGGTGGGCGAGGTCGATCAGCGCCCGCAGTTCGGCGACCACCGGCTCGTCCGGGCCGGGCGCGCACACCTTCGCGTAGCCGGCGATACAGGCCACTTCCAGTCCGGCGTCGGCGATCAACGCCTTTACCTGCGCCGACTTCCGCTCGGTAAGTCCTAAGTGGACTACCTCGTCGGCGTGGGCCCGGATCTCCAGCCCGTGACAACCGTGGGCCGCGGCCACCTCGGCCGCCACGGCCACGGGAACACCGGGCATACCCAGCGTGCTCACGGCGAACCGTCGTTCCACATAGCCTCCTCCGGCCGATCGCCTCCCATCCTGAAAGCGCTTTCTCACTGTGTCAAGTGAGCGGAACCGAAGGGGACTTTCCCCACACGAGACCTCCGCGGCAGGTTGCCAGCGCGACCCAGCCCGCGTTGCCGCCATCGAGATAGGCATAGGTGTCGGGCGCCTTCTACTGGAACTCTCGTCCTCTAGTTGCGGTACTTGCGCGTGCATCTACCGCGACTAGAGGACGAAACGCGGCGGTCATGAGGGTGACGTCATGAGTGGGTGACGGTCATCGGGTCGAAGGCGACTTGGGTGACCGAGCCGTCGGCCCACTGGATTCGGAGGGTGGTCGGGCCGGCCGTGACCTCGACGTCCTCCGGCGGTTCGGGGGAGAGCGTCGCGAGGGCGGCGTAGATCCCGGTGCCCTCGGCACCGGCGGTGAGCCGCGGGACCACCGCCCACCGGGTGAACGCCGTGCCCTGGGGTGCGCGGAGTTCGTCCTGCGCGGTCCAGCCGTGGAGCGGCCGCAGGAAGGACTCTCCCGGCGCGGTGGCCCAGCCGGTCAGTTCGACGTGCGCCCCGCGCGGTACACCGAAGACGCGATGGACCCGCAGTTCGTACCGGCCCCGCGCGACCGTCACGCTCTCGACCTTCAGCCCGGGAACCATCGGCGGGCCGGAACCGAACACCGGCCGGTGTTCCGACGCCGCCCAGCCCCAGCCGTCCCCGTTCCCGGCGCCGAGCGGATGGATACGACGCCGGGCACTCCGGACGCCGCCGACCACGACGGCGAAGTGGTTGTCCCGCACGTTGCCCGCCGCCGTCGGCCCGGTCCGGGTCGAATAGGCGTGCCTGGCGTACAGCGGGTCCTCACCCTCGGCCGCGTCCGCCTCGTGCGGGCGGACGTGATCGCTGCCGTGGTTGTGCAGCCGGACGACCCCGTCGGCCCGCGTCGTCTGCACCAGCAGACCGGCGGACGGTACGGCCAGCACCGTGTCCGGGCCCTCGCTCGGCGCGGGCTCTTCGACGTCGGTCCACAAAGGATCTTCGGGCGGGGCCAGCAGGCAGACGAACGCCTTCGATGCCCAATACGGCGAACCCGGCCCCGAGTAGTGCTGCAACGAGGCGTCGTGTGGGCCGTGCCAGCCAAGGTTCAGCAGGCCGTCTTCACCCGCCGATCCCCGGTCGAGAAAGTACCGCAACGTGCCGCTCATCAGTCGCCGGGAGGCACCGGGCGCCAGCGGCGTGTGCCCGGTGACCGCCCCGAGACCGATCGCCGACGCCGCGGCGAACCGGTACGTGAGTGACCGTCCGAAGTAGACAGGGGCGCCGTCGCCGCCGAAGAGGAGGCCGAAGCTCTCCAGGTGCTCACGCAGCCTCTGCCCATACCGCGAGGTCTCCCCCGCCAGATGGCCGTCCAGCACCGGATACAGATGCAGGGCCCAGCCGTTGTACTGGTCGAACGCGCGGCCGTCGCCGTCCGCGTACCAGCCCTGGCCGCGATACCAGGTCTCCAGCAGTTCCAGAGCCCGCTCCCGAGCGCGAGCGGTTTCCGCGTCGCCACGGCCTGCCGACTCCAGGAAGCCCGCCACGGTATAAGGGAAGAGATACCAGTTGTTCGGTGCGGGCACATGCCGCAGTGCACCGCGCAGCCAGTGCTCCACACGGTCCTGAGTGGACGGATCGAGCCGGTCCCACAGCCATTCCCGGGTCAGGCGCAGGCTCAGCGCCACGGAGGCGGATTCGACCATCGGCTGCCCCTGGACGTCGTGATCCAGGATGAGCGGCCACGATTCGGCGTCCTCACGGCCGGGATTCCTCGTCCCGGCGGCGATCCCCCCGGCGTACCGGTCGAGCCAGCCGTTCGGGTCTTCGCCCTTGCCGCCGGCCACCCGGAACGCGGCGGCGAGAAAGGTGCGCGCGTATCCCTCCAGCCCATCCGAGCGAACGCCGCTGGCGGACGGCCTGCCCGGCAGATCGAGGAACGCGCCGCGCGGGCTCGCCCAGCGCCACGCCGCGTCGAGCAGACCGTCTGCGGCCGCCTCCCAATGCTGCCGCGTGTATCCGGTGCGCGGGCTCAGCTTCCTGTCGTCGTCGGGGACGTTCATGCGATCCTTCCCAGGCTGTCCCGTCGGACCGGATGGGCGAAACTCTCGCCCGAAGCCCAGCGGGCGACCTCGGCGACGGCGAGATCGGCGAGCCGCCGCCACTCGTTGCCCTGCGAACCGGCCAGATGCGGGGTGATCAAGACGTTGTCGCTGGTCCACAAAGGATGATCCGAGGGCAGCACCTCGGGATCGGTGACGTCGAGGACCGCTCTGATCCGCCCGGCGCCGGTGACGTCGGCGAGCGCGTCCTGATCGACGACGGCCCCGCGTGCGGTGTTGATCAGGACGGCGTCCGGGCGCATCGAAGTGAGCAGTTCCCGGCTGACCAGGCCACGCGTGGCCGGCAGGAGCGGGGTGTGCACGCTGACGACGTCGCTGCGCTCGAACAGGTCGCCGAGCCCGACCGCTTCGACTCCCCACGCGGCGGCCTCCGCGCCGGTCACGTAGGGATCGTGCAGCAGGACACGGAAATCGAACGGCCGCAGCAGTTCGATCACCCGCCGCCCGATCAGCGACGCCGACAGGATCCCCACCGTACGGCCGAAGTTGCCGACGTCCGGCGGAGTCGAGAGCCAGTCCTTCCGGTCGCGGGCCGCGCGGTATTCGCGCGCGTTTTCGAGCACGCGCTTCCCGGTCAGGAGGATCATCGACATCGTGTATTCGGCGACCGGCAACGCGTTCGCCGAGGCGGCGGACGCGACCTCGATCCCCCGGTCCCAGCATTCCTCGGTGACGTGCCCGTGCACGGAACCGGCGGTGTGGACGACGGCGCGCAACCGCGGCGCCGCGGCCAGCGCGGCGGCGTCGAGCGGCGGGCATCCCCAGCCGGTGACCAGAACCTCCACGTCCCTGAGCACGTCGAGCGCCTCGGGAGTGGTGAAGTCGTCGAGCACCGGATCCGCGATGAGTACACAGACCTGGCTCAGCTCTGCCAGCGGTTCCGGGGTGAGCACGGCCGCGGCGGCCTCCTTGCTCATCGCCAGCGCGGCACGGGGAAGCACGGTCACTTGACCGCCCCCGCCGTCAGCCCCGAACGCCAGAAGCGTTGCAGCAGAGCGAAAGCGAGTACCAGCGGGACGACGGCGAGCAGCGAACCCATGATCACCACCGGATAGTACTCCGGCGAGACCGAGGCCGAACTGTTCCAGGAGTAGAGCCCGAGACTGACCGGGTAGAGCTTCTGGTCCGACAACATGACCATCGGCAGGAAGAAGTTGTTCCAGATCGCGGTGAGCTGGAAGAGGAACACCGTGACCACGCCCGGCGCCAGCATGCGCAGGACGACCTTCCGGTACATGGTCAGTTCACCGGCGCCGTCGATCCTCGCGGCCTCCAAGACCTCGCCGGGAACGTAGCCCTGGCTGAAAATCCGGCCGAGGTACACCCCGAACGGGTTGAACAGCACCGGGATGAACACCGACCAGAACGTGTTGACCAGCCCGGCTTCGGACGCCATCAGGTACAGCGGCAGCGCGAGGACCGTCTGCGGCACCATCACCGCGGCCAGCACCAGGCCGAACAGCTTTTCCTTGTGGCGGAACTGATACTTGTCGAAGGCGTACCCGCAGGCGACACTCACCAGCGAGCTGATCGCGGCACCGATGACGGCGTAGAGCAGGCTGTTGGCATACCAGCGGCCGTAGATCCCGTTGTCCATGGAGAACAGGTCGCCCACGTTCTGGAAGAACGCGAACCCCTTGGCGGAGAAGAGATCGCTGCCGAAGAGCGAATCCCGGTCCTTCGACGCGGCGAGCACCAGCCACAGCATGGGCAGAACGGTGTACAGCACGGAAATGCCGACGACGACGTTGACGGCCGAGCGGCCCAGCAACCGGGGCCGCAGTGCGGGAGCGCTCATCAGACGGCCTCTTCCCGGTCTCGGTTGGACCAGCGCGTCACGCCGTAGGACAGCGCGATCGTGCAGGCCAGGAGGATCACCGACGCCGCCGCGGCCAGGCCGTAGTTGTTGCGGTTGAAGGCGGCGTCGTAGATGTACATGCTCGGTGAGAACCGGGCGCCGACCATCGGCGTGGACTGGCTGAGCAGCATCGGCTCGGTGAACAACTGCAGCGCCCAGATCAGGGAGAACAGCACCACCATGACCACGGACGAGCGGATCAGCGGCGCCTTGATGCGCATCGCCGTCCGGACCGGTCCGGCGCCGTCGACCACCGCGGCCTCGATCACCTCACGCGGGATCGCTTGCAGCGCCGCATAGAAGACCACCATGTTGTAGCCGAGATTGCTCCACAGCGCGATGTTCACGATCGACGGCACGACACCGTGCACACCGAGGAAGTTCACCTCGATGTCGGCCTTGCCCAGCAGGTCCACCACCGGGCTGAGCCCCGGCGTGTAGAGGTAGATCCAGATCAGCGCGGCGATGATGCCGGGGATCGCGTGCGGCATGAACAGCGCCAGTTGCGCCGACGCGCGCAGCCGCGCCGCGCCGGAGTCCAGCAGCAGCGCCAGCACGAGCGAGCCGACGACCAGCAGCGGAATGTAGATCAGGCAGTACAGGACGACGACGCCGAGTCCACTGAGGAAGGTGGGATCGGACAGAACGGCGGCGTAGCTGCGGAATCCGGCGAACACCGTGGCTTCCGGGCCGAAGCCGAGGCCCGGCTGGTCGTCGCTGAAGAAGCTCAGCCAGACGGCGGTGCCGACGGGGATCAGGAAGACCGTTATGAGCAGCACGAAGAACGGTGTCATCAGCACACCGGCGGCGAAATGCTCACGGCGCCGTGCTTTCACGCGTGGCCCGGCCTGCGCGGGCCGTCGTGTTTCCGGCGGGGACAGGGTCGCGGTCATCGAGGGGTCACCACCTTTCTCTTCCGGCGGTTCAGGAACTGTGTTCGGTGGTGGCCAGGCCCAGCGCCGCGAGATCCGGCATGGTGCCGTTGTGCGCGTCACGGACGGCGTCGAGGATCGTCCCGTCGCCACCGCTCGCCTTCGCGAAACCGTCCTGCATGACCCGGTTGGTCGCGGTCATCCGCGGCCCCCAGGTCCAGCCGTCACGGATCTTTTCCGCCTCCGCGGCGAAAAGCGTGTAGATGTCCTGGCCGCCGTAGTAGGCCCGGTCGAAGGCCTGCCTGCCGACGTCGACGAGCGCGGATGCGACCGGGTACTGGCTGCTGGCCCCGCTGGAGAGCCGGGCTCGCAAGGCGTCGGGATGCGAGACCTGCCATTCGATGAATTCCATGGCGGCTTCGGGGTTCTGGCTGTCTTTGGAGACGGCGAAGGTCGATCCGCCGTGCGTGCCGACCACCGGTTTCGCCGGATCCCACTGGGGCATCGGCGCGATCGCCCAGCGTCCTTTCTGGCCTGGCCGCGACTTCATCTGCGCGCCCGCGTCCCAGGCGCCGCTGAGCTTGGTGAGCACCAGGTTCTGGCTGAGCTGGGCGTCGTACTGCCTGCCGGTGGCGGCGTTGACGAACAGGTCGCCGTCGTCGTTCAGGCGCTGCCAGTAGTCCGCGACCTTGCGGGTCGGGGCGTCGGCGAGGGAGACGTTCCACGCGCCGCCCCGCGTGCCGAACCATTGGGCGCCCGCCTGCCAGGCGAACGCGGCGAACTGCGGCGCGCCGTCGGTGGCGAACACACCCAGCCGCGCGGCGGGCAGCCTTTCCCGGACGGCACGGGCGAGTGCGGCGTACTCGTCCCAGGTCCGCGGGACCTGGAAACCGAACTCGTCGAACACGTCCTTGCGGTAGTGCAGGACCATCGGCTCGACGTCGAGCGGAACGGTGAACACCCGGCCCGCGAACGTGGTCAGCCCCAGGGCCTGCGGCAGGAGTTTCGCGCGGAGGGAGTCACTGACGAGATCGGTGATATCGCTTGCCACGCCGTCGATCGCGTAGCCGGGCACCTGCGGATACTCGATCGTCGCGACGTCGGGCGAGTTGCCGGCGCGGGCCGCGTTGCTCAGTTTCGCGTAGCCGCCGAAGTCACCGGACGGGATCTGCTGGAAGACGACCTGGATCTTGTTCTGCGACTTGTTGAACGCGTCGACGACCTGCTGGCTGCCGCGCAGCGCGGACCAGAAGACGATCCTGGCCGCCCTGCCGGTGCTCTGTGCCGCCTGCGGTGTCGAGGCGGTGCACCCGGCGAGTGCCGCTCCCAGTGGGAGCGCCAGGCTCGCGGCGAGCACGGACCGGCGGCTCGGTCGACCAGGCATCGATGCCTCCTGCGATTCGGATATCGCATTCTGATCACCTGAGCGTTTTACGGTCAATAGTTTCGCTTAACACGGTCAATCGATCAGATCAACTTCGTCGAGCCCCGGACCTTCAATTCCGGCATCAGCTGAATGCGCTGCGGACGCCTGCTCGCCTGCGCACCGCCGGTCAGCCTGCGGATCAGCAGCTCGGCCGCCACCCGCCCGACCTCGGCTTTCGGCGGTGCGATCGCGGTGAGCGGAGTGCTGCCGAGCGCCGCGACGACGTCGTCGTACGCCACCACCGAACAGTCCCGCGGCACCTGAAGCCCGGCCTCGGCGAGCCGTTCGACCAGCATCAGCGCGTCGACGTCGCCGTGCAGGACGGCGCCGGTGAAGCCGCGCTCGCGGACAAGCTCGGCGAGTTCGGGCTGCTCTTCCGCCGGAACATCTTGGTCGGGCCCGGCGTCCGGGGCGCTGAGGAGCACGGCGTGCTCCTCGATCTCCGGCCGGCTCGCGACGATCTCCGCGAAGGCGGCCCGCAACGCCCGCGCCGTGGGGCTGTCGTCCCTCGCGGCGAGCACGATCCGCTTGTGCCCCAGCGAGATGAGGTGATCGACCGCGAGATGGACGCCGTACCAGTGATCGGTGCAGACCGAGTCCGTCGCGTGCAGGACACTGCCGGGACGCGGCCGCCGCTCCATCACCACGGTGGGCACCCGCACGCCGGCGATCCAGCGGTAGTCCGCCTCTTCCGACTCGACGGTGCGCCAGCGCGGCGCGATCAGCAGGCCGCGGACGTCGTCCGCCAGTGCACGCTCGACGATCGAGTGCTCGGCGCCGCCTTCGGCCCTGGGCGCGATGTGCAGGATCACCCGCATCCCGGCCTCTTCGAGCGCGGACCTCGCACCGTGCACGGCTTCGTTCAGGTAGGCGTGCCGTTCCGGGACCACCAGCGCGACCGCGCCGCCGCCGGCCTCCACCGCCGGCTGGGTCGTGGCACGTGGCACCAGCGACTTCGCCACCCCGTGCCCGCGCCGAAGCCTGCCCTCGCGGGCGAGATCCTCGACGTCACGGCGCACCGTGACCACGGAGACCTCGAGTTCGGCGGCGAGGTCGGTGACCCGTGCCTCCCCACGCGCCTCGACGGCCGCCAGAATCCTCCGGCGTCGGTCGCCACCCAGCTCTCGCATACCCCTGCCTGTTCATTCCCGGCCTGTTCGTTTGACCGTTTGAGCAGAGGATAACGATCAACCGTCGTCAGTCAAGGAAGGGGCCCGTCAAGGAAGGGCCGGGTCGTAGGCCCGGACGGCGGCGAGGTATTCGGTGATGGCGTCCCGGTTGCGGAGCAGGCATTCGGCGCGCCGGGTCATCCGGTCGCGTTCGGATTCCAGCGTCTCGAGCATTTCCGGGGTCGCGTCCGGGAAGTAGATCTGCCGGGGTTTGTCCAGGCACGGGAGGATCTGCTTGATGATCCGCGTGGGCAGCCCGGCGTCGAGCAGGCCCCGGACCTGGATGACCCTGTCGACCGACGACTGGTCGTAGTCGCGGTAGCCGTTGGCCCTCCGCTCGGACACGATGAGACTCTGTTCTTCGTAGTACCGCAGCAATCGGCGCGACGTCCCCGTTCGCTCCGCCAGCTCTCCGATCCGCATGTGCGCCACCTCACCCCGTCCGGCTTGACCTTCACACCTGTGTGATGGTTCGAGCATACGGAGCATGAGTCCGAAACTCCCCCTCGGCGCGCTGCTCGCGCTGACCACGGCGGCGTTCATCACCGTCCTCACCGAAGCACTCCCAGCGGGGGTGCTGCCCGCGATGAGCGCCGGTCTCGGCGTCGGCGAAGCGGCCACCGGGCAGCTCGTGACGGTCTACGCGATCGGCACCGCGCTCACCGCGATCCCCCTGTCAGCCGCGACCGCGGGCTGGCGGCGCAAACGCCTGTTCCTGACCGGTGTGGCCGGTTTCGCCGTCGCCAACACGGTCACGGCGTTGTCGACGAACTATCCGCTGACGCTCGGCGCGCGGTTCGTCGCCGGCATCGCGGCGGGCGTGGTCTGGGCGCTGCTGGCCGGTTATGCCCGCCGCCTCGCTCCGGAACCGGTGCAGGGCAAGGCGATCGCCATCGTGATGACCGGCATCCCGCTCGCGCTTTCGCTCGGCATCCCCGCCGGGACGTTCCTGGGCGGCGTCTTCGGCTGGCAGGTCACGTTCTCGATCATGTCGGTGGTCGCGCTAGGCCTGCTCGGCTGGATCGCACTGGCCGTCCCCGATTTCCCGGGACAGGACAAGGGCGGCAGGCTCCCGGTGCGCAGGACCCTCGCCGTGCCGGGGGTGGGCGCGGTCCTGTTCGTCACGCTGACCTTCGTGCTGGCGCACAACATCCTCTACACCTATATCGCCACCTTCCTCGACCACGTGTCGATGGGCGGCGCCGTCGACCTGATCCTGCTGGTGTTCGGGCTGGCTTCGATGGTCAGCATCGGCATCGTCGGCGCGCGGATCGACCGGCGGCTGCGGGCACTGACCGTCGCGGGAACTCTTCTCGTCGCCCTCGGCGCGACGATGTTGGCTCTGCTGAGCGAAAGCCCGGCGCTCGTCTATGTCGCGGTGACGCTGTGGGGGCTCGGCTGGGGCGGTATCCCGACGCTGCTGCAGACCGCCGCGGCCCAGGCGGGCGACAAGGGCGGCGCGGCGGACATCGCGCAGGCCATGCTCGTGACGTTGTGGAACGCCGCGATGGCGGCCGGCGGGGTCGCCGGCGGGGTGCTGCTCGACGGCCTCGGCGCCGCGTCGTTCCCGTGGAGTGTCCTGGTGCTGCTGGTGCCGACGCTGGCCGTGGTGCTGGTGGCGCGCCGGCACGGGTTCACAGTGGCAGCTCCGGATGACTCCGGATCGCCTCGAGAACCAGGTCGACAGCGGCGCGAGGCGGAGACCCGCGCCTGATGGCCGCGGTGATGGAGCGGGTGACCGGTACCGAGAGTTCGCGGGTGGCGACGCGGTAGCGCTTGTCCACGGCGAGGCCGGGCAGCAAGGCGATGGAAAGCCCGGCCTCGATGTGCTGCAAGGTCATCATGTAGTTGCTGAACCGGCACACCACGCGGGGCTCGAATCCGGACTCGCGGCAAAGCCGGGTGGCGAGGTTCGCCATATACGACTGGGGCATGTCGAACGCCCAAGGCTCGCTCGCGTAGGCGGCCAGATCGGCCGGGCCGCGACCCGCCGCCGGATGGCCCTGCGGGACGACGAGCACGATCGGGTCGGTCGCGAGCGGTACGAGGTCGACGTCGGGACCCAGCGGCTGCTCGACGAAATCCGTGGTCGTGATGATGACGTCGGCGTCCCCCACCCGCAGTGCGGGCATGCTCTCGTGCGGCTCGAGTTCGATCAGCTCGACGTCCAGCTGCGGATGCGCCCGCGCCAGCCGGGTCACGGCGGGGACGGCGATGGTGTGGATCGCGCTCTGGAAGGCGCCAAGCCGCACCAGCCCCGTCGGTTCTTCGCCGAGGCTGCGCAGCTCGGACTCGACGGTGTCCATGTGGTCGAGGATCGCTCTCGCGCGGCGGGCGAGCATCAGCCCGGCCGGGGTCAGCCGGACCCGGCGTCCGGTGCGTTCGAGCAGTTGCGTCCGTGTCTCGGCTTCGAGGACCGCGAGCTGCTGGGACACGCTCGACGCGCTCAGATTGGCCGCCTTCGCGACCGCTCGGACGGTGCCGAGCGTGTCCAGCCGGCTCAGCAGGCTGAGCCTCCAGGGATTGAGCATGCGGCCATTATTGTACGGATCAGGCGAACAGCAAAGCTGGAATTGTGAGCTGGACGTGTTGCTCGGAGTGGCCTTACCGTCGAGACATGGCTGCTCCGACCACTGAAGCTTCGACCACCGCCCGTTTCTGGGCCGACGCCGACCGACACCTCGTGCGCTATGCCGGGGCCGGGGACTTCACCCGCGAGATCATCGACCACGCCGCCGGAAGCTATCTGTACACCGAATCCGGAAGGCGGATCCTCGACTTCACGTCGGGGCAGATGAGCGCGATCCTCGGGCATTCGCATCCCGAGATCGTGGAAACCGTGCGACGGCAGGTGGGCTCACTCGACCACCTGTTCAGCGGGATGCTGAGCCGTCCCGTCGTCGACCTCGCCCGGCGGCTCGCCGAGACTTTGCCCGCACCGCTGGAAAAGGCGCTCCTGCTGACCACCGGCGCCGAATCGAACGAGGCCGCGATCCGGATGGCGAAACTCGTCACCGGGAAGCATGAGATCGTGTCGTTCGCCCGCTCGTGGCACGGCATGACCCAAGCGGCGGCGAGCGCCACCTACAGCGCCGGCCGCAAGGGCTACGGCCCCGCGGCACCGGGCAACTTCGCCATCCCCGCGCCGAACGCCTACCGACCGGATTTCGCAGGGTCCGACGGTGAACTGGACTGGCGGCGGCAACTGGACTTCAGCTTCGAAATGATCGACGCCCAGTCGGTCGGCAGTCTCGCCGCGTGCCTCGTCGAGCCGATCCTCAGCTCGGGCGGCGTCATCGAACCTCCGCCCGGGTATTTCGCCGCCCTGCGGGAAAAGTGCCGCGAGCGCGGGATGCTGCTGATCCTCGACGAGGCCCAGACCGGCTTGTGCCGCACGGGAAACTGGTACGCCTTCGAACGCGACGGCGTCGTCCCCGACATCCTCACGCTCTCGAAGACGCTCGGCGCCGGACTCCCGCTCGCAGCCGTGATCACGAGCGCGGAGATCGAAGAGGAAGCACACGAACGCGGCTACCTGTTCTTCACCACACACGTGGCGGACCCGCTGGTGGCCGCGGTCGGGAACACCGTGCTCGACGTCCTCACCCGCGACCGCCTCGACGAACGCGCGACCGAACTGGGCGCCTTCCTCCGCCGAGGCCTCGACTCCATCGCCGAGCGGCACACCGTCGTCGGGGACATCCGGGGCCGAGGTCTCCTGGCCGGGCTGGAACTCGTCGTGGACCGCTCGACGAAACAAAGCTCCGACGAGCTGGGCGCGATGGTGACCCGGCGTTGTCTCGAACTGGGACTGCACATGAACATCGTGCAGTTGCCCGGGATGGGCGGGGTCTTCCGGATCGCACCTCCGCTCACGGCTACCGAGGAGGAGCTTTCGGAAGGGCTCGCGGTGCTGGACGAGGCCATCGGGGATGCTTGCGCTCGTTTTGGGCTTTGAGGGTTGTTGCCGGTTTGCCGGTGTTGCCGGAAATCGGCGACGGGCTGGACTGAGGTAGTTCGGCTGGGTGCTGGGCCGTTGCCGGATTTCGGCGACGGCCTGGCCACGGTCGGGTCGGATCGGCCGATGGGTGCGTTGCCGGTTCTTGGCAACGACCAGCCGTGTCCACCGTTGCCGGAAATCGACGAAAGCATCAACCAACAGGTACGGCAGCGACAACAGCGGCGGTTCCGACCACAGCATTGCCGAAATCCGGCAACGGCTCAGAACGGCGGCGGTTCCGGCCGCGGATCGTGCAACGGTGGCGGCGCACTGCGGTAGGTCTGCCCAGTCGGCGTGGTGATGGTCAACGTTCCATCGGGATCCAGCCGATAGATCCAGCCAGGCTCATCCTTCAACCGATGGTCCCGTTTGCAGTAGGTGACCAGATCGTCCACAGTGGTCTCACCCTGGTGCTGCCAGGGGATCGAATGGTCCAGCTCGCAGGCCTGCGCGGCTCGGGAGCATCCCGGTCTTCGACACTCACGATCCCGCACCCGCACGAATTCCGCCGTCGCCGCATCAGGGCGGTACCGAGTGCGGCCCAAATCCTGCACCTGTCCGCTCAACGGGTCGGCGATGATCCGCCGCAGCACGGTATCGGGCCCAGCAGCGATGTGACGGCCGAGCTCGGCGGGAAGATAGCCGTGTCCGGCCATCATCACGGGGTACCGCACGGCCTCCAACCGCGCTATCCCTTACAGGAAGCCAAAAACTCCCGAAACAACCGAGCCACCTCGTCCGGCTGATCCAGGAACGGAGAGTGCCCCGCACCCTCTACGACCTCCACCCGCGCCCCCACAGCCGAATACCGCGCGGAAGTCTTGTCACAGTCATAGAACCGGTCCCGACGGCCGAGGATCACCAGACAAGACAGCCCCAGCGCGGCCATCTGCGCATCCAACGGCCGCGCAGCCAGCAGCAGTGCCCGATCGGCGAGAACAACCCGCGCCATGGCGGGCGAAGTAGCCGCGTGATCGATCAAATCCCGCACGGGATCGTCGAAAGCACCACGACGGAATCGCAGAGCAAAGTGGACCCAACGCCAGTAAGCGATCCTCCGCAGGACCGCACCGGCCATCGGCAGTAACACCGAACTGCCCGGCGGAAAGGTCGCGTAACTGTAATCCGGAGCCTGCCCGATCACGATGATTTCGCCGATCAGCGGCGAAATTCCGGCCAGCGCGAGTGCGACGTCCGCACCGAAGGAATGACCGGCGACCGCGACCTCGGTCAAACCCAGCGAGGAAAGAACGGCGGCGACCATTCGCGCTTGAGAAACCGCGTCGAGACCAAGGGAACCACCGGTGCAACCGTGGCCGAGGAGATCCACGCGGATCACGTGGTGGTCCTCCGCCAGCCGCCGGGTGAGCCCGTCGAACCAGTGCACCGAACCGCAATACCCGTGCAGCAGCACCAAAGGCTTCCCGGCACCGTCCTGCCGGACATGCACGGCGACATCATCGACGTCGATGATGTCGCCGATGGGAGCCCGCTTCACGCTCCCAAACTAGCTCAGACCTGCACCGGCGCCGTGCTCTCCTTGGTGCGGGAGAGCAGATAGGCCGCGATCCCCGCGGGGAAGAACATCAAGACGCCGTAGATCCCGGCGGGTACGGCCATCACTTCGCTGCCGAGCACGGAAATCGCCACGGCGATGGCGAGGGTGGCGTTGTGGATGCCGATCTCCATGGCCGACGCGATCGACTGCCCGCGATCCACCCGGAACAGGCGGGGCACGTAGTACCCGATCGCGAGGCTGAGCACGGACAACGACAGCGCCACCGGGCCCAGCGTCCCGATGTTGTCCACCAGGGTCTGGAATTCCTGGGCGGTCGCGGCGATGATCACCAGCACGAGCACCACGGCCGAGGCGATCTTGACCGGTTTGCGCATGCGCTCGGCCCAGCCGGTGAACCGGTGCCGCACGGCCATCCCGATCACGACCGGGATCAGCACGATCGCGAACACCTGGATGAACTTCACCGGCTGAAGCCCCACCGAGGCGCCGTCGTCGAGGAAGTTCGCCATCGACAGGCCGACCACCAGCGGCAGCGTGAACACCGCCAGCACGGAGTTGATCGCGGTCAGCGTGACGTTGAGGGCGACGTCACCGCCGGCGAGGTGACTGAACAGGTTCGCCGACGTGCCGCCGGGCGACGCGACGAGCAGCATCATCCCGACCGCGAGCACGCCCTCGAGCCCGAACAACAGCACCAGGCCGAGGCAGATGGCAGGCAGCACGATCATCTGGCAGATCAGCGCGATCACGGCCGCCTTCGGGTATTTCAGCACCCGGGTGAAGTCGGCGACGGTCAGGGTCAGCCCCAGCCCGAACATGACCAGCGCCAGCGCGATTGGCAGGAGAACCGAAAACATCGCCGAACCCATCGCCGGGCCCTCCGTCCGATATGCCGTTTTCAGATCGGCAAATCGTGTCAAGCGCGGGCAGCACCGTCAAGGCACCGAAACCCAGGCGTGACCCCTCTTGACTTTTGCGAGAGCACTGCTCACTATGGTTATAGCTTCTAACAAACCTGACACTCTGGAGGACCAGATGACCACGCTGACCGAGGTCGTACTGCCGGGCAAGGTCGAGCCGGAGGGCCTGGAGCTGCGGGAGCGCCCGCTTCCCGCCCCCGGCGCCGGCCAGGTCGTGATCGCGATGGAGGCGACCGGCGTCTCGTTCGCCGAACAGCAGATGCGCCGCGGCAAGTACTACGACCAGCCGCCCTTCCCCTTCGTCCCCGGCTACGACCTGGTCGGCACGGTGCTCACCACCGGCGACGGCGTCGGCCGCTCGCTCATCGGACGCCGCGTCGCCGCGCTGACGAAGGTCGGGAGCTGGGCCAGCCACGTGGTCCTCGACGCCGCCGACGTCGTGCCCGTCCCGGACGGCCTCGGCGCCGCGGAGGCGGAAACCGCGGTGGTCAACGGCATCACGGCCTGGCAGATGCTGCACCGCAAGGCACAGGTGCGCGCCGGGCAGACGATCCTGGTCCACGGCGCGAACGGCGGGGTCGGCTCGCTGCTGGTCCAGCTCGCCGTCCAGGCGGGGGTGCAGGTGATCGGCACGGCCTCCGAGCGGCACCACAAAGCGTTGCGGCGCCTCGGAGTCATGCCGATCGACTACCGCAACGAGGACGTCTCCGCCCGGGTCCGCGAACTCGCGCCCGAGGGTGTGGACGCCGTCTTCGACCACGTCGGCGGCGCCAGCGTGCCCGCGTCGTGGCGGCTGCTGGCCCGCGGCGGCACGCTCGTCTCCTACGGCAGCGCCGCCACCCGCGACGACGAGGGCTCCAAGCAGTTGCCCGTGCTCAAGATCCTCGGCCGCGTGCTGCTGTGGAACAGCCTGCCCAACGGCCGGAGCGCGTACTTCTTCAACGTCTGGGCCGGCCGGTCCTTCGCCAAGAACAGGTTCCGAGCCCACCTGCGCGACGACCTCACCCAGGTGTTCGCGGCGTTGCGGGACGGGAAGATCACCGCGCAGGTCGCGGCGCGGCTGCCGCTGAGCCGGGTCGCGGAAGCCGTGCGGCTGGCCGAATCCGGGACGGTCGCCGGCAAGGTCGTGCTCACGCCGTAAGAGTTCGGTAACCGTGCCGATCGGGCATTCCGGACGGATCGCACGGTTGAATGACGGCCATGAAACGCAAGCGGGTGCTCACCGTTCTGGCGGCCGGGCTGGTGGTGGTAGTGGCGGCGAGCCTGTACTGGTTCCAGCCCTGGAAGCTCTGGGTGAACGAAACCGTGCAGGAAGCCTCGCCTGTCGCCCAGACCTCGGCGGAGTCCACCACGGAACCCTCCACTGAAGTCTCCACTGGTGTCCCCAAGAATGCCTCCCCCGCGCCGAAAGAGCCGGTGGTGGTGGCGACCGGCGAACTGATCAGCCACGAGCACGCGACCAGCGGCAGCGTCCGGATCCTGCGCGCGGCCGACGGATCCCTGGTGCTGCGCCTGGAAAACCTCGACACGAGCAATGGCCCGGATCTGCGGGTCTGGCTCACCGACGCGCCGGTCCTGCCGGGCAAGGACGGCTGGTTCGTGTTCGATGACGGCGAGCACGTGAGCGCCGGGAAACTCAAGGGCAACAAGGGAAGCCAGAACTACACCCTGCCCGCCGGCGTCGATCCGGCGCGGTATTCGAGCGTGACCATCTGGTGCGACCGGTTCAACGTCTCCTTCGGCGCGGCGGCGCTCACCAAGAGCGCTTAGCGCATCGCGAGCCGGTCGACGGCGTATTCCATCTCCGCGCGGACGGCACGCAGATCGATGCCGCCGGGGTCGATGATCGTCTGCACGGCGACCCCGCGCAGCTGCCCGACCAGCGCCGCCGCATACGCGTCGGGGTCGCGGACACCGGAGATGGAGCCGTCCGCGATCCCCGCGGCGACGGTCTGCGCGATGGCGAACCGGTACCGGCGGTCGGCCTCGGTCATCGCGGACCGCACCGCCGGATCGCCCACGGTCGCGTCGGTCCACAGCACGACGAACGCCCGGTTCAGCGGCGGCATGTCGGTCAGCAGCTCGAAGAAGATGTCCAGCAGCGCGCGCAGCATGTCCATCGGGCTCGCCGTCAGGCCGCCGGTCCTGGCGGCGACGGCGGCGCTGAAGACGTCGGCGAACTTCTCCGCCGCGAACTCGACCAGCCGCTGCACCAGCGTTTCCTTGGAGCCGAACAGCTGGTAGACGACGCCGCTCGGATAGCCGGTCCTGGCGCAGATCATGCCGATCTTGAGCCGGGCGAATCCGGCCTCGCCGATGAGGCGCGCAGCCGTGTCGAAGATCCGCGTCCTGGCGATCTCCTGGTCACGCTGGATCTGCTCGCGCTCGTACTGGTGCGCCTCCGCAGACGAGTCCACGTCGGTGATCCTCCCACGAGTCGCGCTCCGACACCTGTTATGACGCCGCCCGGCGTACGATCCGGGCCATGAAGATCGCCTTCGCGAGCGACGACCGGAACGCCACCACGGACGCTGTCCGGGCTTTCCTCGCCGAGGCGGGTCACGACGCGCTCTCCCCGGCGACGTCGGACGCCTGGCCGGAGATCGGCGCGGCGGTGGGCAAGGCGGTCGCCGACGGCGAGGCCGACTTCGGCGTCGTGATGTGCTGGACCGGGACCGGCACGGCCATCGCGGCGAACAAGGTCCCCGGCGTGCGCGCGGCACTGGCCTGGGACGCGTGGATCGCCGAAGGCGCGCGCAAGTGGAACGACGCCAATGTGCTGGCACTCAGCCTCAAACGGCTCTCCCCCGACGTCGCCGTCGAAATCACCGCGACGTTTCTTTCCGGTATCGCTCCGGACCCCGAGGAATCGGTGAATATCGCCCGGCTCGGGGAATTGGACGAACCTCGCCGTTGAGTGCACCGAACCAGTGAACATTTAACGCTGTCGAACGTATTAGGCCATTTGCGGGAAAATCACCACTCTACGTAGTGATGCTTCCCATATTGGTCCAGACCACGTACCGTCTCCGGCAACAAACCTTCGGCTTTCCCGGTGAAAAATCTCTCTCCAAGATCATCTCCCCTGCACCATGTTGTAAGGAGTGAAATGTCGAGAAAAAGATGGCATCTGATCGGTCTGTTCACGGCCGTCGCGGCGTTGGCGGTCGGCTTGGTGACCGTCCCCGCGAGCGCGGCGGGCGGTGTCGGAGCCTCGTTGACCAAGGGGTCGGACTGGGGTTCCGGCTGGGAAGGCAAGTACACGATCTCGAACAACTCCGGAGCCGCGCTCAGCTCCTGGACGGTCGAGTTCGACCTCGCGTCCGGGCATTCGATCGCCTCGCTCTGGGACGGTAGCTACACCGTCTCCGGCCAGCACGTGACGGTCAAGAACACCTGGAACGGAACCGTTTCCAACGGTGGTTCCACCAGCTTCGGCTTCAACGTCAAGTACTCCGGCGCTTACACCGCGCCCGCCAACTGCAAGATCAACGGCGGCTCGTGCGATCCGGGTGGCGGCACCCCGACGACGAGCAACCCGCCGAGCACGACCACGACCTCGAACCCGCCGACCTCCACGAGCACCAGCAATCCGCCGACCACGACGACTTCGAACCCGAACCCGGGCGCGAAGAAGAACCTCGGCTACTTCGTGCAGTGGGGTGTCTATGGGCGTAACTACCACGTCAAGAACATCCACACCTCCGGTTCCGCGGCCAAGCTGACGCATATCAACTACGCGTTCGGCAACGTGACCAACGGTTCCTGCACGGCGAACGACGACACCTACGCCGACTACGACAAGTTCTATGACGCGGGGTCCAGTGTGGACGGTGTGTCGGACAGCTGGGACGCGGGCTCGCTGCGCGGTAACTTCAACCAGCTGCGCAAGCTCAAGAAGATGTACCCTGGCCTGAAGGTGCTGTGGTCGTTCGGTGGCTGGACCTGGTCCGGCGGCTTCGGCCAGGCGGCGAAGAACCCCGCCGCCTTCGCTGACTCCTGCTACAAGCTGCTCAAGGACCCGCGATGGGCCGACGTCTTCGACGGCATCGACATCGACTGGGAGTACCCGAACGCCTGCGGGCTCACCTGCGACACCAGCGGGCCCGCCGCCATCAAGAACGTGGCGCAGGCGCTGCGCACCAAGTTCGGCTCCTCGTACCTGGTCACCGCCGCCATCACCGCGGACGCCAGCAGCGGCGGCAAGCTCGACGTCGCCGACTACGGCCCCGCGTCGGCGTACTTCGACTGGTACAACGTCATGACGTACGACTTCTTCGGCGCCTGGGCGGCGCAGGGCCCGACGGCCCCGCACTCCCCGCTGACCTCGTACCCGGGTATCCCGCAAGCGGGCTTCAACTCCGACGACGCCATCCAGAAACTCAAGGCCAAGGGTGTTCCGGCGAACAAACTGTTGCTGGGCATCGGTTTCTACGGCCGAGGCTGGACCGGCGTCACGCAGGCCACCCCGGGTGGCACCGCCACCGGTGCGGCAGCGGGTACCTACGAGGCCGGCATCGAGGACTACAAGGTCCTGAAGAACACCTGCCCCTCGACCGGCACCTTCGCGGGCACCGCGTACGCGAAGTGCGGCAACAACTGGTGGAGCTACGACACTCCCTCGACCATCAACGGGAAAATGGGCTGGGCCAAGAACCAGGGCCTCGGCGGTGCGTTCTTCTGGGAACTCACCGGTGACACCACTAACGGCGAGCTCGTCACGGCCATGCGGAACGGCTTGAACTGAGCGGTCTGACTGAGAGGTTGAACAGTGGCTAAGCGGACATGGATCCAGGCCGTGGGCCTGGCCGCCGCTGCCGCAACAGCCGGCGCGATCCTCGTGATCGCGCCGGCTTCCGCGGCCGGCGGCGTCGGCGCCGCCTTCTCGAAGGGCTCCGATTGGGGCACCGGCTGGGAAGGCAAATACACCATCAGCAACAGCTCCGGCTCGAGCCTTCCCACGTGGACGGTCGAGTTCGATCTCCCTGCCGGACATTCGGTCGCCTCGCTCTGGGACGGCAGCTACACCGTCTCCGGCCAGCACGTGACGGTGAAGAACACCTGGAACGGCAACCTCGGCAACGGCGGGACGACCAGTTTCGGGTTCAACGTCAAGTATTCCGGGGGCTACACGGCCCCGGCGAACTGCAAGATCAACGGCGGGTCCTGTGACCCCGGTGGCTCGAACCCGACCACGACGCCGACCACACCGACCACCACGACGTCGAACCCGCCCACGACGACCACGAGCAACCCGCCCCAACCGGGCGGCCGCGGCGCGCCGTACCTCTACATGGGCTGGGGCAGCCCGCCGAACCCGCAGACGGTCATGAACGCGACCGGGGTCAAGTGGTTCACCATGGCGTTCGTCCTCGCTTCGGGCGGCTGCAACCCCGCGTGGGACAGCAGCCGGCCGCTGCAGGGCAGCGTGGACGCGACCACGATCGCGCAGATCAAGGCCGCGGGCGGCGAGGTCGTCCCGTCCTTCGGCGGGTGGAGCGGGAACAAGCTCGGCCCGAACTGCTCGACGCCGGAAGCGCTCGCCGGGGCCTACCAGCAGGTGATCAACGCCTATGGCCTCAAAGCGATCGACATCGACATCGAGAACAGTGACGAGTTCGAGAACGCGGTGGTCCAGGACCGCATCCTCACCGCGTTGAAGATCGTCAAGGCCACCAACCCCGGTATCCAGACGATCGTCACCTTCGGCACGACGACCACCGGCCCGAACTACTGGGGTCAGCGGCTGATCGACCAGGCGAAGGCGCTGAACGCCGGCGTCGACGTCTTCACGATCATGCCGTTCGACTTCAGCGGTGGCGCGGACATGTACGCCAGCACCATCGGCGCGGCGAACGGCCTGCGGGACAAGCTGAAGTCGACGTTCGGGTGGAATGACGCCACGGCGTACAACCACCTGGGCATCTCGGGGATGAACGGCCTCTCGGACCAGCAGGAGCTGACCAGTCTCGACACCTGGACCCGGATCACGAACTGGTCCAAGTCGAACAAGATCGGCAGGCTGGCGTTCTGGGCGGTCAACCGCGACCGGGGCTGCCCCGGCGGCGGAGTCGTCTCGCATTGCAGTGGTATCGCGCAGAACGACTGGGACTTCACGCGGGTGACCGCCGGCTTCTGAGGTCCCTGACGTCCCGCGTTTCGTCCTCTAGTTGCGGTATATGCACACGCAAGTACCGCAACTAGAGGACGAATTGCGTTTAGGGGAGGGCGTTCAGGAAGGGTTCATGGCTGTTCTGGAATTCCCAGCCGTAGTACCGGTCCCAGTTGATCGACCACGTCATCAGCCCGCGTAGCGCCGGTGAGGCACCCCCGCGCAACGAGTAGGACCCGCAGCCGGAGTTCTTCACCAGGCAGTTGAGCGCCGAGTGCACCGTCGCCGGCGCCGTGTGGCCGTTGCCCGCGCTGACCGCGGCCGGCAGACCGAACGCGATCTGGTCTTCACGCAGCCCCGGGAACCGGAACCCGGTCGACGCCACCGTGAACCCGGCCTTGACCATGTCGGTCATCGCGATGTGGAAGTCCGCGCCGCCCATGAAGTGGTACTGATTGTCCAGGCCCATCACCGGTCCGGAGTTGTAGTCCTGGACGTGCAGCACGGTCAGCGCGTCCCGCATCGCGTGGATCACCGGCAGGTACGAACCGGTGCGGTTGTCCGCGCCGCCGAGCCCGCCGTAGTACTGGTAGCCGGTCTGGACGAAGAACGTCTCCGGCGCCATCGTGAGGACGAATCCCGCGCCATAGCGCGCTTTCAGCGTCTTCAGCGCGGAGATGAGGTTGACGATCACCGGCGTGGTCGGGTTGCGGAAGTCGTTGTCACCGGAATTGAGGTACAGCGAGTGTCCCTCGAAGTCGATGTCGAGCCCGTTCAGCCCGTAGCGGTCGATGATCGCGGAAACCGAACTCACGAAGGCGTCCCTGGCCGCCGTCGTGGTCAGCTGGACCTGCCCGTTCTGCCCGCCGATCGAGATCAGCACCTTCTTGCCCTGCGCCTGCTTCGCGCGGATCGCGGCGATGAAGTCCGCGTCGCTTTCCACGGTCGGGCATTCCGCCACCGGGCATCGTGTGAAGCGGATGTCGCCGGAGGTCACCGAAGTCGGCTCACCGAAAGCGAGGTTGACTATGTCCCACGCCGCCGGGACGTCGGCCATCCGCGTGTAACCGGACCCGTTGGCGAAACTCGCGTGCAGGTATCCGATCAACGCGTGCTTGGGCAGGCCGCTGTCGACGCAGCCCGCGGTCGTGGCGCCTGCCTCGGTGGTCTTCGGCGATTCGCCCGCGCTGTTGTAGGCCGCCACGGAATAACTGTGCGACGAACAGGCCGTCAGGCCCGAAACCGTGGCGGAGGTCCCGGTCACCGTCGCGCGTACCGTGCTGCCTTCGTAGACGCGGTAGCCGGTGACGGTGCCCGCCGAAGCTCCCCACGAGAGCGCGATCGACGAGTTCGTCACGGCGCCGACGGTCGGATTGCCCGGCGCGCCGGGCGCACCCGGGGTTCCGCCGCCCGGTCCGTCGAGGCTGATGTCGTCCGCGTGGTAGGTACCCGAGCCGTACCAGCCGTGGACGTACACCTCGGCCGTCGTCTGGGTCGACGACGTCGTGAACGACAGCGAAAGCTGCGTGTAGGACGTCGCGGCCGTCCAGGTCGAGGGGCCGCCCGTGACCCCGAGGTACACCGGGTTCCCGTTCACCCAGGCGGAGACCGCGTAGGTGGTGTTCGGCAGGACGGATACCGTCTGTGCGCATTTCCCGGTCGTCGAGCCCGGGGTGACCCCGACGGCGTAACCGCCTGAACGTACCGGTGTGGTCACGGCCGCGCCCGCGGCGCACGACCAGCCGGAGGTCGACCCGGCCTCGAAACCCGGATTGGTGAGCAGGTTTGCCGCGCTGGCGGTACCGCCGCCGGTCATCAGCCCGGCGAGGCTGAGCACGAAAACGGCCAGAAAGGCCAGGGGTCTGGAACGCCTCATCGCGATTCCTCCCGATCAAGGGCGGCGGACTGCCGCGGATGGCTAATTGTCTAGACCAATCTGGAGAAAGTCCATAGCCGGGAACCACCAGGGTCCAAAGACCCGACTACTCCGGGCTGCTTTACCGGTGTGACTCAGGAACGCGCTCCGTAACGTCAAGGGGGCAATCAGGGCTGGGGGCTTCAGGGAGGTGGGGACGATGGGAACGCACAGGTACGCACCGAGAACGGCCCATTCGGCGTGATGACCGTGTCCGAGGTCGCGCGTCCGACTTAT
Source organism: Amycolatopsis sp. lyj-112 (assembly GCF_046549055.1). Classification (NCBI taxonomy): domain Bacteria; kingdom Bacillati; phylum Actinomycetota; class Actinomycetes; order Pseudonocardiales; family Pseudonocardiaceae; genus Amycolatopsis; species Amycolatopsis sp. lyj-112. The sequence continues at coordinate 501,389 of NZ_JAJPWS010000001.1, read as the reverse complement.
GTGCCCCGGCCGGGAGAGCCGGGACCCGATCTGGTCCGCGCGGCGATCACCGGCAACAGGCTGGCCGTCGCGAGTTTGCTGGCGCTCCTCCGGCCGATCGTGTTCCGGTACTGCGCGAGCAGACTGGGCGGGTCACAACGCGGCGTCTCCAACGCCGAGGACTGCGCACAGGAAGTCCTGATGGCCGTCCTCGTGGCCTTGCCGCGCTACGCCTACCAGGACGGCAGTTTCATGCCGTACGTCTTCGGGATCGCCGCGCACAAGGTCGCGGACGTCCGGCGGAATCTCGCCCGTGACCCGTCGGCGCCGGTGCCCGATCCGGAACCCGAACAGGCCGGGGCATGGAACCCGACGTTCGAAGAGGTCGAGAAAGCTGACCGCAGCAAGCGGCTTTCCCAGCTGTTCAAGGTGCTTACGGCGAAACAGCGGGATGTGCTGGTGCTACGGGTGATCCTGGGCTTCAGCGCCGAGGAGACCGCCGGCGCGCTCGGCATGGCGAGCGCGGGCGCGGTGCGCGTCACGCAGCACCGGGCGCTCAACGAACTGCGCCGGGTGCTGCGCGAGAATCCCGGTTTCGCCGATGGGCTGGCGCTGTTCTAAGAGGGATTGCGACGTTGAGAGGCGTAGACGGCCGCGGCCGTGCGGCGTTCGAAGCCGAGCTTGTGCAGCAGCGACGACACGTAGTTCTTGACCGTTTTCTCCGCCAGGTACAGCTTTTCCGCGATCTGGCGGTTGGTCAGCCCGTCGGCGATGTGGTCGAGCACCCGCCGCTCCTGGGGGCTGAGCTGTTCGTAGCGCGGATCGGGGTGGTCGCTCTCGCCGCGCAGGCGGTTCATCACCGAGGCCGTCAGTGTGCTGTCCAGGAGCGATCCGCCCGCGGCGACCGTGCGGACGGCCTTCACCAGCGCGCCGCCGGAGACCTGTTTGAGCATGTACCCGGCCGCGCCCGCCATGATCGCGCCGAACAAGGCGTCGTCGTCCGAGTAGGACGTCAGCATCAGGCAGGCGGGCGGCGGGTCGATGGACGCCCTGATCTCGCGGCAGACACTGATTCCGCCGCCGTCGGGCAGCCGGACGTCGAGCACCGCGACCTGTGGCCGGACGGCGGGGATCCGCACGAGCGCCTCGGCGGCCGTGGAGGCCTCACCCACCACGGTGAGATCGTCTTCAGCCTCGAAAACGGTCTTCAGCCCGGTGCGGACGAGTTCGTGATCGTCCAGCAGGAACACCGAAATCGTCATCCCACACTCCCCTGTCGGGCCGGCAGTTCCGCCGACCAGTCGAGCCTCGTCCCGCCTTCGGCTCTCGCCTCGACGCTGAACGTCCCGTTCCAGCGGGCCGCGCGTTCGCCGAGGTTCGCCACCCCGCTGCGATGCCCCGGTTCGGCGGGCATCCCGACGCCGTCGTCCACCACGGACAGGCTCAGCCGCCGCCCGTCCCGGTCCACCGAGACGTCGACGGATACCGCCGTCGCCGCCGCGTGTCTGACCACATTGGACAGTGCTTCGCGCAGCGTCGCGATGAGGTCCGACCGGACCGTGTCCGGCACGGACGAGTCGAGCGGCCCGTCGAACCCGACCCGGGGTTCGGACGCGCAGCCCGCGTCGAGCGCGACCCGCAGCAGTTCCGACCGGAGGCTGCCCTGCGCCTCGGCGGGTTCCTGCAGCGAGAAGATGCTGTTGCGGATTTCGCGGATGGTGCGGTCGATCTCGTGCGCGAAGCCGGCGACCCGGTCGGAAACGGCCGGTTCGGCCGTCAGCCTGCTGAGCCCTTCCAGGCCGAGCCCGATCGCGAACAACCGCTGGATCACCAGATCGTGCAGGTCGCGGGCGATCCGGTCGCGATCTTCGAAGACGGCGAGCCGCTGCCGGTCCTGTTGCGCGCGGGCGAACTCGACCGCGAGCGCGGCGTGCGCGGCGAAGGTCTCGGCGAGCTGGACGTCGTAGGCGGAGAACGGCGTCTTGTCGCGGAACTTCGCCACCAGCAGGACGCCGAGTTTCTCCTCACCGACGATCAGCGGGACGGCGACCGTGGAGTCCAGGTCCTTGATCGCCGCGGGCATCACGGCGCCACGTTCTCCTTGGTACTCGGCCACCTTTGCGCCGTAGTCACGCACCACGACGGGCTTTCCGCTGGTGAACGCCATCCCGGTCGCCGTGCCCTCGGTCGGCACGGCGATGCCGGCGAGCCTGTCGGCGTCGGGGCCCGGCGGCTCGACGATCTCGAAGACCAGCAGCCCGTCACCGCGCGGACGGGCCACCGCACCGGCGGTGCCGCCGGCGACGACACGCGCGCGTTCGGCGATCAGGCGCAGCGTCGCGGTCAGGTCCTGGTCGGTCAGCAGCGCGCCGGTGACGTGATAGGACGCCTCCAGCCAGCGTTCGCGGCGCTGAACCTGGTCGAACAGCGCGGCGTTCTCGATCACCACGCCGGCCGCGGCGGTCAGCGCGACGAGCAGATCCTCCTCGGATTCGGTGAACTCCTCACCGTCCGGCTTGCGCGCGAGGTACAGCATCCCGAAGATGCGGCCGCGCATGCGGATCGGCCTCACGAGGGACTCGTCCTCGGACGGCGGCGAGGCCCACGCGTCCCCGAAGCGAATGAACTCCTCCGAATCGAGCACACTCAGTGCGCCGAACGGGGCACCGGTCAGCTCGCAAGCGGATTCGACCATGCGCCGCAGGACGTCGGGGAGACTGAGATCGTGGGCGATCCCCGCCACCGCGTCCAGAATTCTGGGCGCCTTGGCGTCACTCGCCGCACTCACCCGCCGCACTGGCGTCACCGTCCCGGAGCAACTCCCCGGGCAGTGGGGTCAGGAATGACAAACGCGCCCGGATCTCTCATCTGGTGCGTCGATCACGGTCAGCGCTTCGTTACTGGACGCGCCGAGGATCCTCCGACCGGTTACCGACTCGAGGGGAATCCGGAGATACCGCTCGTCCGGCTGACCAGTCCAGCAGCCCAACGGCAGCGTCGCGAGCTCGGCGATCACGATCGGGTCACGCACCTCGCCGGCACGCCCCAGCACGGTGATGAACCAGCCGCTCTGGAGGTCGGCGGCGAAGTCGTCGACGGCGAACGCGACCACACTGTCGACCACCCCGGCGAACAACGCGCTCTGTGACGGCGTCCGGACCACGATCGCACCGTGGTGGACCGCGAACCTCGCGGGCTGGATCGCCGGCAAGGCCCTCGAGGTGAACACCACCCGCCCGAGCCCGGCGCCCGCGAGCAGCGCCACGCACTGCTCGCGGTCGAGCATCTCGAGACCCAAGGAGTCGGACATCGGCATCCCCGCGTTCTCGTCGTGTACTTCGTCGAGATCCACGGTCCCTCGCTTACCGACTCGCCGGTAGGGCCGATGGACCCGGCCCGTGCGGGGGATGCCGGGCGTTACGCCTTATGCCTTGGGCGACACCAGGACCACGGGGATCTCCCGCTCGGTCTTGGTCTGGTACTGCGCGTAGTTCTTGTAGTCGGCGGTGATCTTGGGCCACAGCTCGGCGCGCTTCTCGGTGTCGGCGATCCGCGCGACCATCGGCTGGGCGGACTCACCCTTCAGCGTGACCTGGACGTCGGGGTTGTCGCGCAGGTTGAGGAACCACGCCGGGTGCTGGTCGTCGCCACCCCGGGAGGCCACGATGACGTAGGCGTCGCCGTCGCGCAGCGGCGAGGTCAGCAGCACGGTGCGCGGCTGGCCGGATTTGCGGCCGATGGTGGTCAGCTCGAGCACGGTCATGCCGGCGACCTCCCAGCCGGCGCGGCCGCCGCTGACCTTCTGGATGACGCGGTGGACGGCGTTCATGGTCTTCAAGGTGAAATCACTGGGCATGCGGAGAAGGCTACTCCGCTTTCATCGTGACTTCGATTCCGTCCAGGAGAACGGCCAGCGACACCTCGAAGGCCTCCCTGGCCTCCTGCTCCAGATAGGACACGGTCTCGTCCTCCATCCGGAACGCGTGCTCGCTCTCCATCCAGGTCAGCGTCGGAAACCGCTCGGCGAAATCCGGGGACACCTCCTGCAGCAGCGCCGACCGCGCGAACCACCATTCGTCGTCGGTCTGCCCCGTTGCCTTCTCGGCCAGGCGCGACTCCGCGGCTGTCCGCGCCGGCTCGCGCACGCACGAGTACAACGCGCTGACCAGGCGTCGCAGCACCACCGGCGGCAATCCGGTGCGGCGCAGGATCGTCGCCACCGACTCCAGGACGGCGTACTCGTGCGGGCCCAGCACCGGCCGGGCCTGCGAAACCTGCAGCACCCAGGGATGCCGCAGGTAGAAGTCCCACAGATCGTTCGCCCACCGCACCGTGTCGAGCCGCCAGTCGTCCCCGCCGTGGGACGCCGGCAGTTCGGCGAGCGTCTTGTCGTACATGAGGTCGAGCAGTTCGCTCTTGCTCGGGACATAGGTGTAGAGCGCCATGGCCGTGCGGCCGAGCCTGTCGCCGACCGCGCGCATCGAAAGGCCCGTCATGCCTTCGGCGTCGGCGATCTCGATGGCGGCGTCGACGATCAAGTCCACCGACAGCCCCGGTTTCGGGCCCGGCCGTTCGACGTCCGGGGATTCCGTCCGCCACAGCAAGGCCATCGACCGACGGGGGTCTCCCTGAGCCGCGTAGACGACCACTCGTAAACTCCTTACAGCATAAACTAACCTCTGCTACCCTCACTTTACAGGCTAAAGAGTTCTAACCAGGGGAGAGCCATGCCTTCGGCCGCCGACAGCCACGACATGATCAAAGTCCGCGGAGCAAGAGAGAACAACCTCGCCGACGTCTCGGTCGACATCCCCAAACGCCGCCTCACCGTCTTCACCGGTGTCTCCGGCTCCGGGAAGTCGTCACTGGTCTTCGGCACCATCGCCGCGGAATCACAGCGGCTGATCAACGAGACCTACACCGCGTTCATCCAGTCCTTCATGGCCCCCGTCGGGCGGCCGGACGTGGACGCGCTGCAGAACCTGAGCGCCGCGATCGTCGTCGACCAGGAGCGGATGGGGGCCAACTCCCGCTCCACGGTCGGCACCGCGACCGACGCGCACACGATGCTGCGGATCGTCTTCAGCAGGCTGGGACAGCCGCAGATCGGGACTTCGGGGGCGTTCAGCTTCAACCTTCCCGAGGGGATGTGCCCCGACTGCGACGGGCTCGGGTGGGTGTCCACGATCGACGTCGACCAGCTGGTCGACAAGGAGCTTTCGCTCAACGAAGGGGCGATCACCGTCCCGAACTTCGCGCCGGAAACCTGGTACTGGAAGGGACTGGCGGAGTCCGGCTTCGTGGATCCGGCCGTCAAGCTGAAGGACTACACCCCTCAGCAGTGGGAAGACTTCATGCACAAACCCGCCACCAAGATGAAGCTCGGCGGGATGAACACCACCTACGAAGGCCTGCTGGTGAAGGTCCAGCGGCTGTTCCTTTCGAAGGACAAGGAGGCGATGCAGGCGCATATCAAGACCTTCGTCGACCGGGCGGTCACCTTCAAGCAGTGCCCGGCCTGCGACGGCGCCCGGCTCAACGCGGCGGCGTTGTCGTCGAAGATCGAAGGGCTGAACATCGCCGACTGCTCGGCCATGCAGATCAGCGATCTCGCCGACTTCGTCCGCAAACTGGACGACCCGTCGGTCGGCCCGCTGATGGAGACCCTGCGCGGCACGCTCGACTCGCTGGTGGAGATCGGCCTCGGATACCTCAGCCTCGACCGCGAGTCCGGCACGCTCTCGGGCGGCGAGGCGCAGCGCGTCAAGATGGTGCGGCACCTGGGTTCCAGCCTCACCGACGTCACCTATGTCTTCGACGAGCCGACGGTCGGGCTGCACCCGCACGACATCCAGCGCATGAACGGCCTCCTGCTCCTGTTGAAGGACAAGGGGAACACGGTGCTCGTCGTCGAGCACAAACCGGAGACCATCGAGATCGCCGACCACGTCGTCGACCTCGGCCCCGGCGCCGGGCCGAACGGCGGGCAGATCTGCTTCACCGGCGACGTCGCCGGGCTGCGCACTTCCGGCACACTCACCGGACGGCACCTCGACCACCGCGCGCGGCTGCGGTCCGAGGTCCGGGTGCCCAGCGGGCAGATCCCGATCCGGAACGCGACCCGGCACAACCTCCAGGGCGTCGACGTCGACATCCCGCTCGGCGTGCTGACCGTGGTCACCGGGGTGGCAGGCTCCGGCAAGAGCTCGCTCATCCACGGCTCACTGTCCACAAGGGACGACGTGGTCGTGCTCGACCAGTCGGCGATCCGCGGCTCGCGGCGGAGCAACCCGGCGACCTACACCGGACTGCTCGACCCGATCCGCACCGCCTTCGCCAAGGCCAACGGCGTCAAGGCCGCGCTGTTCAGCGCGAACTCCGAAGGCGCGTGCCCGAAGTGCAAGGGCATCGGGCTGATCTACACCGATCTGGCGATGATGGCCGGGGTGGCGACGGTCTGCGAGGAGTGCGCGGGCAAGCGGTTCACCGCGGAGGTGCTGACCTACCGGTTGCGCGGCAAGAACATCAGCGAGGTCCTGGCGATGCCGGTGGCCGAGGCGCGCGAGTTCTTCACCACCGGGCAGGCGCGGGCGATCCTGGACCGGCTGTCCGAAGTCGGCCTGGGCTACCTCGGGCTCGGCCAGCCGCTCACGACGCTGTCCGGCGGGGAACGGCAGCGGATCAAGCTGGCCATCCGGATGGCGGAGAAGTCGGCGACCTACGTCCTCGACGAGCCGACCACCGGGCTGCACCTCGCCGACGTCGACCAGTTGCTGGGCCTGCTCGACCGGCTCGTCGACGACGGGAACACCGTGGTGGTCATCGAGCACCATCAGGCCGTGATGGCGCACGCGGACTGGATCGTCGACCTCGGGCCGGGCGCCGGCATCGACGGCGGTCAGGTCATCTTCACCGGGACACCGGCCGAACTGGTCGACGGCGGGGACACCCTGACGGCACAGCACCTGCGCGCTTACGTGGGCCGGGAAGGCTGACAGGCGTGCTATGAACGACTCGTTCCTTGCAAATTTCGCAAGGAACGAGTCGTTCATAGCACCGACGCGACCCCCACCACGACGGTCAGCACCGAGTACGCGACAACAGCCGCCCACACCAGCCGCACGCGCCGCCGTTCCGTCCAGTCCGCGAACCGCAGCAGCCAGGCGAGACCCGGCACGATGAGGATGGCGTGCATCGCCACGGCGTGCAGCGGCTTGAGCGAACCCGCGGTGGTGTACGCCACCTGCAGGTTCCCGCTCCGCGCCTCGGCCACGCCGCTCGCGATCATCGCCGCGCCCGTGCCGAGCGCCACCAGCAGCGCGACCAGCCCGAACCGCACCGCGAGCCGCATGCTGGGCGTCGTCTCGCCTTCGCCGCGCATCGCGGCCGCGGTGAACGAGACGGCGGTCAGGATGATGACGCCGCCGCCCGCCGCGAGCGTCGTCGACACCGCGTTGTCGAAGGCGGTCTCGAAGTTGAAGTGCGACGGCACCCCGCGCCAGGCCTGCATGCTCACGAGCGCCGTCTCGACGACGCTCGCCGCAGTGAAGATCCCGAGCAGCGTGTTCCGCGCCCGCGGCCGCACCGAGACGTACGACGTCGCCCACCCGACGGTCGCCAGCGTCAGCCCGAACGAAAGCCCGAACGTCACCGCTTTGCGCATCGACAGCGGCCCGGTCCACGAACCGCCGGAAGCGACCAGCACCACCGTGTGCACCAGACCGCTGAGAAACAGGAGCGCCCCCGTCACGTAGGCGACACGCTCGATCCGCCTGCCGTCCGTCCAGATCCGCCGTAGCTCGTTCATACCGTCGAGTGTCTTGCGGCGCGGCTCGCGAAGCGTCGCCCGTGAAGCGACACCTCGCGTACGTCCCCTTACGTACCTGAGAGCCCCTCAGCGACGAACTCCGTAGAGACCGTTGGTCTGTTAGTCTGGCGAGCACATTCCGACCCGATTCCGAGGTACTTCCCGACGATGCCCCGCATCCTTGTTCGCGTTCTCGCGCTGATCGCCGTTCTCGCCCTCCTGTTCGGGGTGCCGTGGTGGACGATCGTGGGATCGCCCGAACTTCCCACCGCCCTCGAATACCTCGGCACGATCGTGTTCGCGGCCGCCGTGGTGGCCGTGCCCGCGTCCATGGTGCTCGGCCACGGCCCGTGGCAGCGGGACACCGCCGCGAAGATCGGCGACCTCTCGCTCGGGCTGATCTGGCTGCTGTTCTCCTTGTCCGTACTCGGAAACGTGCTCCGGCTGGTCCTCGCGGTGTCCGGAGTGGACAGTGCGGCGGAGATCGTGTCGGGAGCCGTCGTGGCCGCGTTCGCGGTCTTGGCGGCGTACGGGATGGTCGAAGCGCGGCGCGTCCCGCGGCTCAAGGAACTGGACGTCGTGCTCCCCCGCCTCGGCGCCGGGCTCGACGGCCTCCGCTTCGCGATCATCACCGACACGCACTTCGGCCCGCTGAACCGGACGAAGTGGTCGGAGAAGGTCGTCGAGGTGGTGAACGAACTCGACGCCGACGTCGTCGCCCACGCGGGTGATCTCGCGGACGGGTCCGTCGCCAAACGGCAGGGCCAGGTCGCGCCGCTCGGGAAGGTGCGCGCCAAGCTCGGCAAGTTCTACATCACCGGCAACCACGAGTACTTCGGCGAGGCGCAGGCCTGGCTCGACCACATGCGCGATCTCGGCTGGGAACCGCTGCACAACCGGCACGTGCCGGTCCAGCAGGGCGGCGACACGCTCGTCTTCGCCGGTATCGACGACCCGACCGGCACCGCCTCCGGCCTGCCCGGCCACGGCCCCGACCTGCCGGCCGCGCTCGACGGCGTGGCCGCGAGCACCCCGGTCGTCCTGCTGGCCCACCAGCCGAAGCAGGTCAAGCAGGCCGTCGAGGCCGGGATCGACCTCCAGATCTCCGGGCACACCCACGGCGGCCAGATCTGGCCGTTCCACCTTCTGGTGCGGCTCGACCAGCCCGTTCTGGCCGGTCTGTCGCGCCACGGCGAGCGCACGCAGCTCTACACCAGTCGCGGCACGGGCTTCTGGGGACCGCCGCTGCGCGTCTTCGCGCCCAGCGAGATCACCGTCCTGACCTTGCGAAACAGCAAGTAGTCCTCTGGTTGCGACGCCTTCGGGCCTCGCACCAGGTACTACCGACAATTTTTTTTGTCTTGACAATCTCAACGTTCGGAGCGAAGGTTGTCCCAACGCACCCGCCCCGCACCGAGAGGCCCAGAAAATGACCATCACCGCCACCCGGATCCGCGCCACCACTCCGGCCCGTACCCTGCTCACCTGCGGTGCCGCCGCCGGCCCGCTGTACTTCCTCACCACGTTCATCCAGGCCGCCGTCCGCGACGGCTTCGACCTCACGAAGCACCCGGCGAGCATCCTGAGCAACGGCGACGCCGGGTGGATCCAGGTGACGAACTTCCTGGTCGCCGGAGTCCTGACGATCGCCGGAGCGATCGGGCTGAGCCGCGTGCTCGAGCCGGGCAGAGGCAGCGTCTGGGGACCACGGCTGCTGGGCCTCTTCGGCGTCAGCCTGCTGTTCGCCGCGGCCTTCAAGGCCGACGCGGGTAACGGCTTCCCTGTCGGTGCGGGGCCGGCCACGCTCAGCACCACCGGGATGCTGCACATGGCCGCCGGCTCGGTCGGCTTCCTGTCGCTGATCGTGGCGACCTTCGTGTTCGCGAGCCGCTACTCCCGTGAAGGTCACCGCGGCTGGGCCGTCTACTCCCGCGCCACCGGCATCGCGTTCTTCGCCTCATTCGCCTGGATGAGTTCCGGCAACGCGAACGCCGTCGTGATGCTCGCCTTCTGGGCCACCGTGATGCTCGCCTGGGGCTGGGTCACCGCCGTCACCATCCGTTCCGCCCGCTAGACGAACCCCCTCGACAGGAGATTCTTCGCTCATGAGCACCGTGACCTCGCAAGACGGCACCACCATCGCCTACACCCGCACCGGCTCCGGCCCCGCCGTCCTCCTCGTCGACGGCGCCATGTGCCACCGCGAGTTCGGCCCGGCCAAACCGCTGGCCGCCGAACTCGCCGGCCACTTCACCGTCTACACCTACGACCGCCGCGGCCGTGGCGAGAGCGGCGACACCGAGCCGTTCTCCGTCGCCCGCGAGGTCGAGGACATCGCCGCGCTGATCAAGGAAGCCGGTGGGACGGCCCACGTCTACGGCATCTCCTCCGGCGCCGCGCTCGCCCTCGAAGCCGCGAAGGCCGGTCTCCCGATCACCAAACTGGCGGTGTACGAGTTCCCGCTGGTCGTCGACGACACCCGCCCGCCGGTCCCGGCCGACTACACCGAGCGGCTGGACAAGGCCATCGCCACCGGCCGTCCCGGCGTCGCGATCAAGACCTTCATGCGGGAAGGCGTCCGTGTCCCGGCGCCGGTCGTGTTCATGATGCAGCTGATGCCGACGTGGCCGAAGCTGAAGAAGGTCGCGCCGACCCTGCGCTACGACGCCGCGCTGTTCGACGGACTGCACGACGGCAAACCGCTGCCGGAGGGCCGCTGGGCGAGTGTCGGCGTGCCGACGCTGGTGATGGACGGCGGCAAGAGCCCGGCCTGGATCCGCAACGGTGTCGCCGCGCTGGCCGAGGCCGTCCCCGGCGCCGAGCACCGCACGATCGAGGGCCAGACGCATATGCTCAAGCCGAAGGCGGTGGCCCCGGTACTGATCGAGTACTTCAACGGCTGACGGAGCGGTCATGAAGATCGAACTGGTCGAAGGCGACATCACGGAACAGCAGGTCGACGTCGTGGTGAACGCCGCGAACTCGTCCCTGCTCGGCGGCGGCGGGGTGGACGGCGCGATCCACCGCCGCGGCGGACCGGAGATCCTCGCCGAATGCAGGGCGCTGCGCGCGGGGCACTACGGCAAGGGGCTGAAGACCGGAGAGGCGGTCGCCACCACGGCGGGCCGCCTTCCGGCACGCTGGGTGGTGCACACGGTCGGGCCGGTGTGGTCCGACGACGAGGACCGATCGGCGCTGCTCGTGGCCTGCCACCGGAACTCGCTGCACGTCGCGGCCGACCTCGGCGCGCACACCGTGGCGTTTCCCGCGATCTCGACCGGGATCTACCGCTGGCCGGTCGAATCGGCCGCCGAGATCGCCCTCGAGACCGTGATGGCCACGCTGTCCGCCGGGGCGAGTTCGGTGGAACTGGTGCGGTTCGTGCTGTTCAGCACGGCCGCTTACGACGTGTTCCGCGAGCAGGCGACCGCCCTCGGGGTGACCGGCTCGTGATCCACGCCCCGCGTTTCGTCCTCTGGTTGCGGTACTTGCGCGCGCAAGTACCGCAACCAGAGGACGAAACGCGGGGGCGACAGCTACACCCCGGCGGGTGAGGAACCGCCCTGGACCAGTTCCCGGGCCGACCCGCTTCCATCCGCGGGGACCGCCCAAATCCCGGACTCCAGGCCGTAGGCGACGGTCCGGTCGTCGAGCCACGCGGCCTGGTCGTCCACGCTGCGGGTCTCGGCCAGCAGCGTTTCCTTGCCGGAGGCCAGATCGAGGACGGCCAGCCGCCACGGGGCCGCGAGATCGCCGGAAACCCGTTTCTTGAAGGCGATCCGCTTCCCGTCCGGCGAGAGTGAGGGGCACTCGACGTTCTCCCGGAGCACCTTCGCGGTGAACTTCCGGTAGTCCGCCTCGATGAGATACGTCTTCCCCTTGGTGCCCATGGTCGCGTAGAAGCGCTCGCCATCGGGGGCGAAGGTGATCCCCCAGTAGTTCACGTCCGAGGAGTAGTACCGCTTGCCGTCGAGGAGCACCGTCATCTCCTCGATACTCTTCAGCAACTGCCCCGAAGAGAGGTCCAGGATCCCGGCCCGGGTCGAGAACCCGGTGGCCGCATAGGAATCCCCGCTGACGAACATCGTCCAGTAGACGAGTTCGCCGTCCGGGGACACCCGGCCGCGGCTGGGTGTGCCGGGGAGTTCGAGACGGCGGATCTCGCGAAGGTCCTTGTCCAGCACGATGACGTCGGTCATCGGCGGCAGCACCCCGGGCTGCGCGGCCAGGCACAGCGCCGTTCCCGCCGAGGCGGCGAAGCGGTCGCAGCTGAGCCCCGCGACCTTCCTCGGCTCGCCGGGCTGGTCGGCCGGGACCGTGGCGAGGTGGCCGAAGTCGGGGCCGTCGGCGGTGTTGCGGAACAGCAGCTGTCCCTTCGCCTGCACCGAGACCGGCTGACCGGACACCACGGCGACGGCGTTGACGCCTTCGCCGCGATCCCGTGAGTAAAGGCCGTAGCCGACGGCCGCGGCGATCAGGACCACGACCGCCGCCACCACGCCCAGGATCCGCCCCGTCATGCGTGCGTCCTCAGTGGACGGACGACCGCGGCCGCGACGACGGCGACGGCCAGCGCGCCGGCGGCGACCAAGACCGCCGCTTGCAGATCCCAGGCCGTCCAAGCGAATCCGAAGAGGACGGACGCGAACATCCGCGTCGTCGCCTGCCCGGTCTGCACCAGGGCCAGTCCACCCGCCCGTTGGTGCTCCGGCAGCATCGGTCCGGCGGCGGCCATCAGGACCCCGTCGGTGGCCGCGTAGAAGACACCGTGCAGGACGAGCGCCAGCACCGCGAGCACCCCGCCGTCCACCGGCCCGAGCAGCGCCAGCAGCGCGACGACCAGCGCGACATGCCCGCCGAGGAACACCTTCCAGCGGCCGACCCGGTCCGAGAGCCTGCCCAGCGGCACCGCGAGCAGCAGATATACCCCCGCGGTTCCCAAGGGCAGCAAGGGAAAGAAGACCGCGCCGAGGTCCCAGCGGCGTTGCAGGACGAGGTACAGGAACGAATCGCTGAGGGTGACCAGACCGAGCAACGCCGCCCAGACACAGATGCGGCGGAACGACGCCTGCCGCAGCAGCCCCGCCGTTTCCCGCAGGGAGACCGTTCGCCGGGCGGCTCGGGGTCCGGGCTGGTGGTCCTTGACCAGGACCACCAGGATGATCACGCCGATCGCGGCGATGCAGAAGCTGGTGAAGAACACCGAGTCGTAGCTGCCGAGACTGAGCCACAGCACGGCCATCGCGACCAGCGGGCCGAGAAAGGCGCCGAAGGTGTCCATCGCCCGATGCACGCCGAACGCGCGGCCGAGGTGGTCGGGGTCGCTGCTCAAGGTGATCAGGGCGTCGCGCGGAGCGGTCCGGACACCCTTGCCGGTGCGGTCGGCGGCGAGTACCGCACCGATCGCGACGGTCGACGAACCCGCCATCATCAGGCCGATCTTGCCCAGCGCCGAAAGCCCGTAACCGAAGCAGGCGACCGCTTTGAGCCGTCGCCAACGGTCCGCGAGGTGCCCGCCGAGAACCCGGACCAGGGCGGTGACGCCGGAATAGAGCCCGTCGAGCACGCCGAACTGCAGCGGGCTCAGGCCGAGCCCGAGGACCAGATAGAGCGGAAGGACCGCGGTCACCATCTCCGAAGAGATGTCGGTGACCAGGCTGACCAGGCCGAGCGCGACGACGTTCCCGGTGACGGCGCGTTTCATCCCGCTCTTGGGCACTTCCGCCGCGGTGTCCGCGCCACGACTCGTGGCTATGTACATACGAAATCTCCTACGCCGTGTGGAGGTGCCCGCGTTTCGTCCTCTAGTTGCGGTGGTTCGTCAGCGAACTACCGCAACTAGAGGACCAATCGCGTGGATCAGTGGCAGGTGTAGGTGGGAGAGTTGTCCTCGCTCTTGCCGTCCAGGCCGATCAGCTGGGTCGAGAACCCGTTCTCGGTCATGTTCAGCTTGAGCACGCCGTACGTTTCGAGCAGCTTCGCCGTCGCGGTGTGCGGCGAGCCCGGCGGGTACGCCGTCTTTCCGCCGGTACCGCCGATGATCTGCACCGGACCGTTCACGTCCTTGCCACCGTCGGCGTTCTGCGGATGGAACCGCTCGTAGTGGTGGTCGTGCCCGTTGAGCACCAGGTCGACCTTGTTCTGCACGAGGGTTTCCCAGAGCTCGACCATCTTCGGGTTGTCGCCGTGGTCACCCGAGCTGAAGCGCGGGTGGTGGTAGTACGTGGCGACGCAGGGCTTGGTGTTCTTCGCCAGGTCCTGCTTGATCCAGTTCAGCTGCTCGTCGCTGACGGCGTTCGCGGCCAGTCCCGGCGAGAACTCCGTGCTGTCGATGGCGACGAAGTGCCAGTTGCCCATTTCCCAGCTGTAGTAGGTCTTCCCGTTCGGGGTCGCGATCTTCCCGAAGTACTGCTTGTAGGCGCCCAGCGGGGTGTGGTCGTAGGTCTCGTGGTTGCCCGGGATGGGGCGCATGATGTTCTTGTACTTGCCCCAGGTCTTGTCGAAGTACTTGGTGAAGTCCTCGATATGGGCGTCGTCGTACTGGTTGTCGCCCATGGTGATCACCGCGGCCGGGTTGATCTGGCCCACCAGCGCGGCGGTCTTCGGATGGATGCACGAGGACGACGACGCGGTGCACTGGTCGGCGATGTCGCCCGCGGCGGCCAGCACGAACGACGAACCTCCGCCGCCGGCCTGGGTGGTCGCCTGGATCTGGGTACTGGCGGCCGAAGTGTTGCCCGCGCCGTCCTTCGCACGGACGGTGTAGGTGTACGCGGTCGACGCGGTCAGCCCGGTGTCGGTGTAGGACGTCGTTTCCGACGTACCGACGACCTGGCCGTTCCGCAGCACTTCGTAAGCGGTGACACCGACGTTGTCCGTCGACGCCGCCCAAGTCAGGTCCACAGTGGACGAAGTGACCGCACCGGCCTTGAGGTTCGTGGGGGCCGTCGGCGCCTGGGTGTCACCCGAGGAGTCCGACGTGCCGTAAACCTGCATCTCCCAAAGGGAATAGCCGTAGGTGGTGGCGCGCTTCGTCGCGACGAGACGCAGATACCGGCCGCGCGCGGACAATCCGGTGAGGTCGTCGGTGCCGCCGTTGCCGTTGGTGACGGATTTGACCGAGGACCACGTCGAGCCGTCGTTGGAGACTTCCAGCTTGTACGCGGTGGCGTAGGCCGCTTCCCAGTTCAGCTTGACGCGGCGGACGTCGGACGGGCCGCCGAGATCGACACGGATCCACTGCGGGTCCGCGCTGTAAGCGCTTGCCCACCGGGTGGCGGTCTTCCCGTCGACGGCGAGCGGGCCGCCGTAGTCGGCGGTCTCCACCGAGGAGACCAGAGTGGGCTTTCCTTGGGACAGAAGGACATCAGCGGCCTGCGCGTTACCGCTGAGCAGGGTGGGCAGCAGGATGAGTGCCGCGCCTAAGGGTAGTAGTCGAGTTCGGGCCTTCACATCGTTCTCCCGGGATCCGTGGCGGCGGGACGGTGTCTGACGGTGCGCGGCGTTGTTCGTTTGGTAACTTTCCTAACGAATGCGTACGGTAATCCGTACCACTCAGCGAGTCAAGACGTAGACTCGCCCCATGACCGGCGCTTTGATCTTCGACTTCGACGGCACGCTGGTCGACACGGAGGCCGCCGTCCTCGTGGCCTGGCAGGAGACCTTCCGCGAACGCGGCGGCGAACTCCCGCTGGACGTCTGGCATACCGTGATCGGCACGCAGAACACCGCCAGTGCGATGTTCGAGTTATTGGCCGAGGACGACGAACACCTGGACAGGCTCGCCGTCCGCACCGGCGTCCGCGCCCGGGTCACCGAACTCCTGGAATCGGTCGGGCCTCGCCCCGGAGTGCTGGAGTACCTCGCGGAAGCGAAGGAACAAGGGCTCCGCCTCGCCATCGCCTCCAGTTCCACCGGCGACTGGGTCGGCACCCATCTGGCGCGCCTCGACCTGGCCGGCGCGTTCGAGGCCGTGCTCACCGGCGATCTCCACGAGGCGAAGCCGAGCCCGGACCTCTATCTGGCCGCGCTCGCCGCGCTGGACCTGCCTGCTTCGGCGGCGATCGCGTTCGAGGATTCACCGCACGGCGTCACCGCGGCGAAGGCGGCCGGGCTGACCTGTGTCGCGGTGCCCAACCCGATCACCGCCGTACTGAACTTCGACCACGCCGACATCGTCCTCGGATCGCTGGCCGACGAACCGCTGAGCGCGCTTCTCAGCCGCTGAGCTTCTCCCCCAGCCGGGTGAGGAACGGGCGCTGCCCCTTGAGGAGTTTCTCCTCCGCTTCGGCGAGCCCGAACCAGGCGACCCTGTCGACCTCCGGGAACTCCTGCGTCCGGCCCGAACGCGGCGGCCACTCCATCTCGAAGGTGCCCGGGACGACCTGAGCCGGATCGAGGTCCGCCTCCACCGCCCACACCGTGACGACCTTGCCGCCGGACTGCTTGACCTCGCCGAGCGGGACGTACTCCCCCTCCGGCGCCGGCAGCCCGAGTTCCTCCTGGAACTCGCGCCGCGCCGCGGCCTCCGGTGTCTCGTCCGGCTCGTACTCGCCCTTGGGCACCGACCAGCCGCCCGCGTCCTTCTTCGCCCAGAACGGCCCGCCCATATGTCCGAGCAGTACCTCGGTCACCTCGCCCGACCTGCGAAAGAGCAGGATCCCGGCACTCGTCTTACCCGCCACGGTGTCCAGTCTGCCGCTGCTCCGACCGAGTGACGCGACCGGCCCGCGAAAAAAGTTTCGAGCCGGATGTCGAATCGTGTCGAGCCCGTCCGACGCGTTGGCAGAAGCGCCCCACACACTCCTCGGAAGGACCAGAACGATGACGCAGACCACGACCCCCCGGACCACCGCCACCACGACCGCCACCGCCACGCCGCGTGCCGCCAAGGCCCAGGGCGTCATCCAGTCCGCCGTGCGCATCGTCGTGTCGTTCCTCTTCCTCTGCCACGGCCTGCAGGGATTCGGCTTCTTCGGTGGCGTCGACGGCGCCGGCGGCTCGGTCGAACTCGGTTCCTGGCCCGGCTGGTACGGCAGCGTGATCGAACTCGTCGGCGCCGCGTTCGTGCTGGTCGGCCTGTTCACCCGACCGGTCGCTGTGCTGCTCTCCGGCGTCATGGCCTTCGCCTACTTCACCGTCCACGCACCGGAAGGCCTGCTGCCGCTGCAGAACGTGGGCGAGCTGTCCACCCTCTACTGCTGGATCTTCCTGCTGATCGCCGCGATCGGCCCGGGCACCTTCGCGCTCGACACGCTGCGCCGCCGCCGCTGACCCGGCGGAAAAACGCCCCCTCCCTGGAATGAATCCAGGAAAGGGGGCGTTTTCGCGTTCGCCCCGTTGCCGGGTTGTTAATTCCGGACATATTCCCCGAACTACCCCACGAAAGAAAGTACCGTGCAACGGGATGAGGCAGCATCCTCAGGATATCAATGGTTTAGACCACCTTGAGCCGGAAGGATGCGTCATGACCCAGACAGTCACCACGACGAGCATCGAGGCGGGCCCGACCACCGCCAAGTGGCAGGGAATCGCCCTCTCCGTCGTCCGTGTCGTCGTCTCGTTCCTCTTCCTCTGCCACGGACTGCAGAAGATGGGATTCTTCGACAAGCCCGCCGCCCCGTTCGGCACCTGGCCGGGCTGGTACGCCGGGGTGATCGAACTGGTCGGCTCGGCGCTCATCCTCGTCGGGCTGTTCACGCGACCGGTCGCGGTGCTGCTCTCGGGCACCATGGCCTACGCGTACTTCGTCGTCCACCAGCCCGACGCCCTGCTCCCCCTGCAGAACAAGGGTGAGACCGCCGCGCTGTACTCGTGGGTCTTCCTGCTGTTCGCGGTGGTGGGCCCGGGCACCTACGCGCTCGACACCCTGCGTCGCCGCCGCAAGTCCTGACCTCTCCCGAACGCTATGAACGGGCCTTTCCTTGCAAAATTTGCAAGGAAAGGCCCGTTCCTAGCGTTTTCGTGAGGCGTCAGCGGCCCTGCGGCATCCCCGCGGCCAGGTCGGACAGCTCGAGCACGTGCTCCATCAGCATGGTCAGGACCTGCTTCGTCGAGTCACGTTCCCGCGCGTCGCACAGCAGCAGCGGGACGTCCATGCCGACGTCGAGCGCCTGGCGGACCTCCTCGGTGCCATAGCGGTACGCGTTGTCGAAGCAGTTGACGGCGACGACGAACGGCAATCCGCGGCGCTCGAAGAAGTCGACAGCCGCGAAGCAACTGTCGAGCCGTCTGGTGTCGGCCAGCACGACGGCGCCGAGAGCGCCTTCGGCCAGCTCGTCCCACATGAACCAGAACCGGTCCTGCCCGGGCGTGCCGAACAGGTACAGGATCAGCTCGGGGTTGATGGTGATCCGGCCGAAGTCGAGGGCGACCGTGGTGGTCGTCTTCTTCTCCACACCGGTGAGGTCGTCGACGCCCTCGGACGCCGCGGTGATGACCTCCTCGGTACGCAGCGGGGGAACCTCGCTGACCGAACCGACCATCGTGGTCTTACCGACCCCGAACCCGCCGGCGATGAGGACCTTGACCGCGTTCGCGGTCAACGATCGCCGAGGCTCAGAGTTTCCGGATGCCATCAAGAACCGCCTGGAGTACGTGTTTATTGGGGGTGTCGGTCACCGGTGTCGCGGTGCGGAACAGCACGAGGTTCTGCTCGATGAGGTCGCTCAGCAGCACCTTCACCACCGGCAACGGCAGATCGATACGTGCGGCGACCTCCGCCACCGAGGTCGGTCTCTGGCACAGATTGAGAATGCGCCCGTACTCCGGCTCGAAGCCGGCGACCTCGTGCGCGGTGCGCATGGCGACCACCAGCGTGATCAGGTCGAGGCCGAGCGTGTCCGAGCGGGTGCGCCCGCCCGTGACCGCGTACGACCGGACCAGCGGCCCGGCGTCCTCCTCGAACCACGACTCGTGCCGGCCGCTCATGGCGAAGTGGGAGTCGCGGCGCGAGGCGCCGAGGTGAGCACCGCGCCGACCCGCTTGACCATCAGGTTCATCTCATAGGCCACCAGGCCCATGTCCGCGTCTTCCTTGGCCAGCAGCGCCAGACACGCGCCGCGGCCCGCCGCGGTGACGAACAGGAAAGCGTGGTCCATCTCGACCATGGTCTGCCGGACGTTGCCGCCGCCGAAATGCCGTCCGGTGCCCCGCGCGAGGCTCTGGAACGCCGACGCCACCGCGGACAGATGCTCGCCGTCCTGCTCCGACAGGTTGCCGGAGCGTCCGATGAGCAGGCCGTCGGAAGAAAGGACTACCGCCCTGTCCGCACCGCTGACCCGCTTGACCAGGTCATCCAGCAACCAGTCGAGTTCACTGACTCCTGCGTTGGCCATCTAGTCACGATCTCCGTACATGTCGAGGTCGGTGTAGTCGTCGGTGGGTTCGGTGTCCCGGCCGCGGCGCGTGCCCTGCTGGAACGCGGCGAGGCGATTCCTGGCCAGTTCGGGGGTGTCCTCGCGGACCTCCTCGCCCTGGGCTTCAGGCCGGTCCTCCATCAGCTGGGGGACCAGGTTCTGCTGACGGCGGCGCTGAGGCAGTGGTGGCCTGCCGGGCGCCTCGGGGCCCGGTCGCCGGGTCTGCGGCGGCCGGACGTCCTGCGGTCGGGAGTCGGCGGGCGGCCACGCCGGTGGCTGCACCGGCCGGGCCTCGCCACGTACGGGCTCGGGCCGGATCGGCTCGGGCCGGGCCATTTCAGGCCTCTGCGTCTCGAGCCTCGGCATTTCGGGCCGCGCTGTCTCGGACCTCGGCGTCTCGGGACGGGGCACTCGCGGCTGGCGCGGGGGCAGCGGCGGCAACGCGGCACCCGGCGAATCCGGGCCGGGCTGCTGCTGCACCGGGGCTTGGGGAGCCCCGGGCATCGGCACCGGGAGCTGCGGCGGTTCCGCCGGGAACTCGGTGCGGTGGCGGGCACGGCGGCCCGGGCGCAGCGGCGCGGCGTCCGGCACCTCGGTGCTCTCGGGGTCCACCTCGTCCTCCGGCTGATCAGACGGGACCGGCGCGAGCAGGTCGGTACGAACGAGCACGATGGCCCTGGTGCCGCCGTACGCGGATTCGCGCAGGTGCACGGAGATCCCGTGGCGTGCGGCGAGCCGCGCGACCACGAACAGGCCCAGCCGTGGCTCGGTTGACAAGGCCATGATGCCGAAGTCCGGCGGATCGGCCAACATCGCGTTCAGTTCGGCGGCCTGTTCCGGCTCGATCCCGAGCCCCTGGTCCTCGACCTCGATCACGACGCCCTTGCCGACCACGTTGCCCCGCAGCTCGACCCGCGACTGCGGCGGCGAGAAGGCGGTCGCGTTGTCGATCAGCTCGGCGAGCAGGTGCACGAGGTCGCCGACGACCGGGCCCTGGACCGCGATCGCGGGCATCTTCGCCGTCTTGACCCGGGCGAAGTCCTCGGTCTCGGCCGAGGCACCACGGGTCAGCTCGGCGAGGGTGACCGGCTTGCGCCACTGACGGCCGGGCTGGCCGCCACCGAGAATGATCAGGTTCTCGGCGTTACGACGGGCACGGGTCGACAGGTGGTCCAGCTGGAACAGCGTCTCCAGCTGCTCCGGGTCCTCCTGCTTGCGCTCGGCCTGGTCGAGCACCTTGAGCTGACGGTGCACGATGACCTGGCTGCGGTGCGCGATGTTGAGGAACACCGTCTTGGTGCCCTCACGGGTCCTGGCCTCTTCGATGGCGGCCGCGATGGCGGTCTGCTGCGCCTTGTTGAAGGCCTCGGCGACCTGGCCGATCTCGTCGTCACCGTGGTCGAGGAAGTGACCCTTGTCGTCGAGGTCGACGGGCTCACCCGCCCGCACCCGCTCGACCAGCTCGGGCAGCCGGATCTCGGCGACGTCGAGGGTGTCCTCGCGCAGCCGGGCCAGCCTGCCGATGAGCCGGTTGGACAGGCGCACGGCGATGACGAACACGCCGATGGCCACCAGCAGCGCGATGGCCGCGGCGATGGCCGAGGTGATCAGTGTCCGGTCGGCGTCGTCGATGGCCTGAGTCGTGGCGGCGCCACTCTGCTCGACGAAGCCGCGCATCATCGCGTCGCCGACGCCCCGGGCCGACTGCAGCCAGAGCTGCTCGGGCACCGGGAGCGTGGCCTTGCTGTTCTGCAGGAACGTGTTCTCGACCGCGCTGACGGCCTTCCACGGATCACTCGCGATCAGCTGGTCGAACTTCGCCTTGACGCCCGGGGGCATCCGCGTCACGGACGACTCGAGCAGCGAGCGGTACGAACCGACCTGGGTGACGTACGCGCGGTAGGTCTCGTCGGTGAAGCCGCCGCCCGCCACGGCCGCGGCGGCGAGGGCGTTCGACCGCTGCAGCTGGTCGATCGCGGTGAACAGCGGCACCGCGGTGATCCGCTGGTAGGCGTTCTCCGCGTTCGGCGCGTCCTGGGCGAAACCGGTGAGACCTTCGACGAACTGGTCGACGATCTGGTTGTAGTAAGTGAAGGCGTCGAGCAGCGGCAGCTGACCGGAGTCGGCCGACTGCCGGATCTGCGGCATCTTCTGGAAGAGCCCGCTCACCGTGGCGATGTTGCGCTGCACGCCGTCGGGCGAGTTGCCGACCAAGGTCTGGAGATAGCTGACGACGCCTTGGGTGGCGGCGTCGGTCTTGGCGCGCTGCTCCACGAGCGCGGCGTGCTGAGAACGGTCACCCGCCAGCTCGCGCAGCGTCAGCCGGCGCTCCTCCTGGATCTGGCCGAAGAACGGGACCGTGGGCGCTTCCGAGCCCCGGATCCGTTGCGCGTAGTCGCGGCCGTTGACGGCGTCGAAGATGAGGTAGCCGCCGATCGCGAGACCGACGAGCATCAGCGCGGTACTCGGAATGAGCGCGATCATCAGAACGCGCGAACGAATCGAAGACCCGCGGCCTCGTCGAAGGGAAATCTGCTTCACCGTGGTCCGTTTTCCTTCCGGCAGTTTTGGTGTCGGGTCGCCGGGGATCTCATCTACCCGGATCCGCATAGCCGGATCAACACAGCGTGGTCCGCTCCGCCCGCGAAGACGCTAGGAGACCCAAACGGGTGAGTCAAGTCCAGACGCGAAGGGTAGTCACGTATTCCCGTGACTCCCTGACGACCACGTGGCGGACCTCGTCAGTCCACCACGTGCTTTGAGGCGCTCACCTGGGCGTCTTTGCTGCTGGCCACCTGGAGGTTTACCGCAGGCAGCGGCTTGATCCGCCGTCCACGGACTCGATCAAGTAACAGCCGAGCGTACTCATGTCTCAACAAGAAAGTCGACGAAAACTACTCGCCGTGACCTCGCTCACGCTTTCGGACCAGAGCCCCACATACCGTTCGGTTTGCGAACGACATCCCCCAGAAGGAACGAGGGTGCAAGGGCCTTCGAACCGCGAAATCGAGAATTACCGACACCTATTGCGGAAGATTCCGCGAAATGATCTTCGTGGCGCCCGCTGAGCTCGTCGTCGAGGAGCGCGTCGACCTTGGCCGACGCGTCGCGGAGCAGCCGGACGCCCGCCCAGCACAGCGTCGCCACCCCGCAGACCAGGAGCACGACGAGCGCCGTCTCGACCGGGTACCGCGAACCGAATTCATTGAGCAGGAAACCGGCGGCGAGACCGAACACGGCGACGACGGCATAGGCGAGCGGTACCGGGCGGACACGCTGCGGCCGGTGATTCGCGATGGGTAAGGACACTTGTCCCCTCCTTTTCCCGGCGCCGTGGCCTGCGCCTCGCCGGAGAGACGCACGACGCGGCTTTTCCTTACGTCACAGGGAAAGGATCTACGTCACACTCGCGGCGAGAGCGAAGATCGAGTTTAACAGCGGGCCAGTGTGAAATCGCCCCTCTCTCCCCCACGGGGGCGAGGTGATCACCTTTTTGCCACCGATTCCTGAAGGAGATTCACTCTTTTCGGCTGGTGTCATGAAAGGGTCTTTCAGGACACTTTTCGTCCCGCTAGACCCTTTCATGACACTTCGACAGCAGCAAGACAGAACGTTCTCCATACTGGCCGGGGCCGCCCGGCACCCTCGTCAGCTCCGGAGCTCCCGCAACGTCGAGACGGCGCGGAGCACCTCGCCGTAGGTCGTGTAGAGCGGCGCCAGGCCGAACCGCACCACGTCGGGCGGGCGGAAGTCCCCGATCACCCCGCGTTCGGTCAACGCCGCCGTCGTCTTGGCCGCGTCGTCGTCGGTGATCGAGATCTGGTGCCCGCGGTCCTCGCCGCGCGGGGTCAGGATCGTGGCGCCGTCGAGGAGTTCGTCCGCGCATCGGAAGAAGAACTCACCGAGCGCGAGTCCCTTCTCCCGCAAGGCATCGCGGTCCACGCCGTCCCAGACGTCGAGCGCCGCGTCCAGCGCCAGCAGCGAAAGGATGTCCGGTGTGCCCGAGCGGCCGCGCGCGATCCCGGCGCCCGCCTCGTACGCGCCGCGCATCGCGAACGGGTCGCGGTCCCCGGCCCAGCCGGCCAGCGGCTGCTCGAAGCGATCCAGCCATTTCGTTGCCACATAGAGGAAAGCGGGCGAGCCCGGACCACCGTTGAGGAACTTGTAGGTGCAGCCGACGGCGAGGTCGACCCCGCAGGAATCCAGTTCGACCGGGAGCGCGCCGACGCTGTGGCAGAGGTCCCAGAGCGCCAGTGCCCCGGCGCGGTGCAACGCCTCGGTCAGCGCGACCATGTCGTGGGCGCGTCCGGTGATGTAGTCGACGTGGTTGATCAGCGCGACGGCCGTCCGATCGCTCACCGCGTCCGGCATGTCCTCGGCGACCACCCGGCGCACCAAGCACCCGGTCAGCCGCGCGGCCTCGTCGGCGATGTAGCCGTCGGTCGGGAAGGTGTCGGCGTCGACCAGGATCTCGTCGCGGCCAGGGTTGAGCCTGGTCGCGGCCACCAGCGCCTTGAACAGGTTCACGCTCGTCGAATCCGCCACCACGACCTGCCCCGGCGCGGCGCCCACCAGCGGAGCGATGCGTTCGCCCACCCGCACCGGCGCCTCCCACCAGCCCTCCGACCAGGAGCGGATGAGCCGCCCGCCCCATTCCTCACGGACGACGACGGCGAGCCGCTCCGCGACGTGCTTCGGCGGCGCGCCCAGCGAGTTACCGTCGAAGTAGGCGACACTCGCGTCGAGGTCGAATTCGTTTCGCTTGTGCGCCAAGGGATCGGCCGCGTCCAGCGCCGCGGCCCCGGCTACGAGATCAGTCACAGCGGTAATCGTCGGCGAGGGTGTTCCAGAAGTCCAGCTCATAGGACTGAAAGAGCCGGGCATGGGTACGAGCGTCCTTTTCGGACAGCCCACCGGCGTCGAGCGCGGTCTGGACCGCGACCACGGCGAGTGGCCGAGCGCCAGCCCTTCGCCGGAGGCCAGCGTCGTGAAGAACTCCCGCGCGCCCTGCTCCTGCGAACGCGACGCGAGGGTGAGGAAACTGCGCCAGTCGCTGCGGTTGTCGTCGTCGCGCGGCGCGAGTTCCGCCTGCACGGCGTTCAACCCGTGTCGGCGACTGACGCGGTAAAAACGGAAAAGGTGGACATTTCGCGTAGTGCAACCGTGGCCGCGATTCTCTATCCACCACTGACGGAAGCCCTTACAGTGTGGCTGATCAGGCAGCATCGAGGAGGCCAGCGTTGACCACCCAGCCGACCGTCGCCGAGCAGATCGAAGGCCAGACCATCCCCGCCCTGCTTCACCGCAACGCCGAGGAGTTCGGTGAGTTGCCGGCGGTGACGTCCCTCGACGCCGAGGGCAAGCCGACCCTGAACTGGCGTGAGTTCCGCACCGCGATCACGGAGGTGTCGCGCGGCCTCGCCGGGCTCGGGCTCGGCACCCGTGACCGCATGCTGATCATGGCGCCGAGCAGTCCCGAACACCTGATCGCCGACCTCGCCGCGGCCCATCTCGGCGCGATCCCGTGCACCGCTTACGCGACGCTCAGCCCGGAACAGATCGGGTACGTCGCCCGGCACAGCGCCGCCGGAGTCGTCGTCCTCGCCGGGGCCGACGAACTCGGCCGCTGGTCCCAGGTCCTCGACGACCTGCCCGCGCTCCGGCACGTCGTCGTCCTCGACGAATCCGTGATTCCCGCGGACGACAAGCGTTTCCTGTCCTTCGCCGACCTCCGCGCGGCGGGCGCCGAACAGCACGCGGCCGACCCGGCGGCATTCGAGACGGCGTGGTCCGCGATCACCCCGGACCACCCGCTGTCGATGATCTACACCTCCGGCACCACCGGCGACCCCAAGGGTGTCGTGCTGTCGCACCGCAATGCCATCTACCAGGCCACCGCGGTCAAGGCGCTGCACGAATCCCCGATGCACGCCACCAACATCGCGTACCTGCCGCTCGCGCATATCGCCGAACGCGAACTGTCGATCTACATGCCGATCGTGTGGGCCGGGCACGTGCACACCGTCGGCGACCCCACCGCCGTCGTCGGCGCGCTCGGCCAGGTGCACCCGCAGAGCTTCTTCGGCGTTCCCCGCGTCTGGGAAAAGATGGTGGCGGGGCTGAAGAACCTGCTCGGTTCGCTGCCGGAGGACAAGCGCGACGGGCTGCTCGGCGCCAACGAACTCCTGCAGCAGGGCTACAAACTGCGCAGTGACGGCAAAGAGGTCCCGCCGGAACTGGCGGAGAAGATCGCGCAGACCGATGCGGCCGCGCTCGCCCCGGTGCGGGCCATGCTGGGTTTGGACAACATCCAGGTCGCCTCCAGCGGCGCCGCCGCGCTGCCGGTGGAGATCCTGTACTTCATCGCCGGGCTCGGGATCGAGATCCAGGAGGTCTGGGGCCTGTCCGAGACCACCGGCGCGGTCACCTCGAACACGCCGTCGGCGTTCAAGGCGGGCAGTGTCGGCAAGCCGCTCGAAGGTATCGAGGTGAAGGTCGCCGAAGACGGCGAACTGCTGGTGCGCGGCGCGATCGTGTTCCTCGGCTACCTGCAGGAGGACGGTTCGATCAACCCCGACATCGACGCCGACGGCTGGCTCGCCACCGGCGACATCGGAACGGTCGACGAACGCGGCTTCGTCACGATCACCGACCGCAAGAAGGAACTGATCATCACTTCGAGCGGGAAGAACATCGCCCCGACGAAGATCGAGGGACTGCTCAAGGAGCACCCGCTGATCGGGCAGGCGGTCGCGATCGGCGACGACCGGCCGTACGTCACCGCGCTGATCGTCGTCGACGACGAGATCGCGCCCGGCTGGGCCACCGCGAACGGCCTCCAGCTCACCGAAGGGCAATCGTTCGCCGACAACGAGCAGGTGCGCGCCGAGATCGAGAAGGCCGTCGAATCGGCGAACTCGCGGCTCGCGCGGATCGAGCAGATCAAGCGGTACCACGTGATCCCGAAGGCGTGGACGCCGGAAAGCGGTGAGGTGACCCCGACGCTGAAGCTGAAGCGGCGGATCATCAACGACCGCTACGCCCCGGCCATCGCGGACCTGTACACCGGCGAACGCGGCGCGTAAGTCTCTGCTGGTCCGTGAAGGACTCCTTGAGGGAATCAGAGTTCCTCAAGGAGTCCTTCACGGAATCGTCCAAAGGGTCGCCCGAGGTGGCCTGACGCTGCTAACTTGCCGCCGTGGATCTCTTCTCCCGCTCTTGGGCGGCGTTGCTCGCGGCCGTTGCCGATCTCCCCGACGAAGACTTCGCCAAACCGTCCGGCTGTGCCGGCTGGCTGGTGCAGGACCTGGTGTGTCACCTGGTGATCGACGCGCAGGACGTGCTGATCACCCTCGCCACCCCCGCCGAAACGGCACCGACGCGCGACGCGGTCACCTATTGGGAGGTCAGCGACAAGCCGCCCACCGGTGAAGACGACCTCGACGCGTTGATCGTGCGTCTCGCCGCCGCGTACCAGGAGCCCCGGCTCCTCAAGTTCCACCTCGACGACGTCGGTTCCGCCGCGGGCCGTGCCGCCGACCTCGCCGACCCGGGGATGCGGGTCGCCACCCGCGACATCGTGCTCTCCGCGGGCGACTACCTCACCGCCTACGTCCTGGAGTGGACGCTGCACCACCTCGATCTGGCCGCCCACCTGCCGCACGTGTCGGGACCGTCTGACGCGGCCCTCGCCAAGACGCGGCAGATCGTGGAGCGGCGCACCGGGGAGAAGTTCCCCGCGTCGTTCTCCGACACCGACGCGCTGCTGGTCGGCACCGGACGCCGTGAACCGACCCCAGCCGAGCAGGCCGAATTGGGTGACCTGGCCGCGAAGCTCCCCTTCGTGGTCGGCTAGGCCGTCCTGGTCGACTCCGTCCACTTACGCAGCCTGGGCGGGACACGCTTTTCGAGGCCGTAGTTCTCCAGGTGCGCGCTGAAGACCTCGTCGAAGGCGCGCTGCACGGTCTCGGTGTCCCACACCGGCCGCTCGAGGATGGGCTGCTTCAGGAACGGCTGCCCCATGACGTGCAGTTGCGGCCCGTTGCAGCGGATCATCTGCCCGGTGATGCCGTCGGACCCCGCGCCGAGCAGGAACAGCACGACCGACGCGATCCGTGACGGCGTCCGGTCCGGCGGGCAGGCCCGCAGCGACCGTTCGGATTTCCACACCATCCGGGTGTGCGCGAGCGGGCAGAGCGCGTTCACCCGGATCCCGCTCTCCTCCAGGTCGAGCGCCCAGGAGTAGGTCAGGGAGGCGACGGCGCCCTTGCTCGCGGCGTACACGCCCAGCTTGCGCTGCCCGAGCGAAGCCCCGGACGAGATGTTGACGATCGAGCCCCGGGTACCGCGCGAAACCATCGCCTTGATCGCGGCGAGCCCGGTGTACATCACGCCGAGCACGTTCACCTCGACCAGTTCGCGGGCCTGCTCGACGTCGTCCTCCCACGGCAAGGCCTCGTAGTTCAGGCCCGCGTTGTTGACCAGCCCGTCGATCCCGCCGAATTCGGCCAGGCAGAGATCGATGATCTCCTGCGCCTGCTTCGGATCGGCGACACTGTGCCCGCTGGCCACCGCCCGGCCGCCGAACCGGCGGATGTTCGCCGCCGTCCGCTCGGCCAGCCCGGCATCGATGTCATTGACGACGACGGCGCCACCCGCTCTCGCCACATGCACCGCGAAGGCCTCCCCCAGCCCCCGCCCCGCGCCGGTTACGACGACCGCCTTGTCGTCGAGCAAACCGTTCATCGGTCTCACCCCTTTTGCCCGGCCGGCCTCCACCTCCAGACCGGTCTGTTTTCAGTGTTGGCCCATTCGGCCCAACGCGGGCTCCGGCGGCGGCGAACGGCACCCGCGCTGCGCCGAGCGAGTGTGGGGCGATCGGTGCGGAGATACCCGCGCACGAGTCAGACCGGCGTGACCGACCCGTCAGACGGCGTAGCTCGATCGGCCTAACAGCCCATGGATCGGTTGGTCTTCTGTTCGTCTCGCTGTAGCCGGAGGCATACTGAACGTCGAACAGCGGGTCCTTAACTGTGACTCCCTCGACGGTCCCGTAACAAGGCAGGCAAGAATGCGAGGGAGTGAAGTTCACCCGATCGGGGGGAGGTGGTCACGCAGTGAAGACGAACGCGACGCCCAAGATGACCGCCGCCCTGGCGAACCGCGAGTTCCGCGCACTCTGGTTCGCCGAAGTCCAATCCCTCATCGGGGACCAGCTCACGATCGTCGCGCTGGCGATCCTCGTCTACGACCGCACCGGCTCCGCCCTGCTTTCGGCGGTGGTCTACTCCCTGACCTTCCTGCCCGCCCTCGCCGGCGGCCTCGGCCTCTCCCAGCTGGCCGACCGCTACCCGCGGCGCACCGTCCTCGTCTTCTCGTCGCTGTTCCAGGCCGTGCTGATCGGGTTCATGGCGATCCCCGGTACCCCGCTGCCCCTGCTGTGCGGGCTGGTGGTGCTGGCGCGGCTCGCGAACGCGCCCGGCAACGCCGCGCAGAACGCGCTCACCCGCGAGGTGTTCACCGACGACGACCTCTACCTCAAGAGCCAGGACATCCGCGGTATCTCCACCAATACCGCGATGCTGCTCGGCCTCGCCGGCGGCGGTCTGCTGGTGTCCCAGGTCGGCGCGAGCTGGGCCTTGGCGCTCGACGCGGCGACCTTCCTGCTGAGCGCGGCCGTGGTCCGGCTCGCCGTCTCCCGCCGCGCGGCCGCGTCCGATGGCGGCGGCAGCTGGTTCGGCGCGGTGAAGAACGTCTTCGCCAACCGTCACCTGCGGGTCTTGATCTGGCTTTCGTGGCTGGTGGGTCTCGCCGTCGTCCCGGAAGGCCTCGCGGCTCCGCTCGCGGCGGAGATGGGCGTCGGGAAACAGGCGGTGGGCTGGCTACTGGCCGCCGATCCGCTGGGATTCGTCATCGGAGCGTTCCTGCTGTCGCGCTTCGTGTCCGCGGAACAACGAAGGAAACTGCTGGGTGTGCTGGCGGCACTGCCGATGATCGCCCTGATCGTCTTCATCCTCGAACCGGGACTGATTCCGGCGCTGCTCCTGCTGGCGGCGGCGGGCGCGGCGGGGGCATACCTGATCACGGTGAGCGCCACGTTCATCACCTGGGTCCCGAACGAACTCCGGGGCGGTGCGGGTGGGGTGTACCGCACGGGTCTGCGGGTCGCTCAGGGAATCGGGGCGGGACTCGGCGGGCTCGCCGCCGAGCGGCTCGGGTCCGCGACTTCGGCCATCGCACTGGCCGGCGTGGTCGGCCTTCTCCTGGCCGTGCTGGTCGCGTTCAGCTGGGCGCACGTCAACGGAACCAGCCCGGAACCGTTGTTGTCATGAGGAATCCACACTGGACGGCCCCTGGGGCGGCACAGCCGCCCGGCGGGTTCGTACTCGATGATCTCGACGGAACACTGCTCCGATACCTCGGTCTTCGGCGGTGCGCTCTTCGGTACCCGGGCCGAAATCAATCAAGCGACCCGAAACGGCTCTTGCTCAGAAGTCACGGCTCGACACGGTCACACACCTCCTGGCCACCTCGCTGCGAACTAATACCTTGTCCCGGCTCAAAAGTCACGACTGGACACTATCCGTCACCCCTTCCGCACCACGTCTCGAAAACCATTCAGATCTCAAGATCAGAAATCGCGGGACACGATAGCCACCTCCGGTCCGTGTTCGCGGGCAAGGCGAGTCAGGGGCGCGTCGGCGCGAGCACCCTTGCCGGTGCGGAACAACTGATGCGATGGGATGATACCGGCCGTGGAATACGAACGGTGTCTCAGTCGGTACCGGTGAGATTACTCAACCGTGCCGTCCGCGCGGAAAAGAGGTAGGAATTGCCAGCCGAGACCGGCGACGGTCGCCAGCACGGCAACGGCACCGGTGACCTCGGGGAGAGAGCGGCGTCGGTTCCTTCCGGGACGGATGTACCGGTGACCGAACGCGGGCGGGCAAGCCCGGATGGTGACCAGGCCGAACCTCCGCGACGCCATCCGTACGACCCCAGGGCGTGGGCGCTGTGGCAGCGGCCGAAACGGTTCATCGCGTTCCTTTTCGCCATGGAGGCGATCGGAATCGCGATCATGGTCGTCGCCACGATGCATTCCGAAACGCCGGGAAGAATCGACTGGGTCCGCTTCGGAATCCTCGCCGTCGGCGCCACCGCTCATATTCAGCTGACCCAGCGGCAAGAGGAAAGACGACGCGACCGGAGTCGGACCGTCCTGATCGACCTCACCGCCGTCTGGACATTTCCCGCCGCGGTGATCCTTCCGCTTTCACTGACGCTTTCGATAATCGCGATCGTGCGCATTCAGCATTGGTTCATCGCCCGCCGCCCGGCGCACAACTTCGTGTTCTCCTCGGTCACCCACGGCGTTTCGGTGACTTTGGCATCGCTCACCTTCGCCGCGTTCGGCCCGCATGAATGGGGAACGATCTCCGGCTGGGGCACGCTCGGCGAATTCGGCGTCCTGATCGTCACCGGGCTGGTCTTCGAGGCGGTGCAGATCGTCTACATCGGCGGCATCCTCACGGCGGGCTCGCCACAGCGGCCGCCGGTGTCGACCGTGCTCGGCAATAAGGCGGACAACCTGCTGGAGGCCATCACGATCGGCCTCGGCGCGGTGACCGCGGTGCTGCTGTTGATCATGCCGCCGATGGTGATCGTGATGGCCGTGGTGACGGTGGTGTTCAATCGCCTCGCCGAGATCGACCAACTGCAAAACGACGCGCGGACGGACCCGAAAACCGGTGCTCTGAACATGCGCGGATGGTCGGAGTCGGCCGATCGGGCGCTCGCAAGGACCGCCCGATCGGACGACAACCTGGCACTCCTGATGATTGATCTCGACCACTTCAAGTGGATTAACGACACATATGGACACCCTGCCGGGGACGACGTGCTCCGCGATGTGGCACAGAAATTGGACGAGGTCACTCGGCCCGCCGACGTCGTCGGCCGCTTCGGCGGCGAAGAATTCCTCGTTCTCCTGCCCGATATCGACGAAACGGCGGCGAAACTCGCCGCCGAGCGAGTGCGTAGCGCAATCGCGGAACTGCATATCGTGACTACCGACAAACGAGGCGGCCGGACCACCATCTCCGGCCGCACTACCTCGATCGGGGCGGCACTGTTCCCTCGTCACGGTGAATCCCTGGAAGAACTCCTGCACGCCGCCGACGCCGCCGTCTACGAGGCGAAAGAGAAGGGTCGCAACCAGGTGCGCTTCGCCCACGACGTGGAACGACCCGCTCCGCCCGCGCCCGCCGACGAGGCGTGAAGGCCCCTTCGGCCACCTGGTGGGTGAAACCGGGGGTTATCCGGATGTCGGCCCCGATCGGCTGATGGCACCCTGGACGCCATGCCAGCCACAGCCGACATCGACGGCCAGCCCTCCCGGATCCGGCGGCCGTGGTCGACGTCGGGCTGGT
Source organism: Amycolatopsis sp. lyj-112 (assembly GCF_046549055.1). NCBI lineage: Bacteria > Bacillati > Actinomycetota > Actinomycetes > Pseudonocardiales > Pseudonocardiaceae > Amycolatopsis > Amycolatopsis sp. lyj-112. The sequence continues at coordinate 469,818 of NZ_JAJPWS010000001.1, read as the reverse complement.
TGCTGCTGGTCACGGTGCTGGTGTTCGGTTTCGGCCTGATCGCCTCGCGGCCCGCGTCGCCGCCGGACCAGGGACCGCCGGCGGGTGACATCCTCGCCGCGCAGAACGCGGTCGACGCGCTGGTGCGTCCCGGACCCGTCGAGGACGCCATCGCGAAGCTGCCCGCCGACTTCACCCAGGTCAGCGGGATCACCCCGACCGTGATGACGGCGCGCGACGGCACGGTGCGCGGCGTCCACACCGACGGCGGCTGCTCGGCTCCGTGGGGCGACGACAACACCAAATGGGATTACGCGGTCCCCTGCAAGGCTCACGATCTCGGTTACGACATCCTCCGCTACGCCGAGCGCAAGGGACATCCGCTCGGCCAGGAGGCCAGGTCCTCGCTCGACGACCGGCTGTCGGCCGACATGCACAACGCCTGCGTCATCAACCCGATGGATTCCCGCGGCACCTGCGACGTCGTCGCTTCCCTCTATACCGCCGGGCTCGTCCTCAACTCCTGGCACCAGCGATGGGGACCGCCGGTCGGCGATCCACTGGGCCCGATGATCGTCGGGGTGCTGGTGATCGGCGCGCTGCTGGTCTTCCGCCTCCGCGGCTGGGCCCGCGCCCGCCGGACCGTCGTCACGGTCCCTCGCGAGCCGCGTCCCGTCCTGCCGGTCGGCCGGTGGGCCCTGCTCGGGGTCGCCGGCGTGGTGCTGATGCTGCTCGGCGAGTCCGCCGTGGCGCTCGCGCATTGGGCGGGCGCGCCGGAGCGGTCGTTGTGGCCGTTCACCTGGATCGCCCAGCTGTGTCCGCTGATCTTCTTCGCGGTCGGCCGGATCAACGAGGCAGGCTGGCGATCGATCCGTGAATCCGGCCGTGGCTATCCGCAGTACCTGGCCGACCGAGCCAGCCCCCTGCTGCGCCCGGCGCTGATCTTCGCCGTGGTCGCGCTGGTCGTACCGCTGGCGCTGGAGGTGCTGGGGATCCCGGCCGGTACCAACGCCACCGTCATGCGGATCGCGCTGCATCCGCTCTGGCTGCTCGGGGTGTTCCTGCTGACGGTCGTCCTCGCGCCCGCGCTGCTGGCGCTGTATCGCCGGACACGCGCCGCCTCCGTCGCCGGACTGCTCTTGCTCACCGTCGCGAGCGAGGTCGCCGCGCAGTGGTCGGGCTCCGCCATCCCTCGCTACGTCGAAACGCTGGTCCTCGCGCTGTTCGTCCAGCAACTCGCCTTCGCCCACGCCGACGGCGTCCGCCTGTCCCGTGCCGTCCTGCTCGGGACGGCGTTCACCGGCGCCGCCGGGCTGGGGCTCGCGGTCGCCGTCCGCGGCGAAGGCCCGATGCTGCTCGGCGGGCCCGGCGCCCCGGCCGCGCTCTCCGGTCCGCCGTGGGGGGTGCTCCTGCTCGGCCTGGTCCAGCTCGCGCTCCTCGCCCTGCTCGCGCGGCCGCTGGCCCGGTTCGGCGAACGCGCCGCGGTCGCCGCCACCGCCCGGCTCGTGCTTCGCGCGCCGATGAGCCTCTACCTCGGTTTCCTCGCGGCGATGCTGCTGCTCGTGACCGTCGTCTACCTGCCGGGTCCGCTGGTGGACGGCCTCAGCTGGCTGGCCCGCCCGCGCGTCCTGCTCGCGCTGGCGCTGCTCGGCGTGCCCGCGGTGCTGGTCTTCTGGTGGTTCGAACGCCACTGGCACACCCGGCCGCAACCCGAGGCCGCCGACGAGCCGGGGCTGCGCGCCGCGGTGTTCTGCCGGGCCGCGGCGACGGTCGGGATGGCCTACGCGATGCTCGGTGTGTTCGGGTTCGCGCTGGCCCGTTTCGGCGGTGCTTCGGCCGACGCCGACCTGCTCGGGCTGCGGCTCGGACCGGTCCAGAGCCTGGTCAACCTGCTGCTCGGGGTGTACCTCCTGCACACCGTGCGCAACGGGACGAGCCGGATGACCGGCACCTGGCTGGTCTGCGCGGTCGCCTGCGCTCCGCCCCTGATGACCGCCCTCGACGGCAAGCACGTGAGCGCCGCTTCGGTCGCGCTGCCGGTCGCGACGATCGTCGTCGCGATGCTCGCCGCGGCCGCCACGCTGGTCCCCGCTCGCGCGGCCAGGCGCGTCCTTCCCTGAGCCGCACGGCGCTGACCAGCGGTTATCCGTACCATTGTGGCGAAACCGGTGGTGCGTGCCACATCTGCCAGGGGATGTGTAATCCTGCGACAACCTCCAACAGGCACCATGCGTCCCTTGAGAAGGTCGTAAGCAAGTAACGAGCAGAAGGAGCAGACCGAGTGGAGTACCCGCCTCGGAATGGGCAAGGGGACCGCCGTCCCGCCCGGCCTGGGCAGGACGCGCCCGGACGCACTCCCTCCCGCCCGGCACAGCCGCGGGAAGGCCGTCCGGCGCCCGCCCGCCAGACCGCCGGCGCACCCGCTCGGCGCCCGGAACCGAACCGCGCTCCGCGGCGCTCGTTCCGCGGCCCCAAGGTCGCCCTCGGGCTGGTATCGCTGCTGGTGATGGGCCTGACCGGCTACGCGTGGGCCGCGATGGACGGCCTGACCTTCGCGAACGTCGGGATCGGCGCCGACGCGGGCGACAAGCCCGCCGACGGTGCCCGCGACATCCTCATGGTCGGCCTCGACAGCCGCACGGACGCGCAGGGCAACCCGCTGTCCAAGGAGGTCCTCGCCCAGCTCCGGGCCGGACAGGCCGACGGCGAACTGAACACCGACTCGCTGATCTTCGTGCACATCCCGAACGACGGCTCGAAGGCCGTCGCGATCTCGCTGCCGCGCGACTCTTATGTCGACATTCCCGGCGGTTTCGGCAAGCACAAGATCAACTCTGCTTATGCCCGCGCGATGCTCGACGCGCGCAAGACGCTTCAGGCCGACGGCGTCTCCGACCCGAAGGAACTCGACCAGAAGGCGAACGAGGCCGGGGCGAAGACCCTGATCAAGACGGTCGAGAAGCTGACCGGCTCGACCATCGACAACTACGCCGCCATCAACCTGCTCGGCTTCAGCGAGATCACCCAGGCCATCGGCGGGGTCGACGTCTGCCTCAACGACAACGTCAACGACCAGTTCTCCGGCGCGAAGTTCACCAAGGGCCCGCACACCATCTCCGGTGTCGAAGCGCTCGGGTTCGTCCGGCAGCGCCACGGGCTCCCCCGTGGCGACCTCGACCGCGTCGTCCGCCAGCAGGTCTTCATGGCCGGGATGGCCCGCAAGGTGCTCTCGGCGGGCACGCTCGCCAACCCGGGCAGGCTCAACGACCTGATCACGGCGATCAAGAAGTCCGTCGTGCTCAACCAGAACTGGGACATCTTCGGCTTCGCGCAGCAGATGAAGGGCCTGACCGGCGGCCAGCTCGAGTTCCGGACGATCCCGATCGTCAACATCGAGTACAAGACCCCGGACGACGGCGTCGCCATCCAGGTCGACCCGAAGCAGGTCAAGGACTTCGTCCAGGGTCTCGCCGGCCCGCAACCCGGCGAACAGCCGCAGGCCCCGCCCGCCGATTCGCCCAACAAGGCGACCACGGTGGACGTCCGCAACTCCTCGGGCAAGGACGGCCTCGCCTCGACGGTGCTGAAGCAGTTCGTCGACAAGGGCTTCACCGGCGGCGACACCGCCAACGCGACCTCGCGCAAGAAGACGGTCATCTGGGTCGCCAAGGGCCAGAAGGCGGCAGGCCAGGCCGTCGCCGACGAACTCGGCGGCAACCCGACCATCCAAGAGGACAAGAGCGTCGATGCCGGCCACGTGATGGTCTTCCTCGGCTCGGACTACAAGGCCGCGAACGGCGCACAGGGCGCCGGGTCCTCGCAGAACGCCGCGGGTTCCTCGGCCGCGGCCCCGCCGCCCGAGCAGTCCGACGAGAAGCCGATCACGGCCGAAGGCGTGCCCTGCATCAACTGACGCCTCCGCTGTATTGATCGACGCTGTATTGATCGACGCTGCGTTAGTCCACGTCTGCGCTGTGTTACTACTGATCACTCATTCGGCCTAACAGGTCAAAATCGGTAGGAAAACCACCCCCGAAACCGCGTAAGAGCGGGCGACCTGCTGACTTTCATACACGTGAGTGCGCTCGTCCCGGTTTCAGTCACATGGGGCGAGCGATGGCAGCAGGTTGGCAAGGCAGGGGTCGGGGAGTGCTGATCGACGCTGAGAGCTATCAGCGGATACTCGGAGACGAGCTCCGCAAGCTCCGCCGCAAACGTGGTTGGACGCGCAAGGAACTGAACCAGCATCTGCAGAGCGAGATCTCGCTGCAGACGCTGGCCACCTACGAACTGGGCACCCGGCACTGTTCCGTGGTGCGGCTGGTCGAGCTGTGCATCGCGATGGACGAGCTGCCCCAGGATCTGCTGGCCAAGGTGCATCGCCGGGTGTTCGTGGACGAACCGGGCCGAGTCCGGATCGACCTGCGCGCGGTGATCAAGGACGACCAGGAAGAACTGCTCCCGCTGCGACGCTGGGCGGACGACCGGCTCAAACGGTCGGGCGACTCCGGCCCCGCCGACGTCCATCTCGACTTCTCGGCGCTCGAACGGATGGCCGAACTCTGCGGCCTCCCCACCGTCGAGCTCATCGGAAGGCTTCGCCGGCTCAACCCCTCATGAGCGCGGCGTTCCCCGGTCCGTGATGGCCATGCCCCCCAACTTGGCCCTCACGGACCTCCCTCTTCTCCCCGGTCCCCTTCAGCCGAGGAGGTCGTAGTCCTCGCGCCGCACCTTGCGGGTGTCCAGCCAGTACCGCCAGGTGAAGCCGGGCCAGATCGTCCGGTTGACGCCCTTCGCGTCCAGGTACCAGCTCTTGCACCCGCCCTGGGTCCAGATTCCCTTGGCGAGTTTGCGCTGGATTTCGGTGTTGAACCGCTCCTGCGCCTCGGGCCGCGGGTCGATCGCCTTGCCGCGCGCGAAACGCAGCGCCTGCGCGACGTAGGAGATCTGGGCCTCGATCATGAACACCACGGAGTTGTGTCCCAGCCCGGTGTTCGGGCCGAGCAGGAAGAACAGGTTCGGGAATCCGGAGACGGTGATGCCCTGGTAGGTCCGCATTCCCTCCGACGACCACTCCTTGCCGAGGTTGCGCCCGTCCCGGCCGATGATCTCGAGATCGTCGAAGGCGTCCGTGACGTGGAACCCGGTGCCGTAGATGATCGCGTCGACCTCGTGCTCGACACCCGCGCCGTCGACGACGCTGTGCTCGCGGACCTCGGTGACCCCGTCGGTGACGACGTCGACGTTGTCCCGCGCGAGCGCCGGGTAGTAGTCGTTGGAAACCAGGACCCGTTTGCAGCCCATGGTGTAGTCCGGCGTCAGCTTCCGGCGCAGTTCCGGATCCTTGACACCCTTGAAGATGTTGCGTTTCGCGATGCGCTGGCCGAGCTTCATCACGGCCGGGTGGCCGTTGAAGCCGATCGCGCGGGCTTCGAGCATCCAGTAGAGAACGTTGCGGAAAGCGCGCTGCAGCAACGGAACCGAACGGAACGTGTTCCGAAGGGCCACCGGCATCTCGCGGTCCGGTTTCGGCATGATCCACGGCGGCGTCCGCTGGAAGAGCGTCAGTTCGGCGACGTCCTTCGCGATCTGGGGCACGAACTGGATCGCGCTCGCGCCGGTGCCGACCACGGCGACCCGTTTGCCGGTGAGGTCGTAGTCGTGCTCCCACCGCGCGGAGTGGAACGCCCGGCCCTGGAAGCGTTCGATACCCGGCAGCTTCGGGATCTGCGGCAGGTGCAGCGCGCCGACCCCGGCGACGAGCGCGGGGGCGACGAACTCTTCGCCCGACTTCGCCGTGACGTGCCAGCGGTTCTCGTCGGCGTCCCAGCGGGCGCCGGTCATCTCCTGGCCGAAGCGGGTGAAGCGGCGGAGGTCGTACTTGTCGGCGACCTCGCGCATGTAGCGCCAGATCTCCGGCTGCGGCGAGTAGGCCCGGGACCAGCCGGGGTTCTGCTCGAACGAGAACGAGTACATATGCGAGGGGATGTCGCAGGCACAGCCGGGGTAGGTGTTGTCGCGCCACGTGCCGCCCACGTCGTCGGCCTTCTCCAGGATGACGAAGTCCTCGCGGCCCTCTTTCCGCAGCTGGATGGCCATGCCCAGACCGGAGAAACCGGTTCCGACGATGACGACACCGGTCTCGGTGCGGTTGCCCATGACCCGACCTCTCGCTCGACTTACCTGTTACCGGGAGTTCACCTTACTCGAAGTAGGTTACCTTCGGTAGAGTGTTGTGGTGACGACGGCGAAGCGCAAACGCATGCCCCGGGCAGAGCGCGAACGACAGATGATCGAAATCGCCGAAGAAGTCTTCTCCGAACGCGGCTACACGGCGGCGTCGATGGACGAGATCGCCGAACGTGTGGGCGTTTCCAAGCCGATGCTCTACGAGTACTTCAACTCGAAAGAGGGACTGCTGCTGGCCTGCATCCAGCAGTCGCGCGCCGCCCTGCGCGAGGTCACCGAACGAGCCACCGTCGGCGCCGACACCGCCGAGGAAGCACTCCGGCGCGGGGTGCTCGCGTTCTTCGTCTTCATCCGGGAGCGCCGGCAGGCCTGGTCGCTGCTTCGCCACGAGATGGTGCTCATCGGCACCGGCGCGGCCGACGAGATCGAGCAGACCCGGCGCCAGCAGACCGACCTGATCGCCGCCCTCATGAGCGGCTACTTCGACTCGGGCGACGACCTGCGCGCCGAGGCGTCGGCGGAGTTCGTCGTCGGCGCGTGCGAACGGCTCGCGATCTGGTGTGAGCGACACGAGGACGTCAGCCCCGAAATGGCCACCGGATACGCGATGGACGTGCTGTGGTCCGGCCTCGCCGTGAGGGCCCGCTGAAACGACTGTGAAGATGCTCGTGCATTAGGCCATTCGGTCGTCACTCAGTGCACATTGCCGCCAGTGTCTTGTGACACAGAGTTGTCCTACTGTATCGATGACACTGTAGAAACTCTGATGGACAGTCACGGCCTGGGTCAGGAGGGGGCGCCGCTTCCCGAAAGCGGCGTCATGACGAAGGCGTGTCGAAGTCCACAGAGTGACGCATGTTCGCGAGGAGAGGGGTGAGGCGGATGACCGAACCGATCACCGCGTCGTACGTCCAGGAGGACGACGACTGGCAGGTAACGGTCAGCGGGTCCGGCAAGGAACTGACCGGCCGCGCGCCGGGCATCATCGCGGCCAGGGACCGCGCCGACCAGCTGGTCGAGAAACTTTCCCCGCCGGAGCGATCGACGGTGGTGCACCTGCTCAACGGCAGTGCGCTCGAATTCACCGCCGCCTACATGACGGCGAGGCTCACCCTTCCGGAGATGGAACCGCTCGTGATCCCGCCTCCGGCCAACGGCAAGGCCAAGGACAAGACCTCCGCCAAGCCTCCCGTGCCCCAGGGCAAGGAGCTTCCGAAGGTCGTCGACGAGGCCAAGACCAAGGAGAAGCCCGAGCCGCCCGCGGCGGCCAAGACGCCCGCCAAGGCGGCCCAGAGCTCCTGAGCCTTACTTCAGGAGTTTGCGGATCAGCAGCACGCCGATCAGCACAGCCCCGCCGATGAGCGGGTACTTCACCTTGGGCTCGTCCAGCTTCGCGCGCAGACCGGTCTTCGCGACGTCCACCAGCTTCGCGGGGTTCGCCTTCGTGCCCAGCTGGTCGAGCGTCGTGACCAAAGCGTTCCTGGCCTGCTCGATCTCACGCTCGATGGTCTCGGGATCGCGAGCCACGTGTCCTCCTCGCCGCAACGTACCTGCCGGCGCCCCACGTTAGAGGACGATGCCCCCGGAGACGGCACCGGCCACGCCGAGGAACGCCGATCGTGTCGCACGCTACGATTTCCGGGCGGTACTGGGGCCCGTAGCCCAATTGGCAGAGGCACACGGTTTAGGTCCGTGCCAGTGAGAGTTCGAGTCTCTCCGGGCCCACAGTCTTGTCTGGGGCGAAGCCCCAGGCCCACCCGGCGGGCTTCGCCCCCGGACCCCCACCCTCGGTCACCTGGCGGGTCGAATGTCGCCGGAGTCCTGCCCTGTCTTGTTCAAGGGCGCCTTCGGCAGGTGCGTGACGTGAGGGCCACCCTCAGGGACTCTGAGTCCCTGAGGGTGGCCCTCACGCGCTCTGGTCCGTCCCGCTAGTCACGCGAAACCGCCACCCGCGGTAGGTGCCCGAATCGCCGCTCACGAGCCGGCACCGGCCGCGATCAGCTCAGGGCCGACCCGGTCACCGAGGGCGTCCCGCAGCCGCGCGAGATGCGGCATCGGCGACTCCACCAGTGGAAGCCGCACCGTCGCGTGCGGGATGATCCCCAGCTCCGCCAGCGCCGCCTTCGCCATGATCGCGCCTTGCGACGTCCGCATGACGGCGTCCGCCAGCGGGAGCAGCGCGTTCTGGATCGCCTGGGCCGAGCCGAGGTCGCCACCGCGGACGGCGCGGATGAGCGCGGCGTTGCGGTCGGCGAAGGCGTTGCCGACGACGCTGACCAGCCCGGTCGCGCCACACGCGAGGTAGGGCAGGTTGAGCTCGTCGATGCCGCAGTAGTAGGCCAGCGAGGTGCGGGCCATGACGGACATCGCTTCGAAGAGGTCGCCCTTCGCGTCTTTGACCGCGCGGATCCGGGGATGACCGGCGAGCTCGATCAGCGTGGCCGCCTCCATCGAGATTCCCGTGCGCGCGGGGACGTCGTAGAGCATCACGGGCAGTTCGGTGGCGTCGGCGACGGCCACGCTATGCGCCACGACCCCGGCCTGGGTCGGCCTCGAGTAGTACGGGCAGACGAGCAGCAGTGCGTCGGCGCCGGCGGCCTCGGCTTCGCGCGCCCGGCGGATGCTGGAGGCCGTGTCGTAGGTGCCGATCCCGGCGATCACCTTGGCGCGGCCCTGTGTCCGGGCCGCCACGGCGCGGACGAGCCGGACCGACTCGGCCTCGGTCAGGGTGGGCGCCTCGCCGGTGGTCCCGCCGACGACGAGGCCGTCGCATCCCGTGTTCAGCAGGTGGTCGACGAGGCCCGCGAGCCCCGGTTGGCTGATCGTGCGATCGGGCCTCATCGGGGTCACCATCGCGACGAGGTTGGAGCCAAAGAGCGAGTCGGTCATGCTGCGATCCTGCCGACGTCGATTACCGTGGTCCAGCGATGCTTTCTTCCCGATAATGCGTAGCCTGGCTTCATGATCGAGGTCGGGGCTTTGCGCGCGTTACGGTCGGTGGCGGCGCTCGGGACGCTGGCGCGGGCGGCCGACGAGCTCGGGTTCACGGCGTCGGCGGTGTCTCAGCAGATCAAACGGCTGGAACGCCAGGTCGGCGTGCCCGTGCTCGCGCAGGCCGGCCGCGGGGTCGTGCTCACTCCGGCCGGGCAGGCCATCGTCGACTCGGCGCCGGAGGTGTTCCAGGCGCTGGAGCGCTGCGCCGAGGCGGCCCGGTCGGTCTCGGACGGAGCGCCACGAGGCGTGCTCCGCGTGGCCGCCTTCTCGACCGGCATCCGCGGCCTGCTCGCGCCCCTCGTCCCGCGGCTGGCGGTGAGCTGCCCGGATCTCCGCGTGCGGATCACCGAGCAGGATCCCGACGAAGCCCTCCGCGGCGTCGAGGCCGGTACCGCCGACCTCGCCCTCGTCCACGACGCGGACGGGCTGCCGGCTCCGCTTCCCCCGGCCCTGACCCGGCGGCCGGTGCACACCGACGTCGGCGACGTCGTGGTGCATCGGACGCATCCGCTCGCGGAACTCGACCGGCCGCTCACCGGCGCCGACCTGGCCGGCCACGCCTGGGTGACCAGCCCGCCCGGAACGGTGTGCCACCAGTGGTTCCGGCGGCTGTTCGCGGACCTGCCCGAAGAGCCCGACGTCCGCCATCTGGTCGACGACTTCGCCACGCAGCTTTCGCTGGTCGCCTCGGGCGAGGTCGTCGCCCTGATCCCCCGGCTCGCCCGCCCGCCCTTGAGCGAGGGGCTTGTCTCCAGGACGCTGCGGCGGCAACCGAAGCGCGAAGTGCACGCGGCGTGGCGGCGCAGCGCCGAGACGAGCCCCTCGATCCGGGCGGTGCTCACGGAACTGAGCGCTCAGCGCACGCGGTCGTAGACCACGGCCATCTCGCCCAGTTCGCCGGTTTCGTGGTGCGTCAGCTTCCACTTCGAAGCCGGCAGGCCGTCGACGAACAGCCGCCGGCCGCCGCCGGTGATCTCGGGGCAGATCATCAGGTACAGCCGGTCGATCAGGTCGGCGGCGAGCAGATCCTTGATGACGCTGGCGCTGCTGTTGACCAGGATCTCGCCCTCGCCGTCCGCCTTGAGGCCGGCGATGACCTCCGCCGCGGGGGCGTTCACGACGCGGGTGCGGTCCCACGGCGACTCGGTCAAGGTCGTCGAGAAGACCACCTTTTCCGCGTCGGTCAGCCATTTCGCGTAGCCGCGATCACGCGGGTCGGCGTTCTCGTCGGCGGCGACCGTCGGCCAGAAGCCGAGGAATCCCTGGGCGTTCAGCCTGCCGAGCACCGCCGTCGTCGCGTTCTCGTGGATGCGGGCGAGGTGACCACGGGCGACGTCGGTGGTGGCGTACGAAACGATCGCGCCCATGTCGCCGGGCCCGCCGGGTCCGCTGTAGTGGCCGTCGAGGCTGAGGCTGATGTTCGCGGTGACTCTGCGATCGGCCGAGCCGGTCATGATCATTCCTTCGGGTCAGTGAGTCGGGCTGCGAGGTTGTCGAGCACCTGGCCCCAGCCGGTTTCGATCCCGGCGATGAAGGGGACGGCCTCGACGGTCGTTTCGGTGATGCGAAGTTCGAGCCGGAGCCGGGTCCCGTCCGGCGCCTCGGCGAGGGACAGGTCGTAATGACCGGTGAACGAGACCGCGCCCGCCTTGTCCAGCACCGAAAGGTCGAACTCGAGGTGTTCGGGTTCCGTCGCGGCGTGGACCTTTCCCGCGGAGCGATACCACCCCTCGGCGTCGCGGTAGTCGAGAACGGCCCGTCCACCCGGCCACGGTTCGATGGCGCAGTCGGTGACGGTCATCGACGGCGGCGCCCACCACGAGGTGAGCAGGTCCGGGTCGGTCCACTGCCGCCAGACGACGTCCCGGGGCGCGGCGAGCAGCCGGTCGAACGAGAAGCTCCGCCCGTCCGCCCACCGTTCCCGGTCCGCGGCCGCGGAGTCCGCTTCGATCGAGGCGCGGTAGCGAGCGAGGACGTCACGCTCGCCGTGGTTCGCCTCGATGGTCTCGGCAAGCTCCCTCAGCCGGCCTTCGAGGCTCTTCAGCGGCGCCCCCTCGATCGCGTAGACGCGACGTTGCCCGAGCGGGAAGACCGTCACGAGACCGACGCGGGCGAGGGTCTGGAGGTGCTTGGTGGTCTGCGGCTGTCGCAGGCCGGTCAGCTCGGCCAGTTCGCCGACCGACCGGGGCCGCTCGGCGAGCAACTCGACGATGCGCCACCGCGCCCCGTCTCCCAGTGCTGCCGCGATCTGCTCCATGTCCCAAAGTATTCACTTTCAAGAATATTCTTGTCAAGGAATATCTTGGGCTTCCTTGATGCCGTCGAGTTCGGCAGGCGGCAGCCCGGGATGGACGACGCCTAACCGGCGAGTGGCCCTGGTCATCGCGACGTACAGGTCGTTGTGGCCCAGCGGCCCGGCGAGGATCGCCGCCGGATCGACGATCAGCACCGAGTCGAACTCCAGCCCCTTGGCCTGGCGGGCGGTCAGCGTCACCACCGGATCGGTCATCTCGGGTGGCTTGCCGACGAGTGACGGCGGCGCGATGACCGCCATTTGGCCGTCGGCCCAGGTCCCGGCGAGGTGGGCGATGATTCGCGGAAGTTCGGCGAGGTCCGCCCGCAAGCGCCAAGGCGGCTCGCCGGTGCGGCGGACCGAGCGCGGTGGCCGCAGCCCGGGATGGTGCGCGGCGAGCAGATCGGCGGTCGCGGTCATGATCTCCGCCGGGGTGCGGTAGTTGACGGTCAGTTCCGTCCGCCGCCATCGCTCGCCCAGGTGCGGCCGCAGCACGCCGTCCCAGGACGAGGCTCCGGCGAGGTCGCCGGTCTGGGCGAGGTCCCCGACGACGGTCATCGACTTGGCCGGGCACCGGCGCATCAGCATCCGCCACGCCATGGCGGACAGTTCCTGCGCTTCGTCGACGACCACGTGCCCGAACGTCGCCGTGGCCTGGCCGCCGTCGATCAGCGCGGCGGCCTCGTCCAGCAGCGGGACGTCCGCGACGCTCCACTCCCGTGTGCCGACCAGATCGGCCACCACGTCCTCCGAAGACAGCGATGGCCAGACGGCGTCCAGGGCGGCCTGGACGCGGTCATCGGCGGACAGCGTGTCCCGCAGGAGAGCCGTGTCGGCGTCGTCGAGCAGCGTTCGCGGACCGTCCTGATCGCCGGGACCCACGACGACGCCCGCGGCCGCCAGCGCCCGCAGGTCGGCCTCGCCGAGCCGCCCGTCGACGCTTCCGCCGTCGAGCGCTTCGCCGTCCTCGGAGAGCACCACCGCTTCCATGCTCTCGATCTGGCGGCGCACGAGCGTGGTGACGATCTCCCGCTGGAAGACCAGCCGGGCCTGGTTGTGCGGGAGCCCCGCCTTCCTGGCCGTCCGCACCGCGGCACGCCAGATCTGCGGGTCCAGCCGCAGCGTCTGCCGCTCGAACTCGAATTCGACGGCCTCTTCGGGCGTCGACACCCGTGCCCGCACCGCGTCGGCCACCCGGTCGGCCATCTCGGCCGCCCCCTTGAGCGCGTCGGTCTCGGGCCGGGTCGCGACGACGCCGGGCACCAGGTCGGCGATGGTCGCCGTCACGACGGTGTGCTCGCCGAGGCCGGGCAGGACCTGGCCGATGTAGTCCAGAAAGAGCCGGCTGGGCCCGACGACCAGCACACCGCGGGCACGGAGGTTCGGCGAGACGTAGAGCAGATACGCGAGCCGGTGCAGGGCGACGGCCGTCTTGCCGGTGCCCGGACCACCCTGGACGACGAGCACACCGGGGTCCTCGTCGCGGACGATCCGGTCCTGTTCGGCCTGCAGCGTGGTCACGATGTCCCGCATCCGCCCGGTGCGGTCCTCGGTCAGCGCCGCCAGCAAGGCGGCGTCCCCGACCAGGTGATCCTCGGCGAGGGCGGCGTCGAGCAACTCGTCGTCGAGCGCGACTACCTTCCGCCCCCGCGTGGTGATCCGACGCCGTCGCCGGACGCCGTCGGGAGCGACCGGCGTCGCGGTGTAGAACGGCCGGGCCGCCGGCGCGCGCCAGTCCAGCAGCAGCGGTTCGTCCTGCCCGTCCCGGAAAAGCCCCAGCCGCCCGACGTACACGCGACGGCCGTCGAGCAGGTCCAGCCGTCCGAAGCACAGCCCGTGTTCCGCGGCTTCCAGCCGGGCGGATTCCGCCTGCCAGAAGGGCGCCTCCTCCCGGCCGCTCGCGACAGCTTGGGCCCGCAAGTCGTCCACCTCGGCGTACAAGGCCGCCAGGTGGTCCTGCTCGATGTCGATCTCACTGCCGGTCAAACCAGTGCTCCCCTGCGAATCGGTGACCAGTGGCATCGAGGGTGCAGGGATACGCCGGGGAAGAACAGTCTTGTTCTTTCGAGCCGTCTCAGCCGGTGATGTCCTTCACCGCGCCGAGCAGGCGATCCCCCGCACTTTGAGCCCCGGGCCCGTTCGATCATCGCGCTGTCCGCGGCGTAGGTGAACTCGCCGTTCGGTGAGACCGCGGTGGCCTGCCGGTGCATCGCCTCGACCGAGTGCAGCGGGGTCATCGAAGCCTTCTCCTAAGTGAACACTGTGTCCACTTTCAGTTTCCGGGCGTCAGCGTCCGACCGGACAAGCCCGTGGTCTCGACGGCCTCGACATAGCCGCGCGCGACCTCCGCCACCGGGGTGCCGCCTTCCGGCTCCCCGAGCGCGGCCAGCGTCTCGCTCACCCAGCCCGGGCTGACGACGTTGACCCGCAGACCGCGCGGCAGTTCGCGGGCGGCAGCGGCGACGAAGGCTTCGAGGCCGGCGTTGGTCAGCACACCGAAGGCGCTGCCACGCAACGTTTCCGGGATCCTGCCCGCGGTCAGCGTAACCGAGCCGCCGTCCGGCAGACGCGGGATCGCGTGCCGCAGCAGGAACACCTGGCCGAGCAGCTTCCCTTGCAGGCCCTGGACGAAGTCCTCATCGGTGCCGCCGTCGACCGGGACGAGCGAGCCGCTCCCCGCGCAGCACACGACATGCTCGATCCCCGGTTCGGCGTCGAACAGCGCGTCGACGGTGCCGGGTTTCTCGACGTCCACTGGGAACTTTCCGGAGCGGGACGCGGGGATCACCTCATGCCCCCGCGCGGTGAGCGCTCCGGAGACGGCGGCCCCGATGGTGCCGGTGGCTCCGATCACGAGGATCTTCATCAGTGTTGGTCCTTTCACGGGTGGGTAAGGGGTTCTGATTCGTAAGCCTGATGCAGCGAGGCCACAAAGGACGGTGCTTCCGGCAACGGCGCCGGCCCGATCCGGCTCACCGCGATCCCCGGTGTCCACGAGTTCATCACTACCGCGCCGCGGAGCCCCGGCAGATCGGCGAGGGTGATCTCCTGGACGCGCTGCGAGACGCCGAGCGTCCCCAGCCGCCGTCGCACGATGCCCATCGTGGTGCCTCGCAGGAGATCCGCGTCGGGCCACAGCACCGTATCGCCGTCCCAGAAGGCCAGGTTCCAGATCGTCGCTTCACTGAGCCTGCCCCGGCGGTCGACGAACGCCGCGTCGTCGCGACCTTCACCGGCGGCCGCGCGGCGGAAGTACGTCTTGGCCGCCTCGCCGACGTGCTTGATCGCGGGAAGGAAACGCTCGTGCTCGACGGCGGTCAGCGCCAGCGGGCCTTCCGGACCGGACGCGGGAGGCCTCGTGCGGACCAGGACCTCGGGCTCGCCCTGAGACAGGTGGACCGTGGCGGTCAGGGAAACGTCCGCGGGGCCGGACTCCAGCGCCGTCCGCAGGTAGGAGCGGACGAGGTCGTCGGGCAAGGCGCGGCCGAACAGGTCCACCGAGGCGGTCCGGAGCCGGTCCAGGTGGAGGTCGAGACCGCGGACCCGGCCGCCACGCACCTGCATGGCCGTGAAGTGGGCGAAGCCCGCGAACGCGAGGGGCGCCAGGTCTTCGGCCGTCGCAGCCCGGCCGTTTCGCTGCGCGACAAAGGAACTCATCCCTTCACCGTAGTGATCACAAATCCGGTTGCGAGCGCGACGGCCGCACGGCAGGATCCGCCGATGTCCGCATCGCGCCCCGAACTGCTGCGCTGGCAGTTCGACCTCACCTGGTCCTTGTTCGAATTCCACCTGGCCGAGCTGAAACCCGAAGACTTCCTTTGGGAGCCCTCAGCGCTTTGCTGGACGGTGCGCCAGGACGAAACCGGCGCCTGGATCCCCGATTTCGCCGACACCGAACCCGATCCGATCCCGGTCCCCACCATCGCCTGGCTCACCTGGCATATCGGCTGGTGGTGGAGCGTCGCCCTCGACCACGCGAACCAGCGGACACCGCGAGAGCGCGAGGAGGTCACCTGGCCCGGCGACGGGCAGGCCGCCATCGAGTGGTTGCGCGGCCTTCGCGAAGAATGGCTGTCCGTGCTGGAGCGGCTCACCGACGCCGAACTGGACGCACCTTCGGCCTACCCGTGGGACAAGGAGGCCGAACTGACCTTCGCGCACACGGTCGCCTGGGTGAACGCCGAGCTGATGAAGAACGTCTCCGAGATCGGCCAGCTCAGGTTGGTGCGCCAGAGCGCGGCGTGATGCCGGGAACGGACTTCAGCTCCCCCAGAAGCATCGAAGTGACGGCGACCGGATAGTCGTCTAGCGCGTACAGTGCTCCACCGAGCCTCAACCGGACCGGGGTATCTCCTTGGTGCGCCAGCAAAGTCCGCTTCAGTTCCAGGACCGCGTCCTCGGTCAGTTTCTCCGCGACAGCGTGCAGCAGCAAGGGCGGTTCCCCGTCGCCCGCCGTGGAAAGGTCCACCGAGACCAGGCCGCCACCGAAGACCGACATCTTGTCCTCCCGCCAGTTCACCCGGCCGCTGACGCGGACGGCGTTGTCCTCCACCAGATCCGTCACGAACAGGGCATAGGCCTTGGGAAAGAAGAGGACTTCCAGCGACGCGTCCATGTCCTCGATCGTGCAGATGGCCCACGGCTCGCCCTTCTTGTTCACCCGGCGCTCCAGAGAGGTGATGAGCCCGGAAACGATCAGTTCCCCTTCCTTGGGCGGGTTGTCGAGGATCGCCGCGATCGGGCGGGGCGCGTGCTTGCGCAGGATCCGTTCGGCGCCGTCCAGCGGATGCGCCGAGACGTACAGCCCGAGCATTTCCCTTTCGTAGGTCAGAAGTTCCTTGCGCGGCCACTCTTGGACGCCGAACTTCAAATGTGCCAGCGGTGAAGCGGACTCTTCGGCCTTCTCGCCCGAACCGAAGAGGTCGAACTGGCCCATCGCCTGCTTACGCTTCAACGGAACCACGGCGTCCACCGCGTCCTCGTGCACCTGCAGGATCGAGAGCCGCGTGTGCCCGAGCGAGTCGAATCCGCCCGCCTTGGCCAGCGACTCGATGAGACGTTTGTTGCAGGCCAGGAGTTCGGACTTGCCGAGGAAGTCGGCGAACGACGAGTACCGGCCCTTCTCCTGCCTCGTCGCGATGATCGTTTCGACGACGTTCGCGCCGACGTTGCGCACCGCGCCCAGCCCGAACCGGATCGCGTCCCCCACCGCAGAGAACCGCAGGCCCGACTCGTTCACGTCCGGCGGCAGCACCTTGATCCCCAGCCGTCGGCACTCCGACAGGTAGACCGCCGACTTGTCCTTGTTGTCCCCCACCGAAGTCAGCAGCCCGGCCATGTACTCCGCCGGGTAATTCGCCTTCAGGTAGGCGGTCCAGTAGCCGACCAGGCCGTATCCGGCGGCGTGGGATTTGTTGAACGCGTACCCCGCGAACGGGAGGATCGCGTCCCAGAGTGCTCGCACCGCCTCACGGGAGAAGCCGTTGGCGACCATCCCGTCGCGGAAGCCCTCGAACTCCTTCTCCAGCACCTCTTTCTTCTTCTTGCCCATCGCCTTGCGCAGCACGTCGGCGCGGCCCATCGAATAGCCGGCGACGTCACGGGCGATCTGCATGATCTGTTCCTGGTACACGATCAGGCCGTGGGTCTCGGCCAGGATCTCGCGCAGCGGCCCGGCCAGATCCGGATGGATCGACTCGATCGGCTGCCTGCCGTTCTTGCGATCCGCGTAGTTGTTGTGCGTGTTCATCGCGATCGGGCCGGGCCGGTAGAGCGCGTTCACCGCGATGATGTCGCCGAACCCGGTCGGGCGCAGGCGGCGCAACAGATCCCGCATCGCCCCGCCGTCGAGCTGGAACACGCCGAGGCTGTCGCCGCGGGCGAGCAGTTCGTAGGTCGCCGGGTCGTCGACGCCGAGCGTGTCGAGGTCGATGTCCTCACCGCGGTTGGCCTTGATGTTGTCCAGCGCGTCGCCGATGACGGTGAGGTTGCGCAGGCCGAGGAAGTCCATCTTCAGCAGACCGATGGCCTCGCACGAGGGATAGTCCCAGCCGGTGATGATCGCGCCGTCGTCCCGGCGCCACAACGGGATCGCGTCGAGCAGCGGCTCGCTCGACATGATCACCGCGCAGGCGTGCACCCCCGCGTTGCGGATCAGTCCTTCGAGACCGCGGGCGGTTTCGAAGATCTTGGCGACCTCCCCGTCGCTCTCCAGCAGCGCGCGAACCTCCGCCGCCTCGGCGTAGCGTTCGTGCTTCGGCTCGACGATACCGGCGAGCGGGATGTCCTTCGCGGCGACAGGCGGCGGCAGCGCCTTGGAGATCCGGTCCGCGATCGCGTAACCGCTTTGTCCATAGTGGACCCGGGCGGAGTCCTTGATGGCCGCCTTGGTCTTGATGGTGCCGAAGGTGATCACCTGCGCGACATGGTCCGAGCCGTACTTCTCGGTGGCGTACCGGATCATCTCGCCGCGCCGCCGGTCGTCGAAGTCCATGTCGATGTCCGGCATCGAGACGCGTTCCGGGTTGAGGAACCGCTCGAAGAGCAGCCCGAGGTCGATCGGGTCCAGGTTGGTGATGCCGAGCGCGTAGGCGACCAGCGAACCCGCCGCCGACCCTCGCCCCGGGCCGACCCGGATGCCGACCCGGCGGGCGTGGTTCATCAGGTCAGCGGTGATCAGGAAGTACGCCGGGAAGCCCTTCTCGATGATCACACCGATTTCGAAGTCGGCGCGGTGGAGGTAGCTCTCCGGAACGCCGTCCGGGAGCCGCCGTCGGAGACCGTCGAGGACCTCCTTGCGCAGCCAGGAAGCCTCGTCGTGCCCTTCGGGGACGGCGAAGACGGGCATCCGGTCACTGTGCCGGTAGACGTCGTCGTAGGACTCCACCCGCTCGGCGATGTCCAAAGTGGAATCCGCCGCGCCCGGGACTTCGGCGTCCCAATAGCGGCGCATGTCCTGCGCGGACTTGAGGTAATAGCCGTCGCCGTCGAACTTGAACCGGTTCGGGTCGCCGAGGGTCTTCCCGGACTGCACGCACAGCAGCGCCGAATGCGTGGCCGACTGGTCTTGAGTGACGTAGTGCGAGTCGTTGGTGGCCACCGGTTTCAGTTTGAGACGACGTCCGATGTCCAGCAGGCCCGCGCGTACCGACCGTTCGATCGGCAGCCCGTGGTCCATCAGCTCCAGGAAGAAGTCGTCCGCACCGAAGATGTCCCGGTAGTCCGCGGCGGCCTGGAGTGCCTCCTCCGGCTGGCCGAGCCGGAGCCGGGTCTGCACCTCGCCGGACGGGCAACCGGTGGTGGCGATGATCCCTTCGTGGTGACGGGCGAGCAGTTCGCGGTCCATCCTGGGCTTGCGGTAGTAGCCCTCCAGACTGGCCGAAGAGGACAGTCGGAACAGATTGCGCAATCCGGTCGCGTTCTCCGCGAGCATCGTCATATGCGTGTAGGCACCGCCACCGGCGACGTCTCCGCCTTCGCCCCGCCGCCCCCAGAGCACCGGCTTCTTGTGGAAGCGCGATTCCGGCGCCAGATACGCCTCGATGCCGATCACCGGCTTGAGCCCGTGCTCGACCGCCTGCCGGTAGAACTCGTCGGCGCCGTACATGTTCCCGTGGTCGGTCATGCCCACCGCGGGCATCCCGAGCCGCCGGGCCTCGGCGAACAGCGGCGCGATCTTGGCGGCGCCGTCGAGCATCGAGTACTCGGTATGAACGTGCAGGTGCACGAAGGAGTCCACCGTCCACTCCCCATGGTTGTACGATCCTGATCCGACGCGGCGATTGGACCCAAGGCGCACAGGAGTTGTCCAACAAGCGACACGCGGCATCCGACAACCACAGGTTGTGGAAAGAGGACAAATGGAGCTCGACCTCGGCGCTGTCCGCGCGTTCGTCGCGGTCGCCGACGACCGGTACTTCGGCGACGCGGCGATCCGGCTGGAGGTGAGCCAGCAGGCGGTCTCCAAGCGGATCGCGAAACTGGAAGCGGACCTCGGCGTGACGCTGCTTTCGCGGACGCGCGGCGGAGCCGAGCCGACCGAAGACGGCCAGGAGTTCCTCAAGCACGCGCGGGCGCTGATCGGCCTGGCGGATCAGGCTGTCGAGCAACTCCAGGGCAGGCGCCGTCCGCTGCGTGTCGACGTCCTCGGCACGCGCCTGGCCACCATGGAGGTGATCAGGGCGTTCCTCTCCGACCACGACACCGACCTGGAACTCGTCACCCCCGGCCTGGGCGCGGACCGGTCCTCGCTCCTGCCCGCGAACGTCGACGCCGCCTTCGCCCGCGTCTCCGCCGTGTCCGACCCCGCGATCGGCCGCGTACCCGCGTACCTGGAGCCCGCGCGCCTGGTCGTCGGACGCCGTCACCCCCTCGCCCGGCGGCGACGGGTCGACATGGCGGACCTGGCCGGGCTGACGGCGTGGATGCCCTACACCGCGCGGGCCAGCGAGTGGGCGGATTTCTGGCGGGCGCTGTGCCCGGAATTCGGCATCCTGATCGACACCTCCGGCCCCAACCTGGGCCTCGAGCACCACATCGACGTCCTCAGCCGATCGAAGGACCGCATGGGTTTCGTCGGCGAGAAGATGCACGTTCCGTGGCACCCGGACGTCGTCCAGATCCCGCTCTTCGACCCGACCCCGGTGTACCCGTTCTCGCTGCTGTGGCGGCACGACAACCGGCATCCGGCGCTGAAGCTGCTGGTCGAGCACGTCCAGGCCGGGTACCGGGCGTTCGATCCGGTGCGGCAGTGGCTGCCGGCGGCGGACCGGGCGGCGATGCGGTAGGCCCAGTAGGTCGCGTGTGTCATGAAAGGGACTAGCAGGACAAATCTTGTCCCGCTAGTCCCTTTCATGACACTTCCGCCTCCCTCCCCACACCTCCTTGCTAAAAAGTACGAACGATCGTACGTTTAGTTTACGACCACTGGAGGAACCCCTTGACCTTCGAACTCGCCCAGGCCTTGGCCGTCGCCAAGAGCAGGCAGGACATCCCCGCGGCACTGGATCTGCTGCACCCGGACATGGTTCTCGAGACCCCGGCCTTCGGCACGACGGCGAAGGGACGGGCCGAGAACGAGCGGGCGCTCAAGCGCTTCTTCGCGTCCTTCCCCGACTACGACGTCACCCTGGACGGTCACGCGGACGACGGCGCGACACTGGTCTGCTGGGGCACCGCGCGGATGACCATGACCGGCGACCGGTTCGGCGTCGTGCCCACCGGCGAACGCGCCGAACTGCCCGTCTTCATCCAGTTCACCTTCGCGGACGGCCTCATCGCCTCCGAACGGTTCTTCTTCGATCTTTCCGCGCTCTGTCACCAATCCGGCGTCTCGACCGACGCCGTCCGACGAAAGGTGTTCGGCTAATGACCACGCGCGTGAAGGACGTCGGCGACGTCCGCACGGAACTCCTCTTCGACGTCGTCGTCGACCTCGCGCCGCGCCTGGACTTCGGCGGTGGCCGCGTGTTCTTCGGCGCCGTGGGCGGCTCGTTCGAAGGCCCGGAACTCCGCGGCGAGGTCCTGCCGAACGGCGGCGACTGGGCGACGTTCCGGCCGGACGGCACGATGACGCTCGACGTCCGGCTGACCCTGCGCACCGACGACGGCGCGCTGGTGCACATGACCTACGGCGGCCGCTGGACCATCCCGCCCGAGATCCGCGCCGAAGTCGCCGACCCCGCGACCCGGCACCTCGTCGACCCGGCCAGGTACTACTTCCGGACCACTCCGCTCTTCGAAACCGGGTCCGAGCGCTACGCCTGGTTGAACGACGTCGTCGGCGTCGGCTCGGGCTACCTGGTCGAAGGCGGGGTCGCCTACCGGGTCGCGCGAATCCTCTGACTTTCTCAGGGGTGACCCATGTGCACGATGCGCGCGAGGGCGCCGATGCGGAAAGGTGGGGTCATCGAGCGGGGAGGCGCGATGACCGACGTCGGGGGCGGACTGATCGGCGCGAGGGTCACGCGGCAGGAGGATGTCCGCCTGCTCACCGGTCGCGCGCAGTACATCGACGACGTCCGGCTGCCGGGGATGCTGGAGGCCGCGGTCCTCCGGAGTCCGTTGCCGCACGCGCGGATCGTGCGTATCGACGTCGCCGCGGCGAACGCGCATCCCGGGGTTTTCGCCGTGATCACCGGCGAAGACGTGCGGGCGAGAGTGAAGGCGCCGCAACCGGTGATCTGGGCGAGTCTCCCCGGTATGCGGGTGCCCGAGCACTACGCGCTGGCCGTCGGCAAGGTGCTCTATCCCGGCCAGGGCGTGGCGGCGGTCGCGGCGAAGGACCGCGCGACCGCCGAAGACGCGCTCGAACTGATCGAGGTCGAGTACGAGGAACTCCCTTTCGTCAGCACGCTCGAACAGGCGCTCGCGGACGGCGCGCCCAAGCTCTACGAAGACTGGCCGGACAACATCGCCGGCACCGGCATGGTCCCGATGGGTGACACGGCCGCCGCGTTCGCCGCGGCCGACGTCGTGCTCACCGAGTCGTTCCGCTTCGCCCGCCAGATGGGCACACCGATCGAAACGCGCGGCGTGGTGGCGACCTGGGATCCGTTCACCGACCGGCTCGACGTCTGGCTCGCGACCCAGGCCCCCAACCTCGCGCGGGAACTGTTCGGTGAGGTCTTCGGGCTTTCGATGGACCGGATCCGCGTGCGCACCCCGGACGTCGGCGGCGGGTTCGGGAACAAGTTCGACTTCTACGGCGAGGAGGTCGTGGCGTCGATCCTCTCGCGGCGCACCGGGAAACCGGTGAAGCTCATCGAAGACCGCGCGGAGAGCTTCGTCGCCAACGCGCACTCGCGCGAGCAGAAGATCGACGTCGCACTGGCCGCCAAGCACGACGGGACGATCACCGGGCTCCGCGCGACGGTGTACGGCGTGCTCGGCGGAGTGCTCGGCACCGTCGGGCCGAGCCCGTGCTGGACGACCACGTCGCTGCTGACCGGGCCGTACGCCATCCCGAACGTCGAACTGAGCCTCGTCGCCGTGATGACGAACCGGTCGCCCTACGGGTCGTATCGCGGCTACGGGCTGCCCAAGGCGAACTTCGTGCACGAACATCTCGTCGAGCAGCTGGCGAAACGCCTCGGCATCGACGCGCACGCGGTGCGGCGCAAGAACTTCATCCCGCCCGAGGCGTTTCCGTACCAGAGCCCGGTGTTCGTCTACGACAGCGGCCGCTACGAAGAGTGCCTCGACCTCTGCCTGAAGGCCGTCGAGAAGGCCGGCTGGGCAGAGCGTCAGACTGAGGCCAGGTCAAGGGGTTCCGCCGTCGGGATCGGGTACTCGTTCCACAACGAGCTGACCGGCTTCGGGCCGAGCCGGATCATCAACATGGCCGGGCTGGGGCATTCCGGTTTCGACGAAGAGGTCGTGCGGGTCGATTCCACCGGGCACGTGACCGTCCACACCGGACTGTCCGCGATCGGGCAGGGTATCCACACGACGCTGGCGCAGGTGGCCGCGCAGACGCTCGGCGTCCCGCTCGATCATGTCACCGTGCTGTCCGGTGACACGGACAGCTGCCCGTACACCGGCTACGGGACGGCGGCGAGCCGCGGGGCGGCCGTCGGCGGCGCGGCGGTGCTGAACGCGTCGTCCCGGCTGCGGGCCAAGGTCCTGCGGGTCGCCGGTCATCTGCTGGAAGTCTCGCCCGACGATCTGTCCCTTGAGGACGGCGTCATCTCGGTCAAGGGCGTGCCGGGCAAGGAGATCACGCTGGCCGCGATCGGCGACGCGGCGTACCGGCGACTCAACGGGGTGTGGCCCGAAGACGAGACACCGACGCTGGAGGAACGCGAGGTCTACGACCCGGTGAACGTCGCGACCTCGTTCGGCTGCACCGCCGTGCTCGCCGAAGTCGACCGGGAAACCGGCGTCGTGACGCTGCTGGACTACCTGATCGCGCACGACTGCGGCACCGTGATCAACCCGCTCATCGTGGACGGGCAGTTGCACGGCGGTGCGGCACAGGCGATCGGCGGCGCGCTCTACGAAGAGCTGGTCTACGGCGCCGACGGCCGGATGGAGACGACGTCGTTCACCGGCTACCTGCTGCCCGGCGCGACCGAGATCCCGCCGTTCTCCGTGTCGCATATGGCGACGCCCGCCGAGCATATTCCCGGCGGTTTCAAGGGAATGGGGGAAGCGGGCGTGATCGGCGGCGGCGCGGCGATCGCGCACGCCGTCGAGGACGCGCTGCCCGAGTACGGCATCGACATCACCTCACTGCCGATCACGCCGCCCCGGCTGCTGGCCGCGATGAAGCGGGGAGCGACGCGATGAAGGCCGCGCCGTTCTCCTACCTTCGAGCCGCGTCGCTCGACGAGGCCGTCGAGGCGCTGGGCACCCCCGGTGCGCAGGTGCTGGCCGGAGGGCAGAGCCTGGTGCCGCTGCTGAACCTGCGGCAGGCCAGGCCGTCGCTGCTGGTCGACATCAACCGCGTCGGCGGGCTTTCCTTTCTCCGCCGGAAGAACGGACTGCTGGAGATCGGCGCGCTGACCCGGCATCGCATCGTCGAGACCGCCGAAGTCGTGCGTTCCCAAGTCCCGTTGCTCGCCGAGGCGCTCGGCTACGTGGGGCACGTGGCGATCCGGAACCGCGGCACGATCGGCGGTAGCCTCGCGCACGCCGACCCGGCCGCCGAACTGCCCGCGGTGATGCTCGCGCTCGACGCCGAGTTCGCCGTCCACGGCAACGGCGGCGAGCGGGTCGTCGCGGCCCGGGACTTCTTCCTCGGCCCGCACCGAACGGCGCTGGGTCCCGGCGAACTGCTCACCCGGATTTCGGTACCGCTGAGTCGTCCGGAACCAACGCTCCGGTCTGGCTGCGCCGTCGAAGAACTGAGCCGTCGGAGCCGGGACCTCGCGCTGGTCGCCGTTTTCGCCACCGTCACGCTGTCCGGCGACACCTGCACCGCCGCGCGGATCGCCGTCGCGGGCGCCGGCCCGACGCCGATCCGGGCCACCGCCGCCGAGGAATCGCTCATCGGAAACGCCCTGACAGCCGACGCGATCGCCGCGGCGGCCGAACTGGCCGCCGCCGCCACCGACCCGCCCGAAGACCTCCACGCCCCGGCCGGCTACCGCCGCGAAATGGCCGCGGTCCTCACACGGCGGGCGATCACGCGAGCGAAGGAGGGCGCATGATCACGGTCACCCTGACGGTGAACGGGCGAACCTACAGCGCGGACTGCGAGCCGCGGCGGACACTGGCCGATTTCCTGCGCCAGGACCTGGGTTTCACCGGTGTGCACCTCGGCTGTGAACACGGCGTGTGCGGCTCGTGCACCATCACCCTCGACGGCGCCAGCGCGCGCTCGTGCTGCCTGCTCGCCGTCCAGGTGGACGGTGCGGAGATCGTCACCATCGAGGGACTGGCCTCGGACGGCGAGCTGCATCCGCTGCAGGAGTCGTTCCGGAAACACCACGGCCTGCAGTGCGGCTTCTGCACGCCCGGGATGCTGGCGACGGCGACGGAACTGCTGAAGGAGAACCCGGACCCGACCGACGCCGAGATCCGGCAGGGGATCTCGGGGAACCTGTGCCGGTGCACCGGCTACCAGTTCATCGTCGACGCGATCCGGGACGCCGCACCGGGCCGGTGATTCACCCTTTCAGGCGGCGCCTCCTTGGATGACCCGGCTCATCCAAGGCCCGTAGTGTGACCACCATGGCGTCACGAGGCCCCCTCCGCTGGATGACCCGGTGGGCGGACTGGTTCGAAGAGCGCGGGGTCTACGTCCCGGGCGAGGAGAGCCGCGCCGTCGATCCCGTCCGCGATTTCGGCTGGCTGCTGGTGGCCTGGGCGTCGGGTTTGGCGATCTTCATCCTGTTCTTCGCCTTCGCCGTCTGAAGTGTCATCGAGGTGACGACTGTCACTAGCCGTACCCTTCCGATCACGGATAGGCCACGGGTGTACACCAGGTGCGCGTCAACACGGCCACGTCGCTCCTCTCGGCTGAGGAAGACCGCCACTCTGGACTCTTCGGCACTAATACCTACCTCGAACGGCCCATCCGCCCCGCCGACTGGAGTAACCGCACATGGCGCCCCCGCGCACCCCGAAGCTCTTGCTCGCCGCCTGCTCGCTGATACTGGCGGCCGCGTGCGGGGTTTCGGCACCCGAAGAAGGGGCCGCCGTGCTCGGCGCGGACGCCCCGGCGCAGGGGCTGACCGCGACGCACGCGGAAGGTGACCTCGCGTTCGGCGCACCGCACCGGTTCGCGACCGGTGTCACGATCTCCGTGTCCGCGCCCAAATCCTTCCGCCCCAGCGCCTCGGCGTACCCGCAGAGCCCGCGCGCGGTGGCCTTCGGCATCGACGTGACGAACGCGGGAGACTCGACGTACCGGCTTTCCGGGCTGTCCGTCAGCGCCGAGGTCGACGGCGAGACCGCCTCGGTCAAGCAGGTCGTCGACGCGGTGCAGGGCTACAACGGGATCGCGGACGCGGGCAAGGACGTGGCGCCCGGCCGGGCGGTCCGGCTGAACCTGGCGTTCGCCGTTCCGGACCAGCAGGTGAAGCTCCGCCTGCAGGTGCGGCCGAGCCCCTCGGAACCGGTCGCCGCGAAGTACTGCGGGAAGGTCTGACGCCTCCGGTTCGCTACCGTGTGCGTCATGACCGAGCAGCGACTCTCCCCCGGCGACAACGCGCCCGATTTCACCCTCCCCGATCACGAGGGCAACGACGTCTCGCTCAGCGACTTCCGCGGCAAGTCGGTCGTCGTGTACTTCTACCCGAGCGCCGGCACGCCGGGCTGCACCAAGCAGGCCTGCGACTTCCGGGACAGCCTCGCGCAGCTCAACGACGCCGGCTACCAGGTGCTCGGCATCTCCCCGGACAAGCCCGCGAAGCTGGCGAAGTTCGTCGAGGCGGAGGGGCTGACCTTCCCGCTGCTCGCCGACACGGAGAAGACCGTTCTCCAGGCGTACAGCGCGTTCGGCGAGAAGAAGAACTACGGCAAGGTCTACGAAGGCGTCATCCGCTCGACTTTCGTCGTCGATGGTGACGGCAAGATCGCGGTGGCGCAGTACAACGTCAAGGCGACGGGGCATGTCGCGAAGCTGTTGCGGGACCTCGAGATCTAGAGCTCGTGAGTGGTAATGACGGTTCTAACCGTCATTACCACTCACGACCCCAGCTTGCGCAGCTCCCCCACCAAAGCCCGCAACGCCCGTCCGCGATGCGACGCCCCATCCTTTTCGGACGGTTCCAGCTCCGCCGACGTCCGAGTCCCGCCGTCGGGCACGAAGATCGGGTCGTAGCCGAAACCGTTGGCACCACGGCGTTCCCGCACCAGCGAGCCCCGCCATTCCCCGCGCACGACGATGTCCTCGCCGTCGGGGACGACCAGCGCCGCCGCGCAGACGAAGGCCGCGCCCCTCCGCTCGTCGGGGGTGTCGGACAGCTGCGCCAGCACGAGATCCAGGTTCGCCTCGTCGTCGCCGTGCTTGCCGGACCAGCGGGCCGAGAGCACGCCCGGCATGCCGTTGAGCGCGTCGACGGCGATACCCGAGTCGTCGGCGATGGCCGGGAGGCCGGTCGCGGCGAACGCGTCCTGCGCCTTCGCGAGCGCGTTGCCCTCGAAGTCCGGCGCGGTCTCGGGCGCTTCGGGGAACTCGGGGACGTCGGCGAGGCCGACCACCTCGATGCCCTCGATCCCTTCGGCCACGAGGATGCGCCGGAGTTCACCGAGCTTCTTGGCGTTGCGAGTGGCCAGCAGCAGCTTGGTCACTTCGCGCCCTTCTTCTTGTCCGCCCGCGGCTCGGGCAGCTCGCCCGGGTACGGCAGGGCGAGCGCCTCGTTCTGCAGCCGGGTCAGCTCTTCGCAGCCCGCCTGCGCCATGTCCAGCATCGTGTCCAAAGTGGACCGCGCGAAGGTGGCGCCCTCACCGGTGCCCTGCACCTCGATCAGCGTGCCCGCGTCGGTGGCGACCACGTTCATGTCGACCTCGGCGCGCGAGTCCTCTTCGTACGGGAGGTCGAGGCGCACGCGGCCGTCGACGACGCCGACGCTGACCGCGGCGACCGAGGACGATATCGGCTGCGGGTCGGCGAGCCGGCCGGCCGCGCCGAGCCAGGTGACGGCGTCGGCGAGCGCGACGTAGCCGCCGGTCACCGCGGCCGTGCGGGTGCCGCCGTCGGCCTGGATGACGTCACAGTCGATGACGATCGTGTTCTCCCCCAGCGCCGCCAGGTCGATGCAGGCGCGCAGGGACCGGCCGATCAGCCGGGAGATCTCGTGCGTACGGCCGCCGACGCGGCCCTTGATGGACTCGCGGTCGCTACGGGTATTGGTCGCCGAAGGCAGCATCGCGTACTCGGCGGTGACCCAGCCGAGGCCGGAACCGGCCCGCCAGCGGGGGACGCCTTCGGTGACGCTCGCCGCGCAGAGCACGCGGGTGTCGCCGAACTCGATCAACACCGAGC
Source organism: Amycolatopsis sp. lyj-112 (assembly GCF_046549055.1). Taxonomy (NCBI): domain Bacteria; kingdom Bacillati; phylum Actinomycetota; class Actinomycetes; order Pseudonocardiales; family Pseudonocardiaceae; genus Amycolatopsis; species Amycolatopsis sp. lyj-112. Next base: position 441,931 of record NZ_JAJPWS010000001.1, on the reverse strand, counting down.
CCGCGGGCCACCGCTGGAATCCGCGAGTGATCTTGATGTCGCGAAGCTGGTCGTCGTTCCTGCCGTCTTTTCTCGCCACGGCCGTCACTCTAGAACGGCCGTCAGACGTCGTAGACCGCGCCCTGCTCGACCAGCTCCGCACCTGGGAAGGCCACGGCCGCCTCGGCGAGGACGGCGTCGCGATCGGTCCAGGGCGCGACGTGGGTGAGCAGCAGGCGCCGCGCACCCGCCTTCCGCGCGAGTTCCCCCGCCTCCTTGCCGGACAGGTGGACGCCGGCGGGCCGGCTGGGCGAGTCCGTCCAGGACGCCTCGGAAAGCAGCACGTCGACGCCGTCGGCGAGGTCGGTCAGGGTGTCGCAGACGCCGGTGTCGCCGGTGTAGGCGAGCGTCCTGCCGTCGTGGGTGATGCGCAGCCCGTATGCCGGGGTCGGGTGGTCGACCGGGACCGCGACGATCTCGAACGGGCCGATCTCGACGGGTTCGGGCCGCAGGTCGTGGAAGGCGTAGACGTCGGAGAGGTCGGTGGTCGCCCGCTCCTCCTCGTTCGCCGCGTAGGCGTTGGAGAGCCGCTCGTGCACGTCCGAGGGCCCGTACACCGGCAGGCGGTGCGGCCTCGCCGGGTACGGCAGCGCGGGGTGGTAGCGCCGCAGCACGGTGAGCGCGCTGACGTCGGCGCAGTGGTCGGGATGCAGGTGCGAAAGGATCAGCGCGTCGAGATCGAACGGGTCACGCAGGGCCTGGAGCCTGGCCAGCGTCCCGTTGCCGAGTTCGAGGCCCAGGACGAATCCGTCCGCCTCGATCAGGTAACCGGACGCGGCGGCGTTGGGCCCGGGGACGCTGCCCGAGCAGCCGAGGATCGTCAGACGCACGGTGACACCTTAGACACGGATCCGGCGTTTTACGCGCTGGTGGGAGCCAGCACACCCGGAGCGAAGCCCATGAATCGCTGAGCGAGACGCGTGAACGGCTCGGCGGAGCCGGTGGCGACGAACTCGTGCCTGGGCGGGGTCTCGCGTCCGGCGAGAAGATCGTTCTCGGTGAGGACGCGTACGAGGTCCTTCGCGGTCTCCTCGGCGCTGGAAACCAGGGTGACGTCCTGGCCCATGACGATCTGCAGGACCCCGGACAGCAGCGGATAGTGCGTGCAGCCCAGGACCAGCGTGTCGACCTGGGCGTCGAGCAGCGGCTCGAGGTAACCCTGGGCGAGCCCGAGCACCTGCCGGCCGGTGGTGATCCCGCGTTCGACGAAGTCCACGAACCGCGGGCACGCGACGCTGGTGATCTCGACGCCCTGAGCGGCCCCGAAGGCGTCGTCGTAGGCGCGCGACCGCACGGTGCCTTCGGTGCCGATCACGCCGATCCGCCCGGTGTGCGTCGCCGTGACGGCGCGACGGGCAGCCGGGAGGACCACCTCGATCACGGGGACGTCGTAGCGTTCCCTGGCGTCGCGAAGGCAGGCGGCCGAGGCGGTGTTGCAGGCGATGACCAGGGCCTTCACCCCGCCGTCGACGATGTCGTCCAGCGCGGCGAGCGCGTACTCGCGCGCCGTCGCGATGGGAAGCGGGCCATAGGGATTGCGGGCGGTGTCTCCGACGTAGCGCAGCTGCTCACCGGGCAGCTGCTCGAGGATCGCCCTGGCGACCGTGAGCCCGCCCACCCCGGAATCGAAGACGCCGATCGGGGCGTCGGCGTTCGGCTTGCTCACACGGCGAGGCTACCCGGACCGCCCGCCGCCGGTTTGACGGCGCGCGACTTGTCCACGCGGGCCAGCACCCAGGCCGCGAAGACACCGGACAGCGCGCCGAACAGGTGACCCTGCCACGAGACGCCCGGGTCACCCGGAAGCAGTCCCCAGAGCATCCCGCTCCAGATGCCCAGCAGCACCACGGCCACCAGGATCTGCCCGACCGCCCGGTTGAAGATGCCCCTGACCAGCAGGAACGCGAGCCAGCCGAAGGCGAGACCGGAGGCGCCGACGGTCACGGTGTTGTCCGGCGCGATCAGCCAGACCCCGATCCCCGAAAGCACCCAGATGATCGCGGTGACCAGCACCCAGCGACCGATCCCGGCGGACATCGCGAGGAAGGCGAACACCAGGACGGGCACGGTGTTGGAGAGCAGATGCCCCCAGCCCGCGTGCAGCAACGGCGCCCAGAGCACGCCGTCGAGCCCGGAGAGGTCGCGGGCGAGGATGCCGCCCTGGTCGAGGTCGGCGGGCAGCACGACGTCGACCAGCTCCACCAGGTAGAGGAGCAGGGTGAAGCCCAGCGCCACGATCGCGGCGCCCTTCGGGTTCGGCGGCAGGACGCGTTTGGCCGGATCGGTACCGGACGACTCGCTCGCCGGGACCGGCTGGGAAGGCAAAGTGGTCACCTCCCCAGGCTACGGCGGGAACCGCCGGAATCGCCTCGGTGAGAACCCTGAATTGTCGGTGGGGGCCGCTACCGTCCTCGACATGGGGATTTCCGCTTCCGAGCACGTCGACGTGCCGGCCTACCTCGCACGGCTCGGCCTCGAACACGAGCCGCCGAGCCTCGGCGCGCTCTTCCGGCTGCACGCGGCGCACGTCGAGCGCGTGCCGTACGAAGATCTCGAGGTCCAGCTCGGCCGGGTGACCTCGCTGGATCCCGCAGTGTCGTTCGGCCGGATCGCCGCCGGGCGCGGCGGCTACTGCTATCACCTCAACGGCGCCTTCTCGGCACTACTGGCCTCACTCGGCTATGAAGTCACCCGGCATCCGGGCGGGGCGCAGCTCCACGGCGAAACCGCCGGGATCCACCTCAACCACCTGCCGTTGACGGTGTCCGGGCTGCCCGAAGCCCCGGACACGGGCTGGCTGGTCGACGTGGGCCTCGGCGACGGTATCCACGAACCGATCCCCCTGCGTGAAGGCGAGTACAAACAAGGGCCGCAGCTGTTCCGCATGAGCCCGTCGGAGGTGACGCCCGGCGGCTGGCGGTTCGACCACGACCCGGCGGGCAGCTTCGTCGGGATGGACTTCGCGCCGGAGACGGCCGTGATGCCGGACTTCGCCGAGAAGCACGTGGAGCTGTCGACGTCGGAGACCTCCGGCTTCGTCCGCACGCTCGTCCTGCAGCGCCGGGACGCCGACGGCGTCGACTCGCTACGCGCGCTGACGCTCGCCCGGCTGCCGGGCGGCAAGACGGTGCTGGAGTCACCGGCCGACTGGTGGACGGCGATCGAGGACGTCTTCGGCGTGCCCCGCGGCGGGTTCACCGGCGAGGAGCGGGACAGGCTGTGGCGGCAGGCCGTCTCGCAGCACGAACGTCACATCGACGGCGGGAGGGGGATTTTGCCCAGCGCGTAGTCCACGGCCGCTTCGGCGTGCAGGCGAGTGGTCGGGAACGTGGGCACCGGGCTGTCTTCGGGGCCGACGAGCAGTTCGATCTCGGTACAGCCGTAGATGACGCCCTCCGCGCCCGCCTCGACGAGCCGCGCGATGACCTCGCGATACCGCTCGCGGGACTCGTCGGTGACCACGCCTTGGACGAGTTCGTCGTAGATGACCCGGTGGACCGTCTCGCGATCGGTCTCGTCCGGGACGAGCACGTCGAGCCCGTGCGCGGCCAGACGTTCGCGGTAGAACGGCTGGGCCATGGTGAAGCCGGTGCCCAGGAGCCCGACGCGCCTGACGTCTTCGGCTTTGACGGCGGTGGCCGTGGCGTCGGCGAGGTGCAGCAGCGGAATGCCCAGGCCCTCGGTGAGCTGGTCGGCGACCTTGTGCATCGTGTTGGTGCACAAGACGACGAAGTCCGCGCCCGCGGCTTCGAGGTCACGCGCGGCCAGGTTCAGCTCCAGGCCGGCGTCGTCCCAGCGCCCTTCGGCCTGCATGGCTTCGATGTCGGCGAAGTCCACGGAGCAGAGCACGGTCCGCGCGGAGTGATACCCGCCCAGCAGCTCACGGACGCGCTCGTTGACCAGCCGGTAGTACTCGGCCGACGATTCCCAGCTCATCCCGCCCAGCAGCCCGATGACCTTCATGCCCGCCATGGTGCCAGCGCGCGAAGTGCTATGAACGACTCGTTACTTGCAAATTTTGCAAGTAACGAGTCGTTCATAGCACGCACTTGAGCCGTGAGTCAGGCCCAGAGCTGCCCGTCGAGCCGCTCCGCCGCTTCGTCGAGCGACCCGGAGTAAGCGCCCGTCGAGAGGTACTTCCATCCGGCGTCCGCGACCACGAAGGCCACGTCGGCGGGCTTGCCCGAGGCGGCGGCCTTCTCGGCGACCGCCAGTGCCGCGTGCAGCACGGCGCCGGTCGAGATTCCGGCGAAGATGCCTTCGTGCTCCAGCAGCTCCCGGGTCCGGCGAAGGGCGTCGTACGCGCCGACGGAGTACCGGCCGTTGAGCACGCTCGCGTCGTAAAGCTCCGGCACGAAGCCCTCGTCGAGGTTCCGCAGGCCGTACACCAGCTCGCCGTAGCGCGGTTCGGCCGCGATGATCTGCACGTCCGGCTTCGCCTCGTGCAGGTACCGCCCGACGCCGACCAGGGTGCCCGTGGTGCCGAGGCCGCCGACGAAGTGCGTCAGCGTCGGCAGGTCCTTGAGCAGTTCGGGCCCGGTGCCGCGGTAGTGCGCGTCGGCGTTGGCCGGGTTGCCGTACTGGTAGAGCATGACCCATTCCGGGTTGGCCTCGGCCAGTTCCTTCGCCCGGCGCACGGCCTCGTTGGAGCCGCCCGCGGCCGGGGAGAAGACGATCCGCGCGCCGTACGCCTGCAGCAGTTGCTTGCGTTCGGTGGAGGTGTTCTCCGGCATGACGCACACCAGGCCGTAGCCCTTGAGCTTCGCGGCCATGGCGAGCGCGATACCGGTGTTGCCCGACGTCGGCTCCAGGATCGTGCAGCCACGCCGGAGGAGGCCTTCACGCTCGGCGGCCTCGATCATCGCCAGCGCGGGGCGATCCTTGATCGAACCGGTCGGGTTGCGGTCCTCGAGCTTCGCCCACAACCGCACGTCGTGGGTGGGCGAAAGCCGGGGCAAGCCGACCAGCGGGGTGCCGCCGAGCGTGTCGAGCAGCGACTCGAAGCGAGCCATGGATCAGCCTCCGGCCACGGCGGGCAGGATCGTCAGGGTGTCGCCGTCCTTGACCTCGGACTCGAGGCCACCGGAGAAGCGCACGTCCTCGTCGTTGACGTAGACGTTGACGAAGCGGTGCAGCTTCTCTTCCTTGACCAGGCGGGCCTTGAGGCCGCCGTGGCGGGACTCGATGTCGTCGATCACCTCGAGCACGGTCTTGCCGGTCGCTTCGACGGACTTCTCGCCGCCGGTGTGCGTACGCAGGATGGTCGGGATGGACACGGTCACGGCCATGGGTTTCTACCTCCGGTGGGTTCTCTACTACGCAGACGTTCGGGCCGGTCCGGGTTATTCCGGACGGGAGTTCAGCCGGTGATCTCGACGGGCTCCTCGGTGATCTCCCCGTCCACGATCCGGTAAGACCGGAACTGGTGCGAATCGGGGTCCTTGGTGGAGACGAGCACGTAGTGCGCGCCGGGTTCCGAGGCGATCGAGACATCGGTGCGCGACGGGTAGGCGTCCGTGGCGGTGTGCGAGTGGTAGATGACCACCGCGGCTTCGTCGTTCGCCTCCAGCTCCCGGTGCAGCCTGAGCTGGTCCATCGAGTCGAACTGGTAGAACGTCGGCGACCGGGCGGCGTTGACCATCGGGATGAACCGCTCGGGGCTGTCCGATCCCTCGGGACCGGCGATCACCCCGCATGCCTCATCGGGATGGTCACGACGGGCATGGGCGACGATCTCGTCGACGAGGTCACGGCGGATCCGGAGCACATCCGACATCTTAGGTGCTGGACAGACGCCTTCCACACTCTGAGATCGGCGCCACTAGGACCCCGCGAGCTCGCACCTGAACGGACCTCAGGAAGGACCCACTCGCCCTAACAGCTTCCGGGTCACCGTGTTGACACTCTCCGCAACCGCGTTCCTCACCTCTGGGGCACTTCGAAGGCCTTCCTCGACCCTCGGCCAGGCCTCGACGAGACGTTTGCACGTTTCGGCTCCGACGTCACCTAGTGCCACCTTCGTTTGCAGACGCCTCTCAAGGCGAGTCAGACTGTCAAGCGTTACTTCTTGCGAGTCAGTATGCCCTTCCCAGGGCATACCAAGTCCGCGATAGCCATAGGGCAAGGTGCTTACCAGGTCATATGCAGGAGCCAAGGACGGGCGACGCGAGTTGCGATAAATTAGCGACCAGTTCTTAAGATGCGCATCGCTATTGCCAATACAAACATTGAATACAAATCGCCTGCCAAACTCTTGCAGTGAACCCTTGTCGCGACGCCGAAAAATAAGCGAAGCAATTGTTTCAAAATTGGCCTCATACTTACTCTCCGGATATATCCCCAACACTTGAGCTAAGTCTTCAATATGAATCAGCTGGCGTTGATCGCCTCGATCGAAACGACGAACAGCGTAGGCGTAAGTTTCACCATTCGCCCACAAGTTGTCTGGCAATCTAGGCAGCTGATCTCGGTGCATCAGCTCAATTTCAGGTACGTCGATTCCGGACTCTCTAGCCAGCGTCATCATCGCGAATTCGTTCTCGGGCACCCGCGGGAACGACGCATCGGGCAGCTTCACTATCCAATCGCCACGTTCATCGGCAGCCGGCAAGACAAGGCGCTCCCCGACTCGGACCATAGAAAACTTCATAGTTACGCCAGCAAGAGAAAATCGAATTCCTCCTTTCCCTGCAGCAGAAAAACCTTGACCAAGTCCATCTTTTACCCGCGGCCAATCAATCACTTTCGAAGACTCACTACCAGGCACAATTTGCACGGCACCTGGCAAATCGTGCCCAATTTCGGAAATCAGATCAACCTCGCGATCAAGAGGAATTCCGCGCTGGTCGGCTATCCACCTGCGCAGTCGATCCTCTGGAAGGAGATTGGAAAACCAAGACGGTAGCCTCAACCGCCTAACTCGCTGCTCCGGAGGATCCTCTTCGAAGTACAAACCAAGCACTGGACGCTGCGGGTCTTCCAGATACTTCGGACTGAAATAAAATCGCGTAAATGCTCCACGTTGCTGAAGATTACCGATCTTCTGACCATAGAGCAAAACCAAAAAACTGCGCTCAGGAACCGGCATCTATACCGCCTGGACCAAATAAGTCCAACTCAAAATCCACGCCAACGCCTTCTTCTTCATCGTCAAATATCAACAGCGAAAGCGGGGGCGTATCTTCCAAGCTGTACTCACACATCAGCTCAATGAAACGTTCTAACTCCGCTTCGATAAGCCGCTGCCTACCTTCAAAGAAGCGGGGGAGCTCCTCGACATCTTGCAGAGAGCCTAGAAGCTCGGCGGTCAGCGTATGCGAACGAAGCAGCTCAACCCATTCAGTAGAACTCATTCTATTTTCAGCAACGATCAAATCTTCATCGAATTCATTAATGACGAGCTCTTGATCTGGGACAAGAATTCTATTCGCAGCCCACAGCTTGTACTCGCCCGCGCGAGTACTGGTACGTAAACGAGGGACTGCATCAGCCGGCGTGCGCCTGTCTCCGATCATGTCCGCCAAGTCGCTCACCTGATACGAAGCCCCAGTACGCGGCGAGCGAGGAGACAACCGCCACCAAGAACAGAGAATAACTTTTGCCGTTATTTCATTTGTTCGGAAGGTCTTCGGGTGAAGAGGCTCGGGATTCCGCCTTGAAAGCAGGCCTAGCAACTTCTGTACAGACTCACTGGAACTACCTTTTGAAATTCTCCGATTCAGTTGACGCGTAGTACCAGTCGCACTTCCCTTAAATAGGACGGGGCCGATTAGTGCCGCGCGCCAAAACCAACGCCTGAGGAGAATCAGGTCCCTGGATTGAGGATTGGGATGCAGACCGAAAAAACGGGTTAGAACAACCAGCAGGTACCTGTAAGGCAGAAAGCTAAAGTGTGGAACATTGGCATCTTCCTGAAGGAATATCACCGCTTGCCGCAGCGCCTTCTCACCTTCGACGTAAGCCGTGGCTTGATCCTCGTTCGGGAAGTCAATCGACCCGTTTCTATCCGTCGAGTCGAACTCGAGTCGAATCTCACGTTGAACGTCCGGCCCACGTCGCGCAAGAAGTGCAAGCAAGACTGTGTCATCGTCGATCCTGCCAAAATTGAGCTCCTGCGACACACGCTCAGCTATGACGGGTATCGCAAGCTGATCCTGTTCGCCTGGATTCAAAGCCGAGAAGACTTCAGCTCTCGTGAGCTTCTTCCCAGAATTATTCATCCTGTCGAAGATCTCGCGAAGTATCTCCTCATCATCCTGCTCCACGAGGTAGATGGGGATGCGAAACTGGCGAAGGCGCGCAGTTATCAGGTTAATATCTTCAATCCGGTCCGTAATTTCAGGATGACTTCTCGCCCAATTCAAGACTCGAGTCAAATCGAACAGAACAGGGAAAGGTATGACAAACGGATTGTCGTCCTTAATGCGTCTTACTATCTTCCCAGCCTCCAGATCATAGGACAACGCAAACCTATCATCGTGGACCGCTTCTTCAGACAGCGCATTATAGAGGCTAATTATTCGTTGCTGGCCATCTACAACCCACCACGCCGTCGACAATTCGGGAGCGTCCAGCTGCACTGCTCCCAACGTAAGCTTGGCGGCGGCAGCAGATCGCTGCCAAAGCAGTAAGTTTCCAATGGGAAAGTCACGTAAGATACTGTCGAAAAGAGTTTTGACTTCGGCGTACCCCCATCGAAGCCCTCGCTGGAAGTTAGGCACCCTAACCTGGCCATTGCGCACACGTCTGACAAGTTCTTGGACTTCAAGCGCATCAGCCGTAAGACCACTCTGGATGCCGTCAACCATACTGTTCCCCTCTATAACAACGTTCCAACAGTGTGCCATACGACACAGTATTAGCAGGAGCGCTTTACCCTCAGGTCATGGAGAACGCTTCGGGCCAGACGTCCCGGTAAGCGCGCATGCCGCCGGCCGAAGTGGCGGTGAGCACACCGTGCACCATCGCCCGCCCGAACGCCCTCGCGGCGGCCGAGCACAGGGTGTCCAGCACCGCCGCCCGCATCGTCGCCGCGACCGGGCCCGCGCCGCCGGGCAGTTCCCGCTCGCCGGTGGCCAGCGCGAAGACCGTGTCGCCGTCGAACATCGTGTGCGCCGGGCGCACGGCCCTGGCGAGGCCGTCCTGGGCGGCCACGGCGAGCCGCCGCGCCTCCGCCTTGGACAACGCCGCGTCGACCGCGACCACGCCGATCGTGGTGTTGAGCCCGGCCGCCTTGGGTTCGACGTCGCCGGGCCGGTCCGGCCAGCGGACGCCGAACTCACCGTCGACCTCGTGATCCGCCGCGAAAGCACGGCCGGTCGCGATGTCGACCGCTTCACCGGCCGCGTTCACCGCGGCGACGACGCCGACGGTGAAGTCCCCGACCCGCTCGGAAGCCGTCCCGATCCCACCTTTGAGTGACCCGGCCTTCGCTCCGGCGCCGGCACCGACGGTCCCCAGGGTCACAGGACCGGCCACGGCCGCTTCACAAGCGGCATAACCGAAAGACGCGTCCGGGCGGTTGCCCCAGTCGCTTCGCGGCAGGTCGAACAGCACCGCCGCGGGCACGATCGGCACCACCTCGTGCGGTTGCGTCCCGACCGGGATCCCCAGGTTCCGCTCGGCGAGCCAGCGCATCACGCCGTCGGCCGCGGCCAGGCCGTACGCGCTCCCGCCGGACAGGCAGATCGCGTTCACGTGCTGGACCAGGTTCTCCGGTTCCAGCAGGTTGGTCTCCCGCGTCCCGGGCGCGCCACCCCGCTGATCGACGGCACCGACAGCCCCGCCGGGCACCAGCACGACCGTCGTCCCGGTCGACCAGCCGTCACCGACCCGCTCGTGGTGCCCGACCAGCACCCCCGGCACGTCGGTGATCCCGCCGCCGCTCATGAGCTGAGCGACTGGATGAGGGTCTCCTGCACCCAGGTCAACCAGTGGTAGACGCCGAGATGCGGCGCGCGGGGGTCGTCCTCGGGCAGCTCGTCGGGCATGTCGTCGGTGACGTCGAGCGCGGTGCCCAGCGCCAGCCGGACGTCGTTGAGCGCGCCCAGCCAGGCATCCGCCTGCTCGAAGGTCAGCCGCACGTTCCCGCCGTCACGCGGCAGCGTGTCCAGCACGATCTTGGCGACGCCGACCTTCTTGTCCAGCAGCTCGGGCTCGTGCAACGACCGCATCGCGGCGGCCGAGTCGATGTCCTCGCGCGTGGGGTTGTCCGGGTCGAGCTTGTGGAAGTCCGGGAGCAGCCGGGAGAGCACCGGGTCGTCCGGCGACTCCGTCGGGCCCATCCGGATCCCGGTCAGCTCGGCCAGCTCGTCCTGCGGCGCCTCCTCGGCGCGCGCGGTGAGCATGTCCTCCAGCTGGCTGACCAGACCGCGAAGTACCGCGGCCTCCTGCTGCTCGAAGCCCGCGACGATGGTCTCGCCCTTACGGCGCCAGCCGTTCATGACGGCTGCTCCATGGTCGCCCACAGGCCCGCGGCATGCAGTTTCGCCACGTCGGTCTCCACCTTCTCCTTGGAACCGGACGACACGATCGCCTTGCCCTTGTGGTGCACGTCGAGCATCAGCTTCGTCGCGTGGTCCCGGCTGTAACCGAACAGCTTCTGGAGCACGTACGTCACGTACGACATGAGGTTCACCGGATCGTTCCAGACGACCGTCCGCCAGGGCTGCTCCTCAGAGACGACCTCTACTCCCTGTGGATCAACCTGCGTCTGCTCGGATGCGACAGGCGTGGACATGCACTCCATGGTGTCACGGGCCCAAGTCGGTACGGGTTGGCAGGTCCGGCCATGTGAGTGAATAGGCTGGCACCATGGGCTTCCCCGAGGCGACCACTGGCGCCGGCACCGCGCTGCTCACCGACCACTACGAGCTGACCATGCTGGCCAGCGCCCTCGCCGACGGGACCGCGGAGCGGCCCTGTGTCTTCGAGGTCTTCGCACGTCGTCTGCCCGACGGCCGCCGCTACGGCGTCGTCGCGGGCACCGGCCGGGTCCTCGACGCGATCGGGGACTTTCGGTTCGGCGACGCCGAGCTGAGCCAGCTGGAAGCGACCGCCGTAGTCGACGACGCCACCCTTTCGTGGCTCGCGGACTACTCCTTTTCGGGGAACATCGTCGGTTACCCCGAGGGTGAGCTCTACTTCCCCGGCTCCCCGATCATGACCGTCACCGGTTCCTTCGGCGAGGCCGTCGTGCTGGAGACGCTGATCCTCTCGATCCTCAACCACGACAGCGCGATCGCGTCCGCGGCGGCGCGGATGTCGGGCGCCGCGCACGGCAGGCCGATCATCGAGATGGGCGGCCGCCGCACGCACGAGTGGGCCGCCGTCGCCGCCGCGCGGGCCGCGTATCTCGCCGGGTTCGCCACGACGTCCAACCTCGAAGCCGGGCGCCGCTACGGAATCCCGACGCGGGGCACGGTCGCGCACGCGTTCATGCTGCTGCACGACAGCGAGGAAGAGGCGTTCCGCGCACAGGTGGACAAGATGGGTGCCGACACCACACTCCTGGTGGACACCTACGACATCACCAAGGGCATCGAAGCGGCCGTCCGGGTGGCCGGGACCGAACTCGGCGCGATCCGCATCGACTCCGGCGACGTCGGCCCGCTGGCCCGCAAGGCCCGCGAGCAACTCGACTCCCTCGGTGCCAAGGACACCCGCATCGTGGTGTCCGGCGACCTCGACGAACACGCCATCGCCGCGCTGCGGGCGGAACCCGTCGACGCGTACGGCGTCGGTACCTCGGTCGTCACCGGTTCGGGCGCGCCGACCGCCGGGATGGTCTACAAGCTCGTCGAGGTCGACGGGAAACCCGTCGCCAAGCGCAGTGCGCACAAGGAGTCCCGCGGTGGCCGGAAATCCGCGCTGCGGCGGCACCGGAGCACCGGCACCGCCGTCGAAGAGGTGATCTCGACCGCCGCAACGCCGTCCTCGGACGTACCGGAACCGGGCCCGAACGACCACGAATTGCAGATTCCCCTGGTCCGGGACGGCCGGACGGTGGATGATTTGCCCACACTGGACGACGCGCGCCAGCGTCTTCGGCGGGCACTGGTGAGCCTGCCGTGGGAGGGTCTCAAGCTCTCGCACGGCGATCCCGCCATTCCGACCGTTTTCCTCTGACAAGAAGACTCAGGAGCAAGACATGGGGACCGCCCTGATCGTGGTCGATGTGCAGAACGACTTCTGCGAAGGCGGGTCGCTCGGCCTGCCCGGCGGTGCCGCGGCCGCCGAAGCGATTTCGAAGCTGGCCGCCGAGGGCGGCTACGCGCACGTCGTCGCCACCCGCGATTACCACATCGATCCGGGCGACCACTTCAGTGAGACGCCGGACTTCAAGGACAGCTGGCCGCGCCACTGCGTCGCGGGCACGGCCGGCGCGTCGTTCCACCCCGCGCTCGACGTGGTCCCGGTCGGCGAGGTCTTCTCCAAGGGCGAGTACACCGCCGCGTACTCCGGTTTCGAGGGCAACGCGCGCGACGGCAAGACGCTCGAAGCCTGGCTGAAGGAGCACGACGTCACCGAGGTCGACGTCGTCGGTATCGCGACCGACTTCTGCGTACGCGCGACGGCGCTCGACGCGGCGAAGGCGGGCTTCACCGTCCGGGTGCTGCTGGACCTCACCGTCGGCGGTTCGCAGCCGACGGTCGACGCCGCGCTCAAGGACTTCGACGAGGCCGGCGTGACCTACACCGGAAAGGCCCCGGTTCCGTCCGCATGATCCAGCACGACCTCCAGGACTCACTGATCGAAAACCGGCTCGTCGCGATCCTGCGGGCCGACAACGCGAGCAGGTTCGCCGATGCCGCGACGGTGCTTCACGCGGCGGGCATCCGGGTGCTCGAAGCGACGCTGACCACGCCGGGAGCACCGGAAGCCATCACGACCATCCGCAAGAACCTCGGCGACGACTCGCAGGTCGGCGCCGGGAGCGTCCGTGAGGCGTCCGATGTGGACATCGCGGCGGACGCGGGCGCGACGTTCCTGGTCACGCCGACGGTCAACCCGCTGGTGCTGGAGCGCGCGCACGAACGCGGGCTCCCGGTGATCTGTGGGGCGCTGACCCCGACCGAGATCGACCAGGCGTGGCGCCTCGGCGCTGCCGCGGTGAAGGTGTTCCCCGTCGCGGCCGTCGGCGGGGTCGCCTACCTGCGGGCGATCCGGGCGCCGATGCCGGACATCCCGCTGGTGCCGACCGGCGGGGTCCACCTGACCGACGTCGCGAAGTACCTCGAGTCGGGCTCGATCGCCGTCGCCGCCGCGACGCCGTTGCTCGGCGACGCGCTCACCTCGAGCGGTTCGCTCTCCGACCTCGCCACCCGGGCGAGTGAATTCGTCGCCGCCGCCGCGAAGTACGCCCACGCGCACTAGACGCGGTCAGGCGGGTTTCTTGCCGTACGGGTTGCAGCGGGCCGTGCCGAGGTAGATGTCGCCCTTGGCCGGGCCGCCGCCCTGCGGGAACAGCTTGATGTGCAGCATGTGCGTCACCAGGCTCCCGTCGGGCGGGGTGGGGGTGACGGACTCGTTCACCGTGAGCGAGGCCAGCGCCGTCCCGCCCTTGCCGCCCGCGATGGTCAGCCGGTAGTTCTGCGGGATGCTTTCGGGCAGCGTGAACCCGGCGACGTCTCCGAACTCGATGTAGCCGAGGCTGCCGTCCTTGGTGGTACTGCACTTGGCCATGAACGTGCGGACCTTGATCACCGGGCCGCCGTAGCGCTTGAGCAGGTCCGTCTCGAACCGCCGTCCGGTCGCCTCGGCGACGGCCACCGTGCCGGTGCGGCCGCAGTTCGAGTCACCGCCGCCGAACCGGGCGAAGTCACCGGTGGCCCCGCCCGCCGTCCGCGCGGTCAGCGGGCCGTCCACGCTGCATTCGGCGAGTTCGCCGGTGACGACGTGCTCGTTGCCTATCTCCACGTCGAGCGACCCGACCGACGCCGACGCCGACGCCGGTTCGGCCCACGCCGTCGCCTGGCCTCCCGCCACCAGCGCTCCGGTCAGAATGGTCACCGACAGCAGCCGCCCCGCCGCCCTGGGTTTCGTCATGGTTGGCAGCCTCCACCACAAGGCTGACCGGCGCAGGTCCACGCCACCCGGACGAGTGGTCGGGCCAGGACCGTGAGGTGCCCGACATTCGGTTCTCAGGGCGACGTCTGGCGTTAACCTCGGTTCACATTCGTGTACTCATAGGAGGTCTGAGTGTCTTCGCTGTCTGTGGCCGGCCGCCGTCCGGTCCTCGCCGACCTCGTACCCGGCGCCCTGACCCGTGACGCGGTCCTCGTCGCCGGTGGTGCCGCCCTCACCGGCGCGGCCGCGCAGATCCTGATCCCCGTGCCGGGCTCGCCGGTGCCGATGACCGGTCAGACGTTCGCCGCCCTGCTGGTCGGCGCGGCGCTCGGCTGGAAGCGCGGCGCGCTGTCGATGGCGCTGTACCTCGCCGTCGGCGCCGCGGGCTTCGGCTGGTTCCAGAACGGCTCCTCGGGCCTGTTCGGCGCCAGCGCCGGTTACATCGTCGGCTTCGTCTTCGCCGGCGCCCTGGTGGGCGCGCTCGCCGGTCGCGGCGGCGACCGTACGCCGCTGCGCACCGCGGGCACGATGGTGCTGGGCAACCTCGTCATCTACTCGGTCGGCGTGCCGTGGCTGATGGCCTCGACCGGCTTCGGCCTGTCGACCGCGCTGGAGAAGGGCGTCGTCCCGTTCCTCATTGGGGACGCGCTCAAGATCGCCGTCGCGGCGGCGTTGCTCCCGGTCACCTGGGCGGTGGTCTCGCCTCTCAGTGAAGACAAGCACAGCCGTAGGGAGTCGTGACCGGCCCTTTCACCGCACTTCGCGCTGCTATGAACGGCCCGTTACTTGCAAATTTCGCAAGTAACGGGCCGTTCATTGCACGGTGCGACCGATCTTGACGGTGGGCCCGGCTATCGTCTTGTCCCGTGCCCTCCCGTGCTGACTTCCCCGGTGTCCTCGAACTCCTGACCCACGCGGTCGAGTCCGTGGGTGGTGCCGAGCGCGAGGGCCAGGTCCAGATGGCGGATGCGGTCGGCCACGCCATCCGCACCGGTGAGCACCTGGCCGTGCAGGCGGGCACCGGCACCGGGAAGTCGTTGGCGTACCTCGTTCCCGCGATCCGGCACGCGGTCGAGAAGGAGGCCACGGTCGTGGTCTCCACGGCCACCATCGCGCTGCAGCGTCAGCTGGTCGACCGCGACCTCCCCCGGCTGGCGAAGGCGCTGAAGAAGCCTCTCGGGCGCGAACCCACCTTCGCGATCCTCAAGGGCCGCCGCAACTATCTCTGCCTCCACCGTCTCGACGGCGGCGCCCCGGAGGAGCCGGAAGACCAGCAGTTGTTCGACCCGTTCGCGGTCTCCCGGCTGGGCAAAGAGGTCACGCGGCTCCGGGAATGGTCCTCCGACACCGAAACCGGCGACCGCGACGAACTGGTCCCCGGCGTCACGGACCAGGCGTGGCGCCAGGTCTCCGTGACGGCCAGGGAATGCCTGGGCGCGTCGCGCTGCCCCATCGGCACCGACTGCTTCGCCGAGCAGGCCCGCGCCGAGGCCGGCAAGGCCGACGTCGTGGTCACCAACCACGCGCTGCTGGCGATCGACGCGCTGCAGGGCTACCAGGTACTGCCCGAGCACGACCTGGTGGTCATCGACGAGGCGCACGACCTGGTCGACAGGGTGACCTCGGTGGCGACCGGCGAACTGACCAGCGGCATGGTCTCCGCCGCCGCGCGCCGCTGCGGGAAACTGGTCGACGACGAGGTCGCCGACCAGCTCCACGAGGCGAGCGACGGGCTGGCCCTGATCCTCGACGACCTGCCCTCGGGCCGGATGGACTCGCTGCCACAGGCCCTCACCGGCGCGGTCCCCGCGGTCCGTGACGCCGCGCACCGCTGCCTCACCGCCCTCGGCAAGGACCGGAAGGAAGAGGTCGGCGAGGCCACGGCCCGGAAGCTGGCCAGGTCGCTGCTCGAAGAGGTCCACGACACCGCGGTCCGGCTGCTCGAAGCGTTCGAGGACGACAAGGCGCACCAGCGCGACGTCGTCTGGCTGACCGGGGACCGGTTCTCGTCGAATCCACGTCCGCCCGCGCTCAAGGTAGCGCCGCTCGGGGTGGCGGGCCTGCTCCGCGAGCGGGTGTTCAACCAGCACACGACCGTCCTCACGTCGGCGACGCTGACCCTGGGCGGAACGTTCGACACCATGGCCCGGCAGTGGGGTCTCCCGCCCGGCGGGGCCAGGGTCGAGAAGTCACCGGGCACGGCGACCGAGAAGGCCGCCCCCGCCGACAGCGACGACGCCGAAGGCCCGAAGTGGACCGGGCTCGACGTCGGCTCGCCGTTCGACCACAAACGCAACGGCATCCTGTACCTGGCCAAGCACCTGCCGCCGCCGGGGCGCGACGGCCTGCAGCCCTCGACCATGGACGAGCTGGCCGAGCTGATCGAGGCCGCGGGCGGGCGCACGCTGGGCCTGTTCTCCTCGATGCGCGCGGCGAAACAGGCCACAGAGGAGATGCGTGAGCGGCTCGACATGCCGATCCTCTGCCAGGGCGACGATTCCACCGGTCTCCTGGTGCAGAAGTTCTCCGAAGACGTGCGCACCTGCCTGTTCGGCACGCTGTCGCTGTGGCAAGGCGTCGACGTACCCGGCCCGTCGCTCCAGCTCGTGGTGGTCGACCGCATCCCGTTCCCCCGCCCGGACGACCCTGTCTCCTCCGCGCGGCAACGGGCCGTGGAGGCCAGGGGCGGCAACGGTTTTCTCTCCGTCGCCGCGACACACGCCGCGCTGCTGCTCGCCCAGGGCACCGGACGGCTGCACCGCTCGGTCACCGACCGCGGAGTCGTGGCCATCCTGGATTCGCGGCTGTCCACGGCTCGCTACGGCGGATTCCTCCGTGCCTCACTGCCGCCGTTCTGGCCGACCACCGACCCCAAGGTCGCCCGGGACGCACTACGCCGTCTCGATGCCGCCGCCCCGGCCTGAGTGGCCTGCGACACGGCCGAGTACCGTTAACGGAACGCCGAAGACAGGGAGAACCGGTTGTCCCACGAGTCGCCCAACGCACAATCCCGGACCGTCAGCGTCGATGACACCGGAGTGCGGCGCCAGCTCGCGGACGGCAGCGAAGAAGCCGTCACCTGGTCGGAGCTGTCCGCAGTGGTGGTCAGAGTGATCCCTGAAGGCCCGTGGAAGGAAGACGTCTTCTTCATGCTCGCCGGCACCGACGGCAAGGGCACCGCGATCCCCAGCGGCGACCCGGCCGCCGACGCGCTGATCGAGCGGCTGCAGACGCTGCCCGGCTTCGACAACGAGAAGTTCATCGAGGCCATGACCACCGACGCCGACGAGGCGTACGTGGTCTGGAGCTCCGAAAGCCACCCCGCCAAGCACTAGAGCCAGTGCTATGAACGGCCCGTTACTTGCAAATTTTGCAAGTAACGGGCCGTTCATAGCATCCGGGACCTAATCGACCGGGAAGCTTTCCGTGACGGGGATGCCTTTCTTGAGCGTCCGGCTCACCGTGCACAGCCGCTCGATCGCGCGATCCACCGCCGCGGCCAGCGCCTCACGGTCTTCCGCCGCGAGAGCGGACACGTCGACGTCGAAGGCGACGTGGACGGCGTCGAGTTCCGAAACACCCTCACGCTGGTCCGCGGTCACGCCGACCCGGAACTTCGAGTCCTCGCCGATCCGGCGCGTGATGAGGTTCTCCGCCGTGACGGCCGAGCAGCCCGCCGCCGCGATCTGAAGCAGTTCGGCGGGCGAGAAGGCGCCTTCGGCACCCTTGCGGCCGATCACGACTTCGGCGCCGCGTTCGTTGCGGCCGACGAAGCGGTGCTCGCCGTCGCGCTGGACTTCCAAAGACACGGGCTTCCTTTCAGAGTGGCGGCAGCCTGGGCGCGATCTCCCCGGCGAGCCGTTCCGCCGCCGGGCACATCTCCTGCGGCGGCTTGACCTTGTCCGAGACGTAGATCTCCACCGTCTCGATCATGGCACGGCCGTCGCCGGTGAAGGTCCGGTGCGGGATCTCGGCCTGGCAAGCCTCCCACTCGGAAGAGACCTCGACGAAGGCCTCCCGCGATCCGAGAGCGACGCGCCTGCCCTCGTCTTCGAACGGTGCCCACGCTCGTTCGAACCGGATCGTCACCTCCATCTCGCGATGGTTCCAGTAGCACTCCCAGTTGCCGAAGACCGGATCCGGCGCGGCGGGGCCGTCGACGATCCCCGGCATCAGGGATCCGCCCAGAACGCAGGCGTCGAGAGTCCCGAGTGTCCCGGCGGGGAAGGGAGCGGGACGCCGCTTGATCGGCTCACGGTTCAGCATGGCGGCCGCGTGCACGGCCACCGGATCGACGTAATCGCACAGGTGGGCGTGCCAGTCCTGGATGTGCTTGGCGTGCACCCAGATCTGGTTGCCGTCCGGCAGCGGGATGACCCGCTCACACTTCTCTTCGGGTAGGCCCGGCACCTCGCGCACGATCAGGCGCCCCGGTACCGGCTTCTCCAGCAAGGGCGATTTCGGAAACGTCAGTTCGAGCCGGACGTCGACGATGTCCCCGTCATCGGGGCTCATGCGCAGCAAGATGCCGCAGGCGTTGAAGTTGCCGTTGGCCGTGTCCAGTTCGGGCGTGCCGAACTGCTTCAGCACGGACGGGTCCAGCAGCGCGCAGGGATCCGCGGTTCGCGGGTCGCCGACGGAACCGGCAGGCGCCGCGGGCGGGGGCGCCGCCATCGACGCCGGCTCCTTCACCACGTAGATCAGGCCTGCCACCAGCGCGAGCACCGCGGCACCCGCTCCGATCGCGATGGCCCGCTTCGGTACCCGGCTCCTTCGCGGCCGCACGAGAGCGTCGACATCGGCGAACTCGGCCAGCAGTCTCGCGGCTCGCTCGGCGCTCGGCCGGCCGGCGGCTTTGCGCCGCAGCAACTCGGTCAGCACGGGTGCCAGCGGACCGGCTTCCCGCATCGGCTCAAGGTTGTACGCGGCCGCCCGCCGGAGCTGGACGAACGGTCCCGCATTCGCGTCGCCCCAGACCGAAGTGCCCTCGACGGCGGCGAAGAGCGTCGCGCCGAGGGAGAACACGTCCGCCGCGGCTCCCGCTTGCTGCCCTTCGGCCATCTCGGGCGCGACGTAACCAGGCGTCCCGCCATCGAGACCGCCGCCGGTCCGCGTCACCTCCGACCACTGTGCGATGCCGAGGTCGGTGAGTTTCGCCGTGCCGTCCTCTGCCACCAGGACGTTCCCCGGTTTGAGGTCGCGGTGCACCATGCCCTTGTCGTGCATCGCCGCGAGCGCCGCGCCGAGCTGGACGCCGATCTTCGCCACCTTGCCGGTGGGAAGCGGGCCGTCGGTTTCGAGGATCTCCGCGAGGCTGCGCGAGGCCAGGTACTCCATGACGAGCCAGCGGTCGTCCCCGTCGATCACCGCGTCGAAGACGGTAACCACGTTCGGATGATGGAGACCCGCACCGATCCGCGCCTCTCGCCGGATCTGACCGCTGTCGCCGGCCTGGGAGCGTTTGAGCGCGACGACCCGCCCGAGGTCCTTGTCGGTGGCACGCCAGACGACACCCATTCCCCCGGCGCCGATCCGCTCCTCCAAGCGGTAGCGCCCGGCGATCAGCCGGTCACCCATGAGGGGAGTATAAGAGGTCAGGCCCTTTGGGCGATGACGGTGACCGTTCCGGGATCGACTTCGGTGAATCCGGCGTCCCGGACGGCGACGACGCCGTCGCGCCGCCACGAGCCTTCGGGATCCTCGACCGGGCACAACGCCTTCCAGGTCGCGACCGGCGGGGTCCGCACCGAGCACCGGAACCCGGTCTCGGCCCAGGCCTTGAGTCCGGCTTCGTCCAGCAGGGAAGCCAGGATCATCGTCGCGTGCCCGACCTGGGCGGAACCCTTGCCCACGGTCATCGTGACCTCGGGGTTCAGCAGCAACCGCGGGACGCCGTCCGGGGCGGGGCCGGGTTCGTCGGCCGGGAGTTCGCTCCCGGAGATCTGCAGCCGCGAAACCTCTTTCGGCGTATCGGCGACGCGGCCGGGGACCAAAGCCCGCGCTTCGGCGCCGTCGACCTCGATCGTGATGCCCGGCAGTTCCTGCACCGCCTGCCAGTGCGCGCCCCGCGCGCGGCGGGCGACCTTGCGGATCCGGCCGTCGACCCAGGCCTGGAGCGGCTCGTGCCACTCCCCTTCGGGTTCGGCGCGCTCGTCGAGACAGACCGCGACAGCGGCCGCGGCGGCGGCTTCCAGCAGCGCCGTCCGAGACGGTGGTTCGGCGCGTTCCATCCGGAGGATCACCGGCATGGCGCGGACTTCGGCCGGGTCTTCGTCCGAGGTGTCTTCCGTAGTCTCGGCGGGGAGGCCAAGCCAGTACGCGTAGCGCGCGGCCAGCGGCTCCAGCACGCTCATGGCCGGGAGAAGTCGAGACCGTCGGCCGCGTCCGCGGCCTCGATCTCGGACCTGGTGACCCCGAGCAGGAAGAGCACGGCGTCGAGGTACGGGTGCGAAAGCGCGGTGTCGGCGACCTCGCGCAGCGCCGGCTTCGCGTTGAAGGCGACGCCCATTCCGGCGACCGACAGCATGTCGATGTCGTTCGCCCCGTCGCCGACGGCGACGCACTGCTCCAGCGAGATCTCGTACTCCTCGGCGAAGCGACGGAGGGCCGTCGCCTTGCCCGCGCGGTCCACGATCTCGCCGACCACGCGGCCGGTGAGCTTGCCGTCGACCACTTCGAGCTCGTTCGCGGCGGCGAAGTCGAGGCCGAGATCGTCCACAAGGGACTGGATGATCTTGGTGAACCCGCCCGAAACCACACCGCAGCGGAAACCCATCCGCTTCAGCGTGCGGATGGTCGTGCGCGCGCCCGGGGTGAGTTCGATCGACGCGGCGACCTCGTCGAGCACCGTCTCCGGCAGGCCTTCCAGCAGGGCGACCCGGCGCTCCAGCGACTCGCCGAAGTTCAGCTCACCGCGCATCGCGGCCTCGGTGATCTCGCGGACCTGCGGCTCGACGCCGGCGTGCGCGCCGAGCATCTCGATGACCTCGCCCTGGATGAGCGTGGAATCGACGTCGAAGACGACCAAGCGCTTGGCCCGGCGGGCGAGCCCGGCCCGCTCGATCGAGATGTCGATCCCGGCCTCGACGGCGGCGTCGGCCAGCGCGGTCCGCAGGGCGGCGTCGGCTTCCTTCGTGTCCTGGGCGAGCGAGGTGTACAGCTCCAGCCCGGTGACCGGGTAGTCGGCGACGCTGCGGATCGAGTCGATGTTGACGTTCAGCGCGGCGAGCCGCCGTGCGACGTCGGAGAACGCCCGAGCCGTCACCGGGCGGCCGAGTATCAGCAGGACATGCGTCGAGTCCTTCTGGCCGATGGCGAACGGGTCGGCGCCGATCGCCGAACCGATCTTCACCTCGACCTGCATCCCGACCGACGCCATCGCCTGCTCGACGTACTCCTGCAGGCCCTCGGGGTCGCGATAGACCCCGGCGAGCACGCCGAGTACCAGCTGGCCGCGGATGACCACCTGCTCGACGTCGAGCACGTCGACGTCGTGGCGGGACAGCACGGCGAACAGCACCGAGGACACACCCGGCTTGTCGGGGCCGGTGGTGGTGATGAGGACGGGAGTCTGCGTCACGGGCTCAGTCTTCCTTAGCCGGGCAGAGAAAAAGCGCGTGCCGCGCCTCGATGTGAGACAGGGCACGCGCCTTCACTTGGTCGCGTTACTTTTCGCTGGAGTTGTCCTTGGAGTGATCACCCGGCATGACCGCTTCGGTGAGCACCTGGGACGGTGCGCGGTGGGTGTTGACCTTCTGCTTTCCGAAGAAGCCGATCTCACCCTCCTTGTGGATGCGCTCGACCATATGCGGGTAGTGGAGTTCGAACGCCGGGCGCTCGGACCGGATCCGCGGCAGCTCGGTGAAGTTGTGCCGCGGCGGCGGGCAGGATGTCGCCCATTCGAGCGAGTTGCCGTAGCCCCACGGGTCGTCCACCGTGACGATCTCGCCGTACCGGTAGCTCTTGAAGACGTTCCAGATGAACGGGAGCGTCGAGGCACCGAGGATGTACGCGCCGATCGTGGAGATCGTGTTCAGCGTGGTGAAGCCGTCGCTGGTCAGGTAGTCCGCGTACCGCCGCGGCATACCTTCGGCGCCCAGCCAGTGCTGCACCAGGAACGTGGCGTGGAAGCCGATGAACGTGGTCCAGAAGTGCCACTTGCCGAGCTTCTCGTCCATCATGCGGCCGGTGATCTTCGGGAACCAGAAGTAGATCCCGGCGAACGTGGCGAACACGATCGTGCCGTAGAGCACGTAGTGGAAGTGCGCGACGACGAAGTAACTGTCGGACACGTGGAAGTCGATCGCCGGCGCGGCCAGCATGATGCCGGTCAGACCGCCGAAGAGGAACGTGACGATGAAGCCCATCGAGAAGATCATCGGCGTCTCGAAGGACAGCTGGCCCTTCCACATCGTGCCGATCCAGTTGAAGAACTTCACGCCGGTCGGGACCGCGATCAGGAAGGTCATGAAGGAGAAGAACGGCAGCAGCACGGCGCCGGTCGCGTACATGTGGTGTGCCCACACGGCCACCGACAGCGCGGCGATCGCCAGCGTCGCCCAGACCAGGCCCTTGTAACCGAAGATCGGTTTGCGGCTGAAGACCGGGAAGATCTCCGACACGATCCCGAAGAACGGTAGAGCGACGATATAGACCTCTGGATGGCCGAAGAACCAGAACAGGTGCTGCCAGAGGATCACGCCGCCGTTCGCGGGGTCGAACACATGCGCCCCGAGATGCCGGTCCGCCAGCAGGCCCATCAAGGCCGCGGTCAGGATCGGGAAGGCCAGCAGGATCAGGATGCTGGTGACCAGGATGTTCCAGGTGAAGATCGGCATCCGGTACATCGTCATACCGGGGGCGCGCAGGCAGATCACCGTGGTGATCATGTTGACGCCACCGAGGATGGTGCCGAGACCGGACACGACCAGACCGGCGATCCACAGGTCGGCGCCGACGCCAGGCGAGTGGATGGCGTCCGACAGCGGGGTGTAGGCGAACCAGCCGAAGTCGGCGGCGCCACCCGGGGTCAGGAAGCCGGACATCACGATCAGGCCGCCGAAGAGGTACAGCCAGTACGAGAACGCGTTCAGCCGCGGGAAGGCGACGTCGGGCGAACCGATCTGCAGCGGCAGCACGAAGTTCGCGAATCCGAAGAGGATCGGCGTCGCGTACAGCAGCAGCATGATCGTGCCGTGCATCGTGAAGAGCTGGTTGTACTGCTCCTGGGACAGGAACTGCTGTCCCGGGCGGGCGAGCTCCGAACGGATCAGCATCGCCATCGCGCCGCCCACCATGAAGAAGGCGAACGACGTGACCAGATACATGATGCCGATTTGCTTGTGGTCCGTCGTGCGGAACAACCGCAGCAGGTACGAACCCTTAACCGACTCGCGCGCGGGGTATGGGCGCGTTGCGATCGGCTTGGGGGCTACGGCCGTCACTCCTGCCTCCAACACTCAAACCTTGTGGTGGTCAATGTTCCGCCGTCGGCCGGGTTCGGGACCCGTTCGGCGGCTAGTGAGGATCGTAGCCCTCACTACCCACCGTCGCGCGCACCGGCTGGCAAGATCGCGCCGTGGCCGACGAATACACGCGTGCGGGGGTGGCCGCGGCGATCGCGGTGGGTGAGCGATTCGGGCTGCCGACCGGCGATCCGGAGGTCCTGCATTTCAAGTCGAACGTGCTGGTGAGGCTGGGTTCCGTGGTGGCGCGGGTGCCGGGCACGACACTCTTCGCCCGGCCCGATCCGGCGGAGTGGCTCGCGCGGGACGTCGCGCTGTCGAAGCACCTCACGGAACGTGATGTGCTCGTCGTCTCACCGACCACCGATCCCCCGGCCGGACCGCATTTCGCGGACGGCCTGCCGGTCACTCTCTGGCATTACACGCCGCATGAACCGGGCAGCACGCTGTCGCCGCGAGAGGTGGCGATATCGCTCTTCCGGGTGCACGAGGCGCTCGCCGACTACCCCGGTGAACTGCCCGAACTCGGGCCGGTCCAAGACCTCCGGACCCTGCTCGACCGGCACGGTCCGGCGATGGGCGGCGCGGCGCCCCGGCTGCGGGAAGAACTCGAACGGGTCGTGGCCGCACTTCCCGCGGGAGAAGCCCGGCCGCTGCACGGCGACGCCCATTCGGGGAACGTCGTCGCGACGGCGGCCGGGCCGTGCTGGCTCGACTTCGAGGACACCTGGCGTGGACCGCTCGGCTGGGACCTCGGCGTCCTTTACGCGGAGTCGGGTCCCTCGGCTTTGGCCGCGTATCCGGCCGATGTCGCGCCTTCGTCGCTGGAGCCGTTCATCGCGTTGCGACGGCTGTTCGAGGTTCCGTGGCGGTTCGTGATCGCGCAGCGGTTCCCGGAGCGACGCGGAGAGGCCGAGGCGGCCCTGGACCGGTACTTCCGCAAGTAGTCCTCTAATTGCGGAAGTAGACCGGCGGGCATCGTCTCGAACTGATCTTTATCACTCACGACCCGTCAATCCGCGGAATACCAGCCCAAGATCGCTTCGACCACTCCGGCGGGATCCTCCAGCGGCGTCAGATGTCCCACCTCCGGCAGTACGACCAGTGTCGCGTCCGGCAAGGCCTCCACCAGGGTGTTCGCCGCGGCCGGCGGGGTCAGGCCGTCTTCTTCGCCCACCACGACCAGCGCCGGAACGTCCGCGGAGCGCAGGAGCTCGACCGAATCCGGGCGCGCCGCCATCGCCCGCGCCGCCCACGCGATCCCCGACGGCGGCTGCGCCGTGATCAGTTCGCCCAGCCGTCCGGCCACTTCAGGCCGGTCCGCGCGGGTCTTCTCGGCGAGCAGCCCGGGCGTGACGGTTTCGGCCAGCCACCCGGCGCCTTCGGCTTCGACGCGGTCCGCGAGGTCGTGCCGTGCCTGCACGGCCTCAGGGGTGTCGGCCGTCGCCTTCGTGTCGATGAACACGAGTCCGCCCACGCGTTCCGGCGCGATGCGCAGCACCGCCATCGTCAGGTAGCCGCCCATCGAACAGCCGCCGAGGACGACCTGGTCGAGTTCGAGGCGGTCGAGCAGCGCCACGACATCACGGGCCGCGTCGTCCAAGCCGGGCTCCCGCTCGGTCTCCGGCAACGGGCTCCGGCCGAGCCCTCGCTGGTCGGGCGTGATCAGCCGGAAGCGTTCGGAAAGCGGTGCTCGCACCGCGTCCCACATCCGGGCGTCGACGGGGAAGGCGTGCAGCAGGACCAGGGGGAGAGCCGTCATGGCGATAATTCTGTCGCACCCGGGGTCTACCGTCAGATCTGTGCTGACAGAGATCAAAACGGAGAGGCTGCTGCTGCGCCGCCTGCGCGAGGAAGACCGCGAGAACATCGTCGCGTTGCAGGCCGATCCCGAGACCAACAAGTTCAACCCGGTCCCGCACACCATCGAGGGTGCACAGGAACTGTTCGACGCCTGGATGAAGCAGTGGGCCGAGCACGGCTTCGGCTATCTCACGGTGTCCACCTTGGACGATCCGGACGAGATCGCCGGCTTCGGTGGCGTCCGCTATCACGAATGGCGTGGCGAGCGAGTGCTGAACCTCGCGTATCGCTTCTGGCCGTTCACCTGGGGCAAGGGTTACGCGACGGAGATGGCGGGCGCCGTCGTCGACTGGGCCGAGCGCGAGGTGACCGACGTGCCGATTATCGCCAACATCATGGTGTCCAACAAACCGTCGATCCGGGTCGCCGAGCGGCTCGGGTTCAAAATCCACACGGAGGAGGAGTTCGAGGGAGAGCCTTCACTTCACCTGAGGCGCTGAATCACCAGCGGCCGGGGCGGCGCCTGCCCCGCGCGTCCCAGCAGGGCTTGTGCCAATGGCGGCGGTCGGCGATGCCGCCGGTCTCGTCGGCGGGCCAGACGACCAGATGCGGGGTCCCCGGCCGGATCTCGTGGTCGCAGCCGGGGCAGCGGTAGTACTTGGTGGCCTGCGCGCCGGGCACGGTCCGAACCAGCCAGTCCCCGTCCTGGGCGGATTCGGAGCGCGCCCAGCCGGTGGACGCGCCGAGGTCTGCGCGCCCGTCGCGATCGGGCCGGTTACGTCGAGGCACCCTGAAACCGTATCCAAAGGGTCCGTTCAGCCGCCGAAGTACGAGCCCGGCGTCACACCGACCGCCCGGCGGAAGGCGACCACGAACGCGCTCGGGGACGAGTAGCCGATCCGGCGGGAGACCGCGGTCAGGGGCATGCCCTCGGCCAGCAGCGGCAGGGACGCGCGCAGCCGCGCCTGCACCCGCCATGCGCCGAACGTGGTCCGGCATTCGCTGAGGAACAGCCGGGCGAGCGTGCGTTCGCTCGCACCCACGTCATGGGCGAGGTCCGCGAGGCCTCGACGGTCCGCCGGGTCGCCGATCACCGCCCGCGCGACCCGCAACGCCCGGCCGTCGGACGGCATCGGAACGCTGATCGGCACGACGTCCACCGGTTCGAGCAGGTCGAAGGCGACGGCCTCGGCGCGGCGGCGCGCGTCGTCATCGAGGCCGTCCGAGCCGAGGTGTTCCAGCAGTTCCCGCAGCAACGGCCGGACGGCGACCAGCCGCGGTCCCGGCCACCGCACCGGGCACCGGTCCGGCGTGGCGTAGATCCCCCGCAGCACGGTGTGGGCGGTGGCGCCGGTCCGGTGATGGACCCCGGCGGGGATCCACAACGCCCTCGTCGGCGGCAGCACCCAGTACTGCTCGCCGATGTTCACGCTCAAGATCCCCCGGGCCGCCCAGGCCAGCTGGTGGCCGTCGTGCTCGTGCCAGGGGAACCACATGCCCGCGGGCAGCTCCATCTCGCCGAGCACCATCGCGGTCGGCATCGGCGGCAGGAGTCCGATTCTCGACATCACTTGGCAGCCTATCGCCTGCCTGTCACGGCTAGCTTCGGATTCATGCCGATGAACCTGGCTCACCGCAAACTCTGCAGTTCCGCGCTTTGGGCGAAGGCCGTCGCCGCCGAGATGCCGGGCAATATCGCCGGCTTCGACCTCGGCGATTCGGTGCTCGAAATCGGCCCCGGCTACGGAGCGACCACTCGCGCGCTCACCGGTCTCGTCCCCCGGCTCACCGCCCTCGAGATCGACGAGACGTCGGCGGATCTCCTGAAGCGGGAATTCGACGGCCGGGTGCGGATCGTGCAGGGCGATGGCGCGAAGATGCCCTTCGAGGACAGCGAGTTCTCGGCGGTCGTCTGCTTCACGATGCTGCACCACGTGCCGACGACGACGTTGCAGGACGGGATCTTCGCCGAGGCGTTCCGGGTGCTCCGCCCCGGCGGTGTCCTGCGGGCGATCGACAGCCTCGCGAACGTGCCGTTCCGGCTCCTCCACCTCGGCGACACGATGAACGCACTCGACCCGGTTTCGGTCTGGCCGAGGCTCCAGGACGTCGGCTTCACCGACGTCAAGGTCGACCACATCCCCAAGCGCGTCGTGAAGTTCTCGGCCCGGAAGCCCATCTGATGCATTTCGTCCTCTAGTTGCGGCGTGGTCAGCCGCGCGCGAGGACCAACGGGACGAGTTGTTCGGCCGGGGTGAGCGAACCGTGCTGCCCCACCATGGACGACTCGACGACCTCGGCCAACTCGCGTACGAGCCCGAAGCGGCCCTTCGCCGCCGCGACGACGTCGCCGATCCGCGGCCGGACCCGGTCGGTGACCGGCCCGAACCACCCTGCCTCGACGGCCTCGTCCCGCGAAAGGATCCATGCCCGGTCGCCGATCACCGAGCGCCAGGCCGCGAGCACGTCGGCTTCGGCGCCCGGCTCGCTGTAGACGTGCCGTGCCCGGACCTCGCCCCCGATGGCCCGGACCCCGTCGAGCAGCGCGGGGGTTTCGTCGATGTCGAGCGCGCCCTCCACGGTCACCATGCCGTGGTCGGCCACGACGGCCAACAGCGCACCGGACGGCAGTTCGTCCACAATGGATTCCACCAGCCTGTCGACCTGGCGAAGCTGCATCCGCCACGGTGTCGAGCCCGGCCCGTAGACATGGCCGAGCATGTCGAGTTCGCTGTGATAGCCCCAGCAGAACGACGGCCGCACCGAAAGGCACCGCAGGATTCCCGCGGCGAGATCGCCGAGCGCGTGGACGCCGACGTAGCGGCCGCCGGACTGCGTCGCGAGGGTGAGCGCGGTGTGGGCGAACTTCGCGGACGAGACCACGCTGGTGGTGATCCCGGCGGCCGCGGCACGTTCGAACGTCGTCGGCAGGGGCTGCACGTCGCGCGGCGGCAGCGCGCCGCGGAGATCGCCACCGTCCTCGTGGCTGCTCCAGCGCAGCGCGTTCAGGATCCCGGCGCCCGGGACCTCGAAGGTGTAGCCGACCAGACCGTGCTCCCCCGACGCCAGCCCGGTGCCGATCGCGCCGAGCCCGGCCGCGGTCGTGGACGGGAAGCCGACCCGCAGCGGTGACTTCGCCAGCTGGGTGAGCACGGGTGCGTCGGCGGCGTGTTCGGCCAGCAGTTCCCAGCCGAGACCGTCGATGAGCAGGACACACGCGCTGGACGCCTCCGCCAGGCTCAGCGAGTTGGCGAACTCGCCGGCACCCAGCGCGGAGAGGACCGACGGGACGACTTGGCCGAGGTGCGGCACGTGCGCCGCGACAGGCAGTTCCACCCGGCCAGCTTGCCACCCCGGACGGGGAGGGGAGATGGAATGATGACGAAATGCCGACCTACGCCTACCGCTGCCGTGAATGCGCCGGGACCTTCGACCTGCTGCGGCCGATGAGCGAGTCCAGCGCGCCCGCGCCGTGCCCCGAGGGGCATCAGGACACCGTCAAGCTGCTGACGACGGTCGCGCTGACCGGGTCGTCCTCCGCCGGCTCGGCCCCTGTTCCCGCAGGTGGGGGCGGCGGATGCTGTGGTGGCGGCTGCTGTAGCTGACCACCCGATCGGGTGGGTCCTGGTGTGACCGATCCCTCTCCGGGTACCCCCTCCCCAACCAGTCTGGAATGTCCAGTCGTGGGAAGGGAGAAACCCAGTGGCCACATCAGCACTGGCGGCCGTCGATTTCGGTCAAGGCGTGTCCAGCGCCTGGAGTTCGGTCGCCACGTTCGTCCCCAAACTGCTCGCGTTCCTGGTCATCATGGTCATCGGCTGGCTGATCGCGAAGGCGATCTCGAAGGCCGTGAGCATGGTGCTCGAAAAGGTCGGCTTCAACCGGCTCCTCGAACGCGGCGGCTTCAAACAGATGCTCGCGAAAAGCAAGGTCGACGGCTCGGGCATCATCAGCAAGATCATCTACTACGGGATCCTGCTGATCGCCCTGCAGATCGCGTTCGGCGTGTTCGGCCCGAACCCGGTGAGCACGCTGCTCAACGACATCGTCGCCTGGCTGCCGCGTGCCATCGTCGCGATCGTCATCGTGGTGATCGCCGGCGCCGTCGCCAAGGCGGTCAAGGACCTGATCGGCAACGCCCTGGGCGGCGTTTCCTACGGCAAGGTGCTCGCGACCATCGCCTCGGTGTTCATCTGGGGCCTCGGTGCGATCGCCGCGCTGAACCAGATCGGGGTGGCCACCGCGGTCACGCTGCCGGTGCTGATCACCGTGCTCGCCACGGTCGGCGGGATCGCCGTCGTCGGTGTCGGCGGTGGCCTGATCAAGCCGATGCAGCAGCGCTGGGAGACCTGGCTAAACCGGGCTGAGGCGGAGATCCCCGCCGCGAAGGCGCAGGCCGAGGCCTACCAGCGAGGCCGTGAAGACGCGAGCCGCTCGGGCGGAGTGCCGAGCGAGCAGACGACCGTTCACCAGCCGGTGCCCGCCGGGCACCACGCCGCGAACGATCCGGCCATGACCGGCGGGACGCCGGGCCAGCACTCGGCCCAGCACCAGCAGTTCCCGCCCAGCCAGGGGCAGGTAATGCCGCCTCAGGAGCCCGGCCAGCGGCCCCCCGGTGGGTCAATGCCCCCTCCGCCGGAGTACCGCTGACCTTCCACGGGAACGGGTGGGGCGTCCGGCCGCCCTACCTGTTCCCGGTCGGCTCCGGCTGCCGGTCGTCCAGCGCGGCGGCCAGCGAGCACACGCCGACCAGGCGCGCGGTCATCCAGTCGCTGGAGTTCCAAGCGGACAGGTCGGCCGGAGCGCGGAACGTCCAGCCCTTGGTCTTGGCCTCGTCGAGCAGCCCGCGGGTGTAGCCGGCGAGGAGCACCACCCCGGCGACCGCGGCCGAACCTTCGACCCCGGCCGCGAGGATGTCCCGGACGGCTGCCGAATGCTGGTCGAAGACCGCCGACAGCCCGGGTAGCGCCGCTGCGGCGGCGATCCCGGCCACGCCGATCTGCTGGTGGAGCCGGGAAAGCGTGCTACGGGCCGAAGATTCCACCCAGGACGAGACCAGATCTTTCACCCGCCCAGGTTAACCAGCCGGGGCGACTTGTCGACATCTTGGTGATCACGATCGCACCGCCGTCAGCAGGCCTTGAGCGCCTGATCCAGGTCGTGCCACAGGTCCTCGACGTCTTCGAGCCCCACCGACATGCGCAGGAGCCGGTCACCGACGCCGGCATCGCGCCGGTCGCCCTCGGGGACGATCCGGTGGCTGATCGAACCGGGGTGCTGGATGAGGGTGTCGACACTGCCGAGGCTGACCGCCGGGGTGATCAGCCGGACGGCGCCGATGACCTCGGCCGGATCCCCGTCGACCTCGAACGCGATCAGCGGACCGCCGATGCCCGGGTAGTGCACCTCGCGGATGTTCGCGTGCCCGCGCAGGCGCTCGACCAGTTCGGCCGCC
Source organism: Amycolatopsis sp. lyj-112 (assembly GCF_046549055.1). Taxonomy (NCBI): domain Bacteria; kingdom Bacillati; phylum Actinomycetota; class Actinomycetes; order Pseudonocardiales; family Pseudonocardiaceae; genus Amycolatopsis; species Amycolatopsis sp. lyj-112. The sequence goes on along the minus strand of NZ_JAJPWS010000001.1, from coordinate 411,103 downwards.
GTCGCCGACGCGGCGTTGACGCGCAGGGGAAGCGTCGAAAGCCCGCGAAGCAGCATGTACCCCGCGAGCGGGTGCAGCACGCCACCGGTGGCGAACCGGATCTGCCGCAGCAGCCCGGCGTCCTCGGCACCGCACGCGATGACCCCGCCCATGACATCGCCGTGGCCGCCCAAGAACTTGGTCGCGCTGTGCAGGACGAATCGGGCGCCGTGCCGTCCGGGCCGCTGGAGCACCGGCGTCGCGAAGGTGTTGTCGACCAGCACCGGGACGTCGCCCGCGGCGCGCACGATCTCGGCGATGTCGACTTCGCGCAGCGTCGGGTTCGCGGGCGATTCGAGCAGCACCAGGCCGGTGTCGGGCCGGAGCGCGGAGGCGAGGTCCGCCGGATCGGCCCAGGTCACCTCGGTGCCGAGCAGGCCGGAGGTGAGCATGTGGTCGGTGCAGCCGTAGACCGGGCGGATGGCGACGATATGCCGCTTGCCCTGCGCGACGGCGGCGAGCAGGGCGGCCGAGACCGCGGCCATCCCGGTGGCGAACGCGACGGCGTCGTCGAAGCCCTCGAGTTCGGCCAGCGCCTTCTCGAACCGCTCGACGGTCGGGTTGCTCAGCCTGCCGTAGATCGGCATCCCGGACAGGTCGCCGGTGGTGGCGAACTCATCGATGCGACGGGCCTCGTCGGCGCTGTCCCGTGACGGGTAGGTCGTGGACAGATCCAGCGGGACGGCGTGGACGCCGAGGTCCGTGAGGTCGTCACGGCCGGCGTGGACGGCTCGGGTGCGCAGCGTTGCGGTCATACCGAGATGGTGCGGTTTTCTCCGGATCAGATGCAATATCCTCGGATATCATTCGCAGATGTCGGATTCTGTCGAACTGAGTACGGTCGACCTCCAAATCCTGCGTCTGCTGCAGAACGATGCCCGGGTTTCGAACAAGGATCTGGCGGCCGCGGTCGGGATCGCGCCCTCGACCTGTCTCGACCGCGTCAACCGGCTCCGCGAGTTCGGGGTCATCACCGGCCAGCGCGCGGAGGTGGACGCCGCCAAGCTCGGCCGCCCGCTCGAAGCGCTGCTGTTCGTCCAGGTCCGCCCGCACCGGCGGGACCTGGTGGACTCGTTCGTCGAGCATCTGCTGTCCCTGCCCGAGGTCCGTGCCGTCTACCACCTGACCGGGCCGGACGACTTCCTCGCGCACGTCGCCACCGCTTCCGCCGGCGAACTGCAGCGCCTGGTGCTCGACGAACTGACCGCGCGCGACGAGGTCGCCCGGGTGCACACGAACCTGGTCTTCCAGCACTGGAGCGGGGGACCTTTGCTACCGCCCGCCTGAGCCGTCAGTCGATCCGGACCTTGAACGGGTGGGAGGCATCCGCCGGGCAGGTGAAGATGTTCAGCACTCCCCGACGTCCCAGCGTCCAGCCCGCCGGCGCGTCCTCGGCGACCTCGCACCCACAACCGACCTCGTGTTCCTCGGTGGCCAGCGCGATCGTCTGCAGGAGTCGCGCGCCGCAGTCCCGGCAGCCCAGTTCGACGGGACCGGTCGCGGACCAGGCCGTCCAGCCGCCGATCTTCGAGTACTGCCCCAGCTCAGGCCAGCCTTCCGGGTCCTCGGCCGCGCCGTCGGCGATACCGAGGGCGGCCCGGGTCTCGGCCGGGAAGTCGCAGACCCGCGGCAGTTCGTCGATCGAGCACGGCTCGAAGACACACGGCACCGGCCGGAACGCGGCTTCGGCGGCTTCGGGAGCCGGCGGCGGGTCGGCGATGTCCCCCACCTCGCCCGAATCGCGCCACACCAGCCGGACCGCGGGCCCCCGGTGGTGCGGGCTGTCGTGCTCCAGCGGGCAGAACAGCACCTGCAGGACGTCGGTGCCCTCCGGGAAATGCAGTTCGGGGAAGTCGTCGCGGAAGAACTGGGCCACGCTGACCATCACCGGGACCGGCCCGTCCAGCCGATGCCCGCCCGTCCACGCGTCGTCGGACGCGTCCGGGTCGGGCGGCCAGGTCACCGGGCACTCCGGCCACGGCTCGTCCGACGGCCACAGCAACGGGCCGCCGAGGTGGCTTTCGTCGGGGCGGGGCTCACCGGATGCGGGGTGCAGGCGGATGGCCGTCCGGACCAGATCGTTCAGGCCAGGGATCGGCACCCCGTCGTATGTCAGCTGGCGCACCCCGGGGAGCTTAGAGGTCCGGCAGCGGATCTTCAGGTTTTGCCGCGTCCCGCATGATTTCCGCGTCGGCGGCGTGGACGACAGAAACGTACTCGTCGTCGACCTCGTAGACGATGCCGTTGAACTTGAACCACGGGGTGGTCCCCGTCTCCACCGGCCCGAGCCGGTGATGACGCAAGCTCGTGGCGACCACCGACTTCGGCATCTTCCGGGTCCAGAAGCCGGTCGACAGGATCGTGATCGTCTTGCGGGTCACCGCGAAGACCACGCTGGGAATCGGGCTGCCGAGGACGTCGGCGGGGAACACGTAGTGGATCTCGTCGTCCGGATCCAGGAAGTGCCTGATCCGCTTCCTGACCCCTGAGGAAACCGGCATGCGGCTCAAGTTACCGGCTCACGCATGCGCCACGTCGGTTCGAAGTGTCATGAAAGGGTCTTCCAGGACGCTTTTCGTCCTGAAAGACCCTTTCATGACACACCCGGCAGCACCGAGCCCTACCGCGCGGAGTAGTCCTTAAAGCCCTTCCCGGTCTTCCGGCCGAGCCGTCCCGCGGTCACGAGGTGCTCCAGCAGCGGAGCGGGCGCGAAGCCCTCTTCGCGGAACTCGTTGAACAACGTCCGCTGGATCGCCAGCGAAACGTCCAGCCCGACGACGTCGAGCAGTTCGAACGGCCCCATCGGCAGCCCGCAGCCCACCTTCATGGCGGTGTCGATGTCGTTGGCCTCCGCGTAGTGGGCTTCGAGCATCTTCACCGCGTCGTTCAGGTACGGGAACAGCAGCGCGTTGACAATGAACCCGGCCCGGTCGCCGCAGTGCACCGGATGCTTGCCGACGGCCGCGCAGACGGCGTCCACGGTCGCGATGACGTCGGGCGCGGTGGCGATCGTCGAGACGACCTCGACGAGTTTCATCACCGGCGCCGGGTTGAAGAAGTGCACCCCGACCACGTCCGAGGGCCGAGAGGTGGCGGCCGCGCATTCGATGACCGGCAGCGACGACGTGGTGGTCGCCAGCACCGCCCCCGCCTTCACGACGTCGTCGAGCGCGGCGAAGACGGCCTGCTTCACCGCCAGGTCTTCGGCCACCGCCTCGATGACGAGGTCGACGTCGGCGAGTTCTTCGAATTCCACCGCCGGCGAGATCCGGCCCAGCGCGGCGACGGCGTCCTCTTCGGACAGTCTGCCCTTGACGACGGCCTTGTCCAGCGACTTCTTCACGCGCGCGACCGACGCCGCGGCCTTCTCGGCGCTCCGCGCCCGGAGGATGACCTCGTAGCCGCGTTTCGCGAACACCTCGACGATCCCGGTCGCCATGGTCCCGGTCCCGACGACGCCGACCTTGCGCACCTCACGCGGCGCGGCACCGTCCACTGTGGATGCCGTGACCGCGTCGATCACGGTGGGCGAATCGGCCTCGTCATAGGCGTAGAAGCCGCGTGCGGTCTTCCGTCCGAGCTGCCCCGCGGTGATCATCTGCTTGAGCAACGGGGCCGGCGCGTGGAGCCGGTTGCGCGACTGGTGGTACATCGTGTCGAGGATCTCGTACGCGGTGTCCAGCCCGATGAGATCGAGCAAGGCCAAGGGCCCCATGGGATATCCGCAGCCGAACCGCATCGCCGCGTCGAGATCCTCCCGCGAGGCGTAGCGCTGCTCGAACATCCGCACGGCGTGGTTGAGATAGCCGAACAGCAGGGCGTTCGCGATGAATCCGGCGCGGTCGCCGATCACCACCGGGGTCTTGCCGAGCCGTTCGGCGAACGCGACGACGTCGGTGACCACGTCGGGTTCGGTGACGACCGTGCGCACGATCTCGACCAGTTTGAGGATCGGCGCGGGGTTGAAGAAGTGCATCCCGACGACCTTGCCGGGCCGCGAGGTGTGCACGCCGATTTCGGTGATCGACAGCGACGAGGTGTTGGACGCGAAGATCGTGTCCGGCCCGGTGATCTTGTCCAGCTGGGTGAAAACGTCCGCCTTGGCTTCGAGACTCTCCGGAATCGCCTCGATCACCAGGTCCACATCGGACAGTTCGTGCAGCGACGTGGTGTGGCGGATCCGCCCCAGCAGTTCGCTCCGGCCGCCGGCGTCGAGCTTGCCGCCCGAGACCCCCCGTTCGGTCGAGTGCTCCAGATGGCCCCTGCCCCTGGCCACGCCTTCGTCGTCGATCTCCACCGCGATCACGGACACGCCGCTTCGCGCGAGCACCTCGGCGATCCCAGCACCCATGGTGCCGAGACCGATGACTCCCACACTCGAGATTTCCCGCGCCACAACCGGCCTCCGGAGGTTACTCGCTGGTAGTTTTCTCCGATCGTGCCATGCCGCGGCGCGGAAAGCAGCGCCTGTCACCCTCCGAATCGAGTCAGTCGCGTTTACTCACCGAAATTCTGGTCCACGAGTTCCTTGACTTTCGCGAGCGCTTCCTCCGCCTGGGCACCCCGCGCGCTGACCTCGATCCGGTCACCCTGACGTGCGCCGAGAGCCATCAGCGCGAGCACACTGTTGGCGTTCGCGGTCTCGTCTCCGAGCCGCACGCTGACCTCGGCCTCCAGTCCGGCGAGACTCCGCGCCAGCACCGCGGCCGGCCGCGCGTGCAGCCCGACGTCGTTCCGCAGCGTGAGTTCGACACTGCTCTCGCCGTCCTGCGCACCACCGTCGAAGGTGAGATCCGGCGGGACACCCGCCGACGCGGCGGCCTCGGCGACGGCCTGGCGGTCCGCGCCGCCCTGCGCCGCGACGGCGGCCGCGATCGCGCCTTCGACCAGCGGCGCGTCCACCACGACGGCGGCCGACGGATCGGCGAGCGATTCGACGGCCAGGTCCGCGGTCATCTGCGCGCTGCCGAGGTCGTAGAGCAGGACGACACCCGAGCCCGAATCGGCGCGTTGAGTGGCCGCGACGACCTCGTCGTAGTCCGTCCCGATCCCGCCGTCGGACAGCCCTCCCGCCGCCACGATGGTGACGTCCGGCGCCATCTGCGCGGCGAGTTCGGCGAGCCCTTCGGCGATTTTGGCGCTGTGGGAGACGAGCACGATTCCGACGCTCACCGGGCGGCCTCCGCGAACGCGCGCAGCAGCAGCGCCGTCGAGCGGGCACCGGGATCGAGATGTCCCTTGGCCCGCTCCCCGAGGTAGGACGCGCGGCCCTTGCGCGGCACGAGGTCCACTGTGGACTCGGCGCCCTTGTCGGCCGCGTCGGCGGCCGCGGTCAGGATCGCCGCGATGTCCGAGCCGACGGCCCCCTCGGCGGCGGAGACGGCGGGCAGCAGCGCGTCGACCATGGTCGCGTCTCCGCCGACGGCCTTTCCGCGTGCCTGCACTCCTTCGAGTGCCGCGCGCAGTGCCTCGACCAGCAGCGGACCGTCCACTTCGGTCGCGTCACCCAGTTTCGCCGACGCGCGCAGGAAAGCCGTGCCGTACAACGGTCCTGCCGCGCCACCGACCTTCGAGATCAACGTCGTGGCGGCGAGTTTCACCACCGCGGCGGGGGTTTCGGGAGTGGCGGTGTCCAAAGCGGACACGATGGCGGTGAACCCGCGGTCCATGTTCTCGCCGTGGTCGGCGTCGCCGATCGCGCGGTCGAGGTCGATCAGCTCGGCGCGGTGCTCGGCGATCACCGCGGCCGCCGCCCGCAAGGCGGCGACGAGCGTCTCGGCAGTGCAGGCCATCAAACTCCCCACCTCAGAGCCGGCGTGTTCACCGGCGCGTCCCACAACTCGGTCAGCTCGTCGTCCAGTTTCAGCAAAGTCAGGCTCATCCCCTGCATTTCAAGGCTGGTGATGTACGGCCCCACCAGGCGCCGCTCGACCACGATCCCACGCTCGGCCAGCAGCCGCTCGGCGATCCCGTGCGCCAGGTACAGCTCGACCAGCGGGGTACCGCCCATCGAGTTCGTGAACAACAGGACCTTGTCGCCCTCGGCGAAGGGCAGGTCCGTCACGATCGCCTCGACCATCCGCGCGACGAGTTCGTCGGCGGACAAGGCGGGCGTCCGTTCGATGCCGGGTTCGCCGTGGATGCCGATGCCGAACTCGATCTCGTCGTCGGCGAGGACGAAACTCGGCTCGCCCGCGTGCGGCACCGTCGGCGCGCTGAGCGCGACGCCGATCGACCGGACCTGGCCGATCACCTTGCGCGCCAAGGCCTCGACCGCGTCGAGCGAGTCCCCGCGTTCGGCCGCGGCGCCGGTGACCTTCTCCAGCAGCACCGTGCCGCCGACGCCACGACGGCCGGCGGTGTAGGTCGAGTCCTTGACCGCGACGTCGTCGTCGATGACCACGCTGCGCACGTCCAGCCCTTCGGCGGCGGCGAGTTCCGCGGCGGTCTCGAAGTTGAGGACGTCACCGGTGTAGTTCTTGACGATCAGCAGCGCGCCCGCCTCCCCGGTGGTGGCCTTGACCGCGGCCTCGACGGCGTCCGGCGTCGGCGAGGTGAACACCGCACCCGGGACGGCGGCGGCGAGCATGCCCCGGCCGACGAAGCCGCCATGCAGCGGTTCGTGCCCGGATCCTCCGCCGGAGATGACCGCGACCTTGCCCGCGACCGGCGCGTCGACCCGCACCACGATCGCCGGGTCGTCCTCCACCCGCAGGACGTCCGCGTGCGCCACGGCCAGCCCGCGCAGGGATTCCGCGACCACCGTCTTCGGGTCGTTGATGATCTTCTTCATGGTGGGCTCCGGCACGTCGGCGGGTGGGTGTCCCCTTCCTACCGCCCGCGGCCGGATGCCGCCAGGCCCAGCGCCCCGGCTAGGGCTTGGGCAGCTTCGCGATCACCGATTTGGCGATCTTGACCGCCTTCGCGCAGGACGCCGCTTCGTCCTTCTTCTCGTCATAGTTCTTGTAGATCACGTTGGCGATCTCGACCTCGTCGTCGGCCCACGGCTTGTGCTGCCACTCGATCTTGCACTCGGCGTCGCTGCTGGTACCGGGCTTCTGGAAGGCGGTGACGCCGTCGATATCGACCTTCTTGGTCCCGTCGCGTTCCTCGGGCGGCAGGCCGTAGCGGAAGCCGATCGAGATCCGCGGGTTGGAGCCCGGGGTCCAGTCGCAGGAGTGGAAGCTGGTCAGCGAGGTCGCGCCGTGCGGCACGACCTCGGCGAGGACGGCGGCGTCCGCGGCGGTGCACGGGTCGACCGCGGTCAAGGTGCCCGCGGTCGACGGGTACTTCGCGGGCGACGCGTGCAGGGTCTTCACGGCCTTCGCCGCCACCGCACGGCCTGTCGCACAGGGGTCGCCACCGTCGTAGGTGACCGAGAAGCCGATCCCGCGTTCGGGCTTGCGCAACGTCATGATGCCGACGTCGCAGCTCTTGCCGTCCTTGCTCTTCCGCTCGATCTGCGGAAGGCCCTCCACCGCCGTGACCACCGAACCGGTACCGGAGACGTAGGTCGACGCGCCGATGTCGACGGAGACCGAAAGCTGCTTGCCGCCGGCATCGGTGACCTTCGCCCGGCAGGCGCCGAACGAGGTGAGCGACGGCCGCGGATCCTCCGGAGTGCCGAGGCTGCTCAGCACGTCCTTGCCGACCAGCGGGCACGGGTCGATCGTGCGCATCATCGCGGGCGTGACGGCCGGATCGTTGATGTCCCCGGACGGCACCTCACCGGAACCGGACCCGGCTTCCGCCGCGACGGTCGTACGGGCGAAGTTGGACTTGCCGAGGTTCTGTCCGCAGGCGGAGACCGCGCCGAGCGCGGCCACCAGGGCCAGCACGGACACGATCCGGCGACGTCGAGCGTTGAGCAGCACGAGGTGCACGGTAGCCGGACAGCCTCGGCGCTGTCCGGACAACCCGGCTATTCGCCGCCCTCGCCCTCGGCGGCGGGCGGCACCACGATGGGCCGCAGCTTCGCCCACAGCACGAACAGCAACCCGAACACCAGCATGCCGATACCGGCCCACAGGTTGATGTTGACGTCGGCCGCCTTGGCCAGCTCCTTCTCGGTGGTGAAGCCGATGCCCATGATCGTGAGCACCAGCCCGTAGCCGCCGATGAGCAGAGCGATGACCAGCCGGATATCGAACACACCGGCCTTCTTGGGCGTCTTGGACTCAGCCATCTCCGGCCTCCTAGAAGATGATGTTGAGCGCGATGGTCAGGATCAGCACGATGCCGGCGAGCAGCCCCGGCTTGCGGTACCAGCCCGAGTTCTCGCCGGTGTCGTCGTGCTTCAGGGACTCACGCGGAGTCAGAGAGTAGACGAGGCCGACGAGCTGGGACTCCGGCTTCGGCGCGGTGGCCAGTGAGACCGCCACGCTGACCACGATGTCGACCGCGAACGCCGTACCGGCGGCCACGAAGCTGACGCCCTGCCCGGTGAGGCCGAGGATCCCGGCCTGCGACAGAAGCCACACGGTGATCGCGGACGCGGTACCGGAGATCAGGCCGACCCAGCCCGCCGTCGGCGTCATCCGCTTCCAGAACATGCCGAGGATGAACGTGGCGAACAGCGGCGCGTTGAAGAAGGAGAACAGGTCCTGCAGGTAGGTCAGGATGTTCCCGGAGTTCGACGCGATGAACGCGGTGCCGATCGCCAGCACCGTGCCCGCCGCGGTGACCAGGCGGCCGAGGCGGAGGTAGTAGCCGTCGGACTCGTTCTTCTTCACGTACGACTGCCAGATGTCGTAGGTGAAGACGGTGTTGAACGAACTCAGGTTCGCCGCCATACCGGCCATGAAGGACGCGAGGAGACCGGCGATCGCGACGCCGAGCATGCCGTTGGGCAGCAGGTCGCGCATCAGCAGCAGGATCGCGTTGTTCGCGGTGACGCCGCTGGGCGCCTCGCCGCCGTCGAGCAGGACCTGCTTGTCCTGGACGTACTCCGACACGGTGACCGCGGCGATCATGCCGGGGATGATCACGATGAACGGGATGAACATCTTCGGGAAGGCGCCGATGATCGGCGTCCGGCGCGCGGCCGACATGCTCTTCGACGCCATCGCGCGCTGGACCTCGACGAAGTTCGTGGTCCAGTAACCGAAGGACAGCACGAAACCGAGGCCGAAGACGAGACCGAGGATCGAGAGGAAGCTGTTGCCGAAGCCGGTGAGGTTGTCACCCGGCCACGAGTGCAGCTGCGCTTCTCCGCCGGGGCCGGCGGAGACCTTGTCGACCAGTCCCTGCCAACCGCCGACCTTGACCAGGCCGACGATGGTCAGCGGCAGCAGCGCCGCGACGATCACGAAGAATTGCAGGACCTCGTTGTAGATGGCGGCGGACAGGCCGCCGAGCGCGGTGTAGGAGAGCACGACCGCGGCCGCGACGATGATCGACACCCACAGCGGCCAGCCGAGCAGGAGGTTGACCACGCTGGCGAGCAGGAACAGGTTCGCGCCGGCGATGAGGATCTGCGCGCTCGCGAAACTGATGCCGTTGACCAGGTGTGCGGGTTTGCCGAAGCGGCGGAGCATGAACTCCGGGACACTGCGGACCTTCGAGCCGTAATAGAACGGCATCATCACGATGCCGAGGAACAGCATCGCGGGGATCGCGCCGATCCAGAAGTAGTGGAAGGTCGGCAGGCCGTAGAGCACGCCGTTCGCCGACATGCCCATGATCTCGACCGCGCCGAGGTTCGCCGAGATGAAGGCGAGCCCGGTGACCCAAGCAGGCAAGGAGCGTCCGGAAAGGAAGAAGTCCAGACTGCTCGAGACCGACTTGCGGGCCATATATCCGATGCCGAGCACCAGGGCGAAATAGAAGGCGAGCAGGACGTAGTCGATAGGACTGGCGTCGAGCCGCAGGTTCGCATCGGCCAGTACGTGCAACCGACCCACCTCCATCATGAAATGTCCACGAGAAACGCCGTTATCACGTCAGTCGCGGACCATACTGCATGGATTCAGGAACGGCAGCGCGGGTGGGCCGCCCGCCAGGCCGGGAGCACACCGCCCCCGGCCTGGTGTTCAAGGCCGATCCGGAGAACAGCTCACGGCGTCAGGCGCCAGACCACCGGCACGCCGCCGGAGTCCCTCGAGCCGTTCGTCGCGAACCCGGCGAGCGAGCCGTCGTCGGCCGCGACCGAGGCTTCGAACGTCGAGTAGCCGCCAGGCGCGCGGACCTCGCCAGGAGTCGTGGCGCGCCACGCGATCGCGTTGCCGACGATCACCGGCCCCGACGGGTTCGGCACCAGCCCGGTTGTCAGGCCGACCTGGTTGACGCTCAACGCCCTCGCGCCGCCCGCCAGCCCGACCGCCGCCGCGTCCGGGGACGCCCAGCGCACCGCCTGCTCGACGCCGCCGTAGATCCGCGTCCCGACCACGACCCCGTTGCGGATCGCGAGGCCCCAGCCCTGGATCGACGGGCTCGGTGACAGGCGCCGGACGGCCCCGTCCTTCCACAGCACCGGGTTGGAGTCCGAGTCGAACAGGATCGTGCCGTCCTCGTCGAGGTCGTGCGCGTAGTACATGTCCCGCGTGGCCGGGATGATCACCGGCGCGCCACCCTCCGCCCGCCACAGGACCGCGGCGTCGGTCGCGAGGCCGCCGCCGAACACCATGGCCCGGCCGAGCACGTCGCCGCGCGTGTTGATCGCGACGCCGTACACGTAGTCGTAGCCTGCCGGGACGTCCTTGACGTGGAACCCTGTCGCGTCCAGCGTGTACGCCCGGCTGATCATCGTGTCGTAGTCGTGCGCCGTGCCGACCACGACGCCGGACGGGTTCTCGTCCTCGGCCAGCGCCGCCTCGTAGCCGCTCGGCACGCCGCGCAGCACCGGCTGCCCGTTGCGCCAGCTGACGACCGATTGCCTGCCGTTGAGCGTGAACGTGCCCGTGTACTCCCCCTTGCCGTCAGAGCCGGTCAGGAACCCGCTGCTTCCGCCGGGCGGCAACGGCAGGACCGTCGGGCGCCACCCGATGCGGCTCGCCGCCTCCGCGGGCTGCGCCAGCACCGCGACCGAAAGCGCGGCGACGACCGGCGCCGCGAACCGCACCCAGGACTTGAGTTTCATGGTTTCTCCCTTTCCCCAGACCTGCATCGACTACCACGTCGGAGCGCGGCGTCCGGTTGTCCGGCAAAGGGAGCAATTTCCGAAGAGGACAGTGTCATTTGATCGTCCGCCGGGCCGGGACCCTCCCGACTCCGAACAGAAAAAGGGCCGCTCCGTCCGGAGCGGCCCTTTCCCGTGACCGGCGGGGGTTTACCGGTCCGTGGGCAGGCCGACTTCGCCGTCCTCCTTGATCAACCGGGCCAGGACGTCATCCGGCATGTACGTGCGATGCGGGTAACCAGGGCCCCACGAGTTGAGGAACGGGACCGCGCCGAGTTCGTCGGCCCGCGGGTTGCCGAGGACCTCGTGCACCTCTTCGACGGTCTTCGCCCAGCGGAAGGCCTGGATGCCGTTCTTCACGTCCGGCGTGTAGGCGGCCCGCTTGACGTGGTCGTCGTCGGTGTAGCTCTCCGACCACGGGACGTGCCCCAGTTCGAGCAGGACCTCGGCCGCCGCTCGGACGGACGTGCCGTTGTTGTCACCGGGGTTGGTCTCGCCCCATTCGTCGCGCAGTTTCGACTGGTCCCACAGCCACCGCGCGGCGTACAGGTCGCCGTTGAACATCGTCATGCAGCGCGACCAGCCGAATCCGACACAGGCGCCCTCGCTGCCCTGGTCGTAGAACGCGTACTGGGTGTCGCCGTCGGTCGACTCGCCGGGTTCGAGACAGACACAGTGCCCGCCGCGGATCCGGGTGAGCGATTTGGCGCCCTTCTTCGCGACGAAGAACTCGCCGGACTTCTCGTCCTTCTCCGGGACGTCGAATTCCTTGTACCAGTTGACACCGATGACGACCGGCGACCGGGTGGGCCGGTCTTCGGTGGCCAGCGCGGTCAGCGGAAAGCGCTCGATGTGGCGCCAGTCGTCCGGGATGAACCGGCCGAGGCGATCATCCGCCGGTTCGCTGCCGATCGGGCGATAACGCATGGGATCCTCCTATCCCTCATCCCACCGGAATAGCGCCGGCGAGTTTCACTGCGGCACGATCTTTTCCAGAAACCGCCGCGCGGCCTCCCGCCCGTTTTCGAAGAGATGTTTCTTCTCCTCGTCACCGAGCTTGAAGTCGACGGCGGAAACACCTGTCGTGTCGACGTACACGGTCCGCCGGTTGACACCTTCCTCGTGCAACCGGTAACGATTCCAGTCCGACGTCAGGGTTTCGAGCGAACCGATGGCGATCCGCAACGCTCCCTTCACCGCTTTGTCGCGACCGCCCACCGGTTCCCCGGAAAGCTTCACTCCCCACGTCGGCCACCGCGACGGCTTCGAGTCCGTCCGGTCGAAGACCGTGATCGGGAAGTTCGAGAGCAGGCCGCCGTCGACCCAGGTGACGGTGCCCTCCGGCCGGACGTCGAACTGCACCGGCCGGAAGTAGAACGGGATCGACATCGACGCGCGGACGGCGTCGACGATCTTCTCCTCGCCGGGGTCGTGGCCGTACTGCGAATAGTCCCAAGGCAACCGGACCAGCACGCGACGGGTCAGATCGCTGACGTGGACGACGAGCGAATACCGTTGATAGGAACGCAAAGTGCTCTCGGAGTCTTCGATGGCGAGATCGGCGAAAGTACGCACGCCGAGCTCGTCCAGCAAAGGCGTGAGCCATTCCGCGAGATAGTCGCCGCTGTGCATCCCGTCGTGCAGGAGCAGATCGACGCCGTCACCGATCGGGCCGGCGACCTTGTCGACCAGGGACTGATCCTGGAACTTGCGGCAATCCATGTCGTTCATCACCGCTTCCAGGCCACCGAGATCCTTCCCGGCTTTCTGATAAGCGGCGACCAGAGTGGCGACGATGGCGCCCGCGCTCGTCCCGGCGATCCGCGGGAACGTGTAGCCCGCCTCATGCAACTCCAGCACCGCGCCCAGCAGCCCGATACCTTTGACCCCGCCGCCTTCGAGTACCAGATCGACGCGCTTCACCGAATCAGCCATGGCTCATCACCCCTGCACCCGCGACCGCCGTATGTCGGCGGTACCCCTCGCGGAAATCGAGTGTGGCACAACGCGAGACAAGCGAATCCGGCGTTCACCCGAATGACCCATAAATAGCTGGTTCTTTTGCTCGACCGGCCGAGTTCGTTAATTTCTCGCTGCCCTTTCGGGCATTCTGTGGCGCGAGAAAGAATGCAGATACACATTCAAGGACTCGATCGGATATCGGCTGTTCAGCGCCCGGGCTCCCGCTGCTCCCGCAAGTAGTCCTCTAGTTGCGGTACTTGCGCGTGCAACTACCGCAACTAGAGGACTACTTGCGAGAGAGACGGGTCTAGAACAGGCGGAATTCGTTCGACTCGATGCCGCGCAGAGCGTCGTAGTCCAGGGTGAGACACCGGATCCCCCGGTCCTCGGCCAGCGTCCGCGCCTGCGGCTTGATGATCTGCGCGGCGAAGACGCCCTGCACCGGCGCCAGCAACGGGTCGCGGTTGAGCAGTTCGAGGTACCGCGTGAGCTGCTCGACGCCGTCGATCTCGCCGCGCCGCTTGATCTCGACGGCGACGCTGGCACCGTCGGCGTCGCGCGCCATGATGTCGACCGGGCCGATCGCGGTCGGGAATTCCCGGCGCACCAACGTGTAGCCGTCACCGAGGGTCTTGATGTGCTCGGCGAGCAGTGCCTGCAGGTGCGCCTCGACGCCGTCCTTCTGCAGGCCCGGTTCCACACCCAGTTCCCGGGCGTGGTCGTGGAAGATCTCCTCGATCGTGATGACGAGCTTCTCCCCCTGCTTGTTCTCGACGATCCACAGCTTGCCGTCTTCGATCAGCCAGCACGGCGGGCTCATCCAGTTCAGCGGCTTGTAGGCCCGGTCGTCCGAGTGCACGGACACCGAGCCGTCGGCCTTGACGAGCAACAGCCGGGTGGCCATCGGCAGATGGGCGGTCAGACGGCCGGCGTAGTCGACCTGGCAACGAGCGATCACTAGGCGCACCACGCGAGGGTAGGACAAGCATGGCGATACTGGTCGCATGGACCCCATTCAGCGTGTCAGCTCGCGCGAGGTGTACCGGAACAACTGGATGACCGTGCGCGAAGACGCCGTCCGGCGGCCCGATGGTTCAGAAGGGATCTACGCCGTCATCGACAAGCCCACCTGCGCCGTGGTGATCCCCTCCGACGGCGCCAGGTTTCACCTGGTCGAGCAGTTCCGGTACCCGCTGGGCCTGCGGCGCTGGGAGTTCCCGATGGGCACCGCCCCCGACCGCGCCGACGTCCCGCCGCCCGAACTCGCCGCGCGCGAACTGCGCGAAGAGACCGGGCTGATCGCCGGGTCGATGGTGGACATCGGCCTGGTCGACGTCGCCGCCGGGGTGTCGAGCCAGCGCGGGCGCGTGTTCCTCGCCACCGCTCTCACGCAGGGCGAGGCTCAGCGTGAGGTCGAGGAGCAGGACATGCGGACGGCGTGGTTCGAACGGGACGAGTTCGAGAAGATGATCACTTCGGGCGACGTCACCGACGCCCAGACGCTGGCCGCCTACACGCTGCTGCTCATGCACGAACGCGTGTCATGAACGACTCGTTACTTGCAAATTTTGCAAGTACCGAGTCGTTCATGGCATCGGCTCAGTCGGGCCACACCGGGGAACGCTTCTCCAGGAAGGACGCCATCCCCTCACGCGCCCCGGGCAGCTGCGACGCCGACGCCATGACCTCGAGCGCCAGCGCGTAGGCGTCGGCCTCGGGCCGGTCCAGCTGCGCGTACAGGGTCTGCTTCCCCATCGCCTTGCTCGCCCGGCTGCCGCGCGTGGCGCGTCCCAGCAGCGAAGCGACGGCCTCGTCCAGCTCATCGTCCGGGACGACGCGGTTCACCAGGCCCCAGTCCAGCGCGGTCGCCGCGTCGATGACGTCGCCGGTGAGCGCCAGTTCCATCAGCCGCTTCCGCCCGATCGCCCTGGCCACCGGCACCGCGGGGGTATGGCAGAACCAGCCGGCCTTGCCGCCCTGCAGGGCGAACCCGGCCGATTCGGCGGCGACGGCGAGGTCGCACGAGGCCGCCAGCTGGCAACCGGCCGCGGTCGCGAGCCCGTGCACCCTCGCGATGACGACCTGCGGCACCGACTGCATCGTCCCCATCAGATCCGTGCACAGCCGCAGCAGCTCGCGCACACCCATCAGGTCGCGCGCGGCGACGTCGCCGAAGTCGTGTCCCGCCGAGAACACCGGCCCGGCGCCCGCCAGGACGATCCCGGTGGCGTCGGTCTCCCCGGCCTCGCGGAACGCCGCGAGCAGTTCGGTCAGGTGGTCCTCGGACAGCGAGTTCCGCCGCGCGGCCCGGTTCATGGTGATCGTGACGGTGTCGCCGTCACGCTTCACGAGGATGTGCTCGTACTCGGCCATGCTTCGACGGTAACCGACCGGAACGTCCGGCGGTACGAATCGGGGCCGACCCCGACCTCGGCCCGCAGCCGCCGCCGCAGATTGGCGGCGGTACCCAGGCCGGACCGCTGCGCGACCCGCTCGACCGGGAGTTCGGTGGTCTCCAGCAGCCGCCGGGCCAGCCGGACCCGCTGGGCGCGCAGCCAGCGTCCGGGTGTCGCCCCGGTGGCGGCCGCGAACTCTCGATGGAAGGTCCGCTCGCTCAGTCCGGCGTGGACGACGAGGTCGTCGACGCCGATGTCGTCGGCGATCCGCTCCAACGCCCAGTCCATTGTGGACGACACACTCGGCCGGGACGGCTTGGGCGGCAACGGGTTGTCGACATATTGCCGCTGTCCACCTTCTCGCGACGGCGGCATCACCAGCCGCCGGGCGAGCGCGGCCGCGACCTCGGCGCCGTGCTCGCGGCGCACCAGATGCAGGCACAGGTCGAGGCCGCCGACCACACCGGCCGACGTCAGCACGTCACCCTCGTCGGTGAACAGCACGTCGCGCTGGACTATGGCCGACGCCGCGGCGGTTTCGAGGTCGTCCAGCAGCCGCCAGTGCGTGGTGACCGAACGGCCGTCGAGCAGCCCGGCCGCGGCCAGGGTGAACGCGCCCGAGCACAGCGACGCGACGGTGATCCCGGCCCGGTGCACCTTGCGGAGCGCGGCGACGGCGGCCGCGGGCACCTCGGCGAGCGGCTCGACCCGGCCGGGCGCGAGGACGAGATCGCAGCCGTCGAGCCCGTTGAGCCCATGCGTCGCCTCGATCTGCCCGAACGGCCGGACCGCGATCCGCGCACGGCCCGGCGCGCACAGGCGGACCTCGAACGGCCCGATACCGCTGTCGGTCCGGTCGACACCCCAGACCTCGCCGATCACGCCCAGGTCGAAGGCCCGGCTGCCCGGCAGGAGGAGAACGCCCACGGTTCGCATGGCAGAAAAGTACCGCATCGCGCGTCTTCTGCCACTCCCCTTGCGGCCATCGCGCGCACGAGACTCGATGTCATGACCACTGAAACCAAGGCCCTGCTCGTGATCGACGTCCAGCGCGGCTTCGACAAGCCTGTCTGGGGACCGCGCAACAACCCCGGCGCGGAAGCCAACATCAAGGCGCTCGTCGACGCCTACCAGGAGCGCGGGCTGCCGATCGTGCTGGTGCACCACGACTCGGTCAAACCCGGCTCGTCGCTGCAGCCCGGCCAGGAGGGCAACCACTTCAAGCCCGAACTCGACGGCGTGCGCGCGGATCTGGTGTTCGGCAAGAAGGTCAACTCGGCCTTCCACGGCGACGTCGATCTCGACGGCTGGCTGAAGACGCGGGGCATCACGTCGTTCGTGCTCGCCGGGATCCAGACGAACTTCTGCTGCGAGACCACCGCGCGCGTCGGCGGGAACCTCGGCTACGACGTCACTTTCGCCCTCGACGCGACGTTCACCTTCGACCTCGCCGGGCCGGACGGGAGCGTCCTCACCGCCGACGAACTGTCCAAGGCGACCGCGACGAACCTGCACGGTGGCGGGTTCGCCACGGTCACCTCGACGAAGGAGATCCTCGGCAGCCTCTGAGTCGCATGAAGGCTCCACCGGAAGTGCGTGAGGGCGACGGCGCACCGGGTCGCGGCTTGCGACCTCGATGGGGACCGAAACGCGGGGACTGTGTGGATTTTGGGACGTCAGATGTCCCAAAATCCACACAGTCACCAACCTGGCCAGGCTCCCCGTGACGACACCGCAAGCCACTTACACGGTGCACGCGGTCCTGCGCCGTTATGGCATGCCCAGGGCAACATCCCCGACGGAGGCGGGCACCGGGTCACCGGCCGCCAAGCCGGGCAGCGACACCCACCCGCACACCAGGCAAGACCTTGGACGGCAACGGCAACAGCCATGTCGGCTACAGCTACCTGCACAACGCGGTCGACGACCATTCCGCCTGGCTTACAGCGCAATCCTGCCCGACGAAAAGAAAGACACCGCGGCCGCGTTCTGGCAACGAGTACAGACCTTCTTCACCAGCAACGGAATCACCGTCCCACGAGTGCTCACCGACAACGGCGCATGCACAAATCCCACCTCTGGCGCGACACCCTGCGCGACGCGGGCATCACCCACAAACGCACCCGCCCCGCGGCCACACCGCACTCAACGGCCAACCACCCGCCAGCCGCGTCCCCAACCTCTCAGGTCAGTACAACTAGGCGCGGTCGATCACCGCCTTGAGGAACCGCCGCGTCCGGGCGTGATCGGGATCGTTGAACAACTTGTCCGGCGCGGCGTCCTCCAGCACCTGTCCCTGGTCGAACATCATCACGCGATCCGACACGTCCCGCGCGAACTGCATCTCATGCGTGACACAGAGGATCGTGATGTCGGTGGACGCCGCGATCTCGCGCAGCACACGCAGGACGTCGGCGACCAGTTCGGGGTCGAGTGCCGAGGTGACCTCGTCCAGCAGCAGCACGTCCGGCCGCATCGCCAGTGCCCGTGCGATCGCGACGCGCTGCTGCTGGCCGCCCGAAAGCCGCGTGGGATGCGCGTTCTGCTTGTCCGTAAGCCCGACCATGTCCAGGAGGTCGACGGCTCGCGCCTCGGCCTCCTCACGGGGGACGCCGAGCGAGTGGATCGGCGCCTCGGTGATGTTGCGCAGCACGTTCATGTTGGGGAACAGGTTGAACTGCTGGAACACCATGCCGATCCGCTTGCGCACGTCCCGCAGGTACTTCTCGTCCGAGGGCACCTGCTTCTCACCGCGCTTCATATGGCTCAGGTAGTCGCCGCAGACCTCGATGGTGCCGCCGTCGACCTTCTCCAAGGTCATCAGCAGCCGCAGGATCGTCGTCTTCCCGGACCCGCTCGGCCCGATCAGCGAGACGAATTCCCCTGGCGCGACGGTGAAATCGAGGTCTCGCAGCACAACGTGGTCACCGTAGGACTTGACCACCTGCGAGAACCGGATCATCGGGGAATCAACTGTGGGCGGCACGACGCTCCAACCTTCTCACCAGAATCGAAGCCGGCAGGCTCACCAGCAGGAACAGCACCCCGGCCAGGGTGTACGGCTCGATGACGCGGAACGTTTCGGCGCCGACCTCCTTCGCTCTGGCCAGCACATCGACGACTCCGATCGCCAGGAGCAACGGGGTCTCCTTGAACATCGAGATCGTGTAGTTGCCCAGCGCGGGCAGCACCCGCGGGACGGCCTGCGGGAGCACGACGGCCGTCCACACCCGGGATCGGGGTAGGTTCAGCGCGGTCGCGGCCTCCCACTGTCCTTTCGGGACGGCTTCGATCCCGGCCCGGTAGACCTCGGCGGCGTAGGTCGCGTAATGCACGCCGAGCGCCACCACACCGGTGACGAACGGCGACATCGTGAACCCCGTCAAAGGCGGTACCAGGTAGAAGATCGCGAACACCTGGATCAGCAACGGTGTGCTGCGGACGAACTCGATGAACAGCCAGACCGCCCGGGACAGCACCGGGATCTTCGCGCGCCGGACCAAGGCGAACGCCAGGCCGAGCGCGTAGCCGACCACCGAGGCGAGCAGGGTGATCTCGACGGTGACGAGCAGACCTTCGAGCAGCAAAGGAATCGAGTCGTAGGCCGCTTCCCAGCTCCAGTCCATCACACACCCCCCGCCGTGGCCGTCATCTTGGCCGGCGCTCTGCCGAGCCGTCGCGCCGAGAACCGTTCCAGCGCCCGCATCCCGGTGGTGATGAGCACGGCGAGCAGGAGGTAGAGCACGAGTTCGGTGCCGTAGATCCAGCCGATCTCGGCGCCGAACACCGGCCGCAGCAGTTCACCTTGGCGCGCCATCTCCGGAACGGCGATGAACGACAACAGGGCGGTGCTCTTCAGCAACTGGATGAACAGGTTGTTGAACGGTGGCAGCATTTCCGCGAACGCCTGCGGCAGGATCACCCGTCGCATCCGCTGAGCGGGCGACAGATTGAGCGCGACAGCGCCCTCGAACTGCGCGCGCGGAACCGAATTCACCGCTCCGCGAACGATTTCCGCGCCGTAGGCCCCATGGTTGAGCCCCAGCACCAGGATCCCGGCGAACATCGGCACCAGCTGGAAACCGACGAGCACCGGCAGCACGAAGAACAGCCAGAACAACTGGACCACTTCCGACGTGCCACGGAAGATCTCGACGTAGACGCGGGAAATCCCCCGCACCACCCGGGACGGCGATCTCAGTGCGAGCCCGGCGACCAGGGAAAGCACCACGGTGAGCGCGATCCCGCCGAGCGCGGCGGTGACGGTCGCGGTCAGTCCACTGAGGACGGACGTGATGATATGCGATACCGACGACGACATGACGTCAGCCCCGTTACACCGCGCAGAGTTTCTCGGTGGTGACTTCGGCCTTCGGCAGGTTGTCCGCCGAGAAGCCGAACGGTGTCACGATCCGGGTCCATTCCCCGCTGTCGTGCAGTTTCTTGAGTTCGGCGTTGAACGCCTCACGCAACGGGCTGTCGTCCCTGCGGAACACGAACGCACCGGCGGAAACCACCGGCTGGCCGTTCTTGATCGGGTCGAAGCCCTGGGTGACCTCGGCCGCCGCGCCGGGGTTCTTCAGCAGCACGTCCTTGAGCGAGATGTCGGTCAGCGCGGCGCAGTAGACCCGGCCGTCGGTGACCGCGCGGAGCATGTTGTCCTGCGAATCGAGGGTGATGATCTGGTCCTCGGCGACACCGGAATCGGTGGCGTACCCCTTTTCCACCGCGGCCGAGAGCACGGCGACCTTGACCTTCTTCGCCGCGATGTCCTCGAACTTCAGGATCTGCTGCGGATTTCCCTTCGGGACCAGCAAAGCCGTCAGCGCCGAGTAGTCGGGGATCGAGAAGGCCGCCGCGTCGCAGCGTTCCTTCTTGATGTTCATCCCGGCCGCGACGATGTCGTACTGCCTGGCGTTGAGCGCGGGGATCAGCTGATCGAAGGAAACGGCGCTGGCCTCGACGTTGTCGATGCCCATCGCCTTGAAGACGGCGCGCGCCACCTCCGGCGCTTCGCCGGTGACCTTGCCGGCTTGATCCGTGAAACCGTAGGGTGCTTCGTTCGCGATGCCGATCTTGATCTTCTTGGCTTCCTTGGCCGCTTGCAACGCATCGCCTGATGACGTCGACGTGCACGCGGACAGCAGAACCGGACCGCCGATCGTGACCGCACCCAGGACGGCCGACCGCCGGAAGAACTCCCGCCTTGACCACTCGCCGTGCGTCATAGCAGCACCTCTTTTCGATTAATCGGTTTAATCGAAACGTAGGTGGGTACCTTTGCCAGGGCAGTGTGAGCGGGTCACGCACCAACTGCCGTTACGGTACCGAGATTTACGGTGACTTTAAGTGCTCAGGCCGTGGCGCTCCCGGACCAAACTCACGATTCCGTCCATGATTCCGGTGAGTTCGTAGTCCTTGGGCGTGAAGACCCGCGCGATCCCGCGCTCCAGCAGGAGCTTCTCGTCGTCGGGCGGGATGATGCCGCCGACGATGACCGGGATGTCGCCCGCGCCGGCCGCCCGCAGGCCGTCCACGACCTGAGGCACGACCTCGAGGTGCGACCCGGAAAGCACCGACAGCCCGACCACGTGCACGCCCTCCTGGACTGCGGCCGCGACGATCTGGTCCGGAGTCAGCCGGATTCCCTGGTACACCACCTCGAAGCCGACGTCGCGCGCCCGCACGGCCACCTGCTCGGCGCCGTTGGAATGCCCGTCGAGACCGGGCTTGCCGACCAGGATCCGCAGCCGCTCACCGATTTCGGTGCTCGTCGCCTTGATCCGGCCACGGACCCGGCGGATCTCTTCGCTGCCTTCACCCGCCGCGGCCGACGCGGAAACCCCGGTGGGAGCGCGGTATTCGCCGAACACGTCGCGCAGGGCCCAGGACCATTCCCCGGTGGTGACACCGGCGCGGACGCAGTCGAGCGTGGCTTCGAAAAGGTTCTCCGAGGTCTTCGCGATGGCCTTCAGGTTCTCCAGCGATGCCTCGGCGGCCGCGTTGTCGCGGTGCGCGCGCCATTCCTCGATGGCGCTCACGGCCTGCTTCTCCACGGCCGGGTCGATGGTCTCGATCGCCTTGGCGCCTTCGGCTTGCAGCGGCGAGGGCTCGGTGGTCTCGAACTTGTTGACCCCGACCAGGATCCGCTCGCCGTTCTCCATGCCACGCCGGTTTTCCGCGAGCGCGGCGACGAGCTGCGACTTCATGTAGCCGCTCTCGACGGCCGCGACCGCGCCACCGAGGTCCTGCACCCGCGCGATCTCCTCGCGCGCGCCCGCCATGATCTCGTCGACCTTGGCCTGGATGACGTGCGAGCCGTCGAAGATGTCCTCGTACTCCAGCAGATCGGTCTCGAAGGCCAGCACCTGCTGCATCCGCAGCGCCCACTGCTGGTCCCACGGCCGCGGCAGGCCGAGCGCCTCGTTCCAGGCAGGCAACTGGATCGCGCGGGCTCGGGAACCGCGCGACAGCGAGACCGCGAGCATTTCCAGCACGATGCGCTGGACGTTGTTCTCGGGCTGCGCCTCGGTGAGGCCCAGCGAGTTCACCTGGACGCCGTAGCGCAGCCGCCGCGCCTTCGGATCCGTTACGCCGTAACGATCCCGGGTGATCTCGTCCCAGAGCGCGGTGAACGCGCGCATCTTCGACATCTCTTCGACGAAGCGCACACCCGCGTTGACGAAGAACGAGATCCGCGCGACCACCTTGGCCATGTCGGCCGCTTCGACCTGCCCGGAATCCCGGACGGCGTCGAGGACGGCGATGGCGGTGCACAGCGCGTACGCGACCTCCTGCGTCGGCGTCGCCCCGGCTTCCTGCAGGTGGTAGCTGCAGATGTTGATGGGGTTCCACTTCGGCACGTGGTGCACGGTCCACGCGATCATGTCGGTGATCAGGCGGAGACTCGGGCCCGGCGGGAAGATGTAGGTACCGCGGGAGAGGTATTCCTTGATGATGTCGTTCTGCGTGGTGCCGGTGAGCTTGGCCAGCACCTCGTCCACGTCTCGGCCCTCGGCTTCGGCCTGCTCACGGGCCACGGAGACGTAGAGCGCCAGCAGCCACATGGCGGGCGCGTTGATCGTCATCGACGTGTTGGCCTCGGCGAGCGGGATGCCGTCGAAGAGCTGCCGCATGTCGCCGATATGCGAGACCGGGACGCCGACCTTGCCGACTTCGCCCTTGGAGAGCTGGTGGTCCGGGTCGTAGCCGGTCTGCGTGGGCAGATCGAAGGCGACGGAAAGTCCCGTCTGCCCCTTGGCGAGGTTGCGCCGGTACAGCTCGTTGGACGCGGCCGCGGACGAGTGACCGGCGTAGGTCCGCATCACCCAGGGGCGGTCCCGTTCACGGTCCGTGGGATAGGGCACGGTGCACCTCCGGGTCGGACACTGCTGGACGACCGTCCGAGTATACCGGCCGGTAACATCGGCCGCGCAGTTGAATCGAACACAGTCGGGTCATTCTCCGACGGCGTCGGCCTTCGGGGGCGTCTGGCGCTGTCGTGCCTCGTCAACGGCCCTCACGAGCCTCTCGCGCACCTTGGCGACGTCGCTGACCCCCACCAGGATGACCGGAGCTTTCCGGTCCTTCCCCTGGCCGGTGCCGTAGTTCGCCGACGCCCACGCCAGCACGCCGAGCCTGCCGAACGTGATCGTCCCGGTCTTGCCCGGCCCCGGCGTGATGACAGGGTCGGGGAGTTCCGCCAGCGACGCGGTCTCTTCCTTGCGGCGAGTGAGCGAACTGGTCGCGATGACCCGGCTGTCCGTCACCGCGTACGTCGTCGAGGCGAGCCTGAGGTACCGGACGAGCGGCCTGCCGACGAGATGGAACACGCCCGCGACGGTGAGCACGATCCACGCGGCCATATGGAACGCCGTGTCGTGGTTGTAGAAGAAGAACGCGGTGACGCCGCCCAGCCAGAGCACACCGAACGGGACGTTGAAGTAGTCACCGGGGTTGAAGAGCGGCCTGCGCACCGGCGTCCCGGCCCAGATGACCCGTTCGCCTGGAAGGAGGTCGATCTGCCCCTCATGCATGCCAAGGCACACTACCCGCCGCGGGAGCCGGTGGCAGTGTCCGAACGTCGGGTGCTTTCCGGGCCGAACGGACCTACCGCGGCCGCCGCCACTGTGACCGAAATCCGTGAGACTCGCGCGGACACGGCATCTAACGTGTGCATACGTGACGTGGAGTTCGTACAGCAGCTATCTGATCATCGTCCTCTTGATCGTCCTGGCCCCCGGCCCGGACACGATGGTGATGCTCAAGAATTCGCTGTCCGGCGGCACCCGCGGCGGTTTCCTGGCCACGGCCGGGATCTTCGCCGGCAACGCCGTCCAGGGCAGCGCCGCCGCGCTCGGCCTCGGGGTCGTCATCGCGCAGTCGCAGCCGGTGTTCGTGACGCTCAAGTGGCTCGGCGCCGCCTACCTGGTCTTCCTCGGCTTCCAGGCGCTGCGCGGCGCGTGGCGCGGCGACTACACCGGCGTCGCTGCGGTGAAGCACCAGCGCGCGAGCGGGTTCCGCCGCTTCCGCGAAGGCTTCCTTTCCAACATCACGAACCCGAAGGTCCTCGTGCTGTACCTGTCGGTGCTGCCGCAGTTCCTCGACCCCGCGACGACGTCGACGTGGGACGCGCTGCTGCTCGCCTACACCGTCGCGGTGCTGGGTTCGCTGTGGCTGATGGTCCTGCTGTTCTTCGTGCACCGCGTCCGGACCTGGCTGGAGCGCCGCAAGGTCCGCCGGGCACTCGACGGCGTCACCGGCACGGCTCTGGTCGGCTTCGGCGCCGCCCTCGCGCTCGAAGGCTAGGCTCGCTCGGGCTCGCCCGAAACGCGCTCGATGCGGGCACCGAGCCGGTTCAGGTTCTCCACGAAATGCGGGTAGCCGCGGTCGATGTGGAAGACGTCCCAGACCTCGGTGACGCTGTCCGCGCACAGCCCGGCCAGCACCAGCCCGGCCCCGGCGCGGATGTCCGCGGCCCAGACCGGTGCGCTGGAGAGCCTCTCGACGCCGCGGACGACGGCGTGGTGGCCGTCGGTACGCGCGTCGCCGGAGAGCCTCATCATCTCTTCGATGAACCGGAACCGTGCCTCGTAGATGTTCTCGGTGATCATCGAGGTGCCTTCGGACACCGCCGAAAGCGCCACCGCGAACGGCTGCAGGTCGGTCGCGAAGCCGGGGTACGGCAGCGTCACCCAGTCGACGGCCTTCGGGCGCTCCTTCTGGATGATGCGGAAACCCTTGTCGCCGAACGTCTCGACCTCGGCACCCGCCAGGCCGAGCTTGTCGAGGACCAGGTCCAGGTAGTGCGGGTTGACCCCGCGCACGGTCAGGTCGCCGCGGGTCATCGCGGCGGCGAACGCCCAGGTCGCGCCCACGATCCGGTCGCCGATCACGCGGTGCTCGGTGGGGTTCAGCTTCTCGACGCCTTCGACCGTGAGGGTCGACGTGCCGGCGCCTTCGACCTTCGCGCCCATCTCGATGAGCATCGTGCAGATGTCGACGATTTCGGGCTCGCGCGCGGCGTTGTCGATGACCGTGGTGCCCTCGGCGAGGACTGCGGCCATCAGGATGTTCTCGGTGGCGCCGACGCTCGGGAAGTCCAGCCAGATCTGCGCGCCGCGCAGGCCGTCGGCCTTCGCCACCACGCAGCCGTGCTCGATGGTGCTGGTGGCGCCCAGCTTGCGCAGGCCGTTCTGGTGCATGTCCAGTGGCCGGGAGCCGATCGCGTCACCGCCCGGCAGCGCGACGACGGCCCGCTTCAGCCGTCCGACCAGCGGTCCCAGCACGCAGACCGAGGCACGCAGTTTGCCCATCGCGGCCGAATCGGCCCGGTGCGAAAGCTCGGCCGGGGTGGTGATCTTGGCGGTGTCGCCGTCGATGACGACGTCGCAGCCCACGCTGCGCAGGACATCGCCCATCAGAGGGACGTCGAGGATCTGGGGGCAGTTCGTGATGGTCGTCGTGCCCTCGGCCAACAGGGCCGCGGCCATCAGTTTCAAGACGCTGTTCTTCGCCCCGACCACGTCGACCTCGCCGACCAGCCGTGCTCCGCCGTGCACGTCGAAGTGCTCGCTCATGGGCGCCAATCATGCCCTCTCATCCGGATTTGCCTTACGCCGGGCCGGTAGAGTCGGCTTCATGGTCGTTCGTATCAACCGCGTTTACACGAAGGTCGGCGACAACGGCACCACGGCGCTCGGCGACGGCTCCCGCGTACCGAAGACGTCGCCCCGGCTGGGCGCCTACGCCGACGTCGACGAGGCCAATTCCGTCATCGGGCTCGCGCTCGCGATGGGTGGCCTGTCCGAGGAGATCACGCGCGTCCTGCGTGGAGTACAGAACGATCTCTTCGACGTCGGCGCGGATCTGTGCGCGCCGATCGTGGAGAACCCGCCGTACGAACCGCTTCGCATCACTGAGCGGTACATCGAACGGCTCGAAGGCTGGTGCGACGAGTTCAACGAACGCGTGCCGAAGCTGACGTCGTTCATCCTGCCGGGCGGCACCCCGGGGGCGGCTTTCCTGCACCAGGCCCGCACGGTCTCGCGGCGGGCGGAGCGCTCCGGCTGGGCGCTCTACGAGGCCGAAGAGGCCGCCACGAACCAGCTGGCGCTGAAGTACCTGAACCGGCTTTCGGACCTGCTGTTCATCCTGTCCCGGCTCGCGAACCCGGACGGCGACATCCTTTGGCAGCCGGGCGGCGCGAGCTGAACCGCGCAAGACGCGGCGAAGGACGCTTTCACTGCATCAGATGCGGCGAAAGCGTCCTTCAGCTCTTGGTTCAGCCCTGCTCCTGAGTCGCCCAGTGGCGCTTCAGGTCAACTTCCGGGGTCCCGTCCTTGCCGGGATCGATGGCCTTCATCGTGATCGTGTCCTCAAGGGACCCGTGCTCGGGAAGATGGCTCCAGCGGTTCGTGTCCTCGCTCTGGGTCATGTTCGGAAGAATAGACGTGGATCACGTCGGGAGCCCGGTAGAAATGCCGGTCGATGACGATCTCATGTGCACGACTCAAACCCCCCAAGTGCCGCGAAGCCGCGCGAGGGCGTCGTGGAAACCGGGGAACGTCTTCTTCACGCATCCCGGGTCGTCGAGCGTGATGCCCGGCGTCCGCAGCCCCGTGACACTGAACGCCATCGCGATCCGGTGGTCCCGTCGGCACTTCACGAGAGCCCCCGTAGGCGACGAAGGCCGGATCTCGATCCAATCCCGGCCGGTCTCCACCGAGACGCCCATCGCGCGCAGGTTCTCCTCGCAGGCGGCGAGCCGGTCGCATTCCTTGATCCGCGTGTTGTAGACGTCCTCGATCCGCACCGGCCCGTCCGCGAACGGCGCGATGGCCGCGAGCGTCGGCACGGTGTCGGAGATGTCGCGCATGTTCACCGTGACACCGCGAAGTCCGCCGGTGCCGGTCACGGTGACGGCGTCCGAGCCGACCTCGACGTCCGCGCCCATCTGCCGCAGGACCTCGACGAAGCCCAGATCACCTTGCAGAGCGCCGGCCGAAAGCCCCGGGATCGTCACCGAACGCCCGGTCAGAGCCGCCGCGGCGAAGAAGTAGCTCGACGTCGAAGCGTCGGGCTCGATCTCGTAGCGGCACGCCTGGTACGGCGTGGGCGGCACGATGAACGTGTCGCCGTCCCGGACGACCTCGACGCCGAAGCGCCGCATCATCGCGATGGTGATCTCGACGTAGGGCACCGAAACGAGGTCGGTGACGGTGATCCGCAGTCCCTCCGCGGTCAGCGGGCCGACCAGCAGCAACGCGGTCAGGAACTGCGACGACAGGCCGGCGTCCAGCGTGAGGTCGCCGCCCTTGATCCCGGCGGCCCGCACCACCAGCGGATGGTGGCCCGGCGAGCCTTCGAAGGTGAGGTCGACGCCGAGTTCCAGCAGGGCGTCGGTGAGCGGCCCCAACGGACGGGCGCGCATCTGCTCGGACGCGTCGAAGCGAAAGGTCCCGTGCCCGGCGGCGGCCAGGGCCGGCAGAAAGCGTGCTGTGGTGGCGCCGTCGCGGCAGAAGACGTCGGCGCTGTCGGCGGCCGGGCCCTCGGGCCTGCCCTCGATGGTCCACTCGCCGGAAGTGCGGGAGATCTGATAGCCGAGCTTCAGCAGGCCTTCGGCGAAGCCCTCGGAGTCGTCCGAACGCAGCGGCCTGCTCAGCACGGTCGTGCCGTGGGCGGCGGCCGCGAGGAACAGGCCTCGGGCGGTGATCGACTTCGAACCGGGGATGTCGACGATGGTCACGGGCGCGAGCATACGGCGTGCCCGCGGAACCGATTCAGATACTCAGGAAGCGCGGGGAAGACGGCGTCCCGGTGGGGCCGACTCGAGCCAGGAGAGGAAGCCGGTGAGGGCACCCGGGCCCATCGCGATCTCGATCGCCTCCTGCGTGGCGGACTCACACCGCAGGACGATCGAGCCTTCGGGGACGGCGTACGCCTCGGTGCCGGACGGGTCGCGCCGGTCCGCGATCTCCATGCTGGCCCGCTGGAAGACCCGGTCCGGGCCGTTGCGCAGGCTCCACACCCGGAACCAGACGAACTCGTCGCCTTCGTAGCGGCCCAGCCCCAGATGCCAGCTGGACCGCGCCTCGTCCGGACGCCACCGCAGTGCGACGCTCACGCCACCACCGCGGCGCATCCGGACCCATCTCAGCGAATACCAGGCCACGACGACGGCCAGGATGGTCAGGGCCCCGAGAACACCCACGGCGATTTCCACGGCCCGGCCCCTGCCCGTTGCCCGGTCAGACCGACTGACCGGCCGCGCGAAGCTGGGCGGTCGCCCGAGCCCGCTCTTGCTCGTCTTCGCCGCTCAACGCCTTCTTGGCCGCTTCGACGTCGATCTCGTCCGAAAGCTCAGCGCTCTCGGCGAGGATGCTCACGCCGGTCGCGGTGACCGACAGGAAACCGCCGTGCACCGCTGCGCACACCGTTTCGCCGTCCGTGGTCGTCACCTTCACGACGCCACCCTCGACGAGCTGTCCAAGTACCGGCTCGTGACCGGCCATGATGCCGATCTCGCCCTCGGTGGTCTGTGCCACCACGAACGTGGCGGTACCGGACCAGAGACGGCGCTCGACGGCTACCAGCTCGACAGAAATCTCAGCCACGTAGCTTCCCTTCACCTCAGGTGCTGGCACCGAGTGTAATAGTCAAGGCTCCCAGTAAGCGAACGACGGGACCAGCGTCCACAGTAGACACTGATCCCGCCGCTCATCGGAACATCACTTCTTGGTGATTTCCTTGTACTTCTTCTCGAGGTCTTCGAGGCCACCGATACCCAGGAACGCCTGCTCCGGGTAGTGGTCGAAGTCGCCCTTGGTGATGCGGTCGAAGGACTCGATGGTCTCCGACAGCGGCACGGTCGAGCCCGGGATCTGCGTGAACGCCTCGGCGACCAGCATGTTCTGCGACAGGAACCGCTCGATGCGGCGCGCGCGCTGAACGGTCAGCTTGTCCTCTTCCGAGAGCTCGTCCATACCGAGGATCGCGATGATGTCCTGCAGTTCCTTGTACTTCTGCAGGATCCGGATGACCTCGGAGGCCACCCGGTAGTGGTCCTCACCGACGATGGCCGGGTCGAGAATGGTCGACGTCGACGCCAGCGGGTCCACCGCCGGGAAGATGCCCTTCTGGAAGACACCACGCGAAAGCTCGGTGGTGGCGTCCAGGTGGGCGAACGTCGTCGCCGGGGCCGGGTCGGTGTAGTCGTCCGCGGGGACGTAGATCGCCTGCATCGAGGTGATCGAACGACCACGGGTCGAGGTGATCCGCTCCTGGAGCTGACCCATCTCGTCGGCCAGCGTCGGCTGGTAACCCACGGCCGAAGGCATGCGGCCCAGCAGGGTCGACACCTCGGAACCGGCCTGGGTGAACCGGAAGATGTTGTCGATGAACAGCAGCACGTCCTGGTTCTGCACATCGCGGAAGTACTCCGCCATGGTCAGCGCGGACAGCGCGACGCGCATACGCGTGCCGGGCGGCTCGTCCATCTGGCCGAAGACGAGGGCGGTGTCGTTGATGACGCCGTCCTCGGACATCTCCAGGAAGAGGTCGTTGCCCTCACGGGTGCGCTCGCCGACACCGGCGAACACCGAGGTGCCACCGAAGTTCCGGGCGACACGGGTGATCATCTCCTTGATGAGCACCGTCTTGCCGACGCCGGCACCGCCGAACAGGCCGATCTTGCCGCCCTCGACGTACGGGGTCAGCAGGTCGACGACCTTGAGGCCGGTCTCCAGCATCGTCGTCTTGCCCTCGAGCTGGTCGAAGGAAGGCGGGTTGCGGTGGATGCCCCAGCGCTCGAGGTCCTCGCCGTAGCCGGGCTCGTCGAGGCACTCGCCGAGCGCGTTGTAGACGTGGCCCTTGACCTTGTCGCCCACCGGAACGGTGATGGGACCACCGGTGTTGGTGACCTCGGCACCCCGCACCAGGCCGTCCTGCGGCTGGAGCGAGATGGTGCGGACGAGGTTGTCACCGAGGTGGCTGGCGACCTCGAGGGTCACCGTCTTGCGCAGCTGCTCGAACTCGATTTCGACCTTGAGCGCGCTGAACTGGTCGGGAACGGAACCGCGCGGGAATTCGACGTCGACGACCGGGCCGGTCACCGAGACGATGCGCCCCTTGGCACGCGGGGTTTCAGTACTGGTCATCAGTCATCACTTCCTGCAGCGGTGAGCGCGTCCACGCCACCAACAATTTCGCTGATCTCCTGGGTGATCTGCGCCTGGCGGGCCTGGTTCGCCTCCCGCGTCAACGTGTTCACCAGGTCGTTCGCATTGTCCGACGCGGCCTTCATCGCGGTACGGCGCGCGGCGAGTTCCGACGCGGCCGACTCGAGCATGGCCGCGAAGATCCGCGTGTTGATGTACTTCGGCAGCAACGCGGAGAGCAGCTTTTCGGCATTGGGCTCGAACTCGTAGCTCGGGAGCAGGCCGGCGGGCTTTTCCTCTTCGTCTTCGGTGTACTCGACCTCGAGCGGCGCGACGCGCTTGGCGACCGGACGCTGGGTGAGCATCGAGACGAACTCGGTGTAGACGACGTGGATCTCGTCGACACCGAGGATGCCGTCGGCGTTGCCCGCCTCGTCGTCGGCGCCGTTGAGGAACGACTCGACGATGAGCTCACCGGCACCCGCGGCGTTGACGTAACCGGGCTGGTCGGAGAAACCCGTCCAGCCTTCGGTCACCTCGCGGCCACGGAACCGGTAGTAGCTCAGGCCCTTGTTGCCGGTCACGTACAGCACCGGCTCCTTGCCCTGCTCACGCAGCAGCGTGAGAAGCCCCTCGGTCGCCTTCAGCACGTTGGAGTTGTACCCACCGCACTGGCCCTTGTCGCTGGTGATCACGAGGACCGCCGCGCGCTTCGGGTTCGAACGCTCGACCAGGAGCGGGTGGTCGAGGTTCGACGAGGCGCTGGCCAACGCGGAGAGCACGTTCGTGATCTCGTCCGCGTAGGGCCGGGACGCCGCGACCTTCGCACGCGCCTTGGTGATGCGCGCGGTCGCGATGAGCTCCATCGCCTTGGTGATCTTGCCGATGGACTTGGTCGCCTTGATACGCGACCGGAGTTCTCGGAGTTGTGCGGCCATGAGCTACCAGCTCACTTCTTCGGCGCGGGCTTGTTGACCTTGACGGTCTCTTGCCCGACCTTCTCGGCGGCCATCGCGTCGGAGACCTCGACCAGGCTCTTGCCCTCGGAGGTGGTGAACTCCTTCTTGAACTCGTCCACCGCGTCGACCAGCCCGGAAGCGGTCTCCTTGGAGAACTTGCCCGACTCGCGGATGTCCTTGAGCAGCTCGCCGTGCTTACGGCGGGTGGAGTCGACGAACTCGTCACGGAAGCGACGCACGTCCTCGGTCGGAACCGTGTCGAAGTGCCCCTTGGTACCCAGGTACACCGTGACGACCTGCTCCTCGACCGGGATCGGGGAGTACTGCGGCTGCTTGAGCACTTCGTACAGCCGGACACCGCGCTCGAGCTGCGCCTTCGACGCCTCGTCGAGGTCCGAAGCGAAGGCCGCGAAGGCCTCCAGCTCGCGGTACTGCGACAGGTCGATCCGGAGCGAACCCGAAACGTCCTTCATCGCCTTGACCTGCGCGGCACCACCCACGCGGGAAACCGAGATACCCACGTCGATGGCCGGGCGCTGACCGGCGTTGAAGAGGTCCGACTGGAAGAAGCACTGACCGTCGGTGATCGAGATGACGTTGGTCGGGATGTAGGCCGACACGTCGTTCGCCTTGGTCTCGATGATCGGGAGACCGGTCAGCGAGCCCGCGCCCAGCTCGTCCGAGAGCTTGGCGCAACGCTCGAGGAGACGGGAGTGCAAGTAGAAGACGTCGCCGGGGAAGGCTTCACGGCCCGGCGGGCGACGCAGCAGCAGCGAAATCGCGCGGTAGGCGTCGGCCTGCTTGGTCAGGTCGTCGAACACGATGAGGACGTGCTTGCCCTCGTACATCCAGTGCTGGCCGATGGCCGAACCGGTGTACGGCGCGATCCACTTGAAGCCGGCGGAGTCCGACGCGGGGGCCGCGACGATGGTGGTGTACTCCATCGCGCCGGCGTCCTCGAGGGCCTTCTTCACCGCGGCGATCGTGGAGCCCTTCTGGCCGACCGCGACGTAGATGCAGCGAACCTGCTTCTTCGGGTCGCCGGTCTCCCAGTTGGCCTTCTGGTTGATGATCGTGTCCACCGCGACGGCCGTCTTACCGGTCTTGCGGTCACCGATGATCAGCTGACGCTGGCCACGGCCGATCGGGGTCATCGCGTCGATCGCGGTGATACCGGTCTGCAGCGGCTCGGCCACCGGCTGGCGCTCGACCACCGAAGCGGCCTTGACCTCCAGCGGGCGGCGCTCGGTGGTCTCGATCTCGCCGAGGCCGTCGATCGGGGCGCCCAGCGGGTTCACCACGCGGCCGAGGTAGCCCTCGCCGACCGGGACCGAGAGGACCTGACCGGTCCGCTTGACCTGCTGGCCTTCGACGACGGTCTCGAAGTCACCGAGGATCGCGACACCGATGGAACGCGCGTCCAGGTTCAGCGCGACGCCGAGGACCCCACCGGGGAACTCGAGCAGCTCGTTGGCCATCGCGGAAGGAAGGCCCTCTACGTGGGCGATACCGTCACCGGCGTCGATGACGACACCGACTTCTTCCCGGCTCACGTCCGGGGCGTAACTCGAGACGTAGTTCTCGATCGCGCTACGGATCTCATCCGAGGAGATCGTCAGCTCCGCCATTTCGTTCCCGCTCTCGCTTCGTTCGTGCCAGTGTGCAAAGTCGTTGTGGGTGGGTCAGCCGGCCAGCCGGCGACGCAGGGAGTCGATCCGCCCCGCGGTGCTGCCGTCGATGACCTCGTCGCCGACGCGGACGATGAGCCCGCCGCCCAGCGACGGGTCGACCTCGACGTGCAGCGCGAGCTGCCGCCCGTAAAGGGCGTTGAGCTTCTCGCTCAGCCGAGCCTGCTGCTCGTCGGACAGCGCGCTCGCGCTGGTCACCTGGGCGACCGAGCGTTCGCGACGTTCCGCGGCCAGCTGGACCAGTTGCTCGAGGGCGTTGCCGACCCCGCGTCCCTTGGCGCGCAGGACGACCTGCTCGACGAGGGTCTCGGTGACCACGTCCACCTTGTCGGCGAAGAGATTGCGGACGAGGGTCCGCTTCGCCTCGATGGGAGCGGCCAGGTCGGCCAGGGCCCGTTCGAGCTCCGGTTCACCCGCAACGATACGGCTGACCCGGAACAACTGGTCTTCGACAGCGTCGATGTTCCCGGACTTCTCCGCACTGGTGAGCAGCGCCGAGCGGCCGAGGGCCTCGAGCCCGTCGGAGAGTTCACGCGGGCTCGACCAGCGGCTGCCCGCCACGGAGTCGAGCACCTGCAGGGCCGGTTCGGAAACCTTGCCCGCGAGGATCCCGCGGGCGAGGCCGATTCGGGCTTCGGGCGTGGACGAACCGTCGGCGACGGCCCGGCGCAGGCCGATCTCCCGGTCCAGCAGGGCGACGACCGAAAGCAACTCGTCGCCGAGCGAGGAGGACACAGTCGGGTCCGTACCCGCGGCGGCCAGAACCTCGCCGAGACGATTCTCGGCGAGGTCGAGCGCTTCACGGCTCGCAGCATGCAGCGTCATTCTGGTCTACTTCCCCGCTCCGTGACCGGCACCGTTGGCACCGGCGGTCTCCAATTCGGCAAGGAACCGGTCCACGGTGCCGTGGCGGCGCGCGTCGTCCGCGAGCGACTCGCCGACGATGCGGCTGGCCAGCTCGATGGAGTTACGGCCGAGTTCGGCGCGCAGCTCGGCGATGATCTGCGCCTTCTGGGCCTGCAGCTGAGCCTGCCCCTGGGCGACGATGCGCTGGGACTCGGCCTCGGCGTCGGCCCGCAGTTCCGCCTTGATCTGCTCGGCTTCGAGCCGGGCGTCGTCGCGGATCTTCGCGGCCTCGGAACGGGCTTCCGCCAGCTGCGCCTTGTACTGCGCAAGGTTTTCTTCGGCTTCGGCCTGCGCCTTCTCGGCTCGCTCGATGCCGCCCTCGATCAGCTTGGTCCGCTCTTCAAAGGCCGTCTCGAAACGCGGGACGACGTACTTCTTCAGAACGAACAGCAGCAGAAGGAAGGCGATGAAACCGAGGATGAGCTCGGGAACGTGCGGCACGATCGGGTTGGGCGCCTCGGCGGCCAACACCAAGTCGGTCTTCAGCACAACGTCTCCTTAAGCGATGAGCGGAACTCAGCCCTAGGCGGAGGCGAGGAAGTAGATGACGATACCGATCAGCGCCAACACCTCGGTCAGCACGAAGGTCGAGAAGGCGATGCTCTGCAGCTTGCCCTGGGCCTCCGGCTGACGGGCGGTGCCGTTGATGACGGCGGCGAAGATCAGACCCACACCGATACCGGGGCCGATCGCGCCGAGGCCGTAACCAATGGCGGCGAGACCCGGGTTGATGTTGGTAGCGGCCTCGGCAGCCTGCGCAAGAACGATGTTGCTCACGTGCGTTTCCCTTCAAACTCGGTCCGCGCGACTCACGCGGATCGGGGGCTTTGGTGTTCTCAGTGCTCCGACGCCAGCGCGGCGCCGATATACCCTGCGGACAGCAGTGCGAAAATGTAGGCCTGCAGGACCTGGATGAATGCCTCCAGGAAGGTCATCGCGATGGCGAACAGGAATGCCACCGGCGACGCGACCTTCACGATGCCTTCGCCCTCGGTCAGCAGGAAGCTCCCGCCGAGCGTGAAGACCATGATGATCAGGTGCCCGGCGAACATCGCCGCGAAGACTCGGATGGCCAGCGTGGCCGGCGCGATGAAGAACTTCTGCGCGAACTCGATGGTGGAGTACAGCGGCAGAACGAACCCGGGAATGCCCGCGGGCGCCAGTTCCTTCTTCAGGTAACCCTTGAAGCCGTGGCGTTTGAAACCGACGAAGTGATACACCGGGTAAACGACAAGGAACGCGAGGGCGACCGGGAAGCCGATACGCGCCATCGTCGGGAACTGAAAGAACGGGATGATCCCGAAGAGGTTGTTCACCAGAATGAAGCTGAACAGTCCCAGGACCAGCGGGATGAACGGCTTGAAGTCAGCAGAGCCGATCTGTTCCCGCGCGATGTTGTTGCGGCCGAAGTTGTAAATCGATTCGGCGATGAACTGTCCCTTACCCGGGACGACCTTCAACCTGCGCGACGACACCATGAAGTAGGTGATGAGGATGATCAGAGAGATGACCACCAGCAACATCGGCTTGGTGAAGCTCAACCAATAGCCGGAGCCGAACAACGGCGGTAGGTTGAAGTCTTTTACGCCAGGCGGCGTGAACTCCGCACCCTCGGCTAGTACCAGCGCGCCCACTGGGCTCCTTCCGGTTCTCCCGGCCGGCGTTCACTCCGCCGGGGGAATCGTCACGATCTGGACTTAACGTACCCGACACGTATCGGGCCGTCGGAGGCGGCACCCCACGATGTGCTGAACACGGCTTCACGTTCCGCACACGAGGATTCTCGATGCAGTGCTCCCGGGAGACAGACGCCTACCAGCGGGTAAGAAGGGACGATTCAACACCGTCGCCACACTGCTGTTCGGGGTTCGTCATCAGGAGCCGGCGACCGAGGCCGCCGCCCATATGCGGACCATATCAGCCGGTTCCCAGGCGCCGTACAGGCGTACTACATTGCCACCGATCGGCCGAGGACCTAGGTCCCGTACCAGGTCAGGACCTCGGTCCCGCGATCAGCGGGAGGCGGGGATGATCGTCGGGATCTTGGTCTTGCGGAACGCCGCGAACTCCACGGCGGCGGCCACGAGAATGGCGACGATCATGGTGACGCCCAGCGCCATCGGGTGGATCGCGGACACGCCGCGAAGCAGGCTCAGCGCCGCGAAGAGGACGAGGATCTTGAGCACGTAACCACCGAGAGCGATCACCATCACGAACATCGGGTCCATGCCCGCGCTGAAGCGCATGAGGCCCAGCGTCGCCAGTGCCGAAACAAGGGCGAGCACGCCGCCGATGGCCGAGCCGGTGAAGCCCGGGAGTCCTTTGAGGATGGTGAAGACCACGACGCACACGAGCACCGCGGGCGGAACCAGCATCAGAGAGGCCTTCATCATCGCGTTGGCCGCCTGCAGAACCACCTTGGCGTGGGGGTTCTCCTCCGCCTCGACGGTCTTTTCGGTCTCGCTCACAGAAAACTCCCTGGTCGTCTCAGCCGACCAGTGTAGGCCCGTCCCGATCGCGCCTTTCAGGCAGTCTGTTTCTGCCATTCAGGCGGTCCAGTCTCGCCGTTCAGGCGGTCCGGTTACGCGACCGCAGTCTGGGGACGACCGACACCAGCGTCGCCAGCAAAAAGCCGAAGCCGACGATCCAGAAAACCGCGACATCGTCGAACAACGTCACCGAAACGGCGCCGAACGCGAGCAGCCCGGCCCACAAGTAGATGAGCAGGACCGCACGGCGCTGGGAGTGGCCGATTTCGAGCAGCCGGTGGTGCAGGTGCATCTTGTCCGCGGCGAACGGGCTCTCGCCCCGGCGGGTCCGGCGGATGACCGCCATGATCAGGTCGAGCAGCGGCACGAACAGCACCGCGGCGACCACCACGAGCGGCGAGAGCAACGCGAGCGCGTCCTTGCCGCTGAACTGCGGATAGGGCACGCGGCCCGACGCGGACGTCGTCGCGCCCGCGAGCATGAGGCCGATCATCATCGAGCCCGAGTCGCCCATGAAGATCTTCGCGGGCTGGAAGTTGTACGGCAGGAAACCCAGACAGGCCCCGGCGAGCGTGGCGGCGATCAGGGCGGGCGGGTACGCGCCGACGTCACCGCCCGAGGAGTCGAGCAGGCCGAGCGAGAAGGAACACGTCGCGGCGGCGGCGATGAACCCGAGGCCGCCGGCGAGCCCGTCGAGGCCGTCGACGAAGTTCATCGCGTTGACCATGACGACCACCAGCACGACGGTCAGCAACGCGCCCTGGTTCTTGTCCAGCACCAAGACCTGGCCGAAGGAGTTGTCGCCCCCGCCCCACGGCACCCAGAACGACACCCACTGCACACCGAAGATGACCAGGATCCCGGCGCACATGACCTGACCGGCCAGCTTCGTCCAGGCGTCCAGTTCGAACCGGTCGTCGAGCGCGCCGATCAGGGAGATGACGCCGGCGGCGAGCAGCACGCCCAGCGAGTCGAACGAGAAGTCGAAACCCCGGCTCAGCGCGGGCAACTGGTGCGCGAGCCCCATCGCGGCGGCGACACCGAGAAAGATGCCGATACCGCCCATCCGCGGGATCGGGGTGACGTGGACGTCCCGGGCCCGCGGGTTCGCGATCGCGCCGATCCGGATGGCGACCCGTCGCACGACGCCGGTGAGCAGGAAGGTAACTGCCGCCGCGGTAAGGGCGACGAGGAGGTACTCCCGGATCGGGAGGCCTTGCGTAGGAGGCATGGTGCGTTACGCCGCCGAGGTCCAAGTCACCTGAACACGCTACCGCGCCAGGGAGATACGGCGGCGAACGGTACTAGGACTCGGGATCAGGCGAGTGACTCGGCGGACACTCCCAGTACTTCCGCGATCGCCGCGCGGCTGACCGCGCCCTCCCGCAGGACGACCGGTTCGTCACCGGTGAGATCGACCATCGAGGACGGAACGGGTTCGCCGGTGGAGCCACCGTCGAGGTACACCGCGACGCTGTCACCGAGCTGGTCGACCGCGTCCTGCGCGGTGGACGCCGGAGGCTGGCCGGAGACGTTCGCGCTCGAGACCGCCATCGGGCCGACGTCACGGAGGAGTTCCAACGCGACCGGGTGCAGCGGCATCCGCAGCATCACCGTTCCGCGTGACTGACCCAGGTCCCACTGCAGGCTCGGCGCGTGCGGCAGCACGATGGAGAGGTCACCGGGCCAGAAGGCCTCGATGAGCGCGCGGGCCTGCGGCGGCACGCCGAGCACCAGTCCATCCACAGTGGACCAGGAGCCGACGAGGACGCCGACCGGCATGTCCGGGCCGCGGTTCTTGGCCCGGAGCAGGGACTGGACGGCGCCGCCGTCGAAGGCGTCCGCGCCGATTCCGTAGACCGTGTCGGTCGGGAGGACCACCAGGCGGCTGGAGCGCACCGCGCTCGCCGCCGCGGCGAGCCCGTCGGCCCGGGAATCACGCTTGCTGCAGTCGTACACCGCGCTCATGGCGCCTGAGCCTAGCCCTGCCGCGCGACGGCGTGGCCCTCACCTCCGGGGTGTCATGAAAGGGTCTTTCAGGACACGCTTTGAATCAGCGCTGTACGTCCTGAAAG
Organism: Amycolatopsis sp. lyj-112; assembly: GCF_046549055.1. Taxonomy (NCBI): domain Bacteria; kingdom Bacillati; phylum Actinomycetota; class Actinomycetes; order Pseudonocardiales; family Pseudonocardiaceae; genus Amycolatopsis; species Amycolatopsis sp. lyj-112. The sequence continues at coordinate 372,816 of NZ_JAJPWS010000001.1, read as the reverse complement.
ACCCTTTCATGACATAAGCCCTCGGTCAGAAGGCGAAAGCGGCACAGAACGACGTCGCCGTCTTGGCCGGATCGGCGATCGACGTCGCGGTCAGCTTGACGTGCGCGACGTGGTCACCGCCCGCGGCCCGTTTGGCGTGCGCCGTCGCCGAGGAACGGCCACCGAAGGGGACGGTGGACAGCTCGTTCGGCAGCCGGACCTCCCAGCCCTTGGCGTTGGTGGACGCGCTCAGGCGGTAGGTGTCGGTGTTGTACGGCGCCACCGCACCCTTGGCGTTACCCGTGTTGAGCACCGGGAACGAGCAGCTCGCGAGCCCGTTCCTGGCGAACGCGGGGGCCGACGGCCACAACGAGACGCCCCGGGCCTGCGTGCCGGCGCCGTCGAGCGAGGCCACCGTGACGACGTAGGACAGCACGCCCTTGCGGTCGCGCTCGACGTCCGAGACCAGGAACTTCAGCCGGTTCGCCTCGTCGGTGTGCTCGTACTTGCTCGCCGAACCGGTGCCCGCCTTGAACGCGGCATCGTTGAGCTGGCGGTAGTCGCCGATGGTGATCGGTACCGCCGTGCCGTCGGGCTTCTTGTAGTCGGTCATGCCGATGTCGGCCGGATTCGCGTCGACGATCCATTCGAACGGGGCGTTGTCCTGGTTCTTCGTCTTCGCGATGATGACGCCGGAATCCGGCGCGAAGGAATCGCTGCCCATCCGGTCGACGACCTCGACGGTGTAATTGTTGTAGCCACCGCCGTCGCAGAACGGATCCTTCGACCGGTCGCATTTCGGCGAAAGGTCCCCGCCGGTGAGCGCGATGTTGATCCCGCTGTAGGCGCCCTGACCCGGCAGCACCGACCGCGCGGTGATCCGCGTCGAAACCGGCCCGGTCTTGGCGAGCTGGTCGCGGTCGAGTTTCAGCACGTCCTCGGGGTCGATGATGTCGAGCTTCATCTTGGTGCGCAGCATGTGGTGCGCCCCCATCGAACCGCCCTGCGTGGCCGGGATCTGCCAGCGCGTGTGCGGTCCGCCCGGACCGTTGAACGTGCCGCGCGACATCATCTCCCACGGCCCGGTGTACGCCCGGGACGGCGGATTGCCGAACGGGTTGTTGTAGTTGTCGCCGATCCCGAGAATGTGGCTGAATTCGTGCGCGTAAACCGCCTGGCCCGAGCTTTCCGCCTGGGTCGAGGAACCGGTGACCGCGTTCGGCCAGATGCTCGCCGCCGATTTCCACGACGTCCACGGGACGTACCGGGTGGCCGCGGCATTCGGCATTCCGGCGACGCCGGGACCGAATTCGTCGGTCACGTTCTCCTTTTCGCCGAACTTCATCACGCCGAATTCCTGCCAGGTCGCGCTCTCGTCCTGGCCGGCGGAAAGATAGAAGATGAAGTCGAACTGCTTGGCGACGTCGCCCACGTCCGCGCGCCAGGCCGCGCCCGCGTCGGTGCGCAGGTCACGCTTGCAGTTCGCGGTGGGCGGGCAGGCGTCCGGCTGGAACTCCATGCCGTACTCGAAGGACTTGCCGGGCAGCCGGTACGGCCCGAACGCGGTCAGGTCGACGCCCAGCCTGCCGCCGGAGTCCTCCATCCAGTACTCGTTGATCGTGTGCCCCTGGTTGAGGGCCTGCGGCTTGTTGAGGAAGTCCTGGTAGAACTTCGCGACGCCGCCCCGGGGGATGTTGCTGGCGGCGGGGCCGGGGTTGCCGAAGACCGTCGAGTGCGGGGCCTGGGTGACCGCGAACTCCTGGTCCGGGTAGTCGGCGAGCACCACGGCGCCCTTGAACGTCCGTTTGGTCGGCTTCAACGCGGGGTCGGCCCAGTTCGTGCCGGGCGGCTTGCGGTAGTCGCCCCACGTCATGTGGTCCTGGTTCTCCCAGGTCGACCCGTCGATGGCGGCGGGCCAGCCCTTCGCGGGCGCCGCGGCGGACGCGGGCTGCGCGAGAAGACCCGGCAGCAGTACAACGGTGGCGAGAATCGCGAGTGTTCTGAGTGGGGCTCGTCGGAGAGACGATCGCATCGGGGTACACCTCCCAGTCGGACCGCCGATCAGGCGGCCGTGATCGACGTTAGGAGGTGGGCTTTGCCCTGGGCACCGCCGGAAGTCGTGAGTCCCGCTAACTATCGTCGCGTTTAGTCCTCTACTCGCGGTCGTTGCACGCGCAAGTACCGCAACCAGAGGACGAAACGCGGGGGCAGGAGGTCAGGAGACGCGGATGGCGGTGACGAAACGCGGGCGTCCCGCGAGGTCGATGTGGCCCTGCACCTCGGTCAGCACGCGCCGTGCCCGCACCAGCGCCGGAACGGCGGAACCGTGCGTGTCGTCGTGCTCGATCGCCATGCCGCCGGTGGGCCGCAGCAGGCGCGCGGCGGCGGCGATCGCGTGCCGGATCACCGCCAGCCCGCTCTCCTCCGCGAACACCGCGCGCGCCGGGTCGTGATCGGCGACTTCCGCGGGCACCGGAGTGCCTTCGGGCACGTACGGCGGGTTGCACAGGACCAGGTCGACGAGCCCGTCGAGCTCGGCGAACATCGTGCTGTCGGCGACATCGCCGGAATACAGCCGGATGGGCGTGTCACCGGCGTCGGCGTGGACGTCGGCGTTGTGCCGGGCCCAGGCGAGCGCCTGGGAGTCGATGTCGACGGCGTAGACGACGGCGTCCGGTCGCGCGTGCTGCACGGCCAGCGCCAGCGCGCCGGAACCGGTGCACAGATCGACCACCACCGGGTACTCGCGCCCGTGCAGCAGCTTGAGGCCCCATTCCAGGAGCAGTTCGGTCTCCGGGCGCGGGACGAAGACCCCGGCGCCGACGTTGACGGTGATGTCGCCGAGCGCGGCCCACCCGGTGAGGTACTGCAGCGGGATCCGCTTGGCGCGCTGCGTCACCAGCTGGCCGATCGCGTCGATGACCGGTGGGTCCACCAGCGGCACCATCGGCAGGCGGCCGCGATCGACGCCGAGGACATGGGAGGCGATGATCTCCGCGTCCGACCGGGGCGATGCCACGCCGGCCTCGGTGAGGATTCGGGTCGCTTCCATGATGGCGAGGCGCAACGGCTGCCGATTCACTGGGGTTCCTTCACATCGTCAAGCGTGACACACGGGGCACGCGTGCCGTGGTCGATACACGCGGGCTCAGGGTATCGATTCCTTTCAGCGCACCCGCCACGAGAGCGACGACAACGTCAGCGCCGCTTCGGCCACTCGCCGGGCCAAGTCGGTCTGGAGGCTCTTCATCGCCGAAGCGATCCACTCGTCGACGTTCCGTACGCCGATATCGCGGTACTCGACGGCTTGAAGCAACATCTCGAGCTTGTCCGCATCGCGTGCGTACAACGCCTCCGGGCTCTCCGCGGACTCGTACTCGTCGACGGCGTCGCGCACTGAGTCCTTTGCGGACTCCCCCAGCGCCGCCGTCTGGGCCGCGGTGATCGCCCTCGGGTCCGGCTTCTCGACGAAACCCTTGATCGTGTGCGGAAGATCGCCCGTTCGCGTCTCCTGCGTGTCGTGCCAGAGCGCGAGATACGCCGCGCGAGCCGGGTCGGCCCCGCCCTCGGCCGCCAAGAGCCCGGCCAGCTGCGCGACCCTGGTGGTGTGCTCGGCGACCGACTCGGGATCGCGGACCCCTGCCTGCCACCAGCCCGCACGCCGGATCCGCTTGAGCACACCCAGTTCGAACCCGAACTTCGCCAGGGCTTCCACACTTCTCCTACGCGTCGGCGGTCAGATATCCGGCCAGTGTCCCGCGCCGCTGCCGGAGAGTGTCCATGCGGTCGTCCATCGCGGCCAGTTCTCGCCGGATCTCCGCCACGACCGTCGGGCACAGCTCCAGCTCGGGCAGTTCCCCGTTCGCGCAAGGCAGCACCTTGGCGATCACCTGGCTGCTCAGTCCCGCCCCGAGCAGCCCGCGGATCTGCCGGACCGTGGTCACGGCGTCCTCCTCATAGACGCGGTAACCGTTGGAGTCGCGCCGGGACGCCAGCAGTCCCTGCTCCTCGTAGTAGCGCAGCAGCCGCTGGTTCACGTCCGTCCGCCGGGACAGTTCGCCGATCAGCATGTGACCCCCGTCATCCGTGATTGACCTTCACACCGATGTCAGTACCTAACGTCGCCGCCATGACGAATCATTTCGCGCACCTCGTCCGCGGTTCCGGTCCCGGCCTGCTGCTCGCCCACGGTGGCGGCGGCAGCGTGGAAGGCAACTTCGGCACCATCCTCGACGACCTCGCCCGCACTCACACCGTCGTGGGCCCCGACTACCCGGGTACGGGCGCCACCCCGCGCAGCACCGGACCGCTGGACCTCGACGCCGTCGCCGACGAACTGGTCGCCATCGCCGTCGACGCCGGGCTGGAGCGCTTCGCGATCCTCGGCTACTCCGTGGGCACCGGCGTCGCCGTGCGGGCCGCGACCCGGCATCCCGAGCGGGTCACCGGGCTCATCCTGACCTCCGGCTTCGCGAAGCCGGACAACCGCCTCCAGCTGGCCGTCGACATCTGGCGTGAACTGCTCGGCGGCGACCCGAAGCTGCTGGCAAAGTTCCTCATCTTCGCCGCCTCCGGCGAGAAGTACCTGAACGCGCTCACCCCGGCCGAGCTGGAAGCGGCCATCGAAGGGCTCGTCGGGTTCGTCCCGGAGGGCACACTCGAGCATGTAGGGCTGGTCGAGAGCGTCGACACCCGCGCCGAACTCGCGGGCATCTCGGTCCCGACCCTGGTCATCGCCACAATGCAGGACGGCCTCGCCCCGCCGTCGCACTCCCGCGAGCTCGCGGCCGGCATCCCCGGCGCCCGGCTGGTCGAGATCGACGCCGGGCACGATATCGGTGCCGAAGCCCGCGACGAATGGCTCGAAGCGATTCAGAAGTTCCTCACCACGGCCGGGTAGCCCCGTTCTGGCCCGTTCAAGGAGGCCACGGACCGATCACCGTGCGGAATCTTCTAAGGTGACGCGGGTGAAGATCCGGGAAATCAGGCTCACCCTGGGCGTGTTCGTCGCCGCGCTCGGGGTCCTTCTGATCCGCTGGCTGGTTCCGAGGCCGATCGGCATGGCCGACAACGGCGACGGTTGGCGCATCTTGTGCCAGCTCGGTGCCAAGGAACTCGACCGGCCTTCCGAGTTCTACGTCCGCTTCGCCTATGGCGAGGCCCCGCCCTGCGTCAGCGAGTACATCTCCAGCCAGAGCTGGATCGAGAAGCTCGCCGCCGGGATCGGTCAGCTTCTGGGCTCGTCCGCGGTCTTGAATCTGCTGGTCGTGGGCATGATGGGCGTTCTGCTGGCCGCGGGCGGGATCGCCGCGATCGTGACGGGTCTTCGCCTTTCGGTCCGCAACAGCGTCATCGCCACGGCGGCGCTGCTGCTGGTCGCCGCGGACTCCGCCTTCTTCGGCTACTTCGCCTCCGTGATGAGCGAAGGCGCCGCGTTCCTCGGCATGCTGATCCTGGCCGGCGGGCTCCTGCTGATGCACCGCACCGGGCCGTGGCGCTACACCGGCGCCGCTGTCACGGTGCTCGGCGCGATGATCGGGATCAACGCGAAGTCGCAGACGCTGCTGCTGATCCCGCTGCTGGCGCTCGCGCTGCTGTTCGTCCGGCCCGCGGCCAGCCGCGGCCTCGCCCGGTGGGCACTGCCGCTGGCCGTGCTCGCCGTCGTCGGCGCGGGCAGCGCACTGGTCCAGGGCCAGGGCGACGCGGCCAACGCCGAGTACCGCGAGATGAACACCTACCACGTCATCTTCAACGCCATCGTGGACGGGAAACACGACACCAGCGGCGACCTCGCGGCGCTGGGCCTACCGCCCGACTCCGCGAAGTACATCGGCACCGGTTGGTGGGGTTCCGACTCGGCGCCGCATTTCGCCGAGTACCAAGAATTCCGCGACAAGATCAGCCGCCGGAACGTGGCCCAGTACTACCTTTCGCACCCTGTGCGCGTCGTCGAGATCCTGCACAAGGCCGCGAAGGAGACCTTGACCGCGCGGGTGCCGAACCTCGGCAGCTTCGGCGAGCACGCCGGGCAGCCGCCGCTGGCCAAGGAGTACCGGGTCCCGATCCTGTCCACCGTGTCCGGCTGGCTCGCTCCGCTGGGGCTGTTCGCGCTGCTGCCGATCTGGCTGCTCATCGCCTGGGGCGGAATCCGCGCCTTCCGGAAACGCGCCGGACGCCGCGAGGTCGGAATCCTGATCTTGATGTTCCTGCTGTTCTCGATGGGCCAGTTCCTGTTGGCGGGGCTCGCGGAAGGCATCGAGAACGTCAAGCACCAGCAGCTGACGATCTTCCCGACGTTGCTGGCGGCGTCCTTCGTGGCGATCTCGTTCCTGCCACGACGTAAGGAAGAATCGGCTCCGCTCGAAGAGGCGGAACCGGAAGTGGCCGTCTCTTCCCACTGAACCCAAAAGAAATCAGTCATGGATCTCCGGGAAACCGAAGCCGTCACGCGGATATCCGCGAACATCGAATCCGACGATTTCGCGGCGGCCGCGGCCCTTGGTGAACGCTTGATCGGCGAGTTCGAGGCCTCCGAGCTGGAGATCTGCCGGGCGGACCCCGAAGGCGGATGGAAGGGCTACGCGGTCTCCGTCGGTTATCGCACACCGCCCGCCGACGGCGAGGAACCTGCCGACACCTTGCATCGTGCCGCGGTACCGGCGCTTTTCCACTTCGGCCTGAATGCGGAATTCTTCGAAATCCATGGCACCCCGGAAACCGGCCAATACGGAAGCTACGACGCTTACGACACGAAGGCCGACGGCTACACACTTTATTCGCTTATGGCGACATTCGGCGGCACCGATCCGCGTGAACCGGCGTACGTTCCGCGGCACGATTTCACCCCGCGCGCGGACTCCGATGTCATCTCGCGCGTACATCTTTTCGTCCCCACCGGGGACCTGCAGACCGCCGTCCGCCTTTGCGGCCCGCCCGCGACGGATCTTTCGGCGTCGCTGATCCGGATCAGCACGGACGCAGGGCCTTGCGAAGCGGTGCTGTTGTCGGCATTCCCGGCCGACGCCGGAGAAAGCGGCGACGAAGCGCTCAGCCGAGTCACCAACGAGGTGACCGGCCGTCTGTCCAGTGTGGGCATGTCCGTCCGGGCCGTCCACACCGGACTGGAAGACGACCCGTTCTACACCGAGCCCGGCTAGCGGTTCTCCAGAAGGACCGCCAAGGCCTCTTTGGCCGCGTCCACCACCTGGGGCCATTCTGCCGAGTTCAGATACTCCTCGTCCGACAGCTCCGTACCCAGCTTGCCGAACAGGTTCTCCAAAGCGTCGTTCAGCGGACCGAAGATCGCCACCTCGCGCTCGTCACGCAAAATGTCGCTGAGGGCGCCTTTCGGCTCTTCGAGCATTCGGACATCTTCCAACGCGTTGAACTGCATCGTGAAGCTGTCCTGTAGCGCCGGACCGCTCTCCCGCCGGACCCACTCACGCCACTGGTAGTCGACATCCGAGAGGGCCCGGACGGCATCGACGACCATCTCCCGCATCGCCGGATACGCAACACCGTCGTCCGTCATCAGAGATCAGCCGGCGTGGGCGGCCAAGCGCTCTTCGCGGTCCGCGGTGATCAACGCGTCCAGCACGTTGTCGAGGTCGCCGTCGAGGACCTGGTCCAGGTTGTACGCCTTGTAGTTCACTCGGTGGTCGGCGATGCGGTTCTCGGCGAAGTTGTAGGTGCGGACACGCTCGGAGCGGTCGACGGTGCGGACCTGCGAGCGGCGCGCGTCCGAGGCCTTCGCGGCGGCCTGCTCCTCGGCGATCGCCTGGAGGCGGGCCTGCAGGACCTGCAGGGCGCGGGCGCGGTTCTGGATCTGCGACTTCTCGTTCTGGCACGAGACGACCACACCGGTCGGGAGGTGCGTGATGCGCACGGCCGAGTCGGTGGTGTTCACGCTCTGGCCGCCGGGGCCGGACGAACGGTAGACGTCGATCCGCAGGTCGTTCGGGTCGATCTCGACCTCGACGTCCTCGGGTTCGGGGTAGATGAGCACGCCGGACGCGGAGGTGTGGATGCGGCCCTGCGATTCGGTGGCGGGCACGCGCTGTACGCGGTGCACGCCGCCCTCGAACTTCAGCCGCGCCCAGACGCCGTCGACGGCGGCCGACTTGCTCTTGATGGACACCGTGACGTCCTTGAAGCCGCCGAGGTCCGAGTCCACGGAGTCGAGGACTTCGGCCTTCCAGCCGTGACGCTCGGCGTAGCGCAGGTACATCCGCAGCAGGTCGCCGGCGAACAGTGCCGACTCCTCGCCGCCTTCACCCGATTTGATCTCCATGACCACGTCGGAACCGTCGTACGGGTCGCGAGGCAGGAGCAGTTCGGTGAGCTTGGACTCGAGTACGGGGATCTTGGCGGAGATCTCGTCTGCCTCGGCCGCGAAGGCCGCGTCTTCCGACACCAGCTCCTTCGCCGCTTCGAGGTCTTCGCGGGCGGTGTCGAGCTCGCGGATCGTCGCGATGACGGGGCTCAGCTCCGCGTAGCGGCGGCCGAGCTTGCGCGCGCGTGCCTGGTCGGTGTGCACGGACGGGTCGGCCAGCTGCTCTTCCAGCCGGGCGTGCTCTTCGAGCAGACCCTTCAGCGAACTCGAGTCCACCATTCCACCTCTCTACGGCACCGGAACTGAAGCAAACGCGGTAAAACCATGAAAAACGGCGCCTACCCGAACATGCGGGTAGGCGCCGTCGATCAAGCTACTTGGCGTCTTCGGTCTTCTTGCGCTTGCCGTAGCGAGCCTCGAAGCGCGCGACGCGGCCGCCGGTGTCCATGAGCTTCTGCTTGCCGGTGTAGAACGGGTGGCAGTTCGAGCAGATCTCGACGTGGAGGCTGCCGGAGGTCTTGGTGCTGCGCGTGGTGAAGGTGTTACCGCAGTCGCAGTTCACGTTCGTGACCACGTACTCGGGGTGAATACCGCTCTTCATGGGGTCCTCTCTCGTTGGCCCCGGGTCCCCGTGCGGGGTGAACCGGTGCCGGACTTCAGCGGTTTATTTTGCCAGATGCGCTGGCAGTGGGGTTAACGCACCCCTCCCTCGCGATATTCCGACACGTTGAGTTATCAACTATCCACACCCGGTTGTACGAAATTTGTACTTAGTCACGCGATGGTTCTCTTGTTGGTAATTCCTCAACAGGAGGTACTGAACATGCGCACCATCCTCGCCAAGGTCGCGAAGCCGGCGTCCGTCGCCGCGCTGGCCATCGCCGCCTTCGCCGTGGCACCGGTCGCCTCGGCCGCTCCGGCCGCCCACGACGCGGGCGCCACCATCACCGCCGCCGACATCAACCCGGCGGCCGGCACGTTCACCACGCTGTCCGAAGGCGACCTCGCCATCCAGGGTGCCGGTGACGGCACGCCCGCCGGCGCGGTCCAGTGGTTCAAGAACCGCTTGGGCTCGACCGCCTACCAGGGCCTCTGCGAGAAGGCCGTCGAGAACGCCTACGGCACCACCGGCGTGTGGGCCTCGGCCAACGCCCACTGGAACGGCGCGAGCCCGAAGCACACGACCGGGACGCCGCCGAAGGGCGCCTTCGTGTACTGGAACATCAGCCAGTGGGGCCACGTGGGCATCGCCGACGGCAGCGGCGGGATCTACGCCTCCAGCATCGGCGGCAAGATCGGCCACGCGTCGAGCGTGCACTACTTCAACGCCTACCGCGGCTGGACCCCGGCCGCCCGCCCGCACCGCTGAGCCGCCTGCCTCGTGAGTGGTAATGACGGTTAGAACCGTCATCACCACTCACGAGACGCGAGCCAACGCCTTGTCTTCCGCGGCGAGGTCAGCCGCACCACAGGCACCCCGGGGTCGGCCTCCCAGCCGCGGAGGATCCGCCGTTTGCGGGCGAAGGACCGGAAGTGCCACACGATGATCGAGTCGCCCGAGAAGATCTCTCGCACTGTCTCGACGTTGCCGTTGCAGATCCGGCGGCGGGTGACGCAGCGCACCACCGTCCGGCGCACCAGCCTGCTCAGCGAAACCCAGCGCGGATAGTCCAGCGCCACGATCAGTTCGGCCCGGGGCAAGGCGATGTCGCGCCATCTGGAGAACATGCCGTCGATGATCCAGCGGTCTTCAGCGACCAAGAGGGTGATCCGGCGCCGTTGCTCCTCGTCGGGCACGGCCACCCAGCCCGGTTCCCAAGCGAGGTCGTCGTCCACCGAATGCCACGGCAGCCCGGTGCGCTCGGCCAGTTTCCGGGCCAAGGTCGTCTTCCCCGAACCGGTGACGCCGTAGACGACGATCCGCCCCGGTACCGAACCCATCTCGTCCTCCCCGGACGTGACGAAGGGGCCCTTCACCGCATGAGATGCGGCGAAGGGCCCCTTCGCTTCGAAAAATCAGTCGTCGTCGTTCGAGCCGAGGGCCGTCTTCGAGACCTGCATGAGGAACTCGAGGTTGGTCTTCGTCTTGCGCAGACGCGAGATCAGCAGGTCGATCGCCTGCTGCGAGTCCAGCGCGTGCAGCACCCGGTGCAGCTTGTGGGTGACCGCGAGCTCGTCCGGCGAGAGCAGCAGGTCTTCCTTGCGGGTACCGGACGGGTTGACGTCCACCGCGGGGAACACCCGGCGCTCGGCGATCTTCCGGTCGAGCTTGAGCTCCGCGTTACCGGTGCCCTTGAACTCTTCGAAGATCACCGTGTCACCGGTGGACCCGGTCTCGACCATCGCCGTGGCGAAGATCGTGAGCGAGCCGCCGTTCTCGATGTTGCGCGCCGCGCCGAGGAAACGCTTCGGCGGGAAGAGCGCGGTCGAGTCGACACCACCGGAGAGGATCCGGCCGGAAGCCGGGGCCGCGAGGTTGTACGCACGGCCGAGGCGGGTGATCGAGTCGAGCAGCACGACGACGTCGTGGCCCATCTCGACGAGCCGCTTCGCCCGCTCGATCGACAGCTCCGCGACCGACGTGTGGTCGGACGGCGGACGGTCGAAGGTGGAGGCGATGACCTCACCCTTCACCGACCGCTGCATGTCGGTGACCTCTTCCGGACGCTCGTCCACCAGGACGACCATCAGGTGGCACTCGGGGTTGTTCGTGGAGATCGCGTTCGCGATGTCCTGCATGATCGTGGTCTTACCGGCCTTCGGCGGCGAGACGATCAGCGCACGCTGTCCCTTGCCGACCGGCATCACCAGGTCGATGACGCGGGTCGTGAGCTTGTGCGACTCGGTTTCGAGGCGCAGGCGCTCGTTCGGGTACAGCGGGGTCAGCTTGGTGAAGTCGGGGCGGTTCTTCGCCTCGTTCGGCTCCAGGCCGTTGATCGAGTCGACGCGCACCAGCGGGTTGAACTTCTGCCGCTGCTGCTCGCCGTCACGCGGCTGGCGCACGACACCGGTGATGGCGTCACCACGGCGCAGGCCGTACTTGCGGACCAGCGAAAGCGAGACGTACACGTCGTTCGGCCCGGCGAGGTAGCCCGAGGTACGGACGAACGCGTAGTTGTCCAGCACGTCCAAGATGCCCGCGACGGGCAGCAGGACGTCGTCCTCGCGGATCTCGGTGTCCGGCGAACCGGCTTCGGGCCGTCCACCGCCACTGCCCCGGCGGCGACGGTCGCGGAAGCGACGGCCGCGACGGCCGCCTTCCTCGTCGTCGTCACCCTGCGGGCCCTGGCCCTGGCTCTGGCCACGGTTGTCCTGGCCGCCCTGCGGCTGGTTGCGCTGGCCCCGGCTGTCCTGGCCCCGGTTTTCGCGGTTGCCGTCACGGCCACCATCGCGGTTGCCGTCACGGCCGCCGTCCCGGTTGCCCTGGCGGTTGCCGGGCTGTTCGCCTCGGTCACCGCGGTCGTTGCGCTCGGCACGCTCGCCGCGCTCGGCACGGTCACCGCGTTCGTTGCGGTCACCGCGTTCGTTGCGGTCGCCGCGTTCGTTGCGGTCGCCGCGCTCGCGCTGCTCACCGCGCTCCCGCTGCTGGCCGCCCTGCTCGGGCGAACCCGCGGCACGGTTCGAGCCGCGGCGACGACGGCTGCGGCCGCCCTCTTCCTGCTGCGACTGGCCGTCCTGCTGGTTCTCCTGCTGCGCCGGGCGCTCGGCGGCCTGCGCGGAACCGTTCTCCGAAACCTTCTCGGCCTTTTCCACGCGCGGAGCCTCGGCCGGAGCCGTCTCCGCCTTGGGCGCTTCGGCCTTCGGGGACTCCTGCTTGGGAGCCGCCTGCTTCGGGGCCTCCGACTTGGGAGCCTTCTGTGGTACTTCGATCCCCTCGAGCGGAAGCGTTTCGCTCGCCGCCGCGGGGGTCTTGCGCTTGGTCTTGCCCTGGCGCTCACGGATGGCCGCGATCAGGTCGCCCTTACGCATACCCGTGGTCTCGCCGATGCCAAGATCCCCAGCGATCGAGCGCAGTTCCGCGACGGTCTTGCCGGTCAACCCGCCGACCGTCCGCTTGGGAGCGACGACGCCGTTCGACTCGGCGGCGCCACCCTCGACGTCGCTCAAAAGATCGGTGTTGCTCACAAATGTCCTTCCTGACCGATCCACGCCTCCAGGCGGATCAGCGGACCGCCGTTCGCGTCCGATTGCGAAACGGCGTATCTGTCCCCCGATGCGGGTGAGCAGCTCCTCGGCCGTGTTGAACACAGCTAGAAGGCCTCCAGCACAAGGGGTTTGCTTCCCCCAAACGGAGGAAGCGGAATTCGGCACCGCTGGAACCGGGAACCCGCCTGCGTCCCTCCGCCACTCCCGCTTGCCAGGCGGTGTGCGGAACTGGCGGATCAACGAAGGATGCGAGCCAAGGATCTCACTGTTCACCTGGCCCGGCACCGGGTGCGGAAACGCACGGTGATCGAACGCCCCCGAGGGTAGTCCGCGCCACGGCCGGGTGCAACAACCACCCCCCGCGTGGCGGGGCCAGGGTCCCGCACGTGACCGAGGCTTTACTGAGCCGCAACCTGAACGCCGCCCGGATCGATCGGCAACTCGATGACGTCGAACGATGTGACGTCGATGCCCGCCGGGAGTACTCCGGTCGTGGTCAGCGCGAGCACGGACGGACCCGCCCCGGAGATGGCCGCGGCCACCCCTTCGGCCCGCAGCGCGCGGACCAGCTCGCTGCTCGCCGGGTACGCGGGCGCCCGGTAGTGCTGGTGAAGCCGATCTTCGGTAGCGGAGAGCAACAGGTCGGGGCGCGCCGTGAGGGCGTGCACCGCGAGCGCCGCCCGGCCGGCGGTGAACGCCGCGTCCGCGTGCGGGACCTGCGCGGGCAGCAGCCCGCGCGTGGCGTCGGTCGAGGAGCGCAGCGCGGGGACGGCGACCACGGGCCGGATGTCGTGATGCGGCTGGAGCCGTTCGGCGCGGAAGCGCTCGCCCTCGTTCCAGGCGACCACGAAGCCGCCCAGCAGGCTCGCCGCCGCGTTGTCGGCGTGCCCTTCGAACCCGGCGGCCAGTTGCAGCGCGTCGTCGTCCAGGGCCTTCTCAGCCAGCGCATACGCCGCTGAGACGCCGGTCACGACGGCGGCGGCCGACGAGCCGAGCCCGCGAGCGTGCGGGATGGCGTTGAAGCACCGCAGGTGCAGACCGGGCGGCCGGATGCCGAAGTGTTCGCAGCCGCGCCGGAAGGCCCGCACGACGAGGTGCGACTCGTCGGTCGGGACGTCGTCCACCCCGCCCGCGCCGGCGTCGATCACCTCGACCTTGAGCCCGGCGTCGGTGATCCGCAGCTCGACGGTGTCGTACAGCGCGAGGGCGAGGCCCAGCGTGTCGAACCCCGGTCCGAGGTTCGCCGAGGACGCCGGGACCTTGACGGTGATCAGCGTCATCGCAGGTCCAGCGCGGCGGCGACGGCCGTCGGGTCGACGGCGAGCGGCTCGACCTCGACGTTGCCTTCCAGCGCCGTGGCCGGGTCCTTCAGGCCGTGCCCGGTGACCGTGCAGACCACCAAGGAGCCCTTCGGCAGGCGTCCGTCGGCGGCCGTGGCGAGCAGCCCGGCGACGCTCGTCGCCGAGGCGGGCTCGACGAACACGCCCTCCTTGCGGGCGAGGAGCCGGTACGCCTCGAGGATCTTCTCGTCGGTGACGGCCTCGAACAGCCCGGCGGAGGCGTCCTTCGCCTTCACCGCGGCACCCCAGGAAGCGGGGCTGCCGATGCGGATCGCGGTCGCGATGGTGTCCGGGTCCGCCACGGGTTCGCCGTGCACCAGCGGGGCCGCGCCGGCGGCCTGGAAGCCGAACATGCGCGGGGTGTTCTTCACCACACCGTCACCGGCGTACTCGGAATACCCCGCCCAGTAGGCGGTGATGTTGCCGGCGTTGCCGACCGGCAGGCAGTGGATGTCCGGCGCCTTGCCGAGGGCGTCGCAGATCTCGAACGCGGCCGACTTCTGGCCCGCGATACGCACCGGGTTGACCGAGTTGACCAGCGTCACCGGATAGTCGACCGCGGTCTTGCGCGCGAGTTCGAGGCAGTCGTCGAAGTTGCCGTCCACCTGCAGGATCCGCGCGCCGTGCAGCACGGCCTGGGCGAGTTTGCCCATCGCGATCTTGCCCTGGGGCACCAGCACCGCGCAGGTGAGCCCGGCGCGGGCCGCGTAGGCCGCGGCCGAGGCCGACGTGTTGCCGGTGGAGGCGCAGATGACCGCCTGGAGCCCGCTCGCGAGCGCGTGCGTGATGGCGACGGTCATCCCGCGGTCCTTGAAGGATCCGGTCGGGTTCGCGCCTTCGACCTTGAGATAGACCTCGCAGCCGGTCAGGTCCGAAAGATGCGGCGCGGGCAGCAGCGGTGTGTTGCCCTCGCCGAGCGTGATCACCTTCGCGCCGGACGGGACCGGGATCCGGTCGGGGTACGCCTGGATGATTCCGGGCCAGGGCTGGGAGATCACTGGTCTTCGCCTTCCACGCGCATCACGCTGACGACCTGGTTCACCACGTCGAGTTCGGCAATATCGTCCACAGTGGACTTCAGGGCGGCGTCGGGCGCCAGGTGGGTGACCACGACCAGGCTGGCCGTGTCGTTGGCGTCCCGCTGCCGCACCGCGGCGATGCTGACACCGTGCGCGGCGAACGCCAGCGCCACCTGGGCGAGCACACCCGCGCGGTCGGCCACGTCGAGACTGACGTGGTAGCGCGTCGGCGTCTGGCCCATCGGCCGCACCGGAAGCGCGGCGTGCGCGGATTCGCGCGGGCCGCGGCCGCCGACGACCCGGTTGCGGGCCACCGCGACGAGGTCGCCGAGCACGGCGCTCGCGGTGGGCGCGCCACCGGCGCCCTGTCCGTAGAACATCAGCTCGCCCGCCGCGTCGGCCTCGACGTAGACGGCGTTGAACGCGCCGCCGACACCCGCGAGCTGGTGGCTGCGCGGGATCATCACCGGGTGCACGCGCGCCGAAATCGATTCGACGCCGTCGTCGGCCGTGACGCGCTCGCAGATGGCGAGCAGTTTCACCGTCCGGCCCAGCACGTTCGCCGCGGCGAGGTCCGAGGCCGTGACGTCGGCGATGCCTTCGCGGTGCACGTCGGAGGCGGTCACCCGGGTGTGGAACGCGAGCGAGGCGAGGATCGCGGCCTTCGACGCGGCGTCGTAGCCGTCGACGTCGGCCGTCGGGTCCGCCTCGGCGTATCCGAGCCTGCTGGCCTCTTCGAGCGTCTCCGCGTAACCGGCGCCTGTCTGGTCCATCGCGGAGAGGATGAAGTTGGTGGTGCCGTTGACGATGCCCATCACGCGGGTGATGCGGTCGCCGGCCATCGATTCGCGCAGCGGGCGCAGCAACGGGATCGCCCCGGCAACGGCCGCCTCGAAATACAGGTCGACACCGGCCGCGTCGGCCGCCTCGAACAGTTCCGCGGAATGCTCGGCCAGCAGCGCTTTGTTCGCTGTGACAACGGCTTTTCCGGCCTTGAGCGCGTCGAGCAGCCACTCCCGCACCGGCTCGACCCCGCCGACCAGTTCGACGACCACGTCGACGTCGTCGGAGGTGACGAGCTTCGTCACGTCGGAGGTCACCAGCTCCGGTGGCAGTTCGGGGTGCTTGTCTGGGCGCCGCACCGCGATCCCGGCCAGCTCCACCCGGGCGCCGGCCCGGGCGGCGAGCTCGTCGGCCTGCTCGGTGAGGAGCCGGACCACTTCACCGCCGACCGTCCCGCAGCCGAGCAGGGCGACCCTGATCACGCGTCCGTCTACAGTAGACACTTGCTAGACCTCCAGGCGCAGCATGTCGTCCGTCGTCTCCCGCCGCAGCAGCACGCGGGCGCTGCCGTTGCGCACGGCCACCACCGCGGGCCGCGGCTGCCGGTTGTACCCGCTGGCCATCGAGTAGCAATACGCCCCCGTGGCCGCCACGGCGAGCAGGTCGCCGGGTGCCAGGGTGTCGGGCAGCCAGCAGTCCCGGACGACGATGTCACCGGATTCACAGTGTTTTCCCACGACCCGGGACAACGCGGCGGCCACCTGGCCGTCACCGTCGTCCGCGGAGCGGGAAACGACGCGGCAGTCGTACACCGCGTCGTAGAGCGCAGTGCGGATGTTGTCGCTCATCCCGCCGTCGACGCTGACGTAGCGCCGGGCGGCGTTGTCGCCGAGCGAGACGTCCTTGATGGTGCCGACCTCGTACAGCGTGATGGTGCCGGGACCGGCGATGGCCCGACCCGGTTCACCGGCGATTCTCGGCACCGGAAGGCCCGCGTACTCGCATTCCTTGCGCACCATCTCGCGGATCTGCGTGATCATCTGCGCGGGCGGCGGCGGGTTGTCCTTGTCGGTGTAGGCGATACCGAAACCGCCGCCGAGGTCGACGATGGACAGCTGGTCGAGCAGGTCGGTGCCGTGCTCCTTCGCCAGTTCGGCGAGCAGGCCGACCACGCGGCGGGCGGCGACCTCGAAACCGTCGGCGTCGAAGATCTGCGAACCGATGTGGCTGTGCAGGCCGACCAGCTTGAGCGACGGCGCGTTGAGCACCCGGCGCACGGCCTCGGCCGCGTCACCGGAGGCCAGCGAGAAGCCGAACTTCTGGTCCTCGTGCGCCGTCGCGATGAATTCGTGCGTATGCGCCTCGACGCCGACGGTGACCCGGATCAGCACTTCCTGGACGATGTCGTTCCGGACGGCGACGTCGGCCAGCCGCGCGATCTCGAAGTAGGAGTCGACCACGACCGTGCCGACACCGGCCTCGACCGCGGCTTCGAGTTCGGCGACCGATTTGTTGTTGCCGTGGAAGGTGATCCGCTCGGCCGGGAAGTTCGCGCGCTGCGCCACGGCGAGTTCGCCGCCGCTGCAGACGTCCAGGCTCAGCCCCTGCTCGGCCACCCAGCGGGCGATCTCGATGGACAGGAACGCCTTGGACGCGTAGTGCACGAGCGCCGGGTCGTCGAACGCCTCGGCGTAGTCGGCGCAGCGGGACTTGAAGTCGGCTTCGTCGACGATGAACAGCGGCGTGCCGTACTTCTCGGCGAGTTCGCGGACGTCGACGCCGGCGATGCGCACGACGCCGTCTCCGCCGCGGAAAGTGTTGCGGGGCCAGACTTTCGGGTACAGCCTGTCGAGCTCGTCGGCACTCGACGGCGGGAAACCGGAAGCGTCGGCGTGGGGGTAGACGTCGGCGTGGCGGGGGCCCGCGGGGTGAGCCATCGATTACATCCGTTCCGGAGCAGAGACACCGAGCACGTTGAGACCGTTCGCCAGCACCTGGCGGACGGCTTCGCACAGCGCGAGCCGGGCGAACGTGAGGGGGGTGGCCTCCTCGTCGCCCTGGGGCAGCACGCGGCCGACGGCGTAGAACTTGTGGTACGCACCGGCGAGTTCTTCGAGGTACCGGGCGACACGGTGCGGTTCGCGCAGCAGTGCGGCCCGGCGGAGGACGGTCGGGAATTCGCCGAGCGTCCGGATCAGGTCACCTTCGGCGGGCAGCGTCAGCAGTCCGAAGTCGACGTCGCCGCCGGACGTGAGGCCGAGGTCGGAAGCGTTGCGCTGCAACGAGGCCAGCCGCGCGTGGGCGTACTGGACGTAGTAGACCGGGTTGTCGTTCGAATGCTTGCGCAGCAGATCGAGGTCGACGTCCAAAGTGGAATCGACCGAGTAGCGGATCAGCTCGTAGCGGGCCGCGTCGACACCGACGGTCCCGACGAGGTCCTCCATGGTGATCACGGTGCCCGCGCGCTTGCTCATCCGGACGGGCTTGCCGTCGGAGACCAGGTTGACCATCTGGCCGATCAGCACCTCGACGACGGCCGGGTCGTCACCGAAGGCGGCCGCGGCGGCCTTCAGCCGGGCGATGTAGCCGTGGTGATCCGCACCGAGCATGTAGATGCAGAGGTCGAACCCGCGTTTGCGCTTGTCCTGGAAGTAGGCGAGGTCGCCGGCGACGTAAGCCGGGTTGCCGTCCTTCTTGATGACGACGCGGTCCTTGTCATCGCCGTGCTCCTTGGTCTTCAGCCACCAGGCGCCGTCCTCGAAGTACAGGTTCCCGGAGTCCTTCAGCCGCTGGACCGCGGACGCGACCGCGCCGGACTCGTGCAACGAGTTCTCGTGGAAGTAGACGTCGAAGTCGGTGCCGAAGTCGTGCAGGCTCTGCTTGATCTCGGTGAACATCAGCTCGATGCCGACCCGGCGGAACGTCTCGGCGCGTTCCTCGTCCGGCAGCGACAGCGCGCTCGGCTCCTGCCGGATGACCTCGGCGGCGATGTCGTTGATGTAGCCGCCCGCGTAGCCGTCCTCGGGGGCGGGCTCGCCCTTGGCTGCGGCGATCAGCGACCCGACGAACCGGGGGATCTGCCCGCCATGGTCGTTGAAGTAGTACTCGCGGGTGACGAGGCCGCCCTGCGCGGACAGCACGCGGCCCAGTGCGTCGCCGACCGCGGCCCAGCGGGTGCCGCCGAGGTGGATCGGGCCGGTGGGGTTCGCGGAGACGAACTCGAGGTTGATCTTGACCCCGGCCAGCGCGTCGCCGAGGCCGTACCGCTCGCCGGCGTCGAGCACCTGCTGGACGATCTGGCCCTGCGCGTCGGCGGCGAGCCGCAGGTTGAGGAAGCCCGGCCCGGCGACCTCGGCCGAGTCGATCCCGTCCGTGGCCGCGAGGGCCTCGGCCAGCGCGTCGGCGAAGTCGCGGGGCTTCATGCCCGCCTTCTTGGCCACCTGCAGCGCCAGGTTGGTCGCGTAATCACCGTGCTCGGGGTTGCGGGGACGTTCGATCGTCACCTTCTCCGGCAGCACGGAGTCGTCGAGACCGCGCGCGGTGAGAACCTGCACGGCTGAGTTACGGACCAGGTCGGCGAGAGCTGCGGGAGTCACTCGTGGAATTCTAGGTGTGACCTGGTCCCGGCTTCGCAGCGACCGCCGGAAGGTGTGAGCCAAGCCGGTGATCTTCACACTGTTCACGGTGATCAGACGTCCGGTCTCTACACTGGCCCGCGCAGGGACCCACCCCCTTCGGAGAACGCAGGAGCCATGGCTAACGGGACAACCAGAAAAAAGGGCGCGTCGTCGAAGGACGCCATGAAGGCCGCCCGTAGTTCCGTCGTGTCCAAGAAGGGCACACCCTGGGGCACGATCATCGCGGTCGTCGCGATCGTCGCCCTGGCCGCTTCCGTGGTCACCTACTACATGGTCGCCTCGGCGCCGAAGCGCGAGCAGAAGACGCGGGAAGAGACCGCCGCCGCCTTCGCGCCTTCGCAGCAGGACCCGGATCCCTCCAAGCGGATCAACGGCGTGACCACCACGACGTACGAAGGCAGCGTGCACGTCACCGCCGCCGAACGCGTCGCCTACGACAAGACCCCGCCCTACGGCGGACCGCACGACCAGGCCTGGGCCTCGTGCAACGGTGTCGTCTACCCGAACGCCGTGCGCAACGAGAACATGGTCCACGGTCTCGAGCACGGCGCGGTCTGGATCGCCTACAACCCGCAGCAGATCAGCGGCGAGGCGCTCGACCTGCTGAAGGTCCGTGTCGAGGGCAAGCCGTACACCACGATGTCGCCGTACCCGAACCTCGACAAGCCGATCTCGCTGCAGTCCTGGGGCCACCAGCTGAAGCTGGACAGCGCCACCGACGAGCGGATCGACCAGTTCATCGCGGCGCTGCGCACCAACCCGTACGGCGCGTACCCCGAGCGTGACGCCACCTGCGACGCGCAGATCGAGCCGGGCGAGTTCGACCCGACCCCGCCGGGGCCGGACGCCAAACCGATGGACTACAAGGGCACCGCGGGCACCCAGCAGGACGGGCAGCCCGGGCAGCCGTCGCAGCCCCCGGCCACCCAGCCCTCGGCGCCCGCGAGCAAGTAGTGAGCCAGATGGACCCCGATCTCCAGTACGTCGACGAAACCGGCGGCGAAACACCGCGCGCGCCGACGTCCCGATGGCTGGTGATCGGGGCCGCCCTGGTCGTCATGCTGATCCTCGGCTTCGGCCTCGGCGCCTTGACGACCCGGCTGATCGACACCGATCCCGCTCCCACGAACCCGGGAGCGGGATCGGTCGAGGTCGGCTTCGCGCAGGACATGTCGGTGCACCACCTCCAGGCCGTCACCATGGCGGGCTGGGCGCGGGACCACACGGCCGATCAGGCGATCAAGACCCTCGCGTTCGACATCGAGCGGACGCAGACCGGCCAGGTCGGCCGGATGAAGGGCTGGCTCGGCCTCTGGGGCCAGCCCGAGCAGGCGACCGGCGCCTACATGACCTGGATGACCGAGCCGATGGCCGGCCACTCCGGGCACGGCGGCTCCGGGATGCAGCCGTCGAACGGCGCGCCGATGCCCGGGATGGCGACGTCGGCCGAACTGGCCAAGCTGCGGTCGCTGACCGGCAAGGAGATGGACGTCTTCTTCCTTCAGCTGATGCTGCGGCACCACGTGGGCGGCACGGCGATGGCGCAGTACGGCAACGACCACACCGCGGTGGCCGACGTGAAGTCGCTGACGCGGAGCATGCTCGTTTCGCAGGGTGCCGAGATCACCCTGATGAAGGGACTGCTGCAGGAGCGCGGGGCCGCTCCGCTCCCTGACTGAC
Source organism: Amycolatopsis sp. lyj-112 (assembly GCF_046549055.1). Classification (NCBI taxonomy): domain Bacteria; kingdom Bacillati; phylum Actinomycetota; class Actinomycetes; order Pseudonocardiales; family Pseudonocardiaceae; genus Amycolatopsis; species Amycolatopsis sp. lyj-112. The sequence goes on along the minus strand of NZ_JAJPWS010000001.1, from coordinate 351,899 downwards.
GCCCTCCCCCTACCAGGAGAGTTCCCGGCAGCGCTGAGCGCATTGGGGCACTTCCACCTGCAGGGTCGCGTGCTCGATCGAGTAGCGGCTCGACAGCAGGTTCTGCGCCTCCGTCAGCACCGCGGACTGCTCGACGGTCGGTGCGATCGTGAGATGCGCCGACGCGACCTCCATCCCGGACGTCAGGGTCCAGACGTGCAGGTCGTGGACGTCTTCGACGCCCTTCAGCGCGCCGAGTTCGGCCTCGATCCCGGCGACGTCGACGCCCTTCGGCGCGTGCTGGAACAGGATCCGCAGCGCACGGCGAGCGAGGGCGTAGGTGCGGGGCAGGACGAACAGGCCGATCGCGACACCGATGATCGGGTCGGCGTAGCGCCAGCCGGTCGTCAGCGTGATCACGCCGCTCACCAGCACGCCGACGGAGCCGATCAGGTCGGCGAGGACCTCGAGGTAGGCGCCCCGGACGTTGATGCTCTCCTCGGCGCCCTTGCGCAGGACCAGGAACGAAACGATGTTCGCGACCAGACCCGCCGCGGCGGCCAGCAGCACGGGCAGGCCGGGCACGACGGGCGGGTCCTTGATCCGGCCGACCGCCTCGAACAGGACGTAGCCCGCGACGCCGAACAGCAGGATCGCGTTGCCCAGCGCCGCGAGCACCTCGGCCCGATAGAACCCGAAAGTGCGAGTGTGGGTCGGCCCGCTGCGCCGGGCCAGCATGATCGCGGCCAGCGCCATCCCGACCCCGAGGACGTCGGTGAACATATGGGCGGCGTCGGAGATCAGGGCGAGCGAGCCGGTGGCGAACCCGACGATGAACTCCATGACCATGAATCCGAAACCGACGCACAGGGCGATCGTCAGGCTCTTCAGGTAGCGGCCTGACGCGCTCGACGGCGAGGCCGTTCCATGCCCGTGCCCGTGACCCATTGTTCCGCCTCTCGTGAAGTCGACAGGCCGAATATATTGTCACATGCGCATATGTGCAATACAGGTGAGCCTAAGTTCACCATGTCTTAAGCCACACAAGGAAGCCATCCCCCAGGAGGGCCTTCCCGAAACCTGAAACCGACACGCACCGCTACCTCAGTGACCGGATGAACCCCCGCAGCTGCCCGACGAACGCCTCGGGCTGCTCGAACGCGGCGAAGTGACCACCCTTGGGCAGCTCCTCGTACCAGCGAAGATCGGTGTAGCGCAGCTCCGCCCAGCGCCGCGACGGCCGGATGATCTCGCGAGGGAAGATCGAGATCCCCGAAGGAACCGCAACCTCGGAGAGGTCCCGCTCCTTGTTCTCCCAATAGATCCGCGCCGACGACGCCGCCGTCGCGGTGAACCAGTAGACGGAGATCGCGTCGAGCATCCGCCGCCAGGACAGCGCGCTCTCCGGCGAACCGTCGTTGTCGGTCCACTCCCAGAACTTCTCGGCGATCCACGCGGCCTGTGCCGCCGGCGAGTCGGTGAGCCCGTAACCGATCGTCTGCGGACGCGTGGCCTGCTGCTGCGCGTACGCGGACCCGACCGCGCGGAACCGCACCAGATCGCCGATCGTCTTCTTTTCGGCGGGTGTCGGCGCACCCAGCACGCCCTCGTCGTACACGACGCCCGCCATGTTCACGTGGACGGCGATCAGCCGCTCCGGGACGACCTTGGCGAGCGTGTTCGTCACCGCGGAACCCCAGTCACCGCCCTGCGCGACGTAGCGCTCGTAACCCAGGCGCCCCATCACCTCGTCCCACGCCCGCGCGATGCGCTCGACCGTCCACCCCGTCACCGGCGGCTTGTCACTCCAGCCGAATCCCGGCAAAGACGGTGCCACGACATGGAACGCGTCCGCGGGATCGCCACCGTACGCACGCGGATCGGTCAGCGGCCCCAGTACCTCGAGGAACTCGACGACCGAGCCCGGCCACCCGTGCGTGAGCACGAGCGGGGTCGCGTCCGGCTCCGGCGAGCGGACATGCAGGAAATGGATACCGAGACCGTCCACAGTGGTCTTGAAATTCGGAAAGGAGTTGACCCGTCCCGCCAGGCCGAAGTCGTAGTCCTCGGCCCAATATCGGCACAGCTCCCGCGCGAACCCCAGCGGGACACCCTGTTCCCAATCGTCCACAGTGGCCGGTTCGGGCCAGCGCGTGCCGCGCAGCCGCGCCCGCAGGTCGGTGATGGCGGATTCGGGGATCCGCACCTCGTACGGTTCGATCACGATGTCCTCCCAGTTCGTTGGCAACACCAACGCTAACAGGATTCATTGGTTCCGCCAACGGTTCGGTACGCTGCCCCGATGAGCACCGCCCCCGCCCGGCTTCGCAGCAAGGCCAGCTGGCTGGTCAACCAGGCCGCCACCGTGGCACACCGGCTCGCGATCGACGAGTTCGCCCGCAGCGGCGCCCGTCGGTACCACTACGGGATCCTCGCCGCCATCGACGAGAACGGCCCGTCGAGCCAAGCCACGCTGGGCCGCTGCACCGGGATCGACCGCAGCGACGTCGTCGCCGTCATCAACGAACTCGCCGACGCGGGCTACGTCGAACGCGCCCCCGACCCGGCCGACGGCAGGCGCAACCTGATCACCCTCACCAGCACCGGCACCCGGCGCCTCCAACACCTGGAAGACCTGGTCAGCGACAGGCAGGACGTCTTCCTCGCCCCACTGGAACCCGCCGAACGGGAGCAGCTGACCCGGCTCCTCGCGCGCCTCGTCGAACACCACCACGGTTAACGACCACCGCGCGCGAGACCCCCTGACGGTATGCGCTAAGCTTCGAACGTCGCTCAGGCGGCAACGCCCTCGTAGCTCAGGGGATAGAGCACTGCCCTCCGGAGGCAGGTGTCGCAGGTTCGAATCCTGCCGAGGGCACACTACGAAATCCGGGGAATACCCCCTCTCTCCAGCAATTTCGCTGAAAGCACGAAGACCACGGCCGTTGCTTCAGGTTGCTACCTTGAAGACGGCAGGGGCTCCTTCCACGGCCAAGAGGCGAGATGCGCAAACGCGACGGGTTCGGCGGCTGCGCGGTACTGCTCGTCCTGATCGCGATGATCGTGCTGATCCTGGCCGCCCTGGTCTATGGCGTCATGGCCGCGGTGAAGTACCTCCCGGCTCACTGAGAAACCGGCTTCTTTCCTAGGATCCCGGTATGCAGGTCATCGGCCCGGACGATCCCCTTCCCGCACGACGAATCCAGCGGATCGCGGTGGCGGGCCCGGCCGGATCGGGCAAGTCGACGCTCGCCCGAATCCTGTGCGAGCGGATGGGTCTGCCGTTCGTCGAGTTCGAGTCCTTCTTCCACGGGCCCGGATGGACGGTGCGGGAGACTTGGCAGGCCGATGTCCTGGAGTTCCTCACCGGGAACGACTGGGCCATCGAATGGCAGGGCGAAGAGGTCCGGGAGCAGCTGACCGGACGGCTCGACGCACTGGTCTGGCTTGACCACCCGCGGACCCTGACCGTGACCCGCGTCGTCGTCCGGACGCTGAAACGTCGCGCCGGGCGCGGCTCGAAAATCGCCGGTGGCAATGTCGAGGTCCGCTGCGCACGTTCTTCACCGATCGCGAGCACATCGTCAAAATCGCCTGGCGGTACCACCCGATCATGCGGGCGCGCGTCCGCAAGGTCATCGACGAGAACCGTCATCCGGAACTCGTCGTCGTCCGGCTGCGCGGTCAACGACAGGTCGATCGCCGGCTTCGCGGGCCATTCGCGCGGAACCTTCGCTGAGGAGCTACGCCTTCGCGTACCGCACGGTGATCATGTTGACCGCGGCCTTCGACGCCGGATAAGCGACACCTGGGTACGCCCGCGCCGATGTTCCCGCGGTGGCGGCTCGGCTCAGCGAAGCCAGGCCACTGCTGACATTGACCACGACCGGCGCTGGAGAACGCCGCAGCAGTGAGAGAAACGCGTGGAGGACCCGCACACGCCGATCACGTTCGTCTCGAAGGTCAGCCGCATCAGGTCAGCCGTCAGGTCCTCGGCACCGACCACGACGTCGCCCCATTCCGGCGCGATACCGGCGTTGTTGACCAGTACGTCCAGTCCGCCGTCGGGCGGACTCGAAGCCGAGTCCCTGGTTCGCTCCGGTGATCAGAGTCGTCGTCATGCCCGCGGACGCAAGGTCTTGGAGCGCGCTCTAGGTCAACTGCGAATGATCCTCCGTTCCGTGGCCACGGCCACCGCGCCTGCCCGGCTGTCGACGCCGAGCTTGTCGTAGATGTGGACCAGATGGGTCTTCACCGTCGCCTCGGAGATGAACAGCCGCGCGGCGATCTGCCGGTTGATCAGCCCCTGCGCCAGCAACTGGACGATCTCGGTCTCCCGGGGACTCAAGGCGGGCACCGGATCGCGCATGCGCCCGACCAGCAGTGCCGCGACCTGAGGTGCCAAGGCGGTCTCGCCGCGCGAGGCCGCGCGGATGCCCCGGAAGAGATCGTCGGGCGGGCCCGCCTTGAGCAGATAGCCGGTCGCGCCTGCGGCCACCGCCCTGGTGATGTCGATTTCGGCGTCGTAGGTCGTGAGCACCAGCACCCTGGGCGGGTCCGGCAGCGCGGTCAGGCGTTCTGTCGCGTCCACGCCGTCCGGTCCGGCACCTAGTTGGAGGTCCATCAAGACGACGTCCGCCTTCTGCGCGGACGCGAACCGCAGTGCTTCATCCGCTCCGGCGCATTCGCCGATCACGTCGATGTCCGGTTCTCCGGCCAGCAGCGCGGCGATCCCCGCCCGCACCACCGGATGGTCGTCGACGATCAGCACCCGGATCGTCATCGAACCTCCCTGGTGGGCACGGTGACCGCGAGTGCGGTGCCCGCGCCCGGTGCGCTTTCGACGACCATCTCACCACCGAGCCCGGTGACCCGCTCGCCGATCATCCCCAGCCCGTAACCGCGGCCGTCCCTCGTGCGGGCCGCGGTCGGATCGAAGCCGACGCCGTCGTCTCGGACATCGAGGACGACCCTGTCCGCCAGATAGGTCAGAGTGACCGCGGCTTCCTCCGCCTCGGCGTGTTCGTTCACGTTCGCCAGCGCGCTCTGGGCGATCCGCAGCAGCCCGGCCTCGACTGCCGGAGCCAGCGGATACGGCTCTCCGCTGATCTCGAAGCGCACGACGTGCCCGACGGCGGCGGCCACGTGCTCGGTCAGCTCGCGCAGGGGACCGGAAAGGTCCGTCCCGTCGAGTCGCGGGGAGCTGAGATCGCGGACGAACCGGCGTGCCTCTTCGAGATTGCCGCCCGCCGCGTCGACGGCGCGGGCCACATGTGCTTTCGCCAGTTCCGGATCCGTGGTCCAGGACCTCTGCGCGGCCTGCAACAACATCCGCATGCTCGACAGCCCCTGCGCGAGGGTGTCGTGGATCTCCCGCGCCAGCCGCTCCCGTTCCTGCACCACGCCGGCCATGCGCTGGCTTTCCGCGAGATGGACCCTGGTGCGCACGAGTTCCCCGATCAGTTCCGCCTGCTTCACCCGGTCGCGGTCGAGCTGCAGGAACGTCATCGTGGCCATCAGCGCGACGGCGACCGGCGCGAGGACGATGCTCGGATCGAAGCCGCTCGCGATCCGCAGCTGGGCGAGGATGGTCGCGACGGTCAGCAGGACGACCACCACGACCACGGTGCGCGACCGCAGCACCTGCAGGCAGACGAAGAACAACGGCACCGCGCACCAGGCGAAGCTCGGCGCGGCCACCACCAGCGCGAGCCAGATCGCGATCACCACGGCCAGCCACACCGGGCGGCGCCGTCCCAGGCTCTTCCAGCTCAGCACTCCCGCCACGTAGACGAGCGCGAGAGCGCCGGTGAGCGCGAGGATCAGCGGCGTCGCCCCGCTCAGGTCGTGCGCCACGACGAACCTCGCCGCCGACGCGGCCAGCAGCAGGAAGAACCCGGCGTGCATGGCGGCGTTCAGCTGCGCGCTCGGCCTCCACACGGCGCCCCACCTCATCTCGGTCCTCCCGTCGTCGCAGATGATCGTAAGCACGGGCGGGGATATGCCACATCAATCGTTCGGTGGATGGCCCCACCGACCGGACGACGGCGAACCAGGCTCCGCACGCCCGATTCGCTCAGCCCCGCCGGAAGCGAGAGTCGAAGGAGAACGAACGCCCTCCACGAAAGAGGAACACCATGAACGCGAAGCTCCCCCGCACCCGGCTCGTCCTCGGCATGACGGCCGGTCTCGCGACCGTCGCCCTGGCCACCGGGCTGGGCGCGGCGCAGGCGCAGGACCGTAAGCCACAGCCGCCCGCACCGCAGGCCGTGGTGCAGACCAGCGTGCTGGGCATCGACGCCGCCACCCGGGCCGCGCAGGCGGCGCTCGACGCCGCTGAGAAGGAAGGCCAGCGGGTGACCGTGGCCGTGCTGGACCGGTCGGGCGCCGTGCGCGTGCTGCTCAAGGGAGACGGCGCGGGCCCGCAGACCGAGGAATCCGCCAAGCGCAAGGCATTCACCGCGGTCTCCTTCGGCCAGCCGACGTCCGCGCTGGTGAAGAACGCCCAGGGGGACGGCCCGACCGTGCGGGACATCCCCGGCACCCTCTTCCTCGCCGGTGGCGTGCCGGTGGCCGTGAACGGCGGCCCCATCGCCGGGATCGGGGTCGGCGGTGCACCCAGCGGCGACCTCGACGAGCGTTTCGCCACCGCGGGCTCGCGCGCCATCGGGGAACTTCGCTGATGATCGGGAAGCGGGCGGTCGCGGTGCTGCTCGCCACCCTCATGCTCGGCGCCTGCTCCCCGCAGGCGCCGGGCGCCCCGCCCAGCACACCGTCCAGCTCACAAGGAGTTCCCGTGGTCCCACTGCTCGAAGCCGTCGCGCGAGGCGACGCGAACCAGGTCCGGACGGCGGTCGAGGCGGGCACCGACCTCGAAGCCCGTGACGGTGGCGGCCGGACCCCGCTGCTGATCGCGGTGACCGAGGACAAGGTCGAGATCGCCGGGATCCTCGTCAAGGCAGGCGCGGACCCGAACGCGCTCGACGGGCGGCACGACACACCATGGCTGGTCACCGGCGTCACCGGAAGCGTCCCGATGGCCCGCCTGCTGCTCACGGCACGGCCGGATCTGACCATCACCAACCGGTTCGGCGGCGTCTCGCTGATCCCCGCCTCCGAACGGGGACACGTCGAGTACGTGCGCTTGGTGGCGGGCAGCGGGATCGACGTCGACCACGTGAACGACCTGGGCTGGACGGCGTTGCTCGAAGCGGTCATCCTCGGCGACGGCGGGCAGCGCCACCAAGAGGTGGTACGGGCGCTCCTCGACGCCGGAGCGAACGTGAACCTCGCCGACAAAGAGGGCGTCACGCCCCTCGCCCATGCGCGGACCGGGGGCCAGAAGGAGGTCGCCGCTCTCCTCACCGAAGCGGGCGCCCGCTGAATCCCGAATCCGGTTCCCCGCGCCCGCCGGATGTGCTTTCGTTCGGGTCATGACTCAGCGGGTGAACATCCCCTCAGGCGGGGACTTCGAGAAGGTGTTCGGCTACAGCCGGGCGGTGCGCGTCGACGAGCACATCCACGTTTCCGGGACCACCGCCCGGGAACCTTTCCTCTCGGGAGACGCCTATGAACAGGCGGCGGCGGTGCTTTCGATCATCGAGACCGCGCTCCGGGACGCCGATTCGAGCCTGGCCGCGGTGGTGCGCACCGTCACCTACGTAACCGACATCAAGGACGCCGAACTGGTGGCGCGGGCGCACCGCGAAGCCTTCGGCGACGTGCTGCCCGCGGCCACCATGGTCGAGGTTTCGGCGCTGCTCAACCCGAAGATGAAGGTCGAGATCGAGGCCTACGCCATCGAGAAGTAGTAGTCATCTCCGGGCAACCCCCGGCTCCTCTTGGACGTGTTCACGGCGGAGGGGAGATCCGATGAAGACGAAAATTCTACTTGCTTCCCTGGTGGGAGCCCTGTTCGCGGTGACGGCCTGTTCCGGGGAGGCGCCTCAAGCATCGCCGGCGCCGGCGACGGTCACCGTCACGCCGCCGTCCTCGGCGCCCAACAAGCCGGACGCGAAGACGGTGGCCTGGCTCGACGGGATATGCGGCGCGGTGTTCGGCTACATGAAGGCGAACAACGACCTCGCGAGCAAACAGCAGTCGGGCACCGAGCTGACCCGGAAATGGCTGAGCGAGGACCTCGGGGCCCGCGCGGGGCTCGCCGGCAAGGCCGTCGACGAGCTGACCGCGCTGCCCTCGTCACCGATCCCGGGCGGCGACGAGGCGAAGAAGTCCATGGTGGACCGTTTCGCCGCGTCACGGGACGCGGCGGCCGAAGGAAAGCGGAAGCTGGACGCGTCCAAGAGCCAGGCCGCGATGGACGCGGGCCTCAAGGCCTTGGACGCGGCACAGAAACCGTTGACGGAGAACACCGATCCCTTCGCTTCGATGAAAATGGACTCACCGGAGATCAAGGCCGCCGCCGCGGAGGCCAAGAAGTGCGTTCCCGGCTCCTGAATCAGCCGGGCGGGGTGAACCCGGGCGGCATGGTCATCGGCCGCCCGGTGTTCAACCCGCCGTCGACCAGGACGGAAGTACCGGTCAGATAGGCGAAATCCGGTGATGACAACGCCAGAACGGCCGAAGCGATCTCTTGGGCTTCTCCCATCCTGGGCAGACCGTGGACGTTCAGCGGACCCCACGCCTTCTTGAACTGCGCCCACAGGTCGTCCGGGATACCCGGTGGGCGTACCAACCGGGTGTCGACGGTGCCGGGATCGATCGACAGCACCCGGATCCCCTGGGCGCCGTAGTCCAGCGCGGCCGCGCGCACCAGACCTTGCACGGCACGTTTGCTCGAGGTGTAGGCGGCGTGCCCCGGCCGGGTGTGGTCCGCCTGCGCGGACGCCGTGCAGACGATTACCCCGCCACCGGCCTTCAGCAGATGCGGCACCTCGTACTTGATCGCGAGGAAGACCCCGCGCGCGTTGGTGCGCTGCACGTCTTCCCAGTCGTCGATCGTGATCTCGTGCAGCGGCTTGCCGAGATGGATCCCGGCGTTGTTGAACGCGATGTCGAGCCTGCCGTACCGGCGGACGACACCGTCCACGCGCCTGAACCTGTTCGGGCACGCGGACATCCGCCTTGACGTAGGTCGCTTCACCGCCCACGCGCCGGATTTCTCGCTCGACCTCCCGGCCGAGATCTTCGCGCCTGCCACAGAAACCGACCTTGGCACCGGCGGCGGCGAAGGCGATGGCCGTCTCCCGGCCGATTCCCGACGTCGCCCCCGTGACGACCACGACCTTGCCCGCGAAGCGCCCCTTCCCTCGCTGAGTCTCCTGCGCCACGGCGGTGTTCGCCGTCAGCATCGCCACTCCGGCCGCCGCCGCGCCCCCGAGTACCGCACGCCTGCCCACTGCTTCGCCCACAGTCCCTCCAGATGGATAGCCCTACTTCCTGAAACAGAAAGTAGGGCTATCCATCTGAGAAAACTCTCAAACTACGGGGAAGGGCTCGACCTCGGGAGTGATCCCGCTCGCCGCGGCGAGCGCGCGGTGCAGGGCGAGTTCCGCGGTCGGTCCTTCGGCCAGCAGGATCCCGGTGCAGGACCGTTGATCCGCCAGGTGCCGGATCTCGCCTCCCGCGCTCGCCGTCGGGTACCACTCGGGCCCGCCGGGAAGGCCGGGCAGCCGGTCGAGCCCGGACCAGCCCTTCAAAACGCCCTCGATGGCCGGGTACGCCAGGACGAACGCGACTCCCGGGCCACCGCCGACATCCTGGGTGAGCAACGCGGGTTCCTCCCCCAGCGCCATCGAGATCATCGCGGTGTAGACGTTGGTGTCCAACGACCGGCACAGCGCCTCACCGAGCATCGCCCCGCCGATCCGGATGTTGATCTCGACGACCTCCGGGCCGTCGGCGGTGAGGACGAATTCGGTATGCGCGAAGCCCTGCTCGTGCCCTGCCGCCTTGAGCACACGGCCGATCCACTCGGCCAGTTCGTTGTGCTCGGCCTCGGGAAACGCGACCGGGAACGCGGCGGCTTCCTCACGTCGCACGGGTTCCGGCGACAACTGGCGCGACAGGATCCCGAGCAACCGGGTCTGCCCTTGCCAGGTAACGGTTTCCGCACTGTAGAGCGGGCCGGCGAAGTACGGCTCGGCGATCAGGTGCCCCTTGAGCGGCGTGTCCTTCGCCTCCAGCCGGGCGCGACCGAGTTCGGCGGCGTCGCGGACGAGCCACACCCCGCGCGACGACGTCCCCGAAGAATCCTTGACCACCAAGGGAAACCCGAGTTCTTCGGCGACCATGACCGGCACCGGCCGTCCCCGGGTGAGACCGTGCTCGTACAGCAGGTCGCGCACCGCGCCCTTGTCCCGCAACACCCGCACGGCCGCCGCGTCCGGTCCCGGCAGCCCGAGGCGGGCGGTGAGCTCCGCGCCGGGCAGTGCCCAGGTGTCGGTCGAGCTGATGATCCCGGCGAGGTCCGGAATGGCGCGCAACGCGGCCTCGCATGCCTCGATGCCGGTGGTGTCGATGTCGACGACCTCGACCCTGCCGGGCCCGAGGGTGCCTAGTTCGTAGCGATAGATCTCGCGGTTTCCGGTGAACAGCACCACCTTCCGCCCGGCCTCGGCCGCCGCGTCGGCGAGCCTGCCCAGGCCGAAGGTGAGCGCTTCCAGCAGGACGACGGTCACGACGCCCGCTCCTTCCGGTACGGCCGCATGGACGGCAATGTGGGCTTTCCGAACCGGCGACGGCGCCAGTCCATCGCCGACCACGGCGGGGCGAGGTCGTCCAGCGAGCCGATCTCGCGCGGGTGAAGCCCGGCCGGATCGACCGCTTCACGATGCCGGGCGAACACCCTCGCGGTGTAACGGTGCCCGGTGTCCGCGCCGATCACGACGTGCGTCCGGTCCGGATTCCGCGCGGCCTCCCAGCCCGCGACCAGGTACGCCGCGCCGGTGGAAAGCCCGGCGAACACCGCGTGCTCCCGCATCAGGCCGATCGTCGCGGCCATGGCGTGCACGAAATCGAGCCAGTGGACCCGGTCGTACAGTTCGTGATCGACGTTGTCGAACTGGATCGCGCTGCCGATACCGGCGATGATCGCGTCCGGATCGGTGAACCGCTCACTGCCGAAGGTGACGCTGCCGAACGGCTGGACCCCGGTCAGGCGGACGCCCGGGTCCCGTTCGCGTAGCGACCGCGCGATACCGCCGGTCGACGCCCCGGTGCCCACACTTCCGACGACGGTCACCGGCCCGGCGGGCAGCGCGCGGGCGACGAGCCCGGCGACCTCGCCGTAACCCAGGTAGTGCACGGGATCGTGATACTGGCGCATCCAGTGCATGTCCGGGTGACGCTCCAGCAGTTCGTGCACGCGCGCGACCCGGCGCCGCTGGTCGAGCCTGAGGTCTTCGGACGGCGGCATCTGGTCCACCGTCGCGCCCAGGATCTCCAGCTGCGAACGCATGGTGAGGTCGACGGTGGTGGAGGCGACGATATGACAGCGCAGGCCGTAGCGGTGGCAGGCCATCGCCAGCGCGAGCGCGTAGATCCCGCTGGAACTGTCGACCAGCGTCTGTCCTTTTCGGACGATCCCGTCGGCGAGCAGCGACCGGACCGCGCCCAGTGCGGCGTAGACCTTGAGGGTCTCGAACCGGATCAGCACGACGTTCGGGGTGAGCCGGATGAGTGCCGGCGTCTTGATCGCGTCGGTGACGTGCTCGTGGACGAGCGGCGCCGGATGCATCGCGATCACCGGCCGATCGAACGCAGGTACGTGGCCAGTGATTCGGCGCCGCTCGCGTTACGCGGCCCGCTCACGAGATCGCCGTAGGAAACGATGTGGAACCGGTTGTCGCGCACGGCGGGCGTGTTCTTCAGCTGGGGCGAGGACTTGAGGAACGCGATCTTGTCCTGCGCGGGCTGGTCGGCGTAGTCCACCACGACGATCACCTCGGGCTCGGCCCTCACGACCGCTTCCCAGCCGACGCTGCCCCAGCCGTCCTGGAGATCGCGAAAGACGTTCGTCCCGCCCGCCGCTTCGATGATGTCGTGGGGAGCGGCGTGTTTTCCGGCGGTGAAAGGCTGATCGGTGCCGGAGTCGTAGACGAACACCTTCGCGGGCGCGGTCTTCGGCGCCGCGGCCCGTACCTTGTCGAACCGCCCCTTGAGTTCCGTGACCAGTTCGTCGGCCCGCTGGCGGACGCCGAAGATGTCACCGAGGTTGCGCAGGTCGGTGTAGAGCGCCTCCAACGGCGTCACTTCGGCCTTCGCGGCCGGGTACTCCCAGCAGGTCTCGGTGTGCAGGTAGCTGCGGATGCCGACCTGGTCCAGCAGTTTCGGGGTGATCCCGCGTTCCTCGCTGAACCCGGAGTTCCACCCGGCGATCACCCAGTCCGCCTTGGCGTTGACCAGGATCTCGCGCGTCACCCGCGAGGTGCCGAGCCGCTCGACCTTCGCGTAATCGTCCTTCCACGGCGATCCGGCGATCGACGGGTCGCCGAGCGAGTTCATGACGTAGCCGCGCATCCGGCCGGCGAGCCCGAGCGCGAACATCTTCTCGGCGCCGGAAACGTCGTAGGCCACCGGACGTTGCGGCGCCGGGAAGGCGACCTGCGCGCCGCAGTTGGTCACCGTGGCCTGTGCCGGTGCGGCCGGGCCTGCTTCGACCTGCGCGCCGCACGCGCTCAGGAGCAAGACCGCGGCCATCAGCGCGGTCGTCCGGGACGGCTTCATCGTGGGATCCCCTCGGTTTCTTCGGCGGGAAGGTCGTACAGCAGTTGCAGCGCACCGGTTCCGGGATGGGTCACCTGCGTGACCTCGACGCCGAACACCGAGCGGACGGTTTCGGGCGTGAGCACTTCGGCCGGGGTGCCACAGGCGGCGAGCGATCCGCCGCGCAGCAACGCGATCCGATGACAGACTGCGGCCGCGAGGTTCAGGTCGTGCAGCGCGACCAGCACGGTGAGCCCGCAGTCGCGCAGGAACTTCAGCAGTTCCACCTGGTGACGGACGTCGAGATGATTGGTCGGCTCGTCGAGGACCAGCACCTCGGGTTCCTGGACGAGTGCCCTCGCCACCAGGACGCGCTGTCGTTCGCCGCCGGAGAGCGTCAGCACACTGCGCTGCGCGAGGTGCGTGATGTCCATTCGCCGCAAGGCTTCCCGGCATAATTCGCGTTCACGCGCGGACAGCCTGAGGTTGCCTCGCTGATGCGGCGACCGGCCCAGCGCGACGACCTCTTCGACGGTGAAGTCCAGGTCCGCGCGGCTGTCCTGGGTGAGCGCGGCGATCCGGCGGGCGGTGTCACGCAGCCCCTGTTCCGCGAGATCGATGCCATCGAGCAGAACGGTTCCGGCGGACGGCGTCAGCGCCCGGTAGACGCAGCGCAACGCCGTCGATTTACCGCTGCCGTTGGGGCCGAGCAGGCCGACGACCTCGCCCGCGCCGATGTCCAGGTTCAGCGCGCGGATCAGCGTCGACCCGGCGACGTCGACGGACAACTCGCTGAGAGAAAGCATCAGCGGCCCCCGAACGCGTAGCCGCGGCGGCGCATCACCACGAGGAACACCGGGACCCCGATCAGCGCGGTGATCACGCCGAGCGGAAGTTCCTCGGGCGCGACCAGCGTCCGCGCGAGCAGATCGACCCACACCAGGAAGACCGCGCCGACCAGTGGCGCGAGCGCCAGCACGCGGCGGTGCCCGGATCCGGCGACCATCCGCACCACATGCGGCAGGACGAGGCCGACGAACCCGATCGACCCGCTCACCGCCACCAGCAGGCCGGTGACGACCGCCGTGAGCAGGAACAGCCAGCGCCGCAACGCGGCCGCGTCGGTGCCCAGGCTCATCGCGGTCTCGTCGCCCATGGACAGGACGTCGAGCGCGGTGCCGTAGCGCAGCAGGACCACGATCGCCACGACCACGCCGAGCGCGGCCAGCGGCAAGGACGCCCATGTCGCCGAGCCGAGGCTGCCGAGCAGCCAGAACAGCACGGTCTGCGCGGCCTGCCCGTTCGGCGAGAGGTAGACGAGCACGCTCATCACGGCTTGGAAGGCATAGGTGAGGGCGACCCCGGTGAGCACGAGCCGCAACGGCGTCAGGCCGAAACGGCTGCGCGCGGCGAGGTACACCAGCGCTGTCGCGCCCAGCGCGCCGAGGAACGCGGCCGTCGACAAGGCCAGCACGCCCAGCCCGGCGAACAGGCCGAACACGACGACGGCGGCGGCACCGACCGAGGCGCCCGAGGAGATCCCGAGCACGAACGGGTCGGCGAGGGCGTTGCGCACCAGCGCCTGCACCGCCACGCCGACCACCGCCAGCCCGGCGCCGACCACGGCCGCGAGCAGCACACGCGGGGTGCGGACCTGCCAGACGATCGAGTACCCGGTGACCTCGTCACCCCTGATGATGCCGCCGGTGATCGCCTTTCCCAGGTAGCGCAGGACATCCGGCAGGGCGACGTTGGTCGGGCCGAGCGCGATCCCCGCGATCAGGGAGAGCAGGAGCGCCGCGGACAGCAGCACTATCGGGCCGGTGAGCCGGCGTGACCGGACGGTGTCGTCGTCCGGCTCGGCGAACAGGCGGAGGGTTTCAGACGGCACGGACACCACGCACGATCAGCCGGCGCGCGTGGTTGTCGTAGGGCGAGCCGTCGAAGTCGCCGAAGCACTCGACGCGGGTGAAGCCCGCCGTCTCGAACAGCGCTTTCAGTTCCGCTGCGCTGTACAGGTACGACACGATCGAGGCCTGCCGTGCCTCGCCGCCGCGGACCAGGGTCCAATCGGTTTTGAGCCGCGTCCAGTCGTCGAGGATGGTGTCTCGCATGAACACCGTCCCGCCGTCGACGTCGACGACTTTCGGGCGGCCGACCCAGCCGGCCAGCACTTCCTTGCCGAGCACGTCGATCAGCAGGGTGCCGCCCGGTGCGAGGCTGGTGAAGGCGTTGCGCAGCACGGTGAGGTTGTCGCCGGCGTCGGTGAAATAGCCGAACGACGTGTACATGTTGATGATCAGGTCGTACGCGCCGGATTCGGTGTACTCGAGCATGTCGGCCTGGATCAGCTTGGCGGCGACGTCGGCGCTTTCACAGGCCTCCCGAGCGCGTTCGAGCATGGCGGGGCTGAGATCGACGCCGGTCACGTCGGCACCTCTCCTCGCCAGCGCGACGACGTGGGTCGCCGGGCCGCAGGCCAGATCCAGCACTTTTGTGCCGTCGGAGACCTCGAGCAACGGTGACGTGGCCGTCAGGCGTTCGGCCTCTTCGGCCCGGCTCGGCGGGAACATCACGTCCGCGAAGCCGACCCATAGGTCGTCGTCTTCGTACCAGTGCATCTCACTCCGCTCGCCGGGTCGCGTTCAGCCCCACAAGTCGTCGAGATCCTGTCTTCGGTTCCCGGTGATTCGACCTTTCTCGCGGAGTGATCAGGGGGTCACGGATCACCACGCTGTGTGCCGGGCACGAGTGGTCTGGACCGGTCAAGGCGACCTTGGTGGCCACCGCTCGCGATCGAGCACTCGAATTCATACGCTTCGATTTACCCCGGCAGCATGATCCGCATGTTTTCAAGGTCGCATAAACTTACGAACATGTGTTCGACAGATGTGCGGGTTGGCTCCCGCGACCGCTGTCGCGGCTGCGGAAGGCGCGGTCGGGGAGCAGCTCATCGATCAGATCGCCCTCCTGACGGGCACATCACCTTGACGCCGGGCCGAGCCGCACCGGAGAGTGAGCGGGAAACCCGCGCGTCGGCGGTGGAGGAACCCGGTGAGACTCCGGGGCGGTCCCGCCACTGTCACCCTGAGCACCAGGGGAAGCCAGGAACTCCGGCCGGCGCGACCGCACGACCCGGGGCGCGGACACCCCGAGTGAGGACTGTATCCATGAGCTCTCGGCGGGAAGTCGAACCTCGAGCCGGCATGACCCTGCTTCTGTCCACTTCGGACACTGACCTGCTCAGCGGGCGGGCCAGCGAGGCCGACTACCGGCTGGCGAACCCCGCCCGGCTCGACCTGGCCGAACTGCCCGCGCTGCTCGACGGCGCTCAGATCGTCATCGTCCGGATCCTCGGGTCCGAGCGGAGCTGGCAAGAGGGCCTGGACACGGTCCGCGCGAGCGGCGCGCACGTGGTCGTCCTCGGTGGGGAGCAGACGCCGGACGCGCAGCTCATGAAGCTGTCCACGGTCCCGGCGGGCACCGCGGCGGAGGCCCACGCGTACCTCGCGCAGGGCGGCCCGGAGAACCTCACGCAGCTGCACCGCTTCCTGAGCGACACCCTCCTGCTCACCGGTGACGGCTTCGAGCCGCCCGCCGTCCAGCCGTTGTGGGGCGTCCTCGAGCGCGAGAACCGCCGAAAAGAAGGCCCGGTCATCGCGATCCTCTACTACCGGGCGCATCACCTGTCCGGGAACACCGAGTTCGTCCACTCCCTCTCCGACGCCATCGAGGACGCCGGGGGCCGCGCGCTCCCGATCCACTGCGCGTCTCTGCGCACCCGCGAGCCGGAGATGATGGCCGAGCTGGCCAAGGCCGACGCGCTCCTCGTCACCGTGCTGGCCGCCGGGGGGACCCGGCCGTCCGAGGTCGGGGCGGGCGGGGACGACGAGGCGTGGGACGTCGCCGAGATGGCCGCGCTCGACATCCCGATCCTTCAGGCGCTGTGCCTCACCAGCGACCGCGAGACCTGGGCGGGGAACGACGACGGCCTCTCGCCGCTCGACGCCGGGAACCAGATGGCCGTCCCCGAGTTCGACGGCCGCCTGATCACCGTCCCGTTCTCGTTCAAGGAGATCGACGACGACGGCCTCCCGAAGTACGTGCCGGACGCCGAACGGGCGTCCCGGGTCGCGAAGATCGCCCTCGCGCACGCCCGGCTGAGGTACACGCCGCCGCAGGAACGCCGCATCGCACTGATGCTGTCCGCGTACCCGACGAAGCACTCGCGCGTCGGCAACGCCGTCGGTCTCGACACGCCCGCGTCCGCGATCGAGCTGTTGCGCCGGATGCGTGATCAGGGCTACGACCTCGGTGAGGACCCGTTCCCCGGCGTCGAGCCCACCGGCACCGAGCAGCCGGACGGTGACGCGCTGATCCACGCGCTCATCGCCGCGGGCGGGCAGGATCCGGAGTGGCTGACCGAGGAACAGCTGTCCGGCAACCCGATCCGCGTGCCCGCCGCCAAGTATCGCGAGTGGTTCGCCGAGCTCCCCGCGGAACTGCGTGAGGGGATGGAAGAGCACTGGGGTCCCGCGCCCGGCGAACTCTATGTCGACAACGGAGACATCGTCCTGGCGTCGCTGCAGTCCGGCAACGTGATCCTGATGATCCAGCCGCCCCGCGGGTTCGGCGAGAACCCGGTGGCGATCTACCACAACCCGGATCTCCCGCCGAGCCATCACTACCTGGCCGCCTACCGCTGGCTGGAGCAGGAGTTCGGCGCGCACGCCGTCGTCCACCTGGGCAAACACGGTTCACTGGAGTGGCTCCCCGGCAAGACGGCCGGGCTCTCGGACTCCTGTGCGCCGGACGCCGTCCTGGGCAACCTGCCGCTGATCTACCCGTTCCTGGTCAACGACCCGGGCGAGGGCGCGCAGGCGAAGCGGCGCGCGCACGCGACGATCATCGATCATCTCATCCCGCCGATGGCCCGCGCCGAGAGCTACGGCGACCTGGCGCGGCTGGAACAGCTCCTCGACGAGCACGCCAATATCGCCGCGATGGACCCGGCGAAACTGCCCGCGGTCCGCGCGCAGATCTGGACGCTGATCCAGGCCGCGAAACTCGACCACGACCTCGGTATCGAGGAACGGCCGCACGACGTGGAGTTCGACGACTTCCTGCTGCACATCGACGGCTGGCTGTGCGAGGTCAAGGACGCCCAGATCCGCGACGGCCTGCACATTCTCGGTGCGGCACCGGAAGGTGAGGCCCGGATCAACCTCGTCCTCGCCATGCTGCGCGCGCAGCAGATGTGGGGCGGCAAACAGGGCGCCGTTCCCGGACTACGGTCAGCCTTGGGGCTCAAGGAGAACAGCGACACACCACTGTCCGAAGTGGACGCCATCGAGCAGAAGGCACGCGGGCTGGTCGAGGCGATGGAGGCCCGTGACTGGTCCCCCGCCGCCGTCGCCGAGGTCGTCGCCGTCGTACCGGAACACCAGGATGTCGCACAGGTGCTCACTTTCGCCGCCACCGAGATCGTGCCGCGGCTGGCGGGCACCGGCGCCGAGATCGACGCGATCCTGCACGCGCTCGACGGCGGCTACATCGCCGCCGGTCCCAGCGGTTCTCCCCTGCGCGGCCTGATCAACGTCCTGCCGACCGGCCGCAACTTCTACACCGTCGATCCGAAGGCCATCCCGAGCCGCCTCGCCTGGGAGACCGGGCAGGCGCTGGCCGACTCGCTTCTTCGGCGCTACAAGGAGGACACGGGCGACTGGCCGCGTTCGGTCGGCCTGTCGGTCTGGGGCACGTCGGCCATGCGCACCTCGGGCGATGACGCCGCGGAGGTCCTCGCCCTGCTCGGCGTCCAGCCGGTCTGGGACGAAGCGTCCCGTCGGGTCACCGGGATCGAGGCGATCTCGCTCGCCGAACTCGGCCGCCCGCGTATCGACGTCACCGTGCGGATCAGCGGGTTCTTCCGTGACGCCTTCCCGCACGTGATCGCGCTGATGGACGACGCCGTGCGCGTCGTCGCGAACCTGGACGAGCCGGACGAGCAGAACTTCGTCCGCGCCCACACCCGCGCGGATCTGGCCGCGCACGGCGATGAACGTCGCGCCACCACGAGGATCTTCGGTTCCAAGCCCGGCGCGTACGGCGCGGGACTGTTGCCGCTGATGGACTCCGGGAACTGGCGTGACGACAAGGATCTCGCCGAGGTCTACGCGGTCTGGGGTGGTTTCGCCTACGGGCGCGATCTCGACGGCAAGCCGGCGCGCGAGGACATGGAGAACTCGTACAAGCGGATCGTGGTGGCGGCCAAGAACACCGACACCCGTGAGCACGACATCGCCGACTCCGACGACTATTTCCAGTACCACGGTGGAATGATCGCGACGGTCCGCGCGCTGACCGGCACCGCTCCGGCGTCCTACGTCGGCGACAGCACCACTCCGGACGCGGTCCGCACCCGCACCCTCGGCGAGGAGACCGCGCGCGTCTTCCGTGCCCGCGTGGTCAATCCGCGCTGGCTGGCCGCGATGCGCAAGCACGGCTACAAGGGCGCCTTCGAACTGGCGGCGACGGTCGACTACCTCTTCGGTTTCGACGCCACGGCCGGGGTGGTCGGCGACTGGATGTACGAGAAGCTCACCGAGTCCTACGTGCTCGACGAGGTCAATCAGGAGTTCCTGCGCAAGGCCAACCCGTGGGCGTTGCGCGGCATCATCGAGCGGCTGAACGAGGCGGCCGAACGGGGGCTCTGGGCGGAGCCGGATGCCGACCTTTTGGCTCAGCTGCGCGAGGTCTACTTATCGTTGGAGGGGGACCTCGAATCCTGACGTCACCCGCTGGAGCGCCGCCGTGGCCCGCCCGGCGGTACCCCTGTGACCCGCGGACCACTTAGCGTGACAGGTGGCGGTGGGACGTCAAGGATGCGGGAGGACAGCGATGATCAAGCGCCTGTTGAAGGTCGTGCTTCGCCACGGTTGCTGCTCGGCGTGTACCGGTCTGGGCTGCGGCTGCTGCGGCGCCTGCAAGTAGATCAGGGGTGGACACCCGGGAGATGGGTGTTCGCGCGGCGGACGTCGGCGGCGAGGGCTGATACCTCGATCACCCGGCGTCCGGCCGCTTCCAGTGTCTCGGCGCCGACGCAGTCGACGAACACCGACGGTTCCCGCCAGGCGAACACGATGCGCGGGATTCCCGCGTCGAGGATGAGCTGGGTGCAGCTTCGCGGATGTGACGTCCGCGAGCTGCACGGCTCCAGCGAGGTGTACATCGTCGCCTTCGCCAGCCGGGGATCGCCCGGTTCGAGTTTCGCGAGCGCGGCTTCTTCCGCGTGGTTCGCCGGATCGCCGTCGCCCGAATAGCCGGTCGAGATCACCTCGCCGTCGGCGTCGGTGATGACGGCGCCAACGCGGAAAGTACGGGGCGGGCAGAGATCGGCCAGCGCGATGGTCTCGCGCAGCCGCAGAATGTCCACTTCGGACGGTTCCGGCGTCGCGTGGTACTCCAGCACGATGATGTCGCCGAGCTGCGTCGTCTCCGCCAGTGTCAACCCGCGCGGGAAAGCGCCCGGTCCGGTGAAACGCGGCGCCCGCGGGTCGCCGACGAAGAACGGCGCGACGGCCAAGTGGAGTTCGTCGACGAGGCCGCTGGTGAGGAACTGCGTGTGGATCGCGCCGCCGCCTTCGACCATCAGCCGTCGCACGCCGCGCACGAACAGGTCGGCCAGCATTTCACGGAGATCGACCAGCTCGACGACCGTCGCCTTCACGCCCGTGACCACGCCGGGCGGCGCGTAGACCAGCTTCTCCGCGTCGCCGACGGTGAAGAACTGAGCCGCCGGATCGAGCGACCCGCTGCGGGTGATCGTGACCTTGACCGGCTGCTCGGGACGCCCGGCCGCGACGCGCTCGGCGACCAGCTCCGGCGAACGGACCAGCAGCCGGGGATCATCCGCGCGGACGGTGTTCGCGCCCACGAGGATCGCGTCCGACGCCGCGCGCAGGCCGTCCACCCTGGCCCAGTCGTCCTGATTGGACAGCACCAGCCGGGTATCGGTCGCGTCGTCGAGGTAGCCGTCCAGCGAGACCGCGGCGGACAGCAGGACGTGGGGGCGTTCGCTCACGTCCGCCAGTATGCCCCGGAAAAATCGGTCGCACCGGAGCCGCCGGTCGGTTAGCGTGGCCCGGTGATCTTCTGAGACGAACCTGCGCCCTTGTCCGCACCTCCTTCGCAGGGAGTCTCATGTCCACTTCACTGACGCTTTCCGACGTCACCTTCACCTGGCCCGATGGCGCCCCGGTGTTCGACAACCTCTCGCTCACCGTCGGCATCGGCCGCACCGGCCTCGTCGGCACCAACGGATCCGGCAAGTCCACACTGCTCAGGCTGCTCGCGGGCAAGCTGCGGCCCGGATCCGGCTCGATCACCGCACCGGGTGAAATCGGCTACCTGCCGCAGAACCTGGTGCTGGACACCGGCCGTCGCGTCGACGACGTCCTCGGTGTCACCGCGATCCGCGCCGCGCTCAGAGCCATCGAGAGCGGCGAGGCCGCCGAGGAGCACTTCAGCACCATCGGCGACAACTGGGACGTCGAGGAGCGCACCCGCGCGATCCTCGACAGGCTGGGACTGGGCGCGGTACGCCTGGACCAGCGGGTGGGCGACCTTTCCGGGGGTGAGGTCACGCTGCTCGGGCTGGCCGCGCTGCTCCTGCGCCGTCCGGCCGTGCTGCTGCTCGACGAACCGACCAACAATCTCGACCTCCGGGCACGCGAACTCGTGCACCGCGAGGTCGACGGCTGGGCCGGGGTCCTCGTGGTGGTCTCGCACGACCGCGAACTGCTCCAACTGGTCGACAAGATCGCCGAAGTCCGCGACGGCGAGGTCACCATGTACGGCGGCAACCTCGCGGACTACGAACACGCCGTCGAGGTCGCACAGGAGGCCGCGCGCAGACATGTCCGGGCGGCGGAATCCGACGTCAAACGACAGAAACGGGAGCTGATCGAGGCACACATCGCCCTCGACCGGCGTGCCCGCTACGGCCAGAAGATGTGGGACCAGAAACGCGAACCCAAGGGGCGGATGCGCAAACGCCAGGAGGACGCGCAGATCGCCGCGGGCAAGTACCGGAACATGCACACCGGCAGGCTGGAGGACGCCGTCGAAACGTTGAAGGCCGCCGAGGATTTGGTGCGCGAGGACCCGGAGATCCGTGTCGAACTGCCGGAAACGCTCGTGTTCCCTGGCAACGACGTGCTGCGGATCGATGCCGTACCACGGTTCGGCCCGCCGGTGAACCTGCATGTCATGGGTCCCGAACGGATCGCGCTCGTCGGGCCGAACGGGTCGGGGAAGACCACCCTGCTCCGCACGATCGCCGGCGAACTTCCCCCGAGGTCGGGTGACGTGCGGCTGTTCGTCCCCGCTCGGCTGCTCCCCCAGCGGCTCGACGTCCTCGACGACACGCTGTCCATTGTGGACAACGTGCGCGAGGTCGCGCCGTCGCTGTCGGACAACGAGATCCGCGCACGGCTCGCGCGGTTCCTGTTCCGGGGCAAGACGGCCGACCGCGGTGTGGCGTCGCTGTCCGGCGGGGAACGGTTCCGCGCGGCGCTGGCGACGTTGCTGCTCACCGAACCGACGCCGAAACTGCTGCTGCTCGACGAGCCGACGAACAATCTCGACCTGGCGAGTGTGCGGCGGCTCACCGAAGCGTTGCGGGCCTACCGGGGCGTGCTGATCGTGGCTAGCCACGACCGGCCGTTCCTGAAGGACCTCGGCATCACCAGGTGGCTGGAAATCTAGCCGCACCACGCGTGATTGGACCCGTAACTCGCGTGATCAGACCCGTAACTCGCGAGTTACGGGTCTGATCACATGAGTTACGGGTTCAATCACGCGAGATCGCTGTCTAGGCGTCGTAGTCCACGGTGACGGCTTCGGAAACTGGGACCGACTGGCAGGTGAGCACGAAACCGGCGTCGATTTCGGCCTTCTCCAGGGCGAAGTTGCGCCGCATGTCCACCTTGCCGTCGCAGATCTTCGCCCGGCAGGTGCCGCAGACCCCGCCCTTGCAGGCGAACGGCAGGTCCGGGCGGTACTTCTGCGCGCCGTCGAGCAGAGAGGAGTTGCGCGACAGCGTCATCGTCGTCGACCGGCCGTCGAGGACCAGCGTGACTTCGCTGGACGATCCGACGACGGCCGGGTCGATGTGATGGACCGGCTCCGGCGGAGTGTCCACATAGAACAGTTCCTGGTGCACCTGCTCGTCGGGGACGTCCAGGGAGCGCAGGAGTTCCTGCGCGCCGGTCACCATGTCGAACGGTCCGCACAGCCACCAGTGCGCGACATCTTCGACCGAGATCAGCACGGTGCACAGGCGCCGCAGCTTTTCCACGTCGAGACGTCCGGTGAAGAGTTCGGCCTCGCGCGGCTCGCGGGAGAGCACGTGCACGAGTTCGAGCCGCGCGGGGTAGCGATCCTTCAGATCCGCGAGGTCGTCGGCGAACATGACGGTGTCGGTGCGGCGGTTGCCGTAGAGCACGGTGACCGTCGCGTCGGAATCACTGAGCAGCGAAGAGGCGATCGACAGCACCGGCGTGATCCCGGATCCGGCCGCGACCAGGACGTGGTGCCCGGCGGCTTCCAGGTCGGGGGTGAAGTGCCCGGTGGGCGCGGCGACCTCGATCTCGTCGCCGGCGCGCACGTCGTGCACCAGCCACGACGAGAACAGCCCGCCCGGCACCTCGCGCACGCCGACCCGCGGCGCCGCACCGGCGGGTGCGCAGATCGAGTACGAGCGGCGTTCGTCCCGGCCGTCGACCTCACGGCGCAGCGTCAGGGACTGGCCCGCCTTGAAACGAAAGGTTTCCGCGAGGTCTTCGGGCACGTCGAAGGTCACCGCGACGGCGTCGTCGCACAGGCGCTGGACGTCGGCCACCTTCAGGGTGTGGAAACCCGTGCGGCGCGGCGTGGTCGCAGGAGAGGACACGGTCACTAGATCTCCTTGACGTGTTCGAACGGTTCGAGGCAGAACCTGCAGCGGCGCAACGCCTTGCACGCCGTCGCGCTGAACCGGGACTGCTCTTCGGTGTCCGCCGAACCACAGTTCGGGCAGCGGACCGTGGACACCGGCGGGCTCAACGTGAGCGGGATCGGACCGGTCCTCCGAGGTGCCGCACCCGGCGGCGCGATCCCGGCTTCGGCCAGTTTCCGCTTGCCGTCGGCGGTGATCCAGTCGGTCGACCAGGCCGGCTGCAGGACGGTGCGGACTTCGACGTCGCCGTAACCGGCGCCGGTCAGCGCGTGCACGAGGTCGTCGCGCATGGTGTCCATCGCCGGGCAGCCGGTGTAGGTCGGGGTGATCGCCACGACCACCCGGCCGTCCTTTTCGGACACTTCACGCAGCACGCCGAGGTCGGCGAGGGTGAGCATCGGCAGTTCCGGGTCGGTGACCGTGGCCGCCACGGCGTACGCGGTCACCATGTCGCCTCCGGGTGTTCCCGGGCGACACTCTGCAGTTCCGCCAGCAGGAAGCCCATCCGCTCGGTGTGCACGCCGTCGCGGCCCATCCGGCCGGAGACGCCGGCGATGGCCCCGATCTCGGGCCGCGTCAGGGTCGCGGCGGCGAGCACCTGGTCGAGGATCGCGTCGAACTCCGGCCGCAGCGAGGGCGAGTCGACGAACTCGTCCTGGTGTGCCACGAAAAGCTCGCCCACGTAAGGCCAGGTGGCGTCGAGGCCTTCCTGCATGCGCTCGTGGGACAGTTCGGTCCCATCGCCCAGCCGGACGGCCCACTGCGCCGCGTAGTCGCGGTGGTAGGCGACCTCTTTGACGCCCTTGTCCGCGATGGCCGCCAGCACCGGGTCCACAGAGGACTCCGCCGACGCGCTCTTCCCCGCGGAGGCGGCATTAGACTCAAGCCGCTGCAAGAGCGCCAGCCGCCAGATCGAGAACACCATCAGCCGCGCGATCAAGTGCCCGAAGTGGCCACCTTCGAGTTCGGCGAGCCGGACGTTGCGGTACTCCTGCTCGCTCCGGAAGAAGGCGTAGGAGTCCTCCGAGCGCCCGCTCCCGTCGGCCTTGCCCGCCCGAGCGAGCAGCAGCCGCGCCTGGCCGAGCAGGTCGAGCGCGATGTTCGCGATCGCGACCTCGTCCTCGAGTTCGGGCGCGTTCGTGCACCACTCCTGCAGCCGGTGCGAGAAGATCAGCGCGTCGTCGCCGAGCATCAGGCAGTAGGCCGCCAGCTTCGCACCGTCCACACCGGACGGAACCGTCGTGTCCACACCGGACAGCGGATCCTCGAACCCGGTGCCGAAGGCCCAGCGCGAGTCGTTTTCCTCGGTGATCGCCTCGTAGGCGTTGTCGAAGCTCATGTCAGATGTGGGGAACGGTGTCGGGGATGTCGTAGAACGTCGGGTGCCGGTACACCTTGTCGCCGCTGGGCGCGAAGAACGGGTCCTTCTCGTCCGGCGAGGACGCCGTGATGTCCGACGCGCGCACGACCCAGATCGACACGCCTTCGTTGCGCCGGGTGTACAGATCCCGGGCGTGGTGCAACGCCATCTCGTCGTCGGCCGCGTGCAGCGACCCCACGTGCACGTGGTTCAGGCCGCGCTTGCCGCGGACGAACACTTCGTACAGCGGCCAGTCGTGCTTCATGCCGAGACCTCCTTCTTCGCCGCGTGCGCCGAAGCGGCTTCGCGTACCCACGCGCCGTCTTCCTGGGCCCGCCGCCGGTGCGCGATGCGCTGGGCGTTGCAGGGGCCGTTGCCCTTCAACACGTTCTTGAACTCGTCCCAGTCGACGGCGCCGAAGTCGTAGTGCCCGCGTTCGGCGTTCCACTTCAGGTCCGGGTCCGGGAAGGTGACGCCCAGCGCCTCGGCCTGAGGGATGGACATGTCGACAAAACGCTGGCGCAGCTCGTCGTTGGTGTGGCGCTTGACCTTCCACGCCATCGACTGCGCGGTGTTCGGTGAATCCGCGTCCGGCGGCCCGAACATCATCAGCGATGGCCACCACCAGCGGTTCACCGCCTCCTGCACCATTTCCCGCTGCTCCGGAGTGCCCCGCATCATCGTCATCAGCAGCTCGAAACCCTGCCGTTGATGGAAGGACTCCTCCTTGCAGATCCGGATCATGGCGCGGGCGTACGGGCCGTAAGAACTGCGGCACAACGGAACCTGGTTGCAGATCGCGGCGCCGTCGACCAGCCAGCCGACCACGCCGACGTCGGCGAAGGTCAGCGTCGGGTAGTTGAAGATCGACGAGTACTTCTGCCTGCCATTGATCAGCTTGTCGGTCAGGTCCGCGCGGTCGGCGCCGAGCGTGGCCGCCGCCGAGTACAGGTACAGCCCGTGCCCGGCCTCGTCCTGCACCTTGGCGAGCAAGATCGCCTTACGCCGCAAGGAAGGCGCGCGGGTGATCCAGTTGCCCTCGGGCTGCATGCCGATGATCTCCGAATGCGCGTGCTGCGCGATCTGCCGGATCATCGTCTTGCGGTAGCCCTCGGGCACCCAGTCGCGCGGCTCGATCCGCTGGTCGTGCGCGATGGTCGCCTCGAAGTGCCGTTCGAGGTCTTCCTCGGGCTGTGTTCCCTCAAAAACCGTGGCTGTCATGACTGCTCCTTCGCCACCAGGGTGAGCACGTCGTACTTGGCGACCGAGTCGCCGTCGGCGTTGGTCACGTCGGCGTCCCAGCGGACTTCGCCGTACTCCTGGTCGATGCGGGGGGTGATCTGCTTCGCGGTCAGGGTCACCGTGAGGCTGTCGTTCACCTTGACCGGGGTGAGGAACCGCAGGTTCTCCAGGCCGTAGTTGGCCAGCACCGGGCCGGGTTCCGGCGAGACGAACAGGCCCGCGGCGAACGACACCACGAGGTACCCGTGCGCCACGATGCCGCCGAACAGCGGGTTCGCCGCGGCCGCCTCGGGATCGGTGTGCGCGTAGAAGGTGTCGCCGGTGAACTCGGCGAAGTGATCGACGTCGGACTG
The DNA here is from genome assembly GCF_046549055.1 of Amycolatopsis sp. lyj-112. Lineage (NCBI taxonomy): Bacteria > Bacillati > Actinomycetota > Actinomycetes > Pseudonocardiales > Pseudonocardiaceae > Amycolatopsis > Amycolatopsis sp. lyj-112. The sequence goes on along the minus strand of NZ_JAJPWS010000001.1, from coordinate 325,303 downwards.
CAGCACCGTGCGCGGCCCGGCGACGACGGAGTCGCCGATCTTCAGCTCCGCCAAGGACTTCCGGAACGGGTGGACGTCGCCTTCGGTCCTCGGCGCGCCCGTGACCCAGCGGCCGGTGACCGCGCTGAGCACCTTCGGGCTGCCCTGGACGGCGGTGCGCTGCATGTGGTGCAGCACTCCGCGGATACCGCCCATCTCCTCGCCGCCGCCCGCTCGGCCGGGGCCGCCGTGCACCAGCTGAGGCATCGGCGAGCCGTGGCCCGTCGACTCCTTGGCGTCGTCGGCGTCGAGCACCAGCAGGCGACCGTGATACGGCGCGACGCCGAGCACGACCTCGCGGGCGAACTCCGCGTCCGCGGTGACGATGGAGCCGACCAGGCTGCCGCCGCCGCGGGCGGCGAGCTCGATGACCTGCTCGGTGGAGGTGTAGGGCAGCAGCGTCGACACCGGGCCGAACGCCTCGACCTCGTGGGGCTCGGAGCGCTCCGGGTCGGCCTTCAGCAGCACCGGCGAGATGAACGCGCCGCGTTCGGCGTCCGCGCCGACGACCTCGACCTGCTCCGGGTCGCCGAAGACGACCGTGCCGACGTCCAGCAGCGCCTTGAGCGACCGCCGGACCTCCTCACGCTGCTCCAGGCTCGCCAGGGCGCCCATCCGGACACCCTCGGCGGTGGGGTTGCCGACGACGGTCTTCGCCAGCCGCGCGCTCGCGGCCTCGGCGACGGCGTCCAGCAGGCCGGCGGGGACGAAAGCGCGACGGATGGCGGTGCACTTCTGGCCGGCCTTGACGGTCATCTCCGTCGTCAGCTGCTTGACGAAGAGGTCGAACTCGGTGGTGCCGGGTTCGGCGTCCGGGCCGAGGATCGAGCAGTTCAGCGAGTCGGCCTCGGCGTTGAAGCGAACGGAGTTGCGCACGATCGCCGGGTGCGCGCGGAGCTTCTGCGCCGTCGACGCCGAGCCGGTGAACGACACGAGGTCCTGCGCGGTGACGTGGTCGAGCAGGTCGCCGACGCTGCCCGCGACGAACTGCAGCGTGCCCTCGGGGAGGATGCCGGAGGAGATGATGATCTCGACCAGCCGCGCGGTGAGGTACGAGGTCTGGCTGGCCGGCTTGATCAGGCTCGGCACGCCGGCGAGGAACGCGGGCGCGAACTTCTCCAGCGGACCCCAGACGGGGAAGTTGAAGGCGTTGATCTGGACCGCGACGCCGCGCAGCGGGACGGCGATGTGCTGGGCGACGAACGTGCCGCCCTTGCTCAGCGGCTCGACGTTGCCGTCGACGTAGACGGTGTCGTTCGGCAGTTCGCGCTTGCCCTTGCTGGAGTAGGCGAACAGCACGCCGATGCCGCCGTCGATGTCGACCATCGAGTCGCCCTTGGTCGCGCCCGTCCGCGCCGACAGCGCGTACAGCTCGTCGCGGTGTTCGCGCAGGTGGGAGGCCAATGCCTTCAGCAGCGCGGCACGCTGGTGGAAGGTCAGCTCACGCAGCGCGGGGCCACCGGTGCGGCGGCCGTACTCCAGCGCGGCGGCGAAGTCGATCCCGTCGGACGAGACCCGGGCGACCTCCTCGCCGGTCGAGGCGTCGTGCAGCGGTACGCCGTCCTTGTCCGCCGTGTGCCATCCGCCGGAGACGTAGCTGCGCAGCAATGCCATGGGGCGACCCTTCAAGTGGTGGGATTAACAGACCGTCCGTTCAGTAATTCACTGTAGCTTGAGACCAGGGTCTTGCAAACCCCCGGACGGCGGCGGACCCTTGACATCTGCGCGAAGTCGCGCCTTTACTGGCGGCTACCTTTAACAACCGTCCATTCGGTCAGTAACCAGGTGGTGTGATGACGACCAACGCGGCGCACGCGATGTTCGCCGGAGACCTGGCGTCGAGCGCGCTGGGCATCGAGCTGGTCGAGGCCGCCGAGGGCCACGCCGTCGCCACGATGCGGGTCACCGAGACGATGGTCAACGGCCACGACATCGCCCACGGCGGTTACATCTTCCTGCTCGCCGACACGACGTTCGCCTGCGCCTGCAACAGCCATGGCCCGGTCACCGTCGCCTCCGGCGCGGAGATCTCCTTCGTCGCCGCCGGCCGGCTCGGCGACCACCTCATCGCCACCGCCACCGAGCGGACCCGCTACGGGCGCAACGGCATCTACGACGTCACCGTGCACCGGGAGACCCCCGACGGGCCGGAGGTCGTCGCCGAATTCCGCGGTCGCAGCCGCACCATCCAGCTCGTGTCATCAAAAGAGGGCCCTACCCGATGACTTTCAGCGACGACGCCGAGAACCTGACCATCGACGAACTCCAGGCGCTGCAACTGAGCCGCCTCCGGTGGACGCTGCGGCACGCCTACGACAACGTGCCGTTCTACCGGAAGAAGTTCGACGAGGCCGGCGTCCACCCCGACGACTGCAAGGCGCTGGGAGACCTGGCGAAGTTCCCCTTCACCACCAAGCAGGACCTGCGCGACAACTACCCGTTCGGCATGTTCGCCGTGCCGGAGTCGGAAGTCAGCCGGATCCACGCCTCCAGCGGCACCACCGGGAAACCGACCGTCGTCGGCTACACCGCGGAGGACATCGACACCTGGGCCACGGTGATGGCGCGTTCGATCCGCGCGGCGGGCGGGCGGCCGGGCGACAAGGTCCATGTGGCCTACGGGTACGGGCTGTTCACCGGCGGCCTCGGCGCCCACTACGGTGCTGAAAAACTCGGCTGCACGGTGATTCCGGCGTCGGGCGGGATGACCGCGCGCCAGGTGCAGATCATCACCGACTTCAAACCCGAGATCATCATGGTCACCCCGTCGTACCTGCTCACCCTGCTCGACGAATTCGAGCGCCAGGGCATCGACCCGCAGTCGAGTTCGCTGAAGGTGGGCATCTTCGGCGCGGAACCGTGGACCGAGCAGATGCGCACGGAGATCGAGGAACGTGTCGGCATCGACGCCGTCGACATCTACGGCCTGTCCGAGGTGATGGGTCCCGGTGTCGCGCAGGAATGCGTCGAGACCAAGGACGGGCTGCACATCTGGGAGGACCACTTCTACCCCGAGGTGATCGACCCGTTCACCGAGAAACCGATCGACGAGACCGGCGAACTGCTGTTCACCTCGCTCACCAAACAGGCGCTGCCGATCATCCGCTACCGTACGCGCGACCTCACCCGGCTGCTGCCGGGCACCGCGCGGCCGGCGTTCCGGCGGATGGAGAAGGTGACCGGGCGCAGCGATGACATGATCATCCTGCGTGGCGTCAACGTCTTCCCCACGCAGATCGAGGAAGTCGTGCTGGTGACCCCCGCGCTCGCCCCGCATTTCCAGCTGATCCGTTCGACGCGGGGCCGGATGGACCAGCTGACGGTCCGCGTCGAGGCACGGCCGGACGCGACCGGCGAACAGCGCGCGGAAGCCGCCGCCCGGCTGGTCGCCGGGGTCAAGGACGGCGTCGGCGTGACCGTCGGCGTCGAAGTGCTCGACCCGGACACCCTGGAGCGATCGCTGGGCAAGATGCGCCGCGTGCTCGACGAACGGGACCGCGGGTGACCACCCCCGCCCGCCGGGGGCGCCCCGGTTACGACCTCGAGTCGCTGCTGCTGGTCGCGGTCAAGCTGTTCAACGAACGCGGCTACGACGGCACCAGCATGGAGGACCTCTCCCGCAAGCTCGGGATCACGAAATCCGCCATCTACCACCATGTGCCGAGCAAGGAAGAGCTGTTGCGGCTCGCCGTCGACCGCGCGCTGAACGGCCTGTTCGCCGTCGCCGCCGAGACGGAATCCTTCGAGGGCAAGGCGATCGAGAAACTCGAGCATCTGGTGCGGGGCAGTGTCCTCGTACTGGTCGAGCAACTCCCGTTCGTGACCCTGCTGCTGCGCGTGCGGGGCAACACCAAGGTCGAGCGCGCGGCGCTGGCACGCCGGCGCGAATTCGACCGGCTGGTGACGGAGCTGGTGAAAGAAGCCGAAACCGAGGGCGACGTCCGGCCCGACATCGATCCGGCCGTCACCGCGCGACTGCTGTACGGCATGGTGAACTCGCTGATCGAGTGGTACCGGCCGCGCCGTGGCTCGACCGGGGAAGACCTCGCGGACGCCGTCTGCAAGATCGCCTTCGACGGTCTCCGGACGCAATAGGCGGCTACTCCCCCGCGGCCTTGGGCGGGCGTCGCGCCTGCCAGATCAGCGCGTCCCGCAACTCCTGGATCAGCTGTTCGTCGTCGGCCTCCGAAGGGTCGACACCGAGCGGGATCCAGTGCTCGCCGACCTTGGCGCCGTTCTCGAAACTGGCGATCACGATCCCCGCGTACGAGACGCATTCGTCCTCGGCGTCACTTTGGATCCGGACGTCACGCTGCTGCAGCCGCACACTGACCCACCGGCCTACCCGGCGGACAGGCTCGCGTTCAGCACTGCTCATTCGTCCCTACCTATGACACCCGGGCCCCCGTCCCGAACGTCGCCGCGAAGGCCCCAGGGGTTACCTGCGGGTTATTCCGGTTGAGTAACGGCAACCGCTCACTTGAAACAGTTACGCTCGGCCAGAACCAAGCGATGCTCGGCCCATTGCCGCGCGGCTGTCGCGAGCCCCGCGCGCATCGGCAGCGGGTCGGTGTGATGCAGGTAGGTCCACATGCCCAGCAGGGCTACGGAGAAGCCGGTCAGCGCGTCGGGCGACGCGGTGGGCCAGGCGAGGGTGGCGGCCGCCCATTGCTCCGCGGTTTCCGGGCTATGGCCCTGACCAATGAGGCGGACCACCAGATGTGCCACGTCGATCCAGGCCGCGCCGGTTCGCGACCAGGCCCAGTCGATCACCCACGCCCGGTCGCCGACCAGGATGTTGAACTGGTGCAAGTCGGTGTGGATCAGGTTGTTCCCGGCAGCCGCCTCGATGCCTTTGGCCTCCAGGTCCACGAGAAGGTCCAGTCGGTCCCGGCTCCACTGATCCAGTTCGGCGGGCGGCTGATGGCGTAGCCGTCGCCAGCCCGCCATCCACGCCATTTTCTCGGACAACGCCGGGACACCCGGTGCGGTGCAGCCGGCCAGTTCACGAGCCATGGTGGATACGGCTTCGGCCACCAGCGGCAGATCCGCCGATCCAGGCGAAAGATCAGTGTGGTGACCGGTGATGTGCTGAAAGCCGAGTAAAAGCCAATCATCGACTTCGATGCTCCAGAGCAGGCGCGGTGCCACCGCCGGGGGCAAGTACGGCGCGACGTCCGCCTCGTGGCGGTGCATCTTCGCCCGCTTGCCCCCGGCGTCGACGATGCCCTTGCAGAACACCGTCCCCCGCCGCGTGAGCAGGGTCGCGGCGAAGTCGGAGTTACGCCCGGCCTCCGGTATTTCGACGCGGCGCACCGGTCCTGTCTCGGCTTCGATCGCGGCGCGCACGGTGTGGGGCAGGTGGTTCCAGGTGTGGAGCATGCGTCCTCATCCGGCGGGCGGCGGGTCGTCGGAGCAGCCGTTCTTGCACTGCGAGCAGTTCACGTCACAGTCGCCCTTGACGGCAGGCCACAGCGCGGGATCGACAGCGTATCCGGCCCGTTCGATGGCGGCGACCGTACGCATCAGCGTGGCGTGGGCAGCTTCCCCTGAAGCTCCGGGGTCACCGGCCTCGGTGGGTACATGGTGGAGGAATCTGCCGGCGATCCGATCACAGAAGATCGCGTAGTCGCGGGTATGAAGGATGAAGGTGTGCCAGCCGATGTCCACCAGCTCGCTCGGGGCAAGGGGATCACCGGTGTTGAGGGCGCACGCGGCGAGAAAGGCCAGTGACTGGTCGACGACGCGTTCGGCCGAGTGACGATCCAGCTTCTCCTCGGCGACGATCCGGCCGGCAAGTCGATCGAACAGCTCGCCGGACACCAGGGTACGGCCGGTGGCGGAAGGGGCCAGGACAGCGGTCACGGGTACTCCTCGGATTGACCGGATAGGTGACCCTTCACAGCATCGACCTTGCTGACCAGCGAAAACACGGCCTCCAGGCATGCTTTCCCTCGATCACTCGCCCCGTTCCCTGCCTCTCGAGCAGAGAACGGGGGAAGTGATCGGAGGCGGTAGCCTGCGACACCGTGGACCTCCTCCCTTTCAGCGAATACGCGGCCTCCCTCAACCGGAAACGCGCCGCCGCCGGCGTGCTGCTCCGCGACGAACGGTCGCGAGTTCTGCTGGTCGAGACCACGTACAAGCCCGAGTGGGAAATCCCAGGAGGCGCGGTCGAGGCAGAAGAAGCACCGTGGACAACGGCGGCACGTGAACTCCAAGAAGAGCTGGGCATCATCCGCCGGCTCGGCACCTTGCTGGTCATCGACCACATTCGGACGCAAGGAGTGATGCCCGAGGGCTTGGCGTTCGTGTTCGACGGCGGCTTCGTCACCGAAGGCGAAGTCCGACGTATCCGGTCTACCGACCCGGAGATCCGGACAGTCGGCCTCTACACCTTGGACGAGGCCGAGCAGCTGGTGAAGCCCACTCTCCACGCGAGGATCACCACCGCCTTGCGCGCGGTCGCCACCGGGGGGACCGTGTTCTGCGAGGCCGGTCGGGCAGTGGCGACGAACCGGGACTAGCACACTCAGGGGGGGCCGATGTCCAGCTCGTTGGCGGAGAACCTCGCGCGCTTCCGTAAGGCGCGAAACCTGTCACAAGAGGAGTTGGCCGCGGCTGCCTCCGTCGGGGTCGACACCGTGGGTCGCATCGAGCGGGGAGACCGGCGAACCACGCGGCCCGCCACGATCGCCAAGCTCGCGCGAGTGCTGGCGGTGACCCCGGACGCGCTGTCGGGACTGATGCCTGTCGCTCACGCTGGGTACGACGGTGAAATCGCCCGGCTGCGGCAAGCGATCACCGCGAGCGCTGAGATACCCGGCCTCGACGACCTCACCGATACCGACGACGTCAGTGACCGACCCAGCCTGGCCATGGCAAGCCACGCCGCCTGGCGGGCCTATGTGGACGGACGCCACAGCGACTTGCTCCACGCCCTGCCGATCCTGCTCACCGATGCTCGCCGGCTCGTCCACGCGACCACTGGAGACGCGAACGCCGCGGCTCAGCGGTTGCTGTCCACGGCTTACCGCCTGTGTGCCGGAATCGCCGGGCGGCTGGACATGGACGACCTCGCATGGACAGCTGCCGAACGTGCGCTGGCCGCCGCTCGCGGGTCCGATGATCCGGAGATCGACTCCGCGATCTCGCTGCGCTATCTCGTCTGGACCTTGATCAAGCAGGGCCGCACCGCGGAGGCCGAACGCGTCGCGGTGAAAGCCGCTGAAGAGATCGAGCCCAGAATGCTCGATCGGGACGTCACCAGAGCAGGCGTGTTCGGCAATCTGCTGTTCAACGCGGCCAACGCCGCGTTGCGCTCGGGTAACGGTGTACGAGCCGATGATCTCCTCGCGGTCGCCCGGTCCGCTGCGGTACGAGCGGGACGGGACAACGCGACTGAAGCCGCCATCTTCGGTCCTCGGGTAGCCGCTCTCCAGACCGTGGACCATGCTGTCCGGCTGGGCGACCCGGAAACCGCACTCCGGCTCGCGGAAGGAATCCCCGAGCCGCGAGGACCCGTCCCGCCGTTCTGGGAAGCCGGTCACCGGCTTCATCTGGCCCACGCGGCAGCTCTGCTCCGGCGCGACCAGCAGGCCACGAAACTCTTGGGCGAGGCCCGGGATATCGCGCCCGACTGGGTTCAGCGTCAGCCGCTCGGCATCATGGTCATGCGCGACATGGTGGATAGGGCCACCCGGAGACGAGGGCGCCCTTTCGCAGACCTCGCTGCCCACTACGGCGTTCTCTGAGGTCACTGGAAACAGTTACGCTCGGACCATGAGCACCGACCCGGAGATCCGGCGGCGCCGCCTCGAACCGGCCGCCCGGCGTGCCGAGATCCTGGCCGCGGCGCGGCGGCTGTTCGGCGCGGGCACTTACGCCTCGGTTTCGACGTCGGACATCGCGAAGGCCGCCGGGGTCGCCCGGCCGCTGATCAACCACTACTTCGGCGACAAGCGCGAGCTGTACCTGGAAGTCGTCCGGCAGATGATGATCGTGCCGGCGCCGGTGATCGAGAACCTGCCCGACACCACCGCCGAGGAGCGGCTGGCGATCAGTGTCCTGCACTGGATCGAAGTGGTGGAGCGCAACGAGCAGGCGTGGCTGACCGCGATCGGGCAGGAGGCCGTCGGCCGCGACCCGGATATCGAGCGGATCATGTTGGAGGCCGACGAGATCGCCGCCGACCGGGTGCTGGCGGCCGCGTTGATGAGCGACATCGCCGAAGGCCGCGAGGAACTCCGCGCGATGATCCGTTCGTACGGCGGGATGCTGCGCGCCGCGTCACGGGAGTGGCTGATCCGCGGCACGCTCGGCCGGGAGGAGTTGCGGGTCTTCCTCACCGATTCGATCCTGCATCTGCTGCGGGTCACCTACCCGGCCGTGCTCGCGACGCGGTCCGGCGGGCGTAGGCCGCCGGCGTCATCCCCTTCCAGCGTTTGAAGGCGTAGATGAAACTCGACGCCTCGGCGTAGCCCAGCCGCAGCGCGACGTCCTCGACGCTGAGCGCGCCGGTGTCGAGCATCTCCTCCGCGAGCGCCTGGCGGACCTCGTCCAACAGGGCGCGATAGCCGGTCCCGGCCTCGGAAAGGCGCCGTCGCAGCGTCCGTGGGCTGAGCGCGAGACGCTTGGCGACCTCGTCCATCCCGGCGTCGACGCCGCCGAGGCGCACCAGGCGTTCCCGGACCTGCTGGGCGATCCCGGACCGCTCGCGTTTGCGGGACACCAGCAGATCGCATTGCGCCGCGCAGACCGCGACCGTCTGATCGTTGGCCTGCGGCAACGCCTGTTCCAGGAAAAGCGGGTCCAAGGTGGCGGCGTGCGTCGGAGCGGAGAAGCCGGGAGCCAGCCCGAAGGTCCGCACATATTCGTCCACAGTGGACGGCTTCTCGTGCCGGAAGGCCAAGGAGCGCAAGGAGATGTCCGGCAGGATGTCCCGCATGACGGTGTGGATGGCGCCGAGGTCGCGCAGCACCAGGAAGCGCGCGACGTCGTCGGGCACGCGGCTGTCGTCCATCGTCAGCGCGATCCGCCCGGCTTCGAAGCTCACGTGCGGGATGCAGAAGGTGAAGCTCAGGTCCAGGTATCGCAGGGCGAAGCGCATCGCGTCGCCGAGGGTCGGACTGCTGATGCACGCGAAGCCGAAGATGCCGAACGCGCTGACGCGGTAGCGCCTGCTCAGCCGCAGCGCGACGTCGTCCCCGCCGCCGAGGCCGCGGACCAGGTCGCGGACCACCGCGAGTTCCTGGCGCGCGTCGACCTGGCCGTCCACGGGGGCGTTCTCGAAAGCAGCCAACTCCTCGACACCGTTCTCGGCGGCGAAGCGGGCCATGAGCACGATGCTCGCCGTGCCACGCGGGTAGTCCCAGTCGCGGATCACCGGCGGCGGTAGTTCCATGGCCGGGATTATGGATCCCGGCCGGGATCCCCGCATTGAGGACCGTAACTGTCCTTGATCCCGATTAGGATCACGGCATGTCCGACACCTTGAGCAGGCGCGCGCTGAACCGCGCCATGCTGGCCCGGCAGCTGTTGCTCCGGCCTTCGAACCTGACGGCGCTCGAGGCCGTCGAGCACCTCGCCGGGCTTCAGGCGCAGGCACCGAACCCGCCGTACTTCGCGCTGTGGACACGGCTGAACGGGTTCACCCAGGACGACCTGGCGAAACTGCTGCTGGACAAGAGCGTGGTGCGGATCGCGCTGATGCGCGGCACGGTTCATCTGGTGACGCCGTCGGACGCGCTGGCCTGGCGGCCGGTCGTCCAGACCCTCTACGACCGGGCCGTGCTCGCCAACACGGAGTTCGGCCCGGAGATCTCCGGTCTCGACCACCAGGAGATCGCCCGCACCGCCCGCAAACTGCTCGGCGAGCGGCCACTGTCGGCCGCTGAACTCGGCGCGGAACTCGCGAAGCAGTGGGCGAGCGCGAGGCCGTCCGCGCTGGTGCACGTCGCGCGGGCGATGCTTCCGCTGGTGCAGATCCCGCCGCGGGGCATCTGGGGCAAATCCGGACAGCCGACGTATCAGACCGCCGGAGACTGGATCGGCACCGAACCGGACGCGACACCGTCACCCGAGCGGATGTTCCGGCGCTACCTGGCCGCGTTCGGGCCCGCCACCGTGCAGGACGCACAGACTTGGGCGGGGATCACGAAACTCGGTGAGGTGGCCGAGCGGCTGCGTCCCGAGCTGCGGGTGTTCCGCGACGAGAACGGGCGCGAACTGTTCGACCTGCCCGAGGCGCCGCGACCGGACGCCGACACTCCCGCGCCGCCGCTGCTGCTGGGCCCGTTCGACCAGACCATCCTGTCCTACGCCGACCGCACCCGGGTGATCAGCGACGAGCACCGCAAGGTCGTCATCACCCAGAACGGCCTGGTCAAGGGCACCATCCTGGTCGACGGGACGGTAAGGGGACTCTGGGAGATCAAGATCGCGAAGAAGGTCGCGACGCTGCTCATCACGCCGTTCGAACGCGTCCCGAAACGCGATCTGGCCGCCCTCGAAAGCTCCGCCGACCGGCTCCTGCGCTGGGCCCACCCCAAGGCCGAGACCCATTCTGTGCAAGTAGTCCTCTAAGGGCGTGACCGGGAGAGGCGTGGCCGGAATTCTCGATTCACTGGCCGGTCGTGTACTTCCGGACACGCTGACCGCTGGGTAACTTCGTTCGGCATGAGCACTGGGTCAGCGAAGCCGTCCGTCCTGATCGTCGGCACGGGGTTCGGCGGGGTCGGGACGGCGATCGAGCTCAAACGCGCCGGATTCGACGACTTCACCATCCTGGAGAGCGCCGGCGAACCCGGCGGCGTCTGGCGGGAGAACACCTACCCTGGCGCGGGCTGCGACATCCCGTCGCCGCTGTACTCGTTTTCCTACGAGCCCAATCCCGACTGGCCGAAGCGGTTTTCGCTGCAGCCCGACATCCACGAGTACCTCAAACGCGTCGTGCGGCGATACGGCCTCGAACCGCATATCCGGTTCGGCACCCAGGTCACCGGCGCCGCCTTCGACGAAGCGCGCGGGCTCTGGCGTGTCGAGACGGCCGGCGGCGAGACCTACGAGGCGAACGTCTTCGTGCCGGCCGTCGGGCAGCTTTCGCGGCCGGTCCTGCCGGAGATCCCCGGCCAGGACACCTTCGAGGGCCCGAGTTTCCACTCCGCACGGTGGGACCACGACGTCGACCTGCGCGGCAAGAAGGTCGCCGTGATCGGCACCGGCGCGAGCGCGATCCAGTTCGTGCCCGAGATCCAGCGCCAGGCCGGTGAGCTGACCGTGTTCCAGCGCACCGCGCCCTACATCATGGCCAAAAAGGACACTCGCTACCGGCGCTGGCAGCAGCGGTTGTTCCGCCGGCTGCCTGCCACCCAGTTGCTGGGCAGGCTCCGGATCTTCCTCCTCGCCGAGTACGCGACCTATGCGATGACACAGTATCCTTTGTTGGCCAAGGTCTTTGAGCTGCGTACGGCACAGCTGCGCCGGAAGCACATCAAGGACCGGGCGCTGCGCGAGAAACTCACGCCGGACTATCCGCTGGGCTGTAAGCGGATCCTGTTCACCAACGACTACCTGCCCGCGCTCGCGCAGCACAACGTCGCGGTGGAGACCCGCCGCATCAGCGCGATCACGCCGTCCGGCGTCCTCACCGAAGACGGTGTCGAGCACGAAGCCGACGTCATCGTCTACGGAACCGGTTTCGCGGCAACGGATTTCCTCGGCGAACTCAAGGTCCAAGGCCTCGGCGGCCGGTCGCTGTCCGAAGCGTGGTCCGGCGGTGCGCGGGCGTATCTCGGCATGACCGTGCCCGGCTTCCCGAACCTGTTCTGTGTCTACGGCCCGAACACGAACCTGGGCGCGGGCTCCATCATCTACATGATCGAGCGCCAGGCCCGCTACATCCGCCAGGCCGTCGAACACCTCAGCCGTCCCGAAGTGTCCTATATGGACGTCGCCCCCGAAGTGGAACAGCGCTACGACACCGAGGTCCAGCAACGGCTGGCGCACAGTGTCTGGACGACCTGCGCGAGCTGGTACCGCCAGGACAACGGCCGCGTGACCACGAACTGGCCGGGGCTGGTCACCGAATACGACCGCCGGACCAAACAGCTCGATCTCGGCGACTACCGGACCGCGGGTGCGCGATGAACTACGACGTGCTGGTGATCGGCTCCGGGTTCGGCGGCAGCGTGACCGCGTTGCGGCTGACCGAGAAGGGCTACCGCGTCGGCGTGCTGGAGTCCGGCCGCCGGTTCGCCGACGACGAGTTCGCGAAGACGTCGTGGCGGCTGCGGAAGTACCTGTGGGCCCCGAAACTGGGCTGCTACGGCATCCAGCGGCTGACGCTGCTGAAGAACACCTTCGTGCTGAGCGGCGCGGGTGTCGGCGGCGGATCGCTCGTCTACGCGAACACGCTCTACGAACCCCCGGACACCTTCTACGACGACCCGCAGTGGGCGCGGATCACCGACTGGAAGGCCGAACTCGCGCCCCATTACGACCAGGCCAAACGGATGCTCGGCGTGGTCGAGAACCCCTTGGTCACCCCGGCGGACAAGGTGTTGCGCGAGGTCGCCGAAGACATGGGCATCGCCGGCACCTACCGGCCGACGCAGGTCGGCGTCTACTTCGGCAAGCGAGACGTCGACCCGTTCTTCGGTGGCGAAGGCCCCGAGCGGAAGCCGTGCACGCACTGCGGCGAGTGCATGACCGGCTGCCGGGTCGGCGCGAAGAACACGACCGTCAAGAACTATCTTTACCTGGCCGAGAAAGCGGGAGCGGAAGTCCATCCGCTGACCACCGTCACCTCGGTGCGGCCGATAGACGGCGGCTACGCTGTCGACACCGTCCGAACGGGACGGTGGGTGCGCAAGCGGAAGCAGACGTTCACCGCCGAGCAGGTCGTGTTCGCCGCCGCTTCGCTGGGCACACAACGGCTTCTGCATTCGCTGAAGGACTCGGGCACCCTGCCGGAGCTGTCTCCGCGCCTGGGGTTGCTCGCCCGGACGAACTCCGAGGCCGTCCTCGCCGCGCGTTCCCTGCGCGACGACACCGACTTCACCCGCGGCGTCGCGATCACGTCGTCGATCCACCCGGACGCGGTGACCCACGTCGAGCCGGTGCGCTACGGCAAGGGCAGCAATTTCATGGGCCTGCTGACGACGGTGCTCGTCGACGGCGAGCCGGGCAAACGGCGCTGGGTGCTGGGCCTGCGGGAACTGCGGCGCAACTGGCGGCATCTGGTGCGGCTGCACAATCGGCGGCACTGGTCGGAGCGGATGGTCGGCCTGCTGGTGATGCAGACACTGAACAACTCCGTGACCACGTATACGAAACGCGGGCTCTTCGGTCGCCACATGACCACGAAACAGGGCGTCGGCGACCCCAACCCCGACTGGATCCCGGCCGGGCACGAGGTCACCCGGCGGGTGGCGGAGAAGATCGGCGGGCTCGCTCAGGGCGCGTGGACCGATCTGGCGAACATCCCGATCACCGGCCATTTCATCGGCGGCTGCGCGATCGGCGACGGCCCCGAGACCGGCGTCGTCGACCCGTATCAGCGGGTGCACGGCTACCCGGGTCTGCATATCGCCGACGGTTCGGCGATTTCGGCGAACCTCGGGGTGAACCCGTCGCTGACCATCACGGCGCAGGCGGAACGGGCGATGTCGTTGTGGCCCAACAAAGGCGAGGCCGACCCGCGGCCGCTGCCCGGCGCCCCTTACCGGCGGCTTTCGCCCGTCGCTCCGCTCAAGCCCGTCGTGCCTCCGGAGGCTCCCGCCGCCCTGCGCCTGCCCCTCACGCCCCTCTGAACCCCGCCCTCTGAACCCCTCGCGTTTCGTCCTCTGGTTGCGGTAGTTGCACACGCAAGGACCGCAACTAGAGGACGAAACGCGAGGGGTTAGGGAGTCAGGGAAGCGACGAAGGCGCGGATCAGGTGGGTCTCTTCGGCGGTCCGCCAGACCGGGACGACGACCATCGGCGGCAGATCGCGGACCGGGACCAGGGCCAGCCCGGGGAACGGGTACCGGTCCAGCAGCGACGCGACCGTCAGGTGCACCCCGTAACCCCGGGCCACCAGCGGGAGGACGTCTTCCGCACTGATCGAGCGGCGGCCGACCAGTTCGGTCAGGTCGTCCTGGGTGAGTTTCAGGCGCCGTCCGGACGGCGTCACCGGCGGGGTCCAGAGGTCGCGGGCGAGCGGGCTCAGCGCCTTGCCGGGGTCGATCACTTCGACGTCCACGAGGTCCTCGACGCTGATCGAGGTGCGGCTCGCCAGCGGATGCCCGGCCGGGACGACCACGGCCCGCCGCACCTCGCGGATCACCGGCCCCACGCTGAGCCCGGGCAGCGCCAGCGCCTGCCCGTCGCCGCCCGGCGACCAGTGCAGCACCAGATCGAGGTCGTCCTCGGCGAGCAGTTCGCGCCCTGTCGTCCCGGTACCGATCCGGGTCGGGGTCAGGCTGACCCGGCAGCCGGGGGTGCGCCGCTCGAACTCCGACGCCAGTTTCGCCGCGAAGTCGCCCCCGATGCTCGCGACATAGCCGATCCGCAGGCGGCCCCCGGTCCGACGGGCCGCGGCGCGGCTTTCCGCGATCGCCGCGCCGACGCCCGCGATACCGCCGCCGACGCCCTCCTTGAGCGTCTCCCCCAGCGCGGTCAGGGTGAACCCGTCCCGGTCCAGCAGCGGTCCGCCGATCCGGCTCTCCAGCAGGTCCACCTCGTCGGCGATGAGTTCGGCCTTGCTCAGCACCCGGTTCGCCGCCGCGACGAAACCGCCTTCCGCGACGACGATGAGCAGCACCGCGACGGCCCGGACGAGCGCGAGTTCGGCCGCCGTGTCCCGCACCGGCACGGTTTCCCGTTCGGCGGGCAGGTCGAGTTCGGGATCGGACCCCAGGATCAGCAAATGGAGCCGCCGCAGCCGAGGTCCCGGATCCGTGCCGAGCGAATCGGCGAGTTCGCGACGCGTCTTCTCGTAATGCTCCAGCGCGTCCGCCTGCCTGCCGCTGCGGTAGAGCGCGAGGATCAGGTGTGCGGCGAGCCGTTCGTCGAACGGGTTCTGTTCGGCCAGCGGGGAAAGCACGCTCAGCAGTTCCGCGTGCCTGCCCAGCCGCAGTTCGACGTCGGTGCTGTCGAGCCGCGCCGCGTGAAGTTCGGATTCGGCGACTTCGCGAATCGCCGCCAGCCACGGTGAATCGAGCCCGGCGAAAGCCTCACCTCGCCAAAGACCGAGCCCTTCGGCGAACAACGCGGCCGCCGCGACGTCGTCGCTTTCCCTCCGCGCCTCGGCGATCCGGCGGCGGAAGCGCAGGAGGTCGACGGATTCAGGGTCGACGCGCAGCGAATACGTCCCCGGGCCGCGTTCGATCGCGCTTTCGGGAAGCGTCGTCCGCAGTCTGGACAGATAACTGCGCAACGTTCCCGCCGCGCGGTACGGCGGCCGGTCACCCCAGACGCGGTATGCCAATTGGTCGAGCGAAACCGGCAGATTGGCCTCGGCGAGCAGAACGGCCAGCACGGAACGCTGCCGCGCGTGGCCCAAATCCAGCGGAACACCACCGGATTTCGCCTCGAGAGCCCCCAGAACTCCGAATTCCACCGTCATTCGCGAATACCCCCACCAGCGGATTCAACGAATTCACATCGTTCCCCCACCCCAGGGAAAGCAGTGTAAGCCACGTGACAACGCGTCTTGCCGATCGCGGTCACGCCCGGGGGTGTCATGAAGGGGCTCCCGCTACGTCGCCCCCTCCGCCGCAGCGATCCCCTTCATGACCCGGAGCTTCGAGGGACATCCCTCCCGCGGGGGAAATGGAAGGGGCGGGTGCCGTCGCCCGCGCGACGCCGGCACCCGCCCCGGTCTAGTGGCTACTAGCGGCGGATCATCACGGCAGGCCGGCCAGGCCCGCGCTCACCGTGTTCGACCACGCGTAGTTCTGCGAGGCGTCCCAGTTGATCGACCAGGTCATCGCGCCCCGGATCGCCGGGTAGGTCGTCGTCGGCTTGAACGCACCGCAGCTCGTGCCCTTCGCCAGGCAGTTCAGCGCGTTGACGGTGTTGCCGGGCGCTTGGTAGCCACCGCCCGCGGCCGAACCGGAGGCGGGCAGGCCGAGCCCGACCTGGTCGGCGCGCAGACCGGCCTGCAGCTGGATGCAGGCCAGCGCGGTGAGGAAGTCGACCGTGCCCTGCGAGTAGACCTTCTGGTCGCAGCCGAGCATCGTGCCGCTGTTGTAGTACTGCATGTTGACGATCGTCAGGATGTCCTTGACGTTCAGCGCCAGCTTGAAGTACTCCGCCGCCGGGTTCTGCATGTCGATCGTCTGCGGCGCCATGGTGATGACCGTGCCGCCCGCCGCGTGGATGCTGCGCAGCGCCTGCGCCATGTAGGTCGCGTTGACGCCGTTTTCGAGGTCGATGTCGACGCCGTCGAAGCCGTACGTCGAGATGAGCGACTTCATGCTGTTGGAGAAGTTGGTCGCCGCGGCCGAGGAGTCGACGCGGATCGTGCCCTTCTCACCGCCGACCGAGAGGATCACCTTCTGGCCGCGTGCCTGCGCCGTCTTGATGTCGGCCTTGAACTGCGCGTCGGTGTAGCCGCCGAGCTGGCTCGACAGGCCCGAGTCGAGGGTGAAGGTGACCGCGCCCGGAGTGGCCGTCGCGTCGGCGAAGGACACCGCGATGACGTTGTACTTCGTGGGGACGTCAGCGAGCTTGAGTGCCTTCGCGCCGTTGTAGAAGTTCTGCCAGTACCCGGTGATCACGTGCTTCGGCAGGTTGCCCGTGGGCGGCGTGCTCGTCGTGGTCGTCGGCGGGTTGCTGGTGGTCGTGGTCGGCGGGTTGCTCGTCGTGGTGGTCGGCGTGGTCGTGGTCGGCGGGGCGCCGGGGCCGTCGAGGTTGACGTCGTCGGCGAAGTACGCGGGCTGGCCGTACCAGCCGTGCAGGTAGATGTCGACGCTGGTGGAGGCGCCGGTGGTGAAGGTCAGCGAGAGCTGGGTCCAGCTGCCGCCACCCGGGGTCCAGGTGCTCTTGTCCCCCGACCCGGTGCCGGTGACGCCGAGGTAGGTGTAGCTGCCCTGCACCCAGGCCGAAAGCGTGTACGCGGTGTTGGCCTTGACGGCCACGCTCTGCGTGCAGCGGGCGTTGTCCTGGCCTGCCGGGGTGGCGCTGAGCGCGCGGCTGCCCGAGTGGACCGGTGTCGTGACCACCGCGGCCCCTCCAGAGCAGGTCCAGCCGCTCGTGGTCCCGAGTTCGAACCCAGGGTTGGTCAGGATGTTGGCGGCCGAGGCACTGCCCGAGACCGCGAAAGTCACCCCCAGGCACACGGCCAGTGACGACAGCAGGGCGAGGAACGCGTGTTTCGGCTTGACTTTCACAGCTGGCCTCCACGAACGGGTGATGTCGGCCACATCAAAATGGACTAGACCAATACAGCTGTCAAGGGTTCGGTTAGGGGAGGCCATACGAAAGTCGGCTCGGCGGGAGCGGCAGAATGCAGGGTCCGAGAGCACCCGAGGGCGGATTTCAGGAGCGTGGGAGTGAGCGTGCAGGGCCTGCAGACAGTCGAGCAGAAGATCGCCGAAGAACTCGGTGTGCGCGAAGGGCAGGTCAAGGCGGCCGTCGACCTGCTGGACGGCGGATCCACCGTGCCGTTCATCGCCCGGTACCGCAAAGAGGTCACCGGGATGCTGGACGACACCCAGCTGCGTACCCTCGAAGAACGCCTCCGCTACCTGCGGGAACTCGAGGAACGCCGGGGCGCGGTACTGGAGTCGATCCGCAGCCAGGGCAAGCTCGACGAGGCGCTCGAAGCGTCGATCATGGCCGCGGACACCAAGTCCCGGCTCGAGGACATCTACCTGCCGTACAAGCCCAAGCGGCGGACGAAGGCGATGATCGCCCGCGAGGCCGGTCTCGAACCGCTCGCCGACGGGCTGCTGAGCGACCCGAACACCGACCCGCACGCCGCCGCCGCGGTCTTCGTCGACGCCGACAAGGGCATCGCCGACCCGCAGGCCGCGCTCGACGGCGCCCGCTCGATTCTCGTCGAGCGCTTCGCCGAGGACGGCGACCTGATCGGCGAACTGCGCGAGAAGATGTGGTCGCAGGGCCGTCTGGCCTCGAAGGTCCGCGACGGCAAGGCCGACGAGGGCGCGAAGTTCTCCGACTACTTCGAGTTCTCCGAGCCCTACGCCAAGCTCCCCTCGCACCGGATCCTCGCCATGTTCCGCGGGGAGAAGGAAGAGGTCCTCGACCTCTCAATGGAGTCCGAGGAGCCGACCGAAGAGCCGCGCACCGGGCCGACCGACTACGAGACCCGCATCGCGCACAAGTTCGGCGTCTCGAACCAGGGCCGCCCGGGCGACAAGTGGCTCGGCGACACCGTGCGCTGGGCCTGGCGCACCAAGATCCTTCTGCACCTGGGCATCGACCTGCGGATGCGGCTGCGCCAGTCGGCCGAGGACGACGCCGTCCGCGTGTTCGCCGCGAACCTGCGCGACCTGCTGCTCGCCGCCCCGGCCGGCACCCGCGCCACGATGGGCCTCGACCCGGGCTTCCGCACCGGTGTGAAGGTCGCGGTCGTCGACGACACCGGCAAGGTCGTCGGCACCCACGTGATCTACCCGCACCAGCCCGCGAACAAGTGGGACCAGTCGATCGCCGAACTCGCCGCGCTGTGCGCCCGGCACAAGGTGGACCTGGTCTCGATCGGCAACGGCACCGCGTCGCGGGAGACCGACAAACTGGCCGGCGAGCTGATCAAGAAGCACCCGGAACTGAAGCTGACCAAGGCCGTCGTCTCCGAGGCCGGCGCGTCGGTGTACTCGGCGTCGGCGTTCGCGTCGCAGGAACTGCCGGGCATGGACGTCTCCCTGCGCGGCGCCGTCTCCATCGCGCGGCGGCTGCAGGACCCGCTGGCCGAACTGGTGAAGATCGACCCGAAGTCGATCGGTGTCGGGCAGTACCAGCACGACCTTTCCGAGGTCTCGCTGTCACGTTCGCTCGACGCCGTCGTCGAAGACTGCGTGAACGCCGTCGGTGTGGACGTCAACACCGCGTCGGCGCCGCTGCTGACCCGCGTCTCCGGAATCACGACCGGGCTGGCGGAGAACATCGTGGCGCACCGCGACTCGAACGGGCCGTTCCGCTCGCGGACCGCGCTCAAGGAGGTCGCACGGCTCGGCCCCAAGGCCTTCGAGCAGTGCGCGGGCTTCCTCCGGATCCCGGACGGCGACGACCCGCTCGACTCGTCCTCGGTGCACCCGGAGGCGTACCCCGTGGTGCGGCGGATCCTGTCCTCGACCGGCACGGACCTCCGCTCGCTGATCGGCAACTCGCGGACCCTGCAGGCGGTGAAGCCGTCGGAGTTCGTGGACGAGACCTTCGGCCTGCCGACGGTGACCGACATCCTCGCCGAACTCGACAAGCCGGGCCGCGACCCGCGTCCGGCGTTCAAGACCGCGACCTTCGCCGAGGGCGTCGAGAAGATCGGCGACCTCAAGCCGGGGATGCGGCTGGAAGGCGTCGTGACGAACGTGGCCGCGTTCGGCGCGTTCATCGACGTCGGCGTGCACCAGGACGGGCTCGCGCACGTCTCGGCGCTGTCGAAGAACTTCGTCAAGGACCCGCGTGAGGTCGTGAAGCCCGGCGACATCGTCAAGGTGAAGGTGCTGGAAGTCGACGTGCCGCGCAAGCGCATCTCGCTGACGCTGCGCCTCGACGACGAACCCGGCCGCTCCAGCCGCGAGCAGGGCCAAGGCGGCGGCGGCCAGGGTGGTGGCGGCCAGCGTCAAGGCGGTCAGCGTCAGGGTGGCGGACAGCGGCAAGGCGGCGGACAGCGTCAGGGCGGCGGTGGCGGCCGGGACCGGGGTGGGAACTCCGGCGGCAGCGGCTCGCTCGCGGACGCGCTCCGCAAGGCCGGTTACGGCAAGTAGGTCCCTTTGCGCGTGAAGGCCCCCTTCCCTCGGCTGAGCCGAGGGAAGGGGGCCTTCACGCGCAAAGAGCTAGGGGTTCATCGCGTAGGCGCCGGAGAGGTCCCGGACCAGCGACCACACGTGGTCGAAGCGGGCCGCGTCGACGACCGGCTTCCGCACCGACGCCAGCGCGAGCGCCTGCTGCGCCTCGGTCGAGGACGACTTCCCGTGCAGATCGATGGCGGCGACGCTGAAGTCCTGCACGAGGACACCGAAGATCTGGTCGACGACCTCGGTCTCGATACCGGTGATCTCCGCCTGCTCCAGCACCAGCTGCCCGTAGACGACCAGCGTGAACAGCTCGGTCAGCGCGAGCCCGAAGTCGAGGTCCTTCTGCTGCGCCTCGTCCGGGGCGGCGTCGGTGAACAGCTTCACCAGCGCCTCGGCCTGCTCGGTGAACCGGGCGACGTTGGGGATCGCGGACGCCTTGGCGTAGGCCTCGCGCCAGTCGTGGAACCGCACCTTGCCCAGCCCGCGCGCGGGGCCCTGGCGGAACAGGAACTCGTCGTCGGCCGCGTCGGTGCGGGTCGGCACCGGCTCGTAGGCCTGCGGCGCGAAGAGGTACGCGGGCACGAACTTCGCGATCAGCGCGAGGTTCACCGCGACGGTGCCTTCGAGCTTGGGCAGGCCGTCGATGTCGTTCTTCGACATCGCGAGATAGGTGTCGGCTTCGAAACCCTTGGCCGCCACCACCTCCGCGACCAGGCCGATGACCTTCTGCGCCTCGGTGGTCACCTTCATCTTGGTGATCGGGTTGAACAGCAGGTACCGGCGGTCGTCCGGATTCGCGCTGCGGAAGTAGTCCACCGCGCGGTCGGAGAACAGCTTCATCGCGACAAGCCGCGTGTACGCCTCGACGAATCCCCTGCGTACGTGCGGGAAATCGGTGACCTTGTTGCCGTAGAGCACCCGGTTGTGCGCGTGGGTGATCGCCTCGTACAGCGAGTGCGTCGACATCCCGATGCCGCCGAAGCACAGGTTGAACTTGCCGATGTTGACCGTGTTCAGCGCGGCGCTGAACGCCTCGGCGCCGACGTGCAGCATGTCCTCTTCGGACACTGGGTAGTCGTCGAGCCGGAACTCGGCGACGTACATCTGGGACGGCACGACGTTCTTCACCACGTGGTAGTTCGGGTGCTCGGAATCGGCGTAGAAGAACACGTACTGGTCCGGGCCCTCGACACCTTCGATCCGGCCGAACACCGACACCGTGCGCGCACAGTTCCCGTTGCCGATGTAGTACTTCGACCCGTTGGCGCGGTAACCGCCCTTGCCGTCCGGCGTGAGCACGAGGTCCGACGAGTAGATGTCGGCGCCGTGCTCCTTTTCGGACAGTCCGAACGCGGCGACGCCGCCGGCCGCGAGCGAGTCCGCCGCGCGTTTGCGGGCGGCCTCGTTCGCGCTCTGCCACACCGGGCCGAGGCCGAGGATGGTGACCTGCCAGGGGTACCAGTAGTTCAAGCCGTAGAAACCGAGGATTTCCGACAGCGCCGCGACCCGGGCGGTGTCCCAGCGCTTGTCCGGGTCACCCTCGGCGGCGGCGCCGGGAGTGAGGAACGTCGAGAACAGGCCTTCCTTGCCCGCGAACTCGATGAAGTCCGCGTAGAAGGTCCGCTCGTGATAGTCCTCGACGAGCTTGCGCTTGCCACGCTGTTCGAACCACTCGATGGTGGCACGCAGCAGGCGACGCGTCTCCGGGTCGAAATGCCGTGGGTCGTACCCACCCGGGTTCAGCAACAACGCGGTCGCCTTTTCGCTCATCGTCACTCCTGGTCAGCCGAAGTTACTACCCGGTAACCGTAGCGCGCCGCCTCGCCGTCCGGCCACCGAACTCGACCGAAGTCACCCGGTTCCGCTCGTCGCGCAGGAATCGCGCGGCGGCCTTGCGGGTGTCGGCGGCCCTGGCCAGCACGTCTTCACCCACGAAAACGACCTCGAAGGCGGGCGGCGACGGGACGTCCTCGATGTTCACGACCATCTGCGCCCACAGCGCGCCGTCGCGGTCGGTGATCTCGAACGCCAGGTCACCGGTCTCGTACCGCCCGGTGTACTGGCCGGGCGACGACGGCGGCAGGGCCGTGGCGCTCGCGATCGAGGGCAGTCCGACCAGGTTCTCCAGGCACCAGTCGACGATCTTGGGGCCCAGCACGCCGCCGCCCGCGCTGTTGGTCAGCACGGTGACCGCGAAATTCGCCTCCGGCAGCGTGACGAACTCCGAAACCTGCAGGTTGGCGACGTTGCCCCCGTGCCGCACCAGGCGCGCGTCGCCGTGGCTCGTGCGCAGCCAGCTCAGCCCGACCTCTTCGAACGGCAGCGCGGCCTTGCGCTGCGGTGCCCGCAGGAGGTCCCGGGTCTCGTCGCTGAGCGGTGCCTCGCCCGCCGACTCCCCGGTCAGGAAGAACCGGGCCCACTTCAGCTGGTCGGCCGCCGTGGACCACAGCCCACCGCTCGCGCTGTCCGCCCGGGTCAGGCCCACGGCGTGCTCGACGACCGGCCCTTCCTCACGCAGCGTGTGGCCGACGGAGTGGCGGCGCGTGAGCACCTCCCACGGCAGGTAGTACGACGAGGTCATGCCGAGCGGTTCGAGCAGCCGGGTGCGGACCAGGTCCTCGAAGGGGATGCCCGCGACGACCTCCGCGACCCGGCCGGCCAGCTGGAAACCGGCGTTGCAGTAGGAGAACATCTCGCCGACGGGGAACACCTGCGGCAGATCACCGAACTGCTCGATCGCGAGGGCGAGGGCGTTGTCGCCCCAGCCGGTGGTGAAGTCCACATCACCGAGGAACCCGGCCGAGTGAGTGAGCAAATGCCTTGTGGTGACCGTCTTCCGCGCGACCGGGTCGGCCAGCCGGAGCCCGGGAAGGTATTCGACGACTGGCTTGTCGAGGTCCAGCAGGCCATCTTCGACCAGTGCCAGTACCGCCGCCGCGGCGAAGGTCTTGCTGGTGGAGCCGATCATGAACAGCGTTTCGGTGTCGACCGGCAATCCGGTGTCCACACTGGACACCCCGGTGGCGAACACCGATTCCGCACCGTCGTGAGCGATACCCACCACGGCTCCGGGGACGCTCGCCTCGCGCGCCCACTCGTCGAGCAGGCCTTGGAGTTCCTGAACGCTCTTCGACACTCGCGTCACCTTTCACGCCGGGGCTGATACCGCCAGCGTTCACCACGTCAGGGGCGCCGGACTCGTCAAAAGCGACGAACATCGACCGTCCGCTTCGTCGGTTCCGGCAAGCCTCCGACGGGGTGCGGGGGATATCACGTCGCGTTCCCGATCACCGAGGCCGTATACTGGCCTTGCGGTCCGCTCAGTTCTGCCTCGGGCCGCGTCTCGTTGTCGAAGACCACGCGCCGCGGCCCCCCGAGGTCTGCGCCGGGCAGGACAACCGTTTTCTCACCTTACGGAGACTTCGGGCGCCGTTGCGCCCATACGCTTATGAGCACACCTACTTTCACCGAACTCGGCCTGCCCCAGACGCTCGTCGAGTCGCTGGCCGCCCAGGGCGTCACCAGCCCGTTCCCGATCCAGGCCGCCACGCTGCCGCATTCGCTGGCCGGCCGCGACGTCCTCGGCCGCGGCCGCACCGGCTCCGGCAAGACCTACGGTTTCGTGCTGCCCGTCCTGGCCCGGCTCGCCGCCGGCCCGACGCGCCGCCGCCCCGGCCGCCCGCGCGCGCTGGTCCTGGCACCGACCCGCGAACTGGCCACCCAGATCGAGGCGTCGTTCCTTCCGCTGGCGAAGCCGCTCGGCCTCAAGGTCACCACCATCTTCGGCGGCGTCAGCCCCAACCCGCAGATCACCCGCCTGCGTGACGGCGTCGACATCGTCGTCGCCTGCCCCGGCCGGCTCGCCGACCACATGCGCCAGGGTGAGGCGAAGCTCGACAACATCGAGATCACCGTGCTGGACGAGGCCGACCACATGGCCGACCTCGGCTTCCTGCCCGACGTCCGGCGCATCATGGCCGAGACCCCGGAACGCGGCCAGCGGCTGCTGTTCTCCGCGACCCTCGACGCGGGCGTCGACGTGCTGGTCAAGCGCTTCATGACCAACCCGGTCACGCACAGCGTCGACTCGGCCCAGTCGCCGGTCTCGACCATGAAGCACCATGTGCTGCACCTGGAAGAGACCCACCGCCTGCCGGTGCTGATCGACCTCACCGCGGCGCCGGGCCGCACGCTGGTGTTCACCCGCACCAAGCACCGCGCCAAGCAGCTGACGCGCAAGCTCATGGCCTCCGGTGTCCCGGCGGTCGAACTGCACGGCAACCTCGGCCAGACCGCGCGCACGCGCAACCTGGAGGCGTTCTCCTCCGGCGCGGCGAAGACGCTGGTCGCGACCGACATCGCCGCTCGCGGTATCCACGTCGACGACGTCACGCTCGTCATCCACGCCGACCCGCCGGTCGAGCACAAGGCGTACCTGCACCGCTCCGGCCGCACGGCGCGCGCCGGCGCGTCCGGCACCGTCGTCACGCTGATGACCGACGAGCAGGTCAGGGACGTCCGCGACCTCACCCGCAAGGCCGGCATCAAGCCGACCACGACGCAGCTCGGCCCCGGCCACCCGCTGCTGGCGGAGCTGGCCCCGGGCGAGCGGACGTTCGACGCGTCTCCGCGGCGTCCGATCGTGGACACCCGGCCGAAGAAGGTCTCCGCCAGCGGCGCGGCCATCTTGGGCAAGGGCGATGAGGAAGAAGAGCGTCCGGCGAACCGCGGCCGCGGTAACCGGGCCGGCCGGGTCCGGATCGCCACCGGTGGCCGTGGTGCCTCCGGCGGCACCCGCCGCCGTAACTCCCATGGCTCCGGCGGCTCGAACGGCTCCGGTGGTGCTGGTGATTCATCGGGAGGCCGTTCGCGTCAGCCCCAGGGCGACGGTGACCGCCGTGGCGGCGCTCCCACCGGTCAGGGTCGTCGCGCGGCGGCCGACGCCGGCGGACGTCGTGAAGGCGCCGGTTCCGGCAAGGGCGGCCAGGCCCGTCGCGGGGCGAGCGAGTCGCAGCCCCGCCGTGGCGCCGGTGCCGGAGCAGCCAAGTCCCAGTCTCGTAATCAGTCCGGTGGGGCCCCGGCCCGCCGTGGCGGTGCCGCCGCGTTCTCCGCGGGCACCCGCGCGGGTGGCCGTCGCTCGCGCTAACGCGTGATCAACGACGTGATTCGCGTGATTGAGGCCGTAACTCGTGAGTTACGGCCTCAATCACGCTAGTGCGGGGTTCGGGCACGCGAGTCACGCTTTTGCGGCAGCGCGGGCAGCGGCGGCTGCCCGGCGCTCTTCGAACCGGGACGCCTGGGTGTCGAGTCCCTTGAGGAAGACGTCGAGTTCGTCGCGGGCCTTCTCCCCGACCTCGCCGAGATTTTCCAGCTCGAACACCTTCCACTGCCGCAGCAGCGGCCAGATCACCTCGTCGTGGTGGATCCGCAGGTCGTAGATCCCCGCCTTCGCGATCATCGCGGCCTTCCGGACGAAGCTCGGGATCACCGCACCCGGCATCTGGAACTGGACGACCTCGTCGGTGATCGCGCGCATCATCGCGTCGGGTTCGATCTCCAGCGCCGCCTGCGCCAGGTTCCGGTAGAACAGCATGTGCAGGTTCTCGTCCATCGCGACCCGCGCGAGCAGCTTCTCGCACAGCGGATCCTGCGTGTACCGGCCGGTGTTGCGGTGCGAAAGCCGCGTCGCCAGCTCCTGGAACGACACATACGCCAAGACGTTCAGCAGCGGCTTGTCGCCACTGTCGTATCCCGCCTGCATCGTCTCCATCCGCATCCGTTCCAGCTCGACCGGGTCCACCGCCCGGGTCACCAGCAGGTAGTCGCGGATGCAGATGCCGTGCCGCCCCTCCTCCGCCGTCCACCGGTGCACCCAGGTGCCCCACGCGCCGTCGCGCCCGAAGGCCCGCTCGATCTCGCGGTGGTAGCTCGGCAGGTTGTCCTCGGTGAGGAGGTTGACCTCCAGCGAGGTCCGCGCGATCGCCGACACCCTCGACTGCTCGGGATCCCACGGCTCGCCGCCCAGTTCGGCGAAGTTCTTACCCTCGCTCCACGGCACGAACTCGTGCGGCATCCATTCCTTGGCGACCGAGAGGTGCCGGTTGAGGTTTTCTTCGACCGTCCCCTCGAGTTCGAGCATCAGCCTGGTGGTTTCGGGGACCGTCATACGTTTCGTCCTTCCAGCGTACGGAAAACGCCTACCTACGACACCGTAACTTACGGTGTCGTAGGTAGGCGAGGACCAGGACGTGACTAGAGGGAGGCCGTCAGGCCACGCGCCCTCAGGACCGACCGCTCCAGCGGGCGGAACACGATCAGTTCGATACCGACGCCGACCAGCAGGATCAGGAAGATCGCCGAGATCACGCCTTCCATGCTGTTGAACGACGAGCCCTCGTTCAGGTAGGCGCCGAGCCCCTTGCCCAGCGCCGGGGACAGCGCGATCAGTTCCGCGGCCATCAGCGAACGCCACGAGAACGCCCAGCCCTGCTTGAGCCCGGCCAGGAAGCCGGGCAGCGCGGCGGGCAGCAGGATGTGGCGGGCGGACGCGAACCGGTTCGCCCCCATCACCTGGCCGACGCGCGGCAGGATCGGCGGGATCTGGTCGATACCGGAGACGAGGCCGTTCGCGATCGAAGGCACCGAGCCCAGCAGCACGACGAAGTAGATCGAGGCGTCGTTCAGCCCGAACCACAGGATCGCCGCCGGCACCCAGGCCACCGACGGGAGGCTCTGCAGCCCGGTCAGGAACGGCCCGACCGCCGCCCGGACGATCCGAACCTTCGCCACGAGCAGGCCGAGCGGGGTCCCGATGACGACGCCGATGAGGAAGCCCAGCGCGGCGCGGTGCACCGACGTCCAGACGAAGCCGAAGATCTCGCCGTCGGTCGTGATGGCCGCGATCTCGTCCCACACCGCGAGCGGCGAGGGCAGCATGGCCTCCGGCCAGAACGCGGCGGCCCACAACAGCTGCCACAGCACCACCAGGAGAGCCAGGAACACCACCGGCGGCACGAATCCGCGCAGGAACCGCTTCCCCCGGCTTTCCCGGCGCTCCCCGGCCGGTGTGTCGAGCGAGTCGAGACCCGCTCCGACCGCTTCGTCCGCCGCAGACGTCTCGACGTCCGGGCGGTCAAGCCGCGGCATGGGTACTGATCACCTCCCGGAGATGACCGGTGATCTCCAGCGTCAGTTCTTCGGTGTCGCCGGCCTGGACGTCGCGCCATTCACGCACGACCCGGCCCGGCCGCGACGAGAGCAGCACGACCCGCTGGCCGAGCCGCACGGCCTCGCGGACGTCGTGGGTCACGAACAGCACGGAGGTCCCGGTGCTGCGGTAGACGCGCAGCAGCTCGCCCTGCAGGACGTCGCGGGTGATGGCGTCGAGCGCGGCGAACGGCTCGTCCATCAGCAGGAGTGCCTGCTCCTGGTCGCCGCCGACGCGCAAGGTCGCGGCCAGCGCCCTGGCGAGCGCGACGCGCTGGCGCATCCCGCCGGACAGCTCGTGCGGCCGCTTGTCGCCCGCCCCGGCGAGGCGGACGAGTTCGAGCAGTTCGGTCACCTTCTCCCGGCGTTCGGCCCGGCCGAACCCGGCCAGCCGCAGCGGGAGTTCCACGTTGCGGGCCGCGGTCAGCCACGGCATCAGCGCGGCCTCCTGGAACATCACCGCGGGACGGGAGGTTTCGAGGGTGATCGAGCCCGCCGTCGGCGCGTCGAGGCCGGCTACCAGGTTCAGCAGCGTGCTCTTGCCGCAGCCGGAGGCGCCGAGCAGGCAGACGAACTCGCCGGGAGCGACCGTCAGATCCATCCCGTCGAGGGCCACGACGGCGCGGCCTCCTGCGCCGAACACCTTCCGGACCCCGTCGAGACGCACGGCGACACTGGTGGACAGGCCGGGTTCCAAGGTGGCGGTCATCGCTGATCCCCTCCGGTCACTTCGTGAGGCCGGGCGCGTTCACGCCGGGCTTGCCCTGCTCGGAGAGCACGGCGTTGAGCGGGCCGAAATCGGCGAACCCCTTGAGGTCCACCGCGGACTTCACCACGCCCGCGGTCACCGAGTCCTGGGCGAGCTGCGCGAACGTCGACGCGATCGGGTCGATGCCGAGTTCGATACCGGAGAACGCGCGGTCGAGGACGGCGTCGTTCAGCGTGCTGCCCGCGAGCGCCTTGAGTTCCCCGTTGACCACCGTCTTCGCCTCGGCGGGGTTGGTCTTCGCCCATTCGATCGCGGCGAGCTCACCCTTGAGGATGGCGGTGACGGTCTCCGGGTGCTGCTGGAGGAACTCGCTGCGGACGATCACCACGGTGGTCGGGAACTTGCCTTCCGGCCACAGGGTCTTCTCGTCCAGCAGGACCTTGGCGCCCGCGTCGAGCACCAGCCGCGAGGACCACGGCTCGGGCAGCCAGCCGCCGTCGAGTTCGCCTTTCTTGAAGGCGTCGAACGTCTTCGGGTTGTCGAGGTTGGTGATCTTGACGTCGGGAAGCTTCTTCTCGGCGACGAACTTCTTGAGCGCGACGTCCTGGGTGTTCGCCAGTGACGGCGTCGCGATGTTCTTGCCCGCGAGCTGCTCGGGCGTGGCGATCTCGGGCTTCACCACCAGCTGCGCGCCACCGGAGACGGCGCCGGAGACGAGCTGGATGGCGCCCTTGGACTTGGTGAAGGCGTTGATCGCCGGGCCGGAACCGATGAAGGCGATGTCGAGCGAGTCGCCGAGCAGCGCGTTGACCTCTTCGGGCCCGGCGTTGAACGTCTGGGTGGTGAGCTTCGTCGCGCCCAGTTCCTTGGCGAAGAACTCCTTCTTCGTCCCGATCAGCGCGGGGGCGTGCGTCACGTTCGGGAAATACCCGAGCCGCACCTCGGCCGCCGCACCCTGGCTCTTCTGCTCCGCCGGAGCGGCGCCACCGTCCGCGCGTGAACACCCCGCGAGCCCGCCGGCCAGCGCGAGGGCGGCGAGAGCCGCGGCCAGGGAGCGGGTTCTGTGGTGGGTGTTCACGGAGGTGTCGCCTTTCGGGGGATACAGCTCGGCCTTCGGGTGATGGCGCGAGAGTCGCATGTTCACCCACGTGCCTGCATCGCCATCCGAATGACGGGAAAGATCCTGAGAAAGCTTGACACCAGGCGGAACACTTGTTCCACATGTCAGGACGGTCGTCCCATGCCCCTCTCGTCCGATCGAGCGCCCTCCCGGTGTAACGGGGCGAGCCGAACGGACGAATCACCCAGAGTGGTGCAGCACCCCCGGACCGTCGCGATGGCGCTCGTGCTGACCGTCGGCGTCGGGCTGGGTGTGCTGGCGATGACGCTCAAAATCGCCGACGGCTCCCACACCGTGCTCGACACGACGCTGTCCACCTCGACAGGGTTCCTCTTCCTCCTCGCCGGCGCCGTCGCCCATGTGCGCCGCGCGTCGAATCCCATCGGCCTGCTCATCGCACTGGCCGGGCTCGCGTTGTTCGCCGAGGACCTCCAGTTCTCCACCGACCCGCTCACGCACACCCTCGGGCTGGCGCTGCCCGCCGCGTCCAGCCCGGTGATCGCCCACCTCGTCCTCGCCTTCCCGCACGGACGGCTTCGGTCCCGCTGGGAACGCGTGCTCGTCTTCTCCGCGTACGGCGTGGTCTTCGGCGCGGCCGTCCTCGGCCTGCTGGTCAACGACGATCCGAAGAACCTCGCCGTGATCGCGGCCTCGCCCGAGGCCGAGCAGCTGGTCAAACGGCTGCTGGAACTGGTCGGCGCGGTGATCGGCGCCGGCGTCGTCGTGGTGCTGCTCTACCGCTGGCTCGCCGGACGGCTCCCGCAACGACGGCTGCTCTCCCCCGTCGTCGCCATCGCCCTGCTCGGCGCGGTCACCTCCACGGTCGGCAGCGCCCTCGGCTCGGGGCACCCGGTCTCCGACCCGCTGCTGGACGTCTACCGGATCTCGTTCTGCCTCTGGCCGCTCGCGTTCCTGATCGGCGTGCTGCGGGCGCGGGTCGGCAACGCGGAGATGATCCGGCTCCTGCTGGAACGCGACGGCTCCGGGCTGGCCGCGCTCGTGCAGGACGACGAGGTGTGGAAGGACAGCCGGTCGATCGACGCGCTGAACGCCGCCGCCGGGCTGGTCTTGGACAACCAGCGGCTCGCCGCGGAACTGGAGGAACGCCTGGCGGAGGTGCAGGCCTCCCGTGCCCGGATCGTGGCCGCCGCCGACGACGAACGGCGGCAGGTCGAGCGCGACCTGCACGACGGCGCGCAACAGCGGCTGGTGAGCGTCGTGCTGCTGCTTCGGATGGCCGAACGGCGTCTCGGCGGCGACCTGACCCCGGAGGTCGCGGCGCTGCTGGCCGGCACCATCGACGAACTCCAGGCCACCGTCACCGAACTGCGCGAACTCGCGCGGGGACTGCGGCCGGCCATCCTCACCGAGGCCGGGCTGATTCCCGCTGTCCGCTCACTGCTGGCCCGGATCCCGCTCACGGTCGCCCTGTCCGGCGCCGACGTGCCCCGGCTCAGCGGCGCCGTCGAGGCGACGGCGTACTTCGTGGTCTCCGAGGCGGTCACCAACGCGCTGAAGCACGCGCAGGCGAACGAAGTCCGCGTGACGATCGGCGTCGAGGAGACCGGCCTGCGGGTGGACGTCTGCGACGACGGCACCGGCAAGGCCGACATCGACGGCGGGTCCGGGCTGCACGGCCTGCGCGACCGCGTCCGCGCGCTCGGCGGCGAACTCACCGTGCTGGGCGAACCCGGCTTCGGGAGCACGGTCTCCGCCGCGATCCCGCTGGACTGCTGACGCGCGTTTAGTCTTCTAGTTGCGTTCAGGCCAGGCCGCGGATCGCGCGGGCCGGTGGCCGTACGCCCTGGATCGACGCGATCATCTCCAGTACCTGCCGGGTCCGCCGCACCTCGTGCACCCGGAACACCTTCGCGCCCTCGGCCACCGCCCACGCCGTCGCGGCGAGCGTCCCGTCGACCCGCTCCGCGAGTTCCACGCCGAGCGTCTCCCCGACGAAGTCCTTATTGGACAGTGCCATCAGCACGGGCCAGCCGGTGTCGGCGAGTTCCCGCGCGTGCCGCAGCAGGGCGAGGCTGTGCCAGGTGTTCTTGCCGAAGTCGTGTGTCGGATCGATCAGCACGCCCTCGCGCGGGACACCGAGCGCGACCACCGCTTCGGCGTGCGCCGTCGTCTCGGCGACGACGTCCGCGACGATGTCCGGGTAGTGCACGCGGAACGGCCGGGTGCGCGGGACGGCGTTGCCGGTGTGCGAGCAGACGTAGCCGGTGCCGAACTCCGCCGCGACCTCCGCCAGCCGCGGGTCGGCGCCCGCCCAGGTGTCGTTGATCAGGTCCGCGCCCGCCTCGGCCGCCCGCCTGCCGACCTCGTGCCGCCAGGTGTCGACGCTGATCACCAGGTCCGGGTGCAGTTCGCGGATCCGCTCGACGAACGGCACCACCCGTCGGATCTCTTCCTCGACGTCGACCTCCGCGCCCGGGCCGGCCTTCACCCCGCCGATGTCGACGATGTCGGCCCCCTCCGCCACCGCCCGCGCGACGGCGGCGAGCGCGTCCGGGTCGGTGAAGGTCGACCCCTTGTCGTAGAAGGAATCCGGGGTGCGGTTGACGATCGCCATGACCAGGGCACGGTCGGAGGCGACGCGGCGACCGCGGAAGGTCAGTTCGTTCACCCACCGATCGTAGAAGAGCGGGCCCGCCCGGGCACAGTGCCGCCTATCGGGACCGTCCCGGAGACCGGGAGCGCCCATTCGGGTTGCGTATCTGATATATGAAGCAAGAGATCGGATCTCTCTTGACTCGCTCGCGAGAAGGCGAGTAGACGTTGTCCCGTAAGGAAATTCGCTCCGGCGACACGGTCGCCCCAGAGCTGGTCGGGATGTCGACGGACGGCGGATCGGCATCCCGGCCACCTACTCCTCCGGTTCCCCGGTGCAGGAAGGGCCTCGAATGTCCCCAGAACCTTTACACCTCGGACGCCTTTCGCGGCGGACAGTGCTGGCGGGCACGGCGGGGGCGCTCGGCGCGCTCGCCGTGGGCGGACCGGCCGCCTCGGCCGCTCCGGTGGACTGGTCCCGGGCGGTCGTCGACTCGACGATGAAGCGCTTCACCCCGGCCACGCTCGGCGGCTGGGGCTACACCCGCGGCCTGTATCTCTACGGCCAGTACCTGGTGTACCGGCGCACCGGCGAGAAGTCCTATCTCGACTACATACTCGGCTGGTACGACCGGTTCGTCACCGACAGCGGGATCTCCAACGGTTTCACCAACCTGGACGCGATGCGCTCCGGGCAGATGTTCCCCTTGCTGTACAACGAAACCGGGCTGGCGAAGTACAAGACGGCGGCCGGACAGCTCCGGCAGAAGTTCCCGTCCTATCCCCGGACATCCGACGGTGGGATGTTCCACGCCACGAGCAAGGCCGGGCAGCTGTGGGCCGACGGTGTCTATATGTCCCAGCCGTTCCTTGCCTTGTACGGCAAGACGTTCGGCGATTCCGGCTATTGCTACGAAGAGGCCGCGAAGAACATCGTCGTCTACTTCGACCGCCTCAAGGAACCGGCCAAGGGCCTGCTGTACCACGCCTACGACGAGGACGGCTCGGAACCGTGGGCCACCGGCACCGGGCGGCATTCGCAGTATCACTGGGCCCGCGCGATCGGCTGGCTCGGGATGGCGACGATCGACCTCCTGGAGATCCTGCCCGCCGGGCATCCCCGGCGACGGCGTCTCGTCGACATCGTCCGGTTCCTCGCCGCCGGCTACACCCGGTGGCAGGACAAGGCGTCGGGACGCTGGTTCCAGATCGTCGACCGCGGCGGCGACGGGGGCAACTGGCTGGAGACGTCGGCTTCGGCGATGTACACCTTCCTGCTTTCGCGGGCGGCGCAACGTGGATACATCGGTTCGGAGTACCGGCCGGTGGCCGCGAAGGGCTACTCCGGTGTGCTTTCCCAGGTTTCGGTCGATTCGGGCGGACTGGCGAATATCGAGAACATCTCCGAGGGCACGAATGTCGGAGACACGGCGTATTACTACGCACGCAAGCGCAATACCAACGATTTCCATGGTCTCGGCGCGTTCCTCATCATGAATGAGCAACTCGCCTGCTGAGATCGCCGCACCGGCCGAAGGGCGCTTTCCCAGTTCAGAAGCGGGAAAGCGCCCTTCGGTTCTTTTACGGGCAGTGCCGGGTATTGACGGGAGGCGCTAACATCGCGTGCTGCGATGCCCACTCCCAGGAGGGAACGACCGGATGCGAGAGACGCCGCCCCAGGCCTCCTTTACCCGGCTCGAACTCGGTGATACCAGCACGATCCCGGTCAGCGTGGCGGTTTCGCCGCATATTTCGCTGGTTTCGGTACTGGTCGAGGTCGTCGGCGGTTACGACCGCGGCCTGCCGGCCCCATGGCGCCGGCAGGTGACCTCGGCGATTCCCGAGCAGGCCTACCGCGCGGCGAGCACGCTCACGCGGCGGGGCACCTCCGTACAACCCGACTTCATCGTGCCGATCAGTCCTGCCAAGGACGCTTCCGCCGCCAGCCAGGCGGAAATGCTGCGCGACCTGACCGAGACCGAGGTCCTGAAGGGCCTGGAAGAGGTCTTCGGTGACAAGCTTCCCTCGCATTGGCGCCCGGCCGCGGACCAGCCGAGGCGCTGGGTCGCCTCGCTCGCGGACGCCTTCGCCGCGACCAGGCTCGCCACCGAGAACCTGTGGACCAAGGCGCGTCCGCTGCTCGACCGCGAGATCGAGCGGATCGGCGTCGCCTCGGTGCGCGGCGGGACCGACGCCGTCCTCGGCCTGCTGCGGCCGCATTTCCGGTTCAGCAACGGGTCCTTGCTGCTGCCGGACGCGGAACCGGCGCAGTACCGGACCCGCGGCCGCAAACTGATCCTCGTCCCGATGATCGCGGGCTCCCGATCGGTGGTGTCCAACTTCGACGAGGAGGACGCCATCTGGATCGGCTATCCGCTGCCCGGGCTGGACGGCCTGCTCGAGAACGGCCGGTCCGAACCTCGTCCCGGTGTCGAAGGACTCGACCTGGTCGTCGGTGCCCACCGCGCGAAACTGTTGCGGCACCTGAAAAAGCCGGCCCGGATGGGCGAGATCGCGAACCTTCTCTCCTGCGCCGCGAGCACCGCGACCTACCACTGCGAACAGCTCGTCTCGGCCGGGCTGATCCAGCGCCACCGCGAAGGGCAGGTGGTCCTCGTGGTCCGGACCCCTCGCGGTGACGCCCTCGTGGATCTCTTGTCCTAGTGTCGCGTCACTAGACCCGCTGCAGGCCCGGCTTTCCGGCTTCGACGACGTAGCTGCGGTCCGCGGCCAAGGTCACCTTCGAGAAGTCGCGCTCGGTGGTGTCCGAAACCGTCATGAAGTCCGCCCGCATCTGCGACTGCGACGCCGTCACCCGCACATAGCCACGTTTGCCGCGGCAGTATTTGACGTGCGGGTTGTTCGCGAGCCAGGCCGACGACGGATCGGTGGCGGTGTCACTGTTGCTCGTCACCGACGTCGTCACCAGTTCCGAACCGAAGACCGGGTCGCTGTGGTTGAAGTAGTCGCGCCGCAGATCCGCCGCCCAGTGCCGGTGGACGTCGCCGGTCAGCACGATCGGGTTCGGCACCTTGCGGTCCACGATGCCCTTGGCGATGCGGTCACGCGAAGCCTCGTAGCCCTGCCAAGAATCGGGCCCCTCACAGGTCGCCTTGTTGCCGTCGCCGTCCCGGGTGGCGAAGAAGACCTGCTGGCCCAGGAAGTCCCATTTCGCCGGCTGCGTTTCCAGCGCCTTCAGCAGCCACGCCTCCTGCGCGGTGCCGAGGATGCTGCGCGACGTCGCCCGCGTCTCGGAGCATGCCGGACCCGCCGAGCCGGACGGGTCGGCGACCTGGGCGTTGCGGTACTGCCGGGTGTCGAGCATGTGGAACCGGGCGAGGTTCCCCCAGCCGAACTGGCGGTACAGCCGGATCGTCGCGCCGCTCGGCTTGGCGGTGGACCGGATCGGCATGTTCTCGTAGAACGCCTGGAAACCGGCGGTCTTGCGCGCCGCCGACGCCGGGGTGCCCGTGCTGTTCCAGTTGTTCATCACCTCGTGGTCGTCGAAGACCACGATCCACGGCGCCATCGCGTGCGCGTTCTGCAGGTCCGCGTCGGTCTTGTGCTGGGCGTGCCGCGCGCGGTACTGCGCGAGCGAGACCACGTCGTCGGAGAACGCGAGCTTGCGCGGGTTGCGCTCGGCGGCCACCCGGCCGGACTTCCTCTCGTACATGTAGTCGCCGAGGAAGAGCACCAGATCCGGGTTGTCGGCGAGCATTCCCTTGTACGAGTGGTACCAGCCCTCCTCCCAGTGCTGGCAGGAGGAGAAGCAGTACTTCAGCTGATCGACGGCGGCGTTGGCGGCGGGCGCTGTCCGGGTGCGGCCGACCGGGGAGATGTGGCCACCGGCCTTGAAGCGGTAAAAGTATTCGCGGCCCGGCGCGAGACCGGTGGGTTCGATGTGCACGCTGTGCCCGGAAGCGCGGGCCGCGGTCGCGGTGCCCTTCTGCGCGATCGAGGAGAACGTCTGGTCGT
Source organism: Amycolatopsis sp. lyj-112 (assembly GCF_046549055.1). Taxonomy (NCBI): domain Bacteria; kingdom Bacillati; phylum Actinomycetota; class Actinomycetes; order Pseudonocardiales; family Pseudonocardiaceae; genus Amycolatopsis; species Amycolatopsis sp. lyj-112. The sequence continues at coordinate 289,737 of NZ_JAJPWS010000001.1, read as the reverse complement.
TCGCGATCTCCCAGTCCACTGTGTACGAAGCGTCCGGCATCCCGCCGAAGCCGTCGGGATTGAGCGGGGCGGGGGCGAGCCGGGTCCACAGCACGACGCCGTCCGGCAGCGGGTCGCCCGAGGCGACGCCGAGCTGGAACGGATCGTGGATTGCGGGCGCGGCCGCCATCGTTCTCGCGTTCGCCCACGTGGGCAGCGTCGACGATATGGCCGCGGCCGACACCGCCGCCGCTCCGCCGAGAAGGACCGCCCGCCGATTCACCTGACCCATGAAATTTCAACCTTTCGAAGAAGAAAAGAAAAGAGAAGGGATTTCACGCGGCGTAATCGGTGATGCCGCCACTGCAGGCTTCGAGGGCCGGGTTGGCGGCGGCGTTGGCGACGCAGACCTTGTAGTAGACCCACGAGCCCTTCGCGACCGGCACGGCCTTGTCGACGTGCGTGCCGTTGCCGCCGGAAGCCCAGACGTAGAACGGTCCGGCGCCACCCTTCAGCCAGTAGGCGACCACGGCGGACTTGCCGTCGGCATTCCTGTCGTAGACCAGGAAATGAGCATCCGATGAACGGAACTGCCCCTCGCCCGCACAGACGCCGGTGGAGCACTCGGCGCTGCTGGAACCGACACCGCAGTCGGGCGCGATCCGCTGATCGGTGCCCGTGTAGACATATCCGTCCGAAATGTAACCACCGAGCGCGGGAACGTAGTCCCACAACGTCGTCTTGCCATAGGGACCGGTGACCTCGGTCCCGATCGTCTGGCAGTCGATGGTCACCGTGGCACCGTTCGCGACCGTGCGCACCGGCGTGGAACTGGTGCTGGGCGCACGACGCACGTTCAGCGGATCGCCCGCCGTCTTGACCGTCCCGGTCGCCGCGGCGAAGGCGGGAGAAGCACCGACGAGCCCGAGGGAACCCGCCACTGCCAGCACGAGGAAGAAACCGGCAGCCCGCCGGATACTTGAACGCTTCATCACTCAAGCGTCAACCGGCGTCGTACACGTCCCGTACAAACCGGACAGGTGTCTGCACATGCATGCGAATGGATCTAGCCAACCATGGCCGGGCGGCAATACGATCAGCCGATATGGGGCTCCTGCCGTATTGGCGGTTTAGGTGACTATTCTCGGGTTTCGCGTTCTCGGTCCGCTCGAAGTCGCGGTGGACGGGCAGGTGGTGCCGCTCGGCGGCCCCAAACCTCGTCTGCTGCTCGCTGCTCTGCTGCTCCAGCCCAACGTCGTCGTCTCGACGGAACTGCTGATCGAGGTCCTGTGGCCTTCGTCGGCTCCCCGCTCCGCGGCGGCGAACATCCGCACCTACGTCCATTCACTCCGCAAACGCCTCGCCGACGGTCATCCCGAGCTGGGGGAACGGATCGGCAGCCGGGCGTCCGGGTACATCCTCAAGGCGGGCCCGGAGGAGATCGACCACAGCACGTTCGGCGAACTGGCCGCCCGGGCACAGGACGCGCTCGGCCGGGGGGAAGCCGAATCCGCGCTCGGCCTGCTGGATCAGGCGGAAGCGCTGTGGCGCGGGGAAGTCCTCGAAGGACTCCCCCACGACCATGGCTGGGGCGCGACCGTGGCCCGGCTGACGGAACTGCGGCTCGCGGTCTCCGAGCAGCGGCTGCGGGCCAGGATCGAACTCGGCCGCACCGCCGAAGCCGTCGCCGAGCTGCGCGGCCTGGTCACCGAACATCCGCTGCGCGAGGAACTCTGGCATCAGCTGATCGTCGCGCTGCGGGCCGACGGCCGCACCACCGACGCGATCGAGGCCTACGAAACGGCCGGGAAGGTGCTGGCGGAGGAACTCGGCACCGAGCCGGGGCCGCGGTTACGGGAGCTACGGGCTTCATTGGCCCAGGCGTCCGCCGCTGCTCCGAACACCGCCTCTCCGAACACCGTGGCCGTGGCGATCACGCGACCGATGGCGCCGGTCTGCCAGCTCCCGCTGGACCTCCCGGACTTCACCGGCCGCGAAGGGGTGGTCGGCAACCTCGTCGGCCTCTTCCGCAAACGTCGTGAGCAGGGAAAACCCGCGATCGCAGTACTGTCCGGGGCGCCGGGGGTCGGCAAGTCCTCGGTCGCGATCCGGGTCGCGCACGCGGTGCGGGAGGACTTCCCCGACGGGCAGTTGCACGTCGATCTCGCCGGGACGTCGTCCTCGCCCCGGCCCCCGATGAGCGTGCTCGCCGAGCTGCTCCGTGCCTTGGGCGTCCCGGACGCGGGCCTGCCGCGTGATCTCGCCGAACGCGCGGCCCTGCTGCGGTCCCGGCTGGCGGGAACGCGGATGTGCGTCGTCCTCGACGACGCCGCCGGCGCGGCGCAGGTCCGGCCGCTCCTGCCCGGGGCGGGTACCTGCGCGGTGCTGATCACCAGCCGGGTGCGGATGCCGGATCTGGCCGGGGCCACCCCGGTCGACGTCGATCTCCTTCCCGAGTCCGAAGCCGCGAAGCTGCTCGAAGGCATCGTGGGCTCGGAGCGGGTGGCCGCCGAACCCGAATGCGCCACCGCGATCCTGCGCCAGTGCGGGTATCTGCCACTGGCGCTGCGGGTCGCCGGGGCGAAGCTGACGCACCGGCCGGGCTGGACCCTCCGCGTGCTCGCGGACCGGCTTCGGGACGAGAGACGAAGACTCGACGAACTTCGCGTAGGTGATCTCGCCGTCCGCGCCAGTGTCACGCTCAGCTATGACCTTCTGCCGATGTCGGCGGCGACCGCGTTCCGCGGCCTCGGCGGGCTCGGCTCGGTGCAGTTCCCCGCCTGGGTGGTCGCGGCGCTGCTCGGCCGCGACCTCGCCGAGGACGTCCTGGACGTCCTGGTGGACGCCCACCTCGTCGAACTCGTCGGCTCCGACGGCACCGGCCAGCCCCGCTACCGGCTGCACGACCTGTTGCGGTGCTACGCGGTCGAACTGCGCGCGCAGGACGTCCCGTCAAAGGCCCGCGACGCCACGAAACGGGTCCTGGAGGGATATCTCGCGCTCGCGGTGGAAGCCGCGGACCGGATGCCGATCGACTTCTTCGGGATCTACCGGGACGACACCGCCGGCCATCCGAACCTCCCGCCGGGTACCGCGGATCTGGTGGAGGACCCGGCCGCGTGGTTCGCCGCCGAACGGCACACCTGTGTCGCCGCCGTCTCGCTGGCCGCCGAACTCGGGTTCGACGCGCTGGCCTGGCGGCTGGCCGCCGCGCTCGCGCCGTACTTCGACCAGCGCGGGCACCAGGACGACTGGCTGCACACCCACGCCGTGGCACTCGCCGCCGCCCGCCGGTCCGGCGAGGTCCGCGGGGAGGCGATCATCCAGCGCAATCTCGGCCAGATCCAGCTGTACCAGGACAGTTACGCCGACGCGCAGACCGCGTTCGAACAGTCGCAACTGCTGTTCGACAAGATCGGCGACGCGCAGGGCGCCGCGATCGCGCTGGCCGGGCTCGGCACCGTCCTGCGCATCAAGGGCGAGGACACCGTCGCGCTCGATCACTGTCACGCGGCGCTGGACCAGTTCTCCGCGGCGGGCGATCCGCACGGCGAGGCCGTCGCGCGGATCGCGATCGGGGCGGTGTGGCTGGCCCGGCACCGGTTCGCCGACGCGGAACGCTGGTTCACTGAAGCACTCGAACAGTCGGCGGAGATCGGGGACCGGCATCGGGAGGCGCACGCGCTGAAACGGCTCGCGATGCTCCAGCAGCACCTGGGAGATCTGGCCGGCGCGCGCGAACGCGTCGACCGGGCGATCGCGATCTTCAACGAACTCGGCGACGACCACTGCGTCGGTTACGCGAACCAGAACCTCGGCGAACTTTATCTGCACAGCGGGGATCTGGCCCACGCGCAACTGCTTCTGGTCAATTCGCTGAGCGTGCACCGGCGCAACGGCGACCGCCGGTCCGAGGCGGAGGTGTCTCAGATGCTCGGCGAACTGCACGAGGCACTGAGCCAGCACGAACGGTCGCGGACCTATTCGGAACGCGCACTGGCTTTGTGGCGAGAACTTTCCGCGCGGCCACAGGAATCCGCGCTCGCTTCCCGGTTACAGGAGTCCGCCGAGGCCTCTTACGGGAATCCCGCCACCGCCTGAGTATCTTCCCCAAGTCGGCACCGGATCGCGATCCGGTGCCGACTTGCGTTTGTATCGATCGTGTACACGGTCCGGAGAAGCTCCCTTTCGTAGCAACCGAGAGTGCTTGAAGGGAGACCGGAATGGTCCGGACTGTGAGGGCTCGCCGCGCCATGGCGGCAATGCTGGCCGCGGGGGCCGTCACCGCGCTCGCCGCGAACCCCGCGAACGCCGCGCCCGAAGGAGACTGGCACGCCGACCTGTCCACTGTGGACGGCGACGACGTCAACGTCCGCAGCGACGGCGGAGTACTCAGCCTGCTGAACGACCCGGCGAACAGAAAACCCGGCGCCATCGGCTCCCAGGGCTATCTGTTGCTGGCGGAGCAGAATCTCGGCAAGCCGGTGAACCGGGTCAGCGCCGCCGTCACCGCGGACGCGCCGAAGGGCACCGCCGTCGAGGTCGACGTCCGCGGCAAGCTGAACGCCCACGACTGGACGGAGTGGACACCCGCCGAGGCGGGCGCTGCCCAGCTGCCGAAGTCGGTTTCCACCGTTCAGGTGCGCGTCGGTCTCGTCAGCGCCGTCGACGGCGCGACCGCGAAGGTCCGCGACATCACGCTGAAGGGCGAACTCGGCCCGCAGACCAACGACGTCGGCGCCGCCGCGGCCGCCTTGACCTACAAGGTCTTCGGCACTCGGGAAGGCCTCACCGGCGGCACCACCGCCAACGGGCACGTGATCAAGTCCCGCGACCACTTCGTCGCCCTGCCCTCACGCCGCGGCCTGGCGCCCAAGAACACCGGCGACTACACCGTCCGGGTCTGCCGCACCGACAACAGCCGCTGCGAGTACGCGCCGGTATGGGACGTCGGCCCGTGGAACACCAAGGACGACTACTGGAACCCGTCGGCCACCCGCCAGATGTGGAAGAACCTGCCGCAGGGCAAGCCCGAAGCACAGGCCGCGTACCAGGACGGTTACAACGGCGGCAAGGACGAGTTCGGCCGCAAGGTGGCCAACCCGGCGGGCATCGACCTCGCGGACGGCACCTTCTGGGACGGCCTGAAGATGTCCGACAACGGCTGGGTCAACGTCTCCTACCTGTGGACCGGCTCCGGCCCCACCGGCGTCATCAGCACGGCGGGCGACCCGATGAACGTGCGGTCCTCGGCGAGCACCACGGCGTCGGTCAAGGGCCTCGCGGCGAACCGCGCGAAGGTCATCATCGAGTGCTACGTCGAGGGTGAGACCGTCACCGGCAAGTTCGGCACCAGCAACATCTGGGACCGGATCGGCCCGGGGCACTACGTCTCCGACACCTACCTCCAGACCGGATCGGACCTGCCCGTCGCGCCCAAGTGCGCGTGACCCCCTGATCGCGAAGGCCCGGCGCACCCCCATTGCGCCGGGCCTTCGCTTGTTTTATCGAGAGGTAAGGCAAAACGATCCGTGTTCTGGATGCGGTTTGGTCCGTGAGTCCCAAGGCCAAGGTTGCGTGACTGTGTGGATTTTGGGACGTCAGATGTCCCAAAATCCACACAGTCACAAGCCGGCCACCTCCGGCCCGCGGTCAGGCCCAGCCAGAGTCCTGGCCCGGTCAAAGTGGCCCCCTGTATCGGTTCCGCGGTACGGACCTGTGTGGAAATAGGGACGTTGAGTGTCCCTATTTCCACACACCCCATCACGCTGCCCTACTCCTCACCATGTCCCACTGAGCGACGCTTTATTCACAACCATGAACGCCCTTCACAAATGCGTAACCGCCGTGCGAAACTCCCGTGACACATTTCCCACTGACGAATGGCGGGGCCTTGTGAGCGTTTCCCGGCGAACCCTGTTGACCACCGCTGCCGGCGCCGCCGTCGCGGCCACGACGATCACTCCCGCCGCCGGTGCGGCGGAGCAAGAAGCCGCCGGGCTCAAGGCTTTCCGCCGAACGGCCGACTACGCGGTGAGCAAGCTGCGTGCCGTCGCGCCCGGCGTGACGGCCTTTCCGGAGATCACCCGGTTCGAGAAATGGACCTATTCCCAGAACGGCGGCTGGATCGGCGGATTCTGGCCCGGCACATTGTGGCTGGCCTCGCTCTACAGCGGCGATCCGCAATTTCGGACGCTCGCGATGACGTCCGCGGAAAAGCTCGCGCCGCGCCAGCACGAGACGAAAGATCACGATCTCGGATTCCTGTTCTATCCATCCTGGGTCACCGGCTGGCGGCTCACCGGCGACGAGAAGTGGCGCACCGGCGCGCTCAACGCGGCGGCGTCGCTCATCCCGCGGTACAACGAAAAAGGGAAGTTCATCCGCGCCTGGGGCGCGCTGGGCACGCCGGGCAACGCCGGCCGGGTCATCGTCGACACGATGATGAACCTCGACCTGCTGGCGTTCGCGAGCAAGCAGACCGGCGACCGGAAGTATCTCGACATCGCCGTCTCGCACGCGAAGACCACCGAGCGGGTCTTCCTGCGCCCCGACGGATCGACCCCGCACGTGTTCGACTTCAACCCGGACACCGGCGCCGACATCGGCCCGAACTCCGTGCAGGGCTACGGCCCGTCGTCGTGCTGGTCGCGCGGGCAGGCCTGGGCGATCTACGGGTTCACCACGATGTACCGGCGCACCGGCGACCCGCTCTTCCTGCGGACCGCGCAGCGGCTGGCCGACTTCGCGCTGCGCGCGCTGACCCCGGACAACGTCCCGGTGTGGGACTACCTCGCCCCGCAGGCGCCGCACGACATCAAGGACTCCTCCGCCGGGGCCGTGATGGCGTGCGGCCTGCTCGACCTGGCGAAGGTCGCGAACCGGCCTCACTACCGCGAAGCCGCGATCCGGATCCTCACCGCGTTGTGCGACACCTGCCTGACGACGAAGTCCACCCGCGCCGAGGCGATCATGGCGCGAGGGACCCGCAACCGCCCGTCCGAGGACGGCGTCGAGATCTCGCTGCCCTACGGCGACTACTACCTGCTGGAGGGCATCCTGCGGGTGCTGATGCCGAAGGAGATCGACAAGGCGATCGACCTCTCCAGCGTCTAGGTCAGCGGGCGTGGTGCTCGTGGACCTTCGCGTGCCCGAGCCCCCGCATCGTGAGCGCGTAGCCGGTGAGGCAGTGCAGGGTCGCCGACGCCGCCATCGACCAGCTCGCTCCACGCCGTGTTTCGTCCATGGTCGCCAATATACCCCCCACCCGTATACTTGGCCGAGTGGCGCGCGCCATTCCGATCGCTGACCGTCACACCGATAGGCCACTTCGGTAATCGGACCAGGAGGATGAACTCACTTCCGTAACCCTTTGCCTACCTACCGTTGACCGCGGTAACCGGAGACCTTAGTTTCGCCGGAGGTCTCCTACCGCGCGCAGACCGATTCGGCGAGTACCGGCAGTTCCGTGACTATGGGGTGGAGATGCGAGGCCCGACCAAGACGCTCGTGGTAGCGGCTGTGCTCATAGTGGGCGTGGTGTTCGGGCTGAACGGCTGCGACTCCCGCGAACCGGCGGGCATGGCCGCCAAACCCGTCCGGATCGCGTTCGTGCCGAAGGTCGCGGGCATCCCCTACTTCGAGGCGATGAACACCGGCGGGCAGGCCGCGGCCAAGCAGCTCGGTGTCGAATGGACCTCCGTCGGACCGGTCACAGTGGACCCCGCCGCGCAGGCCTCGATCGTGCGCGGTCTGGTGGACCAGCGGGTCGACGTCATCGCGATCGCCCCGAACGATCCGAAGGCGATGGCCCCGGTGATCACCGACGCCCGGGCCAAGGGCGTCCATGTGATCACTTCGGACACCGACGCACCGAACAGCGATCGCGAACTCTTCGTCAACCAGGCGACCCCGGACGGCATCGGCAGGGCGCTCACCGACGCGCTGATGCTCAAGATGGGCGGCGCGGGCAAGTACGCGATCGTCTCCTGCGGCGAGACCGCCGAGAACCTCAACGCGTGGATCGCCGTCCAGCGCTCGTATACCGCTACCCGGTATCCCCGCGCGCAACTCGTCGAAACGGTCTACGCCGGCGAGGACAAGGACACCGCGGCCGCGCTGGCCAAGGACCTGATGGTCAAGCATCCCGACCTCACCGGCCTGGTCGGCGAGTGCACGACGTCGGCCCCCGGTGTCGCCGAGGCGGTCCGCACGCAGCAGAAGATCGGGCGCGTGTTCACCGTCGGCGTCGGGACGCCGCAGGCGATCAAGCCGTACCTGCTGGACGGCTCGGCCTCGCTTTCGGTGCTGTGGAACGTCGAATCGCTCGGCTACCTGACCGCCTGGGCGGGCAAGCAGATCGCCGATGGCAAGCCGCTCGACCGGACGAACAAGGTCAACCTGGAACTGCCGGCGATCAAATTCGACCCCACCACGAAGACCGTGCTGCTGGGCGACCCGCTGCTGATCACCCGCGAGAACGTGGACCAGTTCAAGTACTGAGGCACTTCATCGGGACCGCCGGACGGCACCCGCCGCGGCTCCGCCGCCGAGCACCAGGATCAGCGCGGTCAGGCTCCACCGTCGTTTCTCCTTCGTCCGGGCACCGCTGTCCGTCTCTTCCGCGACCTCGCGTTCCCGGGGTGCCGCCGAGCGGGCCGGTTTCGGTGCGGCGGGGGTGGGCGTCGGCAGGGCGCGCGGCGCGATCACCGCGGGGGCGGGAGTGGCCGTCGGACTCGGCGACCGCGTGGGTGTCGGCGTGGGTGTCGGGCTAGGACTCTGTTTCGGAGTCGGAGTCGGAGTCGGAGTCGGGTTCGGCGACGGTGTGGGCGTGGGGTTCGGCGAAGGCGTGGGGTTCGGCGAAGGTGAAGGCGTGGGTGTCGGAGTAGGCGTCGGCGGCTCAGGGACCTCGGGAGCGGTGAGGCAGCCCGCGGCATCCGAACCCGCCAGTGGCCCGTCCGTGCGCACCTCCGTCGCCTGCCCGCCGCGGTCCAGCCGGTACAGCACGCTGCGCCCGCCGATCCGGTTCGCCGTGGCGTACAGCGCGCCGTCGCGGCCGAGCACCACCGAGCCGTAGGTCTCGGCGGGCGGGAACCGTGAACCGTCCCCTTCGCGGACCTTGCCGGTCGCCGGATCGATGGTGACGACGACGCCTTTTCCGCGCCAGGTCGTCGTAACGCCGTAGAGCAGGCCGTTGTGGTAGGCGAAGTCGTTGACGTCGTGGGCGAGGGTGATCGGCCGCAGGAACACGGTCTTGATCACCCGCAGGTACCGCTGTCCCGGCGTCAGGTCCACTGTGTACAGAGTGCCGTTCCTGAGCAGGTACCAGGAATTCCCGCCGATCGCGCCGGCGGTCGCCCCCGCCACCGGGCTCCACACCGGGAGCCGGTTCCCGGCGCGGGTGATCGGGCCGAGGTCTCGCGTGCGCCCGTCGCGGTCGATCGTCACCGCGTGCGCACCCTTGCTCAGCCCTTCCGCGACGGCATAGACCAGGTCCTGGGTGGCGGAGTAGCCCATCGCGTTGAGCCGGTAGCCGGAGCCTGCGACCCGCAGGGTGGTTCCCGAACCCACGTCGAGCCAGCGCAGCTTCGACTTCCCGTGCGACCCGGTTTCGGCCTGGACCACCAGGCAGCTCTCGGCGGCGCGCGCGGTCATCGGGGCCAGCAGCGCGGACGCGCCTACCAGCCCGGCGACGGCCACCGTCGCCGCCGCCCGCGTCAGCCCGTCCACAGTGCCCCTGTCCACAGTGCCCCCGTGATCAGTGCCCACGGGCTCAGGTGATCCTGGCCATCGCGGCGACGAACGCGTCGGGCGGGATCCGTACTCCGCCGCCGAACGGGTTCTGCAGCTGATAGATCGCGAACAGCAGCAAGGTGATCGTGCCGGCCAGGGTCGAGACGATCACCAGGTGTGCGGCGAGCCGGGTGCCGCCGAACAGGTTGGGCAGCAGGACGGAGATGAGGCTGCCGAGGATGAGCGCGAACCAGACCACACCGCCGACGCGGCTGCCCTCGACCGTGGTCAGCCGGGCTTGCCGGGCTTCGTAGACCTGCCAGAGCTGGGTGGTCGCCTCGGCCTTCCGCTCGCGGACCCAGTCGTCGTCCGTCGGCGCCTTCTCCACCGCCTTACGCAGCTGGTCGAGTTGCGTCCAGCCGATGTCGGGGACGGTCTCGCCACCCTCGGCCATCCGCGGCCACTCCTGCTGCTCGACCGTGGCGATGTACTCGGCGCTGATCTTGCGGACCTCGTCCTTGACCTCCGTGCCCAGCGAATCCGCGGCCCAGACGGCGGCGACCAGGCTGTCCGCCTCGTGATACGAACCTTCCCGCGCCGCGCTCGTGGAGTCGAACAGGGAGATCAGGATGAACGCCACCAGTACCGCGTGCAGCCCGCCGACGATGGTGAACACCTGGCCGGCGGCGTCGTTGTTGTCCCGTCGCCCCTCGTCCCAGCCGAACCTGCGGACGAGGTAGCCGACGAAGCCCGCGACGACGGCCGCACCGGCGACCCAGGCGATTCCGGTCAGGTAAATGCCCATTCGAACCCTTCCCCTGCGAAGACTGCTGAAACTAGTTGGCGATCGAGTCCGCGAATAGACCGGTTGAATCAATTCATCCACGCGGCCGCAATGAACGCGGCAGACATCACCGTCTCGGCCCAATTTCTCAATCCGCGAAACACTTTCGGACACACGCAGGAAAGTGACGTCACCACTGGAGATATGGGGACTTCACGACCGGGTGAGGACCGGCCACGGGATGTCACCGAGGCCACCGTATACCGACGTTCGCCAGGAAATTTCCGGCCGAACGGACGTGCCGAGCGCGTCCATGAGGACCAATCCGGCAAACAGGTGAAAGTATCCGCAGACCCGATCGAGTGTTTGTGTCGGCACCCCCGCTTGCTATGTTGACTTTGCGTCCGCCCCTCTCGAATGAGCATTCACGAATTGACGAAAACAGACGATAGGTGGATTTCTCTGTGACAGTCACCGACCCGGGTACGGCCGCCTCCACGGCGGAAAACCCGCAGCAGAGTCTCGGCAGGGCGGCCGCCCGGACCCTGGCCACGACCACCAAGTCCGTGCCGCAGATGCAGGGCATTTCGTCGAGGTGGCTGCTGAAGGTGCTGCCGTGGGTCCAGGTCTCCGGTGGCGCGTACCGGGTCAACCGCCGGCTGAGCTACGCGGTCGGCGACGGCCGGGTGACCTTCACTTCCACCGGCTCCGAGGTCCGGGTGATCCCGGCGGAACTGGGTGAACTCCCACCCTTGCGTGGTTTCGGCGACGAGGACGTGCTCGTCGAACTCGCCAGCCGCTTTATCCAGCGGGAATTCTCCCCAGGCGACGCACTGGTCGAGTTCGGCCACCGAGCCGACCGTGTCTTCCTGATCGCGCACGGCAAGATCGAGAAGGTCGGCGTCGGCGAATACGGCGACCAGACCGTGCTCGGCGTCCTGGCCGGCGGCGGGCACTTCGGCTCGCAGGTGCTGTTCGAAGACGACGCGAGCTGGGAGTTCACCGCGCGGGCGGCCACCGCCTGCACCGCGCTTTCCTTGCCGCGCAGTGCTTTTGCCGAGGTTCTGGGCCGATCCGAGGAACTACGCGAACACCTCGCCGCGTTCTCCTCCGGCACCTCACCGGCGAGCAACGAGCACGGCGAGGCACAGATCGAAGTCGCGTCGGGTCACGACGGCGAGCCGCACCTGCCGGGCACGTTCGTGGACTACGAGACCGGACCACGCGAGTACGAACTGAGCCTCGCGCAGACGGTGCTGCGGGTGCACAGCCGGGTCGCGGACCTCTACAACCAGCCGATGAACCAGGTCGAGCAGCAGTTGCGGCTGACCATCGAGGCGCTGCGTGAGCGCCAGGAACACGAACTGATCAACAACCGCGATTTCGGCCTGCTGCACAACGCCGACTTCTCCCAGCGCGTCCACACCCGCTCCGGCCCGCCGACGCCGGACGACCTCGACGAACTGCTTTCCTTGGTGTGGAAGGACCCTGGGTTCTTCCTCGCGCATCCGCGGGCGATCGCCGCGTTCGGCCGCGAGTGCGGCAAACGAGGTCTCTACCCCGAGTCCGTCGATCTGGACGGCAACCAGGTGCCCGCCTGGCGCGGGATCCCGATCCTGCCGTGCGACAAGATCCCCGTCACCGGAACCCGCACGAGTTCGATCCTGCTGATGCGGACCGGCGAACAGGCCCAAGGCGTCGTCGGCCTGCACCAGGTCGGGCTGCCCGACGAATACCAGCCGGGGCTCAACGTCCGGTTCATGGGGGTCAGCGGGCAGGCGCTCATCTCCTACCTGGTCAGCGCGTACTACTCGGCGGCGGTGCTGGTACCCGACGCGCTCGGAATCCTGGAACACGCCGAACTCGGGCGAGAAGGCTGAGAGGAAGTCCCTTGACGACCATCGACACCCGCGGCGGTGCCCGGCCCGCCGGCGAAGTCCTGACCTGGAGCCGGAATCTGATCGAGCCGGCGCTGCGGGAAGCCGTCGGCAAGCTGCCCGAGTCGATGCGGCTGATCGCCGGTTACCACTTCGGCTGGTGGGACGAGCGCGGCCGTCCGTCCACTTCGGACGGAGGGAAGGCACTGCGGCCGACCCTCGCCCTGCTGACCGCCCAAGCGGTCGGCGGCGACGCCGAGGTCGCCGTCCCGGTGGGGGTCGCGGTGGAGATGGTGCACAACTTCTCGTTGCTGCACGACGACGTGATGGACCGCGACACCACCCGGCGGCACCGCCCGACGGCCTGGACCGTCTTCGGCACCGGCGCCGCGATCCTCGCCGGGGACGCCCTGCTGACCCAGGCCTTCGAGGTGCTGTCCCCGTTCGGGCCGACCGCGCTGCGCGTGCTCAGCACGGCCGTGATCGACCTGCTCGAAGGGCAGAGCGCGGATCTGAGGTTCGAACAGCGCGGTGACGTCGACACCGCCGAATGCATCCGGATGGCAGAGGGGAAGACCGGTGCGCTGCTCGGAGCGTCCTGCACGCTCGGAGCGCTCGCCGGAGAAGGGAGGGAGGATCAGATCGACCGGCTGACCGAGTACGGAAAGGCATTCGGACTGGCGTTCCAGCATATCGACGATCTCCTCGGGATCTGGGGCGATCCGGCGGTGACCGGGAAACCGGTCCACTCGGACCTCGCCAACCGCAAGAAGTCCCTGCCGGTGGTGGCCGCGCTGCACTCCGGGACGGACGCCGGGCGGGAGCTGGACACGTTGTACCGCCGGGACGACCTCGAGGCCGCGGAATTGCCCCACGCGGCGGAACTGGTCGACCGGGCGGGCGGCCGGGCGTGGAGCCAGGAGCAGGCCGACACGCTCTTGGCGCAAGCGCTGCACCACCTGGCCGTCGCGAATCCGGTGCCCCGCCCAGGCATCGAACTCGTGGCGCTCGCGAGGCTGGTGGCGCGGCGGCAGTTCTGAGCAGGGAAGTGGGTGGCCCGGGCCGGTGGAAGGGCCCGGTCCACCCACGCCTTTCGACCATGCGATCCCTGCGGTGACGCGACACCGTACTCGCGTGATCAGACACGGAACTCGCGTGATCAGACGCCGCACACCCGAGTCCGGCAGAGGGATTCAGCGCCCGGGGCGGGTCAGCCCCTGGTCACCGGCGCCTCGGCTGAGCACGACCTCGTCGGTGTCCTTGAGTGCCGCGACCTTGAGCGCTTCCGTCCCGGCATCGTCCGCCTTGCCCGCGGTCAGGTCGAGCAGCCGGATCGGCGGTCCGAGCTGGACCAGGGTCGGGACGTACTCCGCCTTGTCGACCTTCCAGCGCTCGCCGTCGCGCACGAACCGGAACCGCGCCGCGGCACCCTGTTCGGTCGAGCCCTTCGGTTCCGAATGCCGGGCGACGTGGTTGCCGAGGCCGTACGCGACCCACTTGCCGTTGATCTGCTCGAAGGGCTGCACGACATGCGCGTGGTGGCCGATGATCAGGTCGATCGAGTCGTCGCCGAGCAGTTTCTTCGCCAGCTGGCGCTGTTCCGCGTTCGGCTCGTGCTGATACTCGGTGCCCCAGTGCAGGCTCGCCAGGACGACCTGCGCCCCGGCCTTGCGGGCGGCCTTGGCCTCGGCGATCACGTCTTCGGGGTCGATCTGGTTGACCAGCCAGGGTTTCCCGGTGGGCACCTTGATCCCGTTGAACCCGTAGGCGAAGGAGATCTGGGCGACCTTGACCCCGTTGACGTCGACGATCAGCGGCTTCTTCGCCTCTTCGGCCGACCGCGCCGAACCGGTGTGCTTGATCCCGGCCTCGTCGAGTTTGTCGAGCGTCCGCTTCGCGCCGTCCGAACCCTGGTCGATCGTGTGGTTGGACGCCGTCGAGCAGGTGTCGTACCCGGTGTCCTTGAGCGCGTCGACGATCTCGGGCGGCGCGCTGAAGGAGGGGTATCCGCTGTACGGGCCGCCTTGCGGGGCGAGCGGGGTCTCGAGGTGGCAGATACCGAGGTCGGCGCCGGAGATCAGCGGCTTCACCCCGGCCAGCAGCGGCCGGTAGTCGATCTTCCCCTTGCCGTCCGACTCAGCCTGTTCGGTCAGTGCCGGGTGGATCAGCACGTCCCCGGTCGCGACCACGGTGAACGAACCGTCGGGCGCCTGGCTCGCCGACGACGACGGGGCGTCGGACGCGGCGGGCGGCTGGTCGGGAGTCGCACTGCACGAGGCGAGCAGCACGGCGGCACCGAGGAGAGCGGAAGCTTGGCGGGCGCGGGTGCTGATCATCGATTCCCTCGGTCGGTTAACTCTTTCGGGTGACAGCCCGGCCCATCTTGCCCTACGCCAGACGGAGTCCAACACTCAACCACAGTCAACAAGAATCACCGGACAAATTCGCGACAAGTTCCACACGACCGCTCGGGCCTGAATCAGCTTCCTACATCGGAAGACAGTCGATTAGTACGACCACAGCCCCCTGAGCGACGGCCGGCCCAGCCTTGACGTCACTCGAAAGAGTGTTTTGTAATACGAGTCACACGGCCTTCGCCTCGTCCTCGGTCCCACTGGGAGCTCTTCATGTCCACAGATCCGCACAGGTCCCTGCCCTGGCGCATTGTTGGTTCTTGTTTGATTGCCGGTCTCGCCCTGGCCGGCTGCTCCTCCGGAAAGGACACCGCCGCGCCCCAGCAACAGGCGCCCGCGAGCGGCAAGATCACCCTGTTCTACCTGCAGAAACAAGGCGACCAGCAGTACTTCGTCGAGCAGGCGCAGGGCGCGCAGGAGAAGGCCAAGGAACTGGGCGTCGAACTCAAGGTCGTCAACCTCGGGCAGGACGCCAACAAGGCGATCACCGAACTCGACGCCGCGGTCGCCCAAGGCGCCAACGGCATCGCGATCGTGGTCCCTGACCAGGCCATCGGCCCGCAGGTGATCGACAAGGCCAAGAGCGCGGGTATCCCGATCATCGCCTCCGACGACGTGATCAAGGACGGCGGCGGGACGAAGTCGGCGTTCGTGGGCTTCAACGGTTCCCAGATGGGCGACTCGGTCGGCAAGGAGGCCGCGAAACTGTTCAAGGCGGCGGGCTGGACCGCGGCCGACACCAAGATCATCAGCGCCTACAAGCAGGACTTGACCGTCTGCTCGGACCGCGTCACCGCCGCGAAGGCCGCCTTCGACAAAGATGCCGGTGCACAGATCCCGGTGATCGAGGTCGGCACCGACAACACCCCCGTCGACGCGCAGAACCGCACCGGCGCGGTGATCGGCTCGAACCCGGGCGTCAAGCACTGGGTGGTCTGGGGCTGCAACGACGAGAACGAGACCGGCGCCGTCACCGCGCTCGCGAACTCGGGCGTCGCTCCGGCCGACATCCTCGGCGTCGGCCTCGGCGCCTACCTGACCTGCAAGGACTGGGCGGCGGGCAAGGAAAGCGGGAACAAGTCCGCGCTGTTCATCTCCGGTGCCGAGGTCGGCCGCACCGCGATCCAGCTGCTCGTGGACAAGGTGAAGAACTCGAAGGAACTGCCGCCCGAGACGATCGCGAAGACCCAGATCGTCACGAAGGACAACTACAAGCAGGCCGGCGTCAACTGCATCTGATCGCGCGCGGAGGCGTCTGAATGGCCACATCCGAACCCGCGGCGGTGCTGACCGCCGAAGGGATCAGCAAACGGTTCTCCGGCGTGACCGCGCTCGACGGGGTCACGCTGGAGTTCCAGCCCGGCGAGATCCTCGCGCTGATGGGCGAGAACGGCGCGGGCAAGTCCACCCTGCTGCGGGTGCTGTCCGGTGACCACGGTCCCGACGACGGGCACCTGACGATCGACGGCCGCCCGGTCTCGTTCGACACCCCGCGCGCCGCGATGGCCGCCGGAGTCCGGGTGATCTACCAGGAGCCGGAGATCATCCCGCACGTTTCGGTGGCGGAGAACGTCTTCGTCGGCGAACTCCCCACGCACGGCCGTCTGGTCAACCGCCGGACCCTGCACCGCGCGACGCAGGAAGCGTTGCGGGAGTATGGGTTCGAGGGCGTGCTGAACCCGGCGACGCTCGGCGGCAGGCTTTCCGCCGCGCAACGCCAGCTGGTCGAGATCCTGCGGGTGCTCACCGCCGCGACGCCGCCGAAGGTGATCGCGTTCGACGAGCCGACGTCGTCGCTGTCGGAACACGAGGTCGACGCGCTGTTCGCGTTGATCCGGCGGCTGCGCGACAGCGGGGTGGCGGTCGTCTATGTCTCCCACCGGATGAAGGAGATCTTCCAGCTCGCCGACCGGGTGGCGGTACTGCGCGACGGCAAGCTGATCGGGGTCCAGGAGGCGGCGAGCACCGACGAGAACCAGCTGGTGCGCATGATGATCGGCCGCGATCTGTCCACTTTGGAGCGCCGGAGCACGCAGGAGACCGGCCGGGTCGTGCTGCGGCTCGACGATGTCACCACCGACGACGTCACGGGTATCTCGCTAGAAGTCCGCGCCGGCGAGGTCGTCTGCCTCGCCGGCCTGGTCGGCGCCGGGCGCTCCGAACTCGCGCACGCGATCGTCGGCGACCTGCCGGTGCGCTCGGGAACCGTGGAACTGGACGGGAAACGGCTGCGCGCCCGCACGCCCGGCGACGCGGTCAAGGCCGGGATCGGGTTCGCGCCGGAGGAACGCAAGACCGACGCGTTGCTGATGCAGCGTTCCGTGCGGGACAACGTCTCCATCGCCGTGCTGGACAGGCTGCGCCGGTTCCGGGTGGTGCGGCGGGCCAAGGAACGGGAACTCGTCGAAGAGTACGTGCGCGAACTGCGTGTGCGGACGCCGTCGATGGAGCAGGAGGTCCGCAAGCTCTCCGGCGGCAACCAGCAGAAGACAGTGCTCGCGCGCTGGCTCGCGCGGCGCCCGAAACTGCTGATCCTCGACGAGCCGACCCGGGGTGTCGACGTCGGCGCCAAGGCCGAGATCTACCGGATCATCGACGGCCTCGCCGCCGAAGGCATCGCGCTGCTGGTGATCTCGTCCGATCTGCCCGAGGTGCTGAGCCTCGCCGACCGGATCGTCGTCATGCGCGGCGGCCGGGTGGCGGGCGAGATCAGTCGCGACGAAGCGAGTGAAGAAGCCGTGCTGACCCTGGCCATCCCCGCCACCGAAGACGCCGAGGAGATCGCCTCGTGAGCACCCCCACTCGACCCAGCGAAGCTCAGGAGAAGGCCGTGCCCGCTGAAACACGCGTGTCCCCGGCACGCCGGGTGCTGAGCGCGATCGGCGTGCAGAACTCCAGCCTGCTGCTCACCCTGCTCGCGCTGGTGATCCTGATGAGCTCGCTGAACGAGAACTTCTTCCGCACCAACAACCTGCTGCTGATCGGCAGCGCGATCACCATCATGGGCCTGCTTTCCCTGGTGCAGACCCTGGTGATCATCCTGGGCGCGCTGGACATCTCGGTCGGGTCGATGGCCGGGCTCGCGTCGGTGGTGTCGGCGATGGTGTTCACCTCCACCGGGAGTTCCGCGGTCGGCATCCTCGCCGCGATCGGCATCGGCATCGTCTGCGGCCTGGTGAACGGCATGATCATCATCTTCGGCCGGGTCAACCCCGTGGTCGCGACGCTGGCGATGCTGGCGACGTACAAGGGCATCGCGCAGGTGATCTCGGACGGCAAGGCGCAGGGCTACACCGGCGCCGACGACCTGTTCATCTTCCTGGCCAAGGGATCCATCGCCGGGCTGCCGACGCTGGTGTGGGTGTTCCTGATCGTCGCGGCGGTGCTGCACTTCCTGTTGCGCTACACCGACATCGGCCGCAACATCTACGCCATCGGCGGCAACGACACCGCCGCCCGGCTGGCCGGGATCAACATCAACCGCTACATCATCGGCGTCTACGCGCTCGTCGGCGTGGTCGCGGCGATCGCGGGCCTGCTGATCACCGCGCGCACCGGGTCCGGGCAGCCGACGTCCGGTTCCGAAGGGCTGGAGCTGCTCGCCGTCACCGGCGCCGCGCTCGGCGGGACGATGCTCAAGGGCGGCCGGGGATCCATCATCAGCACCGTGCTCGCGGTGATCATCCTCGGCGTGCTGAACAACGGGATGTCCGGGCTCGGCATCAATCCGTTCTGGCAGAACGTGGCCTACGGGACGCTGCTCGTCATCGCCGTGGTGCTCCAGCAGGTCCGCAGCGGGGAACGCCGAGTCGGTCTGCCCGAGTGACCCTGCACGCCCGGATCGTCGACGAACTGGGCAGGCTGATCGTCGCCCGGCGTCACGCACGGTGGTCCGGGAAGCGTTGCGGGTACTGGAATCCAAGGGCATGGTCGGCCGCGCGGCCGCGAGTCGGCACCTGGACACGGCCGCCGGAACACTGGGACGCGATCGACCCGGACGTCATCGCCTGGCGGGGCGCCGGGCCCGACGGCCACGGGTATCTGGCCGAACTGCGCGAACTGCGGATGGCGATCGAACCTCAGGCGGCGGGAATGGCGGCGTGGCACCGTCGCCCGGACGAGCTCGCGGTACTGGCGGCAGCCTTCGAACTGATGACCGAGGCCGTCGACCTCCACGCGTTCCAGGAAGCCGACCGCGCTTTTCACGTCGCCCTGTATCGCGCGTCCGGCAATGCCCTGATCGCGCGCTTGCACGTTCCGGTCGTGGCGGCGCTCGAGGAGATCCCCGGTGACGGCGCCTTGGTCGCCCATTCCCGCGTGGTGACGATGGTGCTGGCGAAGAACGCCGACGGCGCGGAATCGGCGACCCGCCGGTTGATGGAAACCGTTGCGCCGTACCGCTCACCGGCATCTTGACACTCTCAGTGGTACACACCATTCTCGATTCCGGGTCTCCGGCCACGGAAGCTCACCGCCGCCGCGAAGTGCTCGAGGAGGACGCTTCATGCGTTACCCCGGAATTCGCCGGGTCACTCTGCTCGCCGCGGCGGCGCTCGGTGCCGGACTGCTCACCGCGCCCGCGGTGGCCGCGGCCCCGGCGGAGTGCCCGGTGGCGAAGCCGATGATCGCGGCGGGCGACCACTGGGTCGCCAACGGGACCGATCTCGCGGCGAACTCGTGGCAGAACGGCACCTTCCACGTCGGGAACCTCGCGCTGGTGCGCACCACCGGTGTCTCGAACCACAAGACACTCCCCTGGGCGCAGGACAACAAGTACCTGCTGCGAAGCGATCCCAAGCGCCCGTTCTTCCCGGACCACCAGGCCGCCGGTGAGGCGTACCTCGATCTGTACTCGTTCCATCCCGACGCCCCGGTGATCGCCGACGTCCGCAAGCGCGTCGCCGACGAGGTCGCCAGTGTCGAGAAGGGGAACACCTCCTACTGGAACTATGTGGACGCGCTGAACATGGCGATGCCGTCGCTGGCCCGGATCGGCGTCATGGACGACAGCGAACCGACGCTGGCGGCGATGCAGAAACTGTTCCGCTCGGCGGAAAAGAAGCTGTTCGTCCCGGAGGTGGGCCTCTGGCGCCGAGACGCCGGCAGTAACGCCTTCTGGTCGCGCGGCAACGGCTGGGCGCTCGCCGCGCTGGCGAAGGTGTTGCAGGTCCTGCCGTCCGACGACCCGCGACGGCCGGAATACACGCGGGTGTTCAAGAAAATGGCGAACACACTGAGGTCGCTGCAGCGGCACGACGGCTTCTGGAACACGGATCTGCTGCGGCCGTGGCACCACAGTGGACCGGAGAGCAGCGGCACCGCGTTGTTCACCTTCGGCCTCGCCTGGGGTGTCAACGCCGGGATCCTCGACGCGGGCAAGTACCGGCGCACCATCGACAAGGCCTGGGAAGCGCTGTCCACCAAGGCTTTGCGCGCGGACGGTTTCCTCGGCTACGTGCAGCCCGTCGCCTCCGGCCCGGGTCCCTCCCGCGCCGGCGACACGGGCGCCTACGGGGTCGGGGCGTTCCTGATCGCCGGGCAACAGGTGGCGAAGCTGACTCCCGGCTGCTCCTGATACTTCGCCTGTCACACCGTGGCGGGTGCCGGTGTCTTGTGGTCGACCCTTTCAGGACACCTCAAGGAGCACACCATGGAAACCCGACTGAACCTCACCGGCAGCCCGCTCGCGGCGAAGTCCATGAAGTACCTCGCCTCGGCGAGCCGGGTGATCCTCACCGACCCGGTTCTGCCGACCGCGACGAAGGATCTGGTGCTGCTGCGCGCGAGCCAGATCAACGGCTGCGGCTTCTGCACCGACATCCACACCAAGGACGCCGCGCACGCCGGGGAATCCCCGGTGCGGATCAACCTGGTGGCGACCTGGCGGGAGTCCACGGTCTTCACCGACCCCGAACGCGCCGCGCTGGAACTGACCGAACAGGGCACCCACATCGCCGACGCGGCCGGCGGTGTCACGGACGAGGCGTGGGCGCAGGCCTCGACGCACTACGACGAGGAGCAGCTCGCCGCGTTGTCGTGCCTGATCGCCCTGATCAACGCCAGCAACCGGCTGGGCGTCATCACCCGGCAGCAGGGTGGCGAGTACCAGCGTTGAGCAGTCCGTGAAGGCCTCCTTCCCTACTTTGAGGGTAGGGAAGGAGGCCTTCACGGACCGGGGCCGCCGGCTGCGGACAACCTCTCGGCCAAGACCCGGCATCGCTTCCTCAACTCGGCAGGCTCGATCACCTCGAACGAATGCCCCAGCAGCACCACATGCATGAGCACGAAATCGAGGTCCGCGGCCCCGCTCACCACTTCGCACCGCGAACCCCGCGCCCGCACCACCGCCGCCGACGCCGGAATCTGCGCGCGCACCGTCTCCGCCGGCGCGTGGACGAGGAATCGCGCCTGGTGCGCGTAAACCCGGCTCGCCACGCTCTCCTGCACGTATGACGCCGCGTCAGGCGCGGCCCGCGGACGGAAGCGCCAAGACCGGGCGGTCACCTCATTCATCCGATCGACGCGGAAGGTACGCCAGTCGTCCCGGTCGAGGTCGTAGGCGAGCAGGTACCAGCGCCGGTCCGAAGCGACGAGTCGATAAGGCTCGACCCGCCGCTGCCCCGAAGACCCGGCCAGGTAGCTGAAACCCACCTCGACCTCGTCCCGGCAAGCTCGAGCCAGCGTCATCAGCATTTCCGGGTCGACAGGCGTCCGGCCTCCGTCGAAGGACACGACCGACCCGGACAACGCGCGCACCTCGTGCCGCAGGCGGGTCGGCAGCACCCGGTCGAGTTTCGTCAGGGCCCGGAGCGCGGCATCACCGTCACCCGCCCCCGCGAGGAGGGAGACCGCAGTGGCGATCGCCTCCTCGTCGTCGAGCAGCAACGGCGGCATGTCCTGCCCGGGCCCGAGCTGGTAACCACCGCCGGTCCCTTGGCTGGCCTGCACCGGATAGCCGATCGCACGCAGCCGCTCGACATCGCGCCGCACCGTGCGCGGTGTGACGCCGAGCCGCTCGGCGAGTTCGGGGCCGGTCCAGACCGGGCGCTGTTGCAGCAGCCCGAGCAGGGTCAGCACCCGCTCGGTCGTACCCCGCTCTTCCTCCATATCACCCATTCTCCCAGAGATAGCGGACCGATCCTGTCCGCTTGGGCTGCCAGAGTGGCGGCATGAACCGCAAGAGCCGCGAAATCCAGGTCACCTTCGACGCCCACGACCCGCGGGCGCTGTCGTCCTTCTGGCGCGACGCCCTGTTCTACGTCCACCCCGCGCCGCCCGGGGTCGAACTGCCGGAGGGCGCCGACCCGCTCGCCGCGTGGGACGAATTCCTCGAACGGGTCGGTGTGCCCGTGGATCAGCGCAACTCCAGTTCGGCCGTCCAGGACCCGGAAGGGCACGGCCCGAGGGTGTTCTTCCAGCAGGTCCCCGAGGACAAGGTCGCCAAGAACCGCGTCCACCTCGACATTCGCGCGGCGCCCGGGCTGCACGGCGACGAGCGGATGGCGGCGCTCGAGGCCGAGCACGACAGGCTGGTAGCCCTGGGGGCGAAACGCGTTCGCCGCCACGAGCCCGAGCCCCCGCTGAGCCACGGCTTCATCGTGATGACCGACCCGGAGGGCAACGAGTTCTGCCTGGACTGAGGTCAGGAACTCAGACTGTGGTGACGGCGATCGCGTTGTCCTCCAGCGACCCGAAGTACAGCGTCCCGGCCCGTTCGCGGACCCCGACCAGCACATGGAAGCCGTCGATCTCGCCGCGTAGTTCGTGCACGATCTTCCCGTCCGGCGCCACGCCCAGCACCCCGCATTCCCGTAGGGGCGAGGGCTGCAACGACGTCGGCAGCGCGCGGACACCGGCGCGCAGCGGCGCGGGAAGCTTCTGGATCAGCGAAAGCGCGGGCACCTTCGGGCTCGCCACGGTCACCCAGATCAGCCCGTCGCCGCCGGTCGAGATGTTGTCGGGGTAGCCCCACAGGTCATCGACGAACACGTCGCGGGTGCCCGCCCGCTCGCCGGTCAGCCAGATCCGGCTCACCCGGTACGCACCCGTTTCCGCGATGGCCACATAGGACTCGTCGGGCGGCAGCGCGACGCCGTTGGCGAACTGGAATCCGTCGGCCAGCTGCTCGATCTTCCCGTCCGGGGTCCGCCGCAGCAGACGGCCGCCGCCGGTCTGCTCGATCAGGTCGTCACGCCACTTCTCGATACCGAAGCGCCTCGACGAATCGGTGAAGTAGACCGTTCCATCGGTGGCCACCGCGGCGTTGTTGCAGAACACGAAGTCCAGTCCGGCGGCGCGCGTGGCCAGCGTCGTCACCTCACCGCCGTCGAGCGGCATGGTGAGCAAGCCGGCTTTCGCGTCGCAGATCAGGAGGTCGTCGCCGAAGAATTCCAGCCCCAGCGGACGGCCACCGGTGTCGCCGAGGACGTCGATCCGCTTGCCGTCCGGGGCGACGCGCAGGATGCGGCCGTCGTCGACGCCGGTGTAGATCCGCCCCTCGTCGTCGACCAGGACGTCCTCGGGACCGTGCCCGTTGACCGGGATGACCGTGACCTCGCCGAACGGCATCGCGTCTCCTATCGGTAAGTGAGCAGTTCCGCGGCTTCCGCCTCGAAGTGCGGATGTTCGTTGAACGACAGCATGGTCACCCCGCCGCGACCGGACACCAGCTTGGTGATGCCCGCGTTCACGGTGACCCGGTTCAGTTTCAGCAGCCCGGCCTCGGGCGTGCCCAGGAGCGCGCCGCAGACCGTCGCGATCACCCCGCCGGAGCTGAAGACCACGGCATGTTCGCCCTTGCCGAGCGACGCCACCACGTCCGCCAGCGCGCCCGTGACCCGCTCCAGGAACCGGGGCCAGGTCTCGGCGCAGGGGCCGCTCTCGCCCGCCGCGACCCACGCGCTCAGCGCGCCGTCCAGCGCGGCCTGATACGCCCGCGAATCGGTCTGCTGCACCCCGCCGGCGTGGTACTTCGCGATGTCGATGTGGTCGTATTCGTTCCAGCGCTCGTCCTCGATGACGGCGATCCCGGAGCCGAGCACCTTCAACGCCGTCGCGGCCGTATCCCGTTGGCGGGCCAGGGAACCGGATCGAGCCTGACTGAATTCGACGCCGCGCCGCCGCAGTTCCTCACCGACCACAGTGGACTGTTCGAACCCGCGTGGCGAGAGCTGGTCGTAGTTCTCCGCGCCGAACGACGCCTGCCCGTGCCGGACCAGGTAGATCGCACCCACTACGCGTGTCCCTTCGCGATGATCCGGCGGCAGCGCCCGTCGAGGTAGCCGACGAACTGCCACAGGTCCTTGAAGGCCGGATTCGTCGTCTGTCCATTATGGAATCGGAAGTAGATCTGCTGGATCACCACGGCGAGCCGGAACAGGCCGTACACCTCGTAGAACGTCCAGTCGCCGATCTCCAGGCCGGACCGCTCGGCGTACCGCCGCACGAACTCCTCACGCGTGAACATCCCGGGGACGTGCGTCGGCTGACGGCGGCTGAGCTTCATGACGTCGTCGTCCTCGTCCTGCACCCAGTACGCCAGCGTGCTGCCCAGTTCCATCAGCGGATCGCCGAGCGTGGCCATCTCCCAGTCGAGCACGCCGACGATGTCGAGGTCGTCGTCGAGCACCAGGTTGTCGAGCCGGTAATCGTTGTGGATCAAGCAGATCTTGACTTCGGCGGGCTGGTTCTCCTTCAGCCACGCCATCACCTCGGCGCCGTCCGGGGCGTTCTCCGTGCGCGCCTTGCCGAACCGCTCCGACCAGCCGCGCACCTGGCGTTCGACGTAGCCGGCGCCCTTGCCGAGGTCGGCCAGCCCGGCGGCCTCGACGTCGACGGCGTGCAGTTCGACGAGCCTGTCGACGACCTTGCCGCACAGCTCGCGGGCGGCCTCGGGCGACAGGTCGAGGCCCGAGGGCAGATCTCCGCGCAGGATCAGGCCTTCGAGCCGTTCCATCACGTAGAAGTCGCCGCCGAGCACGGTTTCGTCGTCACAGAAGGCGAGAACCTCGGGCACGTAGCCGAAAACGGGCCGCAATCCCTTTTGGACACGGAACTCGCGGCGCATGTCGTGCGCGGACGCCGCCTTGTGCCCGGCCGGCGGGCGGCGCAGAATCAGCCCCCGGTCCGGATAGGTCAGCAGGTACGTCAGATTCGAGGCGCCACCGGGGAACTGGCGAACCGAGGGCGGCACGTCGCCGAGCCCGGGTACCCGCCCGGCGAGCCAGGCGTGCACCGCGGCCGGGTCGAACGAGTCCTCGCCGCGTACCTCGACGGTCTTGTCCGCGCCCAAGGTCATGCGAACTTCTTCAGCACCGACGCCGGGACGAACCGGAACACCTTCGCGAGCACGCTCCAGGGCCACGACGGGACGAACGCCTTCGCGGACTCCGATTCGATCGCCTTGACCATCGCCTGCGCGCCAGGTTCCGCCTTCGTGCCGAGCGGGACCTTCGAAATGTCCTCGTTCATCTCCGACTCGATGAACCCGGGCAACAGCGTGGTGACCTTGATCCGGGTCTTCATCAGCTCGATCCGGGTGCCCTCGGTGAACGCCCAGACGCCTGCCTTGGAGGCGGCGTACGCGGTCAGGTTGCCGGGGAAGGGACGAAGCGCGGAGAAGGAGGAGACGACCACGAGGTGGCCTTCCTTCTGCTTGCGGAAGATGCCGACGGCGGCCTCGATCTGGGCGGCCGCGGCGAGGAAGTTCGTCTGGAGGGTCTGGCGGTTGGCGTCGAACCGGCCGGAGCCGATCGGCTGTCCCTTGCCGAGCCCCGCGTTCACGATCACGCGGTCGAGGGATCCGAGCTCCTCACGGAACTCCTCGAAGACGGCGAAGACCTGATCGTGGTCGTTCACATCCAGCTTCCGGGTGACCACGGTGATCCCGGGATAAGACTTCTTGAGCTCCGCGGCGAGCGTGTCGAGCTTGTCGAGACGGCGGGCGGCCAGGGCCAGATTGCGGCCTCGGGCGGCGTACTGCCGGGCCATTCCTTCGCCGAGCCCGGAGCTCGCACCGGTGATCAGGATGTTCTTCCGCAGGACCATGGCTGGAGCGTACCCGTTGGTAACAAGTCCGGCGCTCCCTGGACAAGAGGCGGCCCCCGACGCCTGGGGTTGTCGGGGGCCGCCTGTCCTGTGGAGTGTTACTTCACCTGGAGCAGCTTGTTCGCCGTGCCGGAGCTCGGGTTGCTGATCTTGCCGTCGGCGGAGGCCGCGACCAGACCTTCGGCGACCTGGGCCGGGGTGGCGTCAGGGTTGGCCGAGAGGTAGAGCGCGGCAGCACCGGCGACGTGCGGAGCCGCCATCGAGGTACCGCTGATGGTGTTCGTGGCGTCGTCACCGGTTGCCCACGACGACGTGATGTCGACGCCCGGGGCGTACAGGTCGACGACCGCGCCGTAGTTCGAGAAGCTGGCCTGCTTGTCGGTCTTGTCGCTGGCGGCCACCGTGATGGCCTCCTTGACCCGGGCCGGCGACGTGGTGCCGGCGTCGGAGGACTCGTTGCCCGCCGCGAGCGCGAAGGTCACGCCCTTGCCGATGGCTCCCTTGACCGCCTCGTCCAGGGCGTCGTCCGCGCCGCCGCCCAGGCTCATGTTCGCGACCGACGGGCCCTTGGCGTTCGCCGCGACCCAGTCGACACCGGCGACGACACCTTCGGTGGTGCCGCTGCCGTTGGCGTCCAGCACGCGGACGCCGACGATCTTGACGCCCTTGGCCAGGCCGTGGTCCGTGCCGCCGATGGTGCCGGCGACGTGCGTGCCGTGGCCGTGCTCGTCGTTGGGGGTGTCGTCGTTGTCGATGAAGTCCTTGCCGCCGGTCGCGCGGTCACCGAAGTCCTTGTGCGAGCCGCGGACACCGGTGTCGATGACGTAGGCGGTGACGTTGTCGGCCTTCGTCGGGTAGGTGTACTTGTTGTCGAGCGGCAGGTCGGCCTGGTCGACCCGGTCCAGCCCCCACGACGGCGGGTTGTCCTGCGTCTCGCTGATCTTGAAGGTCTTGTTCTGCACGACGTAGGCGACCTGCGGGTCGGCGGCGAGCCGCTTCGCCGCGGCTTCGTCGGCCTTGATCGAGAAGCCGTTGAGCGCCGCACCGAACGTGCGGGACAGGGTGGTGCCGTACTCGCCGGTGAGGCCCTCGGCCTTGGCTGCGACGCTCGCGGTCATCTCGCCGACCGCGGTGGGCTTGAGCACGACGATGTAACTGCCTGCGACCGTGTTGGCTTCACCCGCACCACGGATCTGAGCCTGCTGGTCGGCCTGCGCCGCCCCAGCACCGAAAGTGGCGACCGCCGCGGTGACACCCGCGAGGGCGACCCCCGCCATCAAGCCGCTCCGGGTCTTTCGGGACTTCAGGTTCTTCCGGGACTTGCTCATGGTTCCCTTCCTGCCGCGCCGTGCGGATCACCCGGGAGGATGATCGTTGCTGGAGCCATGCAAACCGGTGCGCCAGGTCGCGGGCAATGATTCACAGTTACCAGTACTAGGCCGAAAGGAGTAGTGGCGCTCGTCCGGAAAGTCGTTTTCACCTGGCAGACAGCGCTCCTGGAGCGTTACCTCAGACTGATAAAGTTATTCGTGTTGTTATCAACCGGAAGGTCGAGGATCAGCAGGCGGGGGCGGTCGGACAGCATATGGTGGCGGGGAACGCGGCGGACCGGGTGAGCATGGACGATGACGGCCAGCCGCGCACGGCATTCGCCACGGCCTTGCGATCGGCGATCGCGACCAGCGGGCTCAGTCTCGACCGGATCCAAGCCCGGCTTCTCGCTCGGGGCGCGTCGGTGAGCGTGACAGCGCTGAGTTACTGGCAATCGGGCAAACGTCAGCCGGAACGGCAGAGTTCGCTGTCCGCCGTCCGGGTCATCGAGGAAGTTCTGGCGGTGCCCGCGGGGTCGCTGCTCAGCCTGCTGCCGCCGCCGCGGCCGCGCGGGGCATCGTCCCGCCGCAGCCGCGCCACCACCGACCAGCCGCTGACCTTCCCGCTCGAAGCGCTCCAGGCGCTCCTGGAGAAGGTCGGCGCACCCAACGCGCTGGAGCAACACCATCAGCTGAAACTGGTCGGCCTGCACGACCTGTGCGACATCGCCGCGGACGGCGGGCAGCGCGCCGTCACCGCGCGGGCGGTGTTCCAGGCGGGCGCGGACGGTCAGGACCGCTGGCTGCTGGTCTACGCGCAGGGCGATCCCGACGCGGGCCCGCCGGTGCTGGACACCTTGCGCAACTGCCACGTCGGCCGCGCCGAGGTCGACGCCGAACACGGGCTCACCGTGGCCGAACTGCTCTTCGACCGGCCCATCGACCGCGGCGAGACCCACCTGATCGAGTACTCGCTGACGAACCCCGGACCGCCGTACCCGGAGTGCCGGAACACGCACTATCGCGAGTTCCGGCGCCCGGTGCGGGAGTACCTGCTGGAGGTCCGCTTCGACCCGGACACCGTGCCGGCGAAGTGCTGGCAGTACTCCGCACATGGGCCCTTGGCGGGAAAACATACCTCGGACCTGCGCCAGGGAACATCGCCGCTCGACCGCCGGGAGCTCAAACCCGACCAGAACAACGGCGTCCACGCCGTCGCGCTCGACTTCGGCCCCGGGGTCTTCGGCATCGACTGGGAGTACTAGTGCAGCTTGTTGCGCAGCACCTTCCCGGTCGCGTTGCGCGGTAGCTCGTCGAGGAACTCCACATCGCGCGGCACCTTGTACCGGGCGAGGTTGGCCTTCACATACTCGCGCACGGCCTCGACGTCGAGATCCGCGCCGTCGGCCCGGACGACGAACGCCTTGAGCCGCTGGCCGAACTCGGGATCTTCGACTCCGATGACCGCCGCTTCGAGCACGTCCTCACGCTCGACGAGGAGGTTCTCCACCTCGATCGGGAAGACGTTCTCGCCGCCGGAGACGATCATCTCGTCGTCGCGGCCGTCGATGAAGAGCAGGCCGTCCTCGTCGAAATGCCCGACGTCGCCGCTGGAGAGCAGGCCGTCGATGATCTCCTTGTTCCGGCCGTCGGTGTAGCCCTGGAAGCTCAGCCCGCTGCCGACGAACACCCGGCCCGTGACGTGCGGCTCGGTGATCTTGCCGCCCTTTTCGTCGTACAGCGCGACCTTGCAGCCGACCGGCGCGCGGCCGACCGTGCCCGGCGCCTTCCGCCAGTCCTCGGGCGTCGCGACCGTCGCCACCGCGACCTCGGTGGAGCCGTAGAGGTTATGGACGACG
This sequence comes from Amycolatopsis sp. lyj-112, assembly GCF_046549055.1. Classification (NCBI taxonomy): domain Bacteria; kingdom Bacillati; phylum Actinomycetota; class Actinomycetes; order Pseudonocardiales; family Pseudonocardiaceae; genus Amycolatopsis; species Amycolatopsis sp. lyj-112. Next base: position 260,736 of record NZ_JAJPWS010000001.1, on the reverse strand, counting down.
TCGCCGAACGCGGCGGTCGCGCGGTTCCCGAGGTCCGGGGACAGCGCGGACCCCGCGAGGAAGATGATCCGCAGTGACGACGTGTCGTACTTGGCGCGGATCTCCTCGGGCAGGTCGACGATCCGCTGGAGCATCGTGGGCACCAGCACCAGCGTGGTGCAGCGGTTCTCCGCGACTCCGCGCAGCGTCTCCTCGGGCACGAACTTCCGCCGCATGACGACCTTCGAGCCGAGCGCGAAGGACAGGATGAACTGCGACAACCCAGTGCCGTGGAACAGCGGCGCGCCCATGTAGGTCGCTTCGCCGGTCCTCAGCGGGATGCGGTCGAGGAACTGCGCCGACGCGAGCGCGGAGGTGTGCGGCCGCGGCGCACCCTTCGGCGTGCCGGTGGTTCCGCTGGTCAGGAGGATGAACCCGCCCGGTTTCGCCGGCGCTGGCCACGGGCGGTCGTCGGTGCTGGCGACGAGTTCGGTGATGATCGGGATCTCGTGACCGGAGAGCTTCGAGTCCGAGTCGACCCAGGCGAGGTAGTGGTCGAGGTCGCCCTCGACCGCGTCCAGCAGGTCGGTGAACTCCTGGTCGTACACCAGCGCCGTGACGCCTTCGCGCTTCGCGACGTCCGCGAGCTGCGGTTTGGCGAACCCGGTGTTCATCAGCAGCAGTTTGGCGCCGAGTTTGCCGGAGGCGAGCATCGTCAGCACGAGGCCGCGGTGGTCCCGGCACAGCGCGGCGATCACCGAACCCGGGCCGAGCCCGCGCTCCGCCCAGGCCCTGGCCAGCGCGTTCGACTGCGTGTCGAGCTGCTTGAAGGTCAGCGGCCCGAGCTCGTCGATGATGCCGGTCGCGGTCGGGTCGCGGCGGGCGGCGATCATGGTCGCCCCGGCGAACGGGCCCCACTTCCGCACCGTGACCAGCGAGCGCAGCCCTTCGTCGACGCGCGGGATCGGGAGCAGTCCCGCCTGCCGCATCACGTCGATGCTGCGCACGGTCTCGGTCACCTTGCCCGCCACCATGGTGGCGAGGCCGGTGGGGTTTCTCATCCGGGCACCTCCGTTGCTGCTGCGGCGAGACGCCATGCCACCGACGTTCGCGTACCGGCGGTATGGCGTTGCTACTCGACAGTAGCTGACCGGTCGCTCGGGCGCACTAGGCCTCAGGTGAGGAGAAATGTCGGTGGTGACCACCACAATGTGAGTGTGCAGGCGATCGCGGGTCAAGAGGAGGACGGCGATTTCGCCATCTCGATTCCCGGTGAGCCCCTGCGTCGAGGACTGGATCTCACGCGGTTCGCCGACGAGGTGCGGAGCCTGGAGGCCGCCCGCACGCCACGCTGGGTGTTCCCGTCCGTCGAGGGGACGTATCCGGCGTTGATCAAGGCCGGGGTGCGCGTGCGCCGGTGCCACGATCTGGCGCTGATCGAGGGACTGCTGCTGGCCCACGAGGGCCGACCGAAGGAGTCGCGGAGCCTGCGCGCGGCGCTGGCCAGGGCGAACGGGCAAGAGGCGCCCGCCGACGAGCCGCCGTTGTGGGCCGAAGACGACCAGCCGACGCTGTTCGAGACGCGCGGCCCGCGGCTGCCCGCCGGCGTCACCGTGGTCGAGGCCGCCCGCCGTGTGCTGGCCGAGCAGGAGAAACGGGTCGCCCTCACGGAACACCCAGAGCGACTTCGGCTGCTCTTCGCGGCGGAGTCGGCGAGCGCGCTGGCGGCCGCGGAGATGTCGGCCGACGGGCTGCCGTGGCGAGCGGATCTGCACCTGAACCTGCTCGCCGACCAGCTCGGGCCCCGGGTCCCTGCCGGGCAGCGGCCCAAGCGTCTGGTCGAACTGGCGGCGAAGATCAGCGCCGCGTTCGGCGGCCGTCCGGTCAACCCGGACGCCCCCGCCAGCGTCGTCCGGGCGCTCGGGCGCGAAGGCATCGAGGTCACGTCGGCCAGGAAGTATCTGCTGCGCGACATCGACCACCCCGCCGTCCCGCCGCTGCTGGAGTACAAGGAACTCGCGCGGCTGCACTCGGCCAACGGCTGGACGTGGCTCGACGAATGGGTGCACGACGGCCGGTTCCGCCCGCACTACGTCGTCGGCGGCGTGGTGTCGGGGCGCTGGGCGAGCCGCGGCGGGGGCGCGCTGCAGATCCCGAAGATGCTGCGCACCTGTGTCCGCGCCGATCCGGGCTGGAAACTGGTCGTCGCCGACGCCGCCCAGCTGGAGCCGCGGGTGCTGACGGCGCTGTCGGGCGACCGCAAACTGGCCGACGTCGCCGCCGCGACGGACCTGTACGCGAGCCTCGCCGAGGCGATGTTCTCCGGCGTGCGCCGCGCGCCGGTGCCCGTGTGGGACGACAGGAACGACCGCGACCGGGCGAAGATCGCCATGCTGTCGGCGATGTACGGCGGCACGTCCGGCGAGGCCGGGCCGCTGCTCGCGTTGCTGCGGATCAGGTTCCCGGACGCGGTGTCCTATGTGGAGCGTGCCGCGCAGGCCGGGGAACGCGGTGAACGGGTGCGCTCCCGCCTGGGCAGGACCTCACCCGCGCCGTCGGAGGCCTGGCGCGCGCTGACCGGCGGGGTCGCCGAGGACGAGGCGGCCGAGACCAAGGCACGGCAGGCGTCGCGCGGCTGGGGCCGGTTCACCCGGAACTTCGTCGTGCAGGCGAGCGCGGCGGATATGACCGCGGTCCTACTGGCGACCCTGCGCAGCCGCCTCCCCTCTCCCGCGCACCTGGTGTTCTTCCAGCACGACGAGGTCCTTGTGCACACCCCGGCCGAATTCGCGGACGAGGTCTCGCAGTCCATTGTGGACAGCATGACGGAGGCCGCGCGGATGCTGTTCGGCGCCGCGTGCCCGGTGCGGTTCCCGCTGCACATCGCCGCCGTCGACACCTACGCCGACGCGAAGTGAACCACGCCTTCAATCACGCGAGTTCCGCCTTCAATCACGCGAGTCGTCCGTTCAATCACGCGAGTTCGCCTTCCGTGGCGATTACGCGTGATCAGACGGACGACACGCGTGATCGGAGGCGGAACTCGCGTGATCAGGAGGCGGCGTCGTCGAGGGCCTTGATGACACGTTTCAGGGAGACGGGGTGTGCGGTACCGAGGGTCTGGGCGAAGAAGCTGACCCGCAGCTCCTCGATCATCCACCGGATCTCCCGCAGAGCGGAAGAACTCGTCCCGGGGGGCGACGCGTCGAGCGCGGTCTGATACTCGTTGCGAAGCCACGCGACGTCGCCCGTGCGCTGGATGTCGCGGGTCGGCTCGGTCGGGAGTTTCTCCAGCCGCCGCTCGATCCCGCGCAGGTACCGCACGACGTGCTTCAGCCTGCCCTGTCCGGTCTCGGTGACGAAACCCTTGTGCACCAGCCCGTCCAGCTGCGCCCGGATATCCGCGAGCGAGTCCGCCGGGCCTCGGGTGTCGGACAGCCGTGTCTCGACGTCGTTGGCCGCGCGCAGGATCTTCTCGACGTTCCCCAGGACGTCGAGCACGCCGGCGTTCAGCCCGGCGCGCACCTTTTCCAGCAGGACCGCGAAACCGGCTTCGTCCCAGCGCGGGCCTCCGTTGACGGCCACGAGTTCGTCGACGGCGCAGTCGACGCAGTCTTCGAGCAGTGCCGCCACCGAACCGTGCGGATTGCGGTTGAGCACGAGTTTCGAGGAGTTGCCCAGGTTGCGGGAGATGAACTTCATCGGTGACGGCAGGTTCAGCCGCAGCATCCGCCGCGTGCCCGCCCACATCGACTGTTCCTGCTGCCCCGGCGTGTCCAGCAGCCGTACCGCGACGGTGCCGCCCTCGTCGACGAGCGCCGGGTACGCCTTGACGTCGTGGCCGCGTTGCTTGCTCGCGAACACCTTCGGCAGTTCCCCGAACGCCGGCGTGGTCAGGCCCGCGCGCTCGATGCTGTCGGCCGCCTTGGAGATCGTCGCCCGCACCTGACCGCTCAGATCCCGTTTGAGCGCCTCGATGTCCTTGCCCTCGGACACCTTCTTGCCGCGGACGTCGACCACGCGGAAGGTCATCTTCAGGTGCTCCGGCACCGCCGGAAGCTCCCAGGCGTCGTCCGGGATCGTGACCCCGCGCAGCGCCTCCAGTTCGTCGGCGACGGCGTGCAGCAGCAGCCCCTCGGCCGGGCCGACCCGCGACAGCACCAGTTTCGCGTGATCGGGGGCCGGGACGAAGTTGCGCCGGATCGTCTTGGGCAGCGACTTGATCAGCTGCGTCACCAGTTCTTCGCGCAGACCCGGTACCTGCCAGTCGAAACCGTCCGGGGTGACCTGGTTCAGCACCGGCAGCGGGATGTGCACGGTGACACCGTCCGCGTCCGCGCCTGGCTCGAACTGGTACGTGAGCTTGAAGGTCTGGGTGCCCTGCGTCCAGAAGTCGGGGTAGTCGGCCTCGCGCACGCCACCCGCGGTCTCGTTGATGAGCATCGTCTTCTCGAAGCTCAGCAGATCGGGCTGGGTGTGCCGCGCCTTCTTCCACCAGCTGTCGAAATGCCGGCCGGAGACGACGTCGGCCGGGACGCGCTGCTCGTAGAACTCGAACAGCGTCTCGTCGTCGACGAGGATGTCGCGGCGGCGCGCCCGGTTCTCCAGGTCCTCGACCTCGTCGAGCAGCGCGCGGTTCTCGGAGAAGAACTGGTGCCTGGTCTCCCAGTCGCCTTCCACCAGCGCGTGCCGGATGAACAGTTCGCGGCTCAGCTCCGGATCGACCCGGCCGTAGTTGACGCGGCGGTCGGCGACCAGCGGGACCCCGTACAGGGTCACCTTTTCCAGGGCCATCACCGCGCCCTGTTTACGTTCCCAGTGCGGCTCGGAGTAGTTCCGCTTCACCAGGTGACCGGCGAGCGGCTCGACCCATTCCGGCTCGATCCGCGCGTTGACCCGGCCCCACAGGCGCGAGGTCTCGACCAGTTCGGCCGACATCACGAACCGCGGCTGCTTCTTGAACAGCGCCGAACCGGGGAACACCGAGAACCTCGCTCCGCGTGCCCCGAGGTAGTCACCCTTCGCCGGATCCTTGAGCCCGATGTGCGACAGCAGCCCGGCGATCAGCGAGGTGTGCACGCGTTGCGGATCCACCGCGTCGCCCGCGTTGAGCGTGATGCCGAGCGGTTTGGCCAGCTGGCGCAGCTGGCTGAAGATGTCCTGCCATTCGCGGATGCGCAGGTAGTTCAGGTACTCGTTGCGGCAGAGCCGGCGGAACTGGTTGGTGGACAACGTCTTCTGCTGCTCGCTGACGTATTCCCACAGGTTCAGGTACGCCAGGAAGTCCGACGTCTTGTCCGCGAACCGCGCGTGCTGCTCGTCCGCCGCCTGCTGCTTCTCCGCGGGCCGCTCACGCGGGTCCTGAATGGACAGTGCGGCGGCGATGATCATCACTTCGCGGACGCAGCCGTTGCGCGAGGCCTCCAGCACCATCCGCGCCATCCGCGGGTCGACCGGGAGCAGGGCGAGCTTGCGGCCGGTCTCGGTGAGCTTCTTGCCGTCGGTCATGTCGAAGGCGCCGAGTTCCTGCAGCAACTGGACGCCGTCGGTGACCTGACGGCGATCCGGCGGCTCCACGAACGGGAACGCCGCGATGTCGCCGAGGCCGAGCGAGGTCATCTGCAGGATGACCGACGCGAGGTTGGTCCGCAGGATCTCCGGATCGGTGAACTCGGGCCGGGCGTCGAAGTCGTCTTCGGAGTACAGCCGGACGCAGATGCCGTCGGACGTACGCCCGCAGCGCCCCTTGCGCTGGTTCGCCGACGCCTGCGACACCGGCTCGATCGGCAGCCGCTGGACCTTGGTGCGGTGGCTGTAGCGCGAGATCCGGGCGGTGCCGGGGTCGACGACGTACTTGATGCCCGGCACGGTCAACGACGTCTCGGCGACGTTGGTGGCGAGCACGACGCGGCGGCCGGTGTGGCGCTGGAACACGCGATGCTGGTCCGACGACGAAAGCCGGGCGTACAGCGGGAGGATCTCGGTGTTCCTGAGGTCTTGTTTGGACAGTGCGTCCGCGGTGTCGCGGATCTCCCGCTCCCCGGACAGGAACACCAGGATGTCGCCGGGGCCCTCGTACTGCAGCTCGTCGACGGCGTCGCAGATGGCCTGCGTCTGGTCGCGATCCTGGTCGGCACCGGGGTCGTCCGGGTCGACGATCGGCCGGTAGCGGACCTCCACCGGATACGTCCGGCCCGAGACCTCCACGATCGGAGCGTCGTCGAAGTGCTGGGAGAACCGCTCCGGGTCGATCGTCGCCGAGGTGATGATCACCTTGAGGTCGGGACGGCGCGGCAGAAGCTGTTTGACGTAGCCGAGGATGAAGTCGATGTTGAGGCTGCGCTCGTGCGCCTCGTCGATGATCAGCGTGTCGTACTGCCGGAGCATCCGGTCGGTCTGGATCTCGGCGAGCAGGATGCCGTCGGTCATCAGTTTGACGAGCGTGCCCTGGCCGGACTGGTCGGTGAACCGGACCTTGTAGCCGACGGCCTCGCCGAGTTCGGTGTTCAGCTCGCTCGCGATCCGGTCGGCGACCGTGCGCGCGGCCAGCCGTCTCGGCTGCGTGTGCCCGATCTGGCCCCGGATCCCGCGCCCGAGTTCGAGGCAGATCTTCGGCAGCTGGGTCGTCTTCCCGGACCCGGTCTCCCCCGCGACGATCACCACCTGGTGGTCGCGGATGGCGGCGGCGATGTCGTCCTTGCGCTGGCTGACCGGCAGCTCTTCGGGATACGAGATCTTCGGGACGCCGTCACGGCGGCGCGTGACCCGCAGTTCGGCGGCCTCGATGTCGGCCTCGAGCTGGGCGGCGAGGGATTCGGCGTTGCGCGCTTTCCGGGCACCGTCGAGCCGGCGCCGGAGGCGATGCTCGTCGCGCGCCATCAATTCGGGGAGACGAGCGCGCAGAGCGCCGAGGGGGGAAGGTGTGGAAGCCATGACCGGCACCAGGATAGCCGTGCGTGACGATCGAAGCTTCCGGATATCCGCAAGCAGTCCTCTGGTCGCGGTGGTTGGCGATACGAACTACCGCGACCAGAGGACTACTTGCGAGGGTCAGGAGCGCGCGAGCCCCGCCTGAGTGAGATCGGCGATACTCCGGTGACCGGACAGGCCCAGGGTCAGGTCGAGGTCGGCGAGCAGGCTCCGCAGCACATGCCGGACGCCTTCCTCCCCGGCGTGCGCGAGCCCGTACACCCACGGCCGCCCCACCAGCACGGCCTTCGCCCCGAGCGCGAGCGCCTTGACGATGTCGGCGCCGGTGCGGATGCCGGAGTCGAACAGCACCTCGATCTGCTCCCCGACCGCGCCCGCGATCTCCGGGAGCATGTCGAGCGAGCCGACGGCGCCGTCGACCTGGCGTCCGCCGTGGTTGGACACGACGATCCCGTCCATCCCGGCGTCGACAGCGCGGCGCGCGTCGTCGGGGTGCTGGATACCTTTGAGGACGATCGGCCCGTCCCAGTGCTCACGCAGGAACGGCAGCCGGTCCCAGGTGCTGTCGGTGCCGGTGATCATCGAGATCCAGCGCAGGATCGCGGTCGGCGCGTCCTCTTCGGGCGTCTTGTCGAGCAGCCCGCGGAACACCGGGTCGCTCAGCGGGACACCGAGCCCGAGTCCCTTGATGAACGGCAGATACGCCTGGTCAAGATCGTTCGGGCGCCACGCGAGGGTCCACGTGTCGAGAGTGACCACGAGCGTGGTGAAGCCGGCGGCCTTCGCCCGCGCCAGGATGCTCGCGCAGACGTCGTTGTCGCTCGGCCAGTACAGCTGGAACCAGCGCGAACCGCCGCCACTGGCCTCGGCGACGTCCTCGATGCTCGTCGAGGACGCCGTCGACATGATGTAGGGCAGGCCGACCGACGCCGCCGCCCGCGCGGCCGCCGGTTCCGCGCCCTCGTGCACGATCGACTGGACGCCGACCGGCGCCAGCAGCACCGGCGCCGGCATCCGGGTCCCGAGCACCGTGGTGGACAGATCGCGGTCGGTCGACCCGGTGAGCATCCGCGGCACCAGGCGCCAGCGGTCGAACGCCTCCCGGTTCGCGCGCGCGGTGGCGCCCGAACCGGCCGAACCCGCGACGTACCAGAACGGTCCCGGCTCCAGAACCTCCCGCGCCGACGCCTCCAGCTTCGTGGCGTCGGTGGAGCAAGGCGGGAAGGTGCCGCCGAGTCCCTGCAGGTAGATCTCGTTCTGGTAGCCGCCGAACCGCTCTGTCACCCAGGCCTCCTCGTCACGTCGCCTTGGCCGGCTTTTCGCGGCCTCGGCGAGTCGAACCACCGCGGACAATACTCGCCGGTAGCAACCAGGTGAGTTTCTCCGACCGGATGACCGCGACCGGACCGATCACGGCCAGCAGGAGGACGTAGCCGGCGACGAACGGCGCGACCCGCGAGTCCAGCCCGGCCGCGGTCGCCATCGTGGCGAGCACCAGCGAGAACTCACCCCGGGTGAGCACGGTCAGCCCGATGTTCACCCCGGCTTGGCGGTCGAACCCGTGCAGCCGCGCGGCCAGCGCGCCGGCGACCAGGTTCAGCACGACCGTCAGCGCCACCGCGATCAGCACCGGCACGACCACCGTGCCGACGGCGTTCGGGTCGATGCTGAGCCCGAAGATGAAGAAGAACAGCGCTCCGAACGCGTCGCGCAGCGGGAGCACCAGTTTGTGGATACGCGGGGCGACCTTCGAACCGCCGAGCATCATGCCGACCATGAACGCGCCGATGGCGTCGGACACCCCGACCTCTTCGGCGACGGCGGCGCCCATGACGGCGACACCGACGAAACAGACGGTCAGCAGTTCGTCGTCGGCCGACCCGAACAGCTTCGACACCACGCGGCCGCCCCAGCGGGCGAGCGCGGCCATCACGATCAGGAACCCGAACGCCTTGCCGAAGTCGGCCATGGCTGACCCGAAGCTCCCGGCGCCCGAGAGCACCGGCTGCAGCAACGCCAGGTACAGCGCGAGGAACAGGTCCTCGATCACGATGATGCCCATGATCAGCCGGGATTCCGGGTTGTTCATCCGGCGTGCTTCGAGCAGCAGCTTGGTGACGATCGCCGACGACGAGATCCCGATCGCACCGGCGATGACCAGCGCTTCCCTGGTCCCCCAGCCGAGCAGGAAGCCGAAGGCGAGCCCGCCGCCGATGTTGAGGAGCAGGTAGATCAGCCCGGACCAGACGAGCTTGCGCCCGCCCTTGGCGAGGTCGTCGAGCGAGAATTCGAGGCCGAGGTAGAACAGGAGGAAGACGAGACCGAGCCCGGCGAGGACGCCGAGATCACCCGGGTTGTCCACAAGGGACAGTCCGGGGGTGTTGGGGCCGAAGACGAAACCGGCCAGCATGAACAGGGGAATGGTGGGCAGCCCGATCCGGGCGCCGGCTCTGGCGATCACACCGGCGGCGAGGAATGCCCCGCCTACGGCCAGCAAAGCGTGACCGGAACTCATGGAGACCTCCGATTAAGGCTGATACGGGGATGGGAACACCGATCAGCGCGGAGGGGCGCGCGCGGAGGCTTGCGGTACCGCGCGGCTGACGACGACGGGTTCGCCCTCTTGCGAGGCGGGTCCGGCGTCGGGAAGGTCGATGGCCGTCGTTTCGGCGGGCACATCGGCGAGAGGAACTGCTTGCGCGGCATGGAAAGCCGGCAGCGGATGGGTCGCGAAGACCGCGACGGGATCATCTCCGCCCGCGCCGCCGTGGCCGTGCGGAACGGTGGGCGTGACAAAGGCGAAGACGAGCAGTGCGAGCAAGAAGAAGACGGAACGGTGCCGTGTGGCGGGGGCACGGCACGTCGTCATCTGCCCGCGACTTTACCAGTCCTTTGTAGACAAATCGACGAGAGATCGGTCACGTCGTCTCAGGCCGGGTCGCGCCACATCGGCCGCATCGGCGGTCCGCCGTCGGCCGCGAACACCGCTCCATGATCACGAAAACCCAGTCGCCGGTACAGCTTCGCACTCTCCGGCGTACTGGCCTCCAAGTACGCGGGCAGGCCTTCGGCGCTGTAGCGGTCGAGCCCGTGTCGCATCAAACGTGCGCCGATCCCCTTTCGCTGGCCGCTCGTCCGCACCCCGATGAACTGCGCGTGGTGATACTCCCCGTCGGGGCCCGCCCTCGTCATCAGCTCGAACAACTCGCCGAGCCGCCCCAGTTCCGCCTGGGCGAGCCCGGCGAACGCGCCGCCGTCCGGCTCGCCTCCCGCGGCGTGCGGACTCCAGAGGATCACGGCCGACAGGTCGTCGGTGACATCGACGTCACCTCCCATCGCGAGAACTCCGCGCACCATCGTGCGGAAGAAGATCGAGTGCGCCATCACGCGGCGCTCTTCGTCAGGGAAGATCCATCCGCTGACCGGGTCTTCGTGGAAGGCCTCGCACAGCACGTCGACCACTGTGTCCACTTCGGACGGTGCGGCGGCGCGGATGATCATCGGCCCGTCCTCGCGACCGGCTTGCGTTCGTGTTCGTCGTCGAGCGGGCCGCCGATGCCGGCGTAGGTCTCGGGATCACGGGTGCGCAGCACTTCCGCGCGCAGGAAGCCCGCCAGCGCCGCGAGGACCACGAGCCCGGGCAGCCCCCACCGCAGCAGGAAACCGCCCGCCGGGCCGAGCAGCAGGTCGAAGTTGAGCAGGATCAGCCCGAGGACCGCCGAGAGCGCGAGGATCGCCAAGCCGGGCGCGATCCACCGGCGCCAGACGTTTTCGGCCTGACGGCGGCGTTTGAAGAAGCCGATCACCGAAAGCGAGACGGCGATCATGATCACCACGACCCCGGTCGACGCCGTGGCACCGAGCCAGGTGAACAGTTCGGTGACCGGGTCGCGGCCGGCGAGCGCGAACGCGGCCACCACCACGAAGGCGAGCGCGGTCTGAGCCAGCGACCCGGCCGCCGGTGCCCCGGTGCGCTTACCGGTCTTGGCGAGCGAGCGCGGCAGCAGCCCCTCGCGGCCGAGCGCGAAGAAGTACCGCGCGACGGCGTTGTGGAAACTCAGCAGCGCCGCGCATTGGCCGGTCACGAAAAGGGTGTAGGCGACGTCGGAGAACGTGCCGCCGAGATGCTGGGAGGCCAGGTTGAACACCAGGTCCGGCCCCTGGGCGTGGGCGGCGTTGACGATCTCGCCGGGCCCCGTGCCGACCGCCAGCGCGAGGGAGGAAACGACGTAGAGCACCGCGGTGAGGCCGATCGCGGCGTACGTCGCCCGGCCCACCGTGCGGCTGGGTTCGCGGGCCTCCTCGCCGTAGGTCGCGGCACCTTCGAAGCCGATGAACGCCGCGGCGGAGAACGCGAACACCGCGCCCACCCCGGTGGTGAACAGGCTCGACGGCTCCAGCGGTACCCACGAAACGGTGCCGCCCGCGGGATTCGCGAACAACGCGATGTCGATGATCGCGACGACGGCGACCTCCAGGCACAGCGCGATCCCGAGGACCTTGGCGTTGAGATCGATCCGCAGCACGCCGAGCAGGCCGACGATCACCACCATCACCAGCGCGCACAGCCACCACGGCGGCGCGGACCCGGTGAGCGAACCCAGCCAGGTCGACACCGACCAGCCGAAGAGGCCGTAGATGCTGATCTGGATGGCGTTGTAGGTGATCAGCGTGACGAACGCGATCCCGGCGCCGGTGGATTTGCCGATCCCGTTGGCGACGTAGGGATAGAACGCGCCCGCGTTGGTGATGTACCGGCTCATCGCCGCGTAGCCGACCGCGAAGAGACCCAGGATCGGTGCCAGCAGAAGGAACGACAGCGGCACACCGATACTGCCCGTGACCGCGTAGTTCGTCGGGACCCCGCCCGCGATGGCGAACAGCGGCCCAGCCGCGGCCACCACGAAGAAGACGATCTGAGCGGCGCCGAGCCGCCGATGACCGAGGCGTCGCCGCGGCGTGTGCGTACCCATGAAACCCGTCCCCCCGGACGTCGGAGTGGAGTCGAACGCGGAGTTCGCGTTCTTGATCTTGTGAAGGCCATACCACCTTAGGGCCGGGACACTCGGCCAGATGCGTCCGTTCAGGCTAAAAACGGACCTCGGTGCGCGGTGGTCCGCCGAGTACCGCTAGTTTGGCCGTCCCGCACTCGAAACGCCGGGAGGCGTGCCATTTCATGCGTCGGCTGACGTTGGTCGATTCCCTGTTCTTCCTCGCCCATGACGAGTTCACCGGAAAACCGGCGCTGCGGCGCACGGGACTGGGAATCGGAATGGCCGGTTCCGCTCTCTGCGATCTCCTCCTCGCCGAGCGGATCACCGTGGAACGCAAGCGAATCCGGCCGCTTTCGCGCCAACGGCCAGGTCATCCCGTCGCCGATCGGGTGTTCTCGGAAATCCTCGCCGAACGGGAGCCGCACAGCGTCCGGGAATGGGTCGACCATCTCCGGCAGGATCTCGGGGAAACGGTGGCGAACAATCTGCTCGCCACAGGAGTGATCAACCGCGAGACCGATCGGGGCCTGATCCGGAAAAACCACCGGTACCCGCCGCGGGATCTGCTGATGTCGACGGCCGCGCGCAGCAAGGCCAGGGCCGCCGTGCTGGGAACCGAACAGCCGGAGCCGCATTCGGTCTGCCTGGCGTTACTGGCCTGGACCATCGGGCTCGACGATCTCTGCGAACCGGAACTCGACCGCGCCGGGCTGCTGGCCTGGGCCGAGGCCACCCACCGCGAACTCCCCCGGGCGCCTGCCGACCTGATCTCCGGTGTCGAGGCGGTGTGCGCCGCCGTCGTCTACACCGGCGACAGACGGTGACCGGCGGTAGTGTGGACGCATGCCCACCGGCCGTGATCACGACGTCGTGCTGTTCGGTGCCACCGGGTTCACCGGTGGCCTGACCGCCGAGTACCTCGCCCGCACCGCGTCTCCGGGCCTGCGCTGGGCGCTGGCCGGGCGTGACCGGGGCAAACTGGAAGCCCTGCGGGAAAGGCTTTCCGCGGTGAACGCGGACCTGGCCTCGTTGCCGCTGCTGCACGCCGACGTCTCCGAGGCGGATTCCCTGCGGAAGGTCGCCGAGTCCACAAAGGTCGTCGCCACCACTGTCGGCCCGTACATCCACTACGGCGAACCTCTGGTCGCCGCGTGCGCGGCCGCCGGGACCGACTACGCCGACCTGTGCGGCGAGCCCGAGTTCGTCGACAAGATGTACCTCGCCCACCATGCCCGCGCGGCCGAGACCGGGGCACGGCTCGTGCACGCCTGCGGCTTCGATTCGATCCCGCACGATCTCGGCGTGCTGTACACGATTTCCCAGCTGCCGCAAGGGAAACCGATGCGGATCGACGGCTATGTCCGCGCGGGCGGGATGCCTTCGGGGGGAACGTTCCTCTCCGCGCTGACGGCGTTTTCCCGGTTGCCGTCGAGCATTCGCGCCGCACGGGAACGCGCTTCGGCCGAACCGCGTCCCACCGGCCGGAAGGTGCGCGCCCCGCTCGGCAACCCTCATCGCAACCCGGACGGCTTCTGGGCGGTGCCGCTGCCGACCATCGACCCGATGGTCGTCGCACGCTCGGCGGCCGCATCGGAGGGGTACGGACCGGACTTCACCTACCGGCATTTCGCCGCGGTCAAACGGCTTCCGGTGGTGGCCGCCGGCGCCGCCGGGATGGGTCTCGTCTTCGCCGTGGCCCAGGTGCCGCCCGCGCGGCGGGCGTTGTCGAATCTGCTGAAGCCCGGTGGCGGCCCGGACGAGGAACGGCGAGCACGGTCGTGGTTCTCCGTGCGGTTCCACGCCGAGAGCGGTGGGGAGCGCGTCGTGACCGAGGTTTCCGGCGGCGACCCCGGCTACGGCGAGACGGCGAAGATGCTCGGCGAATCCGCCCTGTGCCTGGCGCTGGACGACCTACCCGAGACCGCGGGCCAGGTGACGACGGCCGCCGCGATGGGGCACGCACTGATCGGCAGGCTCAGCGACGCGGGCCTCCGCTTCGCCACCCTTTAGCCGTCCGCGCAAGCTCCTTTCGTCGGTATTCGCGTCCCGTTCTGTCCGGACGCGGGTCTTGTGGCGCCCTTTAACTCATGGTTATCGTGTGCCCACGCCGCAGTTACACCTGACAGAAATTGACAATTCTCTGTGGAAAGGGACACCTTTCATGAGTAACGCCCTGCGGCCCGCGATGCGCCGCGCTCTCGGCGCGGTCTCCGTGCTCGCCCTCGCCGTTTCCGGCCCCGTCGCGATCACCTCACTCGCCTCCGCCGAGCCCGCCCCGGCGACGGCGTCGATCTTCGCCTCCGGTGGCGACCTCGCCTCCCCGGAGAAGAAGGAGATCGCGATGCAGATCGTCTCCAGCGCGGAAAACTCTTCGCTGGACTGGAAAGCGCAGTACTCCTACATCGAGGACATCGGTGACGGCCGCGGGTACACCGCCGGCATCATCGGCTTCTGTTCCGGCACCGGCGACATGCTCGAACTCGTCGAGCGCTACACGAATTCCGTCCCCGGAAACCCGCTCGCGCAGTACCTCCCGGCCTTGCGCGCGGTCGACGGCACCGAATCACACGAAGGCCTCGGCAGCGGTTTCGAAAACGCGTGGCGAGAGGCCGCGGGCCGTTCGGACTTCCAGGCCGCGCAGAACAGCGAACGCGACCGCGTCTATTTCGACCCGTCGGTGAATCAGGCGAAATCGGACGGCCTGGGCGCACTGGGACAATTCATCTATTACGACGCCATCGTGATGCACGGGCCGGGCACCAGTCCGGACAGCTTCGGCGGGATCCGCTCCACCGCGCTCCAGCAGGCCCGGCCGCCGTCCCAGGGCGGCGACGAAACGACGTACCTCAAGGCGTTCCTCGACGCGCGGCGCGTGATCATGAAGCAGGAAGAGGCGCACGCGGACACGTCGCGGATCGACACCGCTCAACTGGTGTGGCTCAACGACGGCAACCTCGACCTGCACACGCCGTTGAAGTGGAAGGTCTACGGCGACCCGTTCGAGATCAACTGACCGCACCCCGCACTGTCCGCGAATCAAGTCCGTGAAGGCCTCCTTGAGGGACTCTGAGTCCCTCAAGGAGGCCTTCACGGACTGAGAACCAGGTCAGCGGGACGCGAGTAGGTCTTCGGCGGTCCGCGTGTTGATCACCCGGTCCGGCTCGATTCCCAGCTCGGTGGCGCGCACGCAGCCGTAGGCCAGCCAATCCAGCTGGCCGGGCGCGTGCGCGTCGCTGTCGATCGCGAAGTCGCAACCCAGGTCGACGGCCAGGTTCAGCAGCCGCGTCGGCGGATCCCGGCGTTCGGGACGTGAGTTGATCTCGACGGCGACCCCGTTGTCCCGGCAGGCGGTGAACACGGCTTCCGCGTCGAACTCCGACTCCGGCCGTTTCCCGCGTGCCCCCATCACCAGCCGTCCGGTGCAGTGCCCGAGCACCCGGACGTGCGGGTTCTGCACCGCCGCGAGCATCCGCGGGGTCATCTCCTTCGCGGGCATCCGCAGCTTCGAATGCACACTGGCGACGACGAAGTCCAGCTGCGCGAGCAGCTCTTCCTCCTGGTCGAGCGTGCCGTCGAGGTGGATGTCGACCTCGATGCCGTGCAGGATCCGGAACGGCGCCATCGTCTCGTTCAGTTCGGCGACGACGTCCATCTGCCGTCGGAGCCGCTCGGCCGA
Organism: Amycolatopsis sp. lyj-112; assembly: GCF_046549055.1. Classification (NCBI taxonomy): domain Bacteria; kingdom Bacillati; phylum Actinomycetota; class Actinomycetes; order Pseudonocardiales; family Pseudonocardiaceae; genus Amycolatopsis; species Amycolatopsis sp. lyj-112. The sequence goes on along the minus strand of NZ_JAJPWS010000001.1, from coordinate 245,157 downwards.
GAGCCCGTTGGCGACGGTCAGCCGGGGCGAATGGTCGGTCAGCACCATCCATTCGTGGCCCAGCGAACGCGCGGCTTCGGCCATCTCGTCGATCGGGCTCCCGCCGTCCGACCAGTCCGAATGGGTATGGCAGTCCCCTCGCAGCGCCGCCCGCATCGGACCGCCGTCGGGCAGCTTCGGCTCGCCGAGCTTCTCGAAGTAGGCGGGACGCCGTCCGGCGAGCACGTCTTCGACGACGGCCGCGGTCGCCTTACCGATATTCGGCAACGCCGTCAGGGTGCCGGCCTTGGCGCGTTTGCGCAGGTCGTCCGGCTCGACCTTGGCGATCACCTCGGCCGCTTGCCGGAAGGCCCGAACCCGGTAGGTCGGCTCGCCCGCGCGCTCCAGCCGGAACGCGATCTCCCTCAACGCCTGCGCCGGTTCCATGGCTACCTGTCTACCCCGTCACCGGCGCGGCGGCAGCTCCAGCAGAGCCACATCGAGCAACTCGCCGTCCCGGATTTCAGCGGTCTGGTAGGTGCAGAACGGCTGCCGCCGCCGGTCGGTCGGCGATCCCGGGTTCAGCAGGCGCAGCCCCTTCGGCGTGACCGAATCCCACGGGATGTGGCTGTGCCCGAACACGAGGACGTCGGCGTCCGGGAAGAGCTCGTCGCAGCGGCGCTCGCGACCCTGTTTGGCGCCGGTTTCGTGGATGACCGCCAGCCGGACACCGTCGAGTTCGGCCCGCGCGATCTCGGGTAACCGCTCCCGCAGGTCCGGCCCGTCGTTGTTGCCATAGACCGCGATGAGCCGCTTTGCGCGAGCTTCGAGTTCGTCGAGCAGGCCGGCCTCGACCCAGTCGCCGGCGTGGACGACGACGTCCGCCGCCTCGACCTCCCGCCAGATCCGCTCCGGCAGCGCCTTGGCGCGCTGCGGCAGGTGGGTGTCCGAAATCAGGAGCAGGCGCATGGCTAGTCCTCGAAGGCGCCGAGGATGCGGTCCAGGAAGTCGCCGATATGGGCGCGCAGCAGCCCGGCCGCACCATCGGCATCACCCTTCTTCGCCGCCGCCAGCACCGCCTTGTGCTCGTTCCACTCCTTGCGCCAGCTGGGATTCGCCTCCCAGCCGACGACGCTGATCAGGGCGGCGCGGTCCTTGAGACCGTCCAGCATCGAGACCATCAGCGGGTTGCCGCAGCCGCTGTAGAGCGCGCGGTGGAACCGCCGGTTGAGCAGGCTGAGCGCGGCCTGGTCCTTGTCCGAGATCGCCGCCGACGCCTCTTTCAGCGCCTCCGCGGCGTCTTCGAGCAGGTCCGGCGAGCGGCGTTCCACCGATCGGCGGACGGCTTCGGGCTCCAGCACCATGCGGATGTCGTAGACCGACCTCGCGAGTTCCGCGTCGACCACGCACACCGACGCGCCCTTGTACGGGCTGAACGTGACCAGGCCCGTGTTCGACAGCACCTTCAGCGCCTCGCGGACCGGCGTCTTCGACACCCCGAGCCGCTGCGCGAGTTCGGCCTCGACCAGCGGCTGCCCGGGCACCAGCTCCCGGGTGAGGATGCCGCGGCGGATCTCCTCGAGCACCACTTCGGTACGGGAGGCAGGAAGGCTGAAGGTCGAAGACATCAGCCAATCATATATGAGATGCCATAATCGTGGTCATGAGGAAACCTGAGGACCTCCGCAGTCACCGCTGGTTCGGCGGCGACGAACTGCGCGGATTCAGCCACCGGGCGCGCAGCAGGCAACTCGGCTACAACCCGGAGGAGCACCTCGGGAAACCGGTCATCGCGATCCTCAACACCTGGAGCGACATCAACCCCTGCCACATGCACCTGCGCGAGCGCGCGGAACAGGTCAAGCGCGGGGTGTGGCAGGCGGGCGGTTTCCCGCTGGAGTTCCCGGTCGCGACGCTTTCGGAGACCTTCCAGAAGCCGACGCCGATGTTGTACCGCAACCTGCTCTCGATGGAGACCGAGGAGATCCTGCGGTCCTATCCGATCGACGGCGCGGTGCTCATGGGCGGCTGCGACAAGACCACCCCGGCATTGCTGATGGGCGCGGCGAGCGCGGGTCTCCCGGCCCTTTTCGTGCCCGCCGGGCCGATGCTGCGCGGGCACTGGCGCGACGAGGTCCTCGGCAGCGGTACCGACATGTGGAAGTACTGGGACGACAAGCGTGCCGGGCTCATCGGCGACGAGGAACTGTCCGAATTGGAGCGTGGGCTCGCCCGCTCTCCCGGTACCTGCATGACGATGGGCACCGCCTCGACGATGATGTCGGTCGCCGAAGTGCTCGGCCTGACCCTGCCCGGCGCAGCGTCGATCCCCGCCGTCGATTCGGCGCACCACCGGATGGCCTCGGCGAGCGGTGCGCGGATCGTCGACATGGTGTGGGAAGACCTCACGATCACCAAGATCCTCGACGAACGCGCTTACGCCGACGCGATCACCACCGTGCTGGCACTCGGCGGTTCCACCAACGCCGTCATCCACCTGATCGCGATGGCGGGCCGCGGGCAGATTCCCTTGTCCATGGACGATTTCGACGCGATCGCGCGCCGCGTCCCGGTACTGGCGAACATCCGGCCGGGCGGGGACTGGCTGATGGAGGACTTCTATTACGCGGGAGGGCTTCCCGGTCTGCTCTCGCGGCTGACCGATCTGCTGCACACCGATCGCGTCACCGTCACGGGCAGAACCCTCGGCGAGACACTGGAAAACGCGCGCGTGCACAACGACGACGTCATCCGCACCCGCGACAACCCGCTCGCCGCCGAAGGGGGTGTCGCGGTGCTGCGCGGCAATCTGGCGCCCTCGGGAGCGGTGATCAAGCACATCGCCGCGGAACCGCGTCTGCTCGCCCACACCGGGCCCGCGGTGGTGTTCGAGAACCACACGGACCTGAAGAAGCGCATCAACGATCCAGCACTCGGCATCACCGAGGATTCCGTGCTGGTACTGCGCGGTTCCGGCCCGCTCGGCGGCCCCGGCATGCCCGAGTACGGGATGCTTCCGCTGCCCGATCACTTGCTGGCCAAGGGAGTCCGCGACATGGTCCGCGTCTCCGATGCCCGGATGAGCGGCACCAGTTACGGCGCCTGCGTGCTGCACGTGGCGCCGGAGTCCCATGTGGGCGGTCCGCTGGCGCTGGTCCGCGACGGCGATCCGATCACGCTGGACGTCGCCGCCCGGCGGCTGAGCCTTGATGTCGACGACGAGGAACTGGAACGCCGGCGTTCCGAGTGGACACCGCCCGCTCCGCACTACGAAAGGGGTTACGGAGCGCTCTACACCGAACACATCACGCAAGCCGATACCGGCTGTGACTTCGATTTCCTCGCCAGAGTGGGTGAAAACCCGGAACCTGACGCCCAGTGACCACCCGGACGAGTTACCCGCTCACCCAACCGGGCGAGTTGCAAGACCACAAACGGCGCCCCGTATCTTGAACGCACGTCCGGTACGCGCAGAAGGCCCGGATGTTCGTTTGTGCCGTCCGGCGACCTCGCCGGGTTGTGGAGGGTGGAGAGTTGCCGCAGGAACCGCGCTGGCCCGAGTCCCATGCCGAGCAGACGGACATTCTCCCGGTCGTCACGCCCGGGTTCGGGGAGTCTGCCACGCCCGAGGAACCGGCGCCACCGAAGCGCCGCCGCAGCTATCGCAAGGTCGCCTTCATCGGCGGCGGCGTGTTCGGCCTGCTGGTCGCCGTGTACGCCGTCGACGTCCTGGTCTCCCAGGGCAGCGTCCCGCGCGGCGTCACCGTCGCCGGGGTCGACGTCGGCGGGATGGACCGCTCCGCGGCCGAGAAGGAGCTCCGGGGTGGCATCGAGCCGCGCCTGACCCGCCCGGTGAAGCTCGTCGCGGGCGACGCCCAGGAGTCGCTGGCGCCCACCGCGGCCGGTCTGCGCCTCGACTGGCCCGCCACCCTCGACCAGGCCGGCGACCAGCCGCTGAACCCGTTCACGCGGATCGCGTCGCTCTTCTCCACCACCGAGGTCGGCGTCGTCACCCACACCGAGGACGAGAAGCTCTCCTCGGCGCTGGAAGGCCTGCGCGACAAGATCGACCGCGACCCGGTCGAAGGCACCATCCGGTTCGAGGAGGCCAAGCCGGTCGCCGTCGAGCCGAAGACCGGGCAGAAGCTCGACCTCGAAGCCGCCAAGAAGACCATCCTCGACCGCTGGGCCACCGGTGAGCCGCTGACCCTCGCGGTCACCCAGACCCCGGTCAAGGTCTCCGCGGAGGCCGTCCACGCCGCCCTGGAGCAGGTCGCGAAGCCCGCCGTCGCGGCGCCCGTCGTCGTCAAGGGCGAAGGCAAGGACGCGATCCTCAAACCCGACGCCATCGCGAACGCGCTGACCTTCGAGCCCGCCGACGGCGGTGTCCTGAACCCGAAGGTGGACAACAACAAGATCATCGAGGCCGCGGGTCCGCAGCTGAAGTCCACCGAGAAGGAGGGCAAGGACGCGCAGATCGTCTTCGAAGGCGGCAAGCCGACCGTCCAGCCGTCCGAGGACGCCAACGTCGTCGACTGGGAGCCGAGCCTCAAGCCCGCGATCGACGTCTTCAAGCGCGTCGGGACCCGCGAGCTGCCGGTCACCTACAAGAAGACCCCGGCGAAGGTGACCACCGAGCAGGCGAACCAGCTCGGCATCAAAGAGGTCGTCAGCGAGTTCAAGACCGGTGGCTTCGCCGCGGACTCGGGCACGAACATCCGGGTCGTGGCGCAGAAGGTCAACGGCGCCATCGTGAAGCCGAACGAGACGTTCAGCCTCAACGGGTTCACCGGTCCGCGCGGCGCGGCACAGGGCTACGTCGAGGCCGGTGTCATCAAGGACGGCGCGCCCGGCCGGGAGGTCGGCGGCGGGATCTCGCAGTTCGCGACCACGCTGTACAACGCCGGGTACTTCGCGGGCATGAAGGACACCGAGCACAAGGAACACAGCTACTACATCAGCCGCTACCCCGCCGCGCGCGAGGCGACGGTGTTCCAGAACCACAACGGCGGCAGCGTGATCGACCTGAAGTTCACCAACGACGGTGACACCGGCGTCGCGATCCAGACCATCTGGTCGCCGTCGGACATCACGATCCGGCTGTGGGGCACCAAGAAGTACACCGTCGAATCGGTGCCGGGCGGCCGCACCAACCCGTCCGACCCGCCGACCAAGCCCGGCCCCGCCGAGAACTGCAAGCCCAGCAACGGCGCCCCCGGCTTCACCACGAGCGACACCCGGGTCATCAAGGACGCTTCGAGCGGCCGCGAAATCCGGCGCCACACCCGCAACGTGCATTACAACCCGCAGCCGAAGATCACCTGCGGTACGGAGTAATTCACCCCGGACGCGTTCACCGAGCGCGTCCGGTGCGGTACGTTGCGTGATGCGGTGAAACCGGGCACGTGACGGGGGTGAGCACCTCGTGGACAGCAAGGCGACCTTCCGGCAGGTGCTCGCGGTCGGCGAACTGCGGGCGATCTGGTTCGCGGAACTCCAATCGATCCTCGGCGACCAGGTGGCCAGGGTCGCGCTGTCGGTGCTGGTCTTCGAAAGAACCCGCTCGGCGACCTGGCCCGCGCTGACCTACGCGCTCACCTACCTGCCCGACCTGATCGGCGGGCCGCTGCTCGGCGGCCTGGCCGACCGGTTCCCCCGCCGTACCGTGATGGTCTGCTCCGACGTCGTCCGGGCGATCCTGGTCGCGGTGCTGGCGATCCCCGGTATCCCGCTGCCCGCGCTCGCCGTCGTGCTGGTGGTGGTGCAACTGGCCAACGCCCCGTTCACCGCCGCGCAGGCGGCCGTCCTGCCGTCGGTGCTGGCCGGGGATCAGTACGTCCTCGGCCAATCGCTGCTGAAGATCACCAACCAGATCGGCCAGCTGGCCGGATTCGCGTTGGGCGGCGCGGTGATCGCAGCGGTCGGGACCGGCCGCGGGCTCGCCCTCGACGCGGTGACGTTCGGCATCTCCGCCGTCGTGCTGCGGCTGGGTGTCCGCGCCCGTCCCGTGTCCGGCGCCGACGCCGCCAGCCGTCCGACGTCGACGCTGCGCCGGCTCTCGGCCGGCGCGCGCACCATCTGGCGCGACCGGCGGCTGCGCGCGCTGGTCGGCCTGGCGTGGCTGGCGGGGTTCGTCATCGTGCCGGAAGGCCTGGCCGTGCCCTATGCCGCCGAAATCGGCGGTGGCGCGGTGACGGCGGGGCTGCTGCTCGCGGCGCATCCGGCCGGGATCGTGCTCGGGGTGTTCGTGCTCGGCCGTCTGGTGCGGCCAGAAATGCGGCTGCGGCTGGTCGGGATCCTGGCGCTCGGCGCGATCCTGCCGCTGGTGGCGTTCTGGTTCCGGCCCCCGCTCCCCTACGCCGCCGCGCTGCTGGTGCTGTCCGGGATGTGCGCGGCGTACCAGGTCACCGCGAGCACCACGTTCATGCGGTTGGTCCCCGACACCGAACGAGGCCAGGCCTTCGGCCTCGCCGGGTCGGGACTCATCGCCGTGCAGGGAATCGGGCTGGTCGCCGGCGGCCTGCTCGTCGGCGTGCTCGGCTCACCCGCGACGACGGTCTCGGTCATCGCACTCGCCGGTCTCGTAGTGGCTGTTCCGGCCACCCGGGCATGGCGCCAAGTGGCCCCTCTTCACCCCCTTTGACCGGAACCGGACGTTCACCAGTTCTGCCCGCGCATGGGACCCACCCCCTCCTGAGTTCCGATCCCGGTCACGCGTGGTGCACCCACGCCTACCCATACAGCGTAGTGACACCGAGTATCCAACCGATTACGTTCGTCACCGTGGCGCTAACGAATTGGGCGCTGTGGCGGTTGCCCAATCGAGGTTTGATCGGCTTCGTCCTCCTGGTGGACGTCGCGGCGATCGTCGGATGCGCCTGGACTTTTCTCCGCGTCCCCCTCACTTCGGGCGACGCGGTCCCGTTCACGGTGCTGATCACCTGCATAGTTTTGTACACCGAGTTGTCCCGGCCGGTCGAGCGGGTGCGCGAGAGATTCGCCGGTACACCGCACATTTCCCTCGACAGTGTCTGGACCTTCGCCGCGATCCTGCTCCTCCACCCGGGGCTCGCCGCGCTGGTCATCGCACTGTCGTTCTTCTATCGCTGGTTCCGCGGACAGCCGAACCCGCTGTTCCGGCGGACGTTCTCCATGTCGGCGACCGTTCTCTCGGGCTTCGTGGCCACCATCTTCTTCGCCGAGTACGCCGTCCCGTTCGACGTCCTCCCCCGTGACCTGCGGTCGTTGGCGGTGATCGCCGGAGCCGGGGCGGTGTTCCTGCTGGTCAACACGGTCTTCATGACCATCGCGGTGTATTACGGCACCCCGCATGACAAGCTCCGCGACGCGCTGGCGAAGCCGTTCGAGTACAGCCTGGAGGCGGCGACGATCGCGCTCGGCGTCGTGGTGGCGTGGGCGCTGCGGGACTGGCCCGCGGTGCTGGTGCTGATCGTCGGGATCACGCTGGTGCTGCACCGCGGCGTGCTGCTGCGGCAACTGAAGCGGCAGGCACGCAGCGACGCGAAGACCGGCCTGCTCAACGCCAGGGCGTGGCGCGACGCCGCGACCGACGAACTGGTCCGGGCGCGGGGCGCGAACCGGCACACCAGCCTGCTGATGCTCGACGTCGACCGGTTCAAGCTGATCAACGACCGGCACGGGCACCTGGTCGGCGACCGGTACCTCGCCGCCATCGCGGAAACGCTGCGCACCGAGGTGCGCGGCACCGACCTGGTCGGGCGGTTCGGCGGCGAGGAGTTCGTCGTCCTGCTGCCCGGCACCCCCGCCGTCCACGCGCACGCGATCGCGGAGCGGATCCGCTCGAGCGTGGCGAACCGGGCCGACGACCTGCCAGAGCACGTGACCGTGTCGATCGGCCTCGCCGACCGGCCGGGTGTGACCGACCTCGACGCCCTGATCGCCGTCGCGGACCGGGCTTTGTACGAGGCGAAGAACACCGGGCGGAACCGGACCTCCGGCTACCAGGTGACCGGCTGACCCGCTTTCGCATGTCATGAAAGGGTCTTTCAGGACAAGATTTGTCCTGAAAGACCCTTTCATGACACTGGCAGCGATCAGGGAAGGCCGGCGAGCGACTTCTCGAGGACGGAGTCGGGCAGCGCGTTGTCCACCATGTCTCCCGCCAGGTAAGCGCCGTACGCCGGAAGGTCGAGGTGCGCGTGGCCGCAGAGCGCGGTCAGTATCACCTTCTCCTCGCCGGTTTCCTTGCACCGCAACGCTTCCTGGATGCACGCGGCGAGCGCGTGCGTCGGCTCGGGCGCCGGGATGATGCCCTCCGTGCGGGCGAACCGCACTCCGGCGGCGAAGCAGTCCTGCTGTCCGACGGCGATCGCGTCGATCAGCCCGAGTTCGTAGATATGCGAGATCAGCGGCGACATCCCGTGGTAGCGCAGGCCACCGGCGTGAATCGGGTCGGGGATGAAGTCGTGACCCAGCGTGTGCATCTTCAGCAACGGCGTCAATCCGGCGGTGTCCCCGAAGTCGTACGCGTACTTCCCCCGGGTGAGCGAGGGGCACGCGGCCGGTTCGACCGCGCGGATCACCGGGTCCATCCGCCCGGCGAGTTTCTCCCGCAGGAACGGGAAGGCCAGCCCACCGAAGTTCGAGCCGCCGCCGGTGCAGCCGACGAGCACGTCCGGGGTTTCCCCGGCCAGTTCGAACTGCTTGAGCGCCTCTTCCCCGATGATCGTCTGGTGCAGCAGCACGTGATTGAGCACGCTGCCCAGCGCGTAGCGCGTGTTCTCCGCCTGCGCGGCCTGCTCCACCGCCTCGCTGATCGCGATGCCGAGGCTCCCGGGCGACGCCGGGTCGGCGGCCAGGATCGCGCGGCCGGACTCGGTCAGTTCGGACGGGCTCGGGTGCACCGTCGCGCCGAAGGTCTCCATCATCAGCTTGCGATACGGCTTCTGGTCATACGAAGCGCGGACCTGCCACACCTCGCACTCCAGCCCGAAGGTGGCGCAGGCGAAGGCGAGCGCGCTCCCCCATTGACCGGCGCCGGTCTCGGTGGTCAGCCTGGTGACGCCCTCCGCCGCGTTGTAGAACGCCTGCGGCACCGCGGTGTTGGGCTTGTGCGAGCCGACCGGGCTGACCCCCTCGTACTTGTAGTAGATGCGGGCGGGCGTGCCGAGTGCCTTCTCCAGGCGCCGCGCCCGGAACAGCGGCGACGGCCGCCAAAGCCGGTAGACGTCCTGGACTTCTTCGGGGATGTCCACGTAACGGTCGGTGGTGACCTCTTGGGCGATGAGCGCCTGCGGGAACAGCGGCGCGAGGTCGTCCGGGCCGACCGGCTCCCGCGTCCCCGGATGCAGGGGAGGCGGTGGTGGCTCCGGAAGATCCGGGATGACGTTGTACCACCTGGTCGGCATATCAGCTTCGTCGAGGATGTACTTCGTCCGCTCCACCATCAAGCCTCCTACATCGAGCCTGGGGACCGCCCTTCAACCTAAAGGGACGGACAGCGTGGCACCAGGCGTCACTACTACGGTGTGGGCATGGGGAATCTCGTACTACTGGACGCACCGTCCAATCTCGGACTACGTCCTCCCGCCGAAGGAGTGGTCCCGGGCTGTTACAAGGCGCCGGGCGCGCTGCGTGACCACGGCCTGCTCACCCGGTTGGGCGCAACCGACGGCGGCGTGGTCACCCCGCCGCGGTACCTGCCCGACTGGTCGCCCGAAAGCGGTGCCCGCAACGCGGCCGGCATCGCGGACTACACGACGCTGCTGGCCGGACGGCTCGCGAAGATCCGCGCGGACGGCGGCTTCCCGGTCGTCCTCGGCGGCGACTGCTCGATCGCGCTCGCCGCGATGCTGGCCCTGCGCCGCGAAGGCCGCTTCGGGATCGTCTACTTCGACGGTCACGACGACTTCCGGCACCTCGGCAACTCCGACCACGTCGCCTCTGTCGGCGGCGAAGCGCTCGCCGTCGTGACCGGCCGGGGCGCCCCCGAACTGGCCGATGTGGACGGATTGGCGCCGTACGTCCGCGACGAGGACGTCCTCGTGCTGGGCGTGCGCGACGAGGAATCCGACGAAGCGCGCGAGGCCGGGCTCCGCATCGTGACCAGCCAGGAGATCATGGCCCGGGGCACGGCCGGTGCCCTGGCCGCCGCACGCGAGATTTTCGCGCCGCTGGACGGTTTCTGGATCCACATCGACATCGACACCCTCGATCCGGAGTTCGTGTCCGCCGTGGACAGTCCCGACCCCGGCGGCCTCAGCCCGGACGCGCTCGTCGAGCTTCTTCGCGGCCTGATCGCGATCCCCGGCGCGGCCGGGCTGGAACTGACCATCTTCGATCCCGACCTCGACCCCGACGGCACTCAAGCCGCGCTGGTGACGGACTCGCTCGTACGCTCTCTGGAAGGAACTCGATGACGAAAGTGACCGTCGCCGACGGCTCGTTCGACGCCCCGCTCTGGCTGCCCGAATCCGGCTCCGGCCCCGGTCTGGTGCTGATCCAGGAGATCTTCGGCCTCGACGACTACCTCAAGTCCGTCGCCGCCGACCTGGCCGCACTCGGCTACGTCGTCGCCGTGCCCGAACTGTTCTGGCGGATCGCTCCCGGCTGGTCGGCCACCCACGACGAAGCCGGGGTCTCGGCGTCGATGGAGGTCGCCGGCAAGCTCGACCCCGCACTCGCCGTCACCGACGTCCTCGCGACCCTGGCGATGCTGCGCGCCCTGCCCGAATCCGGCGGCCGCGCCGGTGTCTTCGGCTTCTGCCTCGGCGGCTCGATGGCCTACGCGGCCGCCGCCGAGGGCGACCCGGACGTCGCCGTCTCGTACTACGGCTCGGGTGTGCCGGGGCAAATCCCGTTGCTGGACAAGATCAGCTGCCCGATCCAGTTCCAGTTCGGGGGCGCGGATCCCTACATTCCCGTCGAGGGCGTTCGGAAGCTGGCCGACGCGGTCGAGGCGCATCCCGGTGCCGAGATCACCATCCACGAGGGGGCCGGGCACGCGTTCCACAACCACGTGGCGCCGATGTTCCATCAGCCGGAGCCCGCCGCGGCGGCTTGGGAACTGACGCTGGAGTTCCTGGGGCGGACCTTCCCCGCCTGAGGGAACGCGAATCAGCGCCGCCGGAATATGTCGGTGCCTCCCGGTAGTTTCCCCATCATGGCCACATTGGTGAGTTTTCACGCCCATCCCGACGACGAGTGCATCGTCGCGGGCGGCGTCATGCGCAAGGCCTTCGAGGAAGGTCACCGTGTCGTGCTCGTCGTCGCGACCAGGGGCGAGGTCGGTGAGGTGCCGGACGGGTTCCTCGACGACGGGGAGGAGCTATGGCAGCGGCGTGTCGAGGAGACGAACGCCTCGGCCGAGGTCCTCGGCGCCAAGCGCGTGGAATTCCTGGGGTACACCGATTCCGGCATGATGGGCGAGCCGCGCAACGACGTGCCGGGCACGTTCTGGCAGGCGGACGTCGAGGAGGCCGCGCTGCGGCTGGCCGAGATCCTGCGCGAGGAGGAGGCCGACGTCCTGACCGTCTACGACGACAACGGCGGTTACGGGCATCCGGACCACATCCAGGTCTACCGCGTCGGCATGCGCGCGGCCGAACTGGCCGGCACGCCGCGGGTCTACCAGGCCACGAGCAACCAGGACGAGATGCGCCGCGGCATGGAAGAAGCGGTACAGACCGGGCAGATGAAGCCCGAGGATGTGCCTGATTTCGAGGACGGCGTGGAGTTCGGCAAGCCGGAGGCGGTGCTGACCGCGCGGGTCGACGTCACCGAGTACCTGCCCCAGAAGCGGGCCGCGATGCGCGCGCACGCCAGCCAGATCAGTGAGGATTCGTTCTTCCTCGCGATGCCCGACGCGGGGTTCGCGCAGGCGTTCGGCATCGAGTGGTTCATCCGCGCCGGTCAGGGGCCGGGGATCACCGAGACCGACATCATGGCGGGCCTGTAGCCGATGGGTATGTGCGGCGAGTACGTGCGCGTCACGCCGGAAGGCCTCCGTGAGCTGATCGAAGACCCCGATCGGATCTGGACGGCCATCGAGGAGGCCACGGAGGTCGAAGACACCTCGCGCGGGACGGACATCGACAAGGCGTGGCACGCCTTGTCGTTCCTGGCCGCACGCGCCGGATTCGAGATCGACTTCGTACTGGGCGGAACGCCGCTGGGGGAAGACAACGGCTACGGACCGGCGCGGTATCTGAGCCCGGACGAGGTGCGGACGGTGTCCACGGAGCTGTCGCGGACCGGGTTCGATCAACTCTCGCAGGGCGTCGAGCTCGCGGAGCTGGCCGAACAGCAGATCTACCCGTCGATCTGGGACGAGCCCGACGCGCTGGACTACGTGCGGGGCAACTACGACGATCTGGTGGTCTTCTTCGCCGGCGCCGCGAAGGCCGGTGACGTCGTGGTCACCATCATCACCTGACCGTCCGCGATCCGGCACCCACCCGCGAACGGTGCCGGATCGCGGCGAGGGTCAGGCCGTAGCGGCGGTGACGTCGAGTTCGACGAGCTGCCCGGGGTAGCCGAGCTGCGAGACGCCGAGCAGGGTGCTCGCGGTGGTGAAGGCCTCCCCGATCTCCGACTCGACGAACCGGTCCCACACGGCCGAAAGCACGTCGGCGTCCGGCGTCACCACGTAGATCACCGTGCGCACGACGTCGGCCGGGGTCGCCTTGGCGTGGGCGAGCGCGGCCGCGGTGTTCGCGACGACCTGGTCGACCTGGGCGAGAACATCGCCCTCGACGACCTTGCCGTCTTCGGCGAGCGGGCACTGGCCGGCGAGGTGGACGTCCCGCCGTCCTTCGACGATGGTGACGTGGTGGTAGGTGGGAGTGGGGTGCAGACCGGGCGGATGCTGGCGTTGAATGGTCACGAACCGCATCTTCACCGAGCACGTCACGGTCGGCCAACTGGTTTTCTTGGGAGAGCGAAGCGATGCGCAGGACGATCGACTGGACCGGCGACGCCGTCGCGATCATCGACCAGACCGTGCTGCCCGCCGAGTATCGCGTGCTCGAACTGCGCTCGGTCAGCGAACTCGTCGACGCCATCGGCCGGTTGGCCGTCCGCGGCGCTCCGGCGCTCGGCGCGGCGGGCGCGCTCGGCGTGGTGCTCGCCGTCCGTGCCGGAGGTGACGTCGAGGCCGAGGCGGACCGCGTCGCCAAGGCCCGGCCGACCGCGGTCAACCTGAGCTGGGGTGTGTCCCGCGCGCTCGCGAAGCTCCCGGAGGGGCCGGACGCGGTCCTCACCGAGGCGCTCACGATCCTCGACGAGGACGAGCGGATCAACTACGAGGCCTCCCGGCTGGCGGCCGAGGTGGTGCTCGAGCACTGCGAGCGGCGGCCGTTGCGGCTGCTCAGCCACTGCAACGCCGGCCATCTCGCGACGGTCGCCTGGGGCAGCGCGCTCGGCGTCGTCTGGCATCTGCACGCCCGAGGTCTGGTCGACTCGGTCCTGGTCGACGAAACCCGCCCGCTGCTGCAGGGCGCCCGGCTGACGGCCTGGGAGCTGGCCGAAGCCGGTGTCCCGTACCGGATCCAGCCCGACGGCGCGGCCGCCGCCGCGATGGCCCGCGGCCTGGTCGACGCCGTGCTCGTCGGCGCCGACCGGATCGCCGCCAACGGCGATGTCGCCAACAAGATCGGCACCTACGGCCTGGCGATCGCGGCGGCGCACCACGGGATCCCGTTCGTGGTCGTCGCTCCTTCGTCCACTGTGGACACCACCGCGCCGGACGGCGCCGGGATCGTGATCGAGGAACGCGATCCCGGCGAGATCCTGAACTTCGGTGGAAAGAGGGTCGCACCCGAGGGAGCGAAGGTGTTCAACCCCGCCTTCGACGTGACGCCGCACGGGCTGATCACCGCCGTCGTGACCGAGCAGGGCGTGCTGAAGCCGAACGGCTAGTGTTGTGAGCCGCAAATTCGTGCCTGAGTTCCGCCTCCAATCACGCGTGTTCGGTCTCCAATCACGCGTGTTCGCTGTCTGGACACACGAACCGCGCCCTTCACCGAAAAGGGGGCAAGAGACTGACGACGCGACCCTCAAAGCTAGAACGTCTCCAGGCAGGACGGCTCCCGGTCGGTGGCGAACGCCGCCGTGGCCTTCGAAACCGCTCCAGCGGTCCGCTCCCGGATCCGCCCGGCCGCGGCCAGCGTGCTCGGCCGGGTGCCGCCGAGGAAGATCGCGCCGAGGTCGATCACGTCCAGATCGAGATCCGGCGCGTCCGCCACGCGGGTCACTTCGGCGTTCCCGTCCGCGTCGGTGACCAGCCGCCAATTCCCGGTGTTCCACGGGCAAAAGTCGTCCTGGACACCGAAGACCAGATCCGCCGGCGCACCGTAGCGGCGTGTCACCAGCCCTCGGTCGACGTCGACGAGCCGGAGCCACAGCGAATCGCCGCCGGCCCGAGACATCTTGCGCGGGTCGGCCAGCATGTGGATGAGCGGTTCGTCGAGGGCGGCGAAGAACTCGACAGTGCCGATCAGGTCGTAGTCGAGCAGGAAGCGGAACAGCGTCGCGTACGCCTGCGGCGTGGTCGCGACCAGTTCCACCAGGTCCAGGGTCCCGCGCGGCCCTTCCTCGTGCCAGTCACTCTTCACCCGGTAGAGCGCGTAGCCGTCCGGCAGGACGGCGAACTTCAGCGCGGTCGCGCCATGACGGCGGTACTCCGGGTCGTCGAGGATGAACTCCCACGTCGAGTCCGGGCGGTCGAGCGCGCCGACCCGCAGCGGCGCTTCCCTGTCGTAGATCGCCTTGATCAACGGGATCGCCTTCTCGCGGCCGACTTCGCGCACGCGCTCGGCTTCGAGTTCGACGCCGGGCCGGAACGCCGACTTCCCGTGCACCTTCGCGCGGTAGAGCTGCGCCGCGAGGCCGTAGCCGAAGCGGGGATAGATGACCGATTCGGACGCCCAGAGCGCGGCGATCGCTTCGCCGCCGTCCTCGTGCAGGCCGTGCAACTGGGCCCGCATGACCCGGGTGAGCGCACCGCGCCTGCGATGTCCCGGAGCCACGCCGACCGACGTCACCGCCGCGAGCGGGGTCTGCCCGGCTCCGGGCACCGTGATCTTCCGGGTGAGGAGTTGCCCGGCCCCGATCAGTTCGTCGCCGTCGAAGACGCCGTGCGAACGATCGGGTTCGAACACCAGCTCCTCGCGGTGCTTCATCCCGTCCGACGGATCGGAGAGGAACGCGCCGGCCAGCATCTCCGCGAACGCGGGCAGGTCGTCGGTCGTCAGGGTGCGGATGGTCAAACTGTCGTCACTCACCCCGTCGTCCTACGCTCCTTCGCCGACGGCCGCCACAGATTAAAGGGCGAACCTAAGGCCGTGGCCCGATCACCTCGCCCTTCTCGATCACCTCGATCGCCATGGCGGGGCAGGAATCCGCGGCGTCGAGCACGATCTCGTCCGGCTTCACCTCACCCGCGATCACCGTCGCCGTGGCGCCTTCGAGTTCGAAGACCTCAGGCACCAGCGAAGCGCACATCCCCGAGCCGATGCACGTTCCGCCATCGACCTCGACATTCCAGCTCATGGTCACCATCCGATCGGCATGGAGCGGGGTCCCCGCACCAGCATCTGCGTCTTCCACACGATATCCCCGGCGAGGTGCAGCCCGGGCAGATCGCGCAGCAAGGCGCGCAACGCCTCCTGCAGTTCCAGCCTGGCCAGCGGTGCGCCGAGGCAATGGTGGACGCCGTGGCCGAAACCGAGGTGCGGATTGGCCTCCCGGCCGAATTCGAGGGTTTCCGCCGTCGTGAACTGGAGCGCGTCCCGGTTGGCGGCGCCGATCGCGACCATCACCGGCTCGCCTTCCTTGACCAGCACGTCACCCACCTGGATGTCCTCGGTGGCATAGCGGGCGAACCCGGCGCCCGCGCCCAGCGGGACGAACCGGAGCAGTTCCTCCACGGCGGGCGGGATGAGGTCCAGGTCGTCGCGCAGGCGTGCCAGCTGTTCCGGCTGTTCGAGCAGGGCATAGACGAAGTTGGGGATCTGGCTGGCGGTGGTCTCGTGCCCGGCGATCAGGATGCCGATGCACATGTCGACCAGTTCGAGCTCACTGAGCCTGTCGCGGACATCGCGCGCTTCGATCAGCGCGGTCATCAGATCGTCCTGCGGCTGGGCGCGGTGCTCCTCGACGAGCACGTGCATGTACGCCCGCAGCTCTTCCTGGTTGGCCATCATCTGTTCGGTGGTCAACGGGCTGGTCGACAACGCCGCGTCGCTCCACACGCGGAATTTCGGCCGGTCCTCGACGGGCACGCCGAGCAGTTCGCAGATGACCGCGACCGGGATCGGCAGCGCGTAGTCCTCGACCAGGTCGGCGGGCTGGCCCTTGGCCTTCATGTCTTCGATCAGCCCGGCCGACAGATCCGCGACCCGCGGCCGCAGCAACTCGACGCGGCGCATGGTGAACGCCTTCGCGACCAGCGTGCGCAGCCGGGTGTGGTCGGGCGGGTCCATGGCCAGGATCCCGCCGGGACGCCTGCCGGGTGCCATGCGCGGCTCGTCCTTCTCGGTGGCCATCGCCCGGGAGAACCGCCGGTCACCGAGCACGAAACGCGCGTCGGCATAGCGGGTGGCGAGCCAAGCGGGCTCACCGTGGGGCAGGCGGACCCGGATCATGCCGTCGGTGTCACGGGCGACGGCGTAGGCCTCGTTGAGGTCGAGACCTGCGTCTTCGTTGAACGGGTAGGCGACAGGTTCGGTGTTCGTGGTGGTCATTTGTCCGGAAACCCCCCGGTTTCGCAGTTTGTAAGCAGCCGCTTACAACGCTAGCCATGATCACGGTGAGCGTCAATGCGCCTACCGTGCGACGTCCGGTTAGCCTGTGCGGACCAGGAGGCTCCATGACGGCAGAACCGCAGGTGCGCAAGCGCGACGCGGCCGCGACGAGGGCCGCGCTGCTCGACGCGGCGGCGGACCTGTTCGCCGAGCGCGGCTTCGACCGGACGACCGTGCGCGACATCGCGAAGCACGCCGGGGTCAACCAGGCGCTGCTGTTCCGGTATTTCGGCTCCAAGGACGCACTGTTCGAAGAGGTCATGGCGCGCGGCGGGCGGGAACAGCTCGCCAGCACCCCGCCGGACGAACTGCTCGGCACGGCGTTGCGCAGCATGCTCGAATCCGACACCGGCCGCGACCGGGCGCTCGACGCGTACCTGCGCTCGACAGGGCACGACAGCGCCGCGGCCGCCGTCCGGCGGCAACTCGGCGAGGAATACGCGCAGGTCCTGGCCACGCTCACCGACGCCGACGACGCCGCCCTGCGGGCCGACCTCATCCTGGCCTGGCTGCTCGGGATCGGCCTCGTCCGCGAGATCACCGGCAAAGAACCCTTGGCCAGCGCGGATCCGGAGGACGTCTGCCGTCTCGTGCTCGGCGCCGCGCGGACGCTGCTGGAACGCAGCGGGTAATTCGATCGCCCGCCCCACTCGCTGATCTACGGTCGGCTCCGTGACCCCGTTCCCGCCCGCCGGTCCATCTCGGCGAACTCCTCACCGAGCGGACGATGCTCGAGACCCTGCACGGCAAACTGCCGATCCCGACGCCCGGGGTCGAGCGCGCCGGCGAGCAGGACGGCTGGGGTTACGTGCTCATGGAGCGCGTGCGTGGCGAGACACTGAAGGACGCCTGGCCACGGCTGTCCACAGAGGACAAACAGCTGCTCGCCCCGGAACTCGGCGAGGCGCTGGCCGCGCTGCATTCCCTGCGCGACCCGCGGCTGGACGTCCTCGGCGCCCCGCCCGTCGTCCCGCTGCACACCGAGTTCATGCGCGACCACCTGATGGTCGCCCACGACGGCGAACGCTGGCGGCTCACTGGGCTCTTCGACTTCGAACCGGCGATGCGCGGCGCGGCCGAGTACGACTTCGTCGCCGTCGGCCTGTTCGTTTCCGGCGGGGACAAGGACTTCCTGCGGCGGCTGCTCGCCGGATACGGAAGCACGCCTGACGACGAGTTCGCGCGACGATGCCTGGCCTCAGCCGCGCTTGGTGGTAGCCGTCCACGTCACCGGGACGGCTTCGGGACCGCGGATCGAAAGCGGCGGTCTCCACAGGATTTCCGACGGCGGCACGGCCAGATCGAGTCCCGGAAGCCCGTCGAGCAGGGTTCGCAGCGCGATCTCCCCTTCGAGCCGGGCGAGCGCGGCGCCGAGACAGAAGTGGACGCCGTGCCCGAAGCCGAGTTGTGGCGCGTTCCGGCGCCCGATGTCGAACCGTGAGGCACCCGGGAACGCGTTCTCGTCCCGGTTCGCCGCGCCGGTATGGGCGAGCACCGCTTCCCCGCGCCGCACCAGGACTCCGCCTACCTCGACGTCTTCGAGCGCGACGCGAAGCAGCGACGCGTCGGCCGGGCCGTCGAAGCGCATGATCTCCTCGACGGCGGTCGGGGTCAGCCCGGGATCCGAGCGCAGCGCGGCCAGCTGGTCCGGATGACCCGAGAGCAGCACGATCCCGGTCGCGATCAAACTGACCGTCGTTTCGTGCCCGGCCAGCAGAAGCTGAGTGGCCAGGTCGATCAGTTCGGGCTCGGTGAGGCGATCGCCGTCTTCGTCGTGGGCGTGCACGAGGGCGGACAACAGGTCTTCGCCCGGGTTCTTCCGCTTGACGGCGACGAGCGCGGTCATATCGCCGGCGCCATCGCGACGCGCTCGCGCGACCTCCTCGGGGGTGTGCGCCATCGGCGTGACGATCACCCGCGACCACTGCTTGAACCGTTCCCGTCCTTCGAACGGGACGCCGAGGATTTCGCACATGACCGCGGTCGGCAGCGGGAAGGCGAACATCTCCACGAGATCCGCGGGCGGCCCGTGCTCGGCCATCGCGCGCAGCAGATCGTCGGCGATCTCCTGGATCCGCGGCCGCAGTCCGGCGATCCGGCGGACGGTGAAGGCCTGCGCCGACAATTTCCGCAGCCGGGTGTGATCCGGCGGGTCCATGTTCAGGATGCTGTGCTCGCCGGTGGAGAAGTCTCCCGGCTCGATGAGACACGGCGCGCCCGGGCCGAGCAGGTCGCGGGAGAACCGCGCGTCCGAGAACACCAGGCGGACGTCCTCGTAGCGGGTCACCAGCCAGCCTTCGCAACCGCTCGGGAAGACGACCCTGGACATCGGCGGATACTCGGCGTAGATCGCGCCCATCGGGACCGCGGGGTCGGCCTTCGCCGCGGGATACGTGGCTGTCATGGGCCGATGATGAGCGGCCGGGCCGGGCGCCGGAAGACTCCGGCCACGCGATTGCCCCGTGCGGACGCGGAACTCCACCCGCTCGGCCGCCCTATCGGGCAGAAGATCCTTCTCAGCGCGTGATAATCCCCCGCAGGAAGGCCAGATACCCGGGTCGATCGGCCATCGGCAACAGCGCCCCGCCGCTCGCCCGCTGCGCCTGGATCAGGCCGAGGAAAGCGGTGTAGGCCAACAGACCGCGATGTCTCGCCTCGTCCTCGGGACAGCCCATTTCCCGGAAACAGCGGACGATGAACTCGACCCGCCGGGCGGTGACCTCGGCCAGGAGCGGGCCGATCACCGGGTCGCCGGCGTGCGCCAGGAGAGCCAGTTCCGCCAGCTCGTCGTCCTTCGCCCCGAAGACGAGTTCGAAGAGCTCCCGCAGCCGCCGCTCGGGGTCGGAGATGCCGTCCAGCAAGGTGATGAGCGACTCGGTGTCCTGCTCGGCCCAGCGCCGCACGGCGGCCTCGACGAGCGCGTCCCGGTTCGCGAAATGCCAGTAGAAGCTGCCTTTCGTCGTCCCGAGTTTCGCCGCGAGGGGCTCGACGGCGATCGCGGCGACGCCGCCTTCGCACAGGGCATCGAGTGCCGCGTCCGCCCAGTCCTCCCGGGCGAGCTTCCTTTTCCCGACCACGCCTTTCCTGACCACGTGGCATACGCTACCGTATGGAAAACCATACGGCACCGTACGGAGGCCACCATGCCTTTCGGATCACCCGCGAACTGGGGCGCGACCCCGGAAGAACGCTCGCGCCCGCAACCGGCGGACACCCTGCTGAACAGGCCCGTCGCCCTCTTCGACCGCGCTGTCACCGTGCACGCGCCCGCCGCGCTCGCCTATCGCTGGCTCTGCCAGATCTCGGTCGCGCCCTACAGCTACGACCTGCTCGACAACCTGGGCAAGCGCAGCCCGCGCACACTCACCCCCGGCGCCGACGAGCTCGCTCCCGGCGACACCCTGATCGTCTTCCTCCTGACCGAGGTCGATCCCGGGCACAGCCTGACCGGCCGCTCCTTCGCCAAATCGGAAAAGCTGTTCGGCCCGGTGGCGGTGACCTACTCGGTCGAGCCGATCGACGCGGACACCTGCCGGATGCTGTGCCGCATCGTCGTGACCTCGAAGGGATTCCGTGGCCGCCTCAAGGAGTTCCTGCTCGGCTGGGGCGACCTGGTCATGATGCGGAAACAGCTGCTGACACTGAAGAAGTACGCCGAACGGGACCACCGGTTCAGCAGAACTCCGCCACCAGCAGGTCGGTGAAGATCCCGCTCGGATCGTCCCACGGTCCGGAGGTCCAGTCGCCGTTGACGTTCACCGCGAGCAGGTGCCCGCCGTCGCGGGAACCGTAGACGTAGGACCACGAACCGAACAGAGCGCCGCCCATCCCCCACAACTCGGTGCCGTCCGGCAGGGTCACCGACGAGACGCCGAGACCGTACGTCGTGGCGGGCAGCCAATCCTTGGTCGGGATCGTGGTGAACATCGCCCGCTGCTGCTCCGGCGGCAGGAGCCGCCCGCCCAGCAACGCACCGAGGAACCGGTTGAGGTCACCGGCCGTCGAGACCATCCCGCCCGCCGCCCAGTACGGACTCGGCTCCAGTTCGGTGACGTCGTGGATCTCGGCGGCGGGATCGGGTGAGAACAGCTTCGTGTGATGACGGGAATGCGGCTCGCCGAGCTTCTCGTCGCCCGCCTGCGGAAGGCGAGTCCCGCTCAGGCCGAGCGGGACGGTGATCCGCGTGGCGATCTCGGTGGAGAGATCCCGTCCGGTGACCCGCTCCGCGATCATCCCGGCCAGCACGTAGTTGGTGTTCGAGTACGCCCAGCCCGCACCGGGCTCGAAGGCGGCCGGACGCCGTAGGGCGATCTCGACGAGTTGCCGCGGCGTGTAGGTCTCGTACTCGCTCAGCGCCTCGGGATCCTCCGTGTAATTGGCGATCCCGCTGGTGTGGTCGAGCAGCCGCCGGAGGGGGATTTCATCCCCGTCGTGACCGTTCCCTTCGACCAGCCCGGGCAACCACTTCCCCACCGGGTCGTCGAGCCCCACCCTGTTCTCGGCCACCAGCTGCAGGAGCACCGTGGCGGTGAACGTCTTGGTGATGCTTCCGATGCGGAACCTGTCCTCGGGCAAGCGTTTCCGCTCATCGGACCAGATGGCCGCCCCCTCGCTGATTTCGACGAGGATGCCGGGCATCCCGCCCTCGGTCATCGCTCGGTCGAGTTCCCGCCGTACTGCGCTCTTGATCATGTCGCCCCCTTTCAGTCACCACGAACGCTAGGTTTGTCTTTCCTCGACTGTCAACGCTACGAAGACACCGATCCGTCGAATAGCCAGCAATAGCTTCGTTTTATTGCATTGACCTTCCCGCGAAACGCAACGACGTTGCGTTGACAGGCCTGCTGACGCACACTGGCCCGGTGGCATCGGGAAGACTCACCGGAGAAGACCGTGAGCGGATCGCGTCGGGTTTGGCCGGGAACCTCGGGTTCGCCGAAATCGCGCGTGATCTGGACAGGCCCACGTCGACCATCAGCCGCGAAGTCGCCCGCAACGGCGGGCGCCGCGGTTACCGGGCGAACCACGCCCGGCACGCCACCGCCTGGCGGGGCAGGAGGGGCGGAGGAGCCCCTCCGTCCACTTCGGACCCGCTGGCCGACGAACCAGCCGCGGTCCGGGGTTACGCGGACCGCTTCGCCGAGATGATGGTCCAGAGCGGCCTGCCTCGGATGGCCGCGCGGGTGCTCGCGCGACTGGTCACGACGAATTCGGGTGGGCTGACTTCGGCCGAACTGGTCCGGCTGCTCCAGGTCAGCCCAGCCTCGGTGTCCAAAGCCGTCGCTTACCTCGAAGGGCTGGAGGTCGTCCAGCGCGCACATCGAGGAAGGCGCGAGTGGTACTTCATCGATGACGACGTCTGGCTCCGCGCGTGGCTCGCGAGCGCCCGCACGAACGCGACCTGGGCGGACACCGCCCACGATGGCGCCGAACTCTTCGACCGCACCTCACCCGCCGGGGCGCGGCTGGACCGGATGAGCCGCTTTTTCGCGACCGTCACCGACGCCATGGCGAACAGCCCCGGCGCCGCCGCGCGGGACGACGCGCTGACCGTGCTCGCCGCCCTGGTCCAGGCCGATCCCGGCGCGACGGCCAGGGCGGCCGGCATACTCGGCTGGCCGCGTGAGCGCGTCGGCAACGCGATCGCCGAAGCCGCCGGTCCGGACAGGCTCTAGCGCAGCGCGCGCCGGAGGAGTTCCGCGAGGTGCAGCGCCTTGCGCCCGTCCAGTTGCTCGATCTGGGTCCGGCAGCTGAACCCGTCGGCGACCACTTCCGTGCCCTCGGCCGCGGCCCGGATCGCGGGCAGCATCCGGTCTTCGGCACAGGCGACGGAAACGTCGTAGTGCCCGCGTTCGAAGCCGAAGTTGCCCGCCAGTCCGCAGCAGCCCGAGTCCATTGTGGAATTGCGGATGCCCGCCGAGCTCATCGCCGCCTCGTCGGCGTCGAAGCCGAGGACGGCGTGCTGATGACAGTGGACCTGACTGAGCGCTTCGACGTCCAGGGAGCGGAATTCGAGCGGCGAGTCCTCGATCAGTTCGGCGAACGTCCGGGTCTGCCCGGCGAGCAGTTTCGCCGTCGGATCGTCCGGCAGCAGCGCCGGGAGATCACTGCGGAACAGCGCCGTGCAGCTCGGCTCCAGCCCGGCGACCTGGTACCCGGCCCGGAGATACGGTTCGAGGACGGAAACCGTGCGCCGCAACACCTTCTTGGCCACGTCGAGCTGTCCGGTCGAGATCCAGGTGAGGCCGCAGCAGACACCGCGATCGGGCAGGACGACGTCGTACCCGGCCGCGGTGAGCACCTCGGCGGCGGCGTCGAGCACGTCCGGGGTGAGGTAGTTGTTGAAGGAGTCCGGCCACAGCACGACCGGCCGGGCCCCGGTCGCCCAACGCCGGAGATCCTCGCGGCGCCGGGTGAACGGCGTCCGGGCGAACGTCGGCAGGTCCCGTTCCGGCGCGATCCCGCCGAACCGCTTCAAGAGCCCGGAAAACCGTCGTGACGTCGTGTTCGCCAGCCGTGGCGCCAGTGCCGCGGCGCGGAGCCACAACGGCAGCCAGCCCATCGAATAGTGCGACGCCGGGCGCAACCGTCCTTTGTGGTGCTGGTGCAGGAATTCCGCCTTGTAGGTCGCCATGTCGACATCGACCGGGCAATCGGAAAGACAGCCCTTGCACGAAAGGCAGAGGTCCAGCGCCTCCGCGACCTCTTTCGAACGCCAGCCGTCGGTGATGATCTCGCCGTTCACCATCTCGGCCAGCAGATGCGCGCGACCCCGCGTCGAGTGCTTCTCCTCGCGGGTGGCGCGGTAACTCGGGCACATCACGCCCGCACCGGTGGTGTCGCGGCATTTCCCGACGCCGACGCAGCGCCGCATCGCCTGCCCGAAACTCCCCTGGTCTTCCGGATACGCGAGCGCGGTGACGTCTTCGATCTCCAGCGGCGCGCGCCGCACCCGCAGATCGGCGTCGACCGCCCTCGGCTCGACGAGGATACCGGGGTTCATCATCCCCGCCGGGTCGAAGATCGCCTTGAACCGCGCGAAAAGCCCGAGCATTTCGCGGCTGTACATCCGGGGCAGCAGTTCGGACCGGGCCTGGCCGTCGCCGTGTTCCCCGGACAACGAGCCGCCATGCGCGGCGACGAGGTCCGCAGCCTCTTCGAGGAACGAGCGGAACCCGGCGATCCCTTGCGGGGAAAGCAGATCGAAGTCGAGCCGCAGATGCAGGCAGCCCTCGCCGTAGTGGCCGTAGACGACGCTCTTGCGGCCGTGCGCGCGCATCAGTTCCTTGAACTCGCGCAAGTAGGCGCCCAAACGCTCGGGCGGGACGGCGGCGTCTTCCCAACCGGGCCAGGCCTCCTCGCCGCCGGCCAGCCGCGTCGCGAGACCGGCGCCCTCTTCCCGGATCCGCCACAGCCGCTTCTGCGCGGCCGCGTCGTCGAGCAGCGTGGACCCGGTCAGCGCGCCCCGCAGCGCGTCGATGAGCCCTCGCGCCTTCTCCGGATCGTCCATCTCGACGAACAACCAGGCACCGCCCGGCGGCAGCCCGTCGGCGCGGCCGGGTTCCAGCAGCGCGACGAGTTCGGCGTCCACCCCCTCCACGGTCAGCGGCGACCACGGCAGGATCGCCGGGACGGCGTCGGCCGCGGCGATGTCGGACTCGAAGCCGAGCACCGCGAGCACCTTGCGCTTCGGCACCTCGGCCAGCGAGACGGTCGCTTCGAGCACGGTCACGCAGGTGCCCTCACTGCCGACCAACGCCTTGGCGACGTCGAAACCGTTCTCCGGCAACAGGTGTTCCAGGCCGTACCCGGACACTCGCCTGCCCCAGGCGGACAGTTCGGTGCGCAGCAACGCCAGGTTGTCCCGGACGAGCGCGCGCAGTTCCGAAAAGACCCGGCCTTCGGTTCCGGGCATCGCCGCGCGGGCGTCCACTTCGGACGGTGAGGTCGGGCCGACGGTGAGCCGGGTGCCGTCGTAGAGCAGCACGTCCAGTTCCCGCACGACGTCCACCGTGCGTCCCCAGGCGACCGAGTGGGACCCGCACGCGTTGTTGCCGATCATCCCGCCGAGGGTGCACCGCGAATGCGTCGACGGGTCGGGGCCGAACCGGAGCCCGTGCGGCGCGGCGAGCGCCTGGAGGTGGTCGAGGACGGTGCCGGGCGCCACTCGCGCGGTCTTCGACGCCGGATCGAAGTCGAGCACTCCCCCGAGGTGGCGGGACGTGTCGATCACGACGCCCGGCCCGCACGAGTTGCCGGCGACGCTGGTGCCGCCGCCCCGGACGATCACCGGCAGCCCGGACTCGCGGCAGGCGGCCACGGCCTCGATCACCTCATCGACGCTCCGAGGCAGCACCACGCCCCGCGGCACGTGCCGGTAGTTGGAGGCATCGGTCGTGTACAGCGCCAGTGTCGCGGCGTCGGCCAGGATCTCCACGGGTCCATTCAAGACAACCGAGCCCGGGAGCGCATCGGCGAACCTCTCCGCTCGGGTGTGTCGGAAAGCACGTCCGGTGTGCGATCGTGAGCGCGTGACGGCGAAACGCCAGGTCGCGGAGGAACACGCCGCCGAGCACAGTGCGGTGCTCGGCGGGCTTCTGCGCGAGCACGAAGAGCTCCTCGCCACCCTCGACCGGGTCGCCGCGCTCAACGGCACCGCGCGGCTGATCCGCGAGACGATCGGCACGCACTCCGGTTTCGTCGCCGAGCTGACCGGGCCCGAACAGGCGGTGATCCGCTGGATGTCGGGCACCCGCACGGACGCGCTGCAGGACCTCGCCGTGCCGATCGGCCAGGGCATCGGCGGCCGTGTGCTCGCGCTGGGCAGGCCGGTCCGGGTCAACGACTACGTCAGCTCGCCGAGCATCACCCACCAGTTCGACGCGCAGGTGCGCGGCGAGGGTCTCGCCGCGATGATCGCCGTCCCGATCGTGAGCAACGTCGGCGGTAAGACCGAGACGGTGGCCATCGCCTACGCCGCCATGCGCGAACCTCGCGACTTCGGCGACGACGCGGTGAAGTCCCTCGAAGACATCGCCGGCGAGGCCGGGCGGGCGCTGAAACTCGCGACGGTCGCCGAATCCGCCCGCGAGACGGCGTTGTCCTCCGAGCGGCTCCGCATGCAGAGCGCGCTGCACGATTCGGTCGGCGCGCTGCTGTTCTCCATCGGCGTCCAGGTGCGGAACCTGCACGAGGACATCAGCGACAACCCGGCGCTCGAATCGCGGCTCCGGCGGCTGGAGGGCGACGTGTCCGCCGCGTCCCGGGCGCTGCGCGAGTCGCTGCTGGCGCTGTCCGAATCGACCCCGGAACGTGCGCTGCCGGTGGAACTGGCCGAGCACTGCCGCTCGTTCCAGGCGCGCTGCGGTGTCCCGGCGCGGTTCGTCCAGCTCGCCCCGGTGCCGCAACTGGACGCCGAACGCACCGGACTGCTGGTGGGAGCCGTGAGGGAAGGCCTGCTCAACGTGGAGAAACACGCGGACGCGCTGTCGGTCGTGGTCAGCCTGCTGCCCAGTGACGAGGGGGTCCAGGTGGTCGTCGCCGACGACGGCACCCGCCATCGCACCGATGACGAGGCGGAGCCGGGCACCGGGATGGGTTTGCGAGCGCTGGCCGAACGCGCCGCGCGGCTCGGCGGCCGGGTCAGCCTGGTCCGCGACGAAGAAGACGGCTGCACGCTGCGCGCCTGGGTGCCGGAACCGTGCCGCCGCCGGTGACGGTGCTCGTCGTGGACGACCATCCGGTGGTCCGCGACGGGGTGAGCCTGCTGCTGCGCTACGACTCGGCCATGACGGTGATCGGCTCGGCCGAGACCGGCCGGACCGCGATCCAGCGCGCGGCCGAGCTGAAACCCGCGTTGATCCTGCTGGATCTGCGGCTGCCCGACATGCTCGCGCCCGAGGTCATCGCCGAACTGCGGCAGGTGCACCCCACCGGGCGGATCGTGGTGTTCACCGCGCACGGCGACCATCAGGGCGTGCGGGCCGCGCTGGACTCCGGCGCGCACGGCTGCCTGCTCAAGGACGTCGCCGGGACGAACCTGGTGGCGGCGTTGCGGCAGGTCCTCAAGGGTGAGCGCGTCGTCGACCCGCGGATCTTCCCCGACGACGGCCAGCGGTCCGACGCGCTGGCCCGCAGCGGCCTCACGCGGCGCGAGTACGAGGTCCTGCGGCTGGCGGCGCAGGGTCAGACGAACCCGGAGATCGCCGAGTCCACCGGGCTGGCCCGGAACACGGTGAAGACCTATCTGCAGTCCGCGCTGCACAAACTCGGGGCACGCAACCGCGTCGAAGCCATCGGGAAGGCGAGCGAAGCCGGCCTTCTCTGAACCGCGCCGGGACCGCGTCCGTGCCTGGAGGCATGACCTCATTCCGCAGCCTGGCCGTGGTCGCCGTCGTTCCGTTCCTGGTCCTGTTCGCGACCCCGGCGTCCGCGCACGGCTCGATGGACAGCCCCGCCAGCCGGGCGGTGGCCAGAGGGATCGACGACTGGGACAACGTGCGGGTCGCCGACGTCGGCGGCAAGGACCGGCAGCGGATCCCGGACGGGAAGCTGTGCAGCGCGGGTATCGCGAGGTACTCGGCTCTGGACGAGCCCGACGCGAACGGGCCCGCGACGGCGATGTCGGCCGGTGCGGACTTCACCTTCGGCTACCGGGAGACCATCCCGCACAAGGGCACCTTCCGGCTGTACGTCACGAAGGACGGCTACGACGCGACACGGCCGCTGAAGTGGTCGAATCTGGAGACGAAACCGTTCCTGACGGTCACCGACCCGGACACGCGCGGCCGTTCGTACGTCCTCGAAGGCAAGCTCCCGGCGGGCAAGAGCGGCCGTCACCTGATCTACACGATCTGGCAGAACTCGGACACGCCGGACACGTATTACTCCTGCTCCGACGTGGATTTCGCGGTCACGGAAACCGAGACGCCGGCTCCGTCCGCTCCCGTCACCACCACCGCCCCTTTCACCACCACAGCCGCCCCTGTCACCAGCGCTTCTCAGGCGATCGCCGCGGCCTCGGTATCCGAGCCCAGCGAGGGGAGCAACCTCTTCCCCTGGGCGGCGGGAGCGATCCTCGCCGCCGTCGCCGCGATCTTCGTGCTCCTCCGCCTGCGGCGCCGCACCTGACCCGAGCCACGGCGCAAGTCGTCCTCTGGTTGCGGTAGTTGCGCGTGCATCTAACGCGACTAGAGGACTACTTGCGCCGTGTCCGTTTTGTGTCCTCCGGGGTCTCCAGGTGGGGGTAACGCGCAGCTAGGTGCCCACGCAGGATGACCGCCACCGATCGTGACTCGTGTCACACGGACGGAGGAGGCCGCTTGCTCAGTGTCCGTGACCTTCAGGTGCGGTACGGCCGTTCGGTGGCCGCACTGCACGGGATCGACCTCGACGTTTCACCTGATGGAGTACTGGCCGTCCTCGGCAGCAACGGCGCCGGGAAGTCGACCCTGCTGCGGACGATCTCCGGGACTCTGCGCATGCACCGGGGCTCGATTTCCGCCGGCGAGGTCCGCTACGACGGCAAACCCCTGGGCAAACTCGACCCGGCCCGCATCGTCGGGCTCGGCGTCGTCGGCGTCCCCGAAGGCCGTCAGGTCTTCGCGCGGATGACGGTCGAGGAGAACCTGCGGGCGGGCGGGATCGGCGCCCGCTCCCCCGAGCAGCGCGTCGCCGCCCGCAAACGCGTCGACGAACTGTTCCCCGTCCTGTCCGAGCGCGCCAAACAACGGGCAGGCCTGCTTTCCGGCGGCGAGCAGCAGATGCTCGCGATCGGCCGCGCACTGATGTCCGGCCCGCGCCTGCTGTTGCTCGACGAACCGTCGCTCGGTCTCGCGCCGAAGATCGTCGAACAGATCGGCGCCATCATCCGCGAAATCCACGACCAGGGCACGGCCGTGGTCCTGGTCGAGCAGAACGCGGTGATGGCGCTGCGGGTGGCCGATCACGCGATCGTCCTCGAAGTCGGCCGGGTCGCGCTGGCCGGGACGACGGCCGAACTCGCGGCGAGCGAGGACGTCCAGCGGCTCTACCTCGGCGGTCACGCGGAATCGCAGGCCACCGCCGAAGCCGAGGCCGAAAACGCCCGCAAGCGCCGCGCGGGCCGGACCCTGACGAGGTGGGCCGGATGACCCCGCCGGAACTGCATGTCGCGAACGTGACCCTGCGCTTCGGCGGGATCCGGGCGCTCGAAGACGTCTCCTTCACCGTCGGCTCCGGTTCGCTGCACGCGCTGATCGGCCCGAACGGCGCCGGGAAGTCCAGCTGCTTCAACGTGATCAGCGGGCTCTACCGGGCGAACACCGGCAGCGTCCGGCTCGGCGACACCGTCCTTTCCGGACTCCCGCCGCACCGGCTGGCCGGTCTCGGCGTCGGCCGCTCGTTCCAGAACGCCGCGCTCTCCCCCGGCTCGACCGTGCTCGACAACGTCATGCTCGGCCGCCACGCCTTGACCAAGGGCGGGTTCCTCTCCTGCGGTCTCCGCCTGCCCTGGACGATCCGGGCCGAACGGCGGCATTCCGCGCGGGCCCGGGAGATCTGCGACTTCCTCGGCATCGGCGCGCTGGTCGACATCCCGGTCGGGGCACTGCCCTACGGTGCGGTGAAACGCGTCGACCTCGCCCGCGCGCTCGCCGTCGAACCCGTCCTGCTGCTGCTCGACGAACCGGCGGCCGGGATGAACGCGACCGAGACCGCCGAACTGGCCGGGACGATCCGCGACGTCCGCGACGAACTCGGCATCTCGATCCTGCTCGTGGAACACGACATGGGGCTGGTGATGGGCATCGCGGACCGGGTCACCGTCCTGGACTTCGGCAGGCGTATCGCCGACGGGACACCGGCCGAAATCCAGTCGGACCCGGACGTGATCAGGGCATACCTCGGCACGGAGGCCAGCGCGTGAACACTTTCCTGCAACTCGTGGTCAACGGACTCGGCAAGGGCGCGGTGTTCGCGTTGCTGGCGCTGGGTTTCGTGATCATCTTCAAAGCCACCGAGGTGGTCAACTTCGCGCACGGCTCGCTCGTCCTCTTCGGCGGCTACCTGGTCGTCGTGACCCGGGAATCGCTCGGCTGGGCGGGCGCGTCGCTCGTCGGCATCGTGTCGGCCGGACTGCTCGCGTTGCTCCTGGAACGGCTTCTGCTTTCGCGTTCACGGCACGCGGACGCGAACAGCCTGGCGCTGCTGACGATCGGCCTCGACGTGATCATCACCGAAGAGATCGTGCGACGCCTCGGTGTCACGCTGCCGTTCCTCGGCGACGCCTGGGACGCGCAGCCGTTCCAGCTCGGCGGGATCACGCTGTTCCGCACGCATCTGGTCGCGCTGGTCGTCGCCGCCGTGCTGATCACCGCGTTCACCCTCGCGTTCAAGTACTCGAACTGGGGTATCGCGATGCGGGCGCAGGCCGAGAACAAGGAAGCCGCCGCACTGATGGGCATCCGCAGTTCCCGGGTGACGGCGACCGCGTGGGTGGTCGCCGGTGTGCTCGCCGGGGTCGCGGTGCTCTTCATCGCCACCCAGGACTTCTCCGGCGCGGGACTGTCCCGCGGCACGCATTCCATCGCGCTCGCGGCGTTCCCCGCGGCCATCCTCGGCGGGCTCGACTCGACGGCGGGCGCGGTGGTCGGCGGGCTGGTCGTCGGCCTGGTCGAAGCACTGTCCGCGCAGTACGTGTCGTTCGACTTCTCCAAGAGCGCGGTCTTCCTGGTGATGCTCGTGGTCCTGGTGGTGCGGCCGTCGGGGTTGTTCGGGACAAGGGAGAGCACACGTGTCTGACACCGCCGTGAAATCCCCCGCCGCGGCCCCGCCGCGGCCGCCCGCGAAACGCGATCGGGGACGGCTGGTCAAAGCACTGGCCTGGGTCGCGCTGCTCGTCGTCCTGCTCGCGGTCCCGCTGTACCTCGACGCCGCCTGGCTGAAAGCCGGGCAGTACATGATGATCGGCGGGGTCGGCGCGATCGGGCTGACGCTGCTGGTCGGCCAGGCCGGGCAGTTGTCGCTGGCGCACGCGTTCTTCCTGCTCGCCGGCGCGACCGGCTACACCGTCCTTTCCGGACCGACCGACGACGAGCGGGTGTTCGGCCTGGGGCTCGACCCCGGCCTGTCCCTGATCGGCGCGGTGGCCATCGCGGCCCTGCTGGGACTGGCGTTCGCGCCGGTTTCCGGACGGCTGCGCGGGATCTACCTCGGCGTCGCGTCGCTGTCGCTGGTGTTCCTCGGGCTCTACTTAGGACAGTCCGCCGAGACACTGACCGGCGGGACGTCCACTGGGCGTACGCCGGCGCCGTTCTCCCTGTTCGGTTTCCCGTTCACCAACGACGGCCCCGAAATCGAGCTGATGGGCGTCCCGATCCGGCAGGCGGAGCGGGTCTGGTACCTGTTCCTGCTGCTGACCGTCCTCGCGTTCGTGATCGCCCGTGCCGCCGTGTCCAGCCGGGTCGGCCGGTCGTGGCGGGCGGTGCGGGACAACGAAGCCGCCGCGTCCGTGATGGGCGTCAGCGTCACGAGGGCCAAGGCGGGCGCGTTCGCGGTTTCCTCGGCCTACGCGGGACTCGCGGGCGCGATGACCGTGCTCTGGTTCGACATCCTCAAACCCGACGAAAGCGAATTCGGCACGTACGGCATCAACATCTCCATCGCCTTCCTGGCCATGGTGATCATCGGAGGGCTCGGTTCGGTACCCGGCGCGCTCGTGGGCGCGCTGATCGTCAACGGGCTGCCGCAGGTGCTTTCGCTGTATTCCGTCGATCTCGGCTGGTTTTCCGGAACCGGGGACGGCGCGCTGACCCCGATCCTGGTCAGCTCGTTCGTCTACGGCGCCGCGATCATCCTCGTGGTGCTCTTCGAACCCGGCGGGCTCGCCGCGATCGGACGCCGGATCACCCGGCGTCTCACCCCCTCTAAAACCCCTCACCTCCCGGAGGAGCAAGGCATATGAAGCGAACATATCCGGCCGTCGCGCTGGCGGCGATCCTCGCGCTGGCGGCGTGCAGCACGAAGGCGGGCGACTCGGGGTCCTCGGGGGCGGACGGTTCGGGCATCAAGACCGGCAAAGGAGTGACGGCCTCGGAGATCACCCTCGGCGTGATGACCGACAAGACGGGGGTGTTCAAGAACCTCGGGCTCGGTATCACGCAGGGGAACGAGTTGTGGGCCAAGGACTTCAACGCCGCAGGAGGGGCGTGCGGTCGCCAGGTCAAACTCGAAACCGTCGACCACGGCTACAAGGCGGACACGGCGAAGACGCTGTACCCGCAGATCGAGCCGAAGGTGCTCGGGTTCGTCCAGTTGCTCGGCTCCCCGGTGGTCGCCGCGCTGAAGCAGAACATCGCTTCGGACAAGACCGTCGCCGCGCCCGCGTCGTGGTCTTCGGAACTGCTCGACAACCCGTACGTGATGATCGTCGGGACCACCTACGACCTGGAGATCATCGACGGCCTGTCGTACTTCCAGGAACAGGGCCTGGTGAAGGACGGCGACACGATCGGGCACGTCTACATCGACGGCGAGTACGGCAAGAACGGCCTTCGCGGCTCGCAGTTCTACGCGAAGAAGCACAATCTGACGGTCAAGGAAGTCAAGATCACCTCCACCGACAACGACCTCACCAATATCGTCACCGGCCTCAAGGGCGACGGCGTGAAGGCCATCGTCCTGACCACCACCCCGGCGCAGACCGGGTCCGCGCTCGCGGCGAACAAGGCGCTCGGGCTCAACGTTCCCGTGCTCGGCAACAACCCGGTGTTCGACCCGGTGCTGCTGAAGAGCCCGGCGGCCAACGCGCTGGACAAGCTGACGATCGTCGCCAGCAGCGTCCCGTTCTCCGCCGACATCCCCAAGGCCAAGGACGTCGCGGCGAAGTACAAGGCGGCGTACAAGGAGACCCCGAACGGCGGGATCCCCTATGGCTACGCGGTCGGTGAAGTGTGGGGTGCCGTGCTGAAGAAGGCTTGCGAGAACAAGGACCTCACGCGCGAGGGCATCGCCTCGGCCTTGAAGCAGACGACGTCGGCGAGCACCGAGGATCTGGTGGCGGCGCTGGACTTCTCGAAGGCGGGCACCCCGGCGACGCGCCAGGTGTACGCGGCGACGCCGGACGCGTCGGCCGAGGGCGGGGTCCGCTACGTCAAGCCGCTGTTCGAGGCGCCTGAGGCGAAGGAGTACGTGGCCCCGCACCAGAAGTGAGCCGGGCTTCAGCCAGTGCGTCCGCTTCGGCCAACGGCGTGGTGCCGTTGGCCGAAGCGGCGTCGAGGATCTTTTGCGTGATCGCTTCCAGGGTTTCGACCCGGGCTCGCGCTTCGTCGTGCGTGAGCTTCTCCCTTTCGCGGCCGTGCGTGTAGACGACTCCGCCGGCGCTCGCGACGAAATCCGGTATCCAGGCGATGCCCCTCGCGGCGAGGTCGTCGGCCACCGTGTCGGTGGTCAGCTGATTGTTGGCCGGGCCGACGACGAGCGGCGCGGCCACCTCGGTTCCGGGACCGAACACCCCGCCGACGGCCGCCGGGACGAGGACGTCGGCGGGGAGCCCGAGCACCTGTTCCGGCCGCACCCAGCTCAAGCCCTGCTCCTCGGCCGCGGCGAGGCGCCGTTCGTCCACATCGGACACCGTCACGTCGGCGCCTTGGGCGACCAGATCGGTGGCCAGACGCGCGCCGACCGAGCCGTAGCCGCTGATGACCACTTTGCGGCTCTTCATCGACGCGTCACCGAAGACGGTCCTCGCCCCGGCCCGGAGCGCGGCGAGGACGCCTGCCGCGGTCGGCCCGCTCGACGATCCGGTGCCGCCGTGCTCCTCCGGCACACACGACGCGTGCGGTGTCCGCTCACGCAGCACGAGCATGTCGTCCGGGCCGGTGCCGACGTCCGGTCCGGCGATGTACGCACCGTCGAGTGACGCGATCAGGTCGGCGTGGTCGAGCAGGATGTCACGCCGCTGCGCGGGCGTCGGCACCCGATCGAGTGCCACGACACTCTTGCCGCCGCCGAAGCCCAGCCCCGCGACGGCGCATTTGCGGGTCATCGCCGCGGACAGCCGCAAGACGTCGGCGATCGCGTCGTGGATGTCCGGGTAGGTCTTGAAGCGGCAGCCGCCGACGGCCGGGCCGAGCACGCGGGAATGCACGGCGATCATCGTGGTCACCCCGGAACGGCGCCCCCGCCGGACGATCAGGTTCTCGTGCTCCCAGTTCTGTACGGACATTCCGCTTCCCTCCAGTGCAAATGTTCGGACTTGCAACCGAAGTTAGGCTGATCGTCAGGCCTATTGGGCGTCTATCGAACGATATTCGGCAGACCGAGGGAAAGGATCATCGTGGACGAACTTGATTCGGCGATCATCCGGGAACTCCAGGCGGATGCGCGGCAGTCGAACCGCGACATCGCCCGGAAGGTCGGCATCGCGCCGTCGACCTGCCTGGAACGCACGCGGCTGCTGCGGGAACGCGGCGTGATCCGCGGGTATCACGCGGATATCGACCTGCGCAGCCTCAACCGCGGTGTGCAGGCGCTCGTCTCGGTGCAGGTGCGGCCGCTGAGCCGGGAGGTGGTCGACGGTTTCCAGCGGTTCGTCGCCGACCTCCCGGAGGTCCTTTCGGTCTTCGTCACCGCGGGGAGCGACGACTTCCTGATCCACGTCGCCGCACAGGACGTCGACCAGTTCCACTCGTTCCTCGTCGACAGGCTTTCCCCGCGGAAAGAGATCGTCAGTTTCCGCAGTTCGATCATTTTCCGGCACCTGCGCAAGACCGAGCTGGAACCGCTGCCGCTCCGAATACCAGGCGATTACCCGTAGGGGTGAGCACCGTTCACCCCTTGAATACGCGACTCGCCACCCCTGAATCCGCCCTAAATCCAAGACTTCGCATCCGAGGAGACGGAAACTGTCGGGGGTATGGGTTTGACTGTTCAGAGCGGAACAGAAAGGAGGCGCGCCATGGACGTTCGGACAGAGCTGAACCATCGTGAGCGGGCCACCCTGAGAGCGGTGGCCGAGGGCCACGCCGAAATCAGCTGCAGCCGCGAGCCGGACCTGTTCGTCGACGGTCTCGCTTGCTGCGACCAGCACACCGCGCACCGCCTGGCCCATCTCGGCCTGGTCGCACCGGCGCGGGACGGCAGGTGGGGCGAACGCGTGCCCGCCCTGCTCACCGAGGCCGGGGTGGCCGCACTGGCGGTAGCGGCGCCGACGCTGGCCGCATAAAGCGGTTGCCCGGGGCGCGATGGGGCGCCACGATCTGCCGATGCGCGTGTTCCTGGAGACCGAGCGGCTCCTGCTGCGGCAGTTCACCGAGGCCGACGTCGACGACCTGTTCGCGCTTTACGACGACCCCGAAGTCATGCGGTTCCTCAATGGGGGCGAACCCGCCGACCGGGCGGAGATCGAAAAGCTCGACCTTCCCGCATTTCTCGGTTACTACGAGCGTTTCCCCGGTTACGGATTCTGGGCGGCGATCGAGAAATCCGGGGGCGCATTCCTCGGCTGGTTCCATTTCCGGCCGCTGCGCGGTCATCGGACGGACGACCCGGAACTGGGTTACCGGCTGAACCGGTCCTCCTGGGGCAAGGGTTACGCCACCGAGGGTTCACTCGCGCTCCTGGAGAAGGGCTTCACCGAGTTCGGGGCGCGACGGGTCTGGGCGGGCACCATGGCGGTGAACCTCGGGTCGCGCCGGGTGATGGAGAAGATCGGGATGCGGCACGTCCGGACCTATCACCAGGACTTCGAGGACCCGATCCCCGGAACGGAACACGGCGAGGTCGAGTACGCGATCACGCTGGAGGAGTGGCAGGCCCGCCCCCACCCGTGATCCACCGGCGAACACCCGTGATCAGAGGCGGAACTCACGTGACTAGACGGCGAACTCACGTGTTTGAACGGCGGACTCGGCTGATCACGCGTGTCGTCCGTCTGATCACGTGAGTTCCGTGTCTGATCACGGGGTGGGGAGCCAGGTCTCCCCGGTCTCGGCCGTGATGGCCTCTCCGCCGGTCAGGTCCGCGAGCCAGGAGTGGAACGCGTCCCCTTGATCCGGCGGGAGACCCACGTCGAAATGCGCGACGTCCTCGAAACGCGTCGCGTGCAGGAGGTACGGGGACGAGCGGATGTCGTTCTCGAGCCGGCCGGCCCGGTCGTAGTCGACGACGACCTCGACCAGCCGCAGCCGCCGGTACTCCCGCACCCCGACGACGTCGACGGCCTCGGAGACGGCCTGGCCGTACGCGCGGATCAGGCCGCCCGCGCCGAGCAGCACCCCGCCGAAGTAGCGGGTCACCACCGCGACCGTGTCGGTCAGTTCCCGGCGGCGGAGCACCTCCAGCATCGGAGTGCCCGCCGTCCCCGCGGGCTCGCCGTCGTCGCTGGAGCGCTGGACGCGGCCGTCGGCGCCCAGAACGAACGCGTGGCAGTGGTGCCGGGCCGCCGGATCGGCCTTCCGCCGGGCCGCGATCACCTCACGAGCGGCCTCTTCCGAGGTCACCGGCGCGAGGGCGCACAGGAACCGCGAACGCCGGATTTCGATCTCGTGGACCCCGGTGCCCGCCACGGTCAGGTAACGATCCGCCATCGGCCAAGCCTCTCAAACCCGGGCATCCGCTCTGCCGTTCGGGCGATTCGACGATCACGTCAGGTAGCCGGATACCCGTGATCCTCACTCGAACGCGCGATCCAGGTCACACTCTTGGGCGACGTGAGCGATTGTTTACGCAGGTCAGCGGCCTGATGCCCCACTCAGTGGACACAT
This sequence comes from Amycolatopsis sp. lyj-112, assembly GCF_046549055.1. Taxonomy (NCBI): domain Bacteria; kingdom Bacillati; phylum Actinomycetota; class Actinomycetes; order Pseudonocardiales; family Pseudonocardiaceae; genus Amycolatopsis; species Amycolatopsis sp. lyj-112. Next base: position 208,652 of record NZ_JAJPWS010000001.1, on the reverse strand, counting down.
CGTTCCAGTCAGTGGGCAGATGATGTTTGAAGTCAACGCCCGCGTGGCATTTCCCACCCCGAGCAAGCGACGTATGTCGATAACAGCGATTTCACACTATCGTCATAAGACCGGCGAACCCGGGAGTAACACGTGCGCCCGTCAGCCACCCACCACAGCGGCCCGACGGCAGCCAGCGCACACGCAGTACCGATAGACGCATCGGCCGCCCAATGCAGTGCGGCTTCACGATGCCTGCCCCCGTTTCGCGGGCAGGATCGTTCCCTCTCGACTGACCCATCGCGGTCCCGGACCACTCTGTTAACCGGTTCACCTGTGAACCACCCGAACGGAGTGGTACCGGTCGCGCCGACGCCTTGGGAGGCGGCCAGCCGTGACCCACCGTGCCAGCAACAAGGGCAGCGAAGCCCCCGAAGGCTTGTATGACCCGCAGTTCGAACATGACGCCTGTGGTGTCGCGTTCGTCGCCGACCTCTCCGGAAAGCGCGATCACGGCATCGTCTCCAAGGCGCTGATCGCGCTGCGGAACCTGGAACACCGTGGCGCCCGCGGCGCCGACCCGGAGACCGGTGACGGCGCCGGGATCCTGATCCAGGTCCCCGACGAGTTCTATCGCGACGTCGTCGGCTTCGCGCTGCCCGAGCCCGGCGCGTACGCCGTCGGCACGGCTTTCCTTCCCCAGTCGGAAGAACGGCGCGGCTGGGCGATGACGACCATCGAGCGCATCGCCGCCGAAGAAGGCATGCGCGTGCTCGGCTGGCGTGATCTGCCCGTCCACACCGAACACGTCGGTACGGGCGCGGCCGAGACGATGCCGCATTTCAGCCAGCTCTTCCTGTCCGGGCGACAGGACGCGCTGTCCGGCCTCGAGCTCGAGCGCGCGGCCTTCGTGGTCCGCAAGCGCGCCGAGCACGACCTGGTCGAGGACGACGTCTACTTCCCGAGCCTGTCCTCGCGGACGATCGTCTACAAAGGAATGCTCACCGAGCCCCAGGTCGGGAAGTTCTTCGCCGACCTCACCGACGAGCGCGTCACCAGTGCCATCGGCCTGGTGCACTCCCGGTTCTCCACCAACACCTTCCCGTCGTGGCCGCTGGCGCACCCGTACCGGTACGTCGCCCACAACGGCGAGATCAACACCCTGCGCGGCAACCGGAACTGGATGGACGCGCGTGAGGCGCTGCTCGAATCCAAACTGATCCCCGGCGATCTCAAGCGGATCTACCCGGTCATCACCCGCGGCGCGAGCGACTCGGCGTCCTTCGACGAGGTCCTGGAGCTGCTCCACCTCGGCGGACGGCCGCTGCCGCACGCGGTGCTGATGATGATCCCGGAGGCCTGGGAGAACCATCAGGAGATGGATCCCGCGCGCCGCGCGTTCTACGAGTTCCATTCGACGCTGATGGAGCCGTGGGACGGCCCCGCGCTGGTGTCCTTCACCGACGGCACCCAGATCGGCGCGGTGCTCGACCGCAACGGCCTGCGCCCCGCGCGGTACTGGGTCACCGAAGACGGCCTCGTCGTGCTCGCCAGCGAGGTCGGCGTCCTGGAGCTGGACCAGTCCACGATCGTCCGGAAAGGACGGTTGGAACCGGGCCGCATGTTCCTCGTGGACACCGCCGCCGGCCGGATCATCGAGGACGAAGAGGTCAAGGACCAGCTCGCCACCGAGCACCCGTACGACGAGTGGGTCGAAGACGGTCTGCTCCCCCTGGACGGGCTTCCCGAACGCGAGCGTGAGATCCCGCTGCACGCCGCGCTCGTGCGCCGTCAGCAGGCTTTCGGCTACACCGAAGAGGAACTCGACGTCCTGCTCGAACCGATGGCCCGCACCGGCGCGGAGCCGATCGGCTCGATGGGCAACGATTCGCCCATCGCGTCGCTGTCGAGCCGCCCGCGGCTGATCTTCGACTACTTCATCCAGCTCTTCGCCCAGGTGACCAACCCGCCGCTGGACGCGATCCGCGAGGAACTGGTCACCGCGCTCGGCACCCAGCTGGGCGCGCAGCCGAACCTCCTGGAGGCCGACGCGTCGTCGTGCCGCCGGATCGTGCTGCCGTTCCCGGTGCTGGACAACGACGAGTTCGCGAAGCTGGTGCACGTCAACGACGACGGCGACCTGCCCGAGTTCCAGTCGGTCACCGTGCACGGCACCTACGACGTCCACGGTGGCGGCGAGGCGCTCGTGCGGCGGCTCGACGAGATCCGCGCGGAGGTGTCCGCGGCGCTGGCCGAGGGCGCTCGTCTGATCGTGCTGTCGGACCGCGGGGTCGACGAGGACCACGCGTCCATCCCGTCGCTGCTGCTCACCGGTGCGGTGCACCACCACCTGGTGCGCGAGAAGACCCGCACGCAGGTCGGCCTCATCGTCGAGGCGGGCGACGCGCGCGAGGTGCACCACATCGCGCTGCTGATCGGCTACGGCGTCGCCGCGGTCAACCCCTACATGGCGATGGCGACCGTCGAGGAGATGGCCGACCGCGGCCTGATCCCCGGCGTCACCGCGAAGCAGGCCACCGCGAACCTGATCAAGGCGCTGGGCAAGGGCGTCCGCAAGACGATGTCGAAAATGGGAGTGTCCACAGTGGCCTCCTACACCGGTGCGCAGATCTTCGAAGCGGTCGGGCTCGGCGCCGAGGTCGTCCAGGACTGCTTCACCGGCACCACTTCCCGCCTCGGCGGCATCGGCTTCGACACGCTCGCGCTGGAGGTCGCCGAACGGCACCGCCGTGCGTTCCCGCGGGACGGGTTCCGCGCGAACCACCGTGAGCTGGAGACCGGCGCGGACTACCAGTGGCGTCGCGAGGGCGAACCACACCTGTTCAACCCGCAGACGGTGTTCAAGCTGCAGCACTCCACCCGCGCCGGGAAATACGACGTCTTCAAGGAGTACACGAAGTCCGTCGACGACCAGGCCCAGAAGCTGTACACGCTGCGCGGGCTGTTCGACTTCAAGTACCAGGACCGGACCCCGGTGCCGATCGAAGAGGTCGAGCCGGTCTCCGAGATCGTCAAGCGGTTCGCCACCGGCGCGATCTCCTACGGTTCGATTTCGGCGGAGATGCACGAAACCCTGGCCATCGCGATGAACCGCCTCGGCGGCAAGTCGAACACCGGTGAGGGCGGCGAAGACCCGAACCGGCTCTACGACCCCGAACGCCGCAGTGCGGTCAAGCAGGTCGCCAGCGGCCGGTTCGGTGTCACCAGTGAGTATCTGGTCAACGCCGATGACATCCAGATCAAGATGGCGCAGGGCGCGAAGCCCGGCGAGGGCGGGCAGCTGCCCGGCGCGAAGGTGTACCCGTGGATCGCGAAGACGCGGCACTCCACGCCGGGTGTCGGGCTGATCTCCCCGCCGCCGCACCACGACATCTACTCGATCGAGGATCTGGCCCAGCTGATCCACGACCTCAAGAACGCCAACCCGGCCGCGCGCATCCACGTGAAGCTCGTGTCCGAGGTCGGCGTCGGCACGGTCGCGGCGGGCGTTTCCAAGGCACACGCGGACGTCGTGCTCATCTCCGGGCACGACGGCGGCACGGGCGCCTCCCCGCTCTCGTCCATCAAGCACGCCGGCGGACCGTGGGAACTCGGGCTCGCCGAGACGCAGCAGACGTTGCTGGCCAACCGGTTGCGCGACCGGATCGTGGTGCAGACCGACGGCCAGCTCAAGACCGGCCGCGACGTCATCATCGCCGCGTTGCTCGGTGCCGAGGAGTTCGGTTTCGCGACCGCGCCGCTGGTGGTCTCGGGCTGCATCATGATGCGCGTGTGTCACCTCGACACCTGCCCGGTGGGCGTCGCGACGCAGAACCCCAAGCTGCGCGAGAAGTTCAGCGGCAAGGCCGAGTACGTGGTGAACTTCTTCGAGTTCATCGCCCAGGAAGTCCGGGAATACCTGGCGGAACTGGGTTTCCGGTCCATCGCCGAAGCCGTCGGGCACGCCGAGGTGCTCGACAAGCGCAAGGCCGTCGATCACTGGAAGGCCGCCGGGCTCGACCTGTCGCCGATCTTCCACGTGCCCGAGCTCGCGCCGCGGACCTTCCGCCACCAGCAGACGGTGCAGGACCACGGGCTGGACAAGGCACTCGACAACACGTTGATCCAGCTGGCCGAGGGCGCACTGTCCTCGGGGGACAAGGTGCGGCTGGAACTGCCGGTCCGCAACGTGAACCGGACTGTCGGCACCATGCTCGGCAGCGAGCTCACCAAGCGGTGGGGCGGCGAAGGCCTGCCGGACAACACGATCGACGTGACCTTCACCGGTACCGCGGGTCAGTCGTTCGGCGCGTTCGTGCCCAAGGGCATCACGCTGCGGCTCTACGGCGACGGCAACGACTACGTCGGCAAGGGCCTCTCGGGTGGACGGCTCATCGTGCGCCCGCCGCACGAGGCGCGGTACAACGCCGAAGAGCACATCATCGCCGGCAACGTGATCGGTTACGGCGCGACCAGCGGCGAGATCTTCATTCGCGGCAAGGTCGGCGAGCGGTTCTGCGTGCGTAACTCCGGCGCGCTGGCCGTCGTCGAAGGCGTCGGCGACCACGGCGCCGAGTACATGACCGGTGGCCGGATCGTGGTGCTCGGCGGTATCGGGCGGAACTTCGCGGCCGGGATGTCCGGTGGCCAGGCCTACGTGCTGGATCTGCCCGCGCACCGGGTCAACCCGGAGATGGTCGACATCGACCCGCTGGATTCGTCCGATGTGGACTTCCTGCGCGAAGCACTCGAAAAGCACTATGACGAAACGGAATCCGCGGTCGCGCGGGCGCTGCTCGCCGATTGGGAGTCCGCCGCCGACCGGTTCGGCAAGGTCATGCCGAAGGACTACAAGCGCGTGCTCGCGGCGCAGGCTGATGCCGAACGGGACGGGCGTGACGTGAACGAGGCGATCATGGAGGCCGCACATGGCTGACCCCAAGGGCTTTCTGACCACCACTCGCGAGACGCCGAAGAGCCGTCCCGTCGACCTGCGCCTGATGGACTGGCGCGAGGTGTACGAGGACTTCGCGACGACGAAGCTCCAGAAGCAGGCCGGACGCTGCATGGACTGCGGCATCCCGTTCTGTCACCAGGGCTGCCCGCTCGGGAACCTCATTCCCGAGTGGAACACCCTCACCTGGCGCGACGACTGGCGTGAGGCGGCCGAGCGGCTGCACGCGACCAACAATTTCCCGGAGTTCACCGGGACCCTCTGCCCGGCGCCGTGTGAGACGGCGTGTGTGCTCGGGATCAACGACGATCCCGTCACCATCAAGCGGGTCGAGATCTCGATCATCGACCGGGCCTTCGAGGAAGGCTGGGTCACGCCGCAGGAGCCGGTCGTCAAGACCGGCAAGAGCGTCGCGGTGGTCGGGTCCGGCCCGTCGGGACTCGCCGCGGCGCAGCAGCTCACGCGCGCGGGCCACAACGTCGTGGTCTTCGAGCGGGCCGACAAGATCGGCGGGCTGCTGCGCTACGGCATCCCCGAATTCAAGATGGAGAAGCAGCGCCTCGACCGCCGTCTGGACCAGATGCGGGCCGAGGGCACGGAATTCCGGACCTCGGTGAACGTCGGCGTCGACATCACCGCCGAGGAACTGAAGTCCGCCTACGACGCGGTGGTGCTCGCCGGCGGCGCGACGGCGTGGCGTGACCTGCCGATCGCCGGTCGTGAACACGACGGCATCTACCAGGCGATGGAGTTCCTCCCGCCGGCCAACCGGGTCGCCGCGGGCGAGCTCGAGGTGTCGCCGATCAGCGCCGAAGGCCTCGACGTCGTCGTCATCGGCGGTGGCGACACCGGCGCGGACTGCGTCGGGACCTCGCACCGCCAGGGCGCGAAGTCGGTGACGCAGCTGGAGATCATGCCGAAGCCGGCGCTTTCGCGGTCGGACGCGCACCCCTGGCCGACGTATCCGATGATCTACCGCGTCAGTTCCGCGCACGAAGAGGGCGGCGAGCGGCTCTACTCCGTCAACACCCAGGAGTTCGCGGCCGACGCCGACGGGCGTGTGCGCGCGCTGAAGCTGGTCGAGGTCCGCAGCGAGGGCGGCAAGTTCGTCCCGGTCGAGGGCACCGAGAAGGAACTGCCCGCGCAGCTGGTGCTGCTCGCGATGGGCTTCGTCGGCCCGGAGCGGGAAGGCCTGCTGGAGGCGCTCGACGTCGAACTGGACCCGCGCGGCAACGTCGCCCGCGACAAGGCGTTCAAGACCAGCCTCGACAACGTGTTCGTGGCCGGGGACATGGGCCGGGGCCAGTCGCTCATCGTGTGGGCGATCGCCGAAGGCCGCTCCGCCGCGGCCGGGGTCGACGCGTACCTCACCGGACGCGACGTCCTCCCTTCCCCGATCGCCCCCACCGATCGGCCGATGTCCTAGGGCTAGGGCGTAGGGCCTAAGGCCCAGGGCCTAAGGCCCCCTGAGGCCTCGCAAGTAGTCCTCTAGTTGCGGTAGTTGCGCGTGCAACCACCGCGATTAGAGGACTACTTGTGTTTGGGCACTGGTTCTTTCGGGTGATAAAGCGCCCGAAAGGGGGTACTTACGGGTGATTACAGCGACCTTTCGGTATCGGTTGTATCAGGGGAGAAAGACCCGCACAGCGGTGGGGACCGGGCAAGACCTGCCGGGGCCGGTGCGCGGGTTCCCAGGGAGGGGTTCCTGATATGACCATCGATTTGAGCGCGCCCTTGGAATGGAAGCAGGCGACCGGCGACGCTGCGAAGATGCTCGAAGAATTGCAGCCGAACATCCTCAAAGCACACGCCCGCGATCACTTTTCGGCGCTGTTCCTCAGATTCACCGAAGTCGGGAGTGCGAGGCCGTTTCTCTCCTCGCTCGTCCCGCTGATGAAGTCCGCGAAAACGCATCTGACCGAGGTCGACCAGTTCAAGGCGGGTGGCGTGAAGGGGTCGCCGTACGTCGGCATCGGGCTGACCGCGGCGGGCTACGGCTACCTGGAAATCCAGGCACCGCAAGACGAATCGTTCCTTCTCGGCATGCGCACCCAAGAGACCCGCGAGAAACTGAACGACCCGCCACGCTCCACCTTCGACGGCGGATACCACGACGAGATCCACGCCGTCGTCATCATCGGCGACGCCGCCGACGCGGCGATGACCGCGCGTCGGAACGAGGTTCTGGCACTGATTCCGCCGACCATTTCCGTGGTCGCCGAGGAAACCGGACTCGGCCGGGTGAACGGCCAAGGCGAAGGTATCGAACATTTCGGTTATGTCGATGGGCGGAGCCAGCCGATCTTCCTCGTCGAGGACATCCGCGCGGAAGAAGCCGGAACGGACGGGATCACCGCATGGGATCCCACCGCCCCGCTGAACCAGGTTCTCGTCGCGGATTCCGCGGCCCCCGATCCGGCCGTCCATTTCGGCAGTTACTTCGTTTTCCGCAAGCTGGAACAGAATGTCCGTCGATTCAAGCAGTCGGAAGAGGATCTGGCCGACACCCTCGGTCTTTCCGGCGACGACCGCGAACGTGCGGGAGCGATGCTCGTCGGCCGGTTCGAGGACGGCACACCGCTGACCGCCCAACGGGAAGACGGTGTGGAAAGCCCGGTACCGAACAACTTCAACTACGGAAGCGACGCCGGCGGAGCGAAATGCCCCTTCCAGGCGCATATCCGGAAGACGAACCCGCGTGGGAGCGGCGGCGCCGAAGATCCGGCGGGCGAACGCCTGCACCTGATGGCCCGGCGCGGCGTTCCCTACGGCGAGCGTCCGGACGACCCGAACGCCGATCTGCCCCCGTCCGCCCGCCCGAGCGGCGGGGTCGGCCTGTTGTTCATGGCGTTCAACTCCGTGCTGGGCAACCAGTTCGAGTTCACGCAGGCCGTCTGGGCGAACAACCCGTCCTTCCCGATCACGCCCGACGGGTTCAAGCCACCAGGTCTCGATCCGGTCATCGGGCAGGGCCCCCGGCCGGAATCCGCCTACACCCCGGACTGGGCGGGCGAAGGGACGGTGACCGCCGACCCGATCCCGCAGGCGGTGACGCTCAAGGGCGGCGAGTATTTCTTCATGCCGTCGCTGGCCTTCCTACGCCAACTGGGCTGACGGAGCGCCGAATTCTTCACACGCTGTGGCCGGTTCCGGTGAACGAGTGGCGGGTATCCGCTAAACGTCACCGGAACGGACGCAAAGCGGATATCGGTGCGGAGTCGGCGGCCGATATCCTCCGAACTGGGCCGGTCCTGGGCGTACCGGCCACGTTGTGGGCGCCGGTCACACTGGGGGTGGCCGGCGCCCGCTCTCTTCAGATTTCCCCAACCTCCTGCTTCGATCCACCCGTATCACGACGCGTAGTACTTTGTCGGGTGCGGTAAGCGATTGTCGCGCTTCGGGGAGGGAGCTCGCATGAATCGGCATGAACGGTTGACGGCCTTACTGGACATGGTGGGGGAGCGGGAAAAGGTCGACGTCGAAGTCGCCGCGGGCGACCTCAGTGTCTCCCCCGCGACGATCCGCCGGGACCTCGATCATCTGGCGGGGCGAAACCTCGTCATCCGCACCCGCGGCGGCGCCGTCGCGAGCAACGTCGCCTACGACCTTCCGTTGCGGCACAAGGCCGCGCGCAACGCGCCGGAGCAGCAGCGGATCTCCGCGGCGGCCGCCCGGATGGTCGATCCCGGCATGGTCGTCGGGCTCAACGGAGGCACCACGAGCACCGAAGTGGGCCGCGCGCTCGCCACGCGTCCGGAAATGGGCGAGCCGAACGGGGCCACGGCGCTGACCGTGGTGACCAACGCGCTCAATATCGCCCACGAACTCGCCGTCCGGCCGAATATCAAGATCGTGGTGACCGGTGGTGTCGCGCGGCAGCAGTCGTTCGATCTGAGCGGACCGCTCTCGCATCTGTTCCTCGACCAGATTTCGCTGGATCTGGTGTTCCTCGGCGTGGACGCGTTCGACCCGGTGCACGGCGCGCAGGCTCACCACGAGGGCGACGCGAGCACGAACCGGCTGATGGCGGCCCGCGCGCGGCAGGTCGTCGTACTCGCCGACAGCGCGAAACTCGGCGGCCACGCCTTCGCGAAGATCTGCGCCACCGCCGATGTCGACGTCCTCATCACCGACGGCCGCGCCGATCCCGATCGGGTGCACGCCTTCGAAGAGGAAGGCGTGCGGGTGGTCACCGCTTGAGCCGGTCCAGTGCCAGCAGGGCCGCGCCGAGCCTGCCCGCCTCGTCACCGAGTTGCGCGATCCGCAGTTCCGGCATCCGCTGGAACGTCAGGTTCGCGGCCAGCCACGACCGCACCGGTTCGAGCACGTAGTCGCCCGCGGTGAACAGGCCGCCGCCGAGCACGACGACCTCGGGTGCGAGCAGCGTGACCAGGGTCTTGATGCCGTGCCCGAGCCCGTCGAGCGCGTCGTTGACCACGGAGATCGCGGCCTCGTCACCATGGCGGGCGGCGTCGACGACCTGCTCGGCGCCTTCGGCCGGTCGCCCGGTGTGCTCGCTGTAGCGGCGGGCGATGGCCGACGCCGAGGAGATCGCCTCGAGACAGCCCGTCGCGCCGCATCCGCAGAGCAGCCGGTGACCGACGTCGATATGCCCGACCTCGCCACCCAGCCCACCCGCGGCGTACAGCTTCCCGTCCAGTTGGAGCGCGGCCGCGATCCCGGTGCCGACGGGAATGAACGCGGCGTCGGTGCAGCCCTTGCCCGCGCCGACGCGGAACTCCGCGAGCCCGCCCGCGCGGACGTCGTGCCCGAACGCGAACGGCAGGCCCAGCCTGCTGTCGAGCATTTCGCCGAACGGAACGTTCCGCCAGTCGAGATTCGCCGAGAACCGGGCCACCCTGTCGACCTCGTCGACGATGCCCGGGATCACCACGCCGACCGCGTCCGGAGTGCCCGTCCCGGCCTGCTTCCCCAGTGTTTCCACGATCCGCGCGACCTGATCCGCCAGTGCCTCGCCGTCCGCTCCGCGCGCGGTCGGTTCGCGCAGGCTGGCCAGGTCCTTCAGGTCCGCGTCGTACAAGGCCGCCTTGATGGACGTGCCGCCGACATCGAGTGCCGCCACCGCAGGTGTCATGGAGGAATTGTCACATTGACCGGATGCTTCGCGGAGACCTACGCTCGACCGGCCAGACGACGGTATCCGGAACGCGGTGAGATTCCGCGCGGTCGCGCCACTGTGACCCTGAACCAGCCGGTTCGGGGAAGCCAGACCCGGTGCCGTCGTGTCACCCCTGATGAGGCCGCGCTAGCCCGAGGAGGTCCCACCGCCATGTCCCAAGCGGTAACCGCAGTACCCGTCCCGATCCGGATCCCCGTCCGCGAGATCCTGCCGTGGGCGGTGCTCGTCATCCTCCTTTCCCTGATCACGCTGTTCTTCATCAGCGCCGAGCAGGGTGCGGTGTCGGTGTTCGCGAACTCGTACGTCCACGAGTTCGTCCACGACGGCCGGCACCTGCTGGCCTTCCCCTGCCACTAGGCGGCGCGCGCACCATGATGAGGACCTTGCTGGTCCGCGGCATGCTCGCGGGCCTGATAGCTGGCGTCTTGGCGACCCTTTTCGCTTACTTTTTCGGCGAGCCTTCGGTGGATACCGCCATCGGGCTCGAAGGCACCGCCGCGCACTCTCACAGTGATCCCGGTGCTCACGACCCTGCTGCTCATGACCCGGCCCCCGCCGAACCGGCTGCCGAGGAAGAAGAGCTCGTCACTCGTGGCGTCCAGAGCACCGTCGGCCTGCTGACCGGTGTCGGCCTGTACGGCGTCGCCGTCGGTGGGCTGTTCTCGCTCGCGTTCGCCTTCGTCTACGGACGGCTCGGCACGCTGCGGCCGCGGGTGACCGCGGCTCTGCTCACCGCCGGCGCGTTCGTGGTCGTGTTCCTGGTCCCGTTCCTGAAGTACCCGGCGAACCCGCCCGCGGTGGGGCAGGCGGGCACGATCGAGAGCCGGACTTCGCTGTACTTCGGCTTCGTCGCGCTTTCCTTGCTCGTCGGCATCCTCGCCGCCGCGTTCGGCCGGAAGCTGGCCGACAAGCTCGGTGCCTGGCGTGGCGGGCTGATCGCCGCCGGCGGCTACGTCGTGCTGATCGCGGTGGCGGCGGCGCTGCTGCCATCGATCGACGAAGTCCCCTCGTCGTTCCCCGGTTCCACGCTGTGGGAGTTCCGGCTGGCCTCGGTCGGCACGCAGCTGGTGCTGTGGACCGTGCTCGGCTTGACCTTCGGCGCCTTGGTCGAGAAGGCGTTGGCGCGCAAAGAAATTTCTAGTGTCGCGTGATCCCGCTGCCTTGCGGCGCTGTGGATCCACGTGGTTCCTGGCAAGGCGGAGGAAAGCCGCTCGTACCGGGTTGTACTCGGGCTTTTCTCCGACGCGGCCAGGGGCCGCGTGGGCCGCAGCGGCGTAAGGCAAGTGGGGTCACGCGACACTAGCCCGCAGCCCGGCTGACCGATTCCCACGACCGCCACTGTTCGACGCGGTCGTGGTGCAGGTCCACGATGACGTCGAAGTCCCCGTCGCCCAGCAGAAGACGGCGGGGCGGCGCGTCACTCGCCACCAGTTGCAGGACGGCCTCGGCGACCTTCACCGGGTCGCCGGGGACACCGCCGGCGTACTTCGCCATCAGCGCCGCGCGCACGGGTTCGTAGTCCGTGCTCCTCGGCGACATCTTCAAGCTGGTGCCCATGAAGTCGGTCGCGTAGATCCTCGGCTCGACCAGGGTGACGTGGATGCCGAAGCCTTCGACCTCCTGGGCCAGCGCGTCACTGAGACCTTCGAGGGCGAACTTGCTCGCGTTGTAGAGCCCCATGGTCGGCACGGCCATCAGGCCACTCACGCTCGACATCTGCAGGATCCGGCCCTCGCCTTGCTCGCGCAGCACGGGAAGCACGGCCTGGGTGACCCAGAGGGCGCCGAAGAAGTTCGTCTCCATGATGGCGCGCGCGTCGGCCTCGCCGACCTCCTCGACCGCGCCCATCAGGCCGTGGCCCGCGTTGTTGACGACGATGTCCAGCCGCCCGAACGCCTCGGCCGCCCGCTCGACCGTCGCGAAGACCGCGGCTCTGTCCGTGACGTCGAGCGGCAGGACGACCAATCTGCCGTCGCTCGCGGCCACCAGGTCGTCCAGCGCCTCGGGGCGGCGGGCTGTGCCGACGACGTTGTCCCCGGCCTTCAGGGCGTGCTCGGTGATGAGGCGGCCGAAGCCGCGGCCGGCACCGGTGATGAACCAGGTACGCATTCCCACTCCTCCACTTAACGAGACGGACCGTCTCGTCTCGTGGTGCTACGATGGCAGGCATGGATGGAAACGTCAAGGCCCCGGATCCGGCCCGGCGCAGCGAACGGTCGCGGCAGGCCATCCTGAACGCGACTGCGGAACTGCTCGGCGAAGTCGGCTATCCGAAGCTGGCGGTCGAGGCGATCGCGGCGCGCGCGGGCGTCGGGAAGCAGACGATCTACCGGTGGTGGAAGGACAAGGGCGCGCTCGTGCTGGACGCGTACCTGGCGCTGGTGCAGGGGGCTGGTGAGCTGACGTTCCCGGACACCGGCGACCTCGAAGCCGATCTGCTGACGGTTCTCCGCTCCACCGTGGACCCGCTGGCCGATCCGGGTTACGAGGCGTTCTATCGCGCGCTGCTGACCGCGATCCAGGGCGACGCGAAGCTGTCGGCGGAGCTGGACGAGCGGCTCATGCGGCCGTGGCTGGATGTGACCCGGGCACGATTCCGGGAGGCGGCCGAGGCGGGGCAGATCGCCGACGCCGACCTCGATACCGCCGTGGATCTGTTCTACGGGGCGGTGTACTACCGGTGGCTGCTGCGGACCGGGCCCCTCACCGAGGGGTTCACCGAGTCGGTGGTCCGGCTGGTGCTGCGCGCGCTACGGCCCGGTTCAGGCACCGGGCGGAACGAAGGGCAGGTCGACGTGAGCGCCCGTTTCGATCAGACGCAGCAGCACCTCGGTGTCGACGTGCTCTTCGACGGCGTCGGCGAGCCGGTCCAGCATGCCCTCCCGCAGCGAGCCGAACCCCGGGGCGCCGGCGGCCGGTGACCAGTCCGCGACCTCGCCCAGCCAGGCGCGGCGGAAGCCGTCGTTCTCGAACGCGCCGTGCCACATGGTGCCCCACACCGGGCCGCGCCGATGGCCGTCCAAAAAGGACTCGGCGGGTCCGGTGGCCGAGACGACGCCGTGGTGGATCTCGTACGCCTCCACCGGTTGACCACGCCATTCACCCGATGGACGGCCGAGCACCTTCTCGGCGCTGAACGAGACCCGGGCCGGCAGCAGGCCGAGTCCCGGCACGAGTCCGGCGCCGGACTCGACGTCGTCCTCGATCTCGGCGGCCAGCATCTGATAGCCGCCGCAGATCCCCAGGACCGGCCGCCCGGCCTCGGCGCGCGCCTGGACGGCGGCGGCCAGGCCGCGGGACCGCAGCCACGCCAGGTCGTCCACGGTCGCGCGAGAGCCGGGCAGGATCACCACATCGGCGGAAAGGACCGTGTCCGGATCGGCCGTCAGCATGACCGAGACGCCGGGCTCGGCGGCGAGCGCGTCGACGTCGGTCGCGTTGGAGGCGCGGGGAAACCGCACCACCGCGATGCGCAGCGAGCCACCGGTCGCGCCCCAGCCCGCCGCGGCCAGGGCGTCCTCGGAGTCGATCCACACCTGGTCGAGCCACGGCAGGACGCCGAGGACCTCGCGGCCGGTGAGCTTCTCCAACGTCTCCAGGCCCGGCCGCAGCAGGCCGACGTCGCCGCGGAACTTGTTGACCAGCCACCCGGAAACAAGTGCCTGGTCCTCGGCCGAGAGGAGGGCGAGCGTGCCGAACATCGCGGCCATCACACCGCCGCGGTCGATGTCGCCGACGACCACCACCGGCAGACCGAAGCGCCGTGCCAGCCCCATGTTGACGTAGTCGCCCTCGCGCAGGTTGATCTCGGCGGGACTGCCCGCGCCTTCGCACAGCACGACGTCGAACCGCCGCTGTAGGGACGCGAAGGTGTCGAAAGCGATCTCGGCGAGGCCCGCCCGGCCGGTCGCGTACTCCCCAGCCTCCAGCGTGCCGAACGGTTTCCCCAGCGCGACGACGTGACTGCGCCGGTCACTGCCGGGTTTCAGCAGTACCGGGTTCATCGCGGCCTCGGGCTCGACCCGGGCGGCGCGTGCCTGAAGCCATTGCGCGCGGCCGATCTCGGCGCCGTCCGAGCACACCATCGAGTTGTTCGACATGTTCTGCGACTTGAACGGCGCGACGCGCACGCCCTGTCGCGCGAGCCAGCGGCAGAGGGCGGCGGTGACCAGGCTCTTGCCCGCGTCCGACGTCGTCCCGGCGACGAGCAGCCCGCTCATCGCGTGACCGCCACCGCGACGGCCAGCGCGGCGAGACCGACGGCCTTCGACAGCCGGACGGCGCGGCGGACGTCCACCGGCTCCGGCTCTCGGCCGTCGCCGAGGACACCGCGGCGCTCGGTGCGGCCGCCGTAGCTGTTCGTCCCGCCCAGCCGGACGCCGAGCGCGCCCGCGAAAGCGGCCTCGACCTGGCCGGCGTTGGGGCTCGGATGATGCTTTCCGTCGCGGCGCCAGATCCGGAACGCGGATCGCGCGAAACCGCCGGCCAGCGGCGCGGCCGCCACGGTCAGCGCCGCGCCCACCCGGGACGGCACCAGGTTCGCCAGATCGTCCGCCCTGGCGGAGGCCCAGCCGAAGTTCGCGTACCGCGGCGAGCGGTAGCCGACCATCGCGTCGAGCGTGTTGAGCGCGCGGTAGCCCAGCAGGCCGGGGATCCCGGCGACCGCTCCCCACAGCAGCGGAGCCACGACGGCGTCCGAGGTGTTCTCCGCGATCGACTCGGTGGTCGCGCGCGCCAATTGTTCGGTGTCGAGCCCGGTGGCGTCGCGGGCGCAGAGGTGCGAAAGCCGCTGCCGCGCGCCGGGCAGATCGCCGTCGTCGAGCAGTCTGGCCATCCGCGTGCCCTCGGCCGCGAGCCCCCGGCCGCCGAGAACCACCCAGGTGGACGCCGCCGTCAGGACGAATCGGGTGAAAGGACGCTTTCGGGTCAGGATTTGGGCGGCGACCCCCAAACCGGTGACCGTCCCGGCGCAGGCGGCGGTGTACCCGGCGCCCCGAACCTTCGAATCGGCCCAAACCCGCTGTTCAAGGGCTTGCGCGGCGCGGCCGAAGCCGGCGACCGGATGTCCCTTTCGTGGATCTCCGAAGACGGCGTCGGCGACGTAACCGGTAACGAGTCCGGCTGCGGTGGCGGCTTGTCGGAGTGGCACGTGGCGAACGGTAGCGCGTGCACGAGAATGCGGGGTATGACCAAGCTGACGCACCGCCTCGCGGGGTATCTGGAGACCCTCGCGCGGGCACTTCGCCGCTACTCGCGCGACGACGGCAAGGTGCTGATACTGGGCGGCGTCCGCTCAGGAAAGTCCCACCACGCCGAACGGCTCGCTTCCCGCCACCCCCACCTGACCTACGTCGCGCCCGGGTTGCCGCCGAGCGACGACGACCCCGAATGGGCCGCTCGCGTGGCCGCGCACCGCGCGCGGCGGCCGGGCAACTGGAAGACGATCGAGACCACCGATCTGGCCACGGTGCTGCGCACGGCGACGCATCCGCTGCTCATCGACTGTCTCGGTACCTGGATCAGCCGCGTGCTCGACGAGGTCGGCGCGTGGGACCAGCGCAGAGGCTGGGAGCGACGGCTCGACGACCGCCTCGAGGACTTCCTGGCGGCGTGGGCGCAGGCCGACGTGCCGGTGATCGCGGTGAGCAACGAGGTCGGCAGCGGTGTGGTGCCCGGAACGGTGTCCGGGCGGGTGTTCCGTGATGTGCTGGGCGCGCTGAACAACCGGGTCTCCGCCGAATCCGACCGGACCGTGCTGGTCGTCGCCGGGCGGTTGCTCGACCTGCCTTAGGAGTACGCATGCGTTTCGCCATCCCCACCCCGGACGCCGACGCCGAGGCCGCCGCGCGGACCCGGCTGGACGGCCTGGTCAAACCACTGGGCTCGCTCGGACGGCTCGAAGACCTGGCCGCGTGGCTCAGCGCCGCGCACGGTGTCGTGCCGCCGCGCCCGCTGGACGACGTCCGGGTGGTCGTCTTCGCCGGAGACCACGGGGTTTCCGGGATGTCGGCCTATCCCCGCGAAGTCACCGCGGCGATGGTGCGGGTGTTCCTCGCGGGAAAGAGCGGCGTCGGCGTCCTCGCCGGACTGGTCGGGGCGAAGGTGCGGGTGCTGGACATCGCGGTGGACTGGGACGGCTCGGACGTGCCGGCCGAGGTCATCGCGCACAAGGTGCGGCGGGGTTCCGGCTCGATCGACGTCGAGGACGCGCTCGAAGCCGGTGAAGCGCTGAAGGCGTTCGAGCACGGGCTGGCGATCGCGGACGAGGAGGTCGACGGCGGCGCGGATCTCCTCATCCCCGGTGACATGGGGATCGGCAACACGACGGTCTGCGCGGCCGTGGTCGCCTCGCTGCTCGGCCTTTTCCCGGAAGACGTCGTCGGTACGGGCACCGGGATCGACGAGGACGGGCGGGCTCGGAAGCTGGCGGTCGTCGAGGCCGCGTTGATCAGGGCCGATGCGGCGAAAGACCCCTTCACGTTGCTGACCGCGCTCGGCAGCGCTTGCCTCGCCGCGACGGCGGGCTTCCTCGTGCAGGCGGCCGTGCGCGGGGTGCCGGTGCTGCTCGACGGCGTGTTCTCCGGTGCCGCCGCGCTCGTGGCACGGGAGATCGCACCAGGCGCCGAACAATGGTGGCTTGCGGGACACCGGTCGACCGAGCCTTCGCAGGCGTACGCGTTGAGGGCGCTCGGTTTGGAGCCGATCCTCGACCTCAGACTGCGGCTCGGCGAGGGCAGCGGCGCCGTCCAGGCGGTGCCGACGCTGCGAGCGGCGCGCGCGATCCTCGCGGATATGGGTCTGCTGGCGGATCTGACTTGATCTTCGACGCACTGAAGATGTCGGTCGGCACCCTGACCACGATCCGGGTGCCGGCGCCGGGGGTGATCGACCGTCGGGTGGCCGGGGCCGCGATGGTGCTCGCTCCCCTGGCCGTCGTTCCGCTCGCGGCCGTCGCCGGGCTGATCGTCTTCGCGGGCGAAGCGATCGGCTTACCCGCCTTCGCCAGTGCGGCGCTGGCCTTGGGCGCGGTGGCGCTGGGCAGCCGCGGGCTGCACCTCGACGGTCTCGCCGACACGGCCGACGGGCTGGGTGCCTCCTACGACCGCACGCGCGCGCTCGAAGTCATGCGGCGCGGGGATTCCGGGCCGACCGGGATCGCGACGCTGGTGCTGGTGCTGCTCGTCCAGACCGGGGCGCTGGCCGGGGCGATCTCGGCCGGGCACGGGACCGCGGCCGCCGCGATCGCGGTGCTCGCCGGGCGCGGTGTGCTTTCCCTGTGCTGTTCGCGCGGTGTGCCTTCGGCGCGGCCCGAGGGTCTGGGCGCGACGGTCGCCGGTGCGGTGCCGGTGGCGGCGGCCGTGGTGGTGTTCGCCGTACTCGCGGGTTCGGCGGCGCTGGCGGTTCCCTGGTGGCGCGGGCTCGTCGCGGTGGCGCTGGCCTACCTGGCCGCGTCTGCGCTGCTGGCGCGCTGTGTGCAACGGCTGGGCGGGATCACCGGAGACGTTCTCGGAGGCTGCGTCGAGATCGGCGTCGCGGCGGCATTGCTGGCTTTGTCCTTCTGACGGGGCAACCTCTCGGCCCGTTCGCGCGTGGACGCGGTGAACGGAGGTCCGATGTCGGTATTCAGGTGGCTCATGGCTCTGCTGACCGCGTTGGGGTTTCAGACCGCGGGCGCGCTGCCGTACGAGCTGTACACCCATTGCGGCGTCGACGAAGCACTCGTCGACGGCATCTACTTCGAGGCCGACCGGCCGCTGATCGGCGAGGCGTCCAGCGCTCCCCCCGGCTGGGACAATCCTTACCAGCGCGGCACGATGACCCTGCCGGAACCGGGCCGGGCGGTGTTCCGGGACGATCGCGGGCACGAGGTCACGTTCCACTCGCGGCCTGGGGCAACCGGGTTCAAGCGGATTTGTGACTAGCGTTGACCGTTGCCAGCTTCTCGTCGATTTCGGGGAGCCAGAAGCACAGTTCGAACGTCTTCATCCCGGCCCAGAGACCGAGTTTGCGGCCCTGCGAAACCAGCGTGACCGACGCGAGCAGGAGCAGCACCGCCACTCCCGCGGCGATGAACGGATGCTTGCCCGCGAAGATCTCGACGATCGCGGCGACCGCCCCGAACAGCAGCGGTGGCGCGCAGTTACGCACCATGAGCCCCGAAGCACGCAGCCGCGCGACGTCGACCGCGACCTCCTTGTCCTGCAGTTGCAGAGCACACAGCAAGAGGTGCGGGTTCTCCTTCAGGAACGCGCGATCCTTCGCCGCCGGCGTCCGGCGGACGAAATCCTCGGCGGCGTTCCGCTGCCGCCTGCGCGGCACGATCCGCTCCATGGCCTCGCCGAGCGGGTACGCCAGATAGCCCAGCAGGAAGCTCAGCACCACGATCACGACGACCAGCACGACCGTCGGCACGCCGCCGATGCTCGCCGCGGTGATGATGTGCAGCTTGGTGCCGAGATAGCCGAAGAGCGCGACGTACAGCGCGCCGGGGATGGTGTAGGCGAAGAGATCGAAGACGCCGATCGCGAAGTTCACTGGCTCATCCAACCACTTCGGGGTCTGGTTCGGGCGGAATGGGCCTTCTCTGGCTCAGGCGGCATCCATCGTGCGGGTGTGGGTGGGCGGGTTGGCGGCGCCGTCGTCGGTGAACTGCTTGTGCGGGTCGTCGGTGGCGGGGCCAGGTCGCTGACTGTCCACAGGGGACATACGTCTGCGGTATTGGTCACAGGCTGCGGTCGATGGTCGCGGGGCGTAGTGTTGATCTCGGAGCGGCCGAGGTGGAGCGGGCGACACGGTTTGTGATGCTGGTGCGCATTCCCGGGGCTCGTACTGCGGATCTGGCTGCACCCTTGCCGTCGAGGAAAGCGGCATCAAGTCCACAAATAGCCTGGAAGTCGAACGTTAGTTCGACTATGATTATTGTCATGAACCTCAAACTCGTTTATCAAACTCAAGCGGCACGTTTCCTTGAAGCCTCGTTCGCCGAGGAGTTGGTGCTTCGGCGGGCGCAGGGTCGTCAGGTGCGTGCGTTAGCGGAGTTCGCTGACTGGGGTGGGTCGCGAAGATCGGTGACCGAGGAGGTCGCTTTGCGCTTCTCGGTCTCTCGTAATCAAGCGTTCCTGTTGCTCGAAATCTCGTGTGCTCTGGTGTCTCGGTTGCCGAAGACGTTGGCGGCGTTGGACTGTGGGGATATCGATCTGTTCAAGGCGTCGAAGGTCACCCAGCTCACCCGCGAAGTCTCCGACGAGGTCGCCGGGCTGGTCGATGAGCACATGTCGTCTCGCCTCGCCGACCGTGACCCGGGTGCGATTCGTAGTTCGGTCGCTTGGGCAGTGCAGAAGTACGACCGGGATGGGTATCGCGAGCGGGCGGCGAAGAAACGGGCGATGCGTCATGTGTCGCTGGGGCATGAGGGCGAGACCATGTCCACCCTCTCCGGATATCTCCCCTCGGAAATCGCGAGTTCCGTTTATGCCTCGCTCGATCGTGGTGCGCGTACTCGACGGGACGCTGACAAGTCCAAGACGTTGGATCAGCATCGGGCTGATCTGTTCGCCGAACGCTTGTTGGCCGAAGACGGGCACGGTAAGCCGAAGGCACACATTCACGTGTACGTGGATTTCCTGACCCTCACCGGTGTCCGCAACGACCCCGCGTTCCTCGCCGGATACGGGCACATCCCGGACTGGCTCGTTCGGGAGATCGCCTCGGACCCTAAGTCGACGTGGTCGCGGTTGATCACTGATCCCGCCACCGGTCAGCTCTTGGAAGCCGGTGCCGACAAGTACCGGTCACCGGCGTCGCTGGCGCGGTTGATCAAGGCTCGGGATCGGGAATGCACCCAGCCGGGCTGCCATCGTCCGGCGGAGTTCTCAGAGATCGACCACATCGTTACGTGGGCGCAGAACGGAAAGACCAACCACCACAACTGCCACGGCTACTGCAAGATCCACAACCTGCTCCGCAACGAACCCGGCTGGTCGGCAGAGCCCACCGGCAACGGCGGCATGACCATCACCACCCCCAGCGGCCACACCTACACCGCCACACCGGAACCACTCCACGACCCACGACCTGAATCCGACGACGAGCCGCCGCCTTTCTGACGGGTTCGTACTGATCTTTAGGGCCAAGAACCTACGTCGGGCGAGTTTGCGATCCCGCTTGGCGGTGCGCAGACGGCGGTTTCGCGTGACTGGACGGACGACACGGGGCGGGATCCGGCTGCGGGCGTGTCGTCCGTCCAGTCACACGTGTCGTCCGTCCAGTCACGTGAAACCGCCACCCGGCCGACGCCTCACATCGCAGCGGCGAGTGCCTTGAGGAAACCGTCCACCGTCTCCCGGTCCCGCACGGCGATCCGCAGGTAACGCGAGTCCAGCCCCGGGAAGGTATCCCCGCGTCGCACAGCGAACCCGGCTTCGCGCAACCGTTCCCGGACGCTGGACGCACCGGGCAGCCGTACGAGCACAAACGGGCCCCGCGGCTCGCCCAGCACCTCGACACCCAGCGACGTCAGCCCGGACACCAGGTACTCCCGATCCGACTCGGCCGCGACCGCGAGCTTTTCGGCTTCCTCCAAAGCCGCCGGACGGCAACAAGCCACCACGGCGACGGCGGCGAGAGACGACACCGACCAAGGCGGCTGCACCGCGCCCAGACTGTCCACAACGGACTCATCCGCCAGGACGTATCCGGCCCGCAGTCCCGCGATTCCCCACGTCTTCGTCAGGCTCCGGAGGACGGCGAAACCGGGTTGCCCCGCAACGCTTTCGGTCTCACCGGGGACGGCGTCGAGGAACGCTTCATCGACGACGACCAGACGGCCAGGCCGCCCCAAGGCGAGGAGGTCCGCGGCCGGATGCAACACGGAGGTCGGATTCGTGGGGTTGCCGACGAAGACCAAGTCGGCTTCTTCAGGCACAGCGCGCAAACGGAAGCCGTCGTCAGGCGAGAGCAGCATCCGGTGCACCGGATGACCGGCCGCGCGCAAAGCGGCTTCGGGTTCGGTGAACTGCGGATGCACGACCACCGCAAGCGACGGTCGCAAAGCCGTGGCCAGCAAAGTAAAAGCCTCGGCCGCACCGGAAGTCACCAAAACCTGGGACACCGGAACCGAATGACGGGACGCCACTGCGGTGACAGCGGCGGTGACGTCCGGATAGGCGGCCAGATCGTCCAAGGCGGCCGCAAGTTCGGCGCGCAGCCACGACGGCGGCACGGGAAGCCGTACGTTCACGGCGAGGTCGACCAAGCCCTCGCCGACCTCGCGATCGCCGTGGTGCCAGAGATCGTAGTCAGCCATGAGCATGCACCGCGGCGGCGAACCGCTCGGCGAGTTCGGGATACCCGGCCCAGTGCACATGCAGGTAGGAGGCGTGCAGCGACGCCGAAGCGAAGCCATCGGGCGTGCGGTCCCAGCCCCAGGCCGGGGTCGGCCCGCTGCCAGGTTCGAGGACCGTGCGGTGGAACTCGTGACCGGTGACGCGCTGACCGGCGACGGCCAGGACGTTGTCCGCGGGAGAGAAAGCCTTGCGGTAGCCGAGTTTCCCCCGTTTGGTCATGTGGGCCGAAGCGTCGAGGACGCCGGCCATCGGCATCCCGTCGATGTCCTGGCACAGGTAGAGCAGCCCGGCGCATTCCGCCACGACGGGCATCCCGTCGTTGACGGCTCGCGCGACCGCCGTCCGCAGCGGGACGTTCGCCGAGAGTTCTTCGGCGTGCACTTCGGGAAAGCCGCCACCGAAGTACAACCCGGCGCATCCCTCGGGAAGTTCCTTGTCGTGCAACGGATCCACATCGACGACATCGACACCGGCGGCGGTCAGCAACTCCACCGTCTCGGTGTAGCGGAAGGTGAACGCCGGACCGGCCGCGGCGGCGACCACGGTGCGCGGGCCGTCATGAGAAAACACTGGCCGCCAAGGCTCACCCGACAGGCGGGAAGCCGAGCGCGCGATCTGCATGACAGCGCCGAGGTCGACGCCCTCGCTGATCCACCCGGCCAGTTCAGGCAGCAGCCGCGCCGACTCCGCGGCCCGTTCGGCCGCCGGGACCAGACCGAGGTGCCGGCTCGGGGCGTGGATCTCTTTGTTGCGGTACAACGTTCCCAGCAGCGGAACCCCGGTCGCCTCCAGCGCGGTGACGATCTCGTCCGCGTGCCGCTGCGAACCCAGCTTGTTGAGGATCACCCCGGCGAGCCGCACGCTGGTGTCGTACTGCGCGAACCCGAGCACGGTCGCCGCGACACTGCGCGACGCGGCCGAAGCGTCCACCACCAGCACGACCGGGGCGTCCAGCAGCCGCGCGACGTGCGCCGTCGAGGCATAGCCCTCGGTGCCGAGCGCACCGTCGAACAGGCCCATTACGCCTTCGATGACCGCGACGTCGGCTCCGGCGGAACCGTGCAGCAGCAAGGGAATCAGCTGCTCCTCGCCCTGCAGGAACGGGTCGAGGTTCCGCGCCGGCCGACCGGTCGCGAGCGCGTGATAGCTGGGGTCGATGAAGTCGGGCCCGACCTTGTGCCCGGAAACCTCGAGCCCTCGAGCCCGCAGCGCGGCCATCAGCCCCGCGGCGATCGTGGTCTTGCCGTGCCCGGACCCGGGCGCGGCAATGACCACGCGAGCTACCACTCGATCCCCCGCTGGCCCTTTTGCCCGGCGTCCATCGGATGCTTCACCTTGGTCATCTCGGCGACCAGGTCCGCCGCCTCGATCAGCTCCGGCGGCGCGTACCGCCCGGTGATCACCACGTGCTGGTGACCCGGCCGCGAGGTCAGCGTCGAGACGACGTCGTCGACTTCGAGCCAGCCCCATTTGAGCAGGTAGCTGAACTCGTCCAGGACGTAGAAGTCGTGCGTCTCGGCGGCGAGGCGGCGTTTGATCTCGGCCCAGCCTTCACGGGCGTTGGTCGCGTGGTCCTCTTCGGAACCGGACTTGCGTGCCCAGCTCCAGCCCTCGCCCATCTTGTGCCATTCGACCGGCCCACCCTCGCCGGTGTCGTCGTGCAGCTTGCCGAGCGCGCGGAACGCGGCTTCCTCGCCGACCTTCCATTTCGCCGATTTCACGAACTGGAACACGCCGATCGACCAGCCCTGGTTCCACGCCCGCAACGCCATACCGAACGCGGCGGTGGACTTCCCCTTCATCTCACCGGTGTGCACGGCGAGCAAGGGGCGATTCCGGCGCTGACGCGTGGTGAGTCCGTCGGCCGGTACTGTTTCCGGTTTGCCTTGGGGCATTACGCTGCCCTTCCTGAAATCCGACTGTGGACGGCACCGGTGAGTGTGTCGGCGGCGACCTCGGTGACCGGGACGTGTTCCGCGCCCAGGTGTTCGGCCAGTTCGGCGGCGAGCCCCAACCGCATTTTGCCGCTCTCGCAGTCCATCACGACCGACGTCACGTTCCCGGCCAGCAGCCCGGCCGCCTGCTGAGCCCGCTTGACGGCGTCGGCGCCGCTGGTCGCGCGGCCGTCGGTGACGACGACGAGCAGCGGACGACGTTGCGGATCACGTACGGCTTCGATGCGCAGAACCCTTGCCGCTTCGAGAAGTCCTTCGGCCAGAGGCGTCCGGCCGCCGGTCGTGAGACCGTCCAAACGGGACGCCGCGGCGTCGACACTGATCGTCGGCGGCAGGGCGAGTTCGGCACCGGAGGCACGGAAGGTCACCAGGCCCACCTTGTCCCGTCGCTGGTAGGCGTCGAGCAGCAGGGACAGCACGGCCGTCTTGACCTCGCGCATCCGCTGGCGAGCGCCCATCGACCCGGACGCGTCGACGCAGAACAGCACCAGGTTGCCCTCGCGCCCTTCTCGCCGGGCGAACCGCAGGTCCTGCGAACGCAGTACGAGCCCGGCGCCGCTGCGACCGCGGGAACGCTGGTGCGGCGCGGCCGCGCGGACGGTGGCCAGCAGATGCGGATGCCCGTCCTTGATCCCGGCGGGCTGGACACCGATGGTCCGCCCGTTGTCGGTGATCGCCCGGGACCGGCGTCCGGCGGCGCCCTCTCCAGTGCCCTTCACCTCGAAACGCTTGGCACGAAAGGCTTCTCCGGCGCGGACCGGCTTCTGCTCACCGCCCTGACCGCCGTTCGGAGGCTCTTGATCACCCTCCGACGGCGACGGCGGCGGGTCCGAAGCCTCGCCACCCTCAGGAGGGGTACCGGAACCTGGGCCGTCATCGTCAGGACCGGGATCTTCGGGCTGGGCGTCCTGCAACGCCTGCTCCAGCTGCTCCTCGGAAATTCCCGGTGCGTCAAAGGGATTCCGGCGGCGGCGGTGCGGCAGCGCGAGCCGGGCGGCCACCCGGACGTCCTCGGTGGTCACCTCGGTACGCCCGGCCCAGGCGGCGTGCGCGACGGCCGTCCGCGCGGTCACGATATCCGCGCGCATCCCGTCGACCTCGAAGGACGCGCAGACCTCGGCGATCTGCCGCAACGCGTCGTCCGGCAGCTTCACCGTCGGCAGAAGTCGTTGTGCCGCCTCGATGTCGGCCGCCTGTTCGGCGTCTGCCGCGGCGTACTGGCCGGCGAAACCGTCGGGATCCGCCTCGTAGGCGAGCCTCCTCCGGACGACCTCGACGCGCAGTTCGGGATCGCGGCTGGAGGCGACCTCGACGGTGAGCCCGAAGCGGTCCAGCAGCTGCGGGCGCAGTTCGCCTTCCTCGGGGTTCATCGTGCCGATCAGGACGAAGCGTGCGGCGTGCGACACCGAGACGCCTTCGCGCTCGACGGTCGCGCGGCCCATGGCGGCGGCGTCGAGCAGGGTGTCGACCAGGTGATCGTGGAGGAGGTTGACCTCGTCGACGTAGAGCAGCCCGCGATGCGCGGCGGCCAGCAGGCCGGGCTGGAAGTCGGTGACGCCGTCGGCCAGCGCACGTTCCAGGTTCAGGGAGCCGATCACGCGGTCTTCGGCCGCGCCGACCGGCAGTTCGACGAGCCGGGCGGGACGGCGATGGGCGGGCGAGCCCTCGGCGTGCGGGCCGTCCGGGCAGGCCGGGTCGGGCTCGACGGGATCGCACGAGAACCGGCACGCGTCCACGACGTCGACACCGGGCAGAAGGCCGGCGAGCGCCCGGACCATCGTCGACTTCGCCGTGCCCTTCTCACCGCGCACCAGCACCCCGCCGACGGCCGGAGAAATGGAGGAAAGCACCAGCGCCAGGCGCAGATCCGGCATCCCCACAACGGCGGTGAACGGGTACGGCTTCACAGCTCTCCCTCATCGTCGACGACCTCCGGCCGATCATCGCACAGGAAATCCGTCGTCTAGCGTGACGAACGTGCGCGAAAAATCACCCCTCACCGTGGTCGGCATCGGTGCCGACGGCTGGCCCGGCCTGTCCGGGCAGGCCAGGGAAGCGGTGCTGAGCGCGGACGTCGTCGTGGGCTCGCCGAGACAACTCGCGTACCTGCCCTCGGAGGTGAAAACCGAGCCGTGGCCCAGTCCCCTGCTCCCCACCCTGGACGACTTCCTGGCGGACAGGGGCCGGATCTGCGTGCTGGCCAGCGGCGATCCCCTGCTGTCCGGCATCGGCACGACGCTCATCCAGCGCGGCTACGACGTCGAGATCCTGCCCGCGCTCTCCTCGGTGACACTCGCCCGCGCGAGGCTCGGCTGGTCGGCGGAAGAGACCGAGGTGGTCACCGTCGTCGGCCGCGCCATCGGCCGCGTGAGCCGTGCGCTGGCGCCGGGCCGCCGGATCCTCGTGCTCGGGGCGAGCGCCGACGACCTGCGTGACCTGCTCAAAGCCCGCGGCTACGACCAAAGCCGTGTCACCGCGCTGTCCGACCTCGGCGGCCCCGACGAGCGGGTCGGCCCAGGCTCGCTGACCGTGTTCGCCATCGAGGCCGACGGCCCCGCCCTGCCGCTGACCGGTCTGCCGGACGACGCCTTCGAGCACGACGGCCAGCTCACCAAACGCGACCTCCGCGCGTCCGCGCTGGCCAGGCTCGCGCCGTCGCCCGGCGAACTGCTGTGGGACGTCGGCGCGGGCGCGGGCAGCGTCGGGATCGAGTGGTCCCGGGTGCATCCGCTGAACCGGGCGATCGCGATCGAGCGGTCACCGGAGCGGGCGGCGCGGATCACCCGGAACGCGCACACCCTCGGCGTCCCGGAACTCGAAGTGGTGATCGGTGCCGCGCCGGAAGCACTCGATGGACTGACCAAGCCACACGCGATTTTTCTCGGCGGCGGGCTGACCGTTCCGGATGTTCTGGACGCCTGCCTGGCGACCGGCGCGCGGCTGGTGGCGCACGGCGTCACGCTCGAATCCGAGCAGGCCTTGGCACGCGCCTACACCGAACACGGTGGCGAGCTGATCCGCGTCGGCGTCGAGCAGGCCGCCCCGCTGGGCGGATTCACCGGCTGGACCCCGGCGCGGGTCGTCACGCAGTGGACCAGAACACCGGGGAGCAGGCCATGACAGTCCACTTCATCGGCGCGGGCCCTGGTGCCGCCGACCTCATCACCGTGCGCGGCCGCGACCTGCTCGCCCGCTGCGAAACCTGCCTGTACCCCGGCAGCATGACGCCGACAGCGCTCCTGGAGTACTGCCCTCCGGAGGCAGTGCTCATCGACACCGCGAACCTGGACCTGCCCGCGATCGTCGAGCGCATGGTCGACGCACACCGAAACGGCCACGAGATCGCGCGGCTCTGCTCCGGCGATCCCTCGATCTACAGCGCGGTCGCCGAGCAGATGCGCCGTCTCGACGCGGCGGGCGTGCCCTACGACGTCACCCCCGGCGTACCCGCGTTCGCCGCCGCGGCCGCGCTCCTCAACCGCGAACTGACCGTTCCCGAGGTGGGCCAGAGCCTGGTCATCACGCGGGCGCAGGCGCGGTCCACCGCCATGCCATCGGGTGAAACGCTGGCGAACTTCGCGCGCACCGGGACCACGCTGGCGCTGCACCTGGCGATCAACCGCATCGAGCAAGTAGTCGGCGAATTGCTGCCCTTCTATAAGGAGGACTGCCCGGCGGCCGTGGTGGCGCTGGCGAGCCAGCCCGGCGAGCAGGTGCTGCGTGGGACACTCGGCACCATCGCCGCCCAGTCCCGCGAAGCCGGGATCAGCCGGGCGGCGATGATCTTCGTCGGCGAAGTCCTTGCCGCCGAAGGGTTTCCCGACAGTTTCCTGTACTCGGCCACCCGTGATCGCGCTAGTCAACCGGAATCACTGTAAAGACGGAGTCACTGTGAGAAACCTGCGCTGGGGCCTGCTGGCCGCCGGGACGATCGCCGCCGAGTTCGCGGCGGGCGTCGAAGAGAGCAAGCACGGCCGGCTCGAAGCCGTCGCCGCGCGCTCCGGCGATCGGGCGGCCGAGTTCGCGAGCCGCTTCGAAATCCCCAAGTGCTACGGCTCTTACGAGGATCTGCTCGCCGATCCGGACGTCGACGCGGTCTACATCTCGACACCGCATCCGCTGCACGGCGAATGGGCGATCCGCGCGGCCGAGGCGGGCAAACACATCCTGTGCGAGAAGCCGCTGACGGTATCGGTCAGCGAAGCCGAAAAGGTCATCGAAGCGGCCCGCGTCAACGACGTCTTCCTCATGGAGGCGTTCATGTACCGGCTGCACCCGCAGATCCGGCGGCTGGCGGAACTGATCTCCTGCGGCGCCATCGGCGAGATCCAGGCCGTCGACGTCGCCTTCAGCTACAACTTCGTCGTCCCCCGGCTGACCGATCCGGCGCTGGGCGGCGGCGGGATCTTCGACGTCGGTTGTTACTGCACGTCGCTCGCGCGCCTGGTCTCGCAGGCGGCGACCGGGCAAGACGTCGTCGAGCCCGAAGAAGTGCTCGGGATGGCGAAGCTCGACGAGAACGGCGTCGACGAGGTCGCCTTCGGTCTGCTGCGGCTGCCCGGCGGGATCCTCGCGCAGCTGGCCTGCGGATTCCGGCTGACCCAGGACGATCACATCCGTGTGTACGGCTCGCAAGGACAGCTCTACGTGCCGAAGCCGGCGTGGATCCACGAACTGCGCAAGCCGAAGACGTCGCAGATCATCCTCACGCCGGAGGGTGGCGAGCCCGAGGTGATCGAGGTCGAGGCGACGCAGGGCCTCTTCGCCCGCGAAGCCGACCACGTCGCCACGCACCTCGCCGACCGGCAGGCGCCCGAACTCACCTGGGCGGAAACACTCGCCAACCTGCGCACGCTCGAACGCTGGCGCGACGCCGTCGCGCGATGACGGTCCTCGTCCTCGGCGGCACCGGCGAAGCCCGGGAACTGGCGAAGGAACTGGTGGCGCGCGGCGAGCACGTGATCTCGTCGCTCGCGGGCCGCGTCGCACGGCCGAAGCTGCCTGAGGGCGAAGTCCGCGTCGGTGGCTTCGGCGGCCCCGAGGGGCTCGCTCGCTGGCTGACCAAGAACGACGTCACCGCGATGGTGGACGCCACCCATCCGTTCGCCGAACGCATCGGCGCCAACGCCGTCGTGGCCGCGCGCGAGACGAAGACGCCGCTGCTCAGGCTGGCCAGGCCGGGCTGGACGGAACAGCCCGGCGACAGCTGGCGCTGGGCCGACGACCTCGATCACGCCGCGAGGCTGCTCCCGGGCCTCGGCGAACGTGTGTTCCTGACCAGCGGACGGCAGGGACTGGCGGCCTTCGCCGGGCTCGACGACCTCTGGTTCCTCATCCGCTGCGTCGACCCGCCCGAGGCGCCGATCCCCCGGCGGCACGAGATCCTCCTGGACCGCGGGCCGTACGAACCGGCGAAGGAACGCGGGCTGATGGAGCGGCACCACATCCAGGTCCTGGTCACCAAGGACAGCGGTGGCGCGATGACCGCGGCGAAGCTCACCGCGGCCCGTGAACTCGGCCTCCCGGTGATCGTCGTCCGCCGGCCTCCGAGATCGGGAACGACCAGCGTATCGACCGTTCAGGAAGCCTTGAGCTGGCTCTGCGTCACGACCAAGGGCATCCCTGCGTAAGCCGTTCGGAGCAGACCCGTTAGCGTTGCGTCGATGCGTCTGATCGCTGTCACGCTGGGGTTGCTCTCCGCCTTGTGCGCGTTGGCTTTCCCCTTTCTGCCGGTAGTGCAGGACACAGCGGAGGTCGTCTGGCCAACGGGCGGCGACACCCGCTCCGTCAACGCGCCCTTGACCGGGTACTGGGCGCAGGACCTGCGCGTCGACGTGCCGTGCACGGCCATCCGTTCGCTGGACGCGCGTTCGCAGGGGCAGGCGCTCCTGTTCTCCACCGTGCCCGACGGCCGCACCGACCCGCGCGCGGGCAAGGGCGTCGGCCTGCAGTTGCGCATCGACAACGGCGTGCTCCTCGCCTCGAGCCAGGGCCAGCAGATCGCGCAGCAGCCGCTGCCTCCTCAGTCGACGTCACAGCAGTCAACGTCACAGACCAACTGCGACGTCAAACTGGTGGCGGACGCGAACCAGATGACGCTGTCGGTCGCCGAGACCGTCGTGTTCCACGCCGACGGCGACGTCCGGCCGCGGCTGGTCGGGATCTACTCCTCGATCAACGCGGGCAAGGACCCCATCACCGGCCTGCACGTCTCGGTCGTCCCGGACACCCGCTACCAGACCTCGCCGACGGTCTGGAAATCCCTCGTCGGGGCGCTCGCGGCGCTCGCCTTCATCGGCTGCCTGATCGCGGTGTGGCGGATGGACTCCGGTTCCGCCCGCCGCGCGCCGCGCTGGGCGCCGGTCGGCTGGTGGCGGCTGACCGCCCGCGACGCGACGGTGATCATCGCGCTCGGCGCCTGGGTCTTCATCGGCCCGGTCACCTCGGACGACGGCTACATCCTCACGATGTCGAGAGTCGCCGAAGACACCGGCTACCTGACCAACTATCACCGCTGGTTCGGCGTCGCCGAAGCGCCGTTCGGCTGGTTCTACCACGTGTTCCAGCTGATGTCGCACGTCAGCACGGTGCCGCCGTGGATCCGGCTCCCGTCGTTCCTGCTCGGGGTGATGAGCTGGCTGCTGATCAGCCGCGAGGTCATGCCCCGCCTCGGCACCCAGGTCCGGACGAGCCGCGCGGCCGGCTGGGCCGCCGCGGCCGTGTTCCTGGTCTGGTGGATGCCGTTCAACAACGGGGTCCGTCCGGAACCGGTCGCCGCGCTGGGCTCGCTGCTGGCGATCTGCGCCGTCGAGCGCACGCTGGTCACCCGGCGTCTGCTGCCGCTCTGCCTCGGCTTGACCGCCGCCGGATTCACGCTGGCCGCGACACCGACCGGGCTGATCGCGGTCGCGCCGTTCCTGGTCGCCGCCCGCCCGCTGTTCAAACTGGTCCGCCAGCGCGCCGAGAAGGGCTGGCTGCCGGTGCTCGCGCCGGTGCTGGCCGCCGGGCTGCTGGTGCTGGTCGTGGTGTTCGCCGACCAGACCTTCGCCACCGTGCAGGAGGCGACCCGGATCCGTACCCAGGTCGGCCCGAACCTCTCGTGGTTCCAGGAACTCGCGCGCTACCAATTGCTCTTCGAGAGCCTGCCGGACGGATCGGCGCCACGCCGGTTCCCGGTGCTGCTCGTGCTGCTGTGCACCGGGACCTGCCTGGTGGTGCTGCTGCGCCGCGGCCGGATCCCCGGTGCCTCGCTCGGCCCCAGCCGCCGCCTGATCGGCACGGTCGCGCTGTTCTTCCTGCTGCTGGCGCTGACCCCGACCAAGTGGACGCACCACTTCGGCGCGTTCGCCGCCGTCGGCGCGGCCATGGCGGCGTTGACCGCGCTGGCGACCAGTTCGACGGTGCTGCGCTCGAGACGCAACCGGGCGGCGTTCCTCGCCGGGCTGCTCGTGGTCGGCGCGCTGGCCGCGACCGGGCCCAACTCCTTCTGGTTCGTCTCGAAACTCGGCGTGCAGTGGACCGCGGTGGCGCCGTCGATCGGCGGGATCCCGCTGTCGACGATCCTGCTCGTCGCGGCCGCGATCTCCGGCGTGTACGCGTTCGTGGAGAACGTCCGCGCACACCGGCCAGGGCTGCCCGCCGGGCCGCAGGAAGGCCGGAGCCGGTCGCTGCGGCTCGGGTCGCTCTCGCTGGTCGTCGTCTGCGGCCTGATGGCGACGGGTGAGTTCGTCAGCATGGCTTGGGCGATCCACAACCAGGCCGGTTCCTACAGCCTCGGCGCCGCGAACTTCGGGCATCTGTCCGGCAAGAGCTGCAACCTCTCCGACCACGTGATGGTGGAACGGGACGCCGCGACCAGCATCCTGCGGGCCCAGCCGGAACAGCGGACCGTGCCGGTGGAGAAGGAAGAGCCGCCCGCCGGGACGACCCCGCCGCTGCCCGATCCGGAACAGGACAACGGCCGCGTCCAGACCGGCTTCCACACCCGCGCGCTGGACGACAAGGACCCGCTCGCCGAGCCGCCGCACGGGTTCAAGCCTGACGAAGTGCCGATGTGGAGCAACTTCCTCGACCCCGAAACGCGCGCCGGAAGGCTGCGCAGCGACTGGTACGCGCTCGCCGAGAAGCCCGGGGACGGGCAGATCGTGGTCGCCACCGCGGGCGCCTCTCGCCGTCCGACGTCGGTCAGCCTCGACTACGGCGTGAACACCGGCGAAGGCGTGAAGGTCCTCCGCAGCCAGTTCGCGCTTCCACCGGGCGCGGGCACCAACGGCTGGAACGACACCCGGATCAACCTGCGTGACCTGCCGCCCGAGACGACGTCGGTGCGGATCAACATCGTCGACAACGACCTCACCGAGGACGGCTGGATCGCCGCGTCCGCGCCGCGCGTGCCGACGTTCACCACGCTGACCGAGAAGATCGCCGGGAAACCGGTCTACGTGGACTGGCCCGCGTCGTTCGTCTACCCGTGCGTGCAGCCGGTGACCTCGCACGACGGCATCTCGAAGATGCCCGACTACCGCATCACCGCGGGCGCCGTCGCCGACGAGGCGAACTGGGCGTCCAGCACCAACGGCGGTCCGATCGGCTGGCTCGAAGAGGTCGCCGACGAACCCGAGGTGCCGAGCTACCTGATCGGCCAGCCGAGCCAGTCGTGGGGACAGCTGCTGCAGGTGGAACCGTTCACCGAGGGGATCGCGCCGACGATCATCCACCGCGAGAAGGTCGTGCCGGGCTGGTGGTCGCCGGGACCCGGGCCGCGGCAGCCGAACGGCAAGGACCCGACGCGGTAGTCGCAACGCCGCTGGTAGTCACTTCGCTCCGCTTGGCTTCGCGGAATGCGCGTGAGGGCCACCCTCAGGGACTCTGAGTCCCTGAGGGTGGCCCTCACGCGCATTCCGGGGAGTTATCCACAAGGGGTGAGTTATCCACAGGCAAGGAAAGAGGGTCTGGCGCGAGCTCCTGGTGGCCGCCCATTCTTTGATCATGAAAAAACGTGGCCGGTGGGCCGATCACCCGGAACTGCTCCAGCAGCGCAGCCGCGACGGCGTCATCAAGGCGGCGACCCTCGAATCACTCGACATGAGCAGCCGGCTCATCTACCGAAGATGTCTGCCCGGCGGACCATGGCGCCGACTGCTACCCGGGATTATTCTCCTTCACGCAGCACAGCCCACTCAGGATGAACTGGTGATCGCCGCGTTGCTGTACGCGGGACCTCAAGCGCGGATAACCGGAGCAGAGGCGTGCCGCCGTCACGGGATGCGCGCTGGAGAACTCCCTGTGGGACAAGGCATCCATGTCCTCGTCCCACATGAACACAAAATCCTCAGCACCGGGTTCGTGACCGTGGAACGCACTCGCAGGCTGCCGAACGCGTGGACGCGCGATGAGGTCCCGCTGGCTCCACCGACCCGTGCCACCACGGATGCGTGCCGTCGTCTTCGGACGGTCGAACCGATCGGGCGCCTCTTGATCGAAGCCGTACAGAGCGGCCACTCCACCCCCGAGGCGCTCGCCCTGGAACTGGACGAAGGGACCACACGCGGAACCGCGATCCCGCGCAGAGTTCTCGCCGAGTGGAAGGAACTCCGCTCCGTCGCGGAAGCCAGGGCGAAGATCATCAGCCGCCGCCTTGCCAGCGAGCCGAGCCACTGGAATCCCGAGATTCGCGACAGTGACGGCGGCTACGTCGGACGTCCGGACGCTTGGTGGGACGACGTGGCACTCGCCTGGGAAATCGACTCGGTCGACTTTCACTTCTATCGCGATGGTTATCGACGGACGTTGGCACGCAACAACCAGTATGCGAAGGCGGGCATCGTCGTCGTGCAGACCTTGCCTTCCCAGCTCATCAAAGATCCCGCCGGAGTGCTGGAAGAGTTGCGGGCCGCTCGGCGAACCGCCGCCGCGCGACCGCGTCCTGCCGTCAGGATCGCGGCGAGGGCCGCCTGACGTGACGTGAGGGCCACCCTGAGGGACTCTGAGTCCCTGAGGGTGGCCCTCACGCGCATTCCTCAGGCCGTCATTCGTAGCTGCGCGGTGTCCAGACGACGCCGTCCTCGGCGCGGGTCTTCGACGACCCCACGATCAGCAGGCACCGCATGTCCACAGTAGACGGATCGAGGGTGCCGAGGGTGACGACGCGGATGTCCTCCTCCGGCCCGCCGACGTCGCGCGCCACCACGACCGGCGTCTCGGGCGCGCGGTGGCGGAGCAGGACGTCACGCGCCTGAGCGAGCTGCGTCGTCCTCGTGCGGGACGCCGGGTTGTACAGCGCCAGCACCAGGTCCGCGGCACCCGCGGCGTCGAGGCGGCGTTCGATGATCTCCCACGGTTTGAGCCGGTCGGACAGCGACAGGACGCAGTAGTCGTGTCCCAGCGGCGCGCCGACCCGGGACGCGGCCGCCTGCGCGGCGGTCACGCCCGGCACGATCCGCACCCGCGTACCCGCGCCGTTCCCGGCCGAGACCTGCTCCAGCACGGCCGAAGCCATCGCGAAGACCCCCGGATCGCCCGAAGACACCACCGCGACGCGTGCACCTTGCGACGCCAGTTCCAGCGCCTCGACGGCGCGTTCGGCCTCGACCCGGTTGCCCGACGCGTGCCGTTGCTGGCCCGCGCGCTGCGGCACCCGCGCGACGTACGGCCCGTAGCCGACGATGTGCTCGGCCGCCGCGAGTTCCTCGGTGGCCTCCGGCGTCAGCCAGTCCGGCCCGGCGGGCCCGAGCCCGACGACCACGACCTCGCCACCGGTGCGTGTTTCCGCGGCCTTGGGGGTTTCCGGCTCTCCCGAGAGCCGCGCCGCGTAGGCGGGGCTGGGCAGCAGTGCCAGCGAGAAGTACGGCACCGATTCCGGGTCGACGTCGGCGAACCGCTCGACACGCTGCTTCTCCCACGTCGCGCGCTCGATGTAGAAGGCGTCGTCCAGTTTCCCGGCCTCGGCCAGCGCCTCGCGGACGTTCCCGAACGTGCGGCCGAGCTTGAGCACCGCGGCGGCCTGCGTGTCGGCCAGCCGCCGCGCGAGTTCCGGCGCGGGCAGCGTCCCCGGAAGGATGGTGAGGACCTCATCGCGCTGCACCAGCGGACGGCCGAGCACCGACGACGCCGCGCTGACCGACGTCACGCCCGGCACCACGGTCGCCTCGAAGCGGTCGGCGAGCCGCTCGTGCATGTACATGTACGAGCCGTAGAAGAACGGGTCGCCCTCGCACAGCACGACGACGTCGCGGCCGGCGTCGAGGTGCTCGGCGAGCCGTTTCGCGCTCAGCTCGTAGAAATCGGCGATCGCGCCCTCGTAGCCGCCGGGGTGATCGGTGGTCTCGGTGGTGACCGGGTAGACCAGCTTTTCCTCGATCTGGCCGTCCCGCAGGTACGGCTCGGCGACCGACCGCGCGATACTCCGGCCGTGCCTGGCGCTGTGATAGGCGATGACGTCGGCCTCGCCGATCAGCCGCGCGGCCTTGACCGTCATCAGTTCCGGGTCACCCGGGCCGAGCCCGACACCCCAAAGACGTCCCCGCCCGCTCATTCGACCTCACTCGCCATCGCGTTGATCGCGGCGACGGCCATCGCGCTGCCGCCACGACGTCCGTGCACCACCAGATACGGCGCGGGGGCGCGCCGCGCGAGCTCCACTTTGGACTCGGCGGCGCCGACGAACCCCACCGGGACACCGATGATCGCCGCCGGCGCCCCGACGCCCTCATCAAGCAGTTCCAGCAACCGGAACAGCGCGGTGGGCGCGTTCCCGATCGCCACGACGGAGCCGGGGAGCTTGTCACGCCACAGTTCCAGCGCGGCCGCGGAGCGCGTGGTGCCCATCCGCTCGGCCAGTCCGGGCACCTTCGGATCGGACAACGTGCACAGCACTTCGTTGGCCGAGGGCAAACGTTTGCGCGTCACCCCGGACGCGATCATGTTGGCGTCACAGAGGATCGGGGCGCCTGCCTCAAGGGCGACGCGGCCGGATTCCACGACGTCGAGGCTGTAGCGGAGGTCGTCGACCAGGTCGACCATCCCGCACGCGTGGATCATCCGCACGGCCAGCACCGCGACGTCGTCGGGCAGGATCGCCAGATCCGCCTCCTCGCGGATGGTGGCGAACGAATGCCGGTAGATCTCGGCCCCGTCCCGGATGTAGTCGATCACTGATGTCCCTTCACTTCGGCACTGTCCTTCGCCGCCAACGCCTTCGCCAAATCGCCGGCCGGGAACCACGTCCCGTCGACCAGATATCCGTCTTCCGCCGCGAGCACGTCGACGTGTTCTTGAGCGGGTTTTCCGCACCGCCGTTCACATCCGGAGACATGCACGCGAGGGGTCCGGCCGATGCGCGCGGCGTCGGCGCGGACATCGGCGCGCGACTTCGCGCAGCCAGGACGTCCGATACAGGCACTCACGCCGAGTGAAGACGCGCTCGGATCGACGACCAGACCCACGTCCCTGTCGAGCTTTCCCAGGACCAGGATCGATCGCCAGGGCGTGACCACGGCGTTCCCGGCTTTCGCAATCACTCGCGCTTGAGCGGAGGTCAACCGGCCGAAGACCGGCGCGACCCCGATCGCGTGGTCGCCGATCGGCCCGATGGGCAGGCCGGTCTTGGTGTCGAAGGCTTGCGGTTTCACCGTTTCACCCGATATGCCACGGAGAAGTGGTTCCGGGTCAGGGAGTTCGCCGACCCGCCACGCCGTCCCCCGTATCCGCAGGAAGGTGCGCGCGACCGAGAGCAGGGCCTCGACGGCGTGCTCCTCGCTGATTCGCAGGCCGGTGTCGGTGCCGTCGAGCAGGAGCGCACCGTCGCGCCAGCAGACGTCAGCGCCTTCTCCGGCGACGTCGCCGCTTCCACCGTCGAAGGCGAAGAGGAAGCGTCCCGGAAGCTCGGCCAGCTCAGGGACGGCGCACAGGGCCTTGTCGAGCGCCTGCGCGAGACCTTGGGCGATTCCACTCAGCGGCGACGCGAGGATGTTGCGGACGCGTTCGTGCGACGGCGCGGGCAGGAGACCGGCCGCGGAAAGCCTGGTCGCGAGGCCGGGGCGGAGAACGCCGCGGAGCTGGACGTTGCCGCGCGAGGTCAGGTGCAGAGCCCCGTCGCCGAGGTCGTCGGCGGCGTCCGCGAGGGCCGTGAGCTGGGCCGACGTCACCGCGCCGCCGGGAAGGCGGACCCGGGCGAGCGGGCCGTCGGCGGCGTCGTGCGTGGCGAAAACACCGGGGCACGCGTCGGCTCGGGCACGCGCACTCGTGGACATGGGCTCACTGTAGATGGCCTCCTCTGACGAGAGCAGCCATCTGATCAAATGTAGTATGTGTGCTACATTCAGTCGCAGCACTGAGATGGGGGTGGCCAATGAGAGATCCACAAGACGTGATGATCTCCGCCAAGGGCCTCCGGATGCGGTACGGGACCAACGACGTCCTCCATGGCGTCGACCTCACCGCACACCGGGGCGAAGTGATCTGCCTGCTGGGGCCGAACGGGGCGGGCAAGACCACGACGATCGAAATCCTCGAAGGCTTCCGGATGCGTTCGGAGGGCGAGGTCAGCGTGCTCGGCATCGACCCGGCGCACGCGGACGAAAACTGGAGGGCGCGGCTGGGGGTCGTCCTCCAGGCCTGGCGTGACCACGCGAAATGGCGGGTGCGGGAGCTGCTGGAGCACCTCGGCGGCTACTACGCGCCGTACTCCACGGATCGCATCAAACGGCCATGGGATCCGGACGAACTGGTCGCCGCGGTCGGGCTGACCGAGCACGCGGACAAGAAGGTCCGGATGCTCTCCGGCGGGCAGCGGCGCCGTCTCGACGTCGCGATCGGCATCGTCGGCCGCCCGGAACTGCTGTTCCTCGACGAGCCGACCGCCGGGCTGGACCCGGAGGCGCGGCGCGAGTTCCACGAACTCGTGCACCGGCTGACCGATGACGACGACACGACGATCCTGCTGACCACCCACGACCTCGACGAGGCCGAGAAGCTGGCCGACCGGATCCTGATCCTGAACCACGGCCGGATCGTCGCCGACGGTTCCGCCGACGCGCTGAGCAGGCAGATCGCCGGCGAGGCCGAAGTGCGCTGGACGCTGGACGGCCAGCGGTTCGTGCACTCGACGACGGAATCGACGAAGTACGTGCACGAACTGTTCAAACAGCACGGCGACGCCATCGGCGACCTCGAAGTCCGCCGGGCATCACTGGAGGACACCTACATGACCCTGGTACGCCAGGCCGAGTCTCCCCTCGTGGAGGTGAGCGCGCGATGAACGCGATCCAGCACAGTGTCCGGCTGGGCGTGCGACGAGGCTGGCTCGAGACGCGCCAGACCCTGACCAACGGCGAGGACCTGTTCAACACCTTCCTCTTCCCGGCGCTCTTCGTGGTCGCCATGTTCTTCATGCGTGACGCGAAACTGCCGGGAACGGAGTTCTCGCTCGGCGCCGCGACCGTGCCGAGCGTGCTGGGCGCGTCGATCGTGTTCAGCGGCATGCTCGGCATGGCAGGCGTCCTCGCCGTCGAGCGCGAGGACGGCACGCTCCTGCGCGCCAAGGCCACTCCGAACGGCATGGTCGGCTACCTCGTCGGCAAGGTCGTCACGATCTCCATCGGCACGGTCATCGGGATGCTGCTGGTGCTGATCCCCAGCCTGATCCTGTTCGACGGCATCGCGCCGGGCGGGCTGACGTCGTGGCTGGGCCTGCTGTGGGTACTGGCGCTCGGCCTGCTCGCCACCATGCCGATCGGCGCGATCTTCGGTTCCCTGACCACGAACGCACGCAGTATCGGCCTGATCATGCTGCCCACCCTGGGCCTCGGCGCGATCTCCGGCATCTTCTATCCGATCACCGCACTGCCGGAGTGGCTGCAGGGCATCGGCCAGGTGTTCCCGATGTACTGGCTCGGCCTCGGCATGCGCTCCGCACTGCTGCCGGACTCGACGGTGATGATCGAGATCGGGCAGTCCTGGCGGCCTTGGGAGACCCTCGGCGTCCTGGCCGCCTGGGCCGTGATCGGATTGGCGTTGGCCCCGGTAGTGCTGCGACGGATGGCGCGGCGCGAGTCCGGGTCCTCGGTGGCGGCACGACGAGAAAAGGCGATGCAGCGAATTGGCTAGCTCATGAGCGAAGTCGTTTACAACCGGATCGCGATGCTGCGAGCGGAACGGGGCATCTCCCGCCGCGAGCTCGCCGATGCGCTGGGCGTGCACTACCAGACCATCGGCTACCTCGAGCGCGGCGAGTACAGCCCGAGCCTCTTCCTCGCACTGCGGATCGCGGGATTCTTCGAGGTGGCGGTGGAGATCATCTTCTCCACCGCTCCTTTTCCGCGGATCGGTGATTCTTCGGAGCGATCGGCTTGACGGGTTTTGTGGAGCGGGCGCACGGACATGCGGTGCGGTTGGGTGGGACCGGATCGGTGACGAGGAGCTGCTGCTCGGCGCTCTCGCCGAGCAGCAGCGACGCAAGGAAGCCGCCGTCGACGCGCAGGACTTCGCTCGGGCCGCGTTCGTACGCGACACCGAAAGGCGAGTTATCCGCGCCCGGGACGAACTGCGCGTCAGTGGGTGACGACCGTCGATCCGGTGGATCTCGCCGGCGCTGACGTTTCCTTGTGGGATCAAGTCTCGTCGCTCGAGCTTGAGCGGACGAACTGCGCGTCAGGTAACCACAGCGCTCGCATTGAGTGGTCGAATCGCGGCAATGAAATCACCCTTCAGTGTTATTAGCGCCGCTTCATTGTTGCAGATAATTACGAACATCTGTTCGACAATGTGCGGTATCATGGAGAGGTGTCCGAGACCTCCGTTCTTCCTCAGTTGCCGCAGGAGTTGTGGCGTGCCGGGAAACTGGAGCTTGCCCACGGAGCGACGGAGGCGTTGACGCTGATGCGGGCCGCGTCCGCTGTGCTGGGCATCTATCTTGCGGAGATCGAATCCCGGGGTGCGAAAGACCTGTACGGGTATGCCAATACGAAAATGTGGCTTGCTGATGTCGCACGGATCGCTCCTGCCGATGCGAAGAAGGTCGTGGATCGCGCGGTGGCGCTGAACCCGACCCGCGCACTCGACGGCACCGAAGTTCCAGCATTGGCACCTGCCACCGCCGTCGCGGCAGCGGAAGGCGCGGTTGGGGAGCAGCACATCGACCAGATCATCGGAGTGCTGAAAAGGATCCCCGCCCACGTCACGGTCGAGAACCGTGAGGCTGCGGAGAAGATCCTCGCCGATCTCGCTCGCGATGGGGGTCCTGGGCAGATCGCGGCCGCCGAAGCAGGCCTGATGGCGTGGCTGGACCCTGACGGTGCGGAGCCGAAGGATCCCGAACCCGTCCAGCCACGCCGCGAATTGAGAGTGCACCGGCGTAAGGACGGGTTCTGGAAGCTCACCGGCCTGTTGGACGACGAAGCAGGTGCTCGCACCGCAGCGGCGATCGAGGCCTACGCCAAACCTCGTCCGGTCGACGAGTTCGGCCAAGCCGACCTGCGGACCGTCTGGGAACGGCAGGGCGACGCGTGGGTGGACCTGCTCGACCTGGCCATCGCAAGCCCGGACCAGCCCGGAACCTGCGACTGCCTGATGCTGCCGATCGTGATGAACGCCGCCGGGGAACCCCTCGATGTGGGGCGGATCAAACGGTTCGTCACCCCCGGCCAGCGGAAAGCCTTGAACGCCCGCGACCGAGGCTGCTCCTTTCCCGGCTGTCAACGGCGGCCGAAGCGCTGTCACGCTCACCATATTCATCACTGGGCAGACGGCGGACTGACCGACCTCCGCAACATGTGCCTGCTCTGCAGCTTCCACCACCGCCTGATCCACCACGGCGACTGGGAAGTCCGCATGGCCGCCGATGGGCTACCGGAATTCATCCCGCCGCAGTACTTGGATCCACTACAGGCCCCGAGGCGCAACACACTGCACCCCACCCTCGCCTGACCAGAGGAGCCCGCCGGCCACACCGGCGACGGGCTCCTCGCCATGCCCACGACCAGAACGAGCCGACCCACGTTTAGTCCTCTACTTGCGTACGCCCTACAGGCCTTCACCGCATCCGGAGTCCTTTGTGGACATGTGTTCCCAGGCCGGTGTGCGAAAGTGGCTTTCACAACCTCGCTTCCGGACAGCACTGGGTCGAGTCGGCTTCCGGTCAGGGTTTCTGGCCGACCTTGTCCACGATCCCGTGTGCCACCAGGGAACCGGAGCCTTCACGACCGAGGAATTCGTACGTCTTCGGGTCGAGGTAGAACTCCAGCGGCAAGTCCCCGACCGTCCAGCTCACGGTCACCGCCGGACGTCCGGAGGGATCCTGGGTGCCGGTGCGCACGGTGAGTTCCGGGATCTTCGCGAGCGTCTCGTAAAGCGCCGCCCTCGCCGCCGGGGCCAGCACGCTCTCGATCAGGTTCATCGCCTCGACGTTCACGCTGTGCGCGCCGGTCCCCTCCCCTCGGGTGTCCTCGCGCAGATACGCGAGCACGGCGTCGGGCTTCGTCGGCAGATCCGGGTAATAGACGCGGAACGGGATGCAGTTCTTCGCGCCGCCGCCCTCGTCGGCGGGGATGGCGCGTTTGCCGCCGCGGCAGCCGGGCGACGTGCCCTCTTGGCCGTTCATGCTGTAGCGGCCGTCGTGCGTACCGTCCACAGAGGCCCATTGCTCGTAGTAC
This sequence comes from Amycolatopsis sp. lyj-112, assembly GCF_046549055.1. NCBI lineage: Bacteria > Bacillati > Actinomycetota > Actinomycetes > Pseudonocardiales > Pseudonocardiaceae > Amycolatopsis > Amycolatopsis sp. lyj-112. The sequence continues at coordinate 167,631 of NZ_JAJPWS010000001.1, read as the reverse complement.
CAGCCGTCCGGGCGCTGCTGCTTGGAGTAGACGAACTGGTCCTCCCTCGGCCGGAGTTCCGGCTGGGCGCGGACGACCTCCGCGGCGACGAGCAGCACGTGCCTCGGCGGCGGCGCGGGAGCGATCGGCGCGGCCGGGCTCAACGCGACGACGGCGATGACCGCGGCCGCGGCGGCCAGGCCGACGGCCACACCGCCGGTCCACGCCAGCCGTCGCAGCGGCCGGGTGGCGGGCGGCCGGGCGGCGGGCGGTGCGGGCTGGTCCTCGGCGATCCCGGCCAGCAGCTTGGCCCGGGCGCCCGTCAGGTCCGCGGCGGCCGGGGCCGGGGTCTCGTTCCCGAGGTCCCGCAGCAACTGCATCTCATCCATGGTGGGAGATCTCCTCGTGAGTCGTGGGGTCCGGGAGGTCGAGAACGCCACGGACCTTCTTGCGGGCGCGGAACAGCCGGGACCGCACGGTGCCGATCGGGATGTCGAGGGCGGCGGCGACCTCGTCGTAGGCCAGGCCCTCCCAGGCGACGAGCAGCAGCACGTCGCGATCCCCTTCGGCGAGCCCGGCCAGCGCGTGACGGAGCAGCCCGTTCATCGCCTCGGCGGTGACCTGAGCGGCCACCCGGTCGGCATGGCCCTCTTCGACGCCTTCGGCCGGGACGGCGGCGAGGAGCCGCAGTTCCCTGGCCTCTTCCCGGCGATGTCTGGCGAGGATGTTGGTCGCGATGCCGTAGAGCCACGGCAGCGCGTTCGTTCGGGCGAGGTCGTACTGCCGGCGCGCCCGGAACGCGGCGAGGAACGTCTCCGCCAGCAGATCGTCGGCGATCTGGCTGCCGAGCCGCCGCGCCAGGTATCGGGCGATGGCCGGGCTGTGCCGGTCGAAGATCACGGCGAAGCTGTCGGGATCGGCCCATGACCGCCCGATCACCGCCGCGTCGTCCTCCCCCGGTGAGGACCGCTGCTGTCCTGCAGGACTCATGGACCGCCTTCCGTCGGTGTCCGTCTTCATCCCGCTCTTCGCGGCCCGGCCCGAACGAGTTCACGTCCGTCCGGGAAGCACATCCCGCCTGATCGGACGACCGGGAAACTCGATCATCATCCCTTCGCGTCACTACCGTCGGGTCATGACTCTCGCCCGACCTGTCGGAGTCGTTCGTCATCGGCGCGGCTGCCCGGGCCGGCCGACGCGATGAACACCGCCGCCGACCGCGGCTGAGGGACAATCTCCGAAAAAGATCGGCGGCCGGTGTCCGGTCACGTCCGGCGGCTCCGACGTCTCCGGTGAGAAGGCACCGAGGCGGTGCCGGCCGAGAGGAGAAACCCGTGAAGTACATGATCATGATGGTCGGGTCGCAGCAGGATCTGGACATGCTCGGTGGCAAGGGCGAGGGCGGCTGGAGCGCCGGCGACGTCGCCGCGCTGCACGAGTTCATGACCAAGTGGAACAACGATCTGGTCGAGTCCGGCGAGTTCGTCGACGCGCAGGGCCTCACCCCGCCGGCGCACGCCCGCCGCATCTCCCTGCGTGACGGCGCGCCGGTGGTGACGGACGGGCCGTACGCCGAGACGCAGGAGGTCCTGGTCGGCTACACGATCGTCGACACCGCGAGCTACGACCGGGCCTGCGAGGTCGCGGCCAAGCTGGCGGACACCCCGTTCCCGAAGGGCACCGTGCTCGCGCACGAGTGGTACGTCGACATCCGGCCGTGCGTCGACGGCATCGAGGATCTGGAGCTCTGAGTGCCGGAGACCGCTGTCGAGGACCTGCTGCGCGCACTGTCTCCGCAGGTCCTCGGCGCCCTCGTCCGCCGGTACGGCCATTTCGACCTGGCGGAGGACGCGACGCAGGAGGCGCTTCTCGCGGCCACGACGCAGTGGCCGGAGGAGGGTCTGCCCGGCAATCCCCGCGCCTGGCTCATCACGGTCGCGTCGCGGCGGCTGACCGACCTGCTGCGCAGCGAGCAGGCGCGGCGACGTCGCGAAGACACCGTCACCCAATGGACGTTGCCCGGGGAGCACCTCGCGCCCGCGGCGGACCGGAAGGCGGCCGACTCCGACGACACGCTCATCCTGCTTTTCCTTTGCTGCCACCCTTCGCTGTCCCCGGCGTCGCAGATCGCGCTGACGTTGCGGGCGGTCGGCGGGCTCACCACGGCCGAGATCGCGCGCGCGTTCCTGGTTCCCGAGACGACGATGACCAGGCGGATCAGCCGCGCGAAGAGCGGCATCAAGGACAGCGGAGTCCCGTTCGGCATGCCGCCGGAAGCCGACCGCGCCGGACGGCTCGACGCGGTGCTCCACGTGCTGTACCTGATCTTCAACGAGGGTTACGCCAGCACGTCGGGCCCCGAACTGCTGCGGAGCGAACTCTCCACCGAAGCCCTCCGGCTGACCCGGATCGTCCACCGGCTGCTGCCGGACGACAGCGAGGTCACCGGGCTGCTCGCGCTGATGCTGCTCATCGACGCCCGCCGCCCCGCGCGGACCGGGCCCGACGGCGCCCCGATCCCGATGGCGGAACAGGACCGCGGCCGCTGGAACGCCGAGTACATCGCGGAAGGCATCGCACTGCTTTCGGCGGCGCTGCCACAGGGCCCGACCGGGCAGTTCCAGATCCAGGCGGCGATCGCCGCGCTCCACGACGAGGCACCGAGCGGCGAAGAGACCGACTGGCCCCAAATCGAGGCGCTGTATGAACTTCTGCTGCGGCTCTCGGACAATCCCGTGGTGGCGCTGAATCACGCTGTCGCCGTCGGAATGGCCCATGGCCCGAGGGAAGGCTTGGCAGCACTGGGGAAACTCGACGACCGGATCACCGGGGATCACCGGTTCCACGCCGCCCGCGCGCATCTTCTCGACATGGCCGGGGAAACAGCCGCCGCCGTCGAGTCCTATGAGGAGGCCGCGCGGCGAGCGGCGAGCCTGCCGCAGCGGCGTTATCTCAACTCGCGGGCCGCGCGGCTGCGCTGACCCCTCGACACGATTCGGCACCTGCTCGCCGAGCAGATGCCGAATCGCTGGGTGTACCAGGGCTTCAGCAGGTGAGCAGCAGCCCGGTGATCGCCGTGCAGGTCGACGACGCGGTGTTGTTGGCCGCGTTCGGATCGGCGACGGAGCTCTGCGTGATCTTCGCCGTCGTCTTGATCGGGCCGAGGGTGAGCAGACCCGCGGCCACCGAGAACTTGGCCGTGGCACTGGCACCGGACGCCAGCGACGCGATGTCGCAGTTGACGATCTTGACGCCACCCGGGTTCGCGCACGTGGCCGAACCGGTGAACCTCAACCCGTTGCCGAGAGTGGAAGCGACCCGGATCCCGGTCGCCGCCGACGGACCGGCGTTGGTCACCTTGACCGAATACTCGATCGACGACGTCAGGATCCCGCGCGGGGACGCGGTCAACGTGACGCCGAGGTCGGCGGCGGTCGTCCCGCCGGTGATGGTCAGCACGGGTCCGTCGAGGATCTCGAAGCTGTAGTTCTCACCGACGAACTGGTGCTCCAGGGTGACGTTGCCGAGCGGGGCGTCGTCCTTGACCCGGAAGGTGAACAGCACATTCTTGCTCTCGCCCGGCGCTACCTCGCCGACCCCGCCGCGAATGCTGCCGCCGAGCATGTCACAGGCGAAGGCACCCGGGCAGGACACCAGGTCGACGATCCCCGGGAGCGGGGATTCCTTGCCGTAGAGCGTCGCCTTGCCACCCACGATGGCCGACGTCGGGTCGGCGTTGTAGACCGTCTGCGAGACGGTGAACGTCTGTCCACGTTGGACAGTGGTCGGCGAAACCACCACCGCGCTGGTCGGCGGGGCCGCGAGTGCGGGCGACGGCGCCATGACCGTGATCGTGGCCGCCACGGCGACCAGAGACAGGAGCTTGGTTCTTCGAAGCTTCATCGGTTCTCACAATTCCGGCCGGGGGCGTCGCGCCGATCGGTGCGGACAACGATCAGTCGCCGAGGAGCGGATATTCGTTACCGCCGCTCCGGCCATCTGGCCCGGCACCTTCACCCGGTCGGAGCAACCGGCCCGCGATCGACGAGATCGAACAGCCGAAGCATTCGAGGGAAATGATCGCCATAGACCACTGATTCCCCCGTGCGGGCAACCTTCCGGGCCGACAGGTCGTAAAGGATTCACGTGAACCCCTGCGACAACTGGAAGGGTCCCAGATGCAAGGCGTAGCAACACGATCCGCGCTGACCGTGTCCGGTCTCGTTCTCGGCCTGTCCGGCCTGCTCACGAGTACGGCATCGGCGAGTGAGGCCTGGCGGCTCGAGCAGCCGTTGGACAGCACGGTGAACCGGATCTACTTCGGTGTCGCGGCCACCGGCACGAACGACGCGTGGACCATCGGCAGCGGCTGGACCGGCAGCGCCGAGGTCCCGCTCGCGATCCGCTGGGACGGCACGAAATGGGCCGAAACCACCCTCGCCCCGATCGACGGCGCCAGTTCCCGGCTCTCCGAGATCTCCGCGTCGGCGCCGGACAACGTCTGGGTGGCGGGCGATCGCACCGCCGGGGCGGGCACGCAGCGGGCGCGGGTCGCGGACCCGCGTCAGCTGCGCTCCGCCCGGCCGTCGGGCGCGGCTCAACCGGCCGCGGCGCAGACGGCCACCGTGGTCCAGCGGTGGAACGGACAGGCCTGGACGGACATCGAACGCCCGAAACCGCCGGCGGGGATGGACGGCTACATCAGCGACCTCGCCGCGTTCGCGCCGAACTCGGCGTGGGTGGTCGCCTACGACTACGAGAACGCGACCGGGAAGGGGACCTACCGGCTCGAACACTGGACCGGAAAGGCTTGGGAGAAGGTCGAAATCCCGTTGACCGGGAACCGCCCGCTCCAGCCGACCCGGGTCGGCGGCACCGGTGACGACGACCTGTGGGTCGGCGCGACCTCCGTGGCGGCGGACGGGAAGGAGACCCCGTTCCTGCTGCACTGGAACGGCAAGGGCTGGCGGCAGGTCGAGGTGCCGGTGCCGTCGGACTACCGCACCGGCTGGCTGGTCAACCACATCGTGCCGGACGGTCGCGGCTCGGCGTACGTCGTCGGCCGGGTGAACGAATGGAACGCGACCGGGATCCCGGCGATGGTCACGCGCTGGGACGGGAAGTCGTTCAGCCCCTTGCCGAACGGGCCGTTCGACGAGATCAACGCCGCCACGCTCGACGGCTCCGGGAAGCTCTGGACCGCGGGCTGGGTGCCCGGTGACGGGCATGTGCTGATGTCGGTCTGGAACGGGACCGAATGGCGCAAGGACGTGCTCCCGCCGGAGGTGGCCGCGACGGCCGAGGGCAGCTCGATCCTCGGTTTCGCCGCCGTCCCCGGCACCCAGGGCCTGCTCACGTCCGGGCTGGGCAGCTCAGGCGGCCTCGCGAACACCTGGGGCGTCATCGCCTCGCTCGGCTGGCACTGACCTGAAAGTCCGTGAAGGCCCCCTTCCCTCGGCTGAGCCGAGGGAAGGGGGCCTTCACGCGCGATGGGGGCTTTAGCGCTCGGGGGTGTCCCCGCCGTTGTTCTGCTGCTCGGCCAGGAACCGCTCGAACTGGTTGCCCAGTTCCTCGGCTGTCGGCATGTGCTCGACCGACTCCGCGAGGAGGCTCTCCTTGTCGGACGCCTCCATGAACGTGTCGTACTGCCGTTCCAGCGCGCGGACGACGTCGGCGATCTTCTCGGATTCGGAGACCTGCCGGTCGATCTCGGCGTCGGCCTCGCGGGCCGCTTCCCGGAGGTCGCCGTCCGGCAGGTTCAGCCCGCTCGCCCTGGCGACCGCCTCGAGCAGGTGCAGCGCCGAGCCCGGGTACATCGAGTCCGCCAGGTAGTGCGGCACGTGCGCGGCGAAACCGGCGGCGTCGTGCCCCCACTCGCCGAACCGGAACTCCAGCAGCCCGGCGATACTGCCCGGAACCTGCATCCGGTTGGGCAGCGGCTGGTGGTCGCCGACCAGTTCGTTCCGCGTCGCGTGTGCCGTCACCCCGAGCGGGCGGGTGTGCGGCGCGCCCATCGGGATGCCGTGGAAACCGGCGGTGAGCCGGACGTCCCAGCGTTCGACCAGCCCGCGCACGGCGGCGGCGAACCGCTCCCAGTCGTGGTCCGGCTCCGGGCCGGTGAGCAGCAGGAACGGCACGCCGTCGGCGTCGTGCAGCAGGTGGACGACCAGTTCGGGCGCGTCGTAGGACTCCCAGTGGTCGATCGCGAAGGTCATCGTCGGGCGGCGCGAGCGGTAGTCGATGAGGCGGTCGACGTCGAACCGCGCGACCACCCGGTGCTCGCCGGAGTTCAGCAGGTGCTCGGCGACGAGCTTGCCCGCGGACCCCGCGTCCATGAACCCCTCGAAGTAGTGCAGCAGCACGGTCCCGCCGAGGTCGGGGACGTCCGAGTCCACCTCGTACAGGTCCTCCGGGTCCAGTGCCACCAAGTCCTCCAGCTTTTGTGCTCACAACCGTCTGTAGGCGGCAACGCCCCGGTAGGGGCAATCCATTCCGCCGACGGTGGCAACGATCCTAGCCGTGCCGTGACACCTGTCGTGGGCAGTCCGTGCCCAGGTGGTGCACGCTTGAGGGGTGACTGAGGAAACAGCGGCGGCGGAGCGGCTCACCCTGCGCCCGCCGGCGAACCGGGTCAGCCGTCGGGCCATCGGGTACTGGGCCGTATGGGCCGCGGTCGGCTGGGTGGTGCTCATCGGCGTCCAGGCGGTCATCGTGTTCACGAACGACGACCCGCCGTCGTGGCTCACGGTGACGCTGACGATCTCGTGTGTGCTCGCGCCGCTGCATCTCGTGGTGATGCCGCAGTGGCGCTACCGGATCCACCGCTGGGAGGTCACCGGCGAGGCCGTGTACACCCAGGAAGGCTGGCTCAAGCAGGACTGGCGGATCGCGCCGATCTCGCGGATCCAGACCGTCGACATCGAACGCGACCCGGTCGAGCAGCTGTTCCGGCTCGCGAAGATCACCGTGACGACGGCGTCGGCCGCGGGCCCGGTGAAGATCGCCGGCCTCGACCACGCCGAGGCGCTGGCACTGGCCGCGGAGCTCACCAAGACCACCCAGGCCATCCGCGGCGACGCGACATGAGCACCGAGACACCGCCGACGGTGGAGGAAACGGTCCTCGACCCCTGGCATCGCCTGGACCGCCGGATGCTGCTCATCCGGCCGGTGCTCGACGTCGTCAAATCGCTTCCGGTCCTGATCGGGACGGTGATCCTCGGCCGCGGCAACGGCTGGGAATGGGTCGGGCTGGCCATCACCGCGCTGACCGTGTTCGTCGGCATCTCCCACGTGCTCACCTCGCGGTACCGCATCACCGCCGACCAGGTCGAGTGGACCACGGGACTGTTGCTGCGCAAGCATCGCGCGATCCCGCTGGACCGCGTCCGCACGGTCGACGTCACCTCGGAACCGAAGCACCGCCTGTTCTCCCTCAGCGCCGTCCGCATCGGCACCGGACGGCATTCCCACGGCCAGGGACCGGGCGGCGATCAGCTGGTGCTGGACGCCGTCAGCGCGACCGAGGCGCACCGGCTGCGCACGGTTCTGTTGCACCGCAAGGAAGTCGTCGCCACGGAGGCCGCGCCCCCGCCGGAACAGGTCGTCGCCGAGGTCGACCGGAAGTGGCTGCGGTACGCGCCCTTCACGCTCTCCGGTCTCGCCGTGGTGGGCGCGGTGTTCGCCACGGTCTGGCATTTCGCGCACCAGCTGAACATCGACCCGGAGAACGTCGGGCCGCTGCGGGATCTCCTCGACGGGCTGGCGAACACCGCGGTCTGGCTGATCGTCGTCGTCGCGGCGGTCGGGCTGCTGGTCGTCGTCTCGCTGCTTTCCGTCGGCGGGTACGTGCTTTCGTTCTGGAACTTCCGGCTCACCCGGGAATCCGAAGGCACACTGCACATCCGGCGCGGACTGATCACCACGCGTTCGGTGTCCATCGAAGAAGACCGGCTGCGCGGCGTCGAAGTGAAGGAACCGTTGCCGTTGCGGATGGCCGGCGGCGCCCGGCTCACCGCGATCGCGGGCGGGCTGCGCGAGGGCAAGGGCGGCGACAAGGGTGGCGGGCTCCTGCTCCCGCCCGCCCCCATCGGCCGGGTCCACGAGGTCGCGACCGACGTGCTGCGGGAGAACTTCGACCCGGCCACCGTGCCGCTGAACCGGCATCCCCGGCGGGCCTTGAACCGGCGGCTCACCCGGGCCGTCGGCGGGGTGCTGGTGCTCGCGGCGGCGCTGTTCGGCTTGGCGTGGATCGATTTCCTGCCTTGGTGGATGTGGCAGGTCGCGCTCGGCCTGGTGCCGTTCGCCGTGATCGTCGGCTGGGATCGCTACCGCAACCTCGGCCACGCGATCGTGGGGCGCTACCTGGTCAGCCGCTCCGGTTCACTGGCGCGCTCGACGGTGGCGATCCGCCGCGAAGGGCTCATCGGGATCGTCGTCAGCCGCTCGTTCTTCCAGCGCCGCGGCGGGCTGATCACCGTGGTCGCCCCGATCGCGGCGGGCAAGGGCGCCTACTCCGTGGTCGACGTCGACGAATCGGCCGGGCTGGCGATGGCGGAGCAGGCCGCGCCCGGTCTGCTCACGCCGTTCCTGCTGCGGACGGCTCAGCGGTAACCCGTGACGATCGCCGGCCGCAGCGTCCGCAGCCCGGTGTCCAAAGTGGACTCCCGGACCGTCTTGTTCCCTTCGATGGGCGCGCCGTAGATGTCGTTCACCAGGATGTTCAGCGCGCCCTGCTCGGCGTCGATCCTGGCCACCAGCTCGCGAACCTCGTCGGCAACCAGGTGATCGACGCGGACCGCGATTCCCCGGCCGCCCGCTTCGTCGACGAGCGCGGCGGTCTCTTCGATCGTCTCCGGGCGATCCTGCCTGCCAAGGGCTTTTCCCTATGCCCGAACCCAGCAAGAAGTCCGCTTGTTCATGGACCAAAGTCCCTGGTCGACTATTCACACAATGTGCTACTTTCTTGACTCTTCGTGATTGCTCTGGCGAGAGGTCGAGATGACGACTGCCGCACGATCCGCAGACACCGCCGCTCCTCCGAAACGCACCCCCGGCGCCAGCAGCTCACGCAAAGTACTGCAGCTGCTGCTTTCGTTTTCCGAACGGCGCTGGGACGCGAGCGTCGCCGAACTCGCCGCGAGGATCGGCACCCCGGTCGCCACCACGTATCGCTATGTCGCACTGCTGAAGGAACTCCAGCTTCTGGAGGAGGGAAAGACCGGCCGCTACCACGTGACGAGCCAGGTGATGCCGCTCGCGCGGGCCGCGCAGCTGGCCAACGATCTGGCGAGGCTGGCGCGCCCGGCCATGGAGGAGGCCGCCCGCGACCTCGGCGAGACGGTCCTGCTGTTCCAGCATTTCGGCGATTCCGCCGTCTGCGCGGACCGCGTCGAATGCGAACGCGCGATGCGCTTCACCTTCCAGCCCGGCCATTCCGTCCCGCTCGGCGCGGGCGCGTCCGGGAAGATGCTGCTCGCCATGCTGCCGGAGAGCGAACGCGAAAGCCGGCTTTCCCTGCTCGTCCAGCGCCGCGGGCCGAGCGTGCGTGAAGAGGTCAAACGCGCCGGTATCAACCGGTATTCGGTCAGCTGGGGCGAACTGGACGACGGCGTCTGGTCGTGTTCCGTCCCGATCCCGAGCACCGGGCACCGGCCCGCGGTGCTGAGCATGGCCGCCCCCGCGACCCGGATCGGCGACGAGGCGAAACGGGCCGCCATCGCGGCGCTCCAGTCGTACGCGGGCCGGATCCACCGGGCCGTGGCGTCGTTTTCCCTCTGACGCGAGGGAAATTCGCGCGCTTTCGCCCGGCGGAGCGGGTAGAACTCGATTCGTGATCCGACCCGCCACCACCGAAGACCTGCCCGGGCTCCAGGACATCGAACGCGCCGCCGGCGAACCGTTCCGCGCGCTCGGCATGGCCGCGATCGCCGACGACGACCCGCCCTCGATCGCCGATCTCGCCGCCTTCCAGCGCGCGGGCCGGGCGTGGGTGTGCGATCGCGGTGACGGACCGGTGGCGTACCTGCTCGCCGACGTCGTCGACGGCTACGGGCATATCGAGCAGGTGTCGGTCCGTCCGGACCACGGGCGGCAGGGACTCGGGCGACGGTTGATCGAGCACGCGGCGCGGTGGGCGGCGAGCGAAGGCCTCGCGGGGCTCACGCTGACGACGTACGCCGAGGTGCCGTGGAACGCGCCGTACTACGCCCGGCTCGGCTTCGAGACCCTCGGCGAAGAGGAGCTCAGCGACGGTCTTCGCGCCATCCGCGCCCACGAAACCGCACGTGGACTGGACGCTTGGCCCAGGGTGACCATGCGTCGATGACCCGGCCGGGGGACTCGATTGGCCGCGTCGATCGAACGTGTGTTCTACTGTCTCGCGCCGGCCCCGGAGGGGGAAGCTCCGCGGGCCGGCACCGGACTTCGAGGAGGCACGGATGGCGGTCAAGATCACCCATCTCACCAACGGTCAACAGGTGCGCTTCGCCAACGCGGACGGTGCCCGCCGCTACGCCGAGATCATCGGCGGCGGGGTCGACAAGTGGCAGTTCACCGTGGTCAGGGGGCATGAGTTCCCGGAATTGTCGGGGCGGGTGGTTAATGTGCCGGTATGGCGTATGACTTCCAGGTGACCATGGATCCCACCCGTCCGCACGACCTCGCGGAACTTGAGGGCGGCGAACTCCGCCTCTCCTGAGGCGGGCCCACGTGGGCTCGCCGCACTGGGGGTGTCATGAAGGGAACGGTCCCGTCGGCTTCCCCTTCATGGCCGAGCGCGCAGCCCTCGTGCGCGTTATGAACGGACCTTTCATGACAAATCTCGTTATGAAAGGTCCGTTCATAACACCGGTACCGACCGCTCAGACCCGGAGCCGGTCCAGAGCCCGCGGCAAAGCCGAAGCGAGCAGGTCCAGTTCCGCCTCGCCCGCGATCAGCGGCGGTGACACCGCGATCCCCTTGGCGAGGTTCCGCACCAGAACGCCTTCCTCCCGCGCCGTCCGCTGCAGCCTTCCCGGCGCACCGGGGTCGGCCGCGAGGACGTCGGCCTTCAGTTCCACCGCGGCGAGAAAGCCCAGCCCGGCCCGCACTTCGGCGACCAGCGGATGCGCGGCCAGCCCGGAAAGCGCGTCCGCCAGAGGTTTCTCCAGTTCCCGGCCGCGCGGGATGAGCCCCTCCCGCTCGTAGATGTCCAGTGTCGTGTTCGCCGCGGCGCACGCGACCGGATGCCCCGCGTAGGTGGCGCCGTGCCGTAGCACCGGCGCGCCGGGCTCCCCGGTGAAGAACGGCTCGGCCACGTGCGGCGCGACGATCAGCGCGCCCAGCGGGATCGTCCCGCCGGTGATGCCCTTCGCCGTCGTGATCATGTCCGGTTTCACGGCCCACCGGTCGATCCCGAACCAGGTCCCGAGCCGCCCGAACGCCGCGATCACACAGTCCGCGATGAACAGCACGCCGTGCTTGCGGCAGATCTCCGCGACCGACTCGATGTACCCGTCCGGCGGCAGCAGGACCCCGCCCGCGCCGATCACCGGTTCACAGAAGAACGCCGCGACCCGCTCCGGCCCGACTCGCCGGATTTCCGCCTCCAGCGCCTCGGCGCTGTCGTACGGCACATGCGAGACGTCGCCTGGGAGCGGCCCGAAACCCGCCGCGTTGGCGGCGATCCCGCCGACGGCCGTGCCGAAACCATGGGTGCCGTGGTAACCCTGCACCCGGCCGATCACGTGCACCTTCTCCGGCCGTCCGGTGTGCGAGAAGTACGACCGGGCGATCTTGAACGCGGTGTCGATGGCGTCCCCGCCGCCCGAGCCGAAGAACACCTTCGAACCCGGCGTCGGCGCCAGCGCGGAGACCCGCTCGGCCAGCTTCAGCGCGGGTTCGTTGGCGTAACCGCCGAACAGGTTGTACGAATCCAGGGTCCGCAACTGGTCCGCCACGGCCTGCGCGATCTCCTCGCGCCCGTGCCCGAAGTTCGCGTACCAGAGCGACGCGGTCGCGTCGAAATAGCGCTTCCCCTCGTCGTCCCAGACGTAGGAACCCTCACCGCGGGTGATGACCAGCCGATCGCCGTCGACCGCTCCCATATCCGCGAAGGGGTGCCACAACGGATTCCGCGCGGACGCCGACGACACCATGGTCTCCTCCTCAGTTCGTGCCCTCATCCTCACCCGGATCCAGCCACGACGCGAACGCCCCCGCGACCTCCGGTGATTTTCCGACACCATCCCATCGGCCCTTGACCCTCACCGGTCGATCCTGTTGGTTGATGAGGAAGTTTGTTCAAAGTTGAGCATTCTGGGAGGAAGTCATGCGTCGTCTCGCTGGCGCGCTCGTCGCCGCCTGCACGCTCACCACCCTGTACGCCGTACCTGTCTCCGCGGCGGAAAGCCCACCCCCGCCCGCGGGAGTACCGGCCGCGACACCACCAATGGGCTGGAACAGCTGGAACAAGTTCGCCTGCGACATCAACGAACAGCTCATCCGCGAGACGGCGGACGCCCTGGTCTCGTCCGGGATGAAGGCCGCGGGCTACGAGTACGTCAACCTCGACGACTGCTGGGCGGAGAAGAACCGCACGGCCGACGGGAAGTACGAACCACACCGGACCCGGTTTCCCAGCGGTATCAAGGCTTTGGCCGACTACGTGCACGGTAAGGGCCTGAAGCTCGGCATCTACACCAGCGCCGGCACGGAAACCTGTGCGAGGACGATGCCCGGTTCGCTCGACCACGAAGAGGTCGACGCGCGGACCTGGGCCGATTGGGGCGTCGACTACCTCAAATACGACAACTGCCACAACCAGGGCCGTCCCGCGCTGGAGCGGTACACGAAAATGGGCGAGGCGCTGAAGAAGACCGGCCGTCCGATCGTCTACGCCCTCTGCGAATGGGGCGAGAACAAACCCTGGGAATGGGGCAAGAGCGCCGACGCGCAACTGTGGCGCACCACCGGCGACATCAGTGACACCTGGTCGAGTATGACCAGCCTGCTCGACCAGCAGGTCGGCCTGGAGGGATACGCCGGGCCGGGCGGCTGGAACGACCCGGACATGCTCGAAGTCGGCAACGGCGGGATGACCGACACGGAGTACCGCTCCCACTTCGCGCTCTGGTCACTGTTGAACGCCCCGCTGCTGGCCGGGAACGATCTGCGTTCGATGTCCGAAGCGACCAAGAAGATCCTGCTGAACAAGGAACTTCTCGCCGTCAACCAGGACTGGGGTGGCAAGCAAGGCCACAAGATCCGCGACGACGGCGACACCGAGGTCTGGGCCAAACCGATGTCCGACGGCTCTCAGGTCGTCGTGCTGTTCAACCGCGGCGCCGCGCCCGCGACGGTGTCCGCCACCGCCCGGGAGATCGGCGCCCCGGCCGCGGCCGGCTACCGGGTCCGGGATCTGTGGACCGGCGATGAGACCGAGTCCGCCGGCGTACTCCGGGCGGGGCTGCCGAGCCACGGTTCGGCGACCTTCCGGGTCTGGCCGTCCAAGCAGGCGAAGGCCGCACCTCATACGACACTTTCCTTGCGGTCCCCCGAATACGCCGCCGTGGACAAGCCGTTCACCGCGACCCTGCGGGTGTTCAACGACGGCCGGACGCCGGTGACCGCGGGCAAGGTGAAACTCACCGTCGGGGCGGGCTGGCAGCCGGACGGTCGCGCCGAGGCGTGGATTCCTTCCGTCGCGCCGGGAAAGTCGTGGGAGCACAGCTGGACCGTACGACCCGACAGCCCGAGCGGGGACCGCGTCGACGTCTCCGGAACCGTCGACTATCGGACGGGCTGGGGCAAGCGGTCGTTGTCCGCCCACGGGAGCGCACCACTGGTCACCCCGCCCGCCGCGGGGCCGACGACGCTGTCGAAGGCGAAGTTCATGTCGGCGGAAAACGGGTACGGGCCGGTGGAACGCGGGACCAGCAACGGAGAATCAGCCGCCGGTGACGGTCACAAGATGAGTATCGGTGGCGTCACCTACGAAGACGGGCTGGGTGTCCACGCGCCGTCCAAGGTCCGGCTCTACCTCGGTGGCGGGTGCACGTCGTTCGCCTCGTCCGTCGGGGTCGACGACGAGAAGGCCGGTGGCAGCGTGGCCTTCGAGGTCGTCGGAGACGGCAAACGGTTGGCAGGCACGGAGGTGCTGAAGCGGGGCCAATCCGCCCAGCAGCTGTCCGTCCAGCTCGCCGGGGTCCAGGTTCTCGATCTGGTCGTCACCGACGGCGGCGACGGGGTCGACTCCGACCATGCGGACTGGGCGGCCGCGTCGCTGAACTGCTAGGCGCGCATGCTATGAACGGCCCGTTACTTGAGAAATTTGCAAGTAACGGGCCGTTCATAGCACGGGAGGGAGCCTCAACTCCTGCGCTCGTAAGCGGCCAGAAGTTGCTTCTCGGCGTCTCGCAAGTACTTCTCCAGTGCGGATTCCGCCGGCCCGAACCGCCCGCGTTCCAGATCGCGCAGGATCCGCTCGTGCCGCTCCAGGAACGGCTCGAAGAACGCGCGCGTGTTCTCCGCCAGCACGAAGAAGAGCCTGGTCTCCGCCAGCACCTGACGCATCGTCGTACTGACCCGCTCGCTGCCCGCCAGGTCGCCGAGCGCCTGGTGGAACGCGATGCTGGCGGTCCCGCATGAGTGCCAGTCGCCTTCGTCGGCCGCCGCTCGGCCGTCGCGCACCGCCTGCGCGATTCCGGCGAGGTCCACTGTGGACCGTTCGGCGGCGCGCCGCAGCGCACCGCATTCGGTGACCCGCCGCATGACGTAGAGGTCGGCGATGTCCTGCGCGGTCAGCTCGCGCACGAACACCCCGCGGTTGAGCTCGTGCACCGCGAGCCGCTCGTGCGCCAGCAGCTGGAAAGACTCGCGCAGGGTGTTCCGTGAGACGCCGAGCGCGGCACTGATCGACGGCTCGGAAAGCCTTGTCCCCGGCGGGAAGACGCCTTCGGTGATGCGCTGACGCAGGATCTCGGCGACGCGTTCCGCCGTCCCGCTCCGTTCGAGCAGGTAGCGATCGCGCGCCAGGGTGGCCTCGGCATCCACAGTGGACACGGCGCTACCTGACACCGAGTTCGAAGTCGAGACTGTACCGGTTCCCCGGCATGGCGCCCGCGGCCTTGGCGCCGTCGATCGGGAGCGCGACCCCGTTGATGAACCGGGATTCGTCGCTCGCCAGGAACACGACGGCCTTCGCGACCTCCCACGCCTCGCCGACCCTGCCCGCCGGGGTGCTCGAGACGAGCTGGTGCTGCTTGGCCTCGAACTCCTCCGGGGTGGAAAGCGTGCCGCGCAGCATGTCGGTGTCGATCGCGCCCGGGTTGACCGTGTTCGCCCGGATTCCCTGGTGCGCGTGCGCGACGGCGATCGACTTCGTCATGCCGACCAGCGCGTGCTTGGTCGCGTTGTACACCGGGTCGCCGGGGCGGCCCATCACACCGCCGTTGGACGACGTCGTGATGATGCTGCCCGCCTTCTGCGCGATCATCTGCGGCAGCACGGCCCGCGCGCCCAGGAACGCGGCCCGCACGTTGAGGGCGAAGATGTTGTCGAACTCCGCCAGCGTGGTGTCCGCGAGCGGCTTTCCGAGGTGGATGCCGACGTTGTTGAACAGCACGTCGACTCGCCCCGTCTCGGCCAGCACGCCGCGCACGAACGCGTCGACCTGCCCCTCGTCCGTGGCGTCCACAAGGGAGTGATTGTTGCCGTCGACGGATTCGGCGGGCTCACGGATGTCGCTCGAGTACACGGTCGCGCCTTCCGCGATGAACTCCTTCACCGTGGCGAGACCGATACCCCTCGCGCCGCCGAAGACCACCGCGACCTTGCCGGCCAGCCGACCCATGCTCATCTCTTCCCTCTCGACGAAATCGCTGTGTAATCCTCCGGAAGCCGCACCAGGGCCCCGGGTTCTCCGTGGTAAGTGACCTCGACCCCGTACAGGTCGCGTGCGGCTTCCGCCGAGACATAACCGTCGACGACGTCGGCGAGCACGGCCTCGGGCTCCCGATCGAACGGATCGCCGTAGCCGCCTCCGCCCGGGAGGGTCACGTCGACGACGTCGTCCGGACGCAGGTTCACCCGGCTCTTCGACGGCAGGTCGGCTCCCTCAGAGAGCCCGAACCGGCCCGCGGCCCCATCATGCCCCGAGTCCACTCCGGACGCCGGGCGAAGCACCCGGTCGACGTTTCCGTTGACACTCCACGAGATCTCGCCCCGCGCCGCCATCGCCGTACACTGGCCGAGGCCGCCGCGCCGACGTCCGGCTCCCCCGGAATCGATCCGCAGCACGCGCTCGCGCTGCACCAGCGGCGCCATCGTCTCGATGACCTCGGTCGGCGTGGAGCGCAACCCGCTCGGGAATCCGGTGGTGCTGAGGCCGTCCTTGGTGGCCCGCGCCCCGATCCCGCCGGTCTGGAAGACGTTGAGCATGAACTCGCCGCCCGAGGAATCGGCGCCGCGCCAGATGGTCATCCACAACGCGTCCGCGCTGTGCGCCAAAGCGTTGCCGGGCAACGCCTCGTGCAAGGCGGTGATCAGCAGCGAGGGCAGGAAGTGGCCGATCAGGTGCCGGGACGCGACCGGCGCGGGTGACGTGCAGTTGAGCACCGAGCCCTCGGGGGCGGTCACGTGCACCGGCCGGAACGAACCCGCGTTATGCGGCACCGCAGGCGAAATAGCCGCCTTGACCGCGAACGAGGCGTACGCCCGGGTGTAGTTGAGGACGACGTTGATCCCGCGACGGCTCTGTGGCGAGGATCCGGCGAAGTCGAGATGGATCTCCTCGCCGTCGATGGTCACGGCGACCTTGAGGACGACCTCCTCGTCGTCGAACCCGTCGGTGACCAATTCGCTGGTATAGACGCCGTCCGGCAGTTTCGCGAGTGCGTCCCGCAAAGCCCGCTCGGACCGGTTCATGATCTCGGCGGCGACGGCGTCCAGCGACTCCAGCTCGAATTCCTCCAGCAGGCGGACCAGGCTGGCGGCCCCGACTTCGTTCCCGGTGACCTGGGCGTACAGGTCACCGATCGTCTCCTCCGGGGTGCGCACGTTCGCACGGATCAGCAGTTCGAGATCCGCGTTGACCTCACCCGCGCGGAGGAACTTCATGATCGGTAGCCGCAGGCCCTCCTCGAAGACCTCATGGGCCTCGGCCGAGACCAGCCGTCCCCCGATATCCGGGGCATGGCAGCAGGAAGCGAACCACGCGACGAGCCGTCCGCGCAGGAAGACCGGGGTGGCGACGGTGATGTCGTTGATCTGCCCGGCGGTCTGCCACGGATCGTTGGTGAGCAGCACGTCGCCCGGTTCGAGTGTCTCCGGCGGATACGCGGCGATGAAGTGGTGCATCCCGGTCGCCATCGCGTTGATGTGGCCGGGCGTTCCGCCGACGGACTGGCCGATCATCTCGCCGCGCGAATCGAACACCGCACAGGCGAGGTCGAGTGATTCCCTCACCACGGAGGAGAACGCCGTGTTGACGAGCGCGTTCTGCTGTTCGGCCAGGATCGAGTGCAGCCGGTTTCCCAGCACACCGACCAGGATCGGGTCGACGGTCATACCGTCACCACCAAGCCGGCGTCCTCACCGACGAGACAGCTCGCGCCCGGCGGAACGACCACAGTGGACTCACGTTCCTCCACGATGGCCGGCCCCACGACACGGTCACTGGGCTTGAGCCGATACCGGTCGTACACGGCGGTGTCGACAAAGCCACCCGCTGGCGGGAAATAGGCCGGTCGGCTTCCCTTGAGCGCGTCACCTTCGGCCACAACGCCGGCGAGCTTCAAGGTGACCTCCGGTACCGGACCGCTCGAAACGACCCGCCAGTTGAGCACCTCGACCGCGACGTCCGGCCCGGTCCGCCGGTACAGCGTCCGGTAGGTCTCGGTGAACGCGTCGACCAGAGACTCCGGCCACTCGCCCTGCTCGATCGGGACGCGGATTTCGTAGCCCTGCCCGGAATACCGCATCTCGGCGACCCGGCTGTGGGTCACCTTCGCACCGTCCACACCGGACTTCTCCAGCAGTTCCCCGCCCTCGGCCTCCATCTCGGCGAACAGCGCGTCGACCTGCTCCCAGGAAAGATCGAGTACCGCCGCCCGCGCCGAGCGCACGAAATCGAAGGCCAGCGGCGCGGTGAGGAAACCGACCGCGCTCATCACCCCGGCCGCGGGTGGGGCGACCACGACGGGTGCGCCGAGCGCCCGCGCCACCCCGACGCCGTGCACCGGCCCGGCACCGCCGAAGGTGAACATCGGCAGCTTCGCCGGATCCTTGCCGCGTTCGACGGCGTGCACGCGGGCGGCGTTGGCCATGTCCTCGTTGACGCTGGTGTGGATGCCCCAGGCGGCCTCTTCGACGCTGACACCGAGGGGTTCGGCGATCTTCGCCCGGATCGCCTCGCGCGCGCCTTCGGCGTCCAAAGTCATTCCGCCGCCGAGGAAGTAGCCAGGGTCGAGGTAGCCGAGCACGAGGTCGGCGTCGGTCACGGTGGGCTCGGTGCCACCCCGGCCGTAGCAGACCGGGCCGGGTTCGGACCCGGCCGAATCCGGGCCGACGGTGAGCAGGCCGAGCGCGTCGATCCGGGCGAGGGAGCCACCGCCGACACCGATCTCGATCATGTCGGTGACCGGGACCTTGACCGGCAGCCCGGATCCCGGCAGCAGCCGGTACTTCCGGTCCACTTCGAACTCGTGCGTCACCAGCGGCGCGCCACCGGAGATCATGCAGAGTTTCGCCGTGGTGCCACCCATGTCGAAGGCCAGCAGATCCTCGACGCCGGCCGCGGATCCGATGGCGGACGCGGCCAGCGCGCCGCCCGCCGGGCCCGATTCGAGGATGCGGATCGGATAGCGCGCGGCGGTGTCGACGGTCGCGATCCCGCCGTTGGACAGCATGATGTGCGGCGACGGCCG
Source organism: Amycolatopsis sp. lyj-112 (assembly GCF_046549055.1). NCBI lineage: Bacteria > Bacillati > Actinomycetota > Actinomycetes > Pseudonocardiales > Pseudonocardiaceae > Amycolatopsis > Amycolatopsis sp. lyj-112. The sequence goes on along the minus strand of NZ_JAJPWS010000001.1, from coordinate 148,748 downwards.
CACCCCGGCGTCGTGCAGACGCCGTTCCAGGTCACGCAGGTACCGCTCGGTGAGGTCCTGGACGTAGACGTTCGCGACCGTCGTCGACGCGCGTTCGAACTCCCGGATCTCCGGGACGACCTCGCTCGACAGCGCGACGCGCAGCCGCGGCGCGACCTCCTTGAGCACTTCGGCGGCCCGGCGTTCGTGCACCGGATTGGTGAAGGAGTGCAGGAAACAGATCGCGACCGCGTCGATCCCGCGGGCGTCGAGTTCACGGCCGAGCCGGGCGACGTACTCCTCGTCCAGTCCGGTGTGGACGGTACCGTCGGCGAGGATCCGTTCGGGGACGTCGAAGCGGAGATGGCGCGGCACCAGCGGGGCGGGGAGTTCGATGAGCAGGTCGTAGAGCTCGTACCGGTGCTCGCGCCGCATTTCCAGCACGTCCCGGAACCCGGCGGTGGCCAGCAGCGCGGTCCGCGATCCCTTGCGCTCGATGAGCGCGTTCGTGACCAGCGTAGTGCCGTGCACGAACTGTTCGACGTCGCCCGCGTCCAGCCCCGCGTCGGCGAGTGTCCTCCTCAGACCTTCCTCGACCGCGCGCGCCGGCTCGCCGTGGGTCGTCAGCACCTTGCCGACGGCCACGACACCGGTCTCGTCGAGTACGCAGAGATCGGTGAACGTCCCGCCGATGTCCACGCCGACGCGCAGCCCGGTCACGAAGATTCCTTGCGGTACCAGCGCGGGGAGGTGTTGAGCGGCGGCTTCATCTTCGCGCGGACGACCAGCACGTTCGGCTCGTCGGACTCGACGAACTCCCCGAGCAGCCGCCGGAACGCGCGACCGAACCCGGAGACCCGGTCCGCGTGCACACCGAAGGACCTGGCCAGGCCGACGAAATCGGGGCTGTCCCAGTCGACGCCGCGGCGGGGCAGCCCGGCGCGGTCCTGGTCGTACCGGAGCATTCCGTAGCCACCGTCGTCGACGATGATCACCGTGACCGGCAGCTGTTCCTGCGCCAGCGTGGCGAGATCCCCGCAGCCGAACAGGAAACCGCCGTCCCCGCTGACACAGATCGCGCGGCCGACCCCCGCCGCACCGGCGCCGAGCGCCGCCGGGAAGCCGTAGCCGAGCGTTCCCCAGCCCATCGGGTAGGCGAGCTTGCGCGGCGCGCGGACGCGGTGGAAGCCGCCGATCCAGTACCCCGCCACGCACATGTCCGAGACCACGACGGCGTCCTGCGGCAGCACTTCGTCCAAAGTGGACAGAAGGTCCGCGGCCTGCGGCTCTTCCTCGCGGATCCGCTGCCGGACCCGCGCGGAGACCTTGGCGAGTTTGCCCACGAGGGCCGCTATACCCGGCCGTTCCTCGATCTTGAGCGCCTCGGTGAGCACGCGTGCGTCGCCGACAAGGGTGACGTCCGGCTGGTAGTTCTTGGCCGCGTCGTCAGGATCGACGTTGATGGCGATGAGCTTCTTCGGCTTCGGCATCAGCCAGTTCTGCGTCATCAGCCCGTCGAAGTCGGTGCCGATGGCGAGCACGACGTCGGCCTCGTCCCAGAGCGCGCCGACCTCGGGCGCGTGCACCGGGTTCGGGGCGAGACAGGGGTGGTCGACCGACAGGAGGCCGCGGGCGCCGAACGTGGTGAGTACCGGCGCGGCCAGCAGTTCGGCGAGTTTGCCGATGGCCTCGCCCGCCCCGGCGCGGAGCGCGCCTCCGCCCGCCCAGATCAGCGGCCGCTCGGCGGTGGCCAGCAGCGCCTCGGCCTCGGAGAGATCGGGGATCTCGAACGGCCGGGCGTGGGAGGAGGGCGGACGCCGGCCGGGTGTCCGCGCGGACAGGAAGTCGGCCGGGATGCCCACGTAGACCGGCCCGCTCTGGGGCTGGAGCGCGAGCCGGGCGGCACGGTGGAGCGTGGGCGCGACCTGGTCGGCGCTCTGGACGGTGAACCCGGCCTTGGTGACCGGCGCGAACATCGCCTGCTGGTCCGAAGTCTCGTGCAGCACGCCGCGGACCACGCCGGGGCGGCGCAGTGTGGAGGGGATGTCGGTCGCGATGACCAGCATCGGCGCGGCCGAAGCCATCGCCTCGCCGACCGCGGCGAGCGTGTTCGCCGCCCCGGGCCCGGTGGTCACCAGCGCGACCCCGAGCTTCCCGGTCGCGCGGGCGTAGCCGTCCGCCGCGTACCCGGCCGTCTGCTCGTGCCGGACCCCGATGAGCCGGATGTCCGTATCGGCCAGCGCCTCCCATAACGGCAGGTTGTGCACCCCCGGGAGACCGAAGACGACTTCGGTCCCCAGAGCGGTCAGCGTGTCGGCCAGATGCTGGGCTCCGGTGGGTGCAGGCACCCCGCCGATATTGCCAGATCGTTCAACGATCCAGCAACCATCGCGCTACTTGTACAGACCAGCCGAGTAGTTGGCGGGATCGTAGTACTCCTCGAGGACCGCGATGCTGTCGTCCGGCCGTTCGAAGGTCCGGGAGATCTCCGCCCGCGACGGCATGGCCTCGGGTGCCCAGGATTCGGGCGCCCAGAGCTTCGACCGCATGAAAGCCTTCTGGCAGTGATGGAAGACCTCGTCGATGTCGACCACCAGCGCGAGCTTCGGCCGGTTCCCCTTCACGATCATGTCGTCGAAGAAGGGCGCCTCCCGCACCAGCCGCGCCCGTCCGTTGATCCGCAGCGTGTCGCCGCGCCCCGGGATGAGGTAGATCAGCCCGACGTGCGGATTCGACAGCACGTTCCGGAACCCGTCCGCGCGCCGGTTGCCCGGGCGTTCCGGGATCGCGATCCGCGTGTCGCCCAGGACCAGCGTGAACCCCGCCGGGTCGCCCTTCGGCGAGACGTCGCAGGTACCGTCCGCCGCCGACGTCGCGATCAGCACGAACGGCGACGCCGCCAGCCACTCCCGGTCCATCCCGTGCAGCTTCGGCCGCGCCTTGTTCGCGGTCCGTTCCAGCGGCGGCGGCAGGATCTCGCGCAGCTCCGCCTCGGTGGTGATCTCGACGAACCCCTCAGACAATGTTGTGCTCCTTCGTGACCGCCCGGTCGTCAGCGAACCGCCGGACGTCGAGCTCGGTGATGTCGATGGCCGGGACCCGGCCCAGGTACAGGTCCCGCACGAGCTCCCCCACGGCCGGACCCATCTGGAACCCGTGTCCCGAGAATCCGGTCGCGTAGAAGAACCTCGACACCTGGACGCTTTCCCCCACGATCTGGTTGCGGTCGGGGGTGACTTCGTACAACCCGGCCCAGCCGCTGCGGATCCCCGCGTCGAGTACCGCGGGCACCCGCCGCGCGGCGATCTCGGCCAGTTTCGGCAGCCAGTCACCCGGCCGGTACCGGGTGTCGAAGCCTGGGTCGCCGTCGCCGTCGCAAAAGGACATCGCCAGGCCCAGGCCCTCGCGGTGGAAGTAGAAGGCCGACGGCATCTCGATGGTCAGCGGCACCGACGCGGGCAGCCCCGGGATCGGCCCGGTGAACACGACCTGCCGCCGGAACGGCCGCACCGGCAGGTCGACGCCGGCGAACTCGCCGATCCGTCCCGACCAGGCGCCCGCCGCGCACACCACGGACGTCGTCCGCACGAGCCCTTCGCCGGTCCGGACGCCGGTGATCTCGTCGCCGTCGCGCTCGATCCCGACGACCTCGACGCCGGTCCGGAGCACCGCGCCGTGCCCGCGGGCGGCCCGCGCGTAGCCCTGGACCGCGGAGTCCGGGGTGGCCTTGGCGTCGTCCGGCGACCAGAGCGCCGCGACCACCCCTTCGGTCTCGATCAGCGGGGAGAACCGCCGCGCCTCACCCGGCTCGACGAGTCTGCTGCGGACGCCGTAGGAGTTCTGCAGCGCCACGCAGCGCTCGAATTCCGGCAGGTCCGCCGGGTCGGTGATCAGGTACAGGTAGCCGTCGCGGCGAAAGTCGATCTCGGTGCCGTAGGTCTCGGCGAAGGAGGCGTACTCGGCCAGCCCGCGCAGCCCGATCTCGATGTTGACCCGGCTGGTGAACGACGACCGGATCCCGCCGGCCGCCTTCGCCGTCGACCCGCCGCCGAGGACGTCCCGTTCGAGCAGCAGTACCGCGGCTCCGGCGGCGGCGAGCCGGTACGCGCAGCTGACCCCGATGATGCCGCCGCCGATCACGACGACGTCGGCGTGTTCAGGCAGCCGGTCCATGCGAACTCCGTTCGTCGTCGGGCGGGGGTCCCGGCGGCGTGCCGTCGCCGAACGGGCGTCCGCCCAGCTGGTCCCGGTGGTGCGGCGTGGTCCAGCCGGACAGGTCCGGCCCGCGGGGCACGATCCGCGTCGGGTTCACCTGCTCGTGGACCTCGTAGTAGTGCCGTTTGATGTGGTCGAAATCGACCGTGTCACCGAAGCCCGGCGTTTGGAAGAGATCCCGGGAATAGGCCCACAACACCGGCATTTCGGCCAGTTTGTGCCGGTTGCACTTGAAATGCCCGTGATAGACCGCGTCGAACCGGACGAGCGTGGTGAACAACCGGATGTCCGCTTCGGTGATCGTGTCGCCGACGAGGTAGCGCTGCTTTTCGAGCCGGTCGGAAAGCGCGTCCAGCATGGCGAAGAGCCGGGTATAGGCGTCGTCGTACGCGGACTGTTTAGTCGCGAACCCGGCTTGGTACACGGCGGCGTTGACGTCGGCGAAGATGCCCGCGTTGACGACGTCGATCTCGTCACGCAGCCGCTCGGGATAGAGGTCGGGCGCGCCGGCCCGGTGGAGACTGGTCCATTCGGTGGAAAAATCGAGGGTGATCTGTGGATAGTCGTTGCTCACCAGCCGCTTGCTCGGAATGTCCACAATGGCCGGGACGCTGATCCCGCCCATGTAGTGCGGGTCCGCGGCGTGGTACGCCTCGGCCAGGTACCCGATGCCGAGCACCGGATCCCGGCCATCGGGATCGAGGGTGAACCGCCAGCTCTTGTCGTCCTGGATGGGGTCGGCCACCGCCACGCTCAGGGACGCCTCCAGGCCGAGCAACCGCCGGACGACCAGGCCCCGGCTCGCCCAGGGACACGCCCGGCTGACCACCAAGCGGTATCTTCCCGCCTCGACCAGCCAGCCGTCGCGGCCGTCGGCGGTGATGCGCGCGTCGAAATGGTTGGCGGACCGACGGAACTCGCCCGTCTTCGGATCGGTCGGGATCGTCATGTCAGTCACCCTAAAGCGTGAGAAGGTGGTTGCGGTGTGCGTAGACTCTCGCACCCGGCGTGCTCGCACGCCGCCGCGCGGAAGGTGGTCCCACGATGCCGTTGATGCCTGTGACCGACTCGATGTTCCTTCTCGTGGAGACGCGCGAACATCCGATGCACGTCGGCGGACTGCAACTGTTCAAGAAACCCGAGGACGCCGGACCCGACTACCTGCGTGACATCCGCCGGAAACTGCTCGATTCCGACAACATGCGCTCGGTGTTCCGCCGTCGCCCGGCGAGGCCGGTGGGCACCGCGGGACATATCGCCTGGGCCAACGATTCCGAACTCGAACTCGATTACCACTTTCGTCATTCGGCGCTACCCCAGCCCGGCCGGATCCGCGAACTGCTCGAACTGACCGGACGGTGGCACAGCACCCTGCTCGACAGGCACCGTCCGCTGTGGGAGATCCACCTGGTGGAGGGCCTCCAGGACGGCCGGTTCGCGATCTACAGCAAGATCCACCACGCGCTCATGGACGGCGTTTCGGCGCTGCGGCACCTCCAGGGCACGCTGTCGGACGACCCCGGCGACCTCGACTGCCCGCCGCCGTGGGGCTCCCGGCCCAAACCGGACGGCGGCCGCAACGGCAAGGCGTCCCCCTCGGTGTTCCAGACCATGGGCAAGACGGTCAACCAGCTCGCCGGCATCGCGCCCGCCGCGGTGAAGGTGGCGCGTGAGGCGTTCCAAGAACACAGCCTCACGCTGCCGTCGCAGGCACCGAAGACGATGTTCAACGTCCCGATCGGCGGGGCCCGCCGCTTCGCCGCGCAATCGTGGTCGCTGGACCGCGTCCGCAAGGTGGCCACCGCGGCCGGGGTGTCGCGCAACGACGTCGTCCTGGCGATGTGCTCGGGAGCGCTGCGCGACTACCTGATCGAACAGAGCGCACTGCCCGACGCGCCACTGACCGCGATGGTCCCGGTTTCCTTGCGGCGTAAGGACAGCGGCGACGCGGCGGGTAACAACATCGGCGCGCTGCTGTGCAACCTCGCCACCGACCTGCCCGATCCGGCCGCCCGGCTTGCGGCGATCAACGCGTCCATGCGCAACGGCAAGAAGCTGTTCTCGGAGCTGACGCCGCTGCAGACGCTGCTGCTGTCCGGGATCAACGTCGCCCAGCTCGGCGTCTCGCCGATCCCGGGCATCGTGAACAACACGAAACCGCCGTTCAACCTGGTGATCTCGAATGTCCCGGGGCCGCGCAAGCAGATGTACTGGAACGGCGCGTCGCTCGACGGCATCTATCCGGCGTCGGTGCTGCTCGACGGGCAGGCGCTGAACATCACGCTGACCAGCAACGGGGACAACCTCGACTTCGGCATCACCGGCTGCCGCCGGAGCGTGCCGCATCTGCAGCGCATTCTTGTCCACCTGGACACGGCGCTCGCCGAACTCGAGCAGGCGGCCTCCGTCGGTCGCGGCTGACCCTCCCCGCGTTTCGTCCTCTACTTACGGTAGTTCGGGGTCGAACCACCGCAACTAGAGGACGAAACGCGCAGGGGGCTAGCTGCCGTCGGAGGTGTAGAGGCCGCTCGGAGTGATCGTGTACAGCTGGCCGTCCGGACCGGCGACCGCGTCGCGCGTGCGGCCGATGTTCGTCCAGAGCTTTCCGCCGTTGCCGTTCAGGTCGAGCTTGTAGGTGCCGCCCTTGAGCGAGGCCATGTACAGCGACCCCTTGTAGGACGACAGCCCGCTCGGCGTCGCCGCCGACGTCGCCCAGGCCTTGACCGGGTTGGTCATGCCGGCCGTGTTGCACGGACCTTCGCACGTCGGCCAGCCGTAGTTCTTGCCCGGGTCGATCTTGTTCAGCTCGTCGAGCTTGTTCGCTCCGATGTCGGAGATGTACAGCTGTCCGTTCGCCCAGGTCAGACCCTGGACGTTGCGGTGGCCGTAGGAGTAGACGCGGCTGGTGAACGGGTTGCCCGGTGCGGCAGCGCCGTCGGTGGTGACCCGCAGGACCTTGCCGCCGAGGGAGTTCTTGTTCTGCGCGTTAGCGCCGTTCTGGCCGTCGCCGGTGCCCGCGTAGAGGTAGCCGTCAGGACCGAATTTGATCCGCCCGCCGTGGTGGTACTGCGCACCGCGCGGGATGCCGGTGACGATCGGCGTCGGTGCCTGCCCGAGTTTCAGCTTGGCGATCCGGTTGTCGGAGCTGGTCGTGTAGTAGATGAAGACCGTCTGGTCGGTGGCGTACTTCGGCGAGACGGCGATGCCGAGCAGGCCCGCCTCCACGGTGACGCTCACCCCGGGGATGGTCTGGACCGTGGTGACCTTGCCCGCCTTGTCGATCTTGCTGATCGTCTTGGCGTCCTTCTGCGTGAAGAGGCCGGTGCCGTCGGGCAGGAAATCGATCGACCAGGCCTGGTTCAGCCCGCTCGCGATCTGCTTGATCGCCTGGATGGACGGCGTTTCGGTGGCCGCCGCCGGAACGGCCGCGATCGATACGGCCGTCGCGGCGGCGAACGTGGTGGCGAGAGTACGACGTAAGGACATTTGAAACGCCTCCTACTAGCTACACCCCTGGAGCTGGAGATGGCGGCGGTGGACGGGTGGTCGGGGTACATCCATCGAGTTGGATACAAACACACCAGAGGACGAAACGGACACCACTGGTCGGGGTATGGAAAGCGCTTACCATTAACCGTTGTGTGTGCCGAGCGTGACCATCGAGGCGGCGCGATCCGCCATAGGTAGGAACCTTTACAAAACGCCCTCGGAACTTCGTCCTTACGTCTGGTCAGAATCGGCGGCCCGCTTCTAGGGTGGCGGGGCTCGGCCCGGTCCGTTCCATGTGGACGAACCGGGGATGAAGGTCAGCGATCCGAGGAGTCCGAAAATGATCGAAACCATCGAGGTATGGACCACTCCCGATTTCGTCGAGTACGAAACTCCCATGGAGGTCACCGCTTACGCGGCCCGCATGGAGGACTGATCACCGACCCGGTGGTGGGGGCCGGTTTCCCCCATCACCGTGCCGCCGTCCCGATCAGCGAGCACCCCGGCCGTTGGAGGCGCATGTGTCTCTTTCCCCTTCCGCCGCACCGATGTCCTCATCGGACTTCATCGCGGCCCTGCGCGGGCTTTCCCACCGGTACTGGGGAACGCATCCGTTCCACCACCGGATGCACGACGGCGGGCTGTCCGAGTACGAACTGAAGATCTGGGCCGCGAACCGCTGGTACTACCAGTGCGTGCTCCCGCAGAAGGACGCGGCGATCATCAGCAACTGCCCCCTTCCCGAAATCCGCCGGGAATGGCTGGACCGCATCGTCTACCACGACGGCACGAAAGCCGGTGACGGCGGAATCGAGCGGTGGCTCCGGTTGTGCACCGCCGTCGGGCTCGACCGCGAAGAGGTTCTCGATCAGCGGCACATCGCTCCCGGTGTCCGTTTCGCCGTCGACGCCTACGTGAATTTCGCCCGCACGAAACCGTGGCTCGAAGCCGTCGCCTCCGGGCTGACCGAGATGTTCGCCGGCCACCTCATGCAGCGACGCGTCGCCGACATGCTCGCGAACTACTCGTGGATCGCCCGCGACGACCTCGCCTATTTCACCAACCGGATCGACAAGGTTTCGGGCGAGGGCAAGGGCACCCTCGACATCGTCGTGCGGCACGCCGTCACCCGCGAACAGCAGGAGAAGGCGATCGCCGCGCTGTCGTTCAAAACCGACGTGCTCTGGTCGATGCTCGACGCCATCGAGCACGCCGCGGCCAAGGAGCGATGATGGCCACCATCGCGACCGGTTCGGTGCCGCGGCTACGGCGCGGCGTCCGGCTCACTTATGACAAGACCAGGGAAACGCATGTCCTGCTGTTCCCCGAAGGTGTGCTCGTGCCGAACCCGACGGCGGCGGCCGTCCTCGAACTCTGCGACGGCACATCGGATGTCTCGGTGATCGCGAACGCACTGCGCGAACGCTATGCCGGCGTGCGTGAGGAAGAGATCCTGGAAGTCCTGTCCCGGCTGGGAGATCGGCGGATCGTCGAATGGACCTGAACACCTCCACCGCGGAACCGCCGCTGGGCATGCTGGCCGAGCTGACCCATCGTTGCCCGCTGCACTGCCCGTACTGCTCGAATCCGGTCGAGCTGATCACCCGCGACGGCGAACTGTCCACAGAGGAATGGCTGTCCGTGCTCACCCAGGCACGGGAACTGGGCGTGCTCCAGGTGCACATGTCCGGCGGCGAACCACTCGCCCGGCCGGATCTGCCCGTTCTGGTCGAGCACGCGACCGAGCTGGGCTGCTACGTCAACCTGGTGACGTCCGGGCTCGGGCTGACGGAGTCCCGTTTGGACGACCTGGTCGAGCGCGGCATCGCGCATATCCAGCTCTCCGTCCAGGGCGCGACGGCGCAGCGTGCCGACAAGCTGGCGGGTGCGCGGGCTCACGACCGGAAACTGGTCGTCGCCGGGCTGATCAAGAAGACGGGACTGCCACTTTCGGTCAATGTCGTGCTGCACCGGCAGAATCACGACCAGCTGGCCGGGATCATCGACCTGGCCGAGGAAATGGGCGCGGACCGGCTCGAACTGGCCAACACGCAGTACTACGGCTGGGCACTGCAGAACCGCGACGCCCTGATGCCGACCCGGAGCCAGCTCGACGAGGCCGAGCCGATCGTTCGCGCAGCCTCCGAGCGGCTGCGCGGCAGCATGGAGATCATCTACGTCGTCGCCGACTACTACGAGAAGTACCCGAAACCGTGCATGTACGGCTGGGGCGCGCGGCAACTGACCGTGGCACCGAACGGGAACGTGCTGCCGTGTCCCGCGTCGACCGCGATCAAGACACTGGACCTGGCCAACGTGCGGGACGAGCCGCTGGCGAAGATCTGGTACGAATCCAGTTCCTTCAACGCCTATCGCGGCGAAGACTGGATGTCGGACACCTGCCGCACCTGCGACCGGCGCTCGCTCGACTTCGGTGGCTGCCGCTGCCAGGCGTTCCAGCTCACCGGCGATGCCGCGGCGACGGACCCCGTGTGCTCGCGGTCGCCGCAGCGCGACGTCGTCGACCTCATTCTCGCCACACCAACGAAAACGGACGAACTGGTGATGCGCAAGCAGACGGTTGCCCCACGATGAGGGTGGTCCTGCTCGGAACCGCGGCGGGCGGCGGCTTCCCGCAATGGAACTGCGCCTGCGCACTGTGCACATCGGACGCCCCGCCGCGGACACAGGACTGCGTCGCGGTGAGCGCGGACGGCAAAAACTGGTACCTGCTCAACGCGTCACCCGACATCCGCGCGCAGATCCTCGCCACCCCGGCACTGCGGGCCGGACCGGGGCCCAGGGAGATCCCGCTGCGCGGCGTGCTGCTCACCGACGCCGAACTCGACCATTCACTCGGCCTGCTCCTGTTGCGGGAGGCCGGCGGGCTCCCGGTATGGGCGCCGGACGCCGTTCTGCGGGCACTTTCGGATCAGTTCCCGGCGCGGTCGATCATCGACGGCTACGGCGGCTGGGACTGGCTCCCGGCATCGGGGATCGCCCTCGACGGTCTGCGGGTGAGCGTGCTCCCGGTGAGCGACAAGCGGCCGAAGTACGCGCGTTCGTCCACTGAGGACGGTCCATGGGTGGTGGCCTACCGGATCGAGGATCTCCAGACCGGCGGTGTCTTCGTGTACGCGCCGTGCCTGAAGAGCTGGCCGGACGGGTTCGACGAGTTCACCGGCGGGGCGAGTCTGGTATTGCTGGACGGGACCTTCTTCGCGCCGGACGAGATGTCGGGCGCCACCCGGGCCAAGGTCGGGGACGGCGCGCAACTGGCGATGGGACATCTACCGATCACCGGCAGCCTCGCGAAGATCCGGCCCGGCCCGCGCTGGGCCTACACGCACCTGAACAACACGAACCCGGTCGTAGATCCTGCTTCGCCCGAGCACGCCGCCGTTCTCGACGGCGGCGCGTCGGTTCCGGGCGATGGCACCGAGTTCAAGCTCTAGTGTCGCGTGATCCTAGGCGATGCCCTCGGGGCTGGCGCCCGCCACCGGGACCGCGTCGGCGGTGAGCCGATCGATCTCCGCGAGGTCGCCAGCTGTCAGCTCGATGTCGGCCGCGGCGAGACTGGCTTCGATATGGGCCGCCTTCCGGGCACCCACGATGGCGACGTGAACCCCCGGCTGTGCCAGCACCCACGCGATCGCCAGCTGACTGACCGAGATCCCCTTACCCGCGGCGAAATCCTCGAGTTTGTCGACGACGGCCAGGTTGCGACGGAAGTTCTCACCGGTGAACGCCGACGAACGCGAACGCCAGTCGGTCTTCTCGAACGTCGTGTCCGGGGTGAAGGAACCGGTCAGCAGGCCGCTGCCGAGCGGGCTGTACACGAGCACGCCGACGTCGTTCTCCCGCGCATACGGCAGCGGCTCGGTTTCGATGTGACGGCGGAACAGGTGGTACGGCGGCTGCAGGGTTTCGACCGGTCGCGTCCTGTCGAATTCGGCGAGTTGCGCGGAGCCGTAGTTGGAGACACCGATGTGCCGGATCTTTCCGGCGTCGACGAACTCCTGCAGGATCCCGGCGGTCTCCTCGGCCGGAGAATCAGGGTCGGGCCAGTGGATCTGGTAGAGGTCGATGTAGTCGACGTCGAGGAAACGAAGACTGTCTTCGATCCCCTGGGCCAGCCACTCACGACGGGAATCGCGCGGCCGCTCGGAACGCGGTTTGATACCACCCTTGGTGGCGATGACGACACTCTCTCGGTCGCGCTTGAGTTCTTCGCGCAACGCTCTCCCGAGCATCGCCTCGGACTTCCCGAAACCGTAGGCCTGTGCGGTGTCGAAGAAGGTGACCCCGAGTTCGCGGGCGTGCCGGATGGCCGCGATCGCCGCGTCCTCGTCGAACGAACCCCAGTCCCCGCCGAGCTGCCAGGTGCCGAAGGCGATCCTCGACACTTCGAGGCCGCTCCTGCCCAATGTCGTCGTACGCATACCCCCAGCACAGCACAGACATCGGATCATTGCACCGGATCTCCCAGCCAACGATACCCCCAAATAACTGTTTGACGGTCGTCGTCCCGGCAGCCGATACTCGCCGTCATGTCCGAGTCCCCCAGTCTCGACGGGCTGCGCGTCCTCGCCCATCCCGTGCGGCTGCGCATTCTGTCGCTGTTGACCGGTGCCGCGATGAGTGCCGCCGAAGCCGCGCGCGAACTCGGTGAGACACAAGCGAATATCAGCTATCACCTGCGACGGTTGCACGAGGCCGGACTGCTCGACGTCGTCGAAGAGATCCGGATCCGGGGTGGCATGGCGAAGCGGTACCGGCATGATCCGGAGTCCGGCATGCGGTTCGGCTCGAAGAATCCGCAGGACGAGCAGCTTCTCGCCGCGACGATGGCCGAAGAACTCAAGCGCCGCAGCGAATCCCGCGCCGTCGGCCCGCGCGGCTCGATGACCGACGCGGAGATGTGGGTCGATCGCGAGACCTGGGAGCAGGCGCTCGAACACGCCCGCGAACTGAGCAGGCTCCTGCACGCGGCCGCGCGGCCGCCCCGCACCCGGGGCACGATCCCGGTCAGCGCGACGGTCTCGATGTTCGAGATGACGAAGCCGTGACGACGCTGCGCGCACCTCTGCGCCACCACAGTTTCCGCTGGCTCGCGGCCGGCCGGACGTTCGGCGAATTCGGCAACGCGGTGGCGCCGCTCGCGCTGGCGTTCGCGGTGATCGACCTGACCGGCTCGGCGGTGGACATCGGCATCGTCGTCGGCGCCCGGTCGGTGGCGAGTGTGTTGCTGTTGCTGTTCGGCGGCGTCCTGGCCGACCGGCTGCCGCGCTCGGTGATCTTGCAGGGCACCGAACTCGCCGCGACGCTCACCCAGGCGACCATCGCGGCGAGCGTCCTTTGTGGATTCGCGTCGATCCCGCTGCTGGTCGGGCTGAGCGTGATGAACGGCGCGGTGTCCGCGATCTCCCTGCCCGCGGCGGCGTCGATCACCCCCTTGACCGTGCCCGCCACCCTGCTGACGCAGGCCAACGCGCTGGTGCGGCTGCTCTCGAACACCGGACGGATCGCCGGCGCCGGGCTCGGCGGCATCCTCGTCACCGCGGTCGGCCCGGGCTGGGCGCTGGGCGGGAACGCGTTGCTGTTCCTCGGCTCCGCCCTGTCCTACCGGCGCATCCGCCTGGACCGCCGGGAACGGATCCCCGGCAGCCGCCCACTGGCGGAACTCGCCGAGGGCTGGCGGGAGTTCCGTTCGCGGACCTGGGTGTGGGTCGTGGTCGTGCAGTTCATGGTGGTGAACGCCGTCATCGCCGGCGGGATCGCGGTGCTGGGTCCGCTGGTCGCCGACTCGACCTTCGGGCGGTCCGGCTGGGGATTCGCCCTCGCCGCGCAGACGATCGGCTCGCTCGTCGGCGGGATCCTCGTGGCTCGATGGCAACCACGGCGCGCTTTGTTCATCGGTGTCGCGGTGATCCTTTTCGAAGCGCCGCCGCTGATCCTGCTCGGCCAGGCGCCCTGGCTGCCTCTGCTGCTGGCGGCCATGTTCGTCTCCGGCATGGCGATCGAGCAGTTCGTGGTGGCGTGGGACGTCTCGCTGCAGGAGAACGTGCCCGAGGACAAACTCGCGCGCGTCTACTCCTACGACATGCTCGGTTCCTTCATCGCCCTGCCACTCGGCCAGATGGCGGCGGGACCGGCCGCGCTGCACTTCGGGGTCAGTACGACGCTGCTCGCCTGCGCCGCGCTGGTCGTGGCCGCCACCTGCCTCGCCCTGTGCAGCGCCCAGGTGCGGGGCCTGGTCCGGAAGACCCACCCCGCACCCATTCCACAGCCCTGACCTCGCGGCGATAGCAAAGGTCCCTTGCTCTCTTTCCGCAGGTCACGGCCAGGGACGGACCTCTTCGAGGAGCTTCGCGACCGCGAGCACCAGGTCGTCGGAGTGCCGGGGGCCGACGATCTGCAGGCCCACCGGGAGGCCGCTGGACGTGCGTCCCGCCGGGACGCTGATGGCCGGCTGCTGGGTCATGTTGAACGGGTAGGTGAACGGCGTCCAGTCCGGCCAGCCGTCCAGACCACTGCCCGGCGGGACCTCGCACCCGGCCTCGAAAGCGGGAATCGGGACGGTCGGCGTGATCAGCACGTCGTAGCGCGTGTGGAACTCACCCATCAGGATGCCCAGCGCGGCCCGTTCGGCGTTGGCGCCGAGGTAGTCGCTGGCGGAGAAGGTCTTGCCGAACTCCCACACCTTCCGCAGGCCGGGGTCGACCTTCTTGTCCGAACCCGCGGGGAAGGTGTCCAGCCACTTGGCCGCACCCGTCGACCAGAGGATGTCGAAGGCGGGTTTGGGGTCGGCGAATCCGGGGTCGGTCTCTTCGATGTGCAGGCCCGCGTCACCCAGCGACTGGACCGCGGATTTCACGATCGTCGCGACCTCCGGGTCGACGTCGACGAAGCCGAGCGTCGGCGAATAGGCGGCGTTCAGCCCGCGCACGTCCCGGCGGACGGCTTCGCGGTAGGTCGAGAACGGTGGAGCGAGCGCGGCGGGGTCGCGGTAGTCGGGCATCGAGAGAACGTCGAGGAGCAGCGCGGTGTCGTCCACCGAACGCGCCATCGGGCCGGCGTGCGACAGCGGGCCGAACGGGCTCGCCGGGAACAGCGGGATCCGGCCGTGCGTCGGCTTGAGACCAACGATTCCGCAGAACGAGGCCGGAATCCGGATCGAGCCGCCGCCGTCGGTACCGACGGAGAGCTCGCCCATCCCGGCCGCGACGGCCGCGGCGCTCCCCCCGCTGGACCCGCCCGCCGTCGTCCTCGGGTCGTGCGGATTGCGGGTGATCCCGGTCAGTGTGTTGTCGGTGACGCCTTTCCAGGCGAGTTCCGGCGTCGTGGTCTTTCCCAGCAGCACCAAGCCGTTTTCGCGCAGGCGCGCGGTGACCGGGCTGTCGACGTCCCAGGGCTGGTCGGGGTCGATGCAGCGTGAACCGCGCAGCGTCGGCCAGCCCTGTGTCAGGAACATGTCCTTGATCGAGGCGGGGACACCGTCGAGCCAGCCGATCGGGTTCCCGTCCCGCCAACGGATTTCGGACGCCTTCGCCTGTTCGAGTGCACGATCGGGGTCGACCAGGCAGTAGGCGTTGGTCTCACCGTCGCGTTCCTCGATGACACGCAACGCGTTCTGCGTGGCCTCGACCGGCGAAAGCTCTCCGGTGGCATAGGCCGCGACGAGCTCGCTAGCGGTCAACTTGGTGTCGTTCATCCGGCCCCTAACCTTGGCGAAGCGTCTCCGACGGCACATACCCGAGCTGCTTGTCCACGACGTTGCGCAGCGTCTCTCCCGCGCGCCAGCGACGGAAGTTGTCCGCGAACACCTCTACCAGAGTATTACGCCAGCCGACGAAGTCGCCCGACATATGCGGGGAGATCAGCACGTTTTCCATCGTCCACAAAGGACTTTCAGCGGGCAGCGGCTCGGTGTCGAAGACGTCGAGCGCCGCGCCACCGACCGGACCGTCCCGCAGCGCGCCGACGAGGTCGGAGGTCACCACGAGTTCGCCGCGGCCGACGTTGACGAACCGCGCGCCGGGTTTCATCGCGGCGAAGGTCTCGGCGTCGAACATGCCCTTCGTCTGCTCGGTCAGGGGCGCGACGGCGACGACGTAGTCGGCCTCGGGAAGGTGTCGCGCCAGGTCCGAGGACGCGTACACGTCCCCGAAGTCGGGATCGTTCTCACGAGGACGTCGGCCGACGCCGGCCACCGACATCCCGGCCGCGCGCAGCAGCCGGGCGATCGACCGGCCGATCGGCCCGGTGCCGACCACGAGCACCCGGCGACCCGAGATCCGTTCACTTTCCCGGTGCCGCCACTGCCTGTCCCGCTGCAACTCCCACGAACGGACGAAATCCTTGGCGAAGGTGAGGACCACACCGAGGACGTACTCGGCGATCGCTCCGTCGAACACCCCCCGCGAGTTGGTCAGCACGACATCGCTGTCCTGCAGCCCGGGGAAGAGCACGGGGTCGACACCCGCGCTGGCAATGTGCAGCCAGCGCAGCCTGTCGGCCGCGGCCCAGGCACCGGGAACGGCGTTCGACAGGAAGTCGTAGACGAAGAGCGCGTCAGCTCCAGGCAACGCTTCAGCCAACCCGGCCTCGTCGGTGTAACGAACCACCGCTTCGGCTTCGATAGCGCGCATGTCCGGTGGGCGTGCGTCTCCGCACAGCACCGCAAGCACCGGGGTCTCCGAGCCGATCACGTTGACACCGTAAAAGTGACTCGTATGATTGTCAACAATCCGAGGAACGACCCCCGGAGCACCGGACTGTGACAGCAGAAGTTTTCCGGAGGCTGAAACTTGGATTTCGACTTACTGGAGTTCGAAGGACCGTTGGCGCAGCGCGGCATCGGTGTCATCGCTCCGTTCGACCTCGCCCTGGAACGCGAGCTCTGGCGCTGGGTGCCGATGGAGGTCTCCCTCCATCTGGCCCGGACGCCGTACGAGCCGGTGCCCGTGAGCATGGAGATGGCCCAGCTCGTCAGTGACAGCAGGCACCTCGCCGCCGCCACGAGAGACGTGCTCCATGTGGAGCCCGAAGTCGTCGCCTATCTGTGCACCTCCGGCAGTTTCGTCAACGGTGTGGACTACGAACGCTCCTTGACCAAGGCGATCTGCGACGCCGGGGCGCCGGACGCCGTCACCACGTCCGGGGCGCTGGCCGAGGTCCTGCACCAGCTGGACCTGCACCGCGTCTCGGTCCTGACGCCCTACGACGGCGACCTGACCGCGAAGCTGCACGACTTCCTCGGCGAACTCGGCGTGCGGACCGTCTCGAGCGACCACCTCGGCCTGGGTGGCGGCATCTGGAAGGTCAGCTATCGCACCATCGCCGAACGCATCCTCGCCGCCGACCACGCCGACGCGGAGGCCATCTTCGTCAGCTGCACCAACCTCCCCACCTACGATCTGATCGAGCCACTCGAAACCGCGCTCGGCAAACCGGTCCTCACCGCGAACCAGCTCACGATGTGGGCCTGTCTGCGGCGGATGCGCCTCCCGATCGTCGGCCCGGGCAAGTGGCTCCGTGAGGTCGCTTGACCTCCTCCCCTACGATTGTCGACAATCTGCCACCGGAGGTTCCGTGCCCATCACGTCCACCCCACCCGAGCCGCCGTCCAAGACGCACACGATCGGGTTCATCTACCCCGATCACGCCGCCGAGGACGACTACCCCCTCGCCGAGCAGCTCCTCGGCGGGGACATGGCCGGGATCAAGCTGCCGGTCGAGCACATCTACGGCACCGACCTGCACGCCGTGCCCGAACTCCTGGACCTCGGCAGCGAAAGCCGTCTCGCCGACGGCGCCGCGCTACTGGCCAAGCACGAGCCGGACGCGGTGGTGTGGGCTTGCACCAGCGGGAGCTTCGTCTACGGCTGGGAAGGCGCCCGGGACCAGGCCGACCGGCTGGCCGCCGTCGCCGGTGTGCCGGCGTCGAGCACCTCCTTCGCCTTCGTCCACGCCGCGCAGTCCCTCGGTGTCCGGCGGGTCGCGGTCGCCGCCAGCTACCCGGACGACGTCGCCCGGCTGTTCGTCGACTTCCTCGGTGCCGGCGGGATCGAAGTGGTCTCGATGGGCAGCGCGGACATCGACACCGCCGCCGAGGTCGGCGAGCTGAGCCCGGAGGCCGTCGTCGAACTCGCCTTGAGCCGCGACCACGCGAACGCCGACGCACTGCTCGTCCCCGACACCGCCATGCGGACGCTCGGCGAGATCAACACACTCGAGTTCCGCCTGGGCAAACCGGTGCTGACCGCCAATCAGGTCACCGTCTGGGAAGGCCTGCGGCTCATCGGGAAATCCCCGCTCGTCCGCACGCTGGGCGCGCTGTTCGGCCAGAGAGGCAGCTGAACCATGACCTTGCCGGATATCGAGCCGGTCAGCCGGGAGTCGACCGCCGGGATCATCGCGCGCCAGCTGCGCGACGCGATCATGACCGGCGCGCTGCCTCCCGGCACCCAGCTCGGTGAGACCGATCTGGCCTCGCGGTTCCAGGTTTCGCGGGGGCCCTTGCGGGAGGCGATGCAGCACCTCGTCTCCGAAGGGCTCCTGCGCAGCGAGCGACACCGCGGGCTGTTCGTGATCGACCTCGAACCCGGCGACGTCTACGACATCTACTCGGCGCGCTCGGCCATCGAACGCGCCGCGATGCTCCGGGCGCTGCGCGGCGACCGGGAGAAGGTCGCCACCGAACTCGAACAGGCCGTCGCCGACATGGCCGTCGCCGCCGGCGATGACGATCCGACCGCGCTCTCCTGGGCGGACCTCCGCTTCCACGAGGCGCTGATCGCCGCCTCCGGCAGCAAACGGCTCGTGCGGATGGCACGGACCCTGCTCATCGAGACCCGGATGTGCCTCACCGCGTTGCAAGGGACCTATCAGCGGGTCGAAGAACGGGTCACCGAACACACCCGGATCATCGAGGCCCTGCGAGCGGGCGACGAGACGACCGCGCTCGCGCTGCTGGAAGCCCATATGGAGGACGCCGTCCAGCGGCTGGCCCCGGGCACCAGCCTGCGGGAGGGCGAAGCCCCCGCCGTGCCATAGTGATTCAGCCACGGACCCGCGCCCCCAGCACCGGCTGCCCGCCCGTCCCGCCGCGGAAATCCCTTTCCCACGGCCAGTTCCCGCGCTCGTCCGGGTAAACCAGCTGCAGGGCACGGAAATCGTGGCCGTACAGGTTGACCGCGGTGAACAGATGCGCCGACGGCGTACTGAGCTGCACGACCTCGAACGCGGGCGACTCCGCCGTCGCGGGCAGTACCTCACCCGGTTCCGGCGGCTCCGACCGGACCATCTGCCGGGCGAAGAAGTTCAGCAGCTGCCCCGATCTTCGCTCACGCAGGCCGGTGACGACCAGTTCCGGCAAGCCGGCATCGGTGAGCCCGACCGTATACGCGAAGGCAGGCTGGGCCGCTCCGCCTTCGACGGTCTGCACCATCCAGCCGTGCTTCAGGATCAGCGGGCGGACCTCGTCGGCGAGGTAGTCGCCACGGCTCTTCTCGGGATTGTCGCAATGCCAGCACATCGGCGTGCTCCTCCGGTCGTCGAATTCGGTGATCGACACTATGCACCGGGGCACCGACAAAAAGAGTCGTGAGTGGTAATGACGGTTAGAACCGTCATTACCACTCACGAGCCCCCTGAACCGCCTGCGTTCCGTCGCCCCCTTGCCGCCCAGAAGTACGTGAAGGCGACTGAGGGGAACTTTGAGGGACTCTGAGTCCGTCAAGGAGGCCTTCACGGACCTAAAACACCACGACCTGCCCACTCACGACCAAGGGGACTTGACACGCGACTAGGACGATGGTTCAAGATAGAGCGGCGACCACCGCGGACCCGAGTTCGGCGGTGGTGGACTTCCCGCCGAGATCCGGGGTCTTCACCGCCCCCTCTTCGAGCACCTTCTCCACCGCAGCGTGAATCTCTTGTGCCGCCACGGTTTCCCCGAGATGGTCGAGCAGCATCGCACCCGCCAGGATCTGCGCCACCGGATTCGCGATGCCCTGCCCGGCGATGTCCGGAGCACTACCGTGCACCGCCTCGAACATGGAAGGAAAGTCACCCGCCGGATTGATGTTCCCCGATGGCGCCATTCCGAGCCCGCCCGTCACGGCCGCCGCCAGGTCGCTCAGGATGTCGCCGAAGAGATTGGAACCGACCACGACATCAAGACGATCCGGCGCCTGCACCATCCGCGCGGCGAGCGCGTCGACATGGCATTGTTCGGCGTGCACGTCCGGGTATTCCGAAGCGATTTCCAGGAAGATCTCGTCCCAGAACGGCATCGAGTGAATGAGCCCGTTGGACTTCGTCGCCGAGCAGACCCGCCCCGTCCGGGTCTTCGCCAGTTCGAAGGCGTAGCGGATGATCCGCTCCACCCCCACCCGCGTGAACACCGATTCCTGTAAGACGAATTCGCTGCTCTGGCCACGATTGTGGCGTCCACCGATCGCCGAGTACTCGCCCTCGGAGTTCTCGCGGACGATCACCATCTCCAGCTCGTCGGCGCTCCGGCCTGCCAGCGCCGACGTGGTTCCCGGTAACAGCCGGACCGGCCGCAGATTGACGTACTGGGAGAACGCACGCCGCACCGGAATGAGGAGACCCCACAACGAGACATGGTCCGGCACACCGGGAAAGCCGACGGCACCGAGGAAGATCCCGTCGAACCGGGAAAGCTGCTCGATACCGTCTTCCGGCATCATCGAGCCGGTCTTGGTGTACCGCTCGCAGCTCCAGTCGAACTCCGTCCAGGACAAGGAGAAACCGTGCGAGGCCGCCGCACGGTCGAGGACCTTGCGGGCCTCGACCGTGACGTCGACACCGATCCCGTCACCCGGGATGCTCGCGATCCGATAAGAAGTCACCGCTTGAGAAGTCGCAGTTTGAGATGTCACAGGGCCACCGCGATGTACTTGGTCTCGAGGAACTCGTCGATACCGACACTGCCGCCTTCACGACCGAGGCCCGACTGCTTGATCCCGCCGAACGGTGCCGCCGGGTTCGAGACCAGGCCCTGGTTGAGACCGATCATGCCGGCCTCCAGCCGTTCCGAAACCCGCAACGCCCGTTTGAGATCGGAGGTGTACACGTAGGACACGAGACCGAACTCGGTGTCGTTCGCCGCGGCGATGGCTTCGTCCTCGCTGTCGAACGGAGTGATCGGGGCGACCGGCCCGAAGATCTCTTCCGAGGCGAGCCGGGCATCCTTCGGCACGTCGGTGAGCACGGTGGCCTGATAGAAGTTACCCGGACCATCCACAGTGGACCCACCGGTGAGAACACGCGCTCCACGCTCGGTGGCATCGGCGACCAGGCTGCTGACCTTCTCCACCGCGGCTTTGTCGATGAGCGGACCGACGACGACACCTTCCTCGGTGCCGCGGCCCATCGGCAGGGCCTCCATGCGTTCGGTGAGACGACGGGAGAACTCGTCGACGATGCCTCGCTGCACGTAGAAGCGGTTCGCGGCGGTACAGGCCTCGCCGATGTTGCGCATCTTCGCGGTCATCGCACCTTCGACGGCCGCGTCGAGGTCCGAGTCTTCGAAGACCAGGAAAGGAGCGTTGCCGCCGAGTTCCATCGAAGTCCGGAGCACCTTGTCCGCGCACTGTTCCAGCAGCTTCCGCCCGACACCGGTGGAGCCGGTGAAGGACAGCTTGCGGGCACGGCCGTCCCGGATGAGCGGTTCCATCACGCCGCCGGAGTCCGACGTCGTGAGCACGTTCAGCACGCCTTCCGGCAGCCCCGCTTCGGCGAGGATCGCCGCGAGCGCCAACATCGAAAGGGGGGTCTGAGCCGCGGGTTTGATCACCATCGTGCAGCCAGCCGCGACCGCGGGGCCGATCTTGCGGGTGCCCATCGCCATGGGGAAGTTCCACGGCGTGATCAGCAAGGAGGGCCCGACAGGCTGTTTCGTCACCAAGAACCGGCCGACGCCGTTCGGCGCGACCGCGTAACCACCGTCGATGCGGACGGCCTCCTCCGCGAACCAGCGGAAGAACTCGGCCGCGTAGGTGATCTCGCCCTTCGACTCCGCGAGCGGCTTGCCCATCTCGAGGGTCATCAGCAGCGCGAGCTCGTCGGCACGCTTGACGAGCAGGTCGTAGGCGCGGCGCAGGATCTCACCGCGTTCGCGCGGCGCGACCTTCGCCCAGTCGGCCTGCGCGGCGACGGCGGCGTCGAGTGCACTGACGCCGTCCGCCGGTGACGCGTCGGCCACCTCGCACAGGGCTTCGCCTGTCGAGGGGTCGAGAACGGGGAAGGTCTTCCCACCCGCGGCGGGCACCCACTTGCCACCGATGAACAGTTCCTTGTCGACCGCCGCGACTACACCGGTCTCACTGATCGAGCTCATCCCAACGCTCCTCCGTATTGTCCCGACCGCCATGCTATGGATATTGTCAACAATCGACAACAGCTCAGCCGACCTAGGAGCGCAGCCCATGGCCCAGCTATCACCGCTGCTCAAGCAGGCAACGCCGGTCGTGGTCGACCACGGTGAAGGGGTGTACCTCTACGACACCGATGGCAAACGTCACCTGGATTTCACCGCCGGGATCGGCGTGACCAGCACCGGCCACTGTCACCCGCACGTGGTGAGCGCCGCGCAGGAGCAGATCGGCAAGCTCATCCACGGGCAGTACACGACGGTCATGCACAAGCCGATGCTGGAGCTGACCGAGAAGCTGGGCGGCGTACTGCCGGAAGGCCTGGATTCCCTCTTCTACTCGAACTCGGGCAGCGAAGCGGTCGAGGCCGCGCTCCGGCTCTCCCGGCAGGCGACCAAACGCCCGAACGTCATCGTGTTCCAGGGCGGGTTCCACGGCCGGACGGTCGCCGCGGCGAGCATGACGACGTCGGGCACCCGGTTCAGCGCGGGGATCTCGCCGCTGATGTCCGGCGTGCACGTCGCGCCCTTCCCGTACGCCTTCCACTACGGCTGGGACGAGGAGACCGCGACGAAGTTCGCCCTGCGCGAGCTCGACTACCTGTTCGCGACGGTCGTCGCGCCGAACGAGACGGCCGCGTTCTTCATCGAACCCGTACTCGGCGAGGGCGGCTACGTCCCGGCGAACCCCGCGTTCATGGCCGGCTTGCGGGAACGTGCGGACAAGCACGGGATCCTGCTGGTGGCCGACGAGATCCAGACCGGCTTCGGCCGCACGGGCAAGTTCTGGGGGCACGACCACTTCGGGGTGCGCCCCGACATCGTCCTCATCGCGAAGGGACTCGCGAGCGGGTTCCCGATCTCCGGCATCGCCGCGTCGGAAGAGCTGATGGCGAAGGCGCTCCCCGGTTCGCAGGGCGGGACCTACGGCGGCAACGCGGTGGCCTGCGCCGCCGCGGTCGCGACGCTGGAGGTGATCCAGCGGGAAGGCCTGGTCGAGAACGCCGCCGAGCGCGGACGCCAGCTGCTCGAAGGCGTGCGGGTGATCGCGGACAAGTCGGCGTCGATCGGCGACGTCCGCGGGCTGGGGCTGCTGGTCGGCTCCGAATTCACCACCCCGGACGGCGAGCCGGACACCGCGAGGGCCCAGGCGGCGCAGAAAGCCGCGGGCGCCCACGGGTTGCTGCTGCTGACCTGTGGTGCGTACATGAACGTCGTCCGGATGGTGCCGCCGCTGATCGTCAACACCGAGCAGGTCGACGATGCGCTGCGGATCTGGGGCGACGTCGTGGCGGAGGTCTCCTGATGGCCCGGTACATCACGATCACCCTGGACAAACGCGGCGTTTCCTGCCGGGCCCGGCTGCTCGACGCCGAGGCCCCGCGGACCTGCCGCGCGGTGTGGGACTCGTTGCCGCAGAGCGGTTCGGCGTACCACGCGAAGTACGCGCGGAACGAGGTCTACACCCTCGTGCCGCCGTTCGCCGACCCCAAACCGGGCCGCGAAAACCCCACGGTGACCCCGATTCCGGGTGATGTCGTGTACTTCGGCTTCGAGGCGTGGGAGATCGGGAACCCGGCGTACGGCTACGACGACGGGAGCGAGGCGCACAGCGACCAGGGCGCGACGGACCTCGCGATCTTCTACGGCCGCAACAACCTGCTCATCAACGGCGACGCGGGCTGGGTGCCCGGCAACGTGTTCGCGTCGATCGAAGAGGGACTGGCCGAAATGGCCGAGGCCGCGCAGGATCTCTGGCTGCGCGGCGTCGAAGGCGAGACGCTTTCGTTCGCACGTGCGTAAAAGCTCGTGGGCGGTACGGATTCCCCACCCGTACCGCCCACGAGCCCGGCACCCCTCCCTGGCTTATTGAGCGGCGGTGATCCGGTATTCGACGCCGCCGATCTCGTTGCCGCGCGGGTCGACCTGGGTCACGTGGACGGTGTACTTCCCGCCGGCCGCCTCCGGGCCGGCGGTGAAGCTCAGCTGGGCGGGCACCTGCTCACCCGATTTGAACGTCAGCCCGCTGATCCGGGCTCGCTGCGGGTTCACGATGGCCAGTTCGGTCTCGCCGACCCGTTCGATGCCCTCACCCTTCGCGCCGCCTGCCCGCCAGCGTGCGGCGAGGTCGGCACCGAGGTCGATCGTGATCCGTCCCGGGCCGGTGAACGGCTTGCCCGGCTGTGTGAAGACGATGTCGCCGACCGCCGTGGGCTCACGCCCATCCCAGCCGAACACGATCGGCCGGACCTGCGGGACCTTGATCTTGAGCGGCACCGCGTTCACGTTGTGCCAGCCGATGTTGTTGTTGTTCCGCGCGTTGGTGGACGTGCTCGGGCCTTCCGTCGGCAGATCGGACGGCGAGAGCCACCGGGCCAGCAGGCAGAAATGCGAACCGATCGGGACGTTCCACGGGATGACGACCCGCTTGGTGCCGTAGGGCACGGCCACGTTGGTGGCCGAGCCGATGTAGTTCCACTGGCTCGTCCACTGCGCCACGGTGCCCTGATTCGTGTACCAGGTCTGCAGGGTCCCGTTCTCGAGCCCGTCACCGTACGGGCCCGGGTTGTTGAGGGTGACGTGGATGTAGGCGGTGGTGCCCTGGACGATCGCGTCGTCGGTGGCGCACAAGACCGTCGCCGAGAAGCACACTCGGATGTCGGGGCTGGAGTAGAGCGAGCCGGCTGAAGGCTCGAACCCGACGTCGGACGTGTTGTCGCGGATGAAGACGTCACTGCGCCCCTCGGGCGCGGCCTGCACCGCCGGTGCGACACCCGCGAACAGTGTCGCGACGGCCAGTACGGCCGACGCGATCAAGGTTCTGCGGCGCCGCGGATTCCTGCTGATCATGTTCCCCTCCTTGGGCGAAACATTCGACTCACCGACAGTCGGGCAGCGCGGTTGTGGCGCGGTTGTCGGGATCTTGTGCCCTAATTGGCCGATTTCGGTGAGTCTTCGCCCGGATACGCTCACCGAGGTCACACGCCGGAGGGAGCAAGGTGCCCGGGCCAGGGGAAGTGCAGGTGCTGGGCCCGATCGAAGCGATCGGCCCCACCGGGCGGGCAAAGCTCCACGGCGCCCGCCAGCGAGCCGTGCTCGGCGTTCTCGCCCTGCACGCGGGCACGGTCGTGCCGATCCCCCGGCTGGTCGACGTCCTCTGGGGTGAGGATCCACCCCGGACCGCGGTCAAGACCCTGCACAGCCACGTCGCCCGGATCCGCCAGGCTTTGGAGGACTGCGGATTCCCGCCGGTGCTGCTGACCCGGAAACCCGGCTACGTGCTCACCGTCCGCTGTCGACGCCCTCCGGTTCGAAGAGGAACTTCGTACCGCCAAACGGAACACACCGGACCAAGCGGTGACCGTCTTACGCGAGGCGTTGCGGCTCTGGCGCGGAGAAGCCTTCGCGGACGCCGAACTCGACGGCTGGGGCCTCCGAGAGGTCGAGCGGCTCGAGGAACTGCGGCTGTCGGCCTGGGAAGAACTGTGGGATGCCGAACTACGGCTCGGCGACCACGAGGAAGTCATCCGGGAGGTGCCCCGGTTGCGGGCCGGGCATCCGTACCGCGAGCGGCTCGCCGCGCTGCACATGCTCGCGCTGCATCGCTGCGGAAGGCACGCCGAAGCGCTCGAAACCTTCCAGACGATACGACGGGGACTGGCCGAAGAGTTCGGTGTCGACCCGGGTCCGGATCTGGTCGAACTGCATACGTCGATCCTGCGCCGAGCGCCCGAACTCGACACGCCCGCACGGGGGACGGCGCCCGCGCAGCTCCCCGCCCGCGTCGGGCACTTCACCGGACGGCAGCTCGAACTCGCGTCCCTGGACCGGCTTCTCGACGAATCCGAGCGGCCGGTCGTGGTCATCTCCGGCGCGGCCGGGATGGGCAAGTCCGCGCTGGCCGTGCAATGGGCGCACCGCATCGCGGACCGCTTCCCCGACGGCCAGCTCTTCCTCGACCTCGCCGGACACGACCCGCACGAGGCGGCTTCGTCGGGCGACGCGCTCGCCCACCTGTTGCGCGGCCTCGGCCTGCCCGACGAGCGGCTGCCCGACGCGACGGCCGAACGCGCCGCGCTCTACCGCTCGCTCCTGCACGGCAAGCGATGCGTGGTCGTCGCCGACAACGCGGGCAATGTCGACCAGATCCTGCCGCTCGTCCCCGGGACGGCGAACGCGATGCTCGTCGTGACCAGCAGGCAGACCCTCGCCGCGCTCGGCAGCAGGCACGCCGTGCACGTACTCGCCCTCGACGCGCTGGCCGACCCGGAGTCCGTGACCCTGCTGACGCGCGTGCTGGGCGCCGAACGCGTCGCCCGCGAGCCGGAGCAGGCCGCGCGGCTGGCCAGATTGTGCGACGGGATGCCCTTGGCGCTGC
The DNA here is from genome assembly GCF_046549055.1 of Amycolatopsis sp. lyj-112. Classification (NCBI taxonomy): domain Bacteria; kingdom Bacillati; phylum Actinomycetota; class Actinomycetes; order Pseudonocardiales; family Pseudonocardiaceae; genus Amycolatopsis; species Amycolatopsis sp. lyj-112. The sequence goes on along the minus strand of NZ_JAJPWS010000001.1, from coordinate 122,283 downwards.
GGATCGCGGCCGCCCGCCTGACCGGGGAGCCGGGGTGGCCGATCGCGGCGCTCACCCGCGAGCTGACCGGCGTCGGCAGGCTGGAAACCCTTGCGGTTCAAGGGGATTCCCGGACGGTGGAGACCGTCCTCGCGAGTGCTTATCTGCCGCTGGACCAGGCGTCGGCACGCCTGTTCCGGCTCTCCGGGCTGACCCCGGGGACGTCGTTCAGCTCAGCTCTCGGTGCCGCGCTGTGCGGAGTGCCGTCGGGCGCGGGCAGGGCCGCCATCGCGGCGCTCTCCGCCGCACATCTGGTCACTCCGGCCGGCCAAGACCGTTTCCGCTTCCACGATCTGATCCGCGAATTCGCCGTCGCCTGTGCCCGCGCCGACGAAACGACGGCGAGCCGCGCGGAGGCGGCGGACCGGCTCGTCGACTGGTACCTGCACGTCGCCGCCGAGGCGAACCGGGTCATCGACCCCAACCGCGATCTGGTCACCCCGGCGCTGCGCCACCCCGCACCGGAAACACCGTTCCCACCGGAACGGCGCGCGGCGCTGGCGTTCCTGGGATCCGAACGCGCGAATCTGCTGCCCGTGGTCCGGTTCGCGCGGGAGCACGGCCGCAATACCGCGGCCTGGCAGCTGACCTACCTGCTGACGAGTTTCTACGACACCACTGGCGGCTGGAACGAGCGGATCGGGCTGTGCCGCGAGGGCGCCGCGGCCGCCGCCGAACTCGCCGATCCGTTGGCGGAGGCGGAAATGCTGCGCGCGCTGGGGGCCGCGTACTTCATGACCCGCAGGCTCACCGACGCGCTCGAGACCAACGCCCGCGCGCTGAAGGCCGCCCGTGCGGCGGGCGATCTCGAAGGCGAAGGGCACATCTACAACAACACCGCGAACGCGTACGCCGCGCTGCGCCGGTTCGACGAGGCGATCACCGCGTACCAGCTGGCGGTGGAACGGTGCACTTCGGCGGGCAACCAGCTCGGGCGCGCGCTGTCCCAGCGCAACCTCGGCCACGCCTACATCCGCCGTGGCCAGGCCATGGACGGGCTCACCCCGCTGACGGCGGCGCTGGCGACGTTCCGCGAACTCGGCAATGCGCGCCTGGAAGCCGCCACCTTGGACACGCTCGGCGAGGCCTACGAAGAACTCGGCGACCACGACGTCGCACTGGAATACCTGGTCGAGGCGCTGGCCGCGAGCCGGGCGATCGGCGATCGGTGGCAGGAATGGGAATCCCTGCTGCACGCCGGCCAGGTCCACCTTTCCCGGCGTGACTTCCTGTCCGCGCGGGACGATTTCGACCAGGCGCTGCTGATCAGCCGGGACGTCGGGAACCGGCACAGTGAGGCCGCCGCGCTCGACCGGCTCGGCCGCGCCTATCTGGGGCTCGGTGATCTGGCCGCGGCGCGGGAGAACCTGGAGCGCGGACTCGCGGTCCGGGCAGGGGTCCCGGATCCCTACGAGGAGGCTCACCTGCGCCGCGACCTCGGTGACCTGGAGGCGCGATGCGGCGACACGGCCGCCGCGGCCACCCACTGGGCTCGAGCGATCGAGCTGTACCGGCGGGCGAACGCGACGGCCGACGCCGACCTGGTCACCGGGCGGGGCTGATCACCACATTCGAGGTCGCGTGCACGAGCTTCCCCTGCGACGGCTGGAAGAACTCGACCCGCGCCCTTCCCTCCTGATCGGGCAGGAGCGTGAATTCGGCGTATCCCCTCGTCTCACCGCGCTGGAAGGTGACGACACCGTCCTTCACCGGCACGTGGCCGGAGCCTTCGGTGCGATAGCGGATCGTGAGCGGACCCGCCCACGGCCGGGAGAGCACGACCGGCACCTTGCAGCTGGTGCCCTGCGCGAAGTTGGGTGGGATCGACCAGCAGATCTCGCCTTCCTGGGTCGTGGCCAGCGGCGAGGTCTTGGCGCCGTCGTCGTCGGCCACCCACGCGACGCCGACGCTGTGCCCGATCCGCAGGCCCCGCTCGCCGTAGAGCCGGAGGGAGAACATCTCGTCGTTCTCGACGACGGAGTCGGCGCGGACCTTGACCGCGACGGTCTGGGTGTCCGCCTGGCCGGACCAGGTCAGCGTGCCGGCGCTCGGCAGGTAGTCGACGCCTTCCTTGGCGGTGAACGCCGGATCGACCGGTGAGCCGTTGCCCTCGATCGTCCGGTAGTCGACCGAGCCCTGCGGTGCACAGCTCCCGCCCTCGACGGAGACGGCGAAGAGGAAGGTGGTGTACCCGGCGCTCGTCCCTTCGCCCCGGCTCTCGCCGCTGACGTTCACCACGGGCGCCGTACAGCTCGCTTCCCTGCCTTCGGCCGCCGGTATCGCGAGCCCGAACGTGACCGCGAGCGCCGCCCCCAATGTCGCGATCCGTCTCATCCTTGGTCCCATCGAGCGTCCACCCCTTCCGGCGGGCCGCCGGAAGGCCCGCTGTGACAGGGGTATCCGAGTGAGGTTGTCGTGAGGTTGTGACCACCGCGAAACGACCACGGTCGAACATGAAAATGATTCATGGCCACAGCCGCCCACGACGTACTACGCTTCGGTAACCAGGCAAAGACGCGTGAGGAAGGGCTGTCGATGGGCGATGTTGCGGCACGGTTCGCCGAAATCGTCGGGGACACGAATCTGCTGGCAGGTGCGGCGATCCCCGAGGACTACGCACACGACGAGGCGTTGACGACCGCCCCGCAGCAACCCGCCTACCTGGCGAAACCAGGAAGCGCCGAGGAGGTCGCGGAGCTGCTCAAGGCCGCGGGCGAATACGGCGTGCCGGTCACCGCGCGGGGCTCGGGGACAGGACTTTCGGGGGGTGCACGGCCACGCGAAGACAGTCTGGTGATCTCGTTCGAGCGAATGAACGCGGTACTGGAGATCGACACCGAGAACCACGTCGCCGTCGTCCAGCCGGGCGTCACTCTGTCCGAATTGGACGAGCAGACGGCCAAGGCGGGGCTCGGCTACACCGTCTATCCCGGCGAGCTGAGTGCGAGCGTCGGCGGAAACGTCGGGACGAACGCGGGCGGGATGCGCGCGGTCAAATACGGCGTCACGCGGCACAACGTCGTGGGGCTGGAGGCGGTGCTGCCGACCGGCGAGATCATCCGGACGGGTGGCAAGACCTCGAAGGTGTCCACCGGCTATGACCTGACCCAGCTGATCATCGGCTCCGAAGGCACGCTCGCGATCGCGGCCGAGATCATCGTGAAGCTGTATCCGCGGCTGCCGCACGGCGCGACGGTGCTCGCCCCGTTCGAGACCTTCGACGAGGTGATGACCGTCGTCCCGAAGATCATCTCCAGCGGGCTCGCGCCCCATATCCTCGAATACATCGACAACCTGACGCTCGCCGCGATCAGCTACAACGAGCAGCTCAGTCTCGGCGTCCCGGACGAGATCCGCGACGCCACACAGGCGTATCTGGTGGTGGCGCTGGAGAACCGCGACAACGATCGGCTGCACGCCGACATCGAGGAACTCGGCGGACTGCTGGGCGAACTCGGCGCGATAGACGTCTATGTGCTCGAAGGCAACTCTGCGCGCAAACTCATCGAGGCACGCGAGAAGGCGTTCTGGACGGCCAAGGCCGTCGGCGCCGACGATGTGATCGACGTGGTGGTCCCGCGGTCCGCGATGCCGGAATTCCTACGCCGGACCAGGGAAATGGCGCTGTCGCGAGAAGCGGGCGCGATCGGCTGCGGACACGCCGGCGACGGCAACGTCCACCTCGGCATCTTCTGCAAGGACAAGGAGAAGCGGAAGAAACTGCTGACCGACATCTTCGCGCTCGGCATCGAACTCGGCGGCGCGATCTCCGGCGAGCACGGTATCGGTCGGGCGAAGTCCGAGTATTTCCTCGACCTGGAGGACCCGGCGAAGATCGCGCTGATGCGCCGGATCAAAGAGAGCTTCGACCCGGCCGGGATCCTCAATCCCGGTGTTCTTTTCGCTGAGAGGGCTTGAAAGTGACTGAGATGAACGGCGCCCAGTCCCTGATCCGCACGCTCGTCGACAGTGGTGTCGACGTGTGCTTTTCCAATCCCGGCACGTCGGAGATGCACTTCGTGGCCGCGCTCGACACCGTCCCCGAGATGCGAGGGGTGCTCGGCCTCTTCGAAGGCGTCGTCACCGGTGCTGCGGACGGTTACGCGCGGATCGCCGGCAAGCCGGCCGCGACACTGCTGCACCTCGGCCCGGGTCTCGGGAACGGACTGGCGAACCTGCACAACGCGCGCCGCGCGAACACCCCGATCGTCAACGTGATCGGGGATCACGCGACCTATCACAAGCAGTACGACGCCCCGCTCGAATCGGATATCGAGGCCGTCGCCGGTTCGCTCGAAGGCTGGGTCCGCCGGTCCGAGCACACGAAGGACGTCGGCGCCGACGCCGCCGCGGCGGTCGCGGCCTCCCAGGACGCCCCCGGGCAGGTGGCGACGCTGATCCTCCCGGCCGACGCGTCCTGGGGTGAGGGCGGCGAGACCTGCGCTCCGATCCCGCCGCGGATCCCGCAGGCCGTCGACGCGAACACGGTGAAGAAGATCGCCGAGGTGCTGACCGGCGGCGAACCGGTCGCGCTGCTCATCGGCGGCAGCGCCACCCGTGAGGAAGGACTGCGCGCGACCAGCCGGATCGCCGCCGCGACCGGGGTCAAGGCGTTCGTCGAGACGTTCCCCTCGCGGCTCGAACGCGGCGAAGGCCTGCCGATGATCGAGCGTTTGGGCTACCTCGCCGAGCAGGTCGCGTACCAGCTCGACGGGATCAAGCACGTGATCATCGCCGGGACGAAGGCGCCTGTGTCGTTCTTCGCCTACCCGGGCAAGCCGAGCAACCTCGTGCCCGAGGGCGCGCAGGTCCACGTGCTGGCCGAAGCCGGGCAGGACATCCCCCGCGCGCTGAACGCCATCGCGGACCTGGTCGCGGCCGAAACGGAACCGGTGCTGCAGCAGGCGGCCCGGCCCGCGCTGCCGTCCGGGCCGCTGACCCCGCAGAACTGGGTCGACGTGATCGGCGCGCTGCTCCCGGACCGCGCGATCATCGCGGACGAGGCCAACACCTCCGGCCTGCTGCTGCCGACCGCGACCGCGGGTGCGCCGCGGCACGACGTGCTGACGCTGACCGGTGGCGCGATCGGCTACGGCATGCCCGTCGCGACCGGTGCGGCCGTCGCCGCGCCGGACCGGCCGGTGATCAACCTGCAGTCCGACGGCAGCGCGCTGTACACGATCTCGGCGCTCTGGACGCAGGCGCGGGAGAACCTCAACGTCACCACGGTGCTGCTGAACAACCGCGCGTACGCGATCCTGCGGCTGGAGTTGCAGCGCGTCGGCGCGGACGCCAACGGTCCCAAGGCGAACGAGCTGCTCGACCTTTCGCGGCCGGACATGGACTTCGTCAAGATCGCCGAAGGAATGGGCGTTCCGGCGACACGGGCGACGACCGCGGAGGAACTGGCCGAGCAGTTCCAGCGGGCGCTGGCCGAGCCCGGCCCGCACCTGATCGAGGCGATGGTGCCGACGCTGTTCTGAGGGGTCGTGAGTGATTCGGGTCGTATTAACGGCCCGAATCACTCATCGCCGGCTCGGCCTTTTGCCTCACTGGCACGATCGCGGTCAGCGCCAGCCCGAGGAGCGCCGCGGCCGCGGCCACCCCGAAACTCAGCCGGAAGCCGTCCGAGGACGGGACCGAAGTCCCTCCGACGGTGATCGCCAGCGACGCGAGCATGGTCGCCATCACCGCGCTGGACGTCGCCGTGCCGACGGAGCGCATCAGCGAGTTGAGTCCGTTCGCGGACGCGGTTTCGGTGACCGGCACCGAACCCATGATCAAGGCGGGCATGGCGGCGTAGGCGATGCCGACGCCACCACCGATGATGATCGACGCGGTGATCAGCTCGAAGGCGTTGTCCATCAGCACGGTCGCGAAGAGGTACCCGGCCGCGATGGTGACCGCGCCGGTCATCAGCGTCGTACGCGGGCCGTACCGGGCGATGAGCCGGGCGGACACCGGCGACAGCATGAACATCACCAGCCCGTTCGGCGCCAGGCAGAGCCCGGCCTGCACCATCGTCAAGCCGAGGCCGTAGCCGGTCGACGCGGGCGCTTGCAGCAACTGCGGGAACGACAGAGCCATCGAGTAGAGCGCGAAGCCGATCATGATCGACGCGAGGTTGGTGAACAGCACCGGCCGCCGGGCGGAGACCCGGAGGTCCACCAGCGGATCCCGGCGCCGCAGCTGGTAGGCGCCCCAGACCAGCAGGACCGCCACCGCGGCACCGGCGAATCCGAGGGTGCGGCCGCTGCCCCAGCCCCATTCGCCGCCCTTGATGATCGGCAACAGCAGGCAGACCAGCCCGACGGCGAGCCCCAGCGCACCGATGTAGTCGAACGGTGCGGGTGTCTTCACCGGCGACTCCGGCACAACGAACAGGATCAGCAGGCCGCAGACCAGCCCGAGTCCCGCCGACGCCCAGAAGAGGACGTGCCAGTCGGCGTTCTGGGCGACCAGCGCGGACACCGGCAGCCCGATCGCGCCGCCGACGCCGAGCGTCGAACTCATCACCGAGATCGCCGCGCCGACGCGTTCGGGCGGGAGTTCGTCGCGCATGATGCTGATCCCCAGCGGGATCGCGCCCATCGCGCAGCCCTGCAGGCCCCGGCCGACGACCATCAGCGCGAGCGAACTGGTCAGCGCCGACAGAACCGAACCGGCGACCAGGAAACCCAGGCTGATCAGCAGCAGCCGGCGTTTGCCGTAGAGGTCGCCGAGCCTGCCGCTCACCGGCATCACCACGGCTCCGGCGACCAGGGTCACCGTGACCACCCACGAAGCGTCGGACGGCGACGCGTTGAGCAGCCGGGGAAACGCCGGGATCAGCGGGACGACCAGCGTCTGCATGAACGAGGCCACCAGACCACAGGTGGCGAGGACGACGACGAAGAGCCGGGGCGAAGGTGCTCGGCCGACACCGTTCACCATGCGTATCCCATGATCCGACCTTACACAGAGCCTCCCTCCGAGGTGAATGGTTGACCGACAGGATCACAACCAGGTGCGGACACCACCGTGTCCCGAGCAGGTACCCCGGCGATTCTGGCTGTAGCTATAGGAACCGTCCTTGCAGAGAGCCGTTTACCCGGGTGTGAGCGTGGGCGGGGCTCAGGTGCTGGTGGGCGCGGCTTCCACACCGTTGTTACAGCGGGAAAGACGTCAGTCGACCATCGTGCCGCAACTGATGTTCAGCGCCGTCGCCGTCATGCTGCGCGCGTGGTCCGACGCGGCGAAGGCGGCAACGCGGGCGACGTCCTCCAGTGACGCCGTCCGTTTGAGCATCGTCGCGTCGACCATGTCGCGGATGGCGTCGCCGAGGGCGGCGTTCGCGGGGATCGTCTCCGGGATCCCGCCCGTTCGCAGGGTCAGTACCCGGATACCGGACGGGCCGAGTTCGCACGCGAGCCCTCGCCGCAAGGCTTCCATCGCACTGAACGCGACCTGGAGCCCGCCCAGGTGGTAGCCCGGCAGCGGATCGCCGTCACCGCCGAACATCAGGATCACCCCGGACCCCTGCCCGATCATGTGCCGGGCCGCCGCCCGCGCGGTCAGGAAGTTCGTCCGCACCGCCGTCCGGACCGGGCTTTCGAAGTCCGCCAACGACATCTCGACCAGCGGAGTGCCTTGGACATCGTTGTGCGTGATCAGATTCATCGAGATGTCGACGCTGCCGGCCGAACCGGCCACCGAGGCGGCGTGTTCGTCGATGGCCGCTTCGTCGAGTGCGTCGAACTCCGCGGTCTCGGCCTTTCCACCGCTCGCCCGGATCTCGTCGGCCACCGCGTCGAGAGTCTTCAGCGTGCGTCCGGTGAGGTGCACCGTCGCACCCTCCCTGGCGAATCCGCGAGCCACCGCGCTCCCGATCCCGCCCGCCGCACCGTAGATGATGGCGTTCCTGCCCTCGAGCAACACCGGATCCTCCTACTTTCCGTCGATGGTGATGAGTCCTTCGGGTGTCCCTTCCAGATAGACGTCGACCCACATCGGGTTCCAGACGTCGATCTCGTGGAACCGCCGCAGTTCCGCCACGCCGCTGAGCCAGCCCATCCACGAGCCGTACGGCGGCTTCTCGTCGGAGAATCCACTTTGGACGAACGTGAGTTTCGTGCCACCACCGGAATCTTCGAGCTCCCAGGTGGCGACGATGCCGTCCTCGTAGGCGAGCGACATCTTGCCGTCGGGTACCAGATCGACGATCTTCGCCGGCCTCGGATCCATCTCCAGCGAGCCCATCGCCCAGCGACCGCCGACGTGGGGCTCGGCCTCGATCCGCGCACCGAACCAGCGCGTGAACTCGGCGGGATCGGCGATCGACGCGTAGACCTCCCCGCGCGGCGCGTCGATCCGCACTTCCTCGCGCATCCGCGGGGAGGTGAGATCGCAGCGTGCGGTGATCGGACGGCCCTCGACGTGATCGACGAGGTTCGAGACCGACAGCGCCCAGAACGTGTGAATCATGCCGAGTGGCGAATCGGGGTCCGCGAGCAGCGCCTCGAAGTCCGGCAGACCGGTCTGGCTGAAGGTGATCACCGTCCCTTCACCATCCTCAGCCAGCTTGAACTCGACGACGGTCTCGGTGCCGTCGATTTCCCAGGCGTATTGCAGGACGTTGTCCTCGGCCTGCAAGAGCTTCTGCCGCGGAACGTCGCCCACCGGTGTGTAGCGGCCCCAGAATTCGTACCGCCCCGGCAGGTCCACGGCGGCGTGTTCCGAGAGCCAGGAGCGCAGTGCCCCGGCGTCGGTGAGCGCGTGCCAGACGTCCTGGACCGGCGCGCGCAGACGCACCTGGAACCTCATCGGTTCAGTCATGGGGTTCTCCCTTCGGATAGCAGGCCACGGCGAGTTTGAAGGCATCACCTTCCGCACCGCCGTAGCGCGTGAACAGGTCCTGCAAAGTCGTCTTCAGTTCGTCGAGGAACTCCTGGCGCCGCTCCGGCTCCACCCGGATCTCGCCGGAAACACCGATCGACGGCAGTTCCGGCGCGGCGCGGTCGAGCACGGCCACGTCGGCCTGGACCTCTTCCATCAGGTCCACGAGGTAGCCGAGGCTCAGTTCGTCCCGCACCGCCCGCGGGCCGATCCGGCCGACCAGCCGCGGCGACAGCCAGTACGAACGCGCGCTCGCCTGGTACACGCCCTCGCTGATGCCGCGCACCCGGCGTTCCGACACCTGCTTGACGACACCGGCCTCGACCAGGCGTTTCACGTGGTAGTAGACCCGCTGCGGCGTCTGGTCCAGCACCGCGGCCACCTCGGTGCAGGACCGCGGCTCCGCGAGTTGCCGCAGGACGTCGACACGCTGCGGTTTCAGCAACGCCTCCGCCTGATCCAGCCGCTCCAGGTACTCGAGGTCCTTCACTGCGCCACCTCTCTCACAAAAAAGAGTTTGTACGTAAAAATCTCTTTTGTCAATCGGCGATGGGCGCGCTACTCTCGTGCTGTGGCGATCCTGCGGCGGTACGTGGCGGAAATCGCGGTCACCCTCGCGGTGCTCGCGGGCTCCGTCGTGATCACGTTCGGCGAAGCGGCCGAGCCGCCTCGCAACGCCGTCGCGGGCTGGGTCTGCGCGGTACTGGCCTGTGCCGCGTTGTTCCTGCGCCGCCGGTACCCGACGTCGGTCGCGGCCTTCACCCTGCTGTGCTGCGCGATCTACTACCCCCGCACCGATCCCGACGGGTTCGTCCTGCTCGCGTTCGCCTTCGCGCTGTACAACGCCGCGTCGACAGGGCGGATCCGCGGCGCGGCGATCGTCGCGGCGGCCGCGATGGGCGGCGTCGCGATCGGCGAGGTGCAATCGCGGACGGGCCGCCAGGTGGACAACTTCGCGTTCCTGCTGATGGCGGGCTGGTTCATCGCGCTGGTCGCGGTCGGGGCGGTGACGTTCTACCGCCGCGAAGCCGAACGCACCAAGGAGAGTGAAGCCCGGCGCCGCGCCACCGAAGAGCGGCTGCGGATCGCGCGCGAACTGCACGACGTCCTCGGGCACAACCTCGCGCTCATCAACGTCCAGGCCGGCGCGGCCCTGCACGGCAAGGATCCCGCCCAGTCCGAAGAAGCGCTCACCACGATCAAGCGGACCAGCAAGGACGCCCTGCGCGAACTCCGTGCCACGCTGGGAATGCTGCGCCAGGCCGACACACCGGGCCTGGCGAGGGTCGCCGAGCTGGCCGAGGCGGTCGGCGCGCACGGGCTGACCGTCCGGACCGAGATCGACGGCACGGCAAGGGATCTGCCGCCCGCCGTCGAGCACGCCGCCTTCCGGGTCGTCCAGGAGGCGCTGACCAACGTCGCACGCCACGCCGCCGCGCGCACCGTCGTGGTGCGCATCGGCTACACCGACCATGATGTGTCCGTGCAGATCGACGACGACGGCCGGGGCGGCCCCCTCGGTCATCCCGCGGAACCCGGCAACGGCATCCGCGGCATGACCGAACGGACCGAGGCGCTCGGCGGAGACCTGACCGCGGCCGCGCGCGAGGACGGCGGTTTCCGGGTGCGGGCCCGGCTTCCCCTGCGAGCGGCGAAATGATCCGGGTCCTGCTCGTCGACGACCAGCGGCTCGTCCGCGCCGGGTTCAAGTCCATCTTGAACAGTGAAGAAGACATCACCGTGGTCGCCGAGGCGGCCGACGGGCGGCAATCCCTCGAAGCCGCACATGAACATCGGCCCGACGTCGTCCTGATGGACATCCGGATGCCCGGGATGGACGGCCTCACCGCGACCCGGCACCTGCTCGAAGACCCGGCGCTGACCGGGATCAAGGTCGTCATCCTCACCACCTTCGACCTCGATGAGGACGTCTACGGCGCGCTGCGCGCGGGCGCCAGCGGGTTCCTGGTCAAGGACACCGAACCGGAGGAACTGATCCACGGCGTCCGGGTCGTCGCCCGGGGTGACGCGCTGCTCGCGCCGTCGATCACCCGCCGCCTGATCTCCGAGTTCGCCGGCCGGGTGGCGCGGCCGGGGCCGTCGCCGACCCTGAACCGGCTCACCGAACGCGAACGCGAGGTGATGAGCCTGGTCGCGGCCGGCCTCTCCAACGACGAGATCGCGAAGGAACTCGTGCTCAGCCCGGCGACGGCAAAGACGCACGTCAGCCGGATCATGACCAAAGTGGACGTCCGTGATCGCGCGCAACTCGTCGTGCTGGCCTACGAATCGGGCATGGTCACCCCCCGCTGGTTGACCCCCTGACCACAACTCCAGTAGTACGGGAAGGGCCTTAGGGGTACCCAGAAGTTGTGGCCGGAGTGCCCGCCCGGGCCCGACGATATCCAGCCACGGAAAGCCGATGCTTTCCGTCATGGACACCATCACTCTTTCCGAGAGACGGCCCGAGCGGCGGCCTGGGGGCAGCCTCTCGAAGCTGGCGGGCTGGTCGCAGCGCCACCGCTGGCTCGCCGTCTCGCTCTGGCTGCTCACCCTCATCGGCGTCACCCTCGGCTCGCAACTCGCCGGAAGCGCCTACCACGACGATCATTCCCTGCCGGGTACCGAATCCCAGCAGATCATGGACCTGTTCAGGACGCAGGCGCCCGCGCAGACCGGCGCCACCGCCGAGATCGTGCTCAAGGCCGACGGCGGACTCGCCACGGCACGCGGGCCCATCGACGCGATGCTCGCCGAAGTCCGGAACCAGCCCCACGTCAAGTCGGTGACGAGCCCGTTCGACACTCCGTCCGCGCTTTCGCGTGAAGGCACGATCGGTTACGCCGCACTCGCTTTCGACCTCGAATCGGCGGATCTCCCCTACGACGACATCGTCCGGGTGGTCGAGACCGCGAACAAGGCGGAGTCGGCCGGGCTGCGGGTCGAACTCGGCGGCGAACCGATCGAGCGAACCGGTGAAGGCGGTGGTCCCGCGGAGGGCGTCGGGCTGCTGGCCGCGCTGGTCGTGCTCGTCTTCCTGTTCCGCTCGCTGCTCGCCGCGGGACTCCCGGTGATCTCGGCGATCTTCGCCGTCGGCAGCACGCTCGGCGTGATCGTGCTCGTCTCCCGGTTCGTCGACATCGCCGGCTATACCGCGCCGTTGATGATGCTGGTCGGGTTCGGTGTCGGCGTGGACTACGCGCTGCTCATCTTTTCCCGCTACCGCAGCGAAATCCTGGGCGGGCTCGACCGCGAACAGGCGGCTCGGCGCGCACTCGACACCGCCGGCCGTTCGGTGCTGTTCGCCGGCGGCACGGTGATCATCGCGCTGCTCGGCCTGCTCGCGCTCGGTCTCGGTTCGCTGCGCGGGGTCGCTCTCGCGGTGGCACTGACCGTGCTGGTGACGATGCTCGCTTCGGTCACCCTGCTGCCCGCGTTGCTCTCCCTCTTCGGCCGCCGTCTGGAGAAGGGGATCCGTAAACACGCTCGGAAACGGGAGCACGGCAAGGCATGGCGGAAGCTGGGCGACGCGGTACAACGGCGTCCGCTGGTCCCGCTGGCGATCGGCCTGATCGTCCTCATCGGACTCTCGTTCCCCGCGCTCGGTATGCGGCTCGGATTCGCCGACGCCGGCACGGATCCCGAGACGTCGACCACCCGCCAGGCCTACGACCTGCTCTCCGAAGGTTTCGGCCCCGGCTTCAGCGAACCGCTGATCGTGGTCGCCGAGAACGGCGACGGTGTTGCGCTGCAACAGAAACTCGAAGCGACTCCTGGAATCGCCGAGGTGACACCACCGATGGGCCAGGGTGTCACGACGGTGCTCGCCTTCCCGACGTCGTCACCGCAGGACGAGGCGACCGGCGAGCTGGTGGAGCGGCTGCGGACCGAAGTGCTGCCGTCGTTGCCCGGGAAGTACCTGGTCGGCGGTTCGGTCGCGGCGGCCGTGGACTTCGCGGACGCCGTCGGCGACCGGCTGCCGCTGTTCGTGCTCGTGGTCGTCGGGTTGTCGGCGCTGCTGCTGATGGTGGTGTTCCGGTCGATCCTGATCCCGCTCAAGGCGGCCTTGCTGAACCTGCTGAGCATCGGCGCCGCGCTCGGCGTCATGACGGCCGTGTTCGGCGACGGCCTGTTCGGGGCGCAGCCGGGGCCGATCGAGGCGTTCGTGCCGGTGATGATCTTCGCGATCGTGTTCGGGCTTTCCATGGACTACGAGGTGTTCCTGGTATCCCGGATGCACGAGGAATGGCGGCGCACCGGCGACGCGCGCCTCGCCGTCCGCGAAGGGCTCGCGACCACCGGCGGGGTGATCACGGCCGCGGCGGTGATCATGATCCTGGTGTTCGGGGCGTTCCTGCTCAACCCGGACCGGATGCTGGCGCAGTTCGGGCTCGGGCTCGCGGTGGCCGTGCTGGTGGACGCGTTCGTCATCCGCTGCCTCGTGGTGCCCGCGGTGATGCGGCTGCTCGGCGAGCGGGCGTGGTGGCTGCCGCGCTGGCTGGACCGGCGGCTGCCGCACGTGGCGCTGGAACCTTCGTCCCGGTAGGTCCCGGACGCTATGAACGGCCCGTTACTTGCGAAATTTGCAAGTAACGGGCCGTTCATAGCACGTGGTTATTCGTAGATCTCGCCCTTCGCGGCCTTCTCGACCAGCGAAGCGGGCGGGGTGAAGTGGTCGCCGTAGCGCGCGGCCAGTTCGTTGGAGCGGTCGACGAAGCCCTGCAGGCCACCCTGGTACTGGTTGATGTACTGGATGACACCGCCGGTCCACGCCGGGAAGCCGATACCGAAGATCGAGCCGATGTTGGCGTCGGCGATGGTGGTCAGCACACCTTCGTCGAAGCACTTCACGGTCTCGAGCGCCTCGGCGAACAGCATGCGCTCCTTGAGGTCCTCGAACGGGACCTCCGCGCTGCCCGACTTGAACGCGTCGCGCAGGCCCGGCCACAGCCCGGTCCGCTTGCCCGCCTCGTCGTAGTCGTAGAAGCCCGAGCCGGTGGAACGGCCCTTGCGGTCGTACTCGTCGAGCATCGTGTCGATCACGGCCTCGGACGCGTGCGGCGCCCAGGTGCCACCGGCAGCCTCGATCGCTTCGCGCGTCTCCTTGCGGATCTTGCGCGGCAGCGTCAGGGTCAGCTCGTCCATCAGCTGCAGCGGCGGGGCCGGGTAACCGGCCTGCGAGCCGGCCTGCTCGATCGACGCGGGCTCGACACCCTCGCCCAGTGCGGCGACGGCCTCGTTGATGAAGGTGCCGATGACGCGCGAGGTGAAGAAACCGCGGCTGTCGTTGACGACGATCGGGGTCTTCTTGATCTGCAGCGTGTAGTCGAAGACCTTCGCCAGCGTGGCGGGCGAGGTCTTCTCACCACAGATGATCTCGACCAGCGGCATCTTGTCCACCGGCGAGAAGAAGTGGATCCCGATGAAGTCCTCGGTCCGCTGCACGCCCTCGGCGAGCGAGGTGATCGGCAGCGTGGAGGTGTTCGAGCCCAGCACGGCGTCCGGGTTGACGAAGCCCTCGATCTCCTTGAACACCTTGTGCTTAAGCTCGACGCTCTCGAAGACGGCCTCGATCACGAAGTCGACGCCGGCGAAGTCCTCCGCCTTGTCGGTCGGCTTGATCTTGGCGAGCAGCGCGTCGGACTTCTCCTGCGTGGTCTTGCCGCGGGAGAGGGCCTTCTCTTCCAGCTTGGCCGCGTAGCCCTTGCCCTTTTCGGCGCCTTCGAGCGTGACGTCCTTGAGCACGACGTCGATGCCGGCCTTGGCCGAGACGTACGCGATCGCGGCGCCCATCATGCCCGCGCCGACGACACCGACCTTCTTGGCCGTGAACTTCTCGAAGCCGTCCGGCCGCGACCCACCGGAGTTGATGCTCTGGAGGTCGAAGAAGAACGCCTTCGTCATGTTCTTCGAGACCTGGCCGGTCGCGAGGCTGATGAAGTAGCGCGTCTCGACGGTGATCGCGGTGTCGAAGTCGACCTGCGCGCCCTCGATCGCCGCGGCCAGGATCGCCCGCGGGGCGGGCATGTTCGCGCCCTTGATCTGCTTGCGCAGGTTCGCCGGGAACGCGGGCAGGTTCGCCGCGAAGCTCGGGTTGGACGGCGTGCCGCCCGGGATCTTGTAGCCCTTGACGTCCCATGGCTGGACGCCGCCCTCGGGGTTCGCCTTGATCCACGCCTTCGCGGCGGGGACCAGTTCCTCGACGCTGCTGACGAGTTCGTGCACGAGGCCGAGTTCCAGCGCCTTCGCCGGACGGTGACGCTGGCCCTGCAGCAGTACGTTCAGCAGTGCGCTCTGGATGCCCAGCAGACGCACGGTGCGGACCACGCCGCCGCCGCCGGGGAGCAGGCCGAGGGTGACCTCGGGGAGGCCGATCTGGCTGCCCTTGACGTCGGCCGCGATGCGGCGGTGCGTCGCGAGCGCGAGTTCGAGACCGCCGCCGAGCGCGGCGCCGTTGATGGCGGCCACGACCGGCTTGCCCAGCTGCTCGAGCCGGCGCATCTGGCCCTTCATCAGGCCGCTGCTCTCGGTGATCTCGGCCGCGTTCTCCGGCTTGGCCTTGATCAGGTCGTTGAGGTCACCACCGGCGAAGAAGGTCTTCTTGGCCGAGGTGAGGACGACACCGGTGATGCTGTCCTTCTCCGCCTCCAGGCGATCCACGACCACGCCGAGCGACTCGCGGAAGTCGGCGTTCATCGTGTTGGCGGACTGCTTCGGGTCGTCCAGGGTGAGCACGACGATGCCGTCGGCGTCCTGCTCCCAGCGGATGGTCTTCGCTTCAGTCATGTCTCTATCCCTCAGACCCGCTCGATGATGGTGGCGACGCCCATGCCGCCGCCGATGCACAGGGTGACCAGGGCGCGGCGCGCCTGACGACGCTCCAGCTCGTCGACGACGGTGCCGACCAGCATCGCGCCGGTGGCGCCCAGCGGGTGCCCCATCGCGATGGCGCCGCCGTTGACGTTGACCTTCTCCTCATCGAGGTTCAGGTCCTTGATCCACTTGAGGACGACCGAGGCGAAGGCCTCGTTCAGCTCCCACAGGTCGATGTCGTCCGGCGTGAGGCCGGCGAGCTTGAGGACCTTCTCGGTGGCCGGGGTCGGGCCGGTGAGCATGATCGTGGGCTCGGAGCCGACGGTCGCGGTCGCCACGATGCGGGCGCGCGGGGTCAGGCCGAAGTCCTTGCCGATCTGCTCGCTGCCGACCAGCACCACCGCGGCGCCGTCCACGATGCCGGAGGAGTTACCGCCGGTGTGGACGTGGTTGATGCGCTCGACCGAGTGGTACTTCTGCAGCGCGACGGCGTCGAAGCCGCCCAGTTCGCCGATGCCCGCGAAGGCGGGCTTGAGCTTGCCGAGGCCCTCGACGGTGGTACCCGGGCGACGGTGCTCGTCGTGGTCGAGGATGGTGACGCCGTTGATGTCCTTGACCGGGACGACGGACTTCGCGAAGTAGCCACCGGACCAGGCCGCTTCGGCCTTCTCCTGCGAGCGGACGGCCCACGCGTCGACGTCATCGCGGGTGAAGCCCTCGATGGTCGCGATCAGGTCGGCGCCGGTGCCCTGCGGGACGATGTAGTTGTCGTACGCGGTGGCGGGGTCCATGAACAGCGCGCCGCCGTCGGAGCCCATCGGCACACGCGACATCGACTCGACGCCACCGGCGATGATCAGCTGGTCCCAGCCCGAGCGCACCTTCTGCGCGGCGGTGTTGGTGGCTTCGAGGCCGGAGGCGCAGAAGCGGTTCAGCTGTACGCCGGCCACCGACTCCGGCAGGCCCGCGTTCAGCGCGGCGGTGCGCGCGATCACGGCGCCCTGCTCACCGACCGGGGAGACCACGCCGAGGACGACGTCGTCGATCACGGCGGGGTCGAGGTTCGGGTGGCGGACCTTCAGTTCCTCGATGAGGCCGACCACGAGATCGACCGGCTTGGTGCCGTGGAGGGCACCGCCCTTGTTCTTGCCGCGAGGCGTACGGATCGCCTCGTAGATGTAGGCCTCGCTACTCACAGAAAAACTCCTCCGCAGTACGGCGCTGTATCAGGGATGAACACAGCCGGATCGTACCGGCCAGTAGCCATGCTAATGGCCATTAACATAAACCGCGCTAACCCCATGGTGTCAATGGGTTGCGATGTACGCAACCGGCGCTATCGTGTGTTCACCTATGGATCACCCGACCGAGCGTTCTCCCCGACCGCGCGACCGCAAGGCCCAGCTGGCCGGCCTCGCCGCGGAGCTCTTCCGCGCCCGGGGGTTCCACGGGGTCGGCATCAACGACATCGCCGCCGCGGCCGGGATCACCGGGCCCGCGCTGTACCGGCATTTCTCGGACAAGCAGGCGGTGCTCTCCTACGTCGTCCTCTCCGGCATCGACGACATGGAGAAGGCCACCACCGAGACGCTCGCCGACGTCGACATCCCGGTCCCCGCCCAGGTCAACGCCCTGCTCGGGACGCTCGCCGCGCAGGCGGTGGAGCGGCGCGAGGTCGCCGCGCTGTGGCGCTGGGAGGGTAGGCATCTGCCCAAGGAGGACCAGCGGGAGATCCGCCGCCGCTCCGGCGCGGTGCTCGCGGCGTGGACGAAGGCGCTGCTCGCGCTGCGCCCCGAACTGATCGCCGAGGACGCCGAACTGCACTGCTGGGCGGGGCTGAGCGTGTTCGGCAGCGTGTCGGTACATCACACGTCGGCGGCGAAGAAACGCTTCGCGCAAATCCTGGTGCAGCTGGCGGAGTCAGTGCTGCATGTCACACTCCCCGAGCCCGTCGAACCCTCCCCCGAGACGCCGTCGATCGCGCTCGGGGAGCCGTCCCGGCGCGAGCAGATCCTCGCGGCCGCGACCGGGCTGTTCGGGCAACGCGGGTTCCGCTCGGTGAGCATGGAGGAGATCGGCGCGGCGGCCGGGATCGCCGGGCCCAGCGTGTACCGGCACTTCCCCAGCAAGGCCGCGCTGATGGTGGCGATCGGGCACCGCGCGGCGGACAGGCTGGCGCTCGCCGCGGAACGCGCGCTGCGGACCGGCGACGAACGCGACGCGCTGCGCAGGCTGGCGGCGTCCTATGTGCACACTCTGCTGCACACGCCCGAGCTGCTCGTGTCCTTCTCCGGCAGCCCCATGGAGCTGCCGGAGAAGGACAAGGCGGACCTGATCCGGGTCCAGCGGGACTACGTCGGGCGCTGGATCGCGCTGGCGTCGGAGGTCCGGCCGGAGCTGAGCCTGCGCGAAGTGAAGATCACCGTGCACGCGGCGCTGACCATCGCGAACGACCTCGCCCGCACCCGGCGGGTCAACGGTCGCCCGAATATCGAGGCGGAGCTGACGACGCTGATGCACGCGGTGCTCGGCGTGAACTGAAAGTCCGCTTTAAGCAAACTCGAGTGTGCCGCAAAGGGGTGACGGGCACGATATGCGCGTGCCCACGAAACGCGGCCTGCACCTGGTGACCCGGGAAGAAGACCACAAGGTCACCACGCTGGAGCTCTTCTTCGATCTGGTCTTCGTCTACGCCATCACCCAGACCACCCAGCTGATGGCCGATCACCTCAGCCCGCTCGGCATCGGGCAGGGCATCGCCACGATCGCCGTGCTGTGGTGGTGCTGGTGCGCCTACGCCTGGCTGGCCAACACCCTGCACGTCGACCGGGGCATCGCCCAGCTGGCGATGTTCGCCGCGATGGCGACGATGTTCCTGGTCTCGCTGACCATCCCCGAGGCATTCACCGACCTGCCCGGCGGGCTGTACGCGCCGCTGATGTTCGTCGGCTGCTACTTCCTCGTGCGCCTGCTGCACCTGATCGCGTACTTCGGTGCCGCGCGGCAGGATCCGGCGCTGCGCAAGGTGCTGGTGAAGATGTTCGTCGGCCTGCTGCCGAGCGTCGCACTCCTGACCACCGCGGCGTTCTTCTCCGGCTGGATCCAGCTCGGCATCTGGGCCGTCGCCATGCTGATCGACTATCTCAACGTCTTCCGGACCCGCTCGTCGGACTGGCGGCTGCACCAGCCCGGCCACTTCGCCGAGCGGTTCGGGCTGATCGTGATCATCGCGCTGGGCGAGTCGATCGTGGCGATCGGCATCGGGATCAGCTCGTACCCGATGTCCTGGCCGATCACGCTGGCCGCGATCTTCGGGCTCGTGCTGGCGTCGTCGATGTGGTGGATGTACTTCTCCGTCGTCGCGCACGTCTCCGAGCGCAACCTCAAGCGGGCGGAAGGGGTGGAACGGGTCCGGATCGGCACGGACACCTACACCTTCCTGCACCTCCCGCTCATCGCCGGCATCGTGCTCGTGGCGCTGGGACTGAAGAAGTCGCTGCTGTACGTGTCCGACACCGAACACCACAGCCTCGCCGACGGCCTGCACGGCACGCCGATCTGGGCGCTCACCGGCGGGATCGCGCTGTACCTGATCGCGTTGAGCGGGATGCGGCGGCGGAACCTGGGCGCGTGGAACGTGCGGCGGCTGGTGCTCGCGGTGCTTCTGCTGGCGGCGACGCCGCTGCTGGAACTGGTCCCGGCGATCGTGCTCGTCGGCATTGTGGCGGCGGCGGCCGTGGGGCTGGTGATGTTCGAGCGGACACGACTCAAGGTCGTGAGTGATTCGGGTCGTTAGACGACCCAAATCACTCACGAGCGTGACGTTCGCCTCCCCCCTGGTGGCGCTCCCACCCAAAGGGAGTTAACCTACTCACGAGTAGGTAAGCGAGGCAGGGAGAACTCACCGTGGGTGCGCCTAGGAAACGAGACGCGATGGGCCTCGGCCTGTCCGCGCTCACCCGGCTGGCCGGGAGCAAGGTCATTGAACGGGCAGGTTTGCGGAAGCCCGTGCAGAACCTGGTCAGTGCCGGGACACGAGGCGGCTTCCGGGTCGCCGGCGCGGCGGGAAGGACGTTCAAGTCCGCCCAGCGGCTGGGCAAGCCCGCGCGGCTCGCGCCCGCCGGGGACACCGGGCTGTTCGACCTCACCCCGAGCGAGGATCAGCAGCTCATCGTCGAGACGGTGACGGAGTTCGCGGCCGAACAGCTGCGGCCCGCGGCGTCCGACGCCGACGCGAAGCTCAGCGCGCCCGGAGGCCTGCTGAGCCGCGCCGCCGAACTCGGGATCTCGCTGGTCGGCATCCCCGAGGAACTGGGCGGTATCGGCACCGAACGCTCGGTCGTCACGAACGCGCTGGTCGCCGAGGCCCTCGCGCACGGCGACCTCGGCCTGGCGGTCGCGGTCCTCGCGCCGTCCGCGGTCAGCACCGCGCTGGTGTCCTACGGCGACGAGCAGCAGCAGGCGGACTACCTGCCCGCGTTCGTCGGCGAGAACGTCCCGGCCGCGGCGCTCGCACTGCAGGAGCGGACGGCGCTGTTCGACCCGTTCAAACCGGCCACGAAGGCCCGCCGCACCCCGAAGGGCTACCAGCTCGACGGCGTGAAGTCGCTGGTCCCCCGCGCTGCGGACGCCGAACTGTTCATCGTCTCGGCCGACCTGGAAGGCCGGGGTCCGGCGCTCTTCCTCGTCGAGTCGTCGAACGCCGGTGTCACCATCGAGAGCGAGCCCGCGATGGGCCTGCGCGGGGCGGCGACCGGCAAGCTCCACCTGGAGAAGGTCGCCCTGCCCGCCGGAGCGCTGCTCGGCGGCGGCAAGGCCGAGGTCTTCACCGAGATCGTCCGGCTCTCACGGCTCGGCTGGGCCGCGCTAGCCGCGGGTACCGCGAAGGCCGTCCTCGACTACGTCGTGCCTTACGTCAACGAGCGCAAGGCGTTCGGCGAACCGGTCAGCCACCGGCAGGCCGTCGCGTTCTCTGTCGCCGACATCGCCATCGAGCTGGAGGGCCTGCGGCTGGTCACGCTGCGCGCCGCCGCTCGCGCCGAACAGGGCAAGCCGTACGCCCGCGAGGTCGCACTGGCCCGGAAACTGGCCGCAGACAAGGGAATGCAGATCGGCAGCGCCGGTGTCCAGCTGCTCGGCGGGCACGGGTTCGTCAAGGAACACCCGGTCGAACGCTGGTACCGCGACCTCCGTGCGATCGGCGTGATGGAAGGCGCCGTCCTCCTCTAGGACTTTTCGAAAGGCAATCATGATCAACCTTGAGGTTCCGAAGAAGGCCGGCACCCTGATCAACCAGGCGTACCAGGCCGCGGCCGAGGTGTTCCGGCCGATCTCGCGCAAGTACGACCGCGCCGAGCACACCTACCCGGCCGAGCTCGACATGTTCGCCGCACTGCTGGACGGGCTGAACTCCTCCGGTGAGGGCGGTGCGGGCGCGGCAGGTGTCCGCCGGTCCGAGAAGGACGAGAAACCGGGCAACCGCAACGGTTCCAACCTCAACATCGTGCTCGGCACGATCGAGATGTGCTGGGGCGACGTCGGTCTGCTGCTGTCGATGCCGCGCCAGGGTCTCGGCAACGCCGCCATCGGCTCGGTCGCCACCGACGAGCAGCTCAAGAAGTTCTCCGGGTTGTGGGCCGCGATGGCGATCACCGAACCGGACTGCGGCTCGGACTCGGCCGCGATCACCGCGACCGCGCGCCTCGACGGCGAAGACTACGTGCTCAACGGCGAGAAGATCTTCGTCACCGCGGGCGAGCGCGCCGACGCCGTCGTCGTCTGGGCCACCCTGGACAAGACGAAGGGCCGCGCGGCGATCAAGTCGTTCGTCGTGGAGAAGGGCACGCCCGGCTTCGAGGTGGTGCGCGTCGAGCACAAACTCGGTATCCGCGCCTCCGACACCGCCGTGCTGCGCTTCGAAAACGTCCGCGTGCCCCGGGAGAACCTCCTCGGCACGCCGGAGATCGACACCGCCAAGGGTTTCGCCGGGGTCATGCAGACCTTCGACAACACCCGCCCGCTGGTCGCCGCCATGGCCATCGGCGTCGCCCGCGCGGCGCTGGAGGAGACCAAGCGGATCCTCACCGAGGCCGGCGTGACGATCGACTACGACAAGCCCGTCCACAGCCAGCACGCGGCCGCGGCGGCCTTCCTGCAGCTGGAGGCCGACTACGAATCGGCGTACCTGCTCACCATGGAATCGGCGTGGATGGCCGACAACCGCAAGCCGAACTCGCTGCAGGCCTCGATGGCCAAGGCGAAGGCGGGCCGCTCGGTCGTCGAGATCACGCTCAAGTGCGTCGAGCTGACCGGGACCTTGGGGTACACCGAGGAATCGCTGCTGGAGAAGTGGAGCCGGGACGCGAAGATTCTCGACATTTTCGAGGGGACGCAGCAGATCCAGCAGCTGATCGTGGCGCGCCGGATTCTGGGCAAGACAAGCTCGGAGCTCAAGTAGGGAGTGGGGTCGTGAGTGGTAATGACGGTTAGAACCGTCATTACCACTCACGAGGCCCGTTTATTTCCACCACCTTCGAGCCGGCGGCACCGAGGTACTCTTTTACCTTTCCCCAGCCCGCTACGGCCGGAGTCGCGATGAGACTCGCTGCTCGACAGCTCTCCCCCGCGGCACAGTGGTGCCTCATCGCCCTCGCTGTCACAGCCTGCTACTTCGCCGCCGGCCAGATCGGCATCCAATGGGCGATCGTGCGGGACCAGATCTCGCCACTGTGGCCGGCGGCCGGGGTCGCGCTGGCGGTGCCGATGCTGCTGGGGCCTCGATACTGGCCCGGGATCGCCCTCGGCGCGCTGCTGACGAACATCGCCTTCGGCCCGTCCCTCGGTGTGGTGCTGGTGATCGCCACGGGCAACACGCTCGGCCCGCTGCTCGCCTACGCGGTGATGCGGCGGCTGGGCTTTCGCAACCAGCTGGACCGGCTCCCCGACGCCGTCCTCTTGGTGGCCGGGGCGATCGGCGGCACGGCCGTCAGCGCCACCCTGGGCACCGGGATTCTGGTCCTCGACGGCGCGCTCGGCCCGGCGGAGTTCTGGCCGACGGCGCTGGTCTGGTGGACGGGCGACGCGATGGGCGTCCTGACGATCACGCCGTTGCTGCTGCTGGCGCCGAGGTTCCGGATGCCGAAGCGGGTTTCGTTCGTCCGCTGGGGTGAAGCGGTAGCGCTCGTGCTCTTCGGCCTCGGCACGGCGATCCTCGCGTCCACGACGTCGTCGAAGCTGTTCCTGGTCTTCCCGGTGCTCGTCTGGGCGGCGCTGCGGTTCCGGCAGGCCGGGGCGCTGCTGTGTTCGCTGTGCGTCTGCACCTTCACGATCTTCGCCGCCGTACGCGGGCTCGGCCCCTACGGTTCCTACGAACTGGCCACCCGGATGCTGCACGTACAGGCCTTCGACGCCACCGTCGGGCTGACCGCGCTGGTGCTGTCCACGATCGTCCTGCAGCGTGACCGGGCGACCGCCGAGATCACCGACGCCTGGCTTCAGATCACCGAAATGGTCGACCTCATCGCGCCGCGCCAGTCCCTGCGCAGCGCGATGACGAACCAGCGCGAGTCACCCAAGAGCGACAAGCTGGCCGGCTGAGGCTCAGGCGGCCCGTTCGTCGAGGAACCGGTCGAGGTACCGCCAGGTGGTCCCCCGGGCCTTGCGGCCGGTGAGCACGCCGAGGTGGCCGCCGGGCGCGGTCTCGAACTTCACCGACGGCGAGTTGTCCAGCAGGCCGGTGAGCCGCTCGACGGCCGCGCGCGGGGCGATCGTGTCGTTCTGCCCGGCGATGACCAGGGTCGGCACCTTGACCCCGGAGAGCGCGATGATCCGGCCGTTGAGGTCCACCGTGCCCTCGGCGAGGTCGTTGGCGCGGAAGAACCGGTGGTACATCTGGCCGAACGTCCGCCCGGGGTAGGCGATCATGTTGTCCATGAAGTGGTCGACGGCCTCGATCTGCGCCAGGTAGTCCCGGTCATCGAGATTCTTCAGGATGGCGAGCGGTTTGGTGATCTCCTTGCTGATCCCGGTCGCGCGGAAGACCCGGCTGACCAAATAGGACGGTGCGCCGCCGAGCACGCGGTAGATCGGGGTCAGCAGGTGTCCGCCGGTGAGGTCCACCAGCGGCCGGAACGGCGCGATCAGCGGGATCGCGGTGAAGTCGAACGGCGACGCGATGGTCGCGATCGATTCGATCGGCAGTTCGGGCTGGTCGGCCGTGGTCAGCAGGGAGAAGATCCCGCCGAGGCACCAGGCGATGATGTGCACGCCCTGGCCACCGGAATCCTCGCTGACCTTGCGGATCGCGCGCGGGAGCACCTCGTCGATCCAGTGCTCGATACCCAGGCGCCGGTCGGAGAAGGCGACGTTCCCGTAGTCGACCAGGTAGGTGTTGCGGCCGCCGTCGACCAGGTGCTCGGCGAGGCTGCAGCCGCGGCGGAGGTCGAAGCACAGCGCGGGCGCGGCCAGCGGCGGCACCAGCAGCACCGGCGGCCCGGACGCCTGCTCCCCGCCGTTGCGCAGCCGGTAGACCGAACGGTTGGGGCCCTGGTCGATCAGGACGCGCGGAACCGGGCGGAGATCGGCGACACCACCGTGCAGCACCTTCCCGACGACGTTCGACGCGGCGGCGGCGAGCCGTGCCGGGGGTGTGGCCATGAGGTGCCTCCTGGAGAGATGAACGCGGTGAGGGCAATCTTGCCGCGTGGGGGCGCACGACTCAACACCGCCGCCCGTCCAGGCCGTCCACTTCGGACGGTGGCTAGGCCGTCCGAGTTAAGAATCGGCATCCTTTTCCGCTGCCGGGGCGCTGCGCGCGGCGCGTGATTCGTACTCCGCGCGAGCACTGGAATGCGTTGCCGAAGCCAAAATCTTGTCCCCGCCGAGTGCGCGCAGCAGCCCCTCGGCGGCCCGGCGCGGGAGCAGCCGTGTGATCCTTCCCATGGCGTCCAGGGATGCGGGAACGAAGACGTCGAATTTGGGACGGCGCAACGCATCGGCAATGGCCTGCGCCACATCTTCGGGCTGCACCGACTTGAAGAACTTCGCCTCGCCGAGCCCGCTCGCCAGTTCCGTGCGCACCACGGCGGGCATCACGCAGGAAACCAGGACACCCGTTCCGCGCAATTCCAGATGCACCGATTCCGACAAGCCGACGACGGCGTGTTTCGTGGCGCAGTAGGTGGCCGCGCCGGGGAATCCGGCCTTTCCGGCCATCGACGCGATGTTCACGATGTGGCCGGTGCCCCGCGGGCGCATCCGTTTGACCGCTTCCCGGGTGCCGTGGATGACGGCGTGCAGATTGATCTCGAGCAGCCGCCGAGTCGCCGCGTCGTCCTCTTCGTCGAGCGGCGCGAGGGGCATGATGCCCGCGTTGTTGATCAGCACGTCGATCGGGCCGACGCGCCGCTCGACCTCGTCGAGGAACTCGGTGAAGCCCTTGGTGTCGGTGACGTCGAGCGGCAGCGCCTCCGCACCCAGTTCGGCCGCGGTCTTCTCGGCGAGGACCTGGTCCAGGTCGCCGATGACCACCTTGGCGCCGAGCCGGGACAGCACCGTCGCGGTACTGGCCCCGATGCCCTGCGCCGCTCCGGTGATCACGACGACCTTGCCGGCGAGGGAACGTTCACGCTTGGCCATGGCGGGCTCCTTATGCGACTGCGCTGTCCGGGGCACTGTTGGCGATGTGTCAACTATGGTGCACCCGGAGCCGCGAGACCGCCAGCCCTACGGCCGTTGTTCCAGCACCTGCCCGGTCCAGCCGTCGACGTCGAACCGCTCGGTCGGCTTGAATCCCTGGCTCTCGTAGTAGCGCTGCAGGGCGCCGTCGCCGCCGGCCCAGCAGTCGACCCGGACCAGGCCGATCTCGCGTTTCACGGCCTCGGCCAGCGCGAACTCGACGAGCCGCGAGCCGACCCGGTGCCCCGAGAACCGGCGCGAGGTGAGGAGCAGCCGGAGGTAGATCTCGGGTTCGTCGACCGGCGGGGTGTAGTGGAGCGGTTGGCCCAGGATAATCGCCCCGGCGGCCTCGCCGTCGATCTCGCCGATGTACAGCTCCGGCTCGCTCGCCATCTCGCGGACGCGCTCGACCCGCTTCGGGATCGTGGACCACGGCTCGGTGCCCCACTGGCCCTCACTACCGCGTTCGACCAGCCAGGCGACGGCCTCGTCGAACATGTTCAGCAGCGTCTCGAAGTCCCCAGAACCACCCTGCCGGATGATGAAATCGCTCATGTCCTCCGTTCTACAACATCGTGAGGACGCGCGGGCCGTCCGCGGTGATCGCGACCGTGTGCTCGACGTGCGCCGCCCGGCAACCGCTCGCGGTGACCAGCGTCCAGCCGTCCTCGGCGTGCCGGTAGTCGTCGACGCCGTCGGCGATGAGCATCGGCTCGATCGCCAGCACCAGCCCCGGCTTGAGCCGCATGCCACGACCCGGCCTGCCTTCGTTCGGCAGGTGCGGGTCCTCGTGCATCGCGCGGCCGATGCCGTGGCCGCCGTGGCCGTCGAGGAGGCCGTACCCGGCTTCGCGACCGACAGTGCCGACGGCGTGGGAGATGTCGCCCATCTTGCCCCCGGCCAGCGCCGCCGCGATCCCGGCGGCCAGCGCGCGTTCGGTGGTCGCGATGAGTTCGAGGTCGGCCGGGTTCGCCGTGCCGACGACGTAACTGATCGCCGAGTCACCGTGCCAGCCGTCGATGTAGGCGCCGGAGTCGATGCTGACCAGGTCGCCGTCACGCAGGCGGTAGTCCGAGGGGATGCCGTGGACGACGGCGTCGTTGACGCTCGCGCAGATCACGGCGGGATACGGCGTCGGGGCGGAATGCGGCTGGTAGTGCAGGAACGACGGCTTGGCGCCGGCGTCCCTGATCACCTGCGCGGCGATGTCGTCCAGCTCCTTCAAGCTGACGCCGATCGCCGACGCCTCCTTCACCGCTTGCAACGTCTGCGCCACGACACGGCCGGACTCGCGCATCGCGTCCAGCTCACTCTGGGACTTCAACTCAACCATGACGATAACTATACCGGTATAGTTATCGTATGCGTCAAGCGACGCCGAGGTGCCGCGCGATCAGCATCCGCTGAACCTCGGAGGTGCCCTCGCCGATCTCCAGGATCTTCGCGTCGCGGTAGAAGCGGCTCACCGGGAACTCGTTCATGAAGCCGTAGCCACCGAAGATCTGTGTCCCTTCGCGCGCGTTGTCCATGGCGGCGTTCGACGCGACGAGCTTCGCGATCGACGCCTCCTTCTTGAACGGCTCGCCGCGCAGCATCTTCGACGCCGCCGCGTAGTAGGCCAGCCGCGCGGTGTGCGTGCGCACCTCCATGTCGGCGATCTTGAACTGGATCGCCTGGTACTCGCCGATCTTGTGCCCGAACGCCTCGCGTTCCTTGACGTAGCGCAGGCATTCGTCGACACAGCCCTGCGCGAGCCCGACGCTCAGCGCGGCGATCGCGACCCGGCCTTCGTCCAAAATGGACAGGAACTGGGCGTAGCCGCGGCCGCGTTCGCCGACCAGGTTCTCCGCCGGGACGCGGACGTCGTCGAAGGACAGTTCGTGGGTGTCCGAACAGTTCCAGCCGACCTTGGAGTACTTCGGCGCCACCGCGAAGCCCGGGGTGCCGGACGGGACGAGGATCGCCGAGATCTCCTTGCGCCCGTTCTCCTTCACGTCGGTGACGGCGGTGACCGTGACCAGTTTCGTGATGTCGGTGCCGGAGTTGGTGATGAACGACTTGCTGCCGTTGATGACCCAGCTGTCTCCGTCGAGCTTCGCCCGCGTGCGGGTGGCGCCGGCGTCCGAGCCGCCGCCCGGTTCGGTGAGCCCGAACGCGCCGAGCGCGGTACCGGCGCACAGTTCCGGGAGCCACTTCTCCTTCTGCTCCTGGGTGCCGAACCGGTAGATCGGCATGGCGCCCAGGGAAACCCCGGCCTCGACGGTGATCGCGACCGACGAGTCGACCCGCGCCAGTTCCTCCAGCGTCAGGCAGAGCGCGAAGTAGTCTCCGCCCATCCCGCCGAACTCCTCGGGGAACGGCAGGCCGAACAGGCCCATCTCGCCCATCTTCGCGACGATCTCGTACGGGAACTCTTCCCGCTCATACAGGTCTCCGATGACCGGGGCGACCTCGGACCGCGCGAACTCCTCGACGGTCTTGCGCAGCGCCTCGTACTCTTCATCCAGCCGAAAGTCGATCATTACGCATCCTTTTGGGGTGTCACAACGGCTACCGTCTCGTCCAGCGCGACCTGTTGGCCCGCTCGGACGGGGAGTTCACTGACCACGCCGTCGATCGGCGCGGTGATCGTGTGCTCCATCTTCATCGCCTCGACGACCACTAGCGGCGTCCCGGCGCTCACGACGTCACCGGCGGCGACCTTGACCACGAGCACGGTGCCGGGCATCGGGCTGGTGACCGGTCCGGCCCCGCCCGCGGCACCGGCGGCCGACCGCAGCCGTTCGCGTTCACCGATCGCGAAACTGTGGCCGTCCCGTGCGAGCCATACGGTCTTCCTGCGGCCGGCGGCGTGCCGGTAGCGGTGGAAACCGCTGGGGTGCCGGACTTCCAGCAGATCTCCCTCGCGCCGCGCGGAAACGCGGACCGGCACGGCGCCATCGACACTGACGAGCGCGTTCGCCGGGGTGCCCTGCACTCGCACGACGGCTTCGGAACTTCCCGATTTCAAAGCGAAGTCGATGCCGCCGGACGCGCCGAGCCGCCAGCCGTCGGGAACGTCCCACGGATCGATGACAGGGCCCTGGGGCTGCAAGGAAAGCAGCCTGTCGAGTGCCGCCGCGACGAAGAACTCCGGCGGTACCACCTCGGAGACCAAAGTGGACAGTTGACGATCGACGAGCCCGGTGTCGAGCTTGCCGTCACGGACGTCCTCGTCGGCCAGGAGCCCGCGCAGGAACGCGACATTCGTGCCCAGGCCGAGTAAAGCGGTGTCGGCGAGCGCCAGATCGAGCCGGTGCAGCGCGGCCGCGCGGTCCGGCCCCCAGGCGATGACCTTGGCCAGCATCGGGTCGTAGTTCGAGCCGATGACCGCTCCCTCGCTCATCCACGAGTCGACGCGCACGCCGTCGCCCGCCGGTTCGTGGACCGCGAGCACGGTCCCACCGGTCGGGATGAAGCCACGGGCGGGATCCTCGGCGTAGACACGGGCTTCGACGGCGTGGCCGTTCAGCCGGACGTCGTCCTGCGCCACGGTGAGCACGGCGCCCGCGGCGATCTTGACCTGCCATTCGACGAGGTCCAGCCCGGTCACCAGTTCGGTGACCGGATGCTCGACCTGCAGCCGCGTGTTCATCTCCATGAAGAAGAACTCGTCCGGCGCCTTGGCCGACACGATGAACTCGACCGTTCCCGCGCCGACGTACCCGACCGAGCGCGCGGCCTCGACGGCGGACGCGCCCATCCGCGCGCGCGAGGGGCCGTCGAGCAGGACCGACGGCGCCTCTTCGATGATCTTCTGGTGCCGCCGCTGCAGACTGCACTCACGCTCACCGAGGTGGATCACGTTGCCGTGCGTGTCGGCGAGGACCTGGATCTCGATATGCCTCGGCGTGGTGACGAACCGCTCCATGAGCAGCGTGTCGTCACCGAAGGAACCCTTGGCCTCACGGCGGGCGGACTCCACCGCGGCGTCCAATTCGGACAGTTCGTTCACCAGCCGCATACCCTTGCCGCCGCCACCGGCGGACGGCTTGAGCAGCAGCGGATAACCGACCTTGTCCGCGGCGGCCGCGTACCCGCCCTCGGGAATGTCCATATCGGACGCGCCGGGCACGACCGGGACACCGGCCTTCGACACCGTCGCCTTGGCGCGGATCTTGTCGCCCATGGCGTCGATGGCCTCGACCGGCGGGCCGATGAAGACCAGTCCGGCTTCCTTGCAGGCGCGAGCGAATTCCGCGTTCTCCGCGAGGAACCCGTAGCCGGGGTGGATCGCTTGCGCGCCCGTGTCGAGCGCCGCCTGCACGATCGCCGGGATGGACAGATAGCTTTTCGCCGCTTCGGCGGGGCCGATGCGGACAGCCGTATGCGCCTCGCGAACGTGCTTGGCGTCGGCGTCCGCGTCGCTGTACACCGCGACCGAGCGGATGCCGAGCCCTCGCAGCGAACGGATCACGCGGACGGCGATCTCCCCGCGGTTGGCGACCAGAACCGTGTCGAACATGCTCACATCCGGAAAACGCCGTAGTTGACATCGGAAAGCGGCGCGTTGGCCGCCGCGGACAGCGCGAGGCCGAGCACCGTGCGGGTGTCCGCCGGGTCGATCACGCCGTCGTCCCACAGCCGTGCCGTCGAGTAGTACGGGCTGCCTTGCGCCTCGTACTGCTCACGGATCGGATCCTTGAAGGTCTCTTCGTCCTCTGTGGACCATTCCCCGCCGCGGGACTCGATGGCGTCCCGGCGGACCGTCGAAAGCACCGACGCCGCCTGCTCACCGCCCATCACCGAGATCCGCGCGTTCGGCCACATCCACAGGAACCGCGGCGAGTACGCGCGGCCGCACATCGAATAGTTGCCCGCGCCGAAGGAGCCGCCGATGACGACGGTCAGCTTGGGCACCCGCGCGCAGGCCACCGCGGTGACCATCTTCGCGCCGTGCTTGGCGATGCCGCCCGCCTCGTAGGCCTTTCCGACCATGAAACCGGTGATGTTCTGCAGGAACAGCAGCGGGATCGAGCGCTTGTCGCACAGTTCGATGAAGTGGGCGCCCTTCATCGCGGACTCGGCGAAGAGGACGCCGTTGTTCGCGATGATGCCGACGGGGTGGCCGTGGATCCGGGCGAACCCGGTGACCAGCGTCGAGCCGTACTCCTTCTTGAACTCGCCGAACCGGCTGCCGTCGACGATCCGGGCGATGACCTCGCGGACGTCGTAGGGCACACGCGGGTCGGTCGGCACGACGCCGTACAACTCGTTCGGGTCGGCGACCGGCTCCTCGGCCGGGAGGACGTCCCACGGCCGCGGCGTACGCGGGCCCAAAGTAGACACGATCGAGCGAACGATGCGGAGTGCGTCGGCGTCGTCGTCGGCCAGGTGGTCGGTGACGCCGGACTGGCGCGAGTGGACGTCGCCGCCGCCCAGTTCCTCGGCCGTGACGACCTCGCCGGTCGCGGCCTTCACCAGCGGCGGGCCGCCGAGGAAGATGGTGCCCTGGTTGCGCACGATGACGGCTTCGTCGCTCATCGCCGGGACGTACGCGCCGCCCGCGGTGCAGGAACCGAGCACCGCGGCGATCTGCGGGATGCCGCGCGCGGACATGGTCGCCTGGTTGAAGAAGATCCGGCCGAAGTGCTCACGATCCGGGAAGACCTCGTCCTGCCTGGGCAGGAACGCGCCTCCGGAGTCCACCAGGTAGACGCACGGCAGATTGTTGTGCAGCGCGACCTCTTGCGCGCGCAGGTGCTTCTTGACGGTCATCGGGTAGTACGTGCCGCCCTTGACCGTGGCGTCGTTCGCGACGATCACGCATTCGCGGCCGGAAACCCGCCCGATACCGGTGATGATCCCGGCCGAGGGCGCCTCGTCGTCGTACAGTCCCGTGGCGGCCAGCGGGGACAGTTCCAGGAACGGCGACCCCGGGTCGAGAAGGGTGTCCACCCGGTCGCGGGGCAGCAGCTTGCCCCGCTCGACGTGGCGGGTGCGGGATTTCTCCGGGCCCCCGAGCCGGGCCGTGGCGAGGCGCTTGCGCAGGTCCTCGACCAGTTCGGCGTGGGAGATGACACCACGGGCGTATTCGTCGCTGCCCGGGTCGGCGGAAGTGCTCAGTACGGGTGTGTCCATGGCTCCTCGTCGCCAAGTTAGCCGTCGTTAACTCGCTCGCTCAGGTTAACGCCCACTAACCTCGCTTGTCCACCACGCCCCATAAGCGCGTGAAGGCCCCCTTCCCTCGGCTGAGCCGAGGAAAGGGGGCCTTCACGCGCAAACCGTCAGCCGATCGCGGAGACCAGCGGGTTGTAGTAGCCGCCGCGCTGGCCGGCGGCCGTCGGGTGGTAGGAGTTCACGATCGGCCAGGTGAGGCTGTGCAGGTAGTCGTTCGCGGACGAGCAGATGTTGTGCCCGGTGAAGGCACTCCGCACGTCGACGAACTTCGCACCGTGGGCGGAAGCGCGAGCCGAAAGCACCGCAGCGAGCGCGTCGGAGCCCGAGTTGATCGCGGAACGCTTGGTGTCACTCAGTCCGACCGAGCACGAACCCGGCACCGTGTAGAAGCGCGGGTAGCCGAGGACGACCAGCTTCGCGCTCGGCGCCTTCGACTTGATCGCGCTGTAGACGTTGTTCAGCAGCCCGGGCAGCGTGTTGTTCACGTAGGTCTTCGCGGTGTTGACCCGGTTGACGCACGTCTGGTCGCCACCGGTGGTGCAGGTGGTCATGACGTCGGCGAACCCGGCGTCGTTGCCGCCGACGGACACCGTGACCAGCGTGGTGGCCGAGGTGACGTTGGCGATCTGGCCGAGCACGTCGCCGGTGCGCGCCCCCGAGCACGCGACGAACTTGAACGAAGTCCCGGCATGGGCGTTGGCCCACAGCTGGGGGTAGGAGTTGGCACTGCGCATGCAGTCGCCCGAGTTCCCGTAACTGCCGGCGCCGACGCCGGACGAGTACGAGTCACCGAGGGCCACGTAGTTGGTGGCCGCTTGCGCGGTACCGACGAAGCCGAAGGTGGCGAGGACGGCGGTCACGAAGACCGCACCGAAACGGGTGAAGGAACGTGAGGTGAACCGAGCAGGGACGGCCATGGTCACTCCTTTGTGACAAGTTAACGAGACACAGCATTACCAGGTGGTAGCTCAACGCAAAAGGGTCATTTCCCCAGGTAACCCGCTTGGCTCAGGCTGGAAGTACGGCCACGTGTTAGCGCTCGCTAACACGCGGTCCTAATATGGCCAGATGCCGGCGAACCCCACCCCACTCGTGAACGGCGAGAAGGCGAACAGGCGCGAACAGATCATGGCCGCCGCCGCCGAGCTCTTCGCCCATCACGGTTTCCACGGTGTCGGCATCGACGACATCGGGGCGGCGGTCGGCATCTCCGGACCGGCGCTGTACCGGCATTTCCGCAGCAAGGACGCCATTCTCGGGGAGATGCTGAACTCGATCAGCCGCTACCTCCTCGACGGCGGGACGGCTCGCGCGAGCCAGCGCGACGAGCCCGGCGGGGTACTCGACGCGCTGGTCGATTTCCACGTCGACTTCGCGCTCACGCACCCCGCGTTGATCACCGTTCAAGAGCGCAATCTCGCCAATCTCACCGACACCGACCGCAAGCAGGTGCGCGCGCTGCAACGCCAGTACGTCGAGGTGTGGGTACGCGCGATCAGCGACGCCGTCCCCGGGATCGGCGAGCGGCAGGCGCGCTCGGCGGCACACGCTGTCTTCGGGTTGATCAACTCGACGCCGTACAACCGCCATCTCGGTGACAGCGAACTGGCCGAAATGCTCCGCCGCCTTGCGCTGGGTGCACTGCACGCCGCCCGGTGACCACGTCCGGGTTTCGGCCTATCGCCACTTTTCCATCCTCTGGTGTTTGATAGGCACGTGGAGTCGGACAGGAGCGAGTACGAGCGGAGGCTCGTCGAGAAAGCGCAGCGTGCGCTCGTGGCGATCAGCCTCGGGGACGACGCCGAAGCGCTCGACGAACTCGCGCCGACCGCCGCCGAACCGCAGGCCCGCACCGACGAGACCAAAGAACTCGTGATGATGCTCTTCGGCGAGTGCAGCGCCATGGTGTCGACTTTGGGCGACGGCGGCAGCGCGCCGGTCAAGGTGCAGGTGTTCGACGAAGACGGCGAAGAGGTCTCCATCGACCAGGCCGATCCGCCGGTGCGGACAGCCGTGCGCACCCTGCTGGCCGAAGTGCACGGCAACAGCGAGGCCGCGCAGGAACAGGTCGAGATCGCCCTCGCCAACGCCGCTCCGGACGAGGTCGACAGCCTCGTCCTGCAGGCCCTGCGCTGGACGATCCGGCTCTCCGCGGAATGCCTGGACCGGGACCTGCCGGTCGCGCCGTGGATTTCGGACGCCGTCGCGGACTAGACGGCGATCTCGCGTGATTGAAGGGCGATCTCACGTGATTGGGCGGCGATCTCGCGTGGTGCGGCGCTAACCGAGCAGCAGTTTCACCAGCCGAGCGATCTGCTCGGTCTCGATCAAGAACGAGTCGTGCCCATATGGCGAGCTGATGACGGCGAACTCCGCGCCCTCGACGCCGTCCGCGATCTCCTGCGACTGGTACAGCGGGTAGAGCCGGTCACTGTCCACCCCGGCGGCGACCGTACGCGCGGTGATCCGGCCGAGCGCGCTCGCGACGCCGCCCCGCCCGCGGCCGACGTCGTGGGTGTTCATCGATTCGGTGAGGACCACGTAACTGCCGGCGTCGAAGCGGCGTGACAGCTTCCCTGCGTGATGGTCCAAATAGGACTCGACGGCGAACCGGCCGCCGTGCAGCGGGTCTTCGCCGTCCTGGGCCCGGCGCCCGAACCGTTGCGCCAGTTCGGGTTCGCTGCGATAGGTGACGTGCGCGATCCGGCGCGCGATGCCGAGCCCGTGGTGCGGCCCGGCACCGGGGATGTCGTGGTAGTCGCCGCCGTGCCAGCCCGGGTCGGACCGGATGGCGTGCAGTTGCGGCGCGGCCCAGGCGATCTGGTCGGCCGACGCCTGCGCCGTCGACGCCAGGACGAGCAGCGACGCGACCCGCTCCGGCTCGCTCACCGCCCATTCCAGCGCGCGCATGCCGCCCATCGATCCGCCGAGGACCGCGGCCCACCGGTCGATGCCCAGCGCGTCGGCGAGGACGACTTCTGCGGCCACCTGATCGCGCGCGGTGACCGCGGGAAACCTGCTGCCCCAAGAATTTCCCTGCGGATGCGGCGACGACGGACCGGTCGATCCCTGGCAGCCGCCGAGCACATTCGGGACCACGACGAAGAATTCGCCGGTGTCGATCGCCTTACCGGGTCCGATCAGGCCGTCCCACCAGCCCGGGCTGCCGTGCCCGTCCTCCGCCGGGCCGACGGCGTGGCTGTCCCCGGTGAGTGCGTGCTCGACGAGAATCGCGTTGGTACCGCCGGAATTCAGCGTTCCCCACGTTTCGTAAGCGAGCGTGAAAGGCACCGCGTTCCCGGTTTCGAGCGCCTGGGTACCGGTGACGAACCGGCGGCGCCCAGGCGGATCCCCCTCCCGCCACGCACCGGCGACGGAAGGGGGAACGGGAGCCTGGGTCACAGAGCCGCCTTGGCCGCCCGGAATCCCGCCTCGAGGTCGGCCTTGAGGTCTTCGATGCCTTCCAGCCCGACGGCGAGCCGCACGAGCCCCGGCGTGACACCGCTCGACGCCTGCTCTTCCGGCGTGAGCTGGCTGTGCGTCGTCGATGCCGGGTGCACGATCAGGCTGCGCACGTCACCGATGTTGACCAGCTGGCTGTGCAGTTCCGTACCGTCCACAAAGGCCCGTCCGGCGTCGACACCGCCGCGCAGGTCGAAGGACAGGACAGCGCCGGCGCCCTTCGGCAGGTACTTCTGCGCGGCCGCGTGGAACGGGCTCGACGGCAGCCCGGCGTAGTACACCTTCTCGACCTCGTCGCGCTGCTCCAGCCATTCGGCCAGCGCCTGCGCGTTCGCCACGTGCCGCTCCAGACGCAGCGACAGCGTCTCGATCCCTTGCAAGATCAGGAAACTGTTCAGCGGCGCGATCGCGGCACCGGTGTCGCGCAGGATCTGCACGCGGGCCTTGGCGGCGTACGCGCCCGGTCCGAGCGCCTCCCAGTACTTGAGACCGTTATAGCTCGGGTCGGCCTCGTTGAAGCCCGGGAACCGCGCGGGGTCCTTGCCGAAGTCGAACGTGCCGCCGTCGACCAGCACGCCGGCGACGGTGGTGCCGTGGCCGCCCAGGTACTTCGTGGCCGAGTGGACCACGATGTCGGCGCCGTGCTCGATCGGACGCACCAGGTACGGGGTCGGCACGGTGTTGTCCACCACCAGCGGGACACCGACCTCGTGCGCGGCGTCGGCGACCGCGCGGATGTCGAGCACGTTGCTGCCCGGGTTGGCCAGCGTCTCGGCGAAGAAGAGTTTGGTGTTGGGCCGGACCGCGGCCTTCCACTGCTCGATGTCGTCCTGGTCCTCGACGAACGAGACCTCGATGCCGAGTTTCGGTAGTGTGTAATGGAAAAGGTTGTACGTGCCGCCGTAGAGCGACGGGCTGGAGACGAAGTGGTCACCCGCGTTCGCGAGGTTCAGGATGGCCGCCGTCGTGGCCGCGCTCCCGGAGGCGAACGCCAGTGCCGCGACACCGCCTTCGAGCGCGGCGAGACGCTGTTCGAGGACGTCCTGCGTGGGGTTGTTGATCCGCGTGTAGATGTTGCCGGGCTCAGCGAGGCTGAACAGATCGGCGCCGTGCTGGCTGTCGCGGAACACGTACGAAGTGGTCTGGTAGATCGGGGTCGCCCGCGCGCCGGTGGCCGTGTCCGGCGCCGCGCCCGCGTGGATCTGCTTGGTCTCGAACGACCATCCGTCCGCGCTCATCGCGATTCTCCTAGCGGTTCAAGGGGTTCGGCTGTTGTCACCGAAGCTAGCTCCGCCGAACGGAGCACCCAACCACTCTCAGGAGGTGGGATTCCTTTCCTGAAGGGCGAACCTGTTGCCCTCGGAGTCGACGAACATCGCCCACCAGCCCCACGGCTGCTTCTCCGGACGGGCCGGGAACTCGACACCTTTCGCCGAAAGTTCCGCGTAGGTCTTCTCGATGTCATCCGCGTAGAAGAAGAAGTTGGCCGTCGGCACTTCGTCGCGTACCGCGAAGCGCTTGAGGTCCTCCGGCGCGGTGCTGAGGACGAGCGCCGTGCCGCCGTCGGCCGAGGTGACTTCGACCCACCGGCTGCCCTTGTCGTCGTAAGGCACATCGGTGGTGATCTCGAATCCGACGACCTCCGACCAGAACTTCTTCGCCCGCTCCTGATCGTGTACTCCGACGACGATCTTGTGCACGCCTCGAATCGTCACGTCTCGCTCCTCGTGTATCCATCATGGATATAACGAGATCGGAGTGTATGCTCCCCGCATGGCCGACGGCAACCCGCAGCTCACCCCCGCGGCGTTCCAGACCCTGCTCGCCCTCGCGAACGGCAAGGGCGGGCGCGCGCACGGCTACGCGATCATGGGTTTCGTCGACGAAGTGAGCGGCGGAGGCGCCCAGCTCGGACCGGGCACGCTGTACCGGACGCTGGCGAGGCTGGTCGCCGACGGCCTGGTCGAAGAAGCCGCCGACGCGAGCGAGGACAAGCCCCACGACTCGCGCCGCCGCTACTACCGGTTGACCCGCGCGGGCCGCGAAGTCGCCGCGCGCGAGGCGGAGTTCCTGAGCCGCCTCGTCGCCGTCGCCGGTCAGGCCGGTCTGCTGAAGCGGGCGGAATCGGCGTGAGCCGGGCGCTCGGCCTCGTGCCGCATCTGTTCGTCAAGGACGTCGACACGTCACTTTCCTTCTACGGCAAGGCGTTCGGCGCGGTGGAACTGTTCCGCAACGTACTGCCGAACGGCGTCGTGCTGTTCGTGGAACTCGCCGTCGGCGACGCGCGGCTGCTGGTGAGCCAGGAGATCCCACAGCTCGACGCCCTGGCGCCGGCCACCCTCGGCGGCACGCCCATGCTGCTGACGATGGAGACCGAAGACCCCGATGACGTGGTGCGGCGCGCGGTGTTCGCGGGTGCCCGGGTGGAGGCGCCGGTCGAGGAGATGTTCTTCGGCGAGCGGTACGGCCGGATCGTCGATCCCGACGGGCACCGGTGGGCGCTGACGACCAAACGGGAGCAGTTCACCCCCGAGGACATCGACGCGAGGACCCCGCCCGAGGTCTGACGTGTGCCGCGGTCTCACCTGCTGGACAATCACCTCATGGTTTCTGTGCGCAGCGTCGTCGACCGGGTGGGGCCGACGCTGTTGCACGCGCTGCAGGTCCCCGAAGAGTCTCCCGCCGTCGGCGACGTCGTCATCGCGGAACCCGGCAGCCCGGCCACCCTCGCCGCCGGCGACCTCGTGCTCGGCGTGGCCATCACCGAGACGTCGGAGGCCGCCGAACTCGTCCGGCTCAGCGCGTCGAAAGGTGCCGCCGCGGTCCTGCTGAAACCGCCGCTCGCGGCGAAACCGTCGGTGAAGCGGGCGGCGAAAACGGCGGAAATCGCGCTGATCGAGGTGCGCTCGGCGACGTCGTGGGCCCAGCTCGTCTGGCTGCTCCGGACCGTCCTCGACGCGCTGGCCGACGAATCCGACGCGCTGGAGGACGGCGGCGGCCCCGGCTCCGGCGACCTGTTCCGGCTCGCGGACGCGGTCGCCTCGGTCGTCGACGCGCCGGTGACCATCGAGGACACCAACTCGCGGGTGCTCGCCTACTCGGCCCGCCAGGACCTGACCGACTCCGCGCGCGTGTCCACGATCATGGGCCGCCGCATCCCCGACGACGTCCTCGCGCGGTTCCGTTCACG
Organism: Amycolatopsis sp. lyj-112; assembly: GCF_046549055.1. Taxonomy (NCBI): domain Bacteria; kingdom Bacillati; phylum Actinomycetota; class Actinomycetes; order Pseudonocardiales; family Pseudonocardiaceae; genus Amycolatopsis; species Amycolatopsis sp. lyj-112. The sequence goes on along the minus strand of NZ_JAJPWS010000001.1, from coordinate 84,071 downwards.
CGGGGTGTTCCGCGAGCTTTCCCGGGGGCGGCAAACGATCTTCGTGCCCGCGCAGCGCGACGGAACGCTGCCCCGGCTCATCGTGCCGATCCGGATGGGCGGTGAACTGCTGGGTTCGATGTGGGCGGTCGTCGCGGGCCCGGTGTCCGACGAACGCGCGGCGGCCTTCGCCGACGCCGCCCCCGTCGTCGCGTTGCACCTGCTGCGCCGTCGCGCGCATACCGACTCGCAGCGCCGCGTCTCGGCCGAACTGCTGCGTGCCGTGCTCGAAGGGAAGGTCAGCCCGCGCAAGGCGATCGCGGAGCTCGACCTCTCCGAGGAACCACATCGCGTCGTCGTCATCGAGGTCTCCGGTGGCGACGGCCGTGACGACGAAGGGCTGCGGCTCGCCCTCCTCGAACGGATCTCGCAGGGAGTGGGCAGACGGCCGATGGCCACCGAACTCGGCGGCCTGCTCTACGCCGTCGTCCCGGACGGTGACGGCTGGGACGAACTCCGCGCCGCGCTCGAAGCACTGCCGGCGTCGCGCCGGGGCGGGACACCGCGGGCGGCCGCGGGGTCGGCCTGCGAGATCGGCGAACTCGCGACCTCGCGGATCCAGGCCGACGAAGCGCTGGGGCTTCTGCGCGCGAGACTCGTTCCCGGCCGCGTCGTGGTCTTCGACGAGGCGTGGACGGCGCTTTCGCTACACCGCGGCGCGACGGTGGCGAGTACCGCGAAGGTCGCCGAACTCGGCCCGCTCGGTCTGTTGCGGACACACGACGAAACCCACGAGACCGGCTACGTCGACACGCTGTACCAGTGGCTGCGACATCCCGGGAACCCGCGCGCGGCCGCGAAGGAACTCCGGATCCATCCCAATACCCTGCGGTACCGCATGCGGCGGCTGCTCGATCTCGTCCCGCTCGACCTGGACGATCCCGATGTCCGGCTCGCGTTGACCACACAACTCGTTTCCCTGCGGTGGAGCTGACAGGTTCAACAAAAGAGTCTTCACAAACGAACACTTTGTAGCGTGACAAAAAGATGTGCGGACGTCATGAAAGGGTCTTTCAAGACACCGGCGCCGATTTCCCGGCGCGTCTCGAAAGACCCTTTCCTGACATCCGGCGGCTAGTGAGCGCTGGCCCGGTATCCGTCCTCAATGGTCTGGCGTACCGCGGCGAGCAGATCCGCCCCGGGGTAAAGCGGCAGAAGCACACCGGGGCCGCCATCGACCCGCAACGCGGCTTCGTAACCGTGTCCTGGAGTTTCGACCAGGCCCACGATGACATCAGCCGGATTGCCTTCGGTGTCGACGGTGCGGACACGCCGCTCCCGCCGCCAGTCCTGATTTGTCATGCGGAACAGAATGGCACCTTACCGGCCAGTAAGATCAACATCTTGACTCGATCGTGCTGCATTTACCGATCTGCAGGATGCACGGCCGCGCTCACCCCCAGCGAACGCGGCCGTACATCCTCCGATCATCGTGCAGACAAGAACGAAATCCCGCCATCCCCTTTCGTTTCACCGATGCCGCATCAGACCTCGAGCAACGTCTTGCCGATCGCGCCCCGCGACTGCATGACGGCGTGCGCGTCGGCCGCGCGATCGAGCGGGAATCGTTGCCCGATGACGGGTTCCAGCAGCCCGGCCGCGGCGGCGGCGAGCGCGGATTCGGTGAACGCCCGCATCTGCGCCGGACCGCCGAGCCGCTGGATCACGGTGACCCCGCGCGCGGCCGCGTCCTCTTCGGACACCTCGGTCCACGAGCCGCTCGACAACCCGTAGATCAACATCCGCCCGCCGGGCTTCAGCAACCCGAACGCCGACGTCCCGACCTCCCCGCCGACCCCGTCGAACACGACGTCGACCTCGCCCGCCTTCGCTGCCCAGTCCGGTTCGAGATAGTCGACCGCCAGGTCAGCGCCCCGTTCCCGGACATGACCGGCCTTCGCGGGGCCGCCTGCCGCCCCGACGACCTCGGCGCCCGCGGCCTTGGCGAGCTGGACGATCAGCCCGCCGACACCCCCGGCCGCCGCCTCGACCAGCACGCGCTCCCCCGGCTCGATCCCCGCGGCGGTCACCAGCGCCGTCGCCGTGCGGCCGTCGGCGAGGATCGCCACCGCCGCGTCGAGGGCCAGGCCGTCCGGGACCTCGAACACGGACTCGGCCGCGACGGCGACCCGCTGCGCGTATCCCCCGGAGCCGCCGGTCGAGGTCACGACCCGTTTCCCGACCAGTCCGGGATCGGTGCCTTCACCGATCGCGCTGATCACGCCGCCGACGCCGTTGCCCGGGATCATCGGCAATTCCGCGCGATAGGGCCCGCTCCCGGTCGCCCGGAACTGCGTCTCGACGAACGTGATGTTGGCGAAGGCCACTTCGATCAGCACCTGGCCCGCTGCCGGGACCGGGTCGGGGGCATCCCCGGCGACGAGCACCTCGGGTCCGCCGAACTCTTTCAACCACACGGCTCTCATGTCACCCAAGGTGCAAGCTCCAGCTGACTGGAGGTCAAGGGATTGTGCCGAGGTCACCACGGTTGGCTTTCAAGACTGTTCCCGCCGCACGATGACACCGCCGTCCGGGTACATCACCGTGAGTGGCAGCACCTTTGTGTACGCCCGTACATCCGTAGACCGCAGCAGGAGGCACGCAGTGCGTATCGCCGTCCCCCGTGAAATCAAGAAGCACGAGTACCGGGTGGCGCTCACCCCGGCGGGCGTGCACGAACTGACCGGGCGCGGCCACGACGTCTTCGTCGAAACCGGCGCCGGCCTGGGCTCGTCCATCACCGACGAGGAGTACGTCGCCGCGGGCGCGAAGGTGCTCGCGACGGCCGAGGAGACCTGGTCCGAAGGCGAACTGGTGCTCAAGGTCAAGGAGCCGATCGCCTCGGAGTACCCGCGGCTGCGGGGCGACCAGGTGCTGTTCACCTACCTGCACATCGCCGCGGACCGCCCGCTGACCGACGCGCTGCTCGCGGCGGGCACCACCGGGATCGCGTACGAGACGGTGCAGACCCCGAATCGCGCGCTGCCGCTGCTCGCGCCGATGTCCGAGGTCGCCGGCCGGCTGGCCCCGCAGGTGGGCGCGTACTCGCTGATGAAGCCGAGCGGTGGCCGCGGTGTGCTGCCCGGCGGCATCCCCGGCGTCCACCCGGCGCGAGTGGTCGTCATCGGCGGCGGGGTCGCCGGCATCAACGCGGCACGGGTCGCGCTCGGGCTCGGCTCGGACGTCGAAATCCTCGACACCAACGTCGACCGCCTCCGCCAGATCGACAACGACTTCGGCGGCCGCATCCGCACGGTGACGTCGAACGCGCTTTCGGTCGAACAGGCCGTGCTCGAAGCCGACATGGTCATCGGCGCGGTGCTCGTTCCCGGCGCGAAGGCGCCGAAGCTGGTCTCGAACGACCTCGTTTCGCGGATGCGTCCCGGCAGCGTGCTGGTGGACATCGCGATCGACCAGGGCGGCTGCTTCGCCGACTCGCGTCCGACCACGCACGACGAGCCGACCTACAAGGTCCACGAGTCGGTCTTCTACTGCGTCGCGAACATGCCGGGCGCTGTCCCGCGTACGTCGACCTACGGCCTCACCAACGTGACGCTGCCCTACGCCGTCCAGCTGGCGGAGCACGGCTGGCACAAGGCGCTGCAGGCCGACGCGTCGCTGGCGATAGGCCTCAACACCCACGCGGGTGCCCTGACCAACGCCCCGGTCGCGGCCGCCCACGGCCTGCCGGCCACGGACCTGGCGTCCGTCCTGGCCTGACCCGGCCGCACAAAGCGCGTGAGGGCCACCCTCAGGGACTCTGAGTCCCTGAGGGTGGCCCTCACGCGCTTCTTCACGAACATGCCCCAGATATAACGGCGGCCCGCTCAACCAACCTGGGGGTCATTGGGAGCGGGCCGCCTCCTACATCGTAGGTAATAAGTCGCCGCAGCGCTGCATGGGGTTGCCATGTCGTTCGAATTATTTCCTCACGAGATGCCGTCGCACTCGGTGAACTTCCGCGATCGCCGCGCCAAAACCGGTAGTCAGCGGCCGTTCGGCCCAGCTTCGGCTGCGCTGCGGAACCACCCGGTCACCGGCCGAACGTGATGAAGGTCGCTTTCGGCGGATTGACCCCTTCCGCAGGTGCGGACTCGGCGCGTACGGCAGGATGTCGCGTGATCGGCCTTCGTCAACAAAAGGGGACGGTATGCACGACGGAAGTGGCCGCATCGCGGTACAGAACCTCAGCAAGCAGTTCGGTGCGGTCAATGCGGTCCAGAACCTCAGTTTCACGGTGGAACCGGGCTCGGTGACCGGCTTCCTCGGCCCGAACGGCGCCGGGAAGACGACGACGCTGCGGATGCTGCTGGGTCTGGTGACCCCCACCAACGGCACGGCGACCATCAACGGGCGCCCGCACGACCAGCTGGGCACTCCGGCCAGGGTCGTCGGTTCGGTGCTGGAGAACGAGGGTTTCCACCCGGGACGCACGGCGCGGAATCACCTGCGCGTGTATTCGGCCGCGATCGGGATGCCGGACCAGCGGGTGGACGAGGTACTCGGCCTGGTGGGCCTGTCGTCCGCGGCGGATCGGAAGGCCGGCGGTTTCTCGCTCGGTATGCGGCAGCGGCTGGCGCTCGCCACGGCGTTGCTGGGCGACCCGCAGGTGCTGGTGCTGGACGAGCCGACGAACGGCCTCGACCCCGAAGGCATCCTGTGGCTGCGGAACTTCCTGCGCGCCTATGCGCGTGAGGGACGCACGGTGCTGGTCTCGAGCCACCTGCTGAACGAGGTCGAGCAGACGATCGACCAGGTCATCATCATCAGCCAGGGCATGACGCGCTACAACGGCTCGCTGGACCAGTTGCGCAAGAGCAACCAGTCGCGGGTGCTGGTGCAGTCCGCCGACGCGAACGGCCTGGTGGCCGCGATGCAGGAAGCGGGCATCACGCAGGTCTCGCCGATGCCGGACGGCCGGGTCGCGGTCGCCGGTGCGACGGTGCAGCAGATCGGTGACATCTCCGCGAAGGCGAGCATCGCCGTCTACGGCATGCAGGAGGAGACGGCGGATCTGGAGCGGATGTTCTTCCAGCTGACCCAGGGGCAGTACGCCGCCCCGCAGCCCGGGTTCCAGCAGGGTCCGCCTCCGGGTTATCAGGGCCCGCCGCCCGGCTACCAGGGTCCGCCGCCGGGGTACGCCCCGCAGAACACGCCGCCGCCCGGATTCGCGCCGCCGAACACCCCGGCTCCCGGATTCGCGCCGCCGCAGCAGTACCAGCAGGGACAGCCGCCGCAGCAACAGCAGCAGCAGTACCAGCAGCCGCCGCAGCAGCCGGCGCAGCAGGGCCAGAACGAGGGCTGGGGAGGCCAGGGCTGATGGGCAACCTGATCAAGGCGGAGTTCCGCAAGACGCTCACGCTCAAGGCGTGGTGGGCGCTGATGATCCCCGCGGTGGTCTTCGCGTTCGCGTTCGCCCTGTTCTGGGGCATGATCACGAACGACTTCAGCGACTTCCTCGGGCGCTCCGACACCCGTGAACTGACCGAAGCACTCGGCATCTCGACCGGCGAACTGCCCGTCGGCCTGCTCGCGCTCGGGCACGGCATCAACATCGGCACGATGATCCCGATCATCTTCGGTGTCTTCGCGCTCGCCGGTGAGTACACGAAGAAGACGATCACGACGACGTTCCTCACCGCCCCGAACCGGGTTTCGGCGCTGAGCGCGAAGATGATCACCTACGTCGCGTGGGGCGCGATCTACGGTGTGATCATCGTGGCCGCGGCGAGCCTCGGCACAGTGATCACGGTCGACAGCGCGCGCCTGCCGACGGCGGGCCAGTGGCTGGGCGTGCTCGGTGCCGGCGTCCTCGCGACGATCCTCGCGACCCTGTTCGGCATCGGGGTCGGCGCGGTGTGGCGCAGCGTGGTCGGCAGCATCATCACCTTGACCATCTGGATGCTCGTCGTCGAGAACGTCCTGGTGTTCGTCATGTTCGGCGCCGCCGACATCACGTGGCTGGGCGGTGTCCTGCCGAACGGCACGGTCAACGGCATCGTGGGCGCCATCGGCGCGGAAGCGTTCGGCGCCGCCGGCGTGAAGGTGCCCGGCCTGCAGGACGAGACGGCATGGGCACTGCAGTACGCGGCCGGCGCTCCCGGCGCGTTCTCGTGGTGGGCGTCCGCGCTCATCTTCTTCGGCTGGACGATGATCTTCTTCCTCGCCGGCTGGGCCGTGAACCAGAAGAAGGACATCACGTAGTCCCTCACCACCGCGTGCCATGAACGGCCCGTTACTTGCAAATTTCGCAAGTAACGGGCCGTTCATAGCGTTCGGCCGGCGAAACTCGTCCGAGCCTGTCGGTGCGGGCACATAGGCTGGCGAGGTGACTACTGCTCCACCTCGTCCGCGTCAAGCCGGCCCGTCCCGTGAGACGGCCCCCATTCCCACCGGAGGCTGGATCCGCCGGCTGGCCGCTTCGTGCTGGAAACATCCTTGGCTGGTCGTCCTGTCGCTGGGCGCGGCGATCATCGGCGTCGGGCTGCAGGCCGCCGGGCCGCTGCTGATCCGGGAGGCGCTCGACGGCGCGGTCGCCGGGGACAACTCCCGCCTCGGCCTGCTCGCCGCCGTGATGGCCGTCCTGCAGGTACTGACCTTCGGCAACGCCTTCGCCCGCCGGTACGTCGGCGGCCGGCTCGCGCTCGACGTCCAGCACGACCTGCGCCGCCAGGTTTTCAACGCGGTCTCCCGGCTCGACGGCGGCAAACAGGACGCGCTGCGCACCGGGCAGGTCGCCTCGCGCGCGATCTCGGATCTGCAGCTGGTCACCTCGGTCCTGATGCAGGTGCCGCTCTCGGCGGGGTCGGTGATCTTCGCGCTGCTCTCGCTCGGCGCGATGCTGTGGATGTCGCCGACGCTGACCCTGATCGCGATGGTGGTCGCCCCGGCGATCGCGATCATCATGGCGGTGAGCCGGAAACGGCTGTTCCCCGCGACGTGGGCAGCGCAGCAGCGCGCCGCCGATGTCGCGCAGCAGGTCGAGGAGACCGTCACCGGCGTACGCGTGGTTAAGGGCTTCGGCCAGGAGGCGCGCGAAGTCGCGAAGCTGGAGAAGACGGCGAGGAAGCTCTTCGCCGAACGCATGCGCGCGGCCCGGCTGTCCTCGCTGCCCACGGCCACGACGGCGGCGCTGCCCGCGGCGGGCCAGGTCGCGGTGCTGGCCGTCGGCGGTGTGCTCGCGCTGAAGGGCGAGATCAGCCTCGGCACCTTCCTGGCGTTCGCGACCTATCTCTCCATCCTGATCGGCCCGGCCCGGATGATCTCGAGCCTGGTCGTGCAGGCGCAGCTCACCCGCGCGGGCGCGGAACGGGTCAACGAACTGATCGACGCGCAGCCGGACGTCACCGACAGCCCGGACGCGCGGCCACTGCCCGAGGGCCCGCTCGGGGTCCGGCTGGAGGACGTCGGTTTCGGCTACACGCGGTCGGATCCGGTACTCGACGGCCTGACGCTGGAGGCCCGGCCGGGCGAGACGCTCGCCCTGGTCGGCACGGCCGGTTCCGGGAAATCGACGATCTCCCTGCTGCTGCCCCGGTTCTACGACGTGCACAGCGGTTCGGTCCAGGTCGGCGACCTCGACGTGCGAGACATCCGGCAGCACGACCTGCGCAGCGCGATCGGCGTCGTCTTCGAAGAGGCGTTCCTGTTCTCTTCGTCGGTGCGCGACAACATCGCCTACGGCAGGCCGGACGCGAGTGACGACGAGATCCGCGCGGCCGCGCGGGCGGCGGAAGCGGACGAGTTCATCCAGCGCCTCCCGGACGGCTACGAGACGCTCGTCGGCGAGCGTGGCCTGACGCTGTCCGGCGGTCAGCGTCAACGTCTGGGCCTGGCCAGGGCGTTGATGACCGATCCACGCGTGCTCGTCCTCGACGACGCGACGTCCGCCATCGACACCGTCACCGAAGCCGCGATCCACGACACCCTGCGTTCGGTCACCGAAGGCCGGACGACGCTGCTGATCGCGCACCGCCGCTCCACCCTCTCCCTCGCCGACCGGATCGCAGTCCTGGACCAGGGCCGCGTGGTCGATGTCGGCACGGAGGAGGAACTGCTGGCGCGGTGCCCGCTGTTCCGCGAACTCGTCGCGGGGCCGGGAGACGACGTCGAGGAACCGCACCGCTGCGAAGGACTCGACTGCGGTCCCGAGGGCGTCACCGCCGCGCTGTGGCCGGCGCAGGACGACACCGATGAACTGGCAGCCGAGCGGAAGGGCAGCGGCGGCGAGTGGGACGTCGACCTTCCGCCGACCGGCGAGCTCCTCGACGGGGTCCGGAAACTCCCACCCGCCACGGATACGCCGAAGCTCCCTGGCACGGACATCACCGCGCCCGAGCCGAAGTTCCGCCTCGGCCGGCTGCTGAAACCGGTGCGCGGCCCGCTCGCCGTGGTGATCGGCCTGGTCGCGGCGGACGCGCTGGCCACCATCGCGATGCCGGCGCTGTACCAGTACGGCATCGACAACGGTGTGCGCACCGGGCTGGAGGCGGTGATCTGGCTGGCCGCCGGGATCGGCGCGCTGGTGATCGTCGTGGACTGGCTGGCGATCTACTTCCAGACCAAGATGACCGCGCGGGTCGGCGAAACGGTGCTGTTTTCGCTGCGCGTGCGCAGTTACGCGCACCTGCAACGGCTCGGGCTCGACTTCTACGAACGCGAACTGTCCGGGAAGATCATGACCCGGATGACGACCGACGTCGACGCGCTGTCGACGTTCCTGCAGACCGGTGTCGCACAGGCCGTGGTGAGCGCGCTGACCCTGGTCGGGATCGCGGCGGCCCTGATGATCACCGACATCGGGCTGGCGGCGTACGCGCTCGCCGTGCTGCCGATCCTCATCGTGGCGACGGTGATCTTCCGCCGAGCCTCGTCGAAGGCGTACACCGAAGCGCGGGAACGCGTCAGCGTCGTCAACGCGGACATGCAGGAGAACGTGAACGGGCTGCGGGTCGCGCAGGCGTACACGCGCGAAGAGCGCACGGCGGAGAAGTTCGCTTCCCGCAGCGACGAGTACCGGCGTTCGCGCTTGCGCGCGCAGCGCCTCGTCGCGACGTACTTCCCCTTCGCCGCAATGCTTTCCGGACTCGCCGAAGTCGTCGTACTGGTCGTCGGCGCGAACCGGGTCGCGGCGGGCAGCCTGTCGGCCGGTGTGCTGGTGGCGTTCCTGCTGTACCTGGGCCAGTTCTTCTCACCGATCCAGCAGTTGTCCTCGGTCTTCGACGGATACCAGCAGGCGCGGGTCGGTCTCGAACGGATCGGCGACCTGTTGCGCACGCCGACTTCCGTTCCGCAGGCGGAAAAACCGGTCGCGGTACCGGAGCGGCTGCGGGGTGAGGTCTCCTTCAAGGAGGTCGATTTCGCTTACACGGCCAAGGATGAGCCCGCGCTGAGGCAGCTGACACTGGAGGTCGCGGCCGGCGAGACCATCGCGCTGGTCGGCGAGACCGGTGCCGGGAAGTCGACGGCGGTGAAGCTCGTCGCGCGGTTCTACGACGCGACCGGCGGCGTGGTCCGGATCGACGGCGTGGACGTCCGCGAGTACGACCTGGCCACATTGCGCACACGGATGGGCGTGGTGCCACAGGAAGCGCACTTGTTCTCGGGGACCGTCGCGGACAACGTGCGCTACGGCAGGCCTTCCGCGTCCGACGCGGAGGTCGAGGCGGCCGTCCGGTCCGTCGGCGCACTCGACGGCGTCGCGGCCCTCCCGGCCGGTTTCCACCAGCCCGTCGGCGAACGCGGGCGATCTCTTTCGGCCGGGCAACGCCAGCTCGTCGCGCTCGCCCGCGCCGAACTCGTGGACCCCGACGTCCTCCTGCTCGACGAGGCGACCGCGGCACTGGACCCGTCCACCGAAGCGGCCGTGCTGCGCGCGACGGAACAACTCGCCCGCCGCCGCACGACCTTCGTCGTCGCGCACCGCCTCGCCACCGCCGCCAAGGCCGACCGGATCGTGGTCCTCGGCCACGGCCGGATCCTCGAACAGGGCACGCACACGGAACTGCTGGCGGCCGATGGCCACTACGCACGCCTGTGGGCCCTGGGCTAGCGACCTCGTGAGTGTTTCGGGTCCTTCTAACGACCCGAAACACTCACGACTCACGCGGCCGAAAGGTCCAGCTGGAACTGCGCCCCCGGCACCTCGGGCGCCCACCCTTGCGCCAGCGCCAGCCGGATCGCCCGCTCGACATCCGAAGGCAGCACCGCTTTCGACGGTTCCCCCATGAAGTTCAACGGGTGCGCGTGGTCGGTCTGGACGACCAGCACCGCGCCACGCGCGTCTTCGAGCTCCACCGCGTAGGACATGGCACAGCCCTGTTCCTGGGTATAGGTCGGCTTCCGCCGGACGACCCACCGGTAAGCGATCTCGTCGACCACGATCCGCCGCGACCCCTTGCGTACCAAAGACATACCGGCCCCCTTTCTCGAAATCAGCATGCCCGGTCGAGCAAGGGAATTACTCATCAGCGGCGAGGACGCCGATCGCTATGTCGACAAAGACATCACGCTGTCACCGACGTCACACCGGTCATGCGCGAGATCGGCGCCCCGCGGAGCGTCCGTACCCCGGCTAAGGCCGCCAGGTGAGCCCGCTCATTCCGGCGACTTCGAGGTCCTCCGCCGAAGCCCACCGGAAAGTCCCCGGCCGGACGTGCACCCCCGCCGTCACCGCCCAGTCCGGCTCGTCGGGTTCGACGTGCTCCATCTCCTTGAAGTCGGAGAGCGTCGGCCAGACCGCGGTGCACGAGTCGCACATCAGCACGACCTTCCCGGACTCGGTGACCAACGGGCGCACGCGCCCCTCGTCCCAGAACGACGGACACTCGTCCAGCCACATCGTCTGCCACCACCTCGCGGCGATCGGCGGCCGGCACGACACCGGCCGCATCCTCCACCCAGAAAAGCCCTCGGAGATGAACGAAGGGCTGTCCAGGCACGACCACCTCGCCAACCTTCACCGAAGAAACAGTGACCTGACCTGCGCAGACGGCGAAGTGACAGCAAAGGTCCCTTGCTCCCGCGAGCGGATTCGGGCCCGGCCGCGGGGTGGCTCATTTTCGGTCTCTTGATCGAGACAGTGACTCATGACCTAGTGCGCCACGCCTCACACAGGCCAGTTCCATCACACGGCCGTCACCGAGGGGGTTAGCCTGGTAGGCGCATCAGCGGTGTTCAAGATCTCGAGACGGATAGAGGCGAGCCCAAGCCGTGTCCAGCAGCAGCCCTGCGTCACAATTCGGCCCCAACGAGTGGGTTGTCGAGGAAATGTACGACCAGTTCCTGGCAGACCCCACCTCAGTCGATGCCGCCTGGCACGACTTCTTCGCGGACTACAAGCCCACACAGGACGCGCAGGCCGAGGCCGACGACACACGTCAGCCCGCCACAGCGGTGGCCAAGGAAGGCCCGGACGCCAACGGCCAGGCCGCCACCAAGCCGACGGCGCAGACGGTCCGCAACGCCGAATCCACCGCGAAGCAGACCGCCCCGGCGAAGACCGCGGCTCCCGCGAAGCCGGCTGCCAAGCCGCCCGCCCAGGCCGCGCCGAAGGCGGCCGCGTCCAAGGCCGCGGCGCCCGCCAAGTCCGCCGAGAAGGACGCGGAGCCGGAGTCGAAGCAGCTCCGTGGCGCAGCCGCCGCGATCGCGAAGAACATGGACGCCTCGCTGTCCGTGCCCACCGCGACCAGCGTGCGCGCCGTGCCGGCGAAGCTGATGGCCGACAACCGCATCGTGATCAACAACCACCTCAAGCGCACGCGCGGTGGGAAGATCTCGTTCACGCACCTCATCGGCTACGCGATGGTCCGGGCGCTGAAGAACTTCCCGAACCTGAACCGGCACTACCAGCTGATCGACGGGAAGCCGTTCGCGATCACGCCGGAGCACGTGAACTTCGGTCTCGCGATCGACATGAAGGGCAAGGAAGGCTCTCGCACGCTCGTCGTGGCCTCCATCAAGGCCACCGAGAACATGACCTTCATGCAGTTCTGGCAGGCCTACGAGGAGATCGTCAAGAAGGCCCGCAACGGCAAGCTGACGGCCGACGACTTCGCCGGCACCACGATCTCGCTGACCAACCCCGGCGGCATCGGCACCAACCACTCGGTGCCCCGTCTGCAGGCCGGTCAGGGCGCGATCATCGGCGTCGGCGCCATGCAGTACCCGGCGCATTTCGAGGGCACCAGCGAGAAGGCCCTGGTCGACCTCGGCGTCTCGAAGATCATGACGCTGACCTCGACCTATGACCACCGCATCATCCAGGGTGCGGAGTCGGGCGAGTTCCTCAAGCGGATCCACGAGCTGCTGCTCGGCGAAGACGGCTTCTACGACGACGTCTTCACCAGCCTGCGCCTGCCCTACGAGCCGATCCGCTGGGTCGCCGACATCCCGGACGGCCCGGTCGACAAGACCGCGCGCGTGATCGAGCTGATCGACGCCTTCCGCATGCGCGGTCACCTGATGGCCGACACCGATCCGCTGAACTACCGGCAGCGCAGCCACGCCGACCTCGACGTCCTCTCCCACGGCCTGACCCTGTGGGACCTGGACCGCGAGTTCCCGGTCGGCGGCTTCGCCGGCCAGGAGCGGATGAAGCTGCGCGACATCCTCGGCGTGCTTCGCAACTCCTACTGCCGCACCGTCGGCATCGAGTACACGCACATCCTCGACCCCGAGGAGCGCCGCTGGATCCAGGAACGCGTCGAGATCCCGCACGAGAAGCCGGACCCCGCGGTCCAGAAGTACGTGCTCTCGAAGCTCAACGCCGCCGAGGCGTTCGAGACGTTCCTGCAGACCAAGTACGTCGGCCAGAAGCGGTTCTCCCTCGAAGGCGGCGAGACGACGATCCCGCTGCTCGACACGCTGCTGGACAAGGCCGCCGAGTACGAGCTCGACGAGGTCGTCGTCGGCATGCCGCACCGCGGCAGGCTGAACGTGCTCGCCAACATCGTCGGCAAGCCGATCGCGCAGATCTTCCAGGAGTTCGAGGGCAACCTCGACCCGGGCCAGGCGCACGGCTCCGGTGACGTGAAGTACCACCTCGGCGCCGAGGGCAAGTACTTCCGCATGTTCGGTGACGGCGAGACCAGGGTGTCGCTGACCGCGAACCCGTCGCATCTGGAGACCGTCGACCCGGTGCTCGAGGGCATCGTCCGCGCGAAGCAGGACCTCCTCGACAAGGGTGGCGAGGGCTTCACCGTCCTCCCGGTCCTGATGCACGGCGACGCGGCTTTCGCGGGCCAGGGCGTCGTAGCCGAGACGCTGAACCTGTCGCTGCTGCGCGGCTACCGCACCGGCGGCACCGTGCACCTCATCGTGAACAACCAGGTCGGCTTCACCACCGCGCCTGAGAACTCGCGGTCGAGCCAGTACGCCACCGACGTCGCGAAGATGATCGGCTCGCCGATCTTCCACGTGAACGGTGACGACCCGGAGGCCGCGCACTGGGTGGCCAAGCTGGCCGTCGACTACCGCCAGGCGTTCCACAAGGACGTCGTGATCGACCTGATCTGCTACCGCCGCCGCGGCCACAACGAGGGCGACGACCCTTCGATGACGCAGCCGGCGATGTACGACATCATCGACACGAAGCGTTCGGTCCGGAAGACCTACACCGAATCGCTGATCGGCCGGGGCGACATCTCCGTCGAAGAGGCCGAGGCCGCGTTGCGCGACTTCTCCAGCCAGCTGGAGCACGTGTTCAACGAGGTCCGTGAGCTGGAGAAGCACCCGGCGAAGGCCAGCCCCTCGGTCGAAGAGGAGCAGCAGGTCCCGGCCAAGGTGCCCACCGCGACCACCACCGAGGTCATCGAGCACATCGGGGACGCGTTCCTCAACGTACCCGAGGGCTTCACCCCGCACCCGCGGGTCAAGCCGGTCATGGAACGCCGCCACAAGATGTCCCGCGAAGGCGGCATCGACTGGGCGTACGGCGAACTGCTCGCCTTCGGTTCACTGGCCATGGAAGGCCGCCTGGTGCGGCTGTCCGGCCAGGACTCCCGCCGTGGCACCTTCACCCAGCGCCACTCGGTGCTGATCGACCGCAAGACCGGCCAGGAGTACTCGCCGCTGGCGAGCCTGGCCGACGGCCAGGGCCGCGTGATGATCTACGACTCGGCGCTGTCCGAGTACGCGGCCGTCGGCTTCGAGTACGGCTACTCCGTGGCCAACTCCGAAGCGCTGGTCATGTGGGAAGCGCAGTTCGGTGACTTCGTCAACGGCGCGCAGACCGTCATCGACGAGTACATCTCCTCCGGCGAGGCCAAATGGGGCCAGCTGTCGGACGTCGTGCTGCTGCTGCCGCACGGCCACGAGGGCCAGGGCCCGGACCACACCTCCGGCCGCATCGAGCGCTTCCTCTCGCTGTGCGCCGAAGGCTCGATGACCGTCTCGGTGCCGTCGACCCCGGCGAACTACTTCCACCTCCTCCGCCGTCACGCTCTCGACGGAGTGAACCGCCCGCTGGTGGTCTTCACCCCCAAGTCGATGCTGCGCAACAAGGCCGCCACCTCGGCGGTCGAGGACTTCACCGGCCAGACGAAGTTCATGTCGGTCATCGACGACGCAGTCGTCGATCCCGCCAAGGTGCGCAAGGTCCTGCTGACCTCGGGCAAGCTCTACTGGGAGCTGGTGGCCGAGCGGACGAAGCGCGAGGCGAACGACGTCGCCATCGTGCGGGTCGAGCAGTACTACCCACTGCCGAAGAAGAAGCTGCTGGCGGCACTCGAGCGCTACAACGGTGCTCCGGCGGTCTGGGTCCAGGAGGAGCCGGAAAACCAGGGTGCCTGGCCGTTCTTCGGCCTGAACCTGCCGCGGAAGCTGCCGGAGGTGTTCTCGAGCCTGGACGTCGTCTCGCGGCGCCCGATGGCCGCGCCGTCGGCCGGTTCGTCCAAGGTGCACGAGGTCGAGCAGAAGGCGCTCATCGCGCGAGCCTTCAGCTGATCTCCTGAGAAGTACGTGAAGGCCCCCTTCCTTGCGCTGGACGCAAGGAAGGGGGCCTTCACGGCGTTCGGGCGCGGGCGCGGATCATGGCAGGGTGAGCCCACAACGATGGAATCCCCCAGAAGTCGCACCCCCCGCCGGGCGATACAGCCACCTGGCCGTCACGCCACCGGAGTGCGAGATCGTCTTCCTGGCGGGACAGCTCGGTGTTCTCCCGGACGGCACCCTGGCGGGCCCGGAAGCGGAGGCTCAGGGACGGCAGGTCTTCGCCAACATCGAAGCGTTGCTGGCCGCCGCCGGCGGCGAACCGCGGCACCTGGTGAAACTGCTGACGCTCATCAGTGGCACCGAGCATTTGGCCGGCTATCGCGCCGCCCAAGCGGAGGCCTTCGGGCGCTGGTTCCCGGAGGGGGACTTCCCGGCGCAGTCGCTGGCCGTGGTGGCCGCACTCGCGGCGCCGGAGTACACCGTCGAAGTGGAAGCCGTGGCGGCGATCCCGCGCCACCCTTCCTGAGGCAAGGGCTCGACGTCGCCTAGCCGATCGCCTCGGAGGTCGCCTTCGCGACCTTCAGGGCGTTCTCCTTGCAGCGCGTCTGGTCCACCGTCCCGGACGGGTCGGAACCGGTCACGATGATCTCCGCCTCGACGTTGCCCTGGTGGAACTTGATCTGGCACTGACTCGCGGAATTAAGCTTGGCGTACACGGCCTTCGTCGCCTTCGCCATGCTGGGGATGACCACACCACCGTCGTCGACGGCGTTCTCGATCCCGGCCTTGGCCCAGGCCTCGCCCGCACCCGAGCCCGGTTCCTTCGACTTCGACAGGTACATGCCCACCGAAGCCGAGGGCGCGTCGGGCTCGCGCCAGCTGCAGAACGAGCGGGTGTAGGTGATCTCGTCGTTCGACGTGCTCGCCGGTTCCTCGCCCTTCGGCGTCTCCAGCGGCGGCAGGTTCTTCACCCCGCTCCCGATCTTCTGGCAGCCGGGCATCACGGTGTACTTGTCCGGCGGCCCGGACTTCTTGGACGACGTCGGCGAGGAGCCCGCGGACGACGACGAGCCGGAGTCACCCGAAAGCAGCAGGAAGGCGCCGACACCGCCGCCGCCGAGCAGGACCACGGCGCCGATGACCAGCCCGACGATGAGGCCGGTGTTGGATTTCTTGGGCGGCGGACCGTACCCGGGCTGCGGGTAACCCGGGTATCCCTGCTGCGGGAATCCCTGTGACGGATACGGCTGCTGGGGTCCCTGCTGGTAGGGCGGTCCGGGCTGCATGCGCAGAGGGTAAAGCCTCACGACGGTCCTCATAGGACGAACGCGGGAACTCGGTGCCGAATCACCCTCCGGATACGGGAAGGCCCCCTTCCCAGCAGGGGAAAGGGGGCCTTCACGTACTACGGGGGTGGATCAGAGGGTCAGCGACCAGCTGTTGATGCGGCCGGTGTCGACCCGGTAGACGTCCTGAACCTTCAGGTTCCAGGCGCCGTTCGCGGCCTCGGCCGCGGCGTTGACGGTGTAGGTGGTGTTGATGTTGTCGGACGAGTCGTTGCTCGAACCCTTCAGGCGGTACGAGGTGCCGTCCGGCGCGACCAGGTCGATGACCAGGTCACCGACGTAGGTGTGCGTGATGTTCACGGCGACCTTGGTGGTGCCCGAAGCGTTGCGGGCGCAGTTGGCGACGGTGACCGCGCTGGTCACCGCGGCGCCGGCGTCGGGGATGGCGACGGCGGTACCGTTGGTCTGCGTGCCACAGGGCGTCGGCTCGGGGCCGGGGCCACCGGAACCCGTGTACAGCAGCACGTTCGGCGAACCGGTGCCCGGGCTGGTCACCTTGCCCTTGGTGCCGGCGTTGACCAGCGCGTCGCGGACCTGTGCCGGCGTGGCCGACGGGTTGGCCGAGGCGTACAGCGCGGCCGCGCCGACGACGTGCGGGGTCGCCATCGAGGTGCCACTGATGGTGTTGGTGCCGTTGTTCAGCCACGTCGACGTGATGCTGCTGCCCGGCGCGAAGATGTCGAGGCAGGTGCCGATGTTGGAGAAGCTCGACCGCGCGTCCGTGTTCGTCGTCGAGCCGACCGTGATCGCCTCGGGAGTACGGGCGGGCGAGACGTTGCACGCGTTGGCGCCGGTGTCGTTACCGGCCGCGACACCATAGGTGACACCCGACGCGATCGACCGCTGGACGGCCTGGTCGAGGGTCGCCGAAGCGCCACCACCGAGGCTCATGTTCGCGACGGCGGGCTTGACGGCGTTCGCGGTCACCCAGTCGACACCGGCGATGACGCCGGCGGTCGTCCCGGAACCGGAGCAGTTCAGCACGCGGACGGCGACGAGCTTGACGCCCTTGGCCAGCCCGTGCGCGGTCCCGCCGATGGTGCCGGCGACGTGGGTGCCGTGGCCCTGGCAGTCCGTGGCGTCGTTGTCGTTGTCGACGGTGTCGCGACCGTGGGTCGCGCGCCCGCCGAAGTCAGGGTGCGTGGTGAGGATGCCGGTGTCGACGACGTACGCGGTGACGTTCGACGCCGTGGTGCTGTAGCTGTACTTCTGGTCCAGCGGGAGGCTCTGCTGATCGACCCTGTCCAGGCCCCACGACGGCGGGTTCAGCTGGTCCGTCGAGATCGAGACGGTCTGGTTCTGCTCCACGTAGGCCACCGCGGAGTCCGCGGCGACGCGCTTCGCCTGCTTTTCGGTCAGCGCGCCGGAGAAGCCGCGGACCGACGACGCGAAGGTCTTCTCGACCGTGCCGCCGTGCCGGGCCGTCAAACTCTTCGCGGTCGCTTCGACCGACGTGCCGTCCTTCAGCACGACGATGTAGCTGTCCTTGATCGCCTTGGCGCTGCCGGCGTTGACGATCGAGCCCTCCGCCGCCGAGGCGACGGAGGTGGCACCGAGCGCGGTGAGCACGGCGACGGCCGCGGCCACACCGAAGACGGGCAGACGTCTCTTCAAGGTTCCCAGGGAATTGTTCAAGATATTCCTCCCAGGCAGGGGCGACCCACGGGCATGGAATGGCCCGCCGGATCAGGGGATGACTCAGAGGTGAAGCGCGTTCCACTTAGGAGCGCAGGCTGAGACTAAGTCGCGGATTCACCCCAAGGAAGACCTTGCATTACGGACATCTCGGTAGTATTGGTCGCACTCCCGGCGCAGGTCGGGCACCGTTCAGCCCCCGCCTTTAGTCGCGTTTTGCGCCGTACGGCCCACGAAGAATGGGGAATCCGCACGCGTGGTGGTCGCTTTCCCGGTCACCTGTCGTTTCAGTGCCGTTCAAGTACACACGGATGGCCGACGACTAAAGTCGCGACCTCGCCGAGCAGAAATCGTTTTCCATCCTACCTTCGGAGGGAGCACACTCGGGCGCATGCTGCTCCGACAGGAACTCCCGGCCGACGGTCCGGCCATCCACGCCGTCCACCTGGCCGCTTTCGCGAAACTCAGTGTCCCGGTGGTCGAAGCGAAGCTCGTCGACGAACTGCGTGAGGACGGCGATCTGATCGCCGCACTGTCCATCGTGGCCGAACGCGACGGGAAGGTCGTCGGACACGTCTGCTGCAGTCCGGCCCGGCTCGGTTCCGACGAGAGGTCGGCGGTCGGCCTCGGCCCGCTCGGCGTCTTGCCCGAGTACCACGCCTCCGGCATCGGCTCCGCGCTCGTGCACGCGGTACTCGGCGCGGCGGACGCACTCGGCTATGGCGCGGTGGTTCTGCTGGGCGACCCGAAGTACTACTCCCGTTTCGGCTTCGTGCTCGCCGAACAGCACGGGATCACGCCGCCGGTCGCGGAATGGGCGCCGCATTTCCAGGTGCGCACCCTTCGCGCGTACGACCCCGCCCTCCAGGGCGAGTTCCGCTACTCCGCCGCCTTCGACCGCCTCTGACGTCCCGCAACTAGAGGACTAATCGCGAGAGGGGTCACGCGGGCGCGAGGAGGTTGTTCCGGCGCAGGAACTCCTCGGCGACGTCGAGCGGGTTCCGTTTCTCTTCGCTGAACTGGACGTTCAATTCGGTCAGCTGATCGGTGGTCAGCGCCGCCGAAACCCGGTTCAGCGCGTCGACCTCCTTCGGCGACAGCGTCCCCTTCGCCACCAGCGGCACAATGTTCTGCGCGGGGAACATGTTCTTGTCGTCCACCAGCGGTACGAAGCCGTTCGCGGCGATCGTCGACGACGTGCTGAACAGGTCCGCGACCTGGATGTCCCCGGACTTCAGCGCGGCGACCGTGACCGGGCCACCGGTGTCGGTGGTCCGGATCTCGGCGAACTCGCAGCCGTAGAGCGTCTTGATCTTGTCCTTCCAGCGACTGCTCCACTGGCCGGGACCGCCGAAGACGAGATCCTTGCACCGGGTTCCGAGTTCGGAGAAGGTCTTCACGCCCGAATCGGCGAGTTCCTTCCGCACCACCAGAAGGTCCTTGTCCTCGGCAGGTGCCTGTTCGAGCACCTCGAACCCGGCCGGGAGTTTCTGCTTCAGCTGCGCGTAGACGTCTTGCGGTGTGGTCGCCTGCGTCTCCTTGTCGAAGTAGCGCAGGAGGTTCCCGCTGTAGTCCGGCACCACCGAGAGCGACCTGTCCTGCAACGCCTTGACGACGACCTCGCGGCTGCCGACCGGCGGGCGCACGGTCACGTTCTCCGCACCGGCGTTGCGCAGCGCGCCGGCGTAGATCTGGGCCAGCAGAAGGCTTTCCCCGACGTCGGACGCGCCGATGATGATGTCGCCGGTCGCGCCGCCCTCGGCGCCCCCGGCGAGCGGGTTGCCACATCCCGACAGCACCGCCAGCAAAGCGATCCCGGCCAGAAGCGCCACCGCTGTCCGCCTCATGCCTTCGCCTTCTTCCCGCTGGCGATCTGCGCCAGCCGCACTCCCTTGGGCACCAGCGCGCGCTGGACCGCCGCCAGGACGAGATCCAGGGCCACGGCGAGCAACGTCGTCAGCACGGCGCCGGCGACCACCTGCGGATAGTCCAAAATGGCCAGTCCGTCGAGCAGGAACCGGCCGAGCCCGCCGAGCCCGACGTAGGCGGCGACGGCCGCCGTGGCCACCAGTTGCAGCACCGAGTTCCGCACCCCGCCGAGCACCAGCGGCAGCGAGATGGGCACCTCGACCTTCCACAACCGTTGCCAGCCGGTCATTCCGATGCCCTGCGCCGCGTCGACCACGCCGTGATCGGTCGCCTGCAGGCCTGCGTACGTGCCGGCGAGGATCGGCGGGATCGCGAGCACCACGAGCCCGATGATCGTCGAGATCTCGCTTTCGGTGAAGAGCAGGAACAGGAAGGTCACCAGGCCGAGCGTCGGCAGCGCGCGGATCGCGTTGCCCCCGCTCACCAGGAAGACCGCGCCGCGTCCGGTGTGCCCGACGTAGAGCCCGAGCGGGATCGCGATGATCAGCGCGAAGACCAGCGCCAGCAAGGTGTAGCCGAGATGCTGCAGCAGCCGGGTGAAGATGCCGTCCGTGCCCTGCCAGTGGGCCGGGTCGCCGAACCAGTTCAGGACGTCGCCGATCATTTCGCCCCCGCCGTCGTCGCCACCCGGTCCCAGGGTGTGAGGAGATTGCGCACCTGCACCAGCACCAGATCGACGATCAGCGCCAGCAGCAAGGTCGCGACGATGCCGACGACGATCGGGGAGAAGTACTCACGCTGGAACCCGTCGGTGAACAGCACGCCGAGCCCGCCGGTGCCGATCAGCGCGCCGACGCTGACCAGGCTGATGTTGCTGACCGAAGCCACCCGCACCCCGGCCGCGAGCACCGGCACCGAAAGCGGGAGTTCCACGGACAGGAACCGGCGCGCGGGTTTGTAGCCGATCGCGGTCGCGGCCGCGACGACATGCGGCGGGACGGCGTCGAGCGCGTCCAGCACCGGGCGCACCAGCAGCGCGGACGTGTAGACGGTGAGCGCGACGATCACGTTGACGCTGTCGAGGATCTTCGAGCCGATGATGCCCGGGATCACCACGAACAACGCCAGCGACGGGATCGTGTAGAGCAGGTTCGACACCACCAGCAGGACGTTGCGCACCGCCTGGAACCGGTGGCCGAGCCAGCCGGCCAGTACCGCGATGAGCAGGCCCAGCACCAACGGGACCAGCGAGAGATAGATGTGGTCCAGCAGGTCGCCGAAGAACTGTGAGCGGTTGTTGGCGCTGCCGAGGTAGCGCCCGAGTTCGGCGAAGAAGTCCCCCATCAGGAACCCAGTGGCAGCGCTTCGATCACTTCGAGAACTTGTCTGGCTCTGACCACGCCGAGGACCTTGTTGCCGGAATCGACGACGACGCCGAGGCTCGCGGGCGACGACAGCGCCGCGTCGAGCGCGCCGCGGACCGGGGTTCCCCGCACGTACAGCGATCCGCCCGCGACGAGGTCATTCTCGGTCACTTCACCGTCCACAGTGGAGCCGGGCCGGAGCCAGCCGCGCGGCTGCCCGTCGGCGTTGACGGCCACCCGCCAGTCCTCGGACGGGCCCGGCGACGGCTTGCCCACCTCGACGCGCTCGACCTCTTCGATGACGACCCCGTCCCCCGAAAGGAAGGAAAGGCCGCGGTAGCCGCGATCCTTGCCCACGAACGACGCGACGAAGTCGTCGACGGGGTGGCGCAGGACCTCCGACGGAGTGCCGTACTGCGCCAGCACACCGCCCACGCGGAGCACGGCGATCTTGTCGCCGAGCCGCACGGCCTCGTCGATGTCGTGGGTGACGAACACGATCGTCTTGCCCAGCTGCGACTGCAGCCGCAGCAGCTCGTCCTGCAACTCCTCGCGGACGATCGGGTCGACGGCGGAGAACGGCTCGTCCATCAGCAGCACCGGCGAATCCGCCGCGAGCGCCCTGGCGACGCCGACACGCTGCTGCTGGCCGCCGGAAAGCTGCGCCGGGTACCGCTTGCCGAGTTCCGTGGGCAGGCCCACGGTTTCGAGCAGTTCGGCCGCGCGCTTGCGCGCCTTGCCCTTGTCCCAGCCGGACAGCAACGGCACGGTGGCGATGTTGTCCAGGACCGTCCTGTGTGGAAAGAGGCCGGCGTGCTGGATGACGTAGCCGATGCCGCGGCGCAGCAGCGCCGGGTCGCCCTCGCTGACGTCCTTGCCGTCGAGCAGCACCGCGCCCGACGTCGGCTCGACCATGCGGTTGATCATCCGCAGCGACGTCGTCTTGCCGCAGCCGGACGGTCCGACGAAGACCGTGATGGTGCCGTCTTCGACGGTGAGGTTCAGGTCGTCGACCGCGACCGTCCCGTCCGGATACCGCTTGGTCACGCCACGGAACTCGATAGTCACGTGTCTCTCCCCATGTCTGGTCGAAAAACCGTAGCCCAAGTCGCGCCTGTTGGCACGGTGTCCCACGAACCGGGTCTGGCCGTGTCCTGTGAGGCACGCTCGATGGGCTTCGTGATCCAGGTGGTTCCTGGCGGCGCGGGCGGTTCGGCCTCGTACCGGTCGTACTCGGCCGGCCCGCCCGTGCTGTCAGGGGCCGCCTGGGCGCGGAGACCGCGAGCGTGCCTCACAGGACACGGCCTAGGCTGCGTGCGTGAGCTCACTCGTCGACGACGTCCTCGCGGCGCACGGTGTCCACGTGCGACCGCTCCATCAGGTGATTTCCCTGCTCCGGACGGATTGGCGTGACCTCGGCGAGCTGATCCGGCTCAGCGCCGCGCCGCGCCGGAGCGTCGAAGACGTCCTGGGCGCGCTCGGCGAAGACCTCGAGCGAGTCGAATCACGGTTCCGGCTGGCGCCGTCCGCCCGCGAGAAGTACGCGCGCTTCGGGGCACAGGACCGGAAAACCGATCCCGACCTGCTGAAGACCATCACCGGCTACATCGAGAACGTGCCCCCGCCGCTGTCCGCGCTCGACCACGTCCAGGCGACGCCGGAGACCGTGCTGAACCGCGCGCTGTGGCTGGACGAGCGGTACGACCTCGGCACGGCCAAGCTGCTGTTCCTGGGTGACCATGACCTCACTTCGCTGGCCGTGCGCACGCTGCGGCCCGACGCCGACCTCACCGTCGTCGACCTCGACGACCGCGTGCTGGCCTACATCGACGAACTCGGCGAACGCTCCATCCGCACTCTGCACACGGATCTGCGCGTCGGGCTGCCACCGTCGGTGACCGGCCGGATGGATCTCGTGTTCAGTGATCCGCCTTACACTCCCGAGGGAATGGGGCTGTTCGCGGCGCGCGGGGTGCAGGCGCTGACCGAACCCTCGGACGGGCGACTGCTGCTCGCCTACGGTTACAGCCCCCGGCATCCCGCGTTGGGCGCGCAGGTGCAGCGGGCACTGGCGACGCTCGGGCTGACCTTCGAAGCGATCCTGCCGGACTTCAACCGGTACTTCGGCGCGCAGGCGATCGGGAGCGCGGCGGACCTCTACGTCTGCCAGCCCACCGCGAAGTCGAAGAAGAACCGTGGAGGCAAGGGGAAGGCAGCGATCTACACGCACGGCCCCCAGTCGGTGGAGTCCGCCGGGTCGGCCAAGCCCTCGCTGCTGGACAAGCTGCACGAGATCGCCGTCGAAGGCGGCCTGGCGCTGGAGTCGCGGCCCGTCGACTGGTCCGTTT
The DNA here is from genome assembly GCF_046549055.1 of Amycolatopsis sp. lyj-112. Classification (NCBI taxonomy): domain Bacteria; kingdom Bacillati; phylum Actinomycetota; class Actinomycetes; order Pseudonocardiales; family Pseudonocardiaceae; genus Amycolatopsis; species Amycolatopsis sp. lyj-112. The sequence goes on along the minus strand of NZ_JAJPWS010000001.1, from coordinate 60,539 downwards.
CCGGCCCGGAAGGCGACGCGGTCGCCATGGATCTCTCGGCCGACCCCGGCCCGTGGCTGCTGCGGACGCTACTGGGCACCAACGCGCGACGGCTGGCGCTGCTGGTGCCGAACTCCCACCCGGATCTGACGAACGCCGAGGCGCAGGGCGCGCTCAACCGGCTGGTCGGGGCCAAGTACAAGCTGCGGCTGCTGCGGAGCACGCCCGACAACCGGCACGCGATCGTCGTCGCGGACTCTGTCGAGCATCCCGAAGAGCTGCTGACCAGGGCGCACGCACGGCTGGCGAACGTCTCCCTGGATGTCCCGTCGGACCTGACGGACGCCCGGCTCATCGACCTGCCGCGGCACCGGCTCACGGAACTACTCGCCTGAGCCACCGGCTGTCATCGGAACTTCATGGAGCCGTACCTAGATTCGGCTCCATGAACGAACCGCGCGGACCGCAAGCACCGATCGGCGTGCCCGCTCCGCCGTACTGGCCTCCCTACCCGCCACCACACCACAAGACCAGCGGCCTGGCGATAGCCACGCTCGTACTGGGCCTGGCCGGTTGCCTGCCGCTGGCGTTGCTGCCCGCGATCATCCTGGGCATCGTCGCGCTCACCCAGACCGGTCCGGGGAAGCGGCCGGGCCGCGGTCTGGCGATCGGTGGCCTCGCGGCCGCCGGGGTCTGGACCGTCGGCTGGGTCGCCCTGCTCGGGAACACCATGGGGAACCCGGACCGCTACACCGCGAGCCCGCCGAGCGCGAGTTGTGCGACCCCGTCGCCCGGCCACGCCAACGCATGCACCTTGAAGCCGGGTGATTGCTTCCAACAGCCCACGGTCACGGGCACTTTCACCAGCGTCGAACTCGCCGCGTGCGGGAGCGCGCACAGCACCGAGACGATCGGGGCCTTCACCGCGACGGAGGGCCCCTGGCCCGGTGGCGGAGAACTGAAAGCGGAAGCCTTGGCCCACTGTCAGCGGATCATGGCCAAGAACGTGGACCGTCCGCGACTCGACGCGGCCGGTGTCTACGCCGACCTGAGCTACCTGAAGCCCGAGCGCGACACCTGGGAACACGGCGTGCGCACCGTCTTCTGCACGATCCACTCGCCCGGCTCACAGCTGACCGGTTCCATACTCGTCACCGGAGCCGATCTGGCCGTCCCGACCGGCTGAGGTGCACGACCCCCGGATGCTATGAACGGCCCGTTACTTGCAAAATTTGCAAGTAACGGGCCGTTCATAGCACTTGAGCGAGCGTGAAAGGGACTATCCGACCACGCCGTCCGCTTCGGCGGCCTTCGCGACCGCGGCGGCCACCTCGGGAGCGACACGCGGGTCGAGCGGGCTCGGCACGATGCGGTCCGGGCCCAGGTCGTCCTGCGCGACGGAGAAGATCGCGTCGGCCGCGGCCAGCTTCATGTTCTCGGTGATCGCCCGCGCACCGGAGTCCAGCGCGCCGCGGAAGACACCGGGGAACGCCAGCACGTTGTTGATCTGGTTCGGGAAGTCGCTGCGCCCGGTCGCCACGATCTTGGCGTACCGCGATGCCACGCCCGGGTGAACCTCCGGGTCGGGGTTGGACAGCGCGAACACGATCGCGTCATCGGACATCCCGGCCAGCAGGGTCTCGTCGATGGTCGCCCCGGACAGGCCCAGGAAGACGTCGGCACCCTTGAGCGCCTCACCGAGGCCGCCGCGCAGGCCGGCCGTGTTCGTCGTCTCGGCGAGCTTCTGCTTGATCGGGTTCAGGCCCTCGCGGCCCTCGTGGATGATGCCGCGCGAGTCGAGCACCGTGACGTCCGCGACGCCGGCGTTCTGCAGGATCCTGGCGCAGGCCACACCCGCCGCGCCGGCTCCCGAGACGACCACGCGCTGGCCGGTGATGTCCTTGCCGAGGACCTGGTTCGCCCCGCGCAGCGCCGCCAGCGTGACGATCGCCGTGCCGTGCTGGTCGTCGTGCATGACCGGGCAGTCGAGGGCTTCCTTGAGCCTGTCTTCCAGCTCGAAGCACCGCGGGGCCGAGATGTCCTCCAGGTTCACCGCGCCGTACGACGGGCGCAGCCGGACCAGGGTCTCGATGATCTCGTCGACGTCGGTGGTGTCGAGCACCAGCGGGATCGAGTCGAGCCCGCCGAAGGTCTTGAACAGGACCGACTTGCCTTCCATGACCGGCAGCGACGCGCTCGCGCCGATGTCGCCGAGGCCGAGCACCGCCGTACCGTCGCTGACCACCACGACCAGCCTGTCCGCCCACGTGTACCGCTTCGCCTTGGCCGCGTCCTCGGCGATGGCCCGGCTCACCTTCGCCACCCCAGGCGTGTAGGCGATCGCGAGGTCACGGGGCGAGGAGATCGGGCGCGTCGCGGCCACGGAGAGCTTGCCGCCCTCGTGTCCGTCGAAGATCTCGGTGTCGGTCACTGGCGTGGTCATCGTGGTTCCCGTCATAGCTTCCGCCGTAGCTAAGGACGGCGAAGTCTCGATTCGTGCGTAAGTCACTGGATTCTCCTGGGACTGCGAGCGGGGGAACTGGTAGATGGGCGCGCCAAGGGCATGGCCCGGCCACCTGGGGTACTCGTCCTCCGACACGGCAGCCCAGCGCGGTAGCGCCGGCCTGTCGGCGAAGCGTCCATTCGGCCATCGGTGCCGTGGGTGTGGCGACGGCCGCGGACGCAGCGGTCAGATCATTGTGACAGGACTACGGACCAGTGTGCCCCTCTGGTGCGGTTGATGTCACAAACAGGGCCGACTTTGCGCAGCTCAAAGCGTTATTGCAAGACGTCCATCCGGTTTGGGAAGGCCGGTTAGCATGACCCCATGCAAGCCAGGCGCCTCAGCATCCCCGACTCTTTCGAGTTCACCCCTCGTGTTTTTCCGGACCATCGCGGCCTGTTCGCGGCGCCTTTCCAAGAGGAGGCCTTCATCGAAGCGGTGGGTCATCCGCTTCGCCTGGCACAGACCAACCACAGTTTTTCCCGGCGCGGGACCATCCGCGGCGTGCACTTCGCGGATACCCCGCCAGGTCAGGCGAAATACGTGTACTGCCCGCGCGGCTCGCTGCTCGACGTCATCGTCGACCTCCGCGTCGGCTCGCCGAACTTCGGTGAATGGACCTCGGTCGTCCTCGACAGCGTCCAGTACAAGTCGGTGTACCTCGCCGAAGGCCTCGGTCACGCCTTCGTCGCGCTCGAAGACGAGACGGTCATGGCCTACATCTGTTCGGAGCCCTACAACCCGGCCGGCGAGCACGGCATCAACCCGCTCGACCCCGACCTCGCACTGCCGTGGCCGCGGGACATCGAGCCGGTACTGTCCGAAAAGGACACTGACGCGCCCGGTTTCCAGGAGGCGCTGGACAAGGGGTTGCTGCCGCACTACGACGAATGCGTCGCGCACTACGAGAAGCTGAGGGCCCAGGGCTGACTCAGCGCAGACCGTCTTCGCGCAAGACCCGTTCCACGTTCCGCTCCGCCAGCGCGGTGATCGTCACGAACGGGTTTACCCCGGTACTGCCCGGGATCAGCGACCCGTCGGTCACGTAGAGATTCCGGTACCCCTTCACCCGGCCGTACAGATCGGTGGCCTTACCCAGCACCAACCCACCCAACGGGTGATAGGTGAAACGGTTCTCGAAGGATCGCGTGTCCCCGAACAGGTCACTCCGGTAGATCGTGCCGTTCGCCCGGTTGACCTTGTCGAACAACGACTTCGCCGCGTCGATCGACGGCTTTCCCTGCGAAGCGCTCCACTGTAGCCGCGCCGAGTCGCTCCCGGCGTCGTAGGTGAAGTGGCCGCGTTCGGGGTTCTTCGTGATCGCCAGGTACAGGCTCAGCCAGGTCTCGATCCCGGCCGGCACCGGCGCGACCTCGGCGAAGACCGGGTTCACCGGGTCGTCCCAGGCGTCGATGCCGAGCGCGGGCATCCCCGACTGCAGCGAACCGCCGATGTTCCACGCGTGGTTGGCGCGGCCCAGCATCACATTGCCGTTGGTCCCCCAGCCGCGTCCGACCTCGTCGTTCAGTTCGGGCAGCGTGCCGGTCTCCCGCGCCCGCACCAGCAGTTCCGTCGAGCCGAGACTGCCCGCGCCGAGGAACAGGTACTTCGTGCCGAGCTGTTTCCTGGCCACGACCGTGCCGTTCTCGGACGTCTCGTGGACGGTCAGGACGTAGGTTCCATCGGTCTGCCGGGTGATTCCGCGGACCTGGTGGAGCGTCTGGATGGTCACCTTCCCGGTGCCCAGCGCGGCCGCGAGGTAGTTCTTGTCGAGTGACCGCTTGCCGTGGTTGTTGCCGTAGATGACTTCCGACGCCAGCGCCGAGCGCGGCACCGTGCCCGCCTCTTCCCGCTTCATGTACTCGAAGTCGTAGACGCTGGGCACGAACACCGTCTTGAGCCCCGCGCGCGCCGCCGCCTTCCGGGAAACCCTCGCGTAGCGGTAGGACTTGCAGGTTTCGAACCAGCGCCGGTCGATGTGGTTGACGCCGAGGGCCTGGTTGGCGCGGGGAAAGTACGTTCCGTACATCTCTTCCGCGTCGACGGCGGGCAGGATCTCCTCGAAGTAGGAACGTTTCGGCGTCACGGCCATCGCGCCGTTGACGAGCGAACCGCCGCCGACCCCTCGTCCGACGTAGACGGACATGTCGCCGTAGTTCACCCTGTCGAGCACTCCGGGGTGCTGCTCGATGTCGCGGTTGGCCAGGTCCAGCCAAAGGAAGGACGCGAGCGGCGCCTGCGTACGGTTCTTGAACCACATCGCCCGCCGGTCGGGCTGGAGCATGTCGCAGAAGATCTTGCCGTCGGGGCCGGGCCGGTTCCACAGCTTGCCCATTTCGAGCATGACCGTGGGGATCCCGGCCTCGCCGAGACGCAGCGCGGTGACCGCCGCGCCGTACCCGGTGCCGATGACGACGGCGGGCGAAAACCCCGGTGAAGCCTTGGCCTCCTTGGCCTCCGCTGTGGAGATCGTGCCGAGCCCGAGGGCTGCGGCGGAGTTGAGCGCGGTGTACCCGAGGAACTTGCGGCGCGACAGTGGGGACATGAGCCGATGATCACCCGCGGCTTCCGTGACCTTCAAGACGGAATCCGAAACGGATTCGCGTCAACTGGGTAAACACCGTTAAGTTCACTCGAACGTGGCAATTTCCGGGATCCCCCTGGGTGACTTCCCCGATGTGACGCAGACCGCGACAGACCACTCTTTCCGGTCATGAGACGTCTTCTCGCAGCGGCCGCGGCCGCACTGTCCGCCGCCGCCCTCGTCGTCCTTCCCAGTCCCGCTTCCGCGGCGCCGGACCCCTTGCCCGAATTCGACTTCTCCGCCTGCCCCGCGCCGCCCGCCAACGCCGACCCGGGCACTTGGCGCTGCGAAGCCTTTGTCGCCCAAGGAACCCTGACCATCGACGGCCGCGAGATCCCGCTCGGAGAGATCCGCCTGACGTTCTCCGAAGGCAAAGTGGACGGAAAGTACGCGCAGGTGTTCGGCGAGATGCGCCACGCCCCCGCCCGGATCCGTGACGGCTTCGGCGCCGGCATGCAACTGCGGTATGGCGGCTACTCGGACTTCCTGTCGAACGACGAGCGACGCGGGGAACTGGACCTCTACGCGGTACTGCGTCATCCCTTGCTGCCCAAGGGATGCACGATCGGCACGCTCGACGCGCCGCTCCACTCGGTCGTGAAGGACGATCCCACCGTCCCGTTCGAGGTGATCTCGCAGAACCCGACGACGGTGAAGTTCGGCGTCGTCGACTCGCAGCTCGCCCTGCCGCGCACGACCGGCTGCGGACGTCTGGAGCCCGTCGCCGACCACCTGCTCGGCCTGCCGTCGGCGAGCGGGAAGAACACCTTCAAGCAGGTGACCTACGTGCAGTTCAAGCCCCTCTGACCCACCGCGTTTCGTCCTCTGGTCGCGGTAGTTGCACGCGCAAGGACCGCAACTAGAGGACGAATTGCGAAAGTCGGGGAGCACCTTACTTCTTCTTGGTCACCCAGATGGTGATGGTCGCGGTGACGACCGGCTTGCCGTGGGTGTCGGTGATCGTCACCGGCACCGCAAGCTCGAATCCCTCGTCGCCGAATTCCGGCAGCTCCGGCAGTTCGGCGACGGCGCGCAGGCCCGTCTCGGCCTTGGCGACGTACTCGACGGTCATCCCCTTGGGGAGCCACCGATGTGTCGTCGGGACGGTCGCCTCGGCGAGCATGCCCATGGCGATCTCGGCGAGATTGCAGGCCGCGATCGCGTGAAAGGTCTTGATGTGGTTGTAAACACCCCACCACTTGGGTGAGGTGACCTCGCACCGGCCGGGACCCAGGTCGCGCACCGTGGGGAGCACGGTCCGGAAGTACGGCACACGCAGGCACATCGCCGCCGAGAACAGCTGCTTCCCCACCGGCTTCCCGGCCAGCCGGGTCCACATCGCGTAGGTCGAATTCTGTGCCATCACGGTCTCCTCATCATGTTACTCACCAGTAGCATAACCGGACCGCAGGCTATATTCGCAACCGTGGCGAATCGGCTCTTCCTTCTCCGGCACGGTCAGACCGAGTGGTCCGTCAACGGGCGGCACACCGGACGCACCGACATCCCGCTGACTTCCGCGGGCGAAGGGCAGGCCAGAGCCGCGGGCGGCACCCTGCGCGCGGTCCTCGGCGGCTCGCCCGCCCTCGTCCTGTCCAGCCCCCGCGCCCGCGCTCAACGGACGGCCGAGCTGGCCGGGCTGCGGGTCGACGAGGTCACCGAAGAACTGGCCGAATGGGATTACGGCGACTACGAGGGCATCGCCACCCCGGTGATCCGCGAGACCGTTCCCGGATGGACGGTCTGGACGCACCCGATACCGGGCGGCGAAAGCGCGGAAGACGTCAACGCCCGTGCGGACAAGCTGATCGAACGCGTCCGCGAGCCACTCGGCACGGGTGACGTGATCCTGGTGGGCCACGGTCACTTCAGCCGCGTCCTGGTCGCGCGCTGGGTCGGGCTGCCGTCCACCGCGGGCGTCCACTTCGGACTCGACCCGGCCGGCGTCGCGGTACTCGGAGACGAGCGCGGCGAGCCGCAGATCGAGCATCTCAACCTGCTCCCCACCACGGAGGACTAGTGGCCGACGACCGCATCCGGCGTATCCGGGAAGAAGACGTCGACGCCGTCGTCCGGCTCGTCTACGACCTCGCCGAGTTCGAACGCGCCCCGGACGAATGCCACCTCACGCCCGAGCAGCTGCGCACCGCGCTGTTCGGCGAGGCACCGGCGCTGTTCGGGCACGTCGCCGAGGTCGACGGCGAGATCGTCGGCTACGCGCTGTGGTTCCTCAACTTCTCCACCTGGCGTGGAGTGCACGGCATCTACCTCGAGGACCTCTACGTCCGCCCCGAACAGCGCGGCTCCGGGCTCGGCAAGGCCCTGCTGGCCACCCTCGCGGCCGTCTGTGTCGAGCGCGGCTACGCCCGGCTCGAATGGTCGGTGCTGAACTGGAACCCGGCCCAGGGGTTCTACAAGTCGCTCGGCGCGGTGCCGATGGACGAGTGGACCGTGGACCGGCTCACCGACGAACCCCTGAAGGCGCTCGCGGCCCAGGTCTAGCCTCCTTTGCCTTGAGTGCCGCACGCCTAGTCCCGTTCCTCGCGTTCGCGGCGCGCGGCCCGGCCGGCGGCACCGTCGCGTTCGGCGGCCTCTTCTTCGGTCTCGCCCTCCCGCATGCCCAGCGCCCACGCCCGCGAAGGGCGGCGGAACAGCAGCACGAGGACGGCGACGCCGATGAGGCCCAACGGCACGCCCCACACCGGCTGCCCGGACGGGCCCGCGCCGTACCAGCCGACGCCGACCAGGATCAGTGCGACGACGACCCCCGGCGACCTCGCCCACGTCTTCCCCATCGCCAGTCCACCGGCGCAAGCCAGCGTTCCGGCGGCGAGGACGAGGTAGTAGGCGGCCTCCGCGAGGAGATTCGACGGGGTGGCCTGCCCGTTGATCAGCAGGAGGACCGCGAAAACGATCAGGGCGAGCCCCGGCAGCGCGGTGATGGCCCCGGCGAGGCGGACTTCACGGGGCGCGGGCGAGAACTTGTCGGCGATGGACACGGCGAAACAGCCTTCCAGGCTTCCGGACACGGCACTCCACCAGGGCGGGTCACCGTACGTGAGCACATTCGATCGTATGCCACCCGGTCAGCTGTTTTCGTCCGGCCGCCGAGAGCCGAAAATCAGGGTGTCGTCGATGAGCGGGCGGTCGGCCCGGGTGCACTTGTCACGACGGGCTGTCATTCGCCGGTAGCGAGGAGGGACGCCCGCCACAGGGTCATACGGTGCTGCCTCGACGACGCGGCCAGGACTGAGCAGTGCGTCACCCGAGGCTCCCCCCTTCGGGCCGAAGTCACTTACCCTGCGGTAATGCGTGCGATCCTCGTCGTGAACCCCCAGGCCACCTCGACCACCGCCGGTGGCCGTGACGTGCTGGCACACGCGCTGGCCAGCCAGGTCAAGCTCGACGTGGTGGAGACCGATTACCGCGGCCACGCGATGGCCGTGGCCCGCTCCGCCGCCCGGGACGGGATCGACCTGGTGGTAGCGCACGGCGGCGACGGCACCGTCAACGAAGTGGTCAACGGCCTGCTCGCGGACGCCGACGGCGATCCCGCCGAAATCGGCCACGTCCCGATGCTCGGCGTCGTGCCGGGTGGTTCGGCGAACGTGTTCGCCCGCGCGCTGGGGATCTCGCACGACCCGGTGGAAGCGACCCACCAGCTTCTCAACGCCATCGAGAACGACCGGAGCCGCAAGGTCGGCCTCGGGATCGCCGACGGCCATTGGTTCACCTTCAACGCCGGCATGGGCTGGGACGCCGACGTCGTCGGCCGCGTCGCCAAGCGCCGGGGCAAACAGACCACCGCGGGCCTCTATCTGAGGGCCGCCGTCGCGTCCCATCTGCGGCCTCCGCTGGGCCGCCCGCCCCTCACGGTCCGCATACCGGGTGAAGAACCCACCGAAGTGCTGACCGCTTTCGTGTCCAACACCGATCCATGGAGTTACCTGGGCGAGCGTCCCGTCCACCTCAACTCGGGCAGCTCGTTCGACACCGGATTGGGCCTTTTCGCGTTGAACGGTCTGGGATTGCCCACCGTGTTCAAGCATGTACGGCAAGCATTGCTCACGAAGAGCAACCAACGAGGACGACGTCTCCTTCGTCACGATGACCTGCCGATGATCCGCATCGACGCTGCTGAACCGGTAAACTTCCAGGTGGACGGCGACCTTGTCGGCCAGCGGAAGCGAGTGGAGTTCTTCAGCGTTCCGGAAGCACTGACAGTGACCATCTGACGACCGGACCACTGATCGCCTGCGGCAAAGTGCAACCTGCCGCTTATCGACGCAGAACCTCCACTCACCGCATCGGCCTTCCCTTGAGGGGGCCGTTTCGGAACGAAACCGCAGGTCAGAAGCGTCGCTCGGCCGGGTGAGCTGACTCACCGATCTTCAGAAAACCCTTGTCGAAACGGGTGCTTCGTGAAAGCATTCACAAGCACCCAAAAAAACGACCGCCATGACGACTATGGCGCGGAGTACCGCGCCGTTATGAAGGAGCTCAGAAACATGGACTGGCGCCATGACGCGGCCTGCCGAGACGAGGACCCCGAGCTGTTCTTCCCGGTGGGAACCAGCGGTCCTGCTCTGTCGCAGGTAACTCAGGCGAAATCCGTGTGCCACCGTTGCACCGTCGCCTCCGACTGCTTGGCCTGGGCTTTGGCCAGCGGACAGGACGCAGGCGTATGGGGCGGGATGAGCGAGGACGAGCGACGGGCCCTGAAGCGCCGTCGTACGCACATCGGCACGCGTACCTCTGCCTGAGCCAAGGCTCAGCACGCTTCACCTGATCAAACCACAATTCAGCAGGATCCAAGCTTCGGGTAATCCCGCGGCGCAGTGGCTGTATGGCCGTGCGTCGTGAGGTGATACCTACCCGAGTTCAGCTTAACAAGCGAAGCCAAAGCATCCCCACGGGGGTATGGCTTCACAGGACCTTCAAGTCCTCCCGCGGAACCGTTGCAGGGCCGGCGCCATCTTCTCTTCTGGCGCCGGCCCTTAAACGTGTCCGGATCAGACAGTCCACAAAGGACGATCAAAAAGGACTGTCCGCTACAGACGGCGCGACAACGGGATACGCAAGGCGGCTTCCGTTCCGGCCCGGCGTGCCCCGGACTCCTCGGATTCGCCGCGCAGGCCGCGGAGCGAAAGCGAGCCCCGCAGTTCCGATTCCACCAGGGTCCGCACGATCTGCAGGCCGAGGCCGTCGCTGCGCTCCAGTGAAAAACCCGAAGGCAGCCCGCGCCCGTTGTCGCGGATGACGACGTCGAGCCAGCGGGCCGAACGTTCCACCTCGAGTTCGACCTTGCCGGGCCGTCCGCCGGGGAACGCGTGCTCGATGGCGTTCTGGACCAGTTCGGCCAGCACCATCACCAACGGCGTCGCGATCTCGGCGACGACGATGCCGAACGAGCCCTTGCGCGAAAGCCCGACCTGGGATTCGGCCGTCGCCACTTCGCCCACCATCGGCAGGACGTTGTCGAGCAGCTTGTCCAGGTCGACCCGCTCGTCCACGGAGATGGACAGCGCCTCGTGCACCATCGCGATCGACGAGACCCGGCGCACCGATTCACCGAGCGCGAGCCGTGCCTCCTCACTGGAGGTGCGGCGCGACTGGAGGCGCAGCAGCGCGGCCACGGTCTGCAGGTTGTTCTTCACCCGGTGGTGGATCTCGCGGATCGTCGCGTCCTTCGACAGGAGTGCCCTGTCGCGGCGCTTCACCTCGGTGACGTCGCGCACCAGGACCAGCGCGCCGGCGGCCTGCCCGGCCGGGCGCAGCGGCAGCGCACGGAACAGCACGACGGCTCCGCGTCGCGAATCCGCCTCCGTCCGGCTGCTGGGCTTGCCGTCGAGTGCCTCGATGACCCGGTGGGACACCTCGGTCGCGTCGAACGGGTCGCGGATGAGCGACCTCGTCAGCGGCGCGAGCCGCTGCCCCACGAGGTCCGATTCGTGCCCCATCCGGTGATAGGCCGAAAGCCCGTTCGGGCTGGCGAACACCACGGTCCCGGTCGGGTCGAGACGGATCAGGCCGTCGCCGACGCGCGGGCTGGTGTGCGTGTCGGTCTGGTTCCCCGGGCTGGGGAAGGTGCCGTCGACGATCATCTGGCACAGGTCGCCGGCGCTGCCGAGGTAGGCGATTTCGAGCGGGCTCGGCACCCGCGAAGCCGCCAGGTTCGTCTCGCGGCTGAGGACGGCGATCACGGTCCCGCCGAACACCACCGGGATGGCCTCGCGGCGCATCGGCAGGTCGCGATACCAGTGCGGGTCCTCTTCACGGCAGATCCGCACCTCACGGCAGGCCTTCGCCAGCTGAGGGTGCTCGTCCACGGTGAACCTCGAACCGACGACGTCCTCCGGATGGGCCGTCGGCGCCGTCGTCGGGCGCGCGTGCGCGACGCAGACGAAGTCACCGCCGTCGGGCTGCAGTTCCTCGGAAACCGCGACCCAGAGCAGGAAGTCCGCGAAGGACAGGTCGGCCAGCAGCTGCCATTCGGCCACCACGGTCTGGAGGTGGTCCGCGGCTTCGCCGGACAGGCCGGTGTTCTCGGCGAGAAGATCGGAGAGGGTCGACACGTCCCCATCCAAGCAGGCCGGGGGCCGCATGACACACTGGAGAGGTTGACCCTGGCCCAGCGGTGTCGTATCACCCCGCGAGGGCCACCTGGACAAGGAGTGAAACATGTCGAAGCGCGCCCGCAAGCGTCGCGACCGTAAGAAGAACGGCGCGAACCACGGCAAGAAGCCCAACTCCTGATCATCGATCAGACAGCGAAGGCCCCCGCACCGGATTCGGTACGGGGGCCTTCGCGTGTGTCCTGAGTGACTTCGAGCGGCTACTCGAAGGTCTGCTCGATCCGGACCTCGGTGCGCTCGATGGTGAGCGCGCCCTTGGTCTCCACGGTCTGGCGGATCGAGGCCCGCAGCCGGGACTTCAGGTCGTCCGGCGCGTGGTCACCACCGCACTTGCGGGCGAGAAGCTGCTTGAGGTGCTCGTCGATGCCGTATTCCTCGAGGCACGGAGGGCAATCGTCGATGTGCTTGCGCAGGGCCTCGTCACGCTCCGCGCTGCACTCCTTGTCGAGCAGCAGGTAGATGTCGGCGAGGGCTTCCTCGCATTTGACCTTGTCGTCCGCGCCGGCGCAGTAGTCGCTGGTCATCGCCCCGCCACCTCCTGCTGTTCGCCCGCGCGGATGAAGCCCCGCTCGCGGGCGACGTCGGCGAGCAGGTCACGGAGCTGGGCGCGGCCGCGGTGCAGCCGGGACATCACGGTGCCGATGGGCGTGTCCATGATCTCGGCGATCTCCTTGTACGCGAAGCCTTCGACATCGGCGAGGTAGACCGCGAGACGGAAGTCCTCGGGCAGCTTCTGCAGCGCTTCCTTGACGTCGGCGTCAGGCAGGTTGTCCATCGCCTCGACCTCGGCCGAGCGCAGCCCGCTGGAGGTGTGGTTCTCCGCCTTGGCGATCTGCCAGTCGGTGATCTCCTCGGTGGGCTGCTGGACCGGCTGGCGCTGGCGCTTGCGGTAGCCGTTGATGTAGGTGTTGGTGAGGATGCGGTACATCCACGCCTTGAGGTTCGTACCCGCCTTGAAGGAGGCGAAGGCCGCGTAGGCCTTCAGATACGTCTCCTGGACGAGGTCCTCCGCGTCGGCGGGGTTCCGGGTCATCCGCATCGCGGCCGAGTACAGCTGGTCGAGCAAGGGCATCGCGTCCCGCTCGAAGCGCTCGGCCCGCGCGGCCGCCTGTTCGGCGTCCGTACCCGTGTCCGGCGCGGGATTCTGCGTGCTCGGCAAACCGTTCCCTTCCCGATCGGCGTCGATGCGCTTGTGCGCATGAGACGTCGTCGAGTTTACGCGGGGGCGGATCACCTGGCCGCCCGGCGTGCGCGGGATCAGGATTCGGGGAGCTTCCAGTGTGGTGGACACGTCCGTTCCAACAGTGCTCGCCGGTCAGGCATTCCCCGGTGTGATCCGCGCGCTCGTAGACTCCCGCCCATGGCAGGCAAGGGAACCCCGGCGACGGCGCTGCTGGCGAAGCAGAAGGTGACCCACGTTCTGCACGCCTACGAGCACGATTCGCGAGCCGAGTCGTACGGCCTCGAAGCCGTCGAGGCGCTCGGGCTCGACCCCGCGCGGGTGTTCAAGACGCTGGTCGCCGAGGTCGACGGGAAACTGACCGTCGGCGTGGTCCCGGTCACCGGTCAGCTCGACCTGAAAGCGCTCGCGGCCGCGGCCGGCGGGAAGAAGGCCAAGATGGCCGACCCCGCCGCCGCCCGGCGCGCGACGGGCTACGTGCTCGGCGGGATCTCGCCGCTCGGGCACCGGAGCCGGCTCCCGGTGGTCGTCGACGCGTCGGCGGAGGCCTTCGAGACCGTGCACTGCTCGGCCGGGCGACGCGGTCTCGAAGTCGAACTCGCGCCTGCCGACCTCGTACGTCTCACCGGTGCCGTCGTGGCCCCGATCGCGAGCTGACGGCCCCTCGCCACCCCTCACCCACCCCGCGTTTCGTCCTCTAGTTGCGGTCCTTGCGCGTGCAACTACCGCAACTAGAGGACGAATTGCGGGAGGGCGCTCCCCCTCGGGAGGGAGAAGGATCGGTCTCGCGCGGGAAGATCGCGCGCCTCGCCTGGGGAATCGTCATCGGCAGACGAAGACGACCCCTGGGGAGTACGGAAATGACCAAAACCCTGCCCGACGTGCCGAAGTGGGCGAGGATCGCGGCGCACGCGACAGTGCTGGCGACGCTGCCGTCCGGGCTGTGGCGGATCGCGATGGGCCTGCAGATCCCGGTCGGGTTCACCGAGAAGGGACTGGCCGAGTTCTCCATCCCCGGCTGGGGCGTCCTGTACGTCTTCGGGCTGAGCCTGTTCGCCGAGGCGCTGGCCTTCCTCACCCTCGGGCTCATCCGGCCGTGGGGCGAGGTGTGGCCGCGCTGGATCCCGTTCCTGCGGGGGCGCGCGATCCCGCCGCTCGTCGCGATCGTCCCGGCCGCCGCGGGCGCGATCGCCCTCACGCTGATCATCACCCCGGGGGCGTTCCGCTGGGCCGACGCCGGGATCACGCTGGTGCCGGGCACCCGGGAGGACTCGGTGTTCTTCGACGTCGTGATGGCCGTCTGTTACGCGCCGCTGCTGCTCTGGGGACCGCTGCTGGCCGTGGTCACCGCGCACTACGCCTGGCGACGTCTCTCAGGCAAGCGGGCGCAGCACACGCTCGAGCCACTCGGCGGCCGCGCGTGACACGCCTTCGAGATCGGCGCTGAGGTTGTGGTCGCCCTTGAGCACCACGATCTCGTGATGGGGACCGGCCTTGGGCAAGCCGAACGGGTCACGCTCGCCCTGGATGACCAGGGTCGGGACCTCGACGGCGTCCAGTTCGCCCTGCCTGGTCTTCTCCGGTTTCCCCGGCGGATGCTCGGGGAACGCGAGGCACAGCACCGCCACCGCCTGTCCCGCCGACGCGGTCCGGCAGGCGACCCTGGCCCCGGAGGACCGGCCGCCGAAGACCAGCGGGAGATCGTCGAACCGCTCGGAGACGTCGTCGGCGATGGTGAGCCAGGCGGTGTCGAGCTGGTTGGCGGGCGCGGGCGCACGACGGCCCGCCACCCGGTACGGCTGCTCCACGAGCGCGACGTGCACGCCCGCCGCCTGCGCCGCCCGCGTGACCGCGACCAGGTCCTTCGCCCCGATCCCGCCGCCCGCGCCGTGGCCGAGCATCAGCACCGCGACCCCTTCCTCGGCGCAGTGCAACTCGGCCCGCGCGGGGCCGTAGGCGGTGTCGATCTCCAGCTTGGTCATGACTTCGGCTGCTCGAAGAGCGCGCTCTCGTCCTCGACCGCCACCGCCGGATCGACCCGTTCCAGCAGCTGCGGACCGTTGTTGCGGACGCTGTTGACCAGGCTCGAGACCGGCCGTACCTCGATCGTGTCGACCAGGTCCACGGCGGGTGGGACGAGCAGTTCGGTGACGTCGGTCAGGTCGGGGTCGAGCCAGGTGTCCCACTTCTCCCGCGGCATCAGCAGCGGCATGCGGTGGTGGATGTCGGTGAGCCTGCCGACCGAGTCCGTGGTGATCACCGAGAAGGTGATCAGCGGGTCGGCGTCCTTGTCGTCCTTCGGGCGCCAGCTCTCCCAGATACCCGCGAAGGAGAGCGAGGCGTCATCCGGGCCGGTCATGAAGAAGGGCTGCTTCGCCTTGCCGTCGCGCTGCCACTCATACCAGCCTTCGGCCGGGACCAGGCAGCGCCGCGAGGACACCGCCTTGCGGAACGACGGCTTCTCCTTGGCGGTCTCGGCGCGCGTGTTGATCATCTTCGAACCGACTCCGGGGTCCTTCGCCCAGAACGGGACGAGGCCCCAGCGCATCATCCGCAGCGACCGGACGGCGGGTTCGTCCTCCAGCACCGCACCGTCGGCGTCCCGCGGATGCCGCTGGACCACGGTGGCGACCTCCTTGGTCGGCGCCACGTTGTGATCGGTCCGGACCCGGCCCTCGGTCAGGTCCACCGCGGCGAACTCGTCGATCAGCGCGGCGGGATCCTTGGTGGCGGCATAACGCCCGCACATGGGAAAACCTCCTCCTGAAGCAGTCATCGTTACACGCTCGCCAAGCGATGGCGAGCGGCATGGGATCATTCTTGCGCGGTGTTCGAAGAGCAGGAGGCGGTTTGACGGGCAAGGACTGGAGCAGACTGGACGAATCCGATGTGCGGATCCGTCCCGGGAAGGGCACCAGACCGCGCAGCAAACGTCGTCCCGAGCACGCCGACGCCTCCACAGCGATGGTCGTCGGCAAGGACCGGGGCCGCTGGACCTGCGCGATCGACTCCGATCCGGAGCGCGTCGTCACCGCGATGCGGGCCCGCGAGATGGGCCGGGTCTCGGTCGTCGTCGGCGACACCGTCGGCATCGTCGGCGACGTGAGCGGCAAGCCGGACACCCTGGCCCGGATCATCCGGGTGGATGAACGTTCCAGCGTGCTCCGCCGGACCGCGGACGACACCGATCCCTTCGAACGGGTCGTCGTCGCGAACGCCGCGCAGTTGCTGATCGTCACCGCGCTGGCCGATCCCCCGCCGCGCACCGGGTTCATCGACCGCTGCCTGGTCGCCTGCTACGCGGGCGGCCTCGAACCCATCCTGTGCCTGACGAAGGCCGACCTCGCGAGCCCGGACGAACTCCTCGCCGGCTACGCGGGCCTCGACATCCCGGCCGTGGTCACCCGGCACGACGAGTTCCCGGACGAACTGGTCGGACGGCTCAAGGACCGGGTCACCGCCCTGGTCGGGCATTCCGGCGTCGGGAAGTCCACTCTGGTCAACCGGCTGGTGCCGGACGCCGGGCTGGCGACCGGCGTGGTCAGCGCCATCGGCAAGGGCAGGCACACGTCGGTCGCGGCGGTCGCGCTCTCGCTGCCCGGCGGCGGCTGGGTGGTCGACACCCCGGGTATCCGCTCGTTCGGCCTCGCGCATGTGACCGCCGACGACATCGTGCTCGCGTTCGAGGAATTCGCCGCGGCGGCCGAAGAGTGCCCGTCGGCTTGCGGGCACCTGGGGCCGCCTTCCGACCCCGACTGCGCCCTCGACGACGTCGTCACCGAAGGTCACGCCAGCGCGGAGCGACTGGTCTCTTTGCGTCGCCTTTTGGGCTCCCGAGCCGGGCATGAAGACGAGCAGTAACTAAATCCGCCTCAGCTCGATAACCCGTTCGGATTAGTACAACTGTTCTGAGGGGTCCACTTGAAGCGCGTATCCACACTCGCCGCCGTCTGCGCCGCCGCCGTCCTGGCGCTGTCCGCTTGCGGTGCCGAGACGAAGCCGGGCACGGCTGCTCCCGCTCCTTCCGAAGCGAAGAGCTCTCTCATGTCGCCGCTCGGCGACCCGATCCAGCTCGCGGCCCTGACCCGCGAGAGCACCAAGAAGGCCAAGTCGTCGAAGGTGACGATGGAGTCCGTCGCGGGCGGCCAGACCAGCACGGCGACGGGCCAGGGCCTGTACGACGGCGAGAACAGCAAAGTCTCGATGGTCCTGGACAGCGACGGCAAGAAGATGGAGATCCTCTTCGTCGACAACGCCCTGTTCTTCAAGCTCGACGCCGCGGACAAGGCCGAGCTCAAGACCGACAAAGCGTACGTGAAGATCGCGGCCGACGGTCAGGACCCGATCTCGCAGCTGCTCGGCAAGATGATGTCGAAGGCCGTCAAGGAAAGCGACCCGTCCCGCACCATCGAGCAGGTCTCGAAGGCGGGCAAGATCACGAAGTCGGACCAGGTCGAGCTGAACGGTGAGCTGACCAACCACTACGTCGTCGAGATCGAGGTCGAGAAGGCCATCGCGCTCGTCGTGGGCGACATGGGCGTGCCCCTGCCCGCCGAGGTCGTGAAGCAGCTCGACGCGAAGCTCAAGGGCAAGAACGTCACCATCCCCACCGAGCTGTGGCTCAACGCCGACCAGCTCCCGCTGCAGGTCACCATGGACCAGAGCGCGTTCCTGAAGGCCATGGGCGCCCCCGGCGCCGGCGAGGCGAAGACCACCGTCAAGTACAGCGACTGGGGTGTCCCGGTGAACGTCACCGCGCCGCCCGCCGACCAGGTCGGCGACCTGGTCGAGATCATGAAGAAGTCCGGCCGCTAGGCCCCTTGAAGTGCGTGAGGGCCACCTCATGGACTCTGAGTCCCTGAGGTGGCCCTCACGCGTCTACCGGAGCGGGCCTTCCTTCACTACGGTGGTGGTACAGACCATTCACCCGAGGGAGTCCTATGCGTGCCACCGGATTCGCCGCCGTCTGCACCGCCCTCCTGCTGCTGAGCGGCTGTTCCGCGGAAGAGAAACCGGCGGCACCACCGGCCGGGGACGCGGCGCAGCTGGCCTCGGCAGCCGGTGCGAGCACGCAGAAGGCCCGCTCCTCGAAGGTGTCCGTGGAGACCACCGCCGACGACGGCCGCAAGGTCATGGTGACCAGTTCCGGGCTCTACGAGGGGCCGAACAGCAAGTTCTCCATGGTCGCCGAGGTCGACGGCGAGAAGCGCGACCTGATCTTCTCCGACGGCGTCCTCTACTACCACCTGTCCGAGGCGCAGGTCCTGGAACTCAAGACCGACAAGGAATGGGTCAAGATCTCCGCCGACGGCAAGGACGCGGTCTCCGCGGCCAACGGCAAGCTGATGGCGGGCGTCGTCGAGGCGATGGATCCGACACGGACGATCGAGCGGATCTCGAAGTCCGGCAAGGTCACCCAGTCCGCGCAGGCCGATCTGAACGGCACCCGGACCACTCACTACACCCTCGAACTCGACGGCGCGCCCGCCGAGGTGTGGCTCGACGCCGAACAGCGGCCGGTTCAGGTCAGCCTGGGGAAGGCCACGGTCAAGTACGACAGCTGGGCCTCCGACGTGGTGATCATCGCGCCGCCGCCCGAGGCGGTCGGCGAGCCCGTCAGCCGCTGAGCCGTTCCCCCGATCAGGTCGAGGAGCCTGGCTGTGTTTCGCTTGGGGTGCCCGCAGTTTCGCCCCACAGCCGAGGACGGTCCCCATGCGGAGAACGGCCCTGCCCGCCGTCGTGCTCGTACTCGGCGCGTTGCTCGGCGGGTGTGACGGCGACAGCGTGACGTTCGCGGACGCCCGCGCCCTCGCCGACGGGGCCACGGTCGCCGTCGAAGGGAAGACCGCGAAGTTCACCACCGACGTCACGGCCGGCGCGATGCGGTCGAAGAGCGTCGGGCAGGCCAGGTTCGCGAGCGCGGGCACCGCACTGGCGATGACGACGGACTTCCTCGGCGAACCGCTCGAACTCCGGCTGGTCGACAAGGCCGTCTACGCGCAGGTCCCCGAGGCCTCGCGCGAGGAGGTTCCCGACGGCAAGCCGTGGGTCAAGGTCACCCCCGACGGCACCGACCCGTTCTCGCAGGTCCTCGGCGGCAGCGTCGACCAGCTGATCAAGCAGAACGACTCGGGCCGCGTGCTCGACCAGGTCCGGCGGGCCGGCACGCTGACCGGTGCCGAGCACGCCGACCTCGGCGGGGTGTCCACCGAGCACTACCGGCTCGACCTCGACATGGCCAAGCTGGGCACCGACCTGCCCGCCGGGTTGTCGGCGGAGGCCGTCGGCGAACTACGCGGCAACGTCAAGATCCCCATGGAGCTCTGGCTCGACGACTCCCACCGGCCTCTGCAGGTCCTGCTCGACCTGGCTCCCGTCCTCGCCGCTTCGGGCGTCCCGGACAGCGCGATGGCCAGGATCACCACGCTCTACACCGAGTGGGGAACCCAAGCCGACATCCAGGCGCCGCCGCCGGACCAGATCGGGGAGATCCCGGCGGGCTAGTCCACGCAAAAGACCAGGCAAGTAGTCCTCTGGTTGCGGTAGTTGCACGCGCAAGGACCGCGACCAGAGGACTAAACGCGAGTCAGAGAAGTTCCAAAAGGAACGGCAGTTCTTGGGGCGCGTACCAGGCGAGTTCGTGGTCTTCGGCGTCGCCGAGGGTGAACTCCGCGTCCGGGTCGCCCAGATCGGCCTCGTCGATGACCGCGGCGGCGGCCTGCACGGATTCGGCGGCCTCGGCCGCGTCGACGTGGATCGCGGCGATGTCTTCGAGCTTCACCGGTCCGGCGAGCCGGACGACGGCGGCGTCGAGGTCCGCGCGCAGCGTGACCCCTTCGACGTCGGCGGAGATCACCACCCGCCGGGCTTCGGGCTTCTCCTCGGCCGCGATCAGCCGGAGCGACGCCCTGGCCGCGTCCAGCAGCGCGGCGTACTCCAGTTCCTCGTCGGACCCGCTGGCGTAGGACTCCCGCAGCGCCGGCGTCAGCGCGAACGCCGTACCGCTGCGCGCCCGGAACTCACCGGCGGTCTCGAGATCACGAAGCATCGCGATCGTCCCGGGTAGATAGACCCTCACCAGTGCGCACCCTTCAGCTCTTCCAACGATTCCTCGATCATCCCGGCGAGCAGGTCCACATCGGACACGGCCTTGCGATCGCCGTTCAGTCCGAAGTAGACACCCCCGTGATACGAGGTGACCCCGATCGCCAGTGCCTGATTGCGCACCAGCGGCATGACCGGGTACATCTCCACCATCCTCGCCTGTCCCGCGTAGAGCGGCACCTGCGGCCCCGGCGAATTCGTGATCAGCACGTTGAAGATGCGGCCGGACATCGACCCGGCCGCCCGCGCGCCCAGCGAATGCAGCGTCGCGGGTGCGAACCCGCCGACCGTCAGCAGTCCGCGCGCGGCGACCGAACGACCGGAATCGAGATGGTCCGTCATCGCGTGGCCGATGTGCTGCAGCCGCAGCACCGCGTTCGGCTCGCCGACCGGGAGATCGATCAGATACGCGTCGACCTGGTTCCCGAGCAGCGCCGGCGTCGAATACTCGGCCGTCTCGGCGTCCCGGACCGCCATCGGCACCAGCGCGCGCAGCGTGGTCGTCGCGGTCAAGGTCGAACCTCGGGAGAGCAGCCATTCCCGCAGCGCACCGGTGATCGCCGCCAGTACGACATCGTTGACCGTGCCGCCGTGCTCGGCCCGGACCTTGCGGAAATCCTCCAGCCGCGTGCGGACCGCCGCGAACATGCGGCCGCCGGAGGTGCGCACGTTGAGCGGCCCGGACGGCGCCGGGTTCACCATCGTCTTGAGCGCCGACGCGACGTCGCCGACGGTCTCGGTGACCTTGCTCGCCATCGCGGTGGCGTCGTGGGCGATGGAGCGGACGTTCTCCACCAGTTCCGTCGGCCGCTGCACGGTCTCGGCGACCGCGTCGAGGATCAGCTGGGTGCGGCTCGGCTCACGGCGCGGATGCCAGTGGTCGTCGAACGGTTCCGGCTCCTGCGGGGCGACGTCGAGGATCAGCTGCCCGAGATCGATGGTGCCGATCCCGTCCACAACGGACTGATGCGTCTTGGTCACCAGCGCGATGCGGTCCCCGGAAAGCCCCTCGACGAAGTACGCCTCCCACAGCGGCCTTCCCGGGTCGAGCCGGCGGGACATGAGCCGTGCCACCAGGTCGAACAGCTGATCATCGGAACCCGGCTGCGGCAGCGCGGACCGGCGCACGTGGTAGTTGAGGTCGAAATCGACGTCGTCGACCCACACCGGCCGGGCGAGATGCCCCGGGACTTCGAGCACCCGTTGCCGGTATCTGGGCAGGTAGGCCAGGCGCTGACCGATCAGGGCGAGCAGCTGTTCATAGGTGAAGCCGTCGCGCGGTCGTTCGAAGATCGCCACGCCGCCGACGTGCATCGGGGTCGAGTGGTCTTCCACGTACAGGAACGAGGCGTCCAGCGCGGAGAGGCGGTCGGGCATGGGCCGATCCTTACACAGTGGGAGACTCGCCGGTGTGGGTGATGAGTCGGTGATTTCGCCGAAGGACCGGTTCCTGACGGTGTACGGCAGGAAACCGGTGCTCGAGGCATTGGACGACGCGGCGCTCGAGGTGGACAAGGTGATTCTCGCCGACACCGTCCGCGGGTCGAACGCCGCCGAGATCGAGCGCGCGGCCAAGGCCGCCGGGGTGCCGGTGCAGCGCGCCAGCGCGCACCGGGTCAAGGTGCTGGCCGGGAACGGCAAGCAGGACCAGGGGGTGCTGGCCGACGTCGTCGCGCCGCGCATGCGGTCGCTGCACGCGGCGCTTTCGCAGGGCAGGCCGCCGTCGAGAGTGCTGCTGCTCGACGGGATCACCACGCCAGCCAACGTCGGGATGATCCTGCGCACCGCCACCGCCGCGGGGCTGGACGGCGTCGTGGTGCCGCGGCGCGGGGTCGCCGCCCTCGACCCGATGGTGGTCAAGGCGTCCGCCGGGGTCGCGTTCCGCGCGCCGGTGCTGCGGTGCGGCAGTGCCCGCGAAGCCGCCGAGATGCTCACCGAGGCCGGGTACGAGCTCTACGCGCTGGGCGCGTCGGCACACACTTCCGTGTTCGACGTCGAGTTGCCGCAGCGCGCGGCCTTCGTGCTGGGCGGCGAGACGAACGGCGTCGGCGCCGAGGTCGGCGAACTGGTGACGGACTGGGTGTCGATCCCGATGCCGGGCGAGGTCGAGTCGCTCAACGTGTCGGCGGCCGCCGCCGTACTCTCGTTCGAACTGGCCCGCCGCGCTAACCCCTCTCGAGGCTAGGTTCAAGCTGAAGTCCGTGAAGGCCACCTTGAGGGACTCTGAGTCCCTCAAGGTGGCCTTCACGGACTTGCCAATACGGACCTAGCGGCTCTCGAAGAACAGGGCGCTGAGCTCGGTCAGGGTCTCCTCGACCGACGTGTGGTGGATTCCCGCCATCCCGGCCGCCACCGCGCCGCGGACGTTGCGCTCGGCGTCGTCGACGAATACGCACAGGCCGGCGGGCAGGCCGAGCCGGTCCGCGGTGAGCAGGTAGACCTCGCGCTGGGGTTTGCCCACGCCGACCTCGCCGGAGAAGACGAGCGCGTCGAAGAACGGGTTCAGCGCCTGTCTGGCCTCGTCCGGCGCACCGGGGGCGTTCGAGAGCAGCGCGGTGCGGATGCCGCGTGCCCGGACGGCGAGCAGGAAGTCGTACAGCTCGTCCGC
Organism: Amycolatopsis sp. lyj-112; assembly: GCF_046549055.1. Taxonomy (NCBI): domain Bacteria; kingdom Bacillati; phylum Actinomycetota; class Actinomycetes; order Pseudonocardiales; family Pseudonocardiaceae; genus Amycolatopsis; species Amycolatopsis sp. lyj-112. Next base: position 37,946 of record NZ_JAJPWS010000001.1, on the reverse strand, counting down.
CTCGGGTTCGGTGAGCACCCCGACGTAGTCGATTACCAGCCCCTTCAGCACCGGTTCGACCTTACCGGCGCCGTCCACTCCGGAATCTCCGCTCTACTGATTCCACAGCGGACTACCGCACGATCCCGGGCGCCGGTGGGGAAACGGGCGGTTTCATCCGCTCGGGCGGTCCCTGTCACCGAGCGCACTCCCCTCGGTCCCTTATAGCTGGGCGCGGCCGAGGGGGCCGCGAAGGGGGACGACCTGATGGCGATGTACGTACTGAGACCGCTGAAGGACTGCGAGCCTGCCTGCCGGACGGTGAGCCGCCGGAGCCGGACGGTGCACCGCGTTCCACGGCCGGACGATCAGCTCGTGCTGGACCTGCCCCTGCACGGCGGGCGGCTCCGGACGGCGCCCCTGCCGCAGCAGGTGCCGGAGACACTCGGCGGCCGTCAGATCGGCAGGCTGCTGACCACGATCCTGGAGGCCTGCGACGGGCGCCGTCCGGTGATCCAGGTCCGGCCGCTGCTGGATCCCGCGCTCTACGGCGTGCTGCTCGACCGCCGTCGCCCCCGTCCGGAAAGCGGCTACCGGCCCCGGTCCCTGCACGTATGCCATCCGGCCGACGGGGCGATCGAGGCCTGCGCGACCGTCGAACACGGGAGCCGTTTCCTCGCCCTGGCCGCCCGTTTCGAGCGGACCGAGTCCGGCTGGCTGTGCACCCGTTTCCACCTGCTGGAGCCTTCCCGCGGCCCCGGTCTCCGCCTCACGGCATGAGAAAGGGGCCCCTCACCGCGCTTTCATGCGGTGAGAGGCCCCTTCAGGTGCTGCTTAGCGGCGCGGGCCCTTCTTGCCCTTCTTCTGGGCGGCGCGCTGCGCGGCGCGACGCTCCCGGCGGGTCCCGCTCTGGTCGTCACCGTCGCCGTCGCCACTGTCCGAATGCGACTCGACGCCGCCGTCCTCGGACGGGCCAGACAGGGTCAGGTTGCTCTGCGAACCGCCGCCGAGTCCCTTGCCCCGCAACGCGTTCGGCACGGATTCGGTGTCGGTCGCCGGGCCCTGCGGAGGCGCCGGACGGGCGTGGCGCCCATCGCCGCCGGCCTGGCCGTTCCCGGACGAGACACCCGCGGGCAACGCGGACGCGGCCTCGGGCGACGGCGCGGTGGGCTCGGCCTGCTCGACCTGGAGGTTGAACAGGAAGCCGACGGCCTCCTCCTTCAGCGACTCCAGCATCGCCTTGAACATGTCGTAACCCTCGCGCTGATACTCGATCACCGGGTCACGCTGCGCGAGGGCGCGCATGCCGATGCCCTCCTTGAGATAGTCCATCTCGTAGAGGTGCTCACGCCACTTGCGGTCGAGCACGGTGAGCATCACCTGGCGCTCCAGGCTGCGCATCGCGCCTTCGCCGACCTTGGCGTCGATGTCGGCCTCACGCTCGTCGTAGGCGTGGTGGGCGTCATCGAGCAGCGCTTCGCGCAGCCTGTCGGCGTCCAGGTCGTCGTCCTCGGTGAGCTCTTCCCAGGTGACCTTGACCGGGTACAGCGTCTTCAGTGCCGTCCACAGCTTCTCGTGGTCCCAGTCCTCGGCGTAGCCCGAAGAGGTCTCCTCGGTGACATAGGCGTTGATGACGTCGACCAGCATGTGCTCGATCTGCTCACGCATGTCCTCGCCTTCGAGGACGCGCAGGCGCTCGGCGTAGATCACCTTGCGCTGCTCGTTCATCACCTCGTCGTACTTGAGGACGTTCTTGCGGATCTCCATGTTCTGCATCTCGACCTGCGTCTGAGCGCTCTTGATGGCCTTGGAGACCATCTTGTGCTCGATCGGCACGTCGTCCGGCAGCCGCATGGTGGTCATGACCCGCTCGACCATCGTCGCGTTGAAGCGGCGCATGAGCTCGTCACCCAGCGACAGGTAGAACCGGGACTCGCCCGGGTCACCCTGACGGCCGGAACGACCGCGGAGCTGGTTGTCGATCCGGCGCGACTCGTGCCGCTCGGTGCCGAGCACGTACAGGCCGCCGGCGTCACGGACCTCGCCGGCCTCGGCCTTGGTCTCGGCCTGGATGTCTTCGAGCACCTTCGGCCAAGCGGCCTCGTACTCCTCGGAGTGCTCCACCGGGTCGAGGCCGCGCTGCCGCAGCACCTCGTCGGCGATGAGGTCCGGGTTGCCGCCCAGGACGATGTCGGTACCACGGCCGGCCATGTTGGTGGCGACGGTGACCGCGCCCTTGCGCCCGGCGCGGGCGACGATGAGCGCCTCCCGGTCGTGGTGCTTGGCGTTGAGGACCTCGTGCGGGACACCCAGCTTGAGCAGCAGCTTCGACAGGTGCTCGGACTTCTCGACACTCGTGGTGCCGACCAGTACCGGCTGGCCCTTCTCGTTCCGCTCGGCGATGTCCTCGGCGACGGCCTCGAACTTGGCCTGCTCGGTCTTGTAGATCAGGTCGGCCTGGTCGGCGCGGACCATCGGCTTGTTGGTCGGGATCTGCACCACACCCAGCTTGTAGGTCTGGTGGAACTCGGCAGCCTCGGTCTCGGCGGTACCGGTCATACCGGACAGCTTGCCGTAGAGCCGGAAGTAGTTCTGCAGCGTGATCGTGGCGAGAGTCTGGTTCTCGGCCTTGATCTCGACGCCTTCCTTGGCCTCGATCGCCTGGTGCATGCCCTCGTTGTAGCGGCGGCCGTGCAGGATGCGGCCGGTGAACTCGTCGACGATCAGGACCTCGCCGTCGCGGACGATGTAGTCCTTGTCGCGCTTGTAGAGTTCCTTGACCTTCAGCGCGTTGTTCAGGTAGCCGACCAGCGGCGTGTTCGCGGCCTCGTAGAGGTTCTCGATACCGAGCTGGTCCTCGACGAACGCGACACCCTTCTCACTGACACCGACGGTGCGCTTGCGGATGTCGACGTCGTAGTGGATGTCCACCTTCATCAGCGGGGTCAGCCGCGCGAACTCGACGTACCAGCGCGAGGACTGGTCCGCCGGGCCCGAGATGATCAGCGGGGTCCGCGCCTCGTCGATGAGGATGGAGTCCACCTCGTCGACGATGGCGAAGTTGTGGCCGCGCTGGACGCAGTCTTCGAGGCTCCACGCCATGTTGTCGCGCAGGTAGTCGAAGCCGAACTCGTTGTTCGTGCCGTGCGTGATGTCGGCCGCGTACTGCTGGCGGCGGATCTCGGGCGACTGGTCGGCGAGGATGACGCCGACCTCGAGGCCGAGGAAGCGGTGGATGCGGCCCATCCACTCGGCGTCACGTTTGGCGAGGTAGTCGTTCACCGTGATGACGTGCACGCCCTTGCCGGCCACCGCGTTCAGGTACGCGGGGAGCACCTGGGTCAGGGTCTTGCCCTCACCGGTCTTCATCTCCGACACCTGGCCGAGGTGCAGCGCCGCGCCGCCCATCAGCTGGACGTCGTAGGGCCGCTGGCCGAGCACTCGCCACGCGGCCTCCCTGGCCACCGCGAACGCCTCCGGCAGGAGGTCGTCGAGGGACTCGCCGTCCGCGTGCCGCTTGCGGAACTCGTCGGTCTTCGCGCGCAAGGCAGCGTCCGAGAGTTCCTTGACGTCGTCTTCGAGAGTGTTGATGTGATCGGCGATGTTGCGCAGCCGCTTCACCATCTTGCCCTCGCCCGCGCGGAGCAGGCGGTTCAGCACCATCCGGTCGACCTCACTAGCTGATTTGGTGATCGCACCCGAGCCGATCCCGGGCAATCTCGTACGCGGTGGCGCACCGGTAACGCACCACCGTCCGACCCCATCGTAGGGAACACCTCGGTGTTCGCGCACGCACCGTCCGTCGGGACCTCGTGATTGAGGTGCGTGTCCCCTGGACAGGACGCGACGGCGGCCCGCACGCGAACTCGTGCGGGCCGCCGTATCGGACGCTGTGGGCGTGTAGGTCCGGCTAGCTGAGCCGGATGACGCCGTAGTCGAAGCCTCGCCTCCGGTAGACGACGCTCGGACAGCCGGCGTCGGAGTCGTTGAACAGATAGAAGTCGTGGCCGACCAGTTCCATCTCGTAGAGGGCCTGATCCACCGTCATGGGTTCCGCGTCGTGCTTCTTCTCGCGGACGACGCGACCGGGCTGATGTTCGGTCACCCCGTCATCCCAGCGCTGCTGGGGCATCTCGAAGTCGTCACCGCTCCCGACAGCGAAACCGTTGGCCATGGGTTCGGCCTCGGGCGCTTCGAGCACAGCGGTGCCTGCCAGAGTTCCGGAATCGGTGGTCATGCCACCGGCGGCCGCCATCGAAGTCGCCTCGGCGACGGATTCCGGGCGGCTGCGGCCGTAGTGCACGCGCCGGCGGTCGTGTGTCTTCCGCAACCTGTTCTCGAGCTTGGTGAGTGCGGAATCCAGCGCTGCGTAGAAGTCGCCAGCACACGCTTCGGCGCGTACGGCGGGGCCCCGGCCCTTCCCGGTGATTTCGACGCGCTGGCAGTTCTTCGACTGCCTGCGATTGGGCTCATGGAAGAGCTCCACGTCGTAACGGATGACCTTCTTGTCGTAGCGCTCTAGCCGGGCCAGCTTTTCACTGACGAGTGCCCGATAGTGCTCGGGCACCTCCACGTTGCGGCCCTTAACGACGATGTCCATACACGACCTCCCTCGCTGAAATGACTGCGAGCTGTAGATGTGTTCAGTAGGGCGCCGGTAAAGCGGGGACGAAGCCCGTGTTAGCGGGCGATGAGAGAACTCGGGATACGGCCACGACGTCTCGTGTCGGATGCCCGAGCGCGGACTCAGCGCGGCTCCGGCGCCAGAGACATGGGCTGGTCACCTCCCTGCCTGCCGGGATTGCTGATAGCGCTGCACGTTAGCTGCATCACGCCGCGAGCAACAGCCCCCGAGCCGGGGGATATCAGGACGTGAGACCTCGTCACCGCACGCGACGAAGCGGCCGTGGCCAGCGGGGCAATCCGACCTGTAGTGCGTCGTCCCGGTGAGGTGTTTTCACGCGGACGGCGCAAGCCTTCGGACAAGGAAAAGCCGAGGGTGACGCACTCCGGGGAATCCGCCGCCACCCCGGTGGAGTGGCGGGCGCCCGATGTGTTCCCCGGAAGCTCCCTCATATCCCGTCAACGACGTTGTACCCATTCCCGTTCCCGATCATTCATCACTCTTGTAGGTGACTAGCCGATCACCCGGCGGCGGCCAGTGCAACAACTGCGGAAACGTGAATTCCGCTTGCATCCAACATTCGTACACAAGCGGCGACCGTCGCTCCGGTTGTGATCACGTCGTCAAGAAGAATGACCGCCGCACCCCCCGGCGGGGCGGCGCCGGGGACCAGGCGGACGCGGCCGTCGAGGTTCGCCGCCCGCTCGGCCCGGGTGAGTCCGGCAGCGTCGCGGACGCCCGGCCTGAGCTTGAGCGCGGGCGCGACGGCCACCGGGATCCCCTTCTCCGCCAAAGCTTTCGCGCACTCCACGGCCAGTCGCTCGATATGCGGGCCGCCGCGGACGCGCGAGGCGTGCCGCCGGGACGGGACCGGGACGAGGCAGTGTCCGGTGGCCGTCGCGTGGGGCAGACAGGGCAGGTGGGGCAGGGCTTCGGCGACGGCTCGCCCGAGGTACGGCGCGAGGTCGCGGCGGCCGCGTTCCTTGTAGGCGAGGATCAGGCGGCGTGCTTCGTCGGCGTAGCGGGCCAGGGCGTACGCGGGGACGAGTCCGCTGGTCGGGCCGCGGGCGATCTCGCTGAGCGAACCCCAAGCGGTCTGACAGGTGGTGCAACACGGGGCGCCGGGCTTTCCGCAGGCAGCGCAGCGGGCGGGGATGAGGAGGTCCAGGAGGTGGGTCATGGCGGCGAGTGTCGCCGGTGGCTCCGACACTTCCGGGCCGGTTTTGTCGCGAAAGGTCCGCTTTGGACACTTCCGGCCCTGAGGTGACCCGTCATGTGCGCAGTCGAGAGAAGGTCTCGCTGGAAGCGCGTGCGCTCATGGCTGATTAGCACTGCTAGGAAAACTAGCGATACCAAAGGTCCCTTGCTCCCGCCGGGACCTGACTTGCCTGGCCGGTCGGGCGGGCGGGCGACACGAAGGCGGGAGTGAGGCTGATGATGCAGGAATTGGGACGTTGAGTGTCCCAATTCCTGCATCGTCAGCCCGTGACCACGCGGAACGAATGGCCACTCCCGACCAGCGGGCGCTCAGCCCGGGTAGAAGGGGTCCGCGTCGGTGACCGTGTGCGCCTGCGGCCGCCAGACCTCGCCCAGCTCGGAAGCGACCCACAGCCCGCCGGCGTCGGCGACCAGGTTCGGCTTGTTCGGTGCGGCGGTGACGCCGTGCACCGGCGGGGTCAGGTTCGAGCTGTTGAACGTGTCCATCCGCTGCCCGTCCAGCGGCACCTTGACCACCGGCAGCGAGGTCGACGACGTCGCGACGATGAGGTGGTCCTGCGTCGCCCAGTCGACGTCGACGACGTCCTTGAGCTCGCGTTCCTGCAGCGCCCGCGGTGACCGCAGGGCCACCGAGTCCGCCGTCCGGACGATCGAGGCGATCACCAGCTGGCCGTTGACGACCGCGGCCAGCCGGGAGCCGTCGCGCGAAAGCCGCAGTTCGGTGATCTGGCCGATCCCGGTGAGCGCGGTCGCGTCGACGCCGGTGTTCACCCAGCGCCCATCTGCGGCCAGCGTGACCCTCGCGACCGTCGTGTGGTCGACGACCGTCCAGACCTCGCTCGAGACGCCGCCGCCGGGGGCGACCGGCCGCCAGGTCGGGCGGCTCAGGCTGCCGCCGAACAGGTCCACCGAGCCGAGGTCACGGCCCAGTTCGCCGACCCGCAGCCACTGTCTGCCGTCGCGTTCTTCGACCACGGCGAGCCGTTTCCCGTCGACGGATTGCGCGGCGCTGACGACCTTGTAGCCGCCGTTGCCCGCCGGTCCGTCGACCGGGGCACCGTCGCCGAGCGACCGCACCCGCCCGTTCACGGTCATCAGCCCGTTCAGGTCGGAACTGGGCGCGACGCTGGCGTTGTACGCGAGCAGTTCGCTGGCGCGCCAGTACTCGTGACCCGGCACCAGCGGGGCGCCGTCGGCCAGCAGCCGGATACGGCTCAGCGTCACCGTCTGCAGGGAGAGGACGATCTGCGCGGCGATGAGACTCCGGTCCGCGAAGCTGAGCTCGCCGACCTTGGCGAGGGCGACGACCAGTGTCCCGTCGTCCTGGCTGCGCACGTTGGTGTCGGTGATGATCTGGTCGCCGAGCAGGTCCTTGACCGCGCCTTTCAGCCCGTCCGAGGGGCCCTGCAGCACCAGGTCCATCACGCGGCCCGGCAGCCCGGACTGCGGCTTGGCCGCGACGTAACGGAGGTCGGGCACGAAGGCGCCGGAATCGGGCGAATAGAAGCTGACCGGCACCCGGAAGTAGTTGACCGAGAAGTCCGTCTCGATGACCGCGAGGTCCTGGGGCGGGTTCACGATCCGCCACTGGCCGTTCTGCTGCTTCCGCAGCTTGAACTGCGTCGCGTAGTCACCCTTCTGGGGGATGAACGCGCTGTCGGGGCTGAGCGTGCCGAGTTTGAACCCTCGGACGGTCACCACCTGTTCGCTCGGGTCGCCCGAGGGCACCGAGGTTTCGTACACGGTGCCGAACGTGTCGTCGATGATCGTCAGCCCGGGCGACGGCTTCCACGTGCGCCGGGCCTCGTCGTCCAGGTAGACCCTCGCGCCCGCGTTCGCGGCCCCCGGCTCCGCGGACGTGCGGACGAACTTGCGGGCGACGGTCAACGGGTCGATCCCGGCCTCCGGCTCGGGCACGTCCACCGGCGTCTGCCCGGCCTTGTCCCCCGGGACGACGACGGGCTGCGATTCGAGCGGGATATTCGCGCAGCCGGCCAGGAGCAGGCACACCGCGAGCAGGGCGAGCAGCCTTTTCACCGGCCGACCTCCTCGGGTTCGGCGAGGATCGCCTCGGGCGCGGGCCGGACTTCGAGCAGGCCGGACGGCGAACCGTGCGCGTCGCTCACCTTGGCGTCCGGTGGCGGCAGGATCAACGGGCTCTCCCCCATCGGCGTGTCCTGGTGCCGCGGCAGCACGAGCCGGAAACAGGCGCCGTATCCGGGTTCGCCCCAGGCGTCGAGGACACCGCCGTGCAGCCGCGCGTCCTCCTGGCTGATCGCCAGGCCGAGCCCAGTGCCGCCGGTGCGGCGGTTCCGGGAGGGGTCGGCGCGCCAGAACCGGTTGAACACCAGTTCCGCCTCGCCCGGCCGGAGCCCGACGCCGTGATCGCGCACCGTGATGGCGACGGCGGTCTCGTTGACCGCGAGGGTCAGCTCCACCGGTTTCCCTTCACTGTGGTCCACCGCGTTAGCCAGCAGGTTACGCAGGATCCGCTCGACCCGGCGCGAGTCGACGTCGGCGGACGACTCGTCGTCGGGCAGCACCAGTTCGACCGAACTGCCCGCGTTCCCGGCGATCACCCGGACCTGTTCGACGGCCCTGGTCGCGATCGGCCGGACGTCGATCAGTTCGGCGGACAGTTCCTCCACACCCGCGTCGAGCCTGCTGATCTCCAGCAGGTCGCCGAGCAGGGCCTCGAACCGGTCGAGCTCGTCGACCAGCAGTTCGGTGGACCGGGCGAGCCCGGCCGGGAACTGCTCGCGCGAGGCGTGCAGCACGTCGGCGGCCATCCGGACGGTGGTCAGCGGCGTCCGCAGTTCGTGGGAGACGTCGGAGGTGAACCGGCGCTGCAGACCGCCGAAGTCCTCCAGCTGGCGGATCTGCCGCTGGATGCTCGCGGCCATCCCGTTGTAGGAAACGGCGAGTTTGGCCAGGTCGTCCTCGCCGAGCACGGCGAGCCGCTGGTCCAGGTCACCGCCCGCGAACTGTTCGGCCGCCGCGGCGGCCTGGCGGACCGGCCGGACCACCTGCCGGGTGACCAGGTTCGTGATGCCCGCCAGCAGGAGCAGCAGCACGAGACCGCCGACGAGCAGCGTGTTCTGCACGGTCGAGACGGTGTTCTGCTCGCTGGTCAGCGGATAGAGCAGGTACAGCTGGAGCGGGTTGACCATCGTGGTCAACGGGGCCCCGACGATCAGATACGTCGTCTTGCCGCCGTCGGCCTCGGTGACGGTGTGCATCAGATGGCTGATCTGCTCGGTCTCCACGAACTGGCGCAGCCGCACCGGCACCTTGTCATAGGGGCCGGCGGCCACCGGCGAGCTCGACTGGTCGCGGCCGCCCGCGGCGAGCACCGGTTCGAAGGTGCCCGCGGCCGACCCGGCGCCGTCCTGCGACGTGGTCGTGCTGGAGATCTTCTTCAACGCGTTGGTGAGCCGCGCGATCATCGCCTCGGGCGATTCGGTGCCGACGCCGACCAGCTCGGAGGCCGCGGTTTCGACGACCGCCTTGGTCTGCGCGATCGCCGCGTTCTGCTTGGTCTCCACCAGCCGGTCGGTGATCTGGTTCTGCAGCACCATGCCGAGCACGAACACCACGGCCGACGACAGCGCCAGCGTGGACACGGTGACGCGGAACTGCAGCGAATGCCGCCACAGATCGTTGAACGAAACGGCCTTACGGCGCACGAAAACCACGATGCGCCGGATGTGGCGCATCGTGGCTCGAAGAACGCTTTTCGGCTGAGGATCCTGCGGAGAGCTCGTGGACTCAGCCTGGGCGAACGAAGGGAGGCGTTCTCTCATGGGGTGATCACGGCGGACCCGCCTTGTACCCGACGCCGCGAACGGTCAACACCACCTCGGGGTGTTCCGGATCCTTCTCCACCTTCGAGCGCAGCCGCTGGACGTGGACGTTCACCAGCCGGGTGTCGGCGGCGTGGCGGTAACCCCACACCTGCTCGAGCAGCACCTCGCGGGTGAACACCTGACGCGGCTTGCGGGCCAGCGCGACCAGCAGGTCGAACTCGAGCGGGGTCAGCGGGATGGCCTTGCCCTCCCGCGTGACCTCGTGGCCGGGGACGTCGATCGCGAGATCGCCGATCGTCAGCGACTCGGCGGGCTCGGCCTCGGTGCGACGCATCCTGGCCCGGACGCGGGCCACGAGCTCCTTCGGCTTGAAGGGCTTGACCACATAGTCGTCCGCGCCCGACTCGAGCCCGAGGACGATGTCGACGGTGTCGCTCTTGGCGGTGAGCATCACGATCGGCACGCCGGACTCGGCCCGGATCGCCTTGCAGACGTCGATGCCGTTCATCCCGGGGAGCATGAGGTCGAGCAGGACGAGGTCCGGTTTCAGCTCACGCAGCGCGGGAAGCGCTCGTGAGCCGTCGGCCACGACGGCTGTGTCGAACCCCTCCCCACGCAGCACGATGGTGAGCATCTCCGCGAGAGCAGGGTCGTCGTCGACGACCAGAACACGTGCCTTCATAAACCTATGTTCGCACTAGTTTCATCGCGCGGGCGCGCGACCCGGCGATGTGACCACCAGAAAGATCATCGAAACGGGCAAATTGCTCCATCCGAGTAGGGTCTTCGGCCCCTAGAGGGCGCGTCTGAGCTTGGTGAACGGCCGTGGCGAGTCGATGGCGAAGACGCCGGTCAGGATGTCATCACGGTGATAGGTGGCGACGAAACGCTTCGAAACGACATCGCCTTCGACGACGCGCACGTCGTCCGTGGCCACTCCGGCGAACTGGATCCGGCGTCCGTACTGATCGGACCAGAAGTAACCGTGTCGTGCGAAATGCGTGACGGTCGAGCCCGCGAGCAGGTTCTCCACCGCGACGCCCGCCTGCTCGTTCGCGGCGGTCCAGTGTTCGGCGCGGATCCTTCTGCCGCGAAGGCGACAGCGGTACCGCGCGACGTCACCCACCGCGATCACTCGGGGATTCACTGTGACACAGCCGGAATCGACCAGCACCCCGTCGTCGACGGCGAGCCCGGAACCGGTGAGCCATTCGGTCGAGGGTCGCGCGCCCACCCCGGCGACGACGAGGTCGGCCGTCAGTTCGCGGCCGTCCGCGAGCCGCACACCGGTGACGCGATCGGCGCCGGTGAACCCGGCGACGGCGACGCCGGTGATCAGCCGGACGTCGCCCTCGGTGTGCAGTTCACCGCACACCGCACCCATTCCGGCGCCGACGACCGGGGCGAGCGGCACGGGCATCGCCTCGATCACCGTCACGTCGTGGCCGAGCAGGCGGCAGGCGGACGCGACCTCGGCGCCGATGAAACCGGCACCGATGACGACCACGGAAGCGGGCCCGGCCGCGAGTTCCCGCTTCAGGCCGACGGCGTCGCCGAGCGTCCTCAAGGTGTGGACGCCCTTCAGATTCCTTGCCGGGCCCAGGGTTCTGGCCCGGGCTCCGGTCGCGATCACGTAGCCGTCCGCGGCGATCGTGGTGCCGTCATCGAGCGTCACGCCGTCCGCGCCGAGCTTCTCGGCACGGACACCGAGATGCCATTCGGCGTCCAGCGCGTCGAGGTCGTCCTGGTCCGCGAGCGCGAGGTCGTCGGCGGAAACCTTGCCCAGCAAGAAATCCTTCGACAGCGGCGGCCGGTCGTAAGGCGGTTCCGCGCCGATCAGCACCAGCCGTCCGTCGTAACCTCGCGAGCGCAACTCCTGCGCCGAACGAAGCCCGGCCAGCGACGTTCCGACGACGGCGACGGTTCTCAAGCCACGTCCCGCTGGATCTCGGGTGCCGCCGTGTCCACGTAGATCATCCCGTCCTCGACGACGACCGGATACGTACGCACGGCGTGCTTCGCGGGCAGGCAGTTCGGGACGCCGGTCCGCAGGTCGAACTGCGCGGCGTGCAACGGGCATTCGACGAAGCACCCCTCGATCCAGCCGTCGGCGAGCGACGCGTCCTGGTGGGTGCAGGTGTCGTCCAGGGCGTAGAACCCGCCCTCGGCATGGAAGATCGAGACGGGCATGGGCCCCTCGATCCGGAGGGCTTCGCCTTCGGGCAGATCGGAAACAGCACAGGCACGGATCATCGGGGCCTCCGGGGAAAGGACCAGACGGCGGATTCGTTGATGTTGCGTATTACGAGACGGGACGTGCTCTGCGCAACAATCCCCCTGAGGATCCGGTGCGTCAAGGGATTCGCCCACTCAGCCGAGCGGATCCGGGCGAAACGGCTACTGTTGCGTCATGCGGAACCAGGATCCGGGGAACGCAACACCCAGTCAGGTGCAGTCCGTCGACCGTGCGATCAGCGTGCTGGAACTGCTGGCGCGCAACGGGGAAACGGGGATCACGGAGATCGCGGGCGAGCTCGGCGTGCACAAGTCGACGGCTTCGCGCCTGCTGAGCGTCCTGGAGAACCGGGGTCTCGTCGAGCAGCTCGGCGAGCGGGGCAAATACGCGATCGGCTTCGGCATCGTCCGGCTCGCCGGCGCCGCCACCGGCCGTATGGACCTGGCGAAACTGGGCAGGCAGACCTGTCAGGACCTGGCCGAGTCGCTCGGCGAGACGGTCAACATCGCGATCGCCGACGACGGGGTCGCGATCAACATCAGCCAGGCCCGCGGCGCGGCCGCGATCACCACGCAGAACTGGACCGGCCAGCGCACGCCGCTGCACGCGACGTCCAGCGGGAAGATCCTGCTCGCACATATGGGCGACGTCGAGCGCAAACGTTTGCTCCGGCGGAAACTCGAACAGTTCACCCCGCGGACCACCGTGGACGCGGACGAGCTGACCGCCGAACTCGACAGGGTCGCCGAGGGCGGTTACGCGGCCTGCTTCGAGGAACTGGAGCTGGGGATGCACGCCGTCGCGGTGCCGGTGCTCGGCCCCGGCGGCGACGTCATCGCGGCGATCAGCGCGTCCGGCCCGTCGTACCGGCTTTCGAAGCAGCGCGTGCGGCAGATCGTGCGGCCGATGGCCGAAGCCTCCGCGGACCTCTCGGCCCAGCTGGGGTATTTCGCGGAGTGACGTGAACGGCCCGCTCACGGCCCCACCGCGCGCTATGAACGGCCCGTTACTTGCAAATTTTGCAAGTAACGGGCCGTTCATAGCACGCGCGAGTTGAAGAGGCCGACCTTTTCGGTCTCTTGACAGCGCGCCGCATGTGCCGCACTTTGTTGCTGAAGACGGAACAATGTGCCTTGTCCGCAACAGCGCCTGTCACCCCGTTGCCCGCGTGTCCACTGTGGACACTCTGGGCGGGCAGGAGGTTCCTCCCACCATGACCCCCCGACCTCGAGTGGTCGTGATCGGCGCCGGCATCGTCGGCTGCGCGATCGCCGACGAACTGACCGAACGCGGCTGGACCGACCTCACCGTGCTGGAGCAGGGCGACCTGTTCACCACCGGCGGATCCAGCTCGCACGCGCCCGGCCTGGTCTTCCAGACCACCGGCTGCCGCACGATGACCGAATTCGCCCGGTACACCGTCGCCAAATACGGCGGCCTCGACCTCGACGGGAAGCGGTGCTTCCAGCCGGTCGGCGGGCTGGAAGTGGCCACGACGCCGGAACGGCTGACCGACCTCCGGCGGCGGCACGGCTGGGCGACGTCGTGGGGTGTGGAGAGCAGGCTGATCGAACCGGGCGAATGCGCCGAACTGCATCCGCTGCTCGATCCGGCCAAGGTGTTCGGCGGGTTCCACATCCCGTCCGACGGCCTGGCCAAACCCCTGCGGGCGGCGGAGGCGCAGGCGCGGCGCGCGATCGGCCGCGGCGCGAAGTTCCTCTCACACCAGAAGGTCGTCGCCGTCGAACGCGCCGGTGGCCGGGTCACCGGCGTCACCACCGAGACCGAGGCCTTCCGCGCGGACATCGTGATCTCCTGCGCCGGTATGTGGGGCCCCGTGCTCGGCGAACTGGTGGAGCTCGCGATCCCGCTGGTGCCGATGGCGCATCAGTACGCGCGGACCAGTCCCCTGCCCGGCCTCGCCGGCGCACACGAAGAAGCCACCTTGCCCATCCTGCGGCACCAGGACGCCGACCTGTACTTCCGCGAACACGGCGACCGGCTCGGCATCGGCGCCTACGGGCACCGGCCGATGCCGTTGCCCGCCCGGGAGATCGGCGATCCGCGCACGAGCGAGGGCATGCCGTCGGAACTCGCGTTCACGCCCGCGGACTTCGAGGAATCGTGGTCCGCCGCCGTCGGGCTCCTGCCGTCGCTGGGCGAGGCCAAGGTCGAGGAAGGCGTCAACGGCCTGTTCTCGTTCACCCCGGACGGGATGCCTCTGCTCGGCGAGCACCCGGACCTCGACGGGTTCTGGGTCGCCGAAGCCGTCTGGATCACGCATTCGGCCGGTGTCGCGCGGGCGATGGCGGAGTGGCTGGTGGACGGGCAGCCCGAACTGGACCTGCACGGCTGCGACCTCGCCCGGTTCGAGCGGGTGCACCTCGCGCCCGACTACGTGATGGCGCGGAGTTGCCAGAGTTTCGTCGAGGTCTACGACGTCGTCCATCCCTTGCAGCCCATGGAAGAACCGCGTCCGCTGCGCACGAGCCCGTTCTACGAGCGGCAGGCGGAACTCGGCGCGTTCTTCCTCGAAGCGGGCGGCTGGGAGCGGCCGCACTGGTACGAGGCGAACGCGAACCTGCCGGAGGTCGATCTCGTCCCGGCACGCAACGACTGGGCCGCGCGGTACTGGTCGCCGATCGGCGGCGCCGAAGCGCTGGCCGCCCGGCGGCGGGTCGCGATGTTCGACATGACCTCGCTGAAACGCGTCGAGGTCACCGGCCCCGGCGCGCTGCCGTTCCTGCAGACCATGACCACGAACCAGCTCGACAAGAAACCCGGCTCGGTCACCTACACGCTGCTCCTCGACGAAGACGGCGGCGTGCGCAGCGACCTGACCGTGGCCAGGATCGGCGTCGAACGGTTCCAGGTCGGGGTCAACGGGAACATCGACGTCGACTGGCTGCGGCGGCACCTGCCCGGCGACGGCGCCGCGCAGATCCACGAGACCACCCCGGGCACCTGCTGCATCGGCCTGTGGGGACCGCTGGCCAGGGCCGTCCTTCAGCCACTGTCCACAACGGACTTCTCGCACCAGTCGATGGGTTACTTCAAGACGAAACAGGCCTACATCGGCCAAGTACCGGTCACCGCTATGCGGCTGTCCTATGTGGGCGAACTCGGCTGGGAGCTGTACACGAGCGCCGACCTGGGCCGCAAACTGTGGGACACGCTCTGGGAAGCCGGTCAGGAACACGGCGTCATCGCCGCCGGACGGGACGCCTTCTCCAGCATGCGGCTGGAAAAGGGCTATCGCCTGTGGGGTACCGACGTCACCGCGGAACACGACCCGTACGAGGCCGGGCTCGGCTTCGCCGTGCGGATGGACAAGGGCTACTTCATCGGACGGGACGCGCTGGCGGGACGCTCGGAGGAGACCGTCAGCCGGAAGCTGACCTGCCTCACCGTCGACGACCCGTACACGGTCGTGCTCGGCAAGGAACCGGTGTACGCCGACGGCCGCCCCGCGGGTTACGTCACCAGTGCCGCGTATGGCTACACGATCGGCAAGAACATCGCGTATGCCTGGCTTCCGGCCGGGCTTTCGGTACCGGGGAGGCCACTGGAGATCGAGTACTTCGGCGAGCGGATCCCCGCCGTCGTGGCCGCCGAGCCACTGTTCGACGCCGGCATGACCCGGATCAGGAGCGCCGCATGAGCCACTACGACGTCATCGTCATCGGCCTCGGCGGGATGGGCAGCGCCGCCGCGTACCGTCTCGCCCAGCGCGGGCAACGGGTGCTGGGGATCGACCAGTTCGCGCCGGTGCACAACCTCGGTTCCAGTCACGGCGGCTCGCGGGTCACGCGGCAGTCGTATTTCGAGGATCCTGCGTACGTCCCGCTTCTGTTGCGGGCACACGAACTGTGGGACGGCATCGAGCGCGACTCCGGCCGGAAGGTCTTCACCCGCTGCGGCGGGATCATGCTGGGCGGCCCGGATTCGCGGACGGTGTCGGGAAGCCTGCTGAGCGCCCGGAAATGGGATCTGCCGCACGAACTGCTGGAAGCGCCGGAGATCCGGCGGCGGTTTCCGACGATGAATCCGGCTGATCACGAAGTCGCCTTGTACGAGGACAATGCCGGATTCGTGGTGCCGGAAGGCAGCGTGGCGGCGCATCTGCAACTCGCCGCGCGGGCCGGGGCGGACCTGCACCACGAGGAGAAAGTCCTTTCGTGGCAGGAGACTTCCACCGGTGTCCGGGTCGGGACTTCGCAGAACTTCTACACCGCCGGGCAGCTGGTGATCTGCCCCGGTGCGTGGGCGCCGTCGCTGCTCACCGAACTCGGCATCGACTTCACCATCGAACGTCAGGTCCAATACTGGTTCGCGCCGTCGGGCGGGGCGGAGCCGTTCCGCGCCGAACGGCATCCGATCTACGTCTGGGAAGGCGAGAACGGCCGCCAGTTCTACGGGTTCCCCTCGCACGACGACGCCGGGAGTGTGAAGGTCGCGTTCTTCCGCGGCGGCGAGGAATGCACGCCGGAGACGATCGACCGGACGGTGCACGACGAAGAGGTCGGCGAGATCTCGGAGTTCGTCGGCCGGAAGATGCCGTCGCTGCCCGGCGGTTTCCTGCGCGCGGCCACCTGCATGTACACCAACACCCCGGACGAGCACTTCGTCATCTCGCGCCACCCGGCCCACGAACGCGTGGTGGTCGCCTGTGGTTTCTCCGGGCACGGCTTCAAATTCGTGCCGGTGGTCGGTGAAGTGCTCGCCGACCTGGTGGTGGACGGCACCACCCGGCACCCGATCGCACTGTTCGATCCCGCCCGGTTGACGGGAGTGCCGAGTTGACGCAGACCGAGCAGCCACCCCAGGCGGCCGGCCTGATCCCGACTCTGGGTGGCCGGTACTACACCGATCCCGGCATCTTCGCGGCCGAACAGGAAAAGCTCTTCGAGCGCATGTGGTTCTGCGCCGTGCGGGCGTCGGATCTGCCGTCTCCCGGGAACTTCCGGACCGTCCAAATCGGACGCGAGAGCGTGATCGTCAGCCGGGGACGGGACGGCGGGCTGCGTGCGTTCCTCAACGTCTGCCGCCACCGGGGCGCCCGGCTGTGCACCGAGGAATCCGGGACGGTGAAACGCGCGTTCCAGTGCCCGTACCACGCTTGGACCTATGGGCTCGACGGAAAGCTCGTCGCGGCACCGAATCTGACGAGCCTCCCCGGCCTCGACCGCACCGCCTACGGGCTGCACACCGTGCACCTTCGGGAATGGCTGGGCTACGCGTGGGTCTGCCTCGCCGCGGATCCGCCGTCGTTCGAGGCCGACGTCGAAGGCGCGGTGCGGGAACGGCTCGGCGACGTCGAGTCGATGGAGCGCTACGCCCTCGACGAACTCTCGGTCGGGCGCCGCATCACCTACGACGTCAAGGCGAACTGGAAACTGATCGTCGAGAACTTCATGGAGTGCTACCACTGCGCGACGATCCACCCGGAGCTGACCGAGGTCCTGCCGGAGTTCGCCGACGGCTACGCGGCGCAGTACTACGTCGGGCACGGCGCCGAATTCGGCGAGGACGTCGACGGCTTCACGATCGACGGAGGCGCGGGGTTCGGCAGGCTCGACGGCGTCGCGGGCGAGCAGGACAGGCGGTACTACGCGATCACCATCCGGCCGCAGGTGTTCGTGAACCTGGTGCCGGACCACGTGATCTTCCACCGGATGTACCCGCTCGCGCCGGACCGGACGGTCGTCGAATGCGACTGGCTCTACTCGAAGGAGGTCGTCGCTTCCGGGCGGGACGTCTCACGGTCGGTGGAGTTGTTCCACCGCGTCAACGAGCAGGACTTCGACGCGTGCGAGCGCTGCCAGCCCGCGATGGCGTCCCGTGCCTACGCCGGCGGTGGGGTGCTCATGCCGTCCGAGCACCACATCGGCGGCTTTCACGAGTGGCTGCTCACGCAATTAGAGGACTAATCGCGTAAGAGGGAGGCGGCCAGGGCGGGGGTATCGACACCGGTGACACCGTCGAGGACGTGCCAGGGAGCGAGCCAGCCGGTGGCGGCGAGTTCGTCGTAGACCACCGAGCAGCGCTTCTGGAGCGCGTCGTCGGTCTCGAAGGAATCCCGGGCGCGGTCGGCGTCGCTCTCCGCGCGGCGCTGGGC
The DNA here is from genome assembly GCF_046549055.1 of Amycolatopsis sp. lyj-112. Classification (NCBI taxonomy): domain Bacteria; kingdom Bacillati; phylum Actinomycetota; class Actinomycetes; order Pseudonocardiales; family Pseudonocardiaceae; genus Amycolatopsis; species Amycolatopsis sp. lyj-112. Next base: position 19,965 of record NZ_JAJPWS010000001.1, on the reverse strand, counting down.
GCGTTCGGCGGCGACGTCGGCGGTGACCCGAAGCAGCAGGTGCGCGACGGGCACCGGAAGGCCGAACCGGTCGATCTCCAGTTCCCGCAGCCACCGCACGAACTCACCGTCCGCGCCCTGGTGCAGCCGGGCGGCGCCGTACGCCGCGTTCGACGCGACGTACCGGTCGAGCAGCACGACGTCGTGCCCGGCGAGCCGGGCGCGGATCTCGTCGGCCGCGCCCCGGCGGTCGAGCGCGTAGAGCATCGCCATCCCGTACACCGAGTCGGCGAGGTCGCCGTGCCCTCGGTGCAGCGCTTCACGGACGAGGTCGGCGTGCACGCTTTCGCCGTAGCGCGGGAACGCGATCGACGTGACGCTCGCCCCGGCGGCGTTCAGCGCACCGGTCAGCGCGTCGGCGAGTGTGCGCTTACCCGCGCCGTCCAGACCTTCGATCACCACGAGTCGTCCCACGCACACAGATTACGTCGCCGTGGTCGACCGGCGGGCCAGACGGGTCAGCTCACGTCCGGCCCACCGGTCCGCTAGGGGATGCGCCGCTTCGAATGCAGGAAGAAGCCGGCGACACCGATGAGGAGCAAACCGCCGAAGATCAGCAGCGGGACGACGCCGGTGTCCTGCGCGTCGGGAGCGGGGCCACCGTCGCCGCGGGGCATCACTTGGGCGTTGTAACCGCCCGCCTTGCCTTCTTGGGCGTACGGCGAGCCCGCGAGCATTCCGCCGTACCGGCCGGAGACCGTCTTCTGGTACTCCGCGAGCGTGGCCGAAGCACCGGCCGCGGAGCCGGCGGCGCCCGAGTCGAGCAGGGTCACGTGGCCGTCCCGCAACGCGTACCAGGCGTCGACCTGCGGTTCGTGCAACAGGGTCGCACCGGCGGGCAGACGCCGGGCCAGTGCGCTTTCCCGGTCACCGGAGGCGATGTTGCCGACGCGCCAGACGCCGTCCTCGCCGCGGACCGACCAGAGGGTCGCGGTCTGCCCGTCCGACGCGGTCACCGGGATCGCGATGTAGGCGAGCTGACCGGCCACCGCGCCGTCCCCGGCGACGAAATCCCTCGAAAGCTCGTAAACCGGGAAGGATTCGTCCACGACGCTGACCGAGGGCGTCCGGCCCGAACCACCCGTCTGTGTGAAGAACCGGCCGAGTTCGGCACGGAGCGTGGGATCCCCCGCCGCGGCCTTCGCGGCGGCGAGATCTTCATTCGAGAGCTGGTCGGCGCGCGCGCCGGGAGCCGACACCAGCAGCACGACCGCCATCAGCCCGGCGAGCCCGAGGATCCGCCGCGCGCTCATCGCCGGATCCCGGTGAGCGTGTGGGTCCAGGTGAAGGACCGGTTGCCCGAATAGAAGTCGTAGGTCGACCAGTTGTAGCGGTTGCCGGTGGGCAGTGGATCCCCCCACGAGACCCACTTCCGGCCGGTGTCGTGGCCGTAGAGCACGTGCATGTGACCGCCACCGGCCGCCCAGCCGACCCGGGTCTGCACCGGGCGGCCGGAGCCGGTCTGCGCCCGCACGGCGGAGTAGGCGATCCGGCCCTTGACGTAGTTCCCCGGCGAGGAAAAGCCGAGCTTGCCGAAGGCGTGCTTCACATCGGCGAGCGTTCCGGGGCGGTCAGCGCACTCCCGGCGACGCTCGTCGTGGGCGATCCGGCAGAATTCGTTCTGGCCGACGGTCACACCGTGGTGTGCCGCGATGGTGTTGCCGGAGGCCACCCAGCACCATTGGGACTTTTCCTGCACCTGCATCGCTATGGGGTTCACGTGAGCGGGGTTCTGGTGAGCCGGCGGGGGCAGTGCGCTCGCCGGGGTCTGGATCGCCAGCCACGCCACGAGAGTCGTGGCGCCCGCGGCGCAAACCCTCCTCGAGAACTCAGGCACAGCGGGCCTCCTGGTCACCATGGCGAACCAATGTGGTCACAACGGTGAACAGAAGGCTCACAGAGAGCAAGATGGGCACTCGGTGGAACGGACCGTTCCGGGGCGTTCCCCCTCCCCGGAACGGTCACTCTTCCGGGGTCAACCACCCCGAACGGGGGACGTAGTGTTCACAGTGCGCTGCTAACGTGAACGTTCCGCGGTGTTCACGCTCAGCGCACACACTGGTCTGGTGAAGGGACGAGCGGTGACACGAGACGGGGACACCCCGACGATCATCGATGGCACGCGTCGCCAACCGCTCGAAGCCTTGCCCAAAGAGCTGGTAGAGGCCCTTCGCAGCGGCGAATTCCACCACGCGCTGCGCCAAGCGATCGCTTACCGCGGCCTCTCGCTGGCGAGGCTCCGCGCCCATCTGGGCCTTCGCGGTATCCAAATTGGACAGTCGACGCTGAGCTATTGGCAACGAGGATTGCGCCAGCCGGAGGTACCCAAGGCACTGCCGGCCGTGCGTGCGCTGGAATCGGTGCTGCAACTGCCCCCGGACGCGCTCGTCGTGCTGATCGGCCCGCGGACGACCCGGGCGCGCGGGCACCAGATGGCCGCGTCCTTTCACGACATCCGCTCCGGCGACATGGGCTCGATCGTCGACCAGCTGCTGGCCGAACTGGGCGCCTACCCCTCGGCCAACCGCTACAACGCCGACCTCGAAATGCTTTCGGTCCACGACACGATCACCTTCGACGCCGCGCACCGGCAGGTCGCCCTGCACACCCGGCTGGTGTGCCGGGCCCGCCGGCACGGCCCGGACCGGTACGTCACGGTCTACAACGGCGATCCCGGCTGCCATATCGCCGACGTCGAACTGATCACCGCCGAGGGCTGCCGTGTCGGGCGGATCCGGCGCAACGCCGAGGCCGAGACGATGGCGACGGAACTGCTCTTCGACCGGAAACTCGCCGAGGGCGAGATCCACGTCTTCTGCTTCGAGGTCCGCGACGACTCCGGTGCCGTGTCGCCCGGGTACTTCCGGATGCTGCGGGACCAGTGTTCGAGCTACCTGGTGCAGCTGAAGTTCGCCCTCGGCACGCTGCCCGCCCGCTGCACCCGGCAGTTCCGGACGCGGGACGACGCCGTGCCGGTCGAGTCCGAAGAACTGCCTTGCGACATGGGCGGAGTGACCAGCGGGTACTTCAGCGACGCCGGGCCGGGGTTGGCCGGTATCGAAGTCGAGTGGCGCTAGCGCGTGCCATGAACGGCCCGTTACTTGCAAATTTCGCAAGTAACGGGCCGTTCATGGCATTCGGTCAGTACCGGTAGTGGTCCGTCTTGAAGGGACCTTCGACGTCCACGTCGATGTACTCGGCCTGGTCCTTGGTCAGCTTCGTGAGCTCACCGCCGAGGGCGTCGAGGTGGATCTTCGCGACCTTCTCGTCGAGCTTCTTCGGAAGACGGAAGACCTCGTTGTCGTACTCCTCGTGCTTGGTGAACAGTTCGACCTGCGCGATCACCTGGTTGGAGAAGCTGTTCGACATCACGAACGACGGGTGCCCGGTGGCGTTGCCCAGGTTCAGCAGGCGCCCCTCGGACAGCACGAGGATGCTCTTGCCGTCGGGGAACACCCACTCGTCGACCTGCGGCTTGATGGTGATCCGCCGGATGCCCGGGTAGCGCGCGAGACCGGCCATGTCGAGTTCGTTGTCGAAGTGGCCGATGTTGCCCAGGATCGCCTGGTGCTTCATCCGCGCCATGTGCTCGACGAGGACGACGTCCTTGTTGCCGGTGGTCGTGATGATGATGTCGGCCTCGCCGACGACGTTCTCCAGCTTCTTGACCTGGTAGCCGTCCATCACCGCCTGCAGCGCGCAGATCGGGTCGATCTCGGTGACGATCACCCGCGCGCCCTGGCCACGCAGCGATTCCGCGGCGCCCTTGCCGACATCGCCGTAGCCGCAGACGAGCGCGACCTTTCCGCCGATGAGGACGTCGGTGCCGCGGTTGATGCCGTCGATCAGCGAGTGCCGGATGCCGTACCGGTTGTCGAACTTCGACTTGGTCACCGCGTCGTTGACGTTGATCGCCGGGAACAGCAGTTCACCGGCCGCGGCGAGCTGGTAGAGCCGCAGCACGCCGGTCGTGGTCTCCTCGGTGACACCGAGGATGCCTTCGCCGATCTTGGTCCATTTGCCGGTGTCCGCCGCGACCGAAGTGCGCAGCAGGTCGAGGAACACGCGGAACTCGTCCGACGTGTTCTCGTCCGGCGAAGGAACGACGCCGGATTTCTCGAACTCGGTTCCCTTGTGCACCAGCATGGTGGCGTCGCCGCCGTCGTCGAGGATCATGTTGGGACCCTCACCGTCCCAGGTGAGCATCTTTTCGGTGCACCACCAGTATTCCTCCAGCGACTCGCCCTTCCAGGCGAACACCGGCACGCCCTTCGGCTCCTCGGTGGTGCCGTGCGGGCCGACGACGATCGCCGCGGCGGCGTGATCCTGGGTGGAGAAGATGTTGCAAGAGGCCCAGCGCACCTCGGCACCCAGCGAAACGAGGGTTTCGATCAGCACCGCGGTCTGTACCGTCATGTGCAGCGAGCCCGAGACCCGGGCTCCACGAAGCGGATAAACCTCGGCGTACTCGCGGCGCAGCGCCATCAGGCCCGGCATCTCGTGCTCGGCGAGGCGAATCTCCTTGCGGCCGAATTCGGCGGCTTCGAGATCGGCGACGGCGAACTCGATGCCGTTGCGGGTGTCGTGCCGCTTGGCAACGCTTTCGGGGGTCATAGGGCGCTTCCTCCAAGGATGGATGAGACCGGAACAGTACCGTTGTCGGCTCAAAGCTCACTGAAACGGTTGGGAGGCCTTCACCGTGGTCATGCCGGGTCCCGATACCCGCGTCGTCGAAATACGCGTACCCGGGCTAGTGGGCACGAGCGGTGAAAGCCTGCTGGACACGACCTCGGTGGTCGACGTCGCGGGCGACGGGATCGGCAGGCTGATCCGGCCGTCGGACCGGCTGCGCCGGCCCGCTCCCGGTCCGGTGCTGCCCGCGCTCGGTCGCACGATCCCGCGCATCCTCGAAGGCTACCTGTGGAGCGGGATGACCTCCGGGGGTGCCGCGAAGGCGACGTGGGCGCTGCTGTTCCCGTTCTCGCTGGCGAACGTCGCGCACTGGATGCTGCCGCCGGTCCCGCCCGGCAAACGGTTCGCGGCGCTGCTCGGCACGGTGTGCCGCGGCATTCTGCGGGTGGCGTCGCTGCTGCTGACGATGTTGCTGATCAGCCAGCTCGCGGTGGTCTCGCTCGACCTCTTCGCCGCGCAGTGCCTCGCGCCCGGTTCGCCGTGCCTCGCGGGCGCGCCGTCGTTCCTGCGGTTCGCGCCGCTGCGGACGGCGATCGGCGTGGTCCCGCTGCTGGTGCTGATCTTCGTGCTCGACCGGATCCCGTCGTCGGACTGGCGATCGCGGAACAGGCTGCACCGCGCTCCCAGTTCGAGCCCGTTGCAGCCGCAGGACATGCCGCGGACGCCGGGGCTGCGCACGCTGCACACCGTCGCCGCCTTGACCTGTCTCGCGCTGCCCATGCTGGGCGGTCCGTTCCGGATCCCGGCGGCGACGTTCGACCTGGTGGTGTGGATCTGCGCGCTGGCGCTCGTGCTCGCCTCGCTGGTGGCCTCGACGATCGGGTTCTCGGCCGGGCCGGTGATCCGCGGCGGGCTGATCGCGGTGGCCGTCGCGCTGGTCGGGATCGCCGTCGTCCGCCGGACGCCGCTGCCCGCCGGGCTGCCGGGTGGTGGGCTGGGCGGCGCCGACGGGACGGTCGAAGCGCTGGGCGCGGCGATGGTCGCGGTGACCCTGCTGTTCGCACTGGTGCTCATTCCGGCGGCGTTGCTGGGCCGGTCGACGTGGAAGCATCTGCCGCACCGGCTGCGGCCCTGGCTCGGCGGCTGGGCCGCGGCGCCGGTCGTGGCGCTGGCCGGGCTGCTCGGCGGCGGCTTCGGCGCGGGACTCGCTGTCGCGCTAAGGCAACTGGTCGGCGCCGGCGATCTGCGGCTGCCCGACACCTACGTCCTGGTGACCGTGCTGTGGGGCGCCGGGCTCGCGCTGGCGGTCGTACTGGGCATCCTCGGGTTCGCGGTGGCCGTGCCGCTGCGGCGGCTGCGGCGGGGCATCCCGAAGATCGTCGCGCTGATGGAGATCGACAAGGCGCAGGAAGAGGAAGCCGCGCGTGCCTGGGCCCGCGCCTCCTGGGAACGCAAGCACCTGCACCATCTCGCGCTCACGGTCGCGCTGGCGATGGCGGCGGGCGGGGGCGCTCTTCTGGTGCTGCGCTTCGGTTTCGGGCGCCTGCCCGGCTGGTTCACGACGCTTTCGACGATCGGTGTGTTCGCGCTCGGCGCGCTGGCGGCGGGGCTGCTGCGCGTCGTGTTCGCCGCCGCGACGACGCCCAAACGCAGCCGTCACCTCGGCGCGCTGGCCGACCTCGTGTGCTTCTGGCCGCGGGCGGCCCATCCGATCGTCCCGCCGAGCTACGCGCTCAAGGTCGTCCCGGAACTGGCCGACCGGGTCAAGGAACACCTCGCCGATCCCGGCACCCGGGTCGTGCTGTCCGGGTACAACCTCGGCAGCCTGCTGACCGTGCTCGCCGCGGCGCGGGTGCTCGCCGATCTCCCGCCGGAGGACCGCGAACGCGTCGGGCTGCTGACCGCCGGCTCACCGCTGCAATGGGGCTACCAGCGGGCCTTTCCCGCGATGCTGCCGCAAACGCAGCTGTCCGAGCTGTACAAGGATCTCGACGGCCGCTGGCGGTCGTTGTGCCGCGGCACGGACATCTTCGGCGGCGGCGTCACGACGTGGCGGCACCGGGTGGTGTCCGGGAAACTTCTCGGCGACGGCTATCTGACCACCGGCGGGACGGGCCCGCTGGCCGCCGAAGCCGACGACGAAGGCGTCCTCGTCCTCGGCGGCGATCACTGGCTGCCGGACCCGCTGCGCGGCCCGACCGGGCGGCACCGCTGGGCTCCCGGCGTCCTCAAGCACACGGACTACGTCGCGGACGCCGAATGGGACAACGCCGTCGCGATGGCCGCGGGCCTCGGCCGTCCCGGCTCGGCGAACACTCGGGGCGAACAGGGATCGCTGTTCGGGGACTTCCCGCAGATGCGCTGAAGTACGTGAAGGCCCCCTTCCTTGCGTCCAGCGCGAGGAAGGGGGCCTTCACGTACTAGCTAGCTTCAGCTGTCGGAGGGCTTGCGGCGCATGCGCAGCAGGACCAGGACGGCGGCGCCGCCCAGGACCAGCAGGCCACCGGCCCACAGCAGCCAGGCGTTGTCGAAACCGGTGTCCGCGAGGCCGCCGCCGTTGCCACCGTTACCGCCGACCGCGGGGGCCGGGGCGGTGGTGCTGGTCGGGGTGTCGGACGGCTTCTCCGTCGTGGTCGGAGCCGAGGTCGGCGGCTTCGCCGAGGTCGTCTTCGTCGGCTCGGTCGGCTTCGGGGTCTCGCTCGGCTTGGAGGTCTTGTCGCCGCAGGCGTACCACTTGTCGATGTTCGCCTTGCTGCCGTCGCGGTTGAACGGCGCGCGCAGCTCGGTCCACGGCGGGGTGTCGGCGAGCTTGCGCTTGCCCGGCTCGTAGACGTTGTAGCCGTCGTCGCCACCGATGACGACGATCGAGGTCACCTTGACGCCCTCGCCGAGGCCGGTGATGTTGAGCCGCTTCTCACCGGCTCCGCCGGTGAACTTGAAGTCCGCGTCGGACAGCGACTTGCTCTTTTCGCACTTGGCGGCGCTGCCGGGGATCGGCTTGGCGCGGCCGTCGTCGGAGTGGCAGGCCAGCGCGGAACCGGCGGTGCCCAGCAGGGCGGCGGTGGCCAAGGCGACGATGGTGACTGCGGAACGGACGCGCCGTCCGGACATGATCTGCATTCAGAGCTCTCCTGTACCGATCGGGGGACAAACGAGCAAAGCGCGGTTACTTCCTCCGAGGGACGATGGTCAACTCGCGGTGCTTCTACACGAGCCCCGTTCACCCGTCAGGGGGAAGTAAGAGTCCGGACGGTATCGCACACGGATTTTACGGTGACAGCGGGTACCCCCACCGGCCGACAAAAAAGCGGCCCACCATCCACAAAGGAATGGTGGGCCGCCGAAACGAGAATGATCAGTCCGATACGGACGCCGAAGTCTCGTCCTTGTTCTGCTTGCCGAGCAGTGAATGACGACGGCTGTAGGCGAAGTAGACGACGACGCCCAGCAGCATCCACGCGATGAACCGCAACCACGTCAAAACGGTCAGGTTCAGCATCAGCCACAGGCACGCGAGGATCGCCAGGATCGGGATCACCGGCACCCACGGAACCCGGAAGGCGCGGGGCAGATCCGGCCGTGTCCGGCGCAGCACCATCACGCCCGCGGAGACGAGGATGAAGGCGAACAGCGTGCCGACGTTGACCATTTCCTCCAGCTTGTCCGCCGGGAAGAACGTCGCCGCGACCGCGACCAGCGTGCCGACGACGATGGTCGCCCGCTTCGGTGTGCCGTTCGGACCGGTCTTCGCGAGCCCGCGCGGCATCAAGCCGTCGCGCGACATCGCGAAGATGATCCGGATCTGGCCGAGCATCAGCACCATGACGACGGTCGTCAGACCGGCGAGGGCACCGACGGAGATGATGTTGGCGGCCCAGTCGACACCGTTCACCGAGAAGGCGGACGCGAGCGTCTTCTTGCTGCCGTCACCCGCCGAAGTGGCGAGATCCTTGTAGTTCACCATGCCGACGACCACGAGCGACACGGCGACGTACAGCACCGTGACGATCGCGAGCGAACCGAAGATGCCGCGCGGCACGGCCTTCTGCGGGTTGCGGGTCTCCTCCGCGGTGGTCGCCACGATGTCGAAGCCGATGAACGCGAAGAACACCAGCGACGCCGCGGCCAACAGACCGAAGACACCGAACGAGCTACTGCTGCTGCCCGCGAGCACCGAGAACAGCGACTGGTCGACCCCGGTGGCCGACGATTCGGCGCCTGTCTGGGCCTCCGGGATGAAGGGGCTGTAGTTGGCGGCCTTGATGTAGAAGATGCCGAGCACGATCACGAACAGCACCACCGCGACCTTGATCCCGGTGATCACCATGGAGAACCGCGAAGACAGCTTCGTGCCGACGGCGAGCAGGGTGGCCAGCACCAGCACCACGATCAGGGCGCCCCAGTCGACGGGGACGCCGCCGATCTCGAACGTCGTCTTCGTGCCCTTGCCGAAAATGTAGGAGAGCACGGTTTCGAGGTAGGCGGACCAGCCCTTCGACACCGCGGCCGCGCCGACCGCGAGTTCGAGGATGAGGTCCCAGCCGATGATCCACGCCATGAACTCGCCGAACGTGGCGTAGGAGAACGTGTACGCGCTCCCGGCCACCGGGACGGTCGACGCGAATTCCGCGTAACAGAGGGCGGCCAGCGCACAGGCGATGGCCGCGAACACGAACGAGAGCGAGACCGAGGGCCCCGCGTAGTCACCGGCCGTGCGCGCGGTGAGGGTGAAGATCCCGGCACCGATCACGACAGCGACGCCGAAGACGGTCAGGTCCCACGCGCTCAGATTTCGCCTGAGCTTGGATCCCGGTTCGTCGGTGTCCGCGATGGACTGCTCGATGGATTTCGTACGCCACAGACCGTTTCCGGGCACCCTTGACCTCCTACGCCTGACTCGGTTGAACGACCCTATCCCTAGGTCCCGGCGGCAGCGCGGTGGGAGAGCAACGAAGTACGCGGAGGTTCGGATGGTAGTCGGCACCGCACGGAGAGTCGCTCCGGACGGCGGTCGCGGGCCTGGTCCTCACACGCTCCGAAAGCGCGTGAGATCAGGCCAGACTGCGGTCCAGGTCCGGCTCGAGGTAGATCAGCTTCGCCGTAGGCACCTTCGCGCGCACACGCGCTTCGGCGTCGTCTATGGCCTGAGCGACCGCGGCGGTGTCCAGTCCCGGCACCAGCGCGAGCTTCGCGGCCACCAGCATCTCGTCCGGGCCGATGTACAGGGTGCGGATGTGGATGACCCGCTCGACCTTGCCGGCGGCGAGTTCGTCGACGATCGTGTCGTGGTCGGTCTCGGTGGCGCCCTCGCCGATCAGCAGGCTCTTCATCTCGATGATCAGGATGACCGCGATGATGCCGAGCAGCAGGCCGATCGTCACGGTGCCGATGCCGTCCCAGATCGGATCGCCGGTGGCGACCGACAGGCCGACGCCCGCGAGCGCGAACACCAGGCCGAGCAGCGCGCCCGCGTCCTCCAGCAGGACCACCGGCAGCTCAGGCGTCTTCGCCTGGCGGATGAACGCCCACCAGCCGGCGTCGCCCTTGATCTTCTTCGACTCCTGGATGGCGGTGTAGAAGGAGTAGCACTCCAGCCCGATCGCGACCACCAGGATGCCGACCGCGACGAACGGCGAGGTCAGGGCTTCCGGCTCGCCGATCTTGTGGATGCCCTCGTACAGCGCGAACACCGAGCCGAGGCTGAAGAGCATCAGCGCGACGATGAACGAGTAGAAGTACCGGTCGCGCCCGAAGCCGAACGGGTGCGTGCGGGTCGCCTTGCGCTGCGAGGTCTTCTGACCCAGCAGCAGGAGGCCCTGGTTCGAGGTGTCCGCCAGGGAGTGCACCGACTCGGCGAGCATCGAGGACGACCCCGTGATGAGGAAGCCGGTGAATTTCGCGATCGCGATGCCGGCGTTCGCCACGAGTGCGGCGATGATCGCCTTGGTTCCGCCACCTGCTGACACGTGCCAACTCCCCAGGGTGTCCCGATATGCCGGGTTCGAAGGCTAGCAGTGCAGATCAGCCGTGACGCGCTGGGCGGCCCCGCCCGGGGACAGGTCACAGAAATGTCGGAACCGCTCGCTACTCTCGCCCCTCTCATGACCTGGGGAGGTGCCCATGCCGCGATTCGGCGTGCTCGGACCGTTGACGATCGAGAGCCCGCCCGGACAGCGGACGGAACTGCGTGGCGATCGCCAGCGCACCCTGCTGGCCGTTCTGCTGCTCAACGCGAGCTCGTCCGTCACGGTGGACACGCTGGTCGAGACGCTTTGGCCGGAGACGCCGCCGAAGTCGTACGCGTCGAACCTGCACACGTACGTCTCCCGGTTGCGGTCCCGGATCGAGGGACTGGAGATCGAGCGGGACACCCACGGCTATCGGCTGGTGATCGATCCCGCCGATCTCGACCTGCTGTCCTTCCGCGAAGCCGCGGCCGCCGGGCAGCGGGCGGCGCGGGCGGGTGATCCGGCGGGCGCCGCCGGGCACTATCGCCGCGCGCTGGCGCTGTGGCGCGGGCCGGTGCTCTCGGGGCTGCACATCCCCCTGCTCGACGCCGACGTCGCCCGGCTCGAATCCGAACGGCTGGCCGCCTTCGAGGACTGCGTCGACGCGGAACTGTCCGACGGCAGGCACGGCGAACTGACCGGCGAACTCCAGGCGATGATCACCGAACACCCGTTGCGCGAACGACTGGCCGCCCAGCTGATGATCGCGCTGCACCGCGCCGGGCGGCAGGCCGATTCCCTGACCGTCTACCGCGGCCTGCGCGCCACCCTGGTCGAGGAACTCGGTGTGGAACCCGGCGCCGAGGTCCGCCGCGTGCACGCCGCCGTGCTGCGCGGCGACGATCCCGTGCCGAGCACCCCGGCGGTGAGCGCGCCGCCGGTCTTCCCGCTCTGCCAGCTACCCCCGGATATCGCGGACCTCGCCGGCCGCGACCGCGAGATCGCGCGGCTCACCGGCCTGCTCGACGGCGGCACCGGCGTCCCGGTCGCGGTGATCACCGGCGAACCCGGTGCCGGGAAGTCCACCCTCGCCGTCAGCACCGCGCACCGGCTCCGGCGGTCCTTTCCGGACGGCCAGTTGTTCGTCCCGCTCGCCGGGGCGTCCAGCCCGCGCGACCTCGCCGACGTTCTGGGCGACCTGCTGCGCGCGCTGGGCGTCACGGGGCCCGCGATCCCGGACGACGTCGAGGCACGGGCGGCGGTCTACCGCGGGCGGCTCGCCGATCGCCGGGTGCTCGTGGTGCTCGACGACGCCGCCGGCCCGGACCAGGTCCGCGCGCTGCTGCCCGGCACACCGGGCAGCGCCGTCCTGATCACCAGCAGGCAGCGGCTTTCCGGGCTGGCCGGGGCGGAGCGGCTGCACCTCGCCCCACTGTCCGGTGCCGAGGCGATGATGTTGCTGGAGCTGCTGGCAGGACAGGCCAGGGTCGGTGCCGAGCGGGCCGACGCGGAACGCATCGCCGCCGCCTGCGGCAATCTCCCGCTGGCGCTGCGGATCGCCGGCAGCAGGCTCGCCATGCGGCCGGGCCTGGCGCTCGGGAAACTCGCCGGGAGGCTGGAAGACGAGGTCTCCCGACTCGACGAACTCCAGGTGAGCGACCTGCAGGTCCGCGGCAGTATCGCGTTGAGCTATCAGGCGCTGAACCCGGCCGCGCGGCACGCGTTCCGGCTGATCGGCCGCTGCCGCACCCTCGACCTGCCCGCCTGGGCGGTGTCGACACTCATCGACGGCGACGACCTGAACGAGGCGGAAGACGCCGACGAGGCCATCGACGAACTCGTCGAGGCGAGCCTCCTCGAAGCGACCGGCCTCGACCCGACGGGCGAGCAGCGGTTCCGGCTGCACGACCTCGTGCGGGTGTTCGCCACCGAACTGGGCCGCGAGGTGGAGACCCTCGCCGAGCGGGTGGCGACGGTCGCGAAGCTGTCGGACGCGGCACTGTGTCTCGCCGACACGGCGGCCCGGCGCCTGCCGCGCACGGTGCCGATGCCGTTGTCGGATCAGGACGTGCCCGCCCAGCCGTTGCCGGAGGAACTGGTCGAGCGGCTGCTGCGCGATCCCGGGACCTGGTTCTCCGTGGAGCGCGCCAACCTGGTCTCCGCGGTCTCGTCGCTGTGCGAGTTCGGCTGGCGGCGGAAGGCGTTGCGAATACTGGAAAGACTGAGCGCGTACCTGTACCAGCACAACCACTACACCGATATGCGGACGGCGTACGAAACCCTGCGCGACGCCGCCCGAAAGGCGGACGACAGGCATATCGCGGCCATCGCCGAGGCGAACCTGACGGTGCTGCTGCACGCGCGCGGCGAGTACGAACGCGCCGTCGAGGGATACCGCGAATGTTCGAGGGAACTGGCGGCGCTCGGCGACAGTTCCGCGCAGGCGTGGGTGGAGAGCAATCTGGCGCACTGCCTGGTCGGGCTCGGCCGCGCCGGGGAGTCCCTGGACGCCGCCACCCAGGCCCGCGAACTGTCCACTGTGGAGGCATCGGGGCCGGGGAGCCATGCCCGGCGGGCGGAATCCGCGGCGCTGCACCGGCTCGGCAAGATCACCGAAGCACTGGAGATCGACCGCAGGATCCTCTTCCAGGCAAGGGAATCCGGCGACGACCGCCAGCTCGGCACTGCCCTGCAAGGACTTTCCTGGTCGCTGATGCTCGACGGCCGTCCGGAGCAGGCCTTGGAGACGATCGAGGAATCGGTCCGAGTCCTGCGGCGGACGACGGCGAAATCGGCGCTGGCGAAGTCGTTGCGCACCCAGGGCGCGATCCTCGCGGGCGCCGGCCTTCGCGTCGGCGCGGTGAAGGCCTACGAGAACGCGCGACGTCTCGCCGGCGCACTCGAAGAGCGGCCACGGGAGCTTTCCTGCACCCGCGCCATCGCGGCCAGCTGGATCGGCGACGGCCGGGCCGACCGCGCGATTCCCGTGCTGCGCGAATGTCTCGACGAATTCCGTGCCATGGGCGGGAAACCCGCGACCGGCCTCACCCTGCACGTGCTGCGCAGGGCGTACGAGGCCGTCGGGGAAACGAAGGCGGCCGAGGCGGCGGGCGAAGAGGCGAAGCGATTGGAAGTCCCCCACGACACCAACACTTCGACCCTCGTCCGGTTGCTGTTGTCGCTCACCGAACCCGCCCCGGCCTGACCGGGTGGTGCCCGACCCCTCAGACGAGCACCACCCGGAAATCACTGGATGACGAGCCTCGGCTCGTTCGCGCTCCGCAGCGACGGGAGCCAGGCCAGGACGAGCACGAGAAGGCCGTTGACGATGGCGTCCCAGGCGGGCTCGGTGGCGTCGACCCGCGAGACCGCGAGCACGTTGATCAGTCCGGCGACGGTCAGCATCACCCGCGCGGGCTGCGCGCCGGAGACCGCCAGCGCGGCGGTGAGCACCACCTGCGCGCCGAGCGTGACCATGACGACCAGGGGAAGGTTCAACCTGCCCTCCGCGTCGACGGCGAGTTCGTGCAGGGCGGCGCCGGCGGCTTTGACGGACTCGATCGCGTCACCGGTGATTCCCGCCAGTGCCTGCGCCGAGGAGACCAGGTCGTGGCCGCTCGGCAGGAGGTTCACTCCGTCGACGACCGGGACGAGCACGGTCACGACGGCGAATCCGAGCGCGGCGAGCAAGGTGCCGGTGCGCAGGGCCGACGGCGCCGCCGCCAGTGCCCGGTAGGCGCGCCCGCTCACCGCGTCGGGATGGGAAGTCACTGCAGCTGTCTCCTTGGCTATCGACCTGCGGGACGAGCCGACAACAACGGCCGGGTCACCCCATCGGGCGATAGTCGCGGAACCCACCACACGGAACGCACACACTTGGGCCAAGGAAGGAACTCGGGCCAAGAAACCTATGCAAGTAGTCCTCTAGTGGCGGTACTTGCACGCGCAAGTACCGCAACTAGAGGACTACTTGCGTGGGGGGGTTCGGGTCTAGCAGGTGCCGGCGGTGGCGCGGAAGACCTGGGTGCGGTCGCCGGAAAGCGGCCGGACACGGACGGCGGGGTCGGCGGCGGGCAGCCACACCGACTGGCCGCGCCGGAGTTCGACCTTCTCGCCGTCGTCGGCGGTCACCAGCAGGCTGCCCGCGGTGCACAGCAGGATCTGCGGGCCGACGTCGTGGACGGCGACCTCGTCGCCGTCACCGGCCTCCCACTCGATCCGCGACAGCTCGAACTCGGGCGCGTCGGTGCGGTACACCGACAGGCGCCGGTCGTCGGCACCGTCTGCTTCGCCGCTCTGGACGGGCATCTCGCCGCAAGCGAAGTCGACGACGCGCAGCAACTCCGGCACGTCGACGTGCTTGGGGGTCAGCCCGCAGCGCAGGATGTTGTCCGAGTTCGCGAGGATTTCGACGGCGGTGCCGTGCAGGTACAGGTGCAGGTTCCCGGCGGGCAGGTAGATCGCCTCGCCCGCGCTGAGGGTGAGGCGATTGAGCAGCAGCGCCGCCAGCACGCCCGCGTCCCGCGGGTGCGACTCGCCGAGTTCCAGGATGGTCCGGCATTCGACGTCGAACTCGCCGCGGTCCCGGATGTGCTGCACGCACGAATCGAGGACCTCGGGCAGCAGGTCGTCGAGCGCGGCCTGCGGAAGCGTGATCCAGGTGGTGAACAGCGCACGCAGCCCGGCCGGATCCGGCTGGGCCTCCAGCAGCACCGCGTACTTCGCCAGCCCGGGCGTCTCGATCGCCTTCAACAGCGCGATCGTGCGCTCCGGTTCACGGAAGCCCGCCAGGGCGTGGAACTCCGTCAGCGCGCAGACGAGTTCCGGTTTCGCCGTCGGGTCCGGGTAGTTGCGGTTCGAGGCGTCGCGAGGGATGCCCGCCGACTCCTCGCGGGCGTAGCCCTCCGAGGCCTGCGCGGCCGACGGGTGCGCCTGCATCGAAAGCGGCTCTTCGGCGGCGAGGATCTTCAGCAGGAACGGCAGCCTGCCGCCCCAGCGTCCGGCGCAGCTCGTGCCGAGCTGCCCGACCGGGTCGGCTTCGACGAGCTCCAGCAGGCTCCGCTCGGTGCCGTCCGGGCCCACGACGTGGGACGGGTCACCCGGGTGGGCGCCCATCCACAGTTCCGCTTCCGGGTGCGGCGCCGGGACCGGACGCCCCAACAGCTCGGGGATCGTCGTTCTCGACCCCCACGCGTAGGGCCGCACGGCATTGCGCAGCAGCTCCACTGTCACCTCAACTCCTCGCCGGGCACGGGTGGTGCCGGCCCTCATTCCTTCACGTCGCGCGCGGGGTTCACGCCGTTGCGGGCGTGTACCTCCCGGCGCCGCCGATGCTGCCCACGGCCAGCCCCAGATAGACCGCGGCCAGCTCGAAACGCAGGGCGAGAACGGCCGCACGCACGATCTCGTCCGCTTCGATCTCTTCGGCCGGGGCGATCACATCCGCACCGGGCAACAGGTCTTCCGCCTGGTAGCGGGCCGCCTCGGTGGCAGGTCCCGTCCGAACCGAGAGGAGTAACACCCTCGGCGTCAAGCCGACCCCCTCCTCCGGGTCCGCGAAGATATCGCGCTGCACGGTTCCCGACAATGCCGCACGCCGCAAAGCGGGCCTGGCCAGCGCCTGGCGATAGTCCTCCACGTCACAGACGAGGGCCGCGTGGGCGGCGAAAGCGTGGGCCGCGTGCTCGCCGACGGCGACCGCGACCGGGTCCAGTCCCCACAGCAGCGGCTGGCGATCGGACAGCCGCAGCGCCAGCGCCTTGGCCGGGTTCGCGAACGAGTCCCTGGCCAGGTAGTCCTTCTCCGCTTCCGCGTCGAGATGGTCGGCGAGCTGCTCCAGATCGGCCACCAGCAGACCGAGCGCGTTCGCGGTGAGCAGCGCGGCGGCGAGCCCGCGCGGGAAGGCCATCTCCGGCGGGACCGGGAGCCTGGGCGCGAGGATCAGTCCCTTGCCCGCGACGGCGGCCGCGACCGGCCCCTCGCCGGGAGCGGACAGCACGACCGTCGCGCCGAACCGGGCGGCGCGCTCCAGCGAAGCGGCCAGCTCGCGGTCACCGGCGTCGTCGGTGTGCGCGAAGACGACATCGAGGGCACCGATCCAGCTCGGCACCACTTCGGCGACGACCACCGGCACCGGGCACGCCGGTGTCAGCAGCGCGGCGACCAGCCGGGTCAGCGTCCGGCTGACCCCGGGCCGGTCGATCAGCACGAGCGAACGCGGGCGCCCGATGTCCAGGCGATCGCTCAGCTCGAGTTCGGCCGCGGCCTCGGCGGTCGCCCGGACCTGGGCACCCGCCATCGCTGCGGCACGCAGAAGCCCCGCGGTGTCGGCCTCGGCCAACCGCGCGGGATCGTCCAGCAGGGAATCGTCAGGGACCGTCGGCATGGGCGCCATCCGGGGTCGTCGGCTCGGTGGCTTCGTCCAGCAACAATACCGGGATTCCATCACGGACCGGATACACGCGACCACATTCCGTGCAGGTCAGTGCGTCGGCCTCCGGATCCGCCGGCGTCCCCGTCACGAGCGGTGCGTGATCGGGGGACGGGCAGGCCAGGATCTCCAGCAACTGTGCGTCAAGCGTGACGGCCATGGTTACTCCCTACCTGTGGGACATCTCTATGTGTGTTTTCACGACACATTCGTTACCCACGGACTATCGCCAGTACGTCTTCGGTCAGTGCCCGGACGGCCTCGGCATCGGCGGCCTCGACGTTCAGGCGGAGCAGGGGCTCGGTGTTGGAGGGGCGGAGGTTGAACCAGCCGCCGCCGGGAAGCTGCACGGTCAGCCCGTCCAGCTCGTCGATCTCGACCCCGTCGCGCGCGGCGAAAGCGTCCTTGACCGCGATCATGCGGGCGACCTGATCGTCCACGGTCGAGTTGATCTCGCCGGAGGCCGCGTAACGCGAGTACTCGGCGGTCAGCTCGGACAGCGGGCCGGTCTGCTCGCCGAGGGCGGCGAGGACGTGCAACGCGGCCAGCATGCCGGTGTCGGCGCGCCAGAAGTCGCGGAAGTAGTAGTGCGCGGAGTGCTCGCCGCCGAAGATCGCGTCGGTCTTGGCCATCTCGGCCTTGATGAACGAGTGCCCGACCCGGGTGCGCACCGGCTTGCCGCCGTGCTCGGCGACGATCTCCGGGACACCCTTCGACGTGATCAGGTTGTGGATGATGGTGCCGCCCGGCTCCTTCTCCAGCTCGCGGATCGCGACCAGCGCGGTGATGGCGCTCGGGGACACCGGCTCGCCGCGCTCGTCGACGACGAAGCAGCGGTCCGCGTCTCCGTCGAAGGCCAGGCCGGCGTCGGCGCCTTCCTCGATCACCTTCGCCTGGAGGTCGACGATGTTCTTCGGGTCGAGCGGGTTGGCCTCGTGGTTCGGGAAGCTGCCGTCGAGTTCGAAGTACATCGGCACGACGTCGACGGGCAGGCCGGTGAAGACCGTCGGCACGGTGTGGCCGCCCATGCCGTTGCCTGCGTCGACGACGACCTTCAGCGGACGGCTGCCCGACAGGTCGACGAGGTTGCGCAGGTAGGCCGCGTAGTCGGCGAGGACGTCCTTCTGGGTCACCGAACCGCGCTGGCCGGCGAAGGCGGGCACACCCTGCTCGACGGTGTCGCGGATCTCCGCGAGACCGGAGTCCTGGCCGACCGGGGCGGCGCCCGAGCGGCACAGCTTGATGCCGTTGTACTTCGCCGGGTTGTGGCTGGCGGTGAACATGGCGCCGGGCAGGTTGAGCGACCCGGACGCGAAGTACAGCTGATCGGTGCTGGCGAGGCCGATCGAGACGACGTCGAGGCCCTGCGAGGTCACGCCGTCGGCGAAGGCGGCGGACAGCTCCGGCGAGGAGTCGCGCATGTCGTGGCCGATGACCACCGAGTCGGACTCGGGTTTGATCAACAGGGCGAACGCCGACCCGAGATCGCGTACGAGCGCGGTGTCCAGCTGCTCACCGACCACGCCGCGAATGTCGTAGGCCTTCACGATGCCCGAAAGGTCTGGCACGCCTGCTCCCCGCCAATAGTCTCGTTACAACGCCCTCTGGCGCGTCGAAAGCCTACCGGCGAGCCCCTGTGTCAGGCGCGCCCGGGCAGGACGCGCAGGTGGCCGCGCCTGCCGGAGGGACCTTCGGGTTCGGGGGCGGCCGCGGGCTTGTCCGAACGGCCTGCTTCGCGGACGGCTTCGGCCAGCGCGGTCAGCTCGTCGGCGGACGGATCGGGGACGGCGAACGCGCCCTCGTGCCGGACGACTTCCCAGCCCTTGGGCACGGTGAGCCGGAGGGCGTGGGCTTCGCAGAGGTCATAGGAGTGCGGCTCGCTCGCGGTGGCCAGCGGCCCCACGACAGCGGTGGAATCGCTGTAGGCATACGTGAGCGTGGCGACAGCGGGCTCGAGGCAACCCGTTCGCGAACACTTTCGTACGCTCCGCACGATCGAGAACGATAGCGCGTCCTGGGCCCGGCGTACCGGCGACACGCGCTTCGACTCGCCGAGCGCGTACCCTTCCGTTCGTGGCGACGGCTCGTGATTCCCGACAGCGACGGCGAATGCGCCGGGACCGGCACGGCCGGGGCCTGCGCGGAGCGCTGTATCCGTCGACCCTTCCCGCCGCCGCTAGCAGGGCGGAAAGGTTCGACGCACTCGTTTTGGACGCGCTCGAACCCATCGAAGCGCGCTGGCGGCACGAACTGACGAAGCTCGACGTGGCCGTCGACGACGTCCCCGAAGTTCGCTCGGATGGCGCACCGTCGGGAGTCGACGGCGTGTTGCACGACGGCGCCGTCCCGCTCTCGCGACTCGTGCCCGCCGGCGTCGACCGCGCCGGGCTCCCGACGCGGGCCCGCATCGTGCTCTACCGCCGCCCGCTCGAAGCGCGCGCGAAGGACCCCGGCGAACTCGCGGAACTCGTCCACGACGTCCTCGTCGAACAGGTCGCGGGCTACCTCGGCGTCGAACCCGACGTCATCGAAGGTGAGTGACTCGCCACTCCAGCGCAGCCCCCACCCTTCCCGGGGGGCGTCCCCAGCCCAGCGTATCGCCGGGGTACGACGGGACCTGCGAAAACGGGCCTGAACGGCTGAGTTGTCCACAACGGGATCAGCCTGTGGACAACTCGGTGATGAGTACTGGGAACGGGCGCGCATCTCTGGTGGCGGTCACGTCCGCGGGAGCCTCGCGGAACCGAGTCCGTGAAGGCCTCCTTGAGGGAATCAGAGTCCCTCAAGGAGGCCTAATGGGTTGTGTTCGAGCTGGGTTTGGCAGGCTTGGATGTGGTGGCTGCTGGCGGGTGAGCACTCGTGAGGCCTGGGTTTTGCGAGACCTTCGTGAAGACCGTCGCCCCTGCTGGTAGCGGA